>CAVZXW010000022.1:0-241314 GCA_963779375.1 uncultured Chloroflexia bacterium | reverse complement strand
GCGGGACCCCTCCCGCCCATTTGCCACGTTGGCTGCTCCTAGAGTCTTGGCGTATCGGATCCAGGCCGCCGCACTCGGCGGTCCCGACAAAGCGACGCTACGCGTCATTCGCCAGCCGAAAGGCCGAACTCTCGAACTCCGCCGAAAACGGTCCGTTTGAAGCCCGCATCCCCTCAACGCGAGAAGGGACCACTCTCAGAGCGGGAGCAATGTTGGTCCGCGAGTGGAAGGGCAAACTGGAAAGGGTGACGGTCCTGGAAAAGGGCTTCGGCTGGAATGGCAAGTCCTATGCCAGCCTTTCGCAGATCGCCAAGGCGATCACCGGCACAGCCTGGAACGGCCACCGCTTCTTCGGCTTGCGAACGGCGACGTCCGCCCGCGCTGCGCAAGCGCGCCGCGGGCTGATGAGCGACGCGACCACCAGGCCGGATGTCGCGTCGGACGGACCTACAGCAGGTAAACAGGTCGGTCGTCGCCGCTCTTTACCAAGCGATGCGATCGCTTCAGCTGCGGGGACCGAGGTCACGCATGACCGAGGACGTTGCCACAACGACGCGGCGGCCGCGTCATGAAGCCCGCGAATCCCAAGGCGGGCCTGCGCTGCGCCGTCTATACCCGCGTCTCGACCGAGCACGGCTTGGAGCAGGAGTTCAACTCGCTCGACAACCAGCGGGAAGCATCAGAGGCCTACATCAAGAGCCAGGCCCACGAAGGCTGGAGGCTGATGCGGGACCGCTACGATGACGGCGGCTTCTCAGGCGGGTCGATGGAGAGGCCCGCTCTCAAGAAACTGCTCGATGCTGTTCAGGCGAGACGGATCGACGTCATCGTCGTCTACAAGGTCGACCGGCTGACCCGGTCGCTCGCCGACTTCGCCAAGCTGGTCGAGCTCTTCGACGAGCATCAGGTGTCCTTCGTCTCGGTCACCCAGGCGTTCAACACCACGACCAGCATGGGGCGGCTGACATTAAACGTCCTCCTGTCGTTCGCCCAGTTCGAGCGGGAAGTCACTGGCGAACGCATCCGGGACAAGATCGCCGCCTCCAAGAAGAAGGGCATCTGTATGGGCGGCGTGGTTTCGCTCGGCTATCGGGTCGAGAACCGGGCGCTCCATGTCGTCGAGGAGCATGCCGCCTTCGTGCGCGATCTCTTTCGGCGCTATCTCGAGATCGGCAGCGTCGTGCGGCTCAATGCTATTTTGGACCAGGAGAACCTCCGGCTGCCGATTCGAACCGACGGCAGGGGCAAGATGACAGGCGGCGGCCTGATCAGCCGAGGGCATCTCTACAAGATCCTGTCGAACCCGATCTACGTCGGGCGGCTGACCCACAAGGGCCAGGTTCATGAAGGCCTTCATGACCCGATCGTCGATCAGGAGATCTGGGACCAAGTCCAGCGCTTGCTCGCGGAGCATGCCCAGCACAGAGCAGGCTCGCGCCAAGACTCTGACGCCCTCCTTGCCGGCAAGCTCTTTGACGATCGCGGCAACCGGATGAGCCCGAGCCACGCGACCAAGGGCGGACGTCGATACCGCTACTATGTCTCACAGGCGATCCTACAGGGTCGCAAGGAAGATGCGGGGTCCCTCGTTCGCGTTGCGGCGATGGAGATCGAACGACGGGTCGTCGAGGCGGTGCGAGGCGCCGCGCCCTCGGATCATCTGGAGCGTTCGATCGAAAGGCAGAGCATTCAGCGAGTCTCCGGACATCCCGGCGCCGATGTAGCCGCTATCGGCATCGACGCCACCGCGAGCGCCTCGTCGTCCTGCGCCTTCGACCTCGACCTGCGTGCGGCCGTCGGGCGCGTGACGATCCGCCGCACGACATTGGAGATTCAGTTTGCCGAAGGGATGACCGGAGACGCTCCGGATCGCGTCCTGGTCATTCCCTGGACGCCGCCGTCCCCCTATCGACGGCGCGAGATCATTCAGGGGGAAGGCGAGCAACCCGCTGCGGTGCGCCCGATGCGAACCAAAGCGCGCGCGGTTCTTATCGATGCTCTGCGCGACGCCCATCGTTGGCTCGACGAACTGACGACAGATTCGAGCCACACGATCGAATCCATCGCCGCCCGCGAGAAGAAGACCGAACGCTCGATCCGCCTGACGATGTCGCTCGCCTTCCTTTCGCCCTCGTCAAGGCGGCGATCGACGGACGGCTGCCGCGGGGCTTCGGCGTCAAGCGCCTGATGGACCTTCCGATGGCTTGGTCGGATCAGTGGTCCGCGCTCGGTCTCAAGGCGCCCGCCCAGGCTTGATCGAAAACCGATCGGCTCAATCCATCACCTGCGGCCTGCGAGTTCTCATTCCGAGATTGGCTCCGCCTGACGATGTCGCTCGCCTTCCTTTCTCCGGCCCTCGTCAAGGCGGCGATCGACGGACGGCTGCCCCGGGGCTTTGGCGTCAAGCGCCTGATGGACCTTCCGATGGCTTGGTCGGATCAGTGGTCCGCGCTCGGTCTCAAGGCGCCCGCGCAGGCTTGAACGAAAACCGATCGGCTCAATCCATCACTGCCGGCTTGCAAGTCTCGGTTCGAGATCGGCGCCGCCGTCAGGATCGTCGCCGTGCCTGCGAGGCCCAACCGGCGCATTTGGGAAACGGAATTTTGGGCCAGAGACTCTGAGCCGCATTCCGGCGCAAAAGCCGGACAGACCCCGCCAAATAGCCGCCGCAGACCGTACTTGGCCGCGCTAACACTTTATAATGTCGTAGGATTGTGGAACCGGGGAAACTACCGTCGCTCGCGCGGACTACCTGGTGGAGCTGAGGGGATTCGAACCCCTGACCTCTGCAGTGCGATTGCAGCGCTCTCCCATCTGAGCTACAGCCCCGTCGCGCGGGTGTTTACGTGCGCTCCCCTGACCTGTCAACGGTTTCGACGCGACGATCTAGGCCGCGTTTCGCGACGGCGGGGACTGGGCTTTCGGAGCTTAGGAGGACAAATGCTTCCGCTGATAAAACTGATCCTGACGGTTCTGGACCTGTACAAAATCATTATCATCGCCGGAGCGGTTCTGTCCTGGCTCATCGCCTTCGGGGTCGTCAATATCCGCAACGATTTCGTCCGTTCGATCTGGAACCTGTTCGTCGCCCTGACCGAACCGCTGCTGAAGCCGATCCGCAACTTCCTGCCCAACACGGGCGGCATCGACATTTCGCCGATCATCCTGCTCCTGGGGATCATGTTCATACAATGGATCATCCAGGATGACATCGCCCCGCTGTTTTATTGACGCGCCATGACCGAGGAAGTTGCCGCCGGAATGGCGGGCGGACGTTTCTTTGAAGACTTCCGCATCGGCGAGACGATCCGCCACGCGACGCCGCGGACGCTGCGCGACGGCGACGTCTCGCTCTATTCGGCGCTTTACGGCGGGCGGTTCGCGCCGCAGAGCGCGGAAACCTTCGCCCGCGCGATCGGCTATCCCGCCAGTCCGATCGACGACCTGCTCGCCTTCCATGTCGTGTTCGGCAAGACGGTGGCCGATATCTCGCTCAACGCGGTCGCCAATCTCGGCTATGCCGACGGTCGATTCCTGACGCCCGTCTATCCCGGCGACACCTTGTCGGCGGTTTCGCAGGTGATCGGCCTCAAGGAGAATTCCAACCGGGAAAGCGGCGTCGTCTATGTGCGGTCGCGCGGCGCCAACCAGCGCGGCGAGACGGCGATCGACTATGTGCGCTGGGTGATGGTCAGAAAGCGCGATTCGCGCGCGGCCGCGCCCGAGGCGCATGTGCCCAAACTGCCGGACGCGGTCGGCGTCGACGATCTCGGCGCGGCCTGTCCGCGCATCGACCGCGCCGCCTTCGACGAGGCCCTCAGCGGCTCGTCGCGCCGGTTCGAGGACTATTCAGCGGGCGAAAACATCGACCACGTCGACGGGATCACCGTCGAGGAGGCCGAGCACATGATCGCGGCGCGGCTCTACCAGAACACCGCCAAGGTGCATTTCAACCAGTTCAGCGAGGGCGCAGGGGCGGTTCGGGCGCCGGCTCGTCTATGGCGGCCATGTCATCTCGCTCGCGCGGGCGTTGAGCTTCAACGGGCTCGCCAACGCGTTCCACGTCGCGGCGATCAACGGCGGCCGGCATGTGGCGCCGCTGTTCGCGGGCGACACGGTGTTCGCCTGGAGCCAAATCATCGAGACCGCCGCGCTGCCGGGCCGCGACGACGTCGGGGCCTTGAGGCTGCGCACGGTCGCGACCAAGAACCGCCCCTGCGCCGACTTCCCCTTGCGCCAGGGCGAGGGCTACGACCCGAGCGTCGTGCTCGATCTCGACTATTGGGCGCTCGCGCCCCGGCGGCCGTGACGCCGATGCGCCTGCCCGCGGACGCGACGCTGATCGTCATCGCCGTGCAGGACGCGCTCGACGATCCGCGTTGGGGGCCGCGCGACAACCCCGACGCCGAGGCGAAGATCGCGGCGCTGATCGCCGCCTGGCGGGCGGAGGGCCTGCCGCTCGTCCATGTCCGCCACGATTCGATCGAGCCGGGCTCGCCTTACGCGCCCGGCTCGCCGGGGCGCCGGTTCAAGCCATGCGCAGCGCCGCTCGAAGGCGAGAGGGTGATCGGCAAGACCGCCAACAGCGCCTTCGTCGGCACCGGCCTCGAAGCCCTGCTCGACGACATCGGCGCGACGACGCTGGTGCTGTGCGGCGCTCTGACCCCGAATGGGCTCGAAGCGACCGCGCGCCATGCCGGCGATCTCGGCTATTCGGCGTTCGTGGTCGCCGACGCCTGCTGGGCGGTCGACACCATCGATCCGAGGGGAAAGCGCTGGCCGGCCGAGGACGCGCACGCCCTGTCGCTCGCCCATCTTCAGGGCGAATACGCCCGGATCGTCGACGCCGCCACCGCGCTCGGCGCGGCCGCGCTCGCCAAGGCGCGCCAGCGTCATCGCGCGGCGGCGAAGACCTGAACATCGATCGCCGGGCGAGGCGCCGCATTGGTCGCTGACCGCGCGACTTCAATCACTCGGGCGCCAAGTTCCGCAATTGGGCACCGCCTGGCCGCTGCGGCCGCCATTCCCGGTCGCGGATTCCATGGTTTCAAAGGCTTACGGCGCCATTATGGGCCGACCCGCGCCTCTGGCGCCGCCGCGCGGTGTTCTGGCCTCCTTGGCGCTTGCGCATATAATAACTAATCTTCGATGTTGATATGATTTTGCCGCTCAATGTCTGGAACACCGGCGAGGCGACGCTTTTGAGACACGGCGCGACAAGGCGGCTTCCCATGCCACGCGGCTATAAAAAACCAGCATAGCACGACCTTCTCTTGTTCGAAAGCAAATCTTGTAAGAAATTGAAATGATTGAGCTAAAATCAGCTCTCTCATCGGTTCCCCGCGCGACCAATCTGGATTCACGTTAAAATATCTGGGATACCGTCAAGCGCGTTGAAGCCGCGAAAAAAGCCGCGACGGCGACCGGGGGACGTTGACGGAGGTCGTCTGGACGCGAGGGCAGTACGACATGGTCGCGATCAAGGAGGACGTCGCTTAGCCTCGAGTGGCCGGGGCGTTGACGGGGAGCGATCGCTCTCCGTCTTGTCGCAACAATAGTCCTGGCGTTGGGCTGCGGCCGGGCCGGCTTAAGCCGGCCCGGCGCTGATCGCGCGCAGTTTCGCGGCCCCGTAAATTGCTCTTTGTTGGTTCGAGCAATCCGGCGCTTCGTGCTAAGCTTGCGGCGGTCGGAGGCGTGCGATGACCGAAACCCGGAAGCTTGCCGCGATCCTGGCGGCCGACGTCGTCGGGTTCAGCCGCCTGACCGGCGCCGACGAAGACCGCACGCTCGCGCGGCTCCGCGCGCTGCGCAGCGATCTGATCGACCCGACCGTCGCCGTGCACAACGGGCGGGTGGTCAAGCGCACCGGCGACGGGGCGCTGGTCGAGTTCCGCAGCGTGGTCGACGCCGTGCGCTGCGCCGTCGAGGTCCAGAACGCCATGGTTGAACGCAACGCCGGCGTGCCGGCGGAGCGCCGGATCGAGTTCCGGATCGGCATCCATTTGGGCGACGTGGTCGAAGAGAGCGACGGCGATCTGATGGGCGACGGCGTCAACATCGCAGCGCGCCTTGAGGGTCTCGCCGCGCCCGGCGCGATCTGTCTGTCCGAAGACGCCTACCGGCAGGTCAAAGCGCGGCTCGATCTCGAGGTCAACGATCTGGGTCAGACCCGGCTCAAGAACATCGCTGACCCCGTGCGAATCTATTCGCTGCGGGTCGGCGTCCCATCCCAGGCGAATCCTATTGCGTCAGCGGCGCCCGCCGCCCCGGATAAAAGCTCGTCTGGGCCCGCGCTGCCCGACAAGCCCTCGATCGCGGTCTTGCCGTTCCAGAACATGAGCGGCGATCCCGAGCAGGATTATTTCGCCGACGGAATAGCGGAGGACATCACCACCGCGCTGTCGCGATTGCGCTGGCTGTTCGTCATCGCCCGGAATTCGAGCTTCACCTACAAGGGACGCGCGGTGGACGTGAAGGTGGTCGGGCGCGAACTCGGCGTCCGCTACGTGCTCGAAGGCAGCGTGCGGAAGGCGGGCGCGCGCGTGCGCATCACCGGGCAGCTCATCAGTGCTTCGACGGGCGCGCATCTGTGGGCCGAGCGTTTCGACGGCGAATTGGCCGACATCTTCGATCTGCAGGATCAGGTGACCGCGAGCGTCGTGGGCGCCATCGCGCCCAAGCTGGAACAAGCCGAGATTGAACGGGCGACGCGCAAGCCGACCGAGAGTCTCGATGCTTATGACTATTTTCTGCGCGGCATGGCCGCCTTTTATCAATTGACCAAAGCAGGCAACGAAGAGGCGCTGGCCCTATTCTCCCGGGCGATGGAGCTCGATCCCCATTTCGCTTCGGCCTATGGGATGGCTGCGCGATGCTATCTGCAGCGCAAGGGGTTCGGCTGGGTCGCCGATCGCGAGCGGGAGATTGCCGAAACCGACCGGCTGGCTCTGCGAGCCGCGGACTTTGGGCGGGACGACGCGATCGCGCTGTGTAACGCGGGGTTTGCGCTCGTCGTCGTTGTCGGCAACCTGGATGACGGCGCTGCGCTGATCGATAAGGGTCTGGCGCTCAATCCGAACCTGGCATGGGCGTGGCAGTTCAGCGCCCTGACCCAAGCCTGGCTTGGCGAGCCGGAGACCGCGATCGAGCACGCCGCCCGCGCAATTCGCCTCAGCCCCCAGGATCCTCAGATGTTCGCCATGCAGACCGCCACCGCATTCGCTCACTTTTTGTCTGGTCGTTACGACAAGGCATTGTCATGGGCGGAAACGGCTTTACGGGAGCAACCAAATTTCTTCATCGGAACATGCGTCGCGGCGGCCAGCGGCGCGCTAGCGGGTAAGATTCCTGAAGCCGAGAAAGCCATGGCGCGCTTGCGTCAGCTCAATCCGAACCTGAGGATATCCAATCTCAAAGAGCTATTGCCCATCCGACGGCCGCAAGATTTCGATCGGTGGGCGGACGGCCTGCGGAGGGCCGGACTGCCGGAATGAAGATAGCCCCATCGATCGGAGCGTGCGGGAGGGGACAGGTTCTAGCGCCGCCCGGCTAACTCCTGAGATCCTTCCACGGGGCCTCGCCGGAAACATCGACCGCCTCGAAGCCGTCGCCTATACATGGACCGAAGATCACGAGAAGCCGGGCGTCTTCCTGACCAACGTTGAACGTCGCATGGACCATGCCGGCCGGGATGAACGCCGCGTCGCCCGCGCCGAGAATCCGTTTCTCCCGGTCGACCCATTGTTCGACCTTGCCGGCGGCCACATACATTACCTCTTCTTGATCGGGATGCTTGTGAAAGCTGTGGGCTTGGCCCGGCACGACAGTCGCGTCGAGGACCGTGAGCTGTCTCGCGCCGGTCGAAGGAGGATGGCTCATCCAGCGGCTGGAACCCCAGACAGCTTTGTCAGGTCCGATCTCGGTCGCGATCCGGAAATTGCTGGCCATTCGTTCTCCTTCCTCCTCTCCATCTCCAGTCATCAGAAGCGCAACAGCCGAAACTTGCGCTTGGTGGATATTCGGGCGCGAAACCCGGCGCATTCAGTATTGGAGTTCGCGAAATTCGAGCATCCTCACGTTGGAGAGGGTATGCCCCGCCCTTCCTTCCACTCGTCGTCGACGAACTGTTTCGAAGAATTGGTCTTGGGAAACGGAACGTCGGGGGCCTCAACTCCGAGGAAATCGCAGAGCGGGTTCCAGCCGTCGCGCAAATCGAACGTCAGCAGGCGGTCGGAGGGAATTTCGGACTGAACCTCAGCGATATGCCTGCTAAAGATCCGGGTCGCGTGATCGCGATCCGAAAGACGGTCACCGAAGACCTGCACCGCGACCGCCTCATGGCCCATCTCGGCGATCGCGTTCGCGTGCGGCGAGGGATGCGTTCCGCGAGCGGCGATGAAGGGCGCGATCGTGGCCTGCACGCTGTCGAACCATTCGTCCGGATCGCGCACCGTAAGGATCACCTTCGCCTTGGGATAATGTCGCGCGAGCTCGCGCCAATATCGTGCGCCTGGCCAGTCGACCTGTGACCTGTAGCCGCGGAAGACGTCGTCCCAGTCGACCGCCTCGCCCCGCGCCGCGGCGACCCAATTTGGGAGTTGCTCAGGATGATCCCTGACCTCGAACATGTGATGGCAAGGCCCGAAGCCCAATTGCTCAAGCGCGAGTTTCAGCGAATTCGTTCCCGTTCGACCGAAGCCTGGGCCGATAATTTCCAAGGGCATTCGTTTCCCCCGCGTGGCGTTTCATCTGACCCGCGGCCAAATCATCAACGTTGCGGCGCCCGCCAGCCGCGAAATCTTCTCGGGCAAATCCCGCTCGCTGCTAAAATTGTCGAGGCGGGGCCCGCAGTCTGAAAATACTCGGGCCATCCGGTTTGAGCAAGGACCTCCTCCGCCAGCGCGGCCATCGCGATGCGCCGGGCCGGAAGGATCAGGCGCTGATCGCATGCATCGTCTGCCGGACGGACTCGTCGCCGCTGAGCGCGCAATATTGCTTGTAGAGATGTTCGTAGGCGGCTGCGGCGGCGGGAACGGTCTTGTATTTGAGGAAGCTCCTGGCCCCATACCTCTTTGCGCCTTCGGCGTAGTCGTCGATCACGCCCGCCGCTACGGCGCCGTGGATCGCAGCGCCGACCGCGGTCGCGTGATCGATTTGCGGCACGAGGACCTCTCGCCCAAGCACGTCCGCCATGAGCTGCATCAGCAATGGATTCTTTTGCGACAGGCCGCTGGTCAGCAAGATCCGGTCGAGCGGCGCGCCTCCGGCGCCCAGATGCTCGACGATGGTTCGCGTTCCGTAGCACAGCGACTCGAGCAGGGCGCGATAGACGCCAGCCGCGGTGGTCCTCAGGTTCAAGCCGACCAGCAGGCCGCTAAGAGAGGAATCGCCCAAAGGGACGCGGCAGCCATTCCACCAGTCGAGCGCCACGAGTTGGTTCTCGCCTGGCGCCAATCGAGCCGCGGCGGCGTTGTATTCGGCGAAGTTCGTGTTCGGATCGGGATGTCTTGGAAAGGTGCGAACGAACCAGTCCAGGGTGTCGCCAAAGGCCGCCTGGCCGGCTTCGTAACACCATAACCCCGGCAGCACCCCATCCTTGGCTACGCCTTCGATTCCGAACGGGAGCGGACGTTGGCGATCGTCGAGGAGCAGGAACACGGCCGATGTTCCGAGCGCCCCGACCAGCGCGCCGGGTTCGACGGCTCCGACCGCGGGCATGACGACGTGCGAGTCAATGACCGCGACGGCGACGACCGCGTCGCCGAGGACGCCGGCGCGCTCCCGCCACCAAGCGGTCAGGCCGCCGGCGGCGCGACCGACAGGAATCGGGTCCCGCAACTTCTCCCGCAAACGAGGGACTATGCCCTCGGGGTAACCGACCCCCGGCGCATATTGCGCCTTGTAGGCGGCCAACCCGAGGCTTCGCGCCTCAATGCCTGTCAGGCGCCATACGAGCCAATCCCCGGCCTCGATGAATCGATCCGTCTCGGCCCACAATTCCGGCGCCTCCTCGGCGATCTGCGCCGCTTTGGCGAGCAGCCATTCCGCCGAGAGTTTGCCCCCGAACCCTTCGAGAAATTCGCCGCCGGCGGCGTTGATGCGCGCCGCCCAGGGCTGCGCCGCCTGATGTTTCCAGAGCTTGACATAGGCGTGCCGATCGCCCGGATGCAGAACCGACAAAGGCGCGCCGTCGGCTCGCGCCGGAAGCGGCGAACTCGCCGTAAAGCCAAGCCCAATTCCGTGCACGATCCTGCCCCGGCCGATCGCGCCGAGGATCGCTTCGGCCGCCTCGGTATAGTCGGGCGCATTCTGCAACGCCCAGAATGGCGGCAATTTCGCGCCGTCGGGCAAGGCTTCGCTCATCACGCCATGGCGGTAGGCGTGGGTGTGGCTCGCTTCAATCTTGCCAGTGACCGCGTCGACCAGCACCCCGCGCGCGGACAGCGTGCCGTAGTCGAGACCGATGAGATAGCCGGGTTTCATATCGCTTCTTCTTGGCCTGTTCCGCGCATGCGCCAAGGGCAACGCGCGTGGAAAGATCGCGGGGGAGAAATCCCTGACGCGCGGGGCGTTTCTCCAGGCCGCGCGGCAATGAGCGGGCGACCTGAAACGGCCGCCCGCCCCGATGTTGGGCCTCAGGACGCCGGGAGGCCGCGTCTCAGCCCCAACATTTCTTGAGTCCCTCGGCCGAAGTGATGGAGTCGACGCCGGGAACCGGCTTGTCGGTGACGAGCGAAACGCCGGTGTCGAAGAAGTCGAGGCCCGGAGTGGGCTTCGGCTTGGCGCCGGTCTTGGCGAAATCGGCCGCCGCCTGCACGCCAAGAGAAGCCATCAACAGCGGATATTGCTGCGAGGTCGCGCCGATCAGGCCCTCCCGCACGTTCTTGACGCCGGGGCAACCGCCGTCGACCGAGACGACCAGGACGCCCGTTCCCTTACCCGCCGCTTTCAGCGCGGCGTATGCGCCTGCCGCGGTAGGTTCGTTGATCGTGTAGACGACGTTGATATCGTGGTCCTTCTGGAGCAGCGTTTCCATGCCGGCGCGGCCGCCTTCTTCAGATCCCTTGCCCCACTGGTGTCCGACGATGCGTTTGTCGGTCTCGTGCCCGTATTGTTTGGGGTTCGCGATGTCGATGCCAAAGCCTTTCATGAACCCCTGATCGCGCTGACGATCGACGGTCGGCTGATCGGGAAGAGCGTCGATGAAGGCGACATGCGCGTCTTTCGCCTTGTCGCCCAAGGTCTTGCGGGCCCATTCGCCAATCAGCACGCCGGCCTTCACATTGTCGGTAGCGAAAGTGGCGTCGGCGGCGTTGGCGGGGTCGAGAGGCGTATCCAGGGCGATGACCAAGATGCCGGCGGCGCGAGCGCGTTCGATGACGGGCACGATGGCTTTTGTGTCGCTCGGGGTGATCAGGATGCCCTTGGCCCCGAGGTTCATCAAATTTTCGACCGCCGCCACTTGCAAATCATTATCGCCGTCGAACTTGCCGGCGTAAGTGTGAAGATCAACGCCGAGTTCCTTTGCTTTGGCTTCCGCGCCATCCTTCATCTTGGCGAAAAACGCGTTGGTGTTGGTCTTCGTGATCAACCCGACGATCACCTTGTCGGCCGCCAAAGCCGGGGCGATTCCGGCGAGCAGCCCGATCGCGGCGCTTGCGAGCGCCAGGTTTCGGATCATGCGCGTTATCGCGATTCTCTCCGCTTTCATGAATTCCTCCCGATGAGATTCAGCGCCGCTGGATGGGCGTCGATCGATAGGAGCATGGCTCCCAAACCCGGACGCTAAGGTCGATCACGCCTAATGTCATCCGCGGCGGTGAAACGACGACGGATCTGTCTCGGGCGAGCTCGGACGGCCATGCGAGCAGACGCATTGAGCGGATGGCGCGAGATTCCAGCCGAGCCCGGCATGCCGGCGCAGTTGGCCGAGGCCTGTGAATCAGAACCCAATTCGCCCCGAAGCCTCGCCGATGCGGAACCCCTCCGCGCTCACGGCCACCTTGCCGCAGTGCAGCATATCGCCTATCTCGGTCTGACCCGTCCGGGTCCAGCAAGGACAAATCCGCTCATGCCAACGCTCTTCGATCCGATCATCATCGGCGACCTTCATCTTCCCAACCGCATCTTCATGGCGCCGCTGACGCGCAACCGTTCGAGCGGGCCCGGCCGGGTTCCCAACGCCTTGATGCGCGACTATTACGTCCAGCGCGCCGGCGCGGGCCTGATCACCTCCGAGGCGACGTCGGTGACCCCGATGGGCGTCGGTTATCCGCACACGCCGGGCGTCTGGTCCGAGGAGCAGGTCGACGGCTGGCGTCGCATAACCGAGGGCGTTCACGCGGCCGGCGGCCGGATGCTGATGCAGCTTTGGCATGTCGGCCGCATCTCCGATCCGAGCTATCACGGCGGCGCGCTTCCGGTCGCGCCCAGCGCCATCGCGCCGAAGGGTCATGTGAGCCTGTTGCGTCCCGAACGGCCCTACGTGGTCCCGCGGGCGCTGGAGACCGAGGAGGTCGCGGGCGTCGTCGAGGCGTTCCGCGAGGGGGCCCGGAACGCCAAGGCCGCGGGCTTCGACGGCGTGGAAATCCATGGCGCGAACGGCTATCTGCTCGACCAGTTCCTGCAGGACGGCAGCAACAAGCGAACCGATCGCTACGGCGGACCGCTGGAAAATCGCGCCCGCCTGATGCTCGAGGTGACCGACGCCGTCGTCTCGGTATGGGGTCCGGGCCGCGTCGGCATGCATCTGGCGCCGCGCGGCGACGCCCATGACATGGGCGACAGCGACCTTGCCTCGACGTTCGGCTATGTCGCGCGCGAGCTCGGGAAGAGGAAGATCGCCTTCATCTGCGCCCGGGAATCCCTCAAGGAGCCGCGGCTCGGTCCAGCGCTCAAAAAGGCGTTCGGCGGAGTCTATGTCGCCAACGAGGGCTTCACCCCCGAAAGCGCGGCGGAGACGCTGGCCGCGGGCGAGGCGGACGCGGTCGCGTTCGGCAAATTGTTCATCGCCAATCCCGATCTGCCGCACCGTCTCAAGCTCAAGGCGCCGCTGAACCGCTGGAACGCCGCGACCTTCTACTCCGAAGGCGCGGAAGGCTATGTCGATTATCCCGCGCTCGCGGAGGCGGCCGAGTAAGTCGCGCTTCCGGCGATCGGCTTGCCTGTCGCCGTCGCCCCCTGCGCTCGGCGGGGAAAGCACGCCCGCCGTCGCCCTCGGGCGCCGCCGGAAGGGCGCCGCGCTCGGTGTGCGCGGGGCTCGATGGGGCGTCAGCTTTGTAAGCGGTCCAACGGTTTCAATCGCTTGGGCGCCGAATTGCGCAACGTCGCAGCTCCCGAGCGCTTCCGTTGGGCCGCCGTCATCGCGAGCGAAGCGTGGCGATCCCGAGGCCGCGGGACTCCGGACCTCGGCCTTGGCTGCGGCGCCCGGCGCGCCGTCGATGGCGGGCGTGACGACGATCGATCGGCTGGGGCGTTACGTCCGTTTCTCGAACCCCGATCCGTCTTTTAAGTTCCGCTAGGGGGGCTGGCGCCGTTTTGGGTCGCGGATTGCGTCTTTTCAATCGCTTGCGGCGCCATCTGGCGCCGATTCGTCGGCCGCTTGCCTTTGCTTAGACCCGTGAGCTGCGCTTCGCCCCCGGAATCATCCCCGCAAAAGGGGACAAGGCCCGGGCGCCGGACTGGGCTCCGCTCAAGACGTCCCGGCATGGGCGGCCGCTCGGAACCGATTCCGGTTTCGAATCCGAGCGGCGACGGCGCCAGCCCCAAACCATGCCGAGAGCTTAAGACTTCGCGCCCCTCGCCGTTGTTCAGCGTGTCAACTCGCCCGCCTGAAGGCTTAAAGCGGCCGCTGCCCCCGGCGCGACAGGCGCGCGTTGATCAGCGACGAGGATGACCATAGCACGGCTTTCTGATTTTCTCAAAGCGATTGTCGAGAAAAATTGATTTTCAGAAAAAACAGCCGCGGTGTGCTCCGTCCGCAGTACGTCGCAAGCGACAGTTCCAGTCACGCTCTCGGGGATCGGGTTAAGGCGTCACCCCCGCGCCTTGAAATTCGTCGGCGCGTCGACAATGGCGGCGCCCTCCCCGACGAGCGCGCTGCGCTCGCGGTCGACGCGCCGGCGCATCCACGACGTGAGGATCGGCGTCAGGATCGCCGTCACGATCACCGATGCCGCCACCTGCACCGTCGCAATCGGCGCGATGGCGGCGTAGGAGGGGTCGGCGATCGCGATCGCCTTCGGCGCGGCGGCGGCGTTGCCGGCGGTGCTCGACGCGGCCGCGCCGGCGACGCCCGAACCGCCGAGCGCCCGGTCAGCCAGAATGCAGGCTGCGCCGGTGGCCGCGCAGACGAAGAAGCCGAGCGCAATGCCGGCAGGCCCGGCCGAGACGACATTGCCCAGGTTGATGTTCTGGCCCAGCGTAAACGCCATGAACGGCACAATGATCGGCTCGTGCTTTGCGAAGAAATCGCGCAATTCGCGGTCGAGGTTGCCGAGGACCGCGCCCACGAAGATCGGCGCGATCACCGAGACCATCGCGATCCAGGGAATGTTGGCGAGGCCCGCGCCCACCAGGAAAAGCATGGTGATGAACGGCCCCGTCTCGATGCTCTGCGGCACGTAGGTCCCAGCATCCTCCTTGTCGCCCATGACGCTGGTCAGCGCCATGAACATGCCGCCATTGGTGTCGCTGAGCGCGACCATCAGCGCCAAAGTGCTGAAGCCAAAGAAGTTGCCGTCGAACAGTTTGGCGACGGCGAGCGCCACGCTCATCGCCACGATGAGCTTGGCGGCCATGATTCCAAAGCCGCGTTTGAGCATGCGCGGCGCGGCGTTGAGCGTCATTTTCGTCCCGACCGCAAACAGGTACATGCCGAGCACAGTATTGTAGCCGGTGTTGCTGAGGCCTTCGGTAAAGCCGCCAATCTTCAAGAGGCCCGGCGCGAACGTGTTGATGAGCATGCCGATGAACAGCGGCACGATCATCAGGCCGCCTGGAACCTTGTTTATGAAGCGCATGATCGGCATGGCGAGAACCCGCTGGTTTCAGCAGCCCAACAATCGGCGCCATGACGACGACCGATCGCAGTTTGGGACTGCCGCTGCGTCGGAAGAGCCGTACTACGGATACACGGCCGTCTTTACCATTTTGCCTCGACCTCTGCGACATGGCCCTTGGGCTTGCGTCCCTGCTTGCGGGATTACGGGGATGGGGCGGATCTCAAAGGGCGGCAAGGGCGGGGAGCGGCCGTCGGCCGAACGCCGGGAGCCGGCGGGATGGCGGACGAAGCGGCTGCGACGCCAGGACGCCCGATCAGCCGGCAAGTCGTTCGGGAAGCGTTAGGAAGCGCTATTGGAGGTCGATCCAGCCGGACATCACCGGCTTGCAGCCGCCGCCGATGAATGTCCCGGTGACTGCGCCGTCGACCTTTTCCGCGACGGCCCTCAGCAGGCTCGGTCGTCCCAGATCGACGCCCTGGCCAATGGCGGCCGTCAAGCGCAGGGAGGAATTCAGGCCGCAAATGGGCAATGAGGCCGATAAGGGCGACATTTGCGCTGCCGGTCGCAGGGTCCTCGAACACCCCATGCAACGGCGCGAACATTCGCGATTGAAAGTCGGCGCCCCCTTCCGCCTCCTCGACATACAGATGAATTCCGGTCACCTCGTCGCGCGGCAAATGCGCCAGGAAGACATCCAGGCGCTGTTGCGCCCGCCGCAACGCGGCTCGATCACGCACTTCGGCGATAACGAATGGCGCGCCGCAGCTGGCAAGGCAGGGCGGATGCCGGCGCAGCTCGATATCCGACGGCTCGAGCGAGCACGCTTGCGCGATCATCGCCACGTCGAAATCGCGAATGATCCGGAATTGCTGGGGCGCGGCCAGAGACGCTCCCGCGACAAGACCATCGACAGTGTCGATCGTCATTCGGACGAGTCCGGCGATCTCCTCGAAGATCATGTTCCCGCGATCGAAAGGGACGCCGCAAACCCTGTCCTGATGCGCCAGGACGAACGCCGTGCCGACGTTGGGATGACCCGCGAACGGCATCTCGGCGCGAGGCGTAAAAATCCGGACACGAGCGGTGTTCGCAGAATCGGCCGGAGGCGACACGAAAGTCGTCTCCGCGAGATTGAACTCGTTGGCGATGGCCTGCATCTGAGCGTCGGAAAGACCGCGCGCATCGGGAATGACCGCCACAGGGTTGCCGCCGAACTGCCTGTCGGTGAAGACATCGACCGTTTGAAATGACGCCTTCATAGGCGAATGCTTCCTTGGACAAATTGCCGGTGCTGCGGTGCGCTCGTGCGCCAGTCGTCTAAGCCGATTGCGTGGCGGCGAGCAATTCCCTTTGGCCTGTGAGACGGTGCGCCGCTTCTAAGCGACCCTACGCGGCGCAGGCGACTATGGTCCATGGAATCTGAAGGGCCGGTTTCCGTCGTTCTCCGGACGCGCGGGGCCGATCCTGAAGGGCGGGTTCCGGGGTTCCGGTGACAGTGCAATTTACTCACGACAACGCTTCGCCGGCGTAGTTTAATGCACTGTCATTGGAACCGCCCGTTTTCTCGGGCCTCTGGCATATGAAGTCAGAGCTGTTGCGGCATGAGGAGTGCATCCAGCAAAAAGGGAATTAAGTGCGTGTCACCGTTATACTCACCTCGCACGGCGGCAATTCGGCGAAAAAAGCGACGAGCCGCCCGCGCGCCAGCTTGCGCGCAACGACGACCTCGCCCTTCGCATCGACGGCGTGAACCTGAAAGACCTTTTTCGCCAGATCGAGCCCGACCCCCCTGACAGCGGCGAAATTCCGGATAGACTTGCCCATGGACGGCTTCCCTTCAGATGGGTTGGTGACAACGACCATCTTGGCACGATGATGCCGTTCGGGGCGCCGTCCACCCCATCACCGTAATCCTCAATGCGATTGATTTGCTTCGTGACAAGGCGCATAAAGTCGCGGATCATTTTGTATATCCTGACCAGTCAAATTAAGTCTGCCGCATGGGAACGTCGACTGCTAACGCAATGCAGTTCTGTGTTTGTCGCCCTTCTGACTATCGCATCAAGTGTTTGCGCGGCTCGGTCGCAAGCAGTTGACCTAATCTGCTTTCCTATTTCGGGAGGGGGCGGGAGCGATCCAATCGTTCAAATCCACGTTGTCAGAAATAATGGCGATTGGCAGATCGTCCATTACAGTTCAAAAGGAAAATACTACGATCGCGCTAGTCAGTATTGGATTTCCGATCAGTCCACACACGATTCAATATCATGGACCGGCTCACTGGTTAACCGAAACGACGTGAAGATGGTCGGAACGGTCACAGAAAAGAACGGTACCTCTTTTTACAAGGAGAGGGTTTATAATATTCACAAAGCCGGTACCGACGTCATCGAAAACGCAGCGTCTTGCGTCGGCAGAATTTCTTGGGCGAAGAACGAGCCGCTGCCCGATAGAAATTATGACCCTCAACATTTGCCGGTTTCAGCGCCTCCATCGGACGCAACCGCCCAGCAGGCCCAGCCTACCGTCGGCGGTCCCGAGTGGTCCAACGATCTCACGGCTGCGAAGCAGCGCTTGGTCGACTGCCTCAAGCGCTTTCCGACACCCCACGACGGGGTAGAGAACGCCGTTCAGGTCGAGATCCGGCGTTACATCGCGGCCTGCGGTAAGGATTACTTGGCCCTTTGGGAACAGGGCGGCCAGACCCCGGAGCAGAGCGTCTCAATGGCCGAGATGGAGGTCTATCAGGCGCTTGGATGTCGAATCGCAAATATCGATCTGGAAGAGTTCCGGCATACCCCTGAGGGCTTGCGCACGGTCACATGCTCGCAGGAGCGTTTTGTTCCGAGCAAGGCCAAATGGTGGCTGGTGATCTATGTTGCGGGTCGCGTATCTTTCGTGGCCGGCCCATACGACCACATCGATCAATGCGCCCACAGCAAAGTAGCGGAGTCAATGTTGCAGCAGAACCCCAGTTGCGAACTAAGCGCGTTTTCGCCTGTCGTCGGCGAGCCTGGCAAATCACCACCGAGATGATCCCGCCGGGGCGCGCTAGTTGGCTTGAATTTTGCTCACTCAAGTCCCTTCACTAACCAAAGCAATCTCCATCCCATAAGCAGGTTTATTAAACAGCGACGAGTAAATCACAGGCTTACTGACGATCTGAATTTTGCCTGAGCAAAGCTTATCAATAGCCTCCTTTATATATTCGTCCACAAACGGTGAAACATGAATACTATTGATCAATTCGTTTAAATCACACCTTACAAAGGCTCCCTTTGCATAGTCACTTTCTTCAAGCGGTATCGTCGCGCGCAATTCTTTTTCATGCTCAAACGATTTTCTTTTCTGGAACAACCCATAATGCTTGTGCCCCCTATCTATGGGCTCATTATCGAAGTCCACATAACGCACGCTATCGATCACCAAGTCTTCTCTATTTAATAGCGATCCCCGCAGTTGTTTAACTGTTCACTCAATCGCAATACCTTGCCCTAGTTGTGAATAAATCTTCCACATAGCTTCGCTTTCGTACTCACTTTTATGCCAGCAACTTACTCCAAACCTTTGAGTGGCTATTTTAAACCCGTTTTTTGCAATTTCACGAAAGTTTTCAAGTGACCGATCAATGGCACTTAAGTCCGCGTCAGGCCGCAATTCCAAAAGTCTATTTCTTTGAGCTACTTGATCGATATACGATTGCTGTAGCATCTTCGACAATGCGTCCACCTCACTTCTTGGTTTATGCGCTTCAAATGGGTCATTAAACCTAGACGGGCATGGAAAAAACAAGGCTTCATTAGCAAGCAAGGAAATGAACTTTGCAAAGTCCATATACCGCCAGATTTTTTGCGTATCATCTTCCATAGGCTTATCTTGCTTAAGAGGCGGTGCTTAAGCCAAATCCTTCGGCATCCGGCCAATATGACGCCTCTCCGCGGTCACGGTGACAGTGCATGTTACTTTTCGGCCGCGGTCGCTCAAACGTCCTTTGGCTTGGGCCTGCGCTTGAGGGCGTGGAGCCGGCGGGTCCTGGTCTCCGGCGCGGCGAGGAAATTGTCCGAACCGGCTGGCCGGCCGACCCGCCGTCTCGCAAATCGCCGCCGCGTCGGCCGCGTCGTTCCTGTTGCGCCGGACCCTCAGGTCAAGCCCTATCGGATACATATAACGTCTCCCCTTCGGGCTGCCCGAGGGCAGGCTCCGGGTTTCACACGCGCCGGCGGGATCGGCGCGCCGTCCCCCATCACCATAATACCGTGCGCGCGAATCATGCGAATTGCCAGTGAACGCCCCGCCACGGGCGCCGATCACGCCGAAATCGCCTCACTCCGCCGCTTCGGGGCGTTCGCGGGTCCAGGCCGGCTTGCGCTCCGGCTTCGGCGCCGGCGGCCTGGCTTTGCCCGACCCGTCGCTCAGCCAGTGCGAGAGCCGGTCGAGATAGAGATAGATGACCGGCGTGGTGAACAGGGTCAGCGCCTGGCTGACGAGCAGGCCGCCGACCATCGTGTAGCCGAGCGGCTGGCGCAGTTCCGAGCCCGGTGCCGTGGCTCAGCATCAGCGGCACGCCGCCGAGCATCGCCGCCATCGTCGTCATCATGATCGGGCGGAAGCGCAACAGCGCCGCCTTGCGGATCGCCTCCGTCGGTCGACAGGCCCTCGTCGCGCTCGGCGGCGATCGCGAAGTCGACCATCATGATGCCGTTCTTCTT
The DNA here is from genome assembly GCA_963779375.1 of uncultured Chloroflexia bacterium. GTDB lineage: Bacteria > Chloroflexota > Limnocylindria > Limnocylindrales > CSP1-4 > JAJYNJ01. The sequence goes on along the minus strand of CAVZXW010000022.1, from coordinate 221,603 downwards.
GACGATGCCGATCAGCAGGATCGTGCCGATCAGCGCGACCAGGCTGAACTCGTAGCCGAACAGCATCAGCGTCGCGAGCGCGCCCGAGGCCCGCCGAGGGCAGGGTCGACAGAATCGTCAGCGGGTGGATGAAGCTCTCATAGAGCACGCCGAGGATCAGATAGACGTCACCAGCGCCGCCAGGATCAGCAGCGGCACGGTCGTCAGCGAATCCTGGAACGCCTGCGCGTTGCCCTGGAACGTCGTCGTCAGGCCGCGCGGCAATTGCAGTTCCCGTTCCGCGCTGCTGGATCGCGGCCGTCGCCGGTCCCCAGCGCCACGCCCGTCGCGAGATTGAAGCTGATGGTCATCGCCGGGAACTGGCCCTGGTGGCTGATCGACAGCGGCGGCGACCGGATTGGTCGTCCATTTGGCGAACGCGCTCAAGGGCACCATCTGCCCGGTGCTCGGCGAGCGGATGTAGATCTTGTCGAGCGTCGCCGGATCGCCCTGAAGGCTCGGCAGCACCTCCTCGATCACCTCGTAGGTGTTCACCTGGGTGAAATATTGCGTGACCTGCCGCTGGCCGAACGCGTCGTAGAGCGTGTCGTCGATCAGTTGCGGCTGAATGCCGAAGCGCGAGGCCATGTCGCGATCGATCTTCAGCGTCAGCGTCGTGCCGGCGTCCTGCTGATCGGTCGCGACGTCGCGCAGTTCCGGCAGGGATTTCAGCTTGTCGAGAATCTTGGGCGCCCAGGCGTTGAGCTCGTCGAGATTGGCGTCCTGCAGGGTGTATTGGAACTGCGTCTTGGCGAAGCGCGCGCCGACGGTCACGTCCTGCGCCGCCTGCAGATAGATGCCGCAGGCCCTTGACCTCGGCCAGCTTCGGACGCAGCCGCGCGATCACCTCGAACGCGCTGACGTCGCGCTGGTCGCGCGGCTTGAGCGTGATGAACATGCGGCCGTTGTTCTGCGCCGCATTGCCGACGCCGGCGCCGAGCGCCATCGCCATCGTGTCGACCGCCGGATCGGCCATCACGATCGCGCCAGCCTGCTCCTGCAGCTTATACATCTCGGGGAACGAGACGTCCTGCGCCGCCTCGGTCGTTCCGAACAGAATGCCGGTGTCCTGCTGCGGGAAGAATCCCTTGGGGATGATGACGAACAGATAGCCGGTCGCGGCGACGGTGGCGAAGAAGGTCATCAGCGTCGCGAAGCGGTGGCGCAGGACGAAATCGACGCCGCGCTCGTAGCCGCGCGCCGAGGCGACGAATCCCCTCTCGCTCAGCTTGTAGAGCCGTCCGTGCCGTTCCTCGTCGTGGCTCTTGAGAAAGCGCGACGCCATCATCGGCGTCAGCGTCAGCGAGACGAACGCGGACACGACGATCGTCATCGCGATCGTGACCGAGAATTCGCGAAACAGCCGGCCGATGATGCCGCTCATCATCAGCAGCGGGATCAGCACCGCGACCAGCGAGACCGAGATCGAAATGATGGTGAAGCCGATCTCGCTCGAGCCCTTGAGCGCCGCCTCGAACGGCTTTTCGCCGTCCTCGATGTGGCGCGTGATGTTCTCCAGCATCACGATCGCGTCGTCGACGACGAAGCCGACGGCGATGGTGAACGCCATCAGCGACAGATTGTCGAGGCTGTAGCCCACCGCCCACATCAGCGCGCAGGCGCCGAGCAGCGCCAGCGGCACGGTGACGCTCGGAATGATCGTCGCCCAGAGGTTGCGCAGGAAGACGAAGATCACCATCACGACCAGCGCGATGGTCAGCATCAGCGTGAATTCGACGTCGCGCAACGAGGCGCGGATGGTCGTCGTGCGGTCCGACAGGACCTTGACGTGGATGCTCGGCGGGATCGACGCCTGGAGACCGTCCAGGGTCCCCTTGATGGCTTCGACCGTGCTTGATGACATTCGCGCCCGGCTGCTTGAACACGACGAGAAAGACGCTGCGCTTGCCGTTGCTCCAGGCCGCCTGGGTCGTGTCCGCCGGGCCCGCGATCGCCTGGCCGATGTCGCGGATGCGCACCGGCGCCCCGTTGCGGTAGGCGATGATGACGTCGTTCCAGGGCTTGGCCGTGGTCAGCTGGTCGTTGTCGATAGATCGTGAACGACTGGTTGGGACCGATGATCGCGCCCTTGGGACTGTCGACCGTCGCGATGCCGATCTGCGCGCGCACGTCCTCGAGCTGCAGGTTCTTTTCGACGAGCTTGGCCGGATCGATCTGGATGCGGATCGCCGGCTTCTGCTGGCCGCCGACGCGCACCAGCGACACGCCGGAGATCTGGCTGATGTGCTGGGCGAGGATGTTTTCGGCCGCGTCGTCGACTTCGATGATCGGCGCGACGTCCGAGTGAACCGACAGGATGAGGATCGGCGTGTCGGACGGATTGACCTTGCGGTAGGTCGGCGGGCTCGGCAGATCCTTGGGCAATTGGCCCGCGGCGGCGTTGATCGCCGCCTGGATGTCGTTGGCGGCCGCGTCGATGTTGCGGTCGAGATCGAACTGAACGGTGATCGCCGTCGCGCCGAGCGAGCTCGTCGAGGTCATCTGCGAGACGCCGGGAATTTGCGCGATCTGCCGCTCGAGCGGCTGGGCGACCGAAGCGGCCATCGTTTCCGGCGACGCGCCGGGCAGCGACGCGGTGACCGAAATCGTCGGAAAGTCGACCTGCGGCAGCGGCGCGACCGGCAGAGACGGAAACGCGACGAGGCCCGACCAGCAGAATCGCCACCATCATCAGCGTCGTGGCGACGGGGCGGCGGATGAAGGGAGCGGAGACGCCGCCGATCATCGGCTCAGCTCCCGCTTCCCGCGTCGATCGCCACCTGCGCGCCGGGCTGCAACAGGAACTCGCCCGCCGTCACGACCCGCTCGCCCTCCTTCAGGCCTTCCGAGATCGCGGCGGTCGCGGCGTTCTGATGCGCGACCTTCACCGGCCGCACGGCGGCGCGGTTCTGATCGTCGACGACGTAGACGAAGAGCCCGTTCTGGCCGTGCTGGACGGCTTCGGTCGGCACGACCAGGGCGTTCTTGTCGACGCCGAGCGGTCAGCGCCGTCGTGACCGCCAGACCCGGCCACAGCGCGTTGTCCTTGTTCTCGAATTCGGCCTTCAGCCTGATCGTGCCGGTCGACGCGTCGACCTGGTTGTCGCTGATCGTCAGCCGGCCGGCGGCGAGCTTCTCGCCTTCGGCGTTCATGACCGTCACTTCCGGCGCTCCGAACGACAGCGCCTGATTGATGCGATCGACCTCCTCTTGCGGCGCGGTGAAGACGACGGCGATCGGCTGCAACTGCGCGATCGTGACGATCCCGGTCTGCTGCGCGCCGCTGACGAGATTGCCCTCGTCGATGAGCCGGAATCCGACGCGGCCGGCGATCGGCGCGCGAATCGTCGTGTAGTCCAGCTGGACCTTGGCGGCCTCGATCGCCGCCGCATCCGCCGCGATCGAGGCGATCAGTTGAGCGACGAGCGAGTTCTGCGTGTCGAGTTGCTGCTGGGTGGCGAAATTCTGCTTGGCGAGCGTCGAGTATCGGGTCAGATCGAGCCTGGCGTTGGCGAGATTGGCCTCGTCCTGGTCTTTCTTCGCGGTCGCCTGATCGAGCGCGGCCTGAAACGGCCGCGGATCGATTTGCGCCAGCAGATCGCCCTCCTTGACCATCTGGCCTTCCTTGAAGCCGATCTTGACGATCTGGCCGTCGACGCGCGCGCGCACCGTCACCGTATTGTAGGCCTGGACCTGCCCGAGGCCTTCGAGGTCGAGCGGAAAATCCGCTCGCTTGACCGGCGTCACGGAGACCCGAATCGGCGCCTGTCCGGCGACCGCCTCTGCCGCGCTCGGAGGCGTCCAGATCCGGTCATGCAATTGACGCGCCAATCTCCCGGCGGCCGGCGCCCAGCGGTCCGTCGCGTCGGGCGCATAGATCCCGTAGGCGGCCGCGGCGGCGCACGCCAGAACAACTATCCAAACAAACCGACCAAACCTCATCGTCGAATTCCGTCCTCGCCGCCATCCCCAATGGGGCCGTCGAACCGGTCAATTTGCGCATTGAAACCGCTGCGTCACGGCGCCCGATCCGTCTCGCGGCCAGCAAATGCGCGCCCCGCGCCTCCGGTTCCGCTGGCCGAGATCGGCCAATATCATCATTCCTCCGAACGTGGGGCTCGATCAACCAAATTTGACCGGCAGTCCGCCTCATTGGCTTTGGTCGCTGACGAAAGGCTGCGCGGCGCCGAATACAGCATCGGACCAGCTTACGCTGAAAACAGGCGCGATGACCGCATAATACACAAAGGAGGGACGAGACAGAACCGCCACGGTTCTTGTCGGCCTGCGAGCGCTGGCGGCGGAAAATCGGACTTTGCGTTAGAACGAGACGTTTGCGGGGATAAATGCTCTGATCTGACCGACTGGAACAAAGTATTTGGCGATGTCCCTCGTGCGAACCGGCGCTCCGGCTCGCGCCTCTCTTTGAATAATGGAGATCTTACGACTGATAATCCCGAGCAAGCACTGATTGAGGGCGTCGAAAACTCCTGAGCCGGAGTTTCCGGTGGTGGCGACGTCTGCGATAACGGTGTCAAAGCGACCGCGCAGGTCGGGAGGGATCGCGCGCGACGGCAGCACGTGCGATCGCGCGGTCCCCTCGGGAATGGCGACGATGACCGGTTCGCCGCCATACGGCGCCTTGTCGCAAAGCGGCATGCGGCGCATTTGCATGCGAATGGGAAGCTTCGTTGCGTCGACCGAAAGCAACGTCAGGTCTACGTCTTGAAACGAGCCTTGCCTGACAAGCTTGGCCGGCAGGTCCTCTCCAGCGGTCACGACATGGGGCTTCGTTTGAGCGAAATCACCGGGCACATGCGCGGCGGTGAGAATGAGGCTGTTTCCGAGATAGACACCGTAACCCGGCCAAGCCTGCTTCGGCGTTCGGTTGACATGCACGGCGAATGACTTGAGATCGGCGGCGTCGGAAGCGACCTGGGCGCACGTTCGCGCCGGCGACGAGCAGACGACAACCAGGGCGAAACCAAATCGCAGGAACACGTTCGCCAAGGCCGTGGCTCCTACCCGCCCGCTTCCGCCCGCTCCGCACGGGAGCAGCGGACAGGGTTTAACGATCGCGCGCGGACAACGTCAACGCAGCAATCAAACGCTCAGAATGGGGCGGAGTGGAGGACCGCGTTTATCGGCTCGGACAGCGAGCCCCAGCCCCGATCCAAGAGCGAGGTAAAAAGTCGAAACACGCACAGAATCTCAATCAGCGCGGAGAAAATGGCGTTAAGATACAGATGGGGGCCGCCGCCCTGAAAGCCAACTTCCTCTTGCATGATTTGATCATAAGGAACGCTCTGTATGTACGACGCCGTCCTGCCAAAAAACGAGAAAATGGTCAGGCCGAAGTATTGCATGCGGCGGGAAATCAAAAAAATAAACGCATATAGTAAACCTATATTGGCTACGATGATTTCAGTGTTCCGATCGTGAATCCTGTCGAACACGAACCAAATTGCGAACAACATTATGATGCCGAGAACGAGTTCGGAATAGAAATACCACGACGCCCATCATCCGAAGCTCCGTTCAGGGAACTGATTTGCCGATCGGTGTTTGCTTTTCATTCGATCAAATGCGTTTGAGAGTGGCATTGGTCGCTACGGCATATGGGCAATCTTTCTGTTGGCTCGACCGCCTCGGCCCGCCTGACAGGATAGGAATGCTCGACGCGCAGCCCGCGGCGACGCGCGCCCGCAGGACGCCAGCGGTGCGGCGCCGTTCAGTCGCCGGGAGACGCGGGGCGACGCACCCGCAGACGCCCGACGCGACGGCCCCAGCCCCAGCCCCAGCCCGCCCGCGATCTTGATCGAATTGACAAAAATCGACGGCTTGTTTTGGATTGTGGTTGGCATACATTGTCGTGCGCTGGCCAGTTATCGCAATATTGAGGATCGCGGGCGTCTCATTCGGCGGCAAGGACCGCGTTCCGGCATGGTTTCGCGGTCCGTCAGACGGTAGCCATAATTGTTGATGAAAGAGTTTATTCGATTATCGACGATGAGGGCCGCGCCGAATATCGGGGCAAAGTCCGGGGGACCGATCCTGATGAACCGCGAGAGCGATGGGTGAGCACCGACAGCCAAGCCGCGCCTGACGCCGCGCCGTCGCTGCCTGGAATAACGGCCCAGGCGAGCCTGGCCGGCGCGCGGCGCTGGCGGCTGCCGATCACCTACAGCGCTATTGCCGGCACCGCGCTGGCGATCGATCTCGTGTTGATCGGCGCAAGCGCATTGAGCGCCGAGACGATCTATCATAACGCTCCCTACAAGTTCGCTGGCGAATTCTCCCGCATGATGGCTTCGGCGACGTTTGTCGCCGTCCTGTTCGTCGCCGCCATGCGCGTGCAACATCTCTATCGCCCGAACCGGCTGATCGCCTTGGACGATCAGGCGCGCAGCGTGCTGAGCGCCTGGTGCGGCGCCTTCCTGATCCTGGCGTCCGGCGTCTTCACCTGGGGCGTCGGCCACGACCTGTCCCGCGGAGACATTCTGCTGTTCTGGGCGCTGGGCGCGGTCGCCTTGCTCGCGCACCGGGCGGCCTGGCGCGCGGTCTTGCCGCGGGCCCTCGAGAGCGGCGCGCTGCGGGGCCGCACGATCATCAGTCTGTCCTGCGAAGAGGCCGTTCCGGGCGATTCGTCAGAATCTCACCCGTCACGGCTACCATATCTCCGCCCACTTTCATATTCCGTCCGGCGAACGCTACGCCGACGAAGTGATCGACAACGCCATCGCGATGTGCCGGACCTCGGAAATCGAGGAGGTTGTGCTGTTCGTCGATCCTGAGCGGATGTCGAACGTCCGATCGGTCGCCCGGCGCCTGCGCGTGCTTCCGCTTCCGGTCACGTTTGTGCCTTTCGGAGCGCTTGCGCCGCTGTTTCAGCGATCGCGTAACGACATCGGCGATACGGTTGCGATCGAGCTTCAGCGCGCCGCGCTTTCTCCGATTGAACAAGTGGTCAAGCGCGGCGTGGATATTGTCCTCTCGCTGGCGCTGTTGGTTTGTTTGTCGCCGTTCTTTCTGTTGGTCGCGATCGCGATCAAGTTGGATTCGCCCGGACCTGTGCTGTTCCGTCAGATCAGGCACGGCTTCAGCGGACGACCGTTCCGCATCTACAAGTTCCGGTCAATGACGGTGATGGAAAATGGCGATGTCGTTCGTCAAGCGAAAAGAGGCGACGCGCGGATCACCCGGGTCGGCTATTGGCTGCGGCGGCTCAGCATCGACGAGCTTCCGCAATTGCTGAATGTTTTTGCCGGCGATATGTCGCTGGTCGGACCGCGCCCTCATGCATCCGCCCATGACCGCCATTTCACCACGGTCATCGAGAAGTACGCGTTTCGGCATCATGTGAAATCCGGCATTACGGGCTGGGCCCAAGTGCGCGGAGCGCGGGGCGAGACCGACACCCTGGACAAGATGCAACAGCGTGTCGAGCTCGACCTCTGGTATATCAATAACTGGAGTATTTGGCTCGACTTCTCGATCATGATAAGAACAATTTTTGTCGTAATTTGGGGGGAGAACGCGCACTGATGGCGGCTTCGGCGCCTCTCAGTTCGACGATTGCAGCAGTTAGGATGCAGAGCGCTGAATGTCGGTTAAATCGCTAAAATCGCAGCCGGCAACGGTCGCCGCCCCGCGCGCGCGCGTCGATCGCCGCGGCGTCGGCTTGCCTTATCTCGCCGCTTTGGCGGCTTGTTTTATCGTCGCCTATCTGCCGACCTATGTGATGCTGGCCAACGGCCCCTGGAGAACCGAGCAAGAGGGCCATGGGCCGCTCATCATGCTTGCGGCGGCCTGGCTCGCCTGGCAGCAGCGCGACAAGCTGGCGTCGGTCACATTTCGGCCGGCGCCTGTCAGTGGTTGGATCATCTTGCTGCTCGCCTTGTCGCTGATGGCGCTGACGCGATCGCAGAACATCCCGATGATCGAGGTCGCGACACAAATTCCGGTGCTGCTCGGGTTGCTTCTGTTGATCGGCGGATGGCCCTTGGCGCGGTTATTCGCTTTTCCGCTCGCGTTCCTGGCGTTCTCGGTGCCGCCGCCGAACTGGCTTCTGGATGCGTTCACCGTGCCGCTGAAGGCCCGGGTGTCCGACGCCGTCTCGAACTTCCTTTACGATCTCGATTATCCTGTGGCTCAAAACGGCGTCATGATCATGATCGGACCCTATGAGCTCATGGTGAAGGACGCCTGCTCCGGGATGAATTCGATCTTCGCCCTGTCTGCGATTGGGATCTTCTACGTTCACGAGTTCGTGCGCAACAATCCAATCCGGAAATGGCTCCTGGTTCTCTCGATCATTCCGATCACGATCCTGGCCAATTTCCTGCGCGTCGTCGCGCTTGTCTTGGGGGCCTATTATTTTGGCATCGATTCGATCGAAGGCCTGTTCCATGACTTGACCGGCATTGCGCTGTTCGTTTTCGCACTCGTGCTGTTCTTCGTCCTCGACAGCGTGCTGATCGGCCTCGGCTTCGTCGTCAGAAAGGCGTGGTCGTCGTGGGCCGGCGTGGCCAGGCCGACGTGAGCGGACTCGCGGCATGATCACCGTCTATGACGCCGTGACCGTCGTATGTTTCATCTGCGTCGTTCTGACATATTTTATTTTCACGGAAGGCGGAATGAAGCTTCTGGCGCATTTCATGCTGCCGGCGGCGGCGTTCGCGATCGCCAATGTAGTCGGCAACGCCGGAAATAACGTACTGGCGGTAATATTAATCGCCGCCGGTATAGGTTATACCTATATTATCGTTCGACATTAGGCCGACGTTTTATTTCGGACGCTTTGTCGACGCTCGCTCTTTCCATCCCTGGCCGGAACCGCATGATCGCGCGTTGCAATTCGGATCGGGCCTGCGGCTGGCGATTGCCCAAAATGCGCGCGCGGGGTCCGACGGTCGAGGCGGTTGGCGCGCAGGGGTCATGCGCTCGCCGACCCGCGGGCGCGAAGTCGCGAGCGGCGGCGAAACGGCCAGGCGCACAAATGAGTCGCCGCCCACCCCCAGGCCGCCGCGAGGCCGCCGGCGGTCAAGGCCTCGAGCGACAGGGGCGCGGCGGGCTCGTAATTGTCGAGCGTGCGCCGCGCGATTTGTGGATCAAAATCCTTGACCATCACATAGAGCCGTTTCAACGGGCCGGCGGCGGCCATCGCCTCGAGCTGCTCTTCGAGCCGGCGCGCGCGATCCATCGTTTCCGCCATGTCCTCGCCGCGCTCGCGCGCCAAAGGATCGCTGTTGGCTTCGAGCCGGCTCAAACCCTGCGCCGGCGTCAGATGTTCGCTCGCCGTCTCGGCGTCGAACTCGGCCACCATGCGCTTGAGCTCATCCAGCGCGCCGCCGATGCGCTGGCGATATTGCTGCGCGAATTCCGGCCCTTGCGAGCCGATCAAGCCAGCGAGCATGGCGATCGCGAGCGCAAGTCTGCGCGCCAACATGGGCATTCCCGTTCGATGACCGGGCAGGCACGATAAGGGCGCCGAGCCGCGCCGTCACCTCCGTCCTTGACGGGTCGGCTCGAACTCGACGCCATAGTCCTGGCGCCGGCAAGCGGTTTCGGAGGGCGGGAGGGTGATGGATCCAGTCAGGCGCGCGCCTACAGGCCCGGCGCCGGCTCGGCCTCCCTGGCCGTTTTTTCGCTCGTTCGCCGGGTGGCGTCCGGCGAATTTCGGCGCCGACGCCATCGCCGGCCTGACGCTCGCCGCCATCGCCATTCCCGAGCAGATGGCGACGGCGCGGCTCGCCGGCTTCGCGCCCGAGGTCGGCTTTGTCGCTCTGCTCGCGGGCGCGATCGGATTTGCGATATTCGGCGACAGCCGGCGGATGTCTGTCGGCGCGGATTCGACGATCGCGCCGATTTTCGCCGGCGCGCTGGCCGCGCTCGCCGCCGCCGGCCCTGAGCATTACGCCGCCGCCGCCGCGGCGCTGGCCGTGGCGGTCGGAATCATTCTCGTCCTCGGCGGCGCGCTGCGGCTCGGCTTCGTCGCCGACCTTCTCTCCATTCCGGTGACGATCGGCTTTCTGGCGGGGATCGCCGGTCATATTCTGATCTCGCAAGCGCCGCAGGTGCTCGGCCTCAATTCGACGCACGGCTATCTTTTTGAAAAAGCCTACGCGCTCATGGCGCGGCTCGGCTCCGCCAACGGCTGGACGCTCGGCATCGGCCTCGGCTTGACGGGTCTGATGATCGTCAGTGAGCGGATCAGCCCGCGCTTCCCGGCCGCGTTGATCGGCCTCGCGCTCGCAGCCTCGGCGACCGTCGCGCTCGGCCTCGAAGGGCGCGGCGTGAGGACGCTGGGCGTGGTCGCCGGCGCGACACCGCGCCTTTCCCTGCCCGCGATCTCCGCCGGCGATTTTCGCCTGGTCGCGCCGCTGGCCGTGATCATCGCCCTGGTGGTCATGGTGCAGACCGCCGCGACGACGCGCGCGTTTCCCGGCGCGGGCGACGGCCCGGACGTCAATCGCGACTTCGTCGAAGTCGGCGTCGCCAACGCGCTCGCCGGCCTCACGGGGGCGTTTCCGGTCGACGCGAGTCCGCCACGCACTGCGATCGTCTCCGACCGCGTCGCGCTACCCGGCCCAGGTGCTCCGGGTTCGCGCTGGCGGCCAGGTGGTGTGGCTGATCCCTCCGTGCGCATGAACCCGTTCGGCGCGATCCCGCCCTGGTTGGCGGACTGCGAGGCGCTCGTCCTGCCCGCGCCGGGCGAGGCGCCCTCGGTGGACCGGACCCCCGCCTCGGCCGGCAACGACGTGAAGCAGACCGACCTTCGGATGGCGCTCGCGGCGGACGGCAGTGGCGAGCTCACCGGCGCCGAGCGCTACCCGGGGCCGCTGGGCGCGAGGGTGAAGGCGCAGCTCGAGGGCATGGATGCCTCGCAGCGGCGGCAGGCGATCGAGAGCGTGCTCTCGCGCAGCTTCCAGGGGATCGCGGTCGACCAGGTCTCCTTCGAGGGCGAGGACGACCCCGATGCACCGCTGGTGATCCGCTGGCACGGGCGGTCGCCCCAGCTGGCGCGCCGCGCCGACGGCGGGCTGGTGGTCGAGTCCACGCCCCTGCCCGCGAACGTCGCCGGCAGGTACGTGCGGCTCGCGGCCAGGACGACGCCCCTCCTCCTGCAGTCACCGGAGCGGAGCGCGGCGCGCATTGAGATCCTCCCGCCGGCCGGGCTGCGGGTGGTGCCGGAATCGCCCGCGCGAATGGTCACCGCCTTCGGTGCATATGAACGCTCCGATCGCTCGACCGACGCCGGCGGCGGCGTCCGTACCGAGCGGCTGGACCTGGAACGGGCCAGGATCCCACCCGAGAGCTACGGAGAGTTCGCGGCGTTCGCGGCGGGGGTCGACGCCGAGGAGGAGCAGCCGATCCACCTCGCGCCGTGAACCCGAGCAGGCTGGGCCCGACGTACCGACCCGGGTCGGTGGGGCCTGGCTCCCCCATCGGGGAAATGAACGATCTTCTCGCATGATCGCTGTCGGGCGATCCCTCCACCGGACGGCACGCGCCCTGCACAGCTTCCGATCGTGCGCTTCGTCATCCGGCTCGTCGAGAGTGTCCGCCAGCTTCTCAGGGAGCTGGCGACAACCCCCTCCGCTCTCCTCGTTTCCATCCCTGTCACCTCCTCCGCCGAGCGCGTGGCGCGGTTTCCCCACCACCGCGCCAGGCGCCGGTTCTCAAGACGGGGCTGGAGCGGGCGACGAAGCACGCTGTGTCCGGAGGGCGTCCGCTTCCCCGGCGGACGTCCTCCGGGTAGCTTCGCGAGCATGCACGGAGCACGGCCCGGCCTCCCTCGCCGGGCCGTGCCTTCGTGCCGGCCGATCAGCCTCGGCCGGCGAGGTCCACCGGCCGGATCATCGGCGCCACGCGACGGAACACGGCCAGCCCTGCGACGACCGCCAGGACATCACCGGCGAAGATGACCGCCAGCACCGGCCCCACGTTCACGAACAGCGGAGCGAACACGGCGCCGCCCAGCCAGGCCGGCGCGAAGAAGGTCGAGGTGTAGCGCAGCGCGCCCGGCACCGCCCGCCGAGCCTTCCACGGCAACCAGACGTAGGTGGCGCCGATCCAGAACCCGATCAGCCCGGCGCTCGCGAACCACGCCAGCGGCGTCGAGCCGGACGGCCCGGCATCCAGGGCCAGGTCGAGGGCGAGCCGCATCCCGCCGAACGTCACCGCGACGATCGCGCCGGCGGCGAGCGCGGCCGGCCACGCCGGCCCCGGCGAGGGAGCTTCCCTGGTGACGCTCTCCGCAACGGCCGGCTCGCCCTCGCCGCGGAGCAGCAGCACGAACAGCAGGAAGATCGCGATGCTGTCCACGAGGCCACCGTAGAGCTCGCGCACCATCGATCCCTGCCCGAGCAGGACGATGTCCGGCGCCACCGCGATGATGCTGCAGCCGAAGAAGAGCGTGAGCCGGAAGGCGCGGGCGAGCACCGGACCCAGAACCAGGACCTCCACCGGCGCGTCAGCCAGGCGGCTAGCAGGAAGTACACCGCGAGCGCACAGGTCACCAGCGGGAAGAACAGCCACTTGTTCGAGAACACTGGCGAGGGCGACCCGTATCGCGGGGCTGGCCCGATCGCGTGCAAGACCAGATCGGCCGCGACCGCCAGGGCGACGGCCACGACGGTACGGCCCGCAGAGCTCCTCGGAAGGCGAAAGTGCATGGCGACGCGACCGTACCGGCGCGAAGGGCTGCGAGGATGTCCGCCGGGTGAAGAAAGGTGAAGGTTCGCATGCGCTGAGCCGCGCTGCGCCCATGGCGTGCCGCCGGAGCGCTTCCGGATCCTGGCGTTCCGAGAAGGCCTCGAGGTGACGTGCTCGGTCACGTTCTCGGAGGCGGACCGTCCGTGAACCGGACCTCGTCGAACCCCACCGAGAGGAGCAGACCGCGGATGGCGCGCTCGGCCGAGGCGCGGGCTCGCGCCCGCAGGACGGGATCGGCCGCGACCTCACGCTCGAAGGCCTGCCGGGCCAGCTCGAACAGCCGCGCGGTCTGGGCCGAGTCGAGGTTCGAGCCGATCACCTCGGTGTCGCCGGGCTTCAGCACCACCTCGACCTTCACGGGCGGCAGGCTCACCTCGACGCTCCGCCCCGCACCTGCACGTTCCGCACGTCGAGGCCGGTCAAGATCCAGTCCCAGGTGCGCGTCGGCGAAGACGATGGCCTTCCCGCGCGGCTCGTGGAAGGTGTAGCGCAGCCAGCCGGCCAGGTCGCCCCACACGCTGTCCGCCTCGGACGGTTCGGGAGCGAAGGTGACCTTCTTGTAGAGCGAGACGTGGAGCGTCTCGAGCTCGGCCACCTCGCGCACCCTGGTGATCAGCGAGGGTGGATCGGGAACGGGCCGGCGGGCCGGGAAAGCGCGGGAGACGAGCATCGCCCCGGCGCCGGCGCCGAGCCCGAGCGCCAGCGCGAGGACGACCGAGCGGAGGATTCGGCGCATGACCGGATGCTACCACCCCCGGTGCAAGGCTCACTCGAACAGCCGCCCGGCCACGGCGCTGTGCAGGTCCATCCCCCGGCTCGTCAGCACCAGGTGCTCGGCGCGCACGACGGCCAGCCGCCGCCGCAGCATCGCCTTCACCTCGGGACGCGTGGCCAGAGCGATCCCGGCGAGCGGAACGCCGTCCCGGGTCCGCAGCCCCAGCATGAGCCGCTCGTTGCGCTCGGCGCGCGGATCGATGGGATCCTCCTCCGCCGTGGGGAGGCACCCCGACTCCACCGCCGCCAGCCACCCGCCCGCGGCGCGCTGGTTGCCGTAGCGCATCGAGCCCGTCTCGCGCCGGCGGCACCCGTACGCTCCCGCGCCCAGCCCGAGGTAGCTCTCGCACTCCCAGTAGAGGCGGTTGTGCACCGACTCGTACCCGGGCCGGGCGTGGTTCGAATCTCGTATCGCCTGAGCCCGGCCCGCCGGAGCGCGGCGCGCAGCGCCCGCCCCTGCGCCAGCGTCTCCTCCTCGCCCGGCAGGGGCAGGCGCCCGGCGCGCGCCAGGCGCACGAAGGGCACCTCCTCGGCCAGCGCCTCCGCGTCCACCGTGAGCGCGTAGTCCGAGACGTGCACCGCGCCCGCCGCAACGGCCCGGGCGGCGTCCGCGGCGGCGATGGCGGGCGTGGAGCGCCGGGCCCCGTGGATGAGGTCCACGCTCACGTTCCCGACCGCGTCCGCGGCCAGGCGGATGGCGCGCTCGGCCTCCTCCGCGCCGTGCCGGCGCCCCAGCTTGGCGAGGACGCCCGGGTCGAACGACTGCGCCCCCACCGAGATGCGGTTCACTCCCGCGTCGCGCCAGCCGCGGAGCCAATCCGGGTCGCACGACTCGGGGTTCACCTCCAGCGTCGTCTCCAGCGCCGGCGCGGCGCCGGCCGCGAAGCGGGCGCGGATCGCGGCCAGCACCTCGCCGACCTCGGGCGGGTCCCAGAGCGAGGGGGTGCCGCCGCCCAGGTAGATGCTCGCCAGCGAGAGGCCGTCGAAGGCGTCCGCCCGGAGCCGGAGCTCGCCGAGCACCGCCCGCGCGTACCGGCCCCCGCCGGGCGGACGTTCGGTCGTGACCGCGAAGTCGCAGTACGGGCACCGGTGCGTGCAGTACGGGAAGTGGACGTAGACGCCGAAGGGCCGCATCGCGCGACGACAGGTGTATCAGGGCGAGGGCGGCCGCGCTCGCCGGCGGGGGAGGGGCCGGCCGGCTACTGCGCAGGGAGGTCCTGGATGGCCTTCCGCCAGGGCTTCCCCTCGATGAGCAGGTCCTTCACCGCGAGATCGCCGGCGCGGTGGCCGACGACCACCACCGCGCCGCGGCGCGACCGCACCGCCCGGTCGAGCGCGGCGGCGTGCTCCTCCGGCACGTAGAACCGCTCCATCCCGGTGACGAGCCGCCCCCCCTCGCACCGGCCGCGCAGCAGGACCGCGCAGTCCGGACCGGGCGCGTCGGGCGTCTCCCAGGACGCGACCCGGCGCGCCGCGGTCATGAGACCGTGCTCCGCCGCGACGCACACCCGCACCTCCTCCTCGCTCCCGTCCCGCGGCTCGGGCGACTGGCAGACGTCGGCGCCGCCGGAGCTCAGGTCGAGCCGGTAGGTGAGATAGTGGCCGGAGAGGAGGTCGCGCGGGTCGAAGCCGGAGATGGGGATCACCACCGTGGTGCCGATCATGACGCGCGCCTGCTTCCAGGCGGTGAGGCCTGCCAGCAGGACGATCGGGAAGGCCAGCGCGAGGGCCAGGCGGGGGTTCTTCATCATCGGACCAGCCCTCCCACGAGCGCCTCGAC
Source organism: uncultured Chloroflexia bacterium (assembly GCA_963779375.1). Taxonomy (GTDB): domain Bacteria; phylum Chloroflexota; class Limnocylindria; order Limnocylindrales; family CSP1-4; genus JAJYNJ01. The sequence goes on along the minus strand of CAVZXW010000022.1, from coordinate 206,293 downwards.
CCGCGCCCGGGTCCTGTACCAGAGGAGCGCCACCCCGATGATGACCAGCCCCGAGACCACCAGGCCCAGGCCGGTGGTGGCGAGATCGCCGATCACCTGCAAGTAGACGATGAGCAGGCGCACCCCCACCAGCACGGTCATGGTGTTGAACCAGCGCCGGCGGTCGCGCGCCGCGAAGACCGCCGCCAGCAGGAGCAGCGCCACCACCGTGAACCCCGCGCCGGCAAGGTCGGACCACTTCTCCCCGTAACGGTGGTGGGGAAGATCGAGCGCGAAGGGCGCGAACGCGAGCACCCCCAGGGCAACCAGGGTGGCCAGGGCCAGGCGACCCTTGCCCGGGAGGTCGTCGCGCAACCAGAGCGTGGCGACCGCCAGCGCCGCCACCACCACCACGGCTGCGATCCACGGAACGTCTACGTTCGGGCGATAGCTCGACCAGAAGGTGTCGATGACGGCGATCGCCATCAGCGCGCCTACCTGGGCCCAGCCGGCGTAGCCGCGCGAGAATGCCTGGAGGCTCGCCCGGCGCACACCCAGGTTGGCGAGCAGCAGGCAGAGCAGCGGCACGACCAGGAACAGGCTCATCAGGTCGTCCTCGTCCGCGTGGACGCCGAGCGCTCGCCACCACCCCTCGGCGAACGCCCAGGCCACGAAGGCGGCCACGCTCCCCGCGACCCATAGCTGGGGAACGAATCCCCGCCTGCTCGAGTACGCCAGCGGCGCGATGGCCAGCAGCCAGAAGGCCAGCGCCAGGAAGAGCTCGCCGCCGGAGTTGTACACCTGCCCCACCAGCGCGATCGTGCCCAGCGTCCCCATCGCGAGCAGCAACGCCAGCACCTCGAACCGGACGGCCCGGCCCTCCTCCCGGGCCCGGTAGGCCAGCCACCCCAGCACGGCCAGCACGGCGAAGGCGCCGCAGAGCTTGGCGGCGGAGGGAATCTCCTCCCAGTTGGCGGCGATGAGCGAGATGACGCCGATGCCCACCACCGTGCCGCCCAGCATGAGGAGCCCGTAGAGCACCCAGGAGCGCCCCTTCCCGGCGGCGCGGGCGCCCTCGTACTCGAGGATGCGGCGGCCCTGCTCGTCCGTGAGGAGCCCGCGCTGCGCCCAGTCCGCGACGCGGTCCGCCAGGTGCTTGAGCTGCATGCCGACCCTCCGGCCCGCACGGCGCGGGACGGAGAAGCGTCGCACACGACCCCGGGCCGAACAAGGATCCCGAGCGATCCCGGATCACCGATCGTGGATGTGCACCTCGACCGGCCCCTCGCCCGACACGGCGCCGTCCAGGAGCCGGTAGGCGGCGAACGAGCTGAGCACCCGCTTCACGAAGGCGGCCGTCTCGGGGAACGGGATCTCCTCCACGAACTCGTCCACCTCGCCGCGATCTCGTCGCCCCAGCCAGCGCCGCACCGTGCCCGGCCCGGCATTGTAGGCCGCGAGCGCGAGGGCGAAGGAGCCGTCGAACCGGCGGACCAGCGAGCCCAGGTAACGAGAGCCGAGCCGGATCGACAGCGAAGGCACCCGGAGCTCGGCCCGGCTCGGCCTGCCCAGCCCGAGCTGGTGCGCCATGAGGCGCGCCGTCGGAAGCATGAGCTGGCTCAGGCCGACCGCCCCGGCCGGCGAGAGTGCGCGGGGACGGAAGCCGCTCTCCTCGCGAAGGAGCGCGTGCAGCAGCTCCGCCGGCACGTCCGCCTTCCTCGCCCACCGCGCCACCTCGGCGCGGTACGACCCGGGGTACGCCATGCGCCACAGGCCGAGATCCCGTGCGGTGGGCGGACCCCTCAGCGCTCCGATCCCCCCGTCGCGGAGCAGGAGCGCCGCGCTTCCACGCGCCCCGGCGCGGACCAGCAACCCCGCCACCGCGAGCGCCGGCTCGCCGCCCGGGCCGTTCAGCCGCGCGGGGTCGATCGCGCGGAGCTCCTGGACGGCGGCGCCGGGGAGCCCGCTGGCGAGGAGGGCCACGCCCGCCCGGAAGTGCGAGTCGCGGGCCAGGTCTCCGAGGTCGTCCCCGCCCGGCTGCGGGACCGGCGCCTCGGCCTCCTGCGCCGGTGGAATCCGCCGATGCGCTCCCGGTGGAGCGCGGCCCGAGCTCCGCCAGCCGTTCGCGCGCGGCCAGCCCGTAGTACTCCGCGGGGAAGCGGGACTCGAGCGCCGTCCAGAGGGTGCGCGCCTGTTCCCTCCCCTCCCCGTCCCGCATCGCGAGGAAGCGCGCCCGCCAGTAGGCTGCCCTGGCCTCCTGGTAGGAGTTCACGCCACGCGCCCGAGCCTCGATGTCCTCCAGCCGCCCGATCGCCCCGGCGGTGTCCCCGAGCCTCCTCGCGATCCATGCGGTACGGAAGCTCGCCTCGAAGGCCAGGTCCGTGTCCGCGGCCTCGCGCGCCGCGGCGGCATAGGCCGATGCGGCCTCGGCCAGCCGGCCGCCGCCGGCGAGGAGCTCGGCCGAGGAGAAGAGCGCCTGCGCTGCGAGCGGGGTGCCCGCCTGGTCCAGCGCGAGCCGCTGATAGACCGCGATGGCCTCGTCGCGACGGTGCCGGGCCGCGAGTGCGTCGCCCAGGGACTGGAGCGCGGCGGCGCGGATCGGCCCTTCGGCGCAACGCTCCACCAGCGGCCGGAGCACGGCGACCGCCGTGACGAACCGGTGCCGCAGGAGCGCCAACCGGCCGAGCGCGATCCGGATGCGGCACGCCGCCGGCCGGCGCGGCGCGGCCGCGGGCAGACCGCGCAGGTACGGTCGGAGCGCGGCTGCCGCCGCCGGGATACGCCCTGCGTCGAGCAGGAGCCCGGCGCGTCGGGCAGCGGCCCCGGCGTCAGGGCTCGAGCCGTGCCGGCCGGGTAACGCCCTCAGCCCGGCCAGACAGAGGCGGGACTCCCAGGCCAGCGGATGGCCTGCCCAGCATTCGAGGAACGCGCCGCGCGCGCCGGCCGGATTCGGGAGGCACCGCGGCCGCGCGGATGCGGCCCGCCGCGAGCAGCGCCGCGGCGGTGGGGTCGGGTCGGCCCGGCACCGCGGGCGGGGGGCCGAGCAGCGGGACGAGCGATTCGACGGCCTCGCTTGCGTGACCGGCTCGAGCGAGCAGCCGTGAGCGGGCCAGCCGGGCGTGCTGGGCCTGGAGTGAGCCATCGGGCACCTGGGCATAGGCCAGGACGGCCTCCGCCGTACGGCCCAGCGCCTCGAGCGCCCGCCCGCGCAGGAACCAGATCCAATCCAGGACGTCCGGAAGCGCCGGCTCGAGGCCTTCCAGCGCCGCGAGCGCCTGGATCGGGCGACCAGCATCCTCCAGCTCCCCGGCGCGGCGGAGCGCCGCCCCGTGAAGCCGGGGGTCGGAGCACGACCCGGCGAGCGGCTCGTCCGCGGCGCATCCGTCGGCGAGCCCCGACCTGGCGCCCGGCGGCTCCGCGGCCGTGCCGAGGTGCGCGAGCGCGAGCAAGGCGGTGACCAGCGCGGCGACCTGCATCCGCCCGTTCACGTTGACGGTGGGTGGCCCGTGGAGCAAGTGGCAGGCACGGAATGCCCGCAGCCATCGTCCGCCCGCCGCTCCTGCGTGCGCATCGTCCACGGCCAGCCGGGAGGGCGGGCGGCCGCGCACCTCAGGGCTTGCGGATGATCCTGAGCGTGCGCCCGGCGCGTTCCTCGACCAGGTTCGCCTGCTTCACCTGCTCCGCTGTCGGCCCGGTGCCGTCGGAGACGGTGAACACGGCCCGCCGGAGCAGGAGCTCGCGCAGGCTCGAGGCGCGGTCGCCGGAGAGGGCGGCGGCGTCCGCCAGCACCGCCGCGAAGCTCCCCTTCGCGTCCAGGTGGGCGAGCGGCCCGGCGTCGGCGGCGACGCCCGCGTTCGAGAGATCCGCCCGGAGGTTGCGCGCCAGCCGCGGCAGGGTTCCCGCCGGCTCGCCGCGCCGGACGAATGCGAGCTCGCAGCTGTCGAACGGGCCCTGACCACCCGGCGCCTTTTCCATCGAGGCGATCTCGCTCGCGCCCAGGTACCGGAGCGTGCCGGCCGGCTCGACGCGGACCAGCTTGAGCGCCACCGGCTCGTCGCCATCGACCGCCAGGGCCCACACCAGGAGCGCGAGCGCGCCCGGGTCGGCTTGCGCCGAGGGACGCCGCGGCTGACCCTCCATGGCGCGCAGGACTTCCTCGCCCTCGTCCGCCACCGCGGACAGGAACGCCGCCAGCCGCCCCGGCTCGCGCAAGCCGTCCACCAGCCGGGGATCGCCGCAGGCGCGACTCGAGGTCAGCGTCACGTTTCGTGCATCCGGGTAGGTGGCCAGGACGCGGAGCAGGTCGGGAGCGGACAGCGGGAACACCGCCGCGGACGGGAGCCGCGCCGGTCGAACCGGCTGCAGGGAGGCCTGGAGCGCCGCGCGCGCGCCGACAGCGCGGGCCACCAGCTTCGCCTGCCGTGCGCAGTACGCCTTCACCGGCGCGGGCGCGAGGCCCTCGGGGACCTGGCCCCGGCAGGAGAGGAGCTCGGCGAGCCGGCGCGCTTGCGCCGCGAAGTCGGCGGCCGGCTCCCGCACGGCCGTCCCTGGCCCCTCCACCTCGCACGGCTTCACCGGCACGCACGGATTGGCCGCGCGCGCCGAGGAGGCGGCCAGCAGCGCCAGCGAGACGATCGCCCGGAGCGGCATGGCGCAGGGAAGTAGCACGAACCGGAGCGGCGGGCCCGGGCCGGGTGGGGCGGGGCGCGTGCCTTTCCGCGCCCGCCCGTGGGAACGGCAGTGCCGTCAGGCTTCCTTGAGCGAGGTGATCTGCGCCAGCAGGTCCTTGTTCTTCTGGACGTAGCGCGCGACCTCGCCGTTCAGGAAGTCGTTCTCGCTGCGCAGCTCCTCGACGTCGCCCGCGACCTTCTGCAGCGCCTCCTTGAGCCGGGCGACCTCGGCCGGGTCCACGGCGGCCCGGGGACGGCCGCCGCCTTCTCCAGCTCCTGGACGCGCTTCTTGGCGGCCATCTCGGCCCGGGCGCGGACCTCGAGGTGCTTCTCCAGATCGACCATGGCCGCCTTGAGGCGCGCCACCTCCGCCTGGTGCCGCTGCTCCAGACCGCCCGCCTGGGTCGACGCCGCCTTCTGGCGCGCGTCGACGCTGGCGCCGAGCCGGGTCATCTCGCCCTGCAAGCGATCCAGCTCCGCCTTGGCGCGGGCCAGCTCGGCGGTGCGGGCGTTCCGCTCCGCCTCGACCTCGGCCAGGCGCCGCCGCGCCGCGGTCAGGTCCGCGTCGAGCCGGGTGACGCCGCCCTGCAGCTTCCCCGCCTCGACCGCCATCCGCTCCTCCACCTTGGCACGCTCGGCCGCCGCCGTCTGGGCCGCGCGGGAGGCGGACTCCGCCGCCTGGGTCCGGTGCTGCACCATCTCCCGCAGCGAGCCGACCTCCTTGCGAAGCCGGGCCGCCTCCTCGGCCACCGGCTCGAGCTTGGCCAGGCGCTGCACCTCGCCGTCGAGCCGCTTGAGCCGCTCGCGGTCGGCCTCGCCCGCACGTCGGGTGGCCTCCATCTCGCGCATGAGCTGGTCCCGCGCGGCCATCGCCTCGGCGGCCCGGCGCTCGGCCTCGGCCCGGCCCGACTCCACCCGGGCCAGCTCGCCGCGCGTCCCCTCCGCCGTGGCCCGACCGTCGTCGAGCGCCTGGGTGAGGTCGTTGACGCGGTTCTCGGCTGCGACCAGCTCCGCCTCCTTCACCTGGAAGGCGTGCTCGACCGCGATGGCCTTCTCCTCGTGCGCCCGCGTCTCGGCCCGCGCCTGCCGCAGCATCTCCTCGAGCTGCTGCCGCGCCTCGGCGGCGCGCTCCGCGTCCGTCTCCAGCGCGGCCACCCGCGCCTGCAGGTCGTCCCGCTCGCCGGCCGCGAGCTGGAGCTGCGCCTGGCCTTCCTCGACCTGCGCCCGCAACGCGTTGACCTCGGCCTGGGCCTCCTGCCGCTGCTCGGTGGCCCGCGCCTCCTGATTCGGCGAGCGTCTGGTCGCGCTCGGCCAGGAGCCCGGCCAGCCGCGCCCGCTCCCCCTCCAGCCCGTCGCGCTCGGCGGTGACCTCGTCGATCCGGGCCTGAGCGGCCTCGAGCCGCACCGCGGCGCCCTCGCGCTCCGCCTGGCGCTGCTCCTCTGCGTGCGAGAGCGCCGCCTGGGCCGCCGCCTCCGCATCGGCACGCGCCCCCTCCAGCCGGGCGCGCTCGTCGGCGCGGTCAGCCTCGAGCGACGCGACCGCCCGGGCGTGGCTCTCCGTCGCCTCGGCCAGCTCGGCCTCGACGCGTGCCCGCGCCTCCTCGGCGGCGGCCACGCGGGCCGACCAGGCCTGCTCGGCGGACTCGTGCCGCTGCACGGTCTCGTTCAGCACGTCGGAGAGCGAGTGCCGCGTGGACTCGTTCTCCCCCAGCTCGTTCCGCAGCTCCGCGACCTGCGCCGCCAGCGCCGCGCCGTCCTGGCCGGCCTCCTGGAGGCGGTGCGCCAGCTCCTCGACGCGAGCGCGCTCCGAGGCCAGCGAGCTCCTCCAGCCCGTCCCGCTCGCCGGCGAGCTCGGCCATCTGCGCCTTGAGCGCGGAGAGCGCGTCGCGCACCTTGGCCAGGAACGCGTCGCGGGCGCGCAGCCGCTCGCGGAAGTACTCGATCTTCTCGTCGGGAGTGCCCTTGGGCGGCGCTGGATTCGCGGGGCCACTCGGAGAGGATGTCGGTGGGGTCGATGCGCGAGCCCGAGACCCGGACCTTGCCGATGGCCGCCTTCGGCCGGGCCGCCGCTCCCGGCGGGACCGGGGGCGGGATGGGCCGGGCGGCCGCGGCCGGCGGGCGGCGCGGGGGAACCGGCGCCGGGGGGACCGGCTCCGCTGCCGGCGCCGCGGGCGCAGCCGCTGCGGGGGAAGTCGTGCCGCCGGCCGGAGTTGGGGGGCGCGGCGGTGCGGGCGCGGCACCCTCGGGAGGAGGGTGGCTGGCGGCCGCGACCGCGGCCGCCAGGCCGCGCGAGGCGATGCGCGAGGAGGAGACCCGCTGCAGCCTGGGCGGCGGCTCCTGCTCCGGAGTGGGCGGCGGCGGCTTCTTTCCGTCCAGCCGCGGGGCGGCGGGGGGCGCCGGAGGAGGCGGGGGTGCCGGGGTGTCGCCGTGGAGGAGCCCGGCCGCGTGCCCCAGGAGCTCCGCCAGCTCGAACGGCTTCTTGAGATAGTCGTCGGCGCGGGTCCGCGTGGCCCGGTGCGCCTCGATGGCCGCGTCGGTCGCCTCGCCCGTGTAGAGCAGCAGCGGAACGCCGCTCACGGCCCGCTTCAGCCGGTTGCAGACCGAGAACCCGCTCATGTCGGGCAGCTCTGCCGCGAGCAGGATCAGATCCGGCTGCTCCTCGCGGCACCGCTCGACGGCCTGTTCCCCCATCCCGACCGCGGTCACGGTGAAACCGGCCGGCCCGAAGGCCCGGCGAATTTCCTCCGCGAGCCCGGGGTCCGGCTCGACGAGCAAGACGCGAAATGCCATGTCGGCGAGATGGTACCGCCGATGCTCGGGGGTGGCGAAATGGAGGGCGGGGACGATATCGCACACGGCTCGGACCGTTCCCGGTTCCGTGCACGGAGAAGCCGGAGACGGGTTCGGACGCGGGGCGCGGGGACCGCTTCGTGGCATATGCTTTCCCCGCCCATGCCCACCTACACCCTCACCCTCACCACCACCCCCTCCCTCGCCGAGATCCGCAGCGCCGAGCTCTGGGAGCTCGGGGCCAACGGCGTCGAGATCCGCGACGGTGAGGTGGTCCCGATGCCGGGCGACGCTCCGCCGCAGGGTTCGGCCGTGCTGGTCGGCTTCTTCGATGAACGGGGCGAGGCGGAGCGGGCCGGGGCAGCGCTGGGCGGGCGGGTGGACGACGTCCCGGACCAGGACTGGGGGGAGGTCTGGAAGAAGGGGCTCGCGCCCGTGTCCGTGGGCCGCGTGTTCGTGCGGCCGTCGTGGGCGGCCGCCGAGGCGCCCGCGGGCGCGGTGGAGGTGATCCTGGATCCGGGCATGGCCTTCGGCACCGGCTCGCACGCCACCACCGCGCTGTGCCTGGCCGCCCTCTCCGACCTGCTCGCCGAGGCCCCGGCCGCCTCGGTGCTGGACGTGGGCACCGGCTCGGGCCTGCTTGCCATCGCCGCCCGGAAGCTCGGGGCGGGGAAGGTGCGTGCCAGCGACAACGACCCCGTGGCGGTGGCGGTCGCTCGCGAGAACGCGGCTCTGAACGGCGTCGAGGTGGAGCTGGGGACGGAGGGGCTGCCCGAGATCCCCGGCCTCTTCCGCATCGTGGTCGCGAACATCCTCGCCAACACGCTGGTCGAGCTGGCCCCCGACATCGCGGCCCACCTCGCTCCGGGGGGCGTGGCGATCGTGTCCGGGATCCTCCTGCCCCAGGAGGACGAGGTCCGGGTTGCCTACCAGCGCGCCGGCCTGCGCCCACTGCCGGAGCGCGATCGGCGAGAAGGGGAGTGGAGCCTGCTCGCCTTCGGACGGAGGGACCCGGCGTGACGGTGCGGCGGCTCTTCCTCCCGCCGGAACGGATCGCGGACGGGCGCGCTTCGCTCACCCCGGAGGCCACCCACTACCTGCGCGACGTCCTCCGGCTCGCCCCCGGCTCGAAGCTGGAGCTCTTCGATGGCCAGGGCGGCGCCTACGCGGCCGAGGTCGAGGAAGGGTTCGGGTCGGTGGCCGTCGGGCCGCGCCGGGAGGCCCGGCCGCCGCTGGCGCTCTGGCTGCTGGTCGCGCTCTCCAAGGGCGAGAAGATGGACTGGGTCGTGCAGAAGGCGACGGAGCTCGGCGTCACCGGCATCGGCCCCTTCGCCGCCGAGCGTTCCGTGGTTCGCCTGGACGCGGAGCGGGGCGAGGCGCGGGCGGCGAGGTGGCGGCGAATCGCGGCCGAGGCCGCACGCCAGAGCGGAAGGGCGGACGTCCCATCGGTCGCGGAGCCGGCGCCGCTCGCCACAGCGCTCGCCTCGGTTCCGGGCGGTTTCTCCCGGTTCGTCTTCCACCCGGGAGGCGAGCCGCTGGCGGGGGGGCCTGGCGTGGGGGTCGCGGCGGTCGTGGGTCCGGAGGGGGGGCTCTCGGCCGAGGAGGTGCAGGCCTGCGAGGCCGCCGGCGCCCGCCGGGTGTCCCTCGGTCCTCGTATCCTTCGCGCCGAGACGGCGTCGGTCGTGGCGCTGGCGCTGCTCCAGGCCAGGTTCGGCGATCTGGGGTGAGCGCCCGTCTGCTCCGCGCATTCCTTGACCCCTCCGGCCACGCCTCGTAGCCTCGGCCCGTGCGTTGTCCGCGGTGCAAGAGGGAGAGCAAGGACGGGACGGTCTACTGCCCCGGCTGCGGCGCACCGCTGAGCCTTCGGCCCGAGCCTCCCGCGCCCGCGCTCGACACGAGCCTCGACCTCGATTGCCGGGTCGAGCGGCCGGCCCATGCGCCCGTCCCGGCTCGCGACCCGCGCAAGGAGCCCCTCCCGCCCTTGCGAACGACGAGCGCGCCACCCCATGCCGCTCGCCCGGCGTCCGCGCCACCTCCGGTCAGCCGACCCGCGGCCGCCCCGGCGCCTGCCGCGCCTGCCTCGACCGTTTCGCCGCCGCGCCTGACGCGACCCGCGGCCGCCAGGCCGGAGACGCGGCCGCCGACCTCTCCGCCCGTCAGTCCCGACCCACCGTCTCCCGAGCCATCCGCGTGGGAGATGCCGCTCTCGAAGATGCCGCGGGAGCGCCGGCTGGACCTCGAGCCCGACCCTCCGCCAGCGGAGCGACGGGCCATCCTCGCGCCCGAGGCCGAGCCGGAGGCGTCCGGCTCGCTCGAGGTGGTGATCGCCCCGGTCGAGATCCATTTCCGGCGGGCGCCCTCCTGGAAACGGCTCCTGGCGTGGATCCTCGACGGCGTGCCATTCGCCGCGCTGTTCGCGTTCGTCCTGCACGTGGCCCTGGACCGGCTCCCGCACGCGACCTCGCTCGACCTCTCGGCCGCGATCGACCTGGCGGGCGCCGAGTTCGCGGGGATCACCGGCCCCATCCTGGCGGGCACGCTGGTGCTGTTCACGGTCTACCAGGTGCTCGCGCACGGGCTGTCCGGGGCCACGCTGGGGAAGCGGCTCCTGGGCATCCGGGTGGTGGGCCCCGACGGGAAGCGTCCCGCGCTTGCCCGCGCCACGGTGCGCGGCGTGCTCGGGGTCGTGTCGGTCCTCCTGCTCGGAATGGGAGTGCTCCTGGCACTCTTCACGAGGAGCGGGAGGGCGCTGCACGACCTCCTCGCCCGGACGTGGGTGGTCGAGGCTCCTTGACCCCTGCCTGCAGGGGTCCTACAAACTCGATCGTGCCGACGGATCTCGCGGCCCTCCTCGTCGAAGAAGGTGCGGTCGCCGGCGCGACCATGGATCGGGCGCTGGCCCGGCAGGCGGAAGCCGGCGGGGCGCTCGACACCGCGCTGCTGGAGCTCGGCGCCGTGGACGAGGCGCAGCTCCTGGCCGCCCTCTCCCGCGCCACCGATCTGCCGCCCGCGCCGCCCGGCGCCTGGGAAGCCGCCGACGCACGCGCCCGCCGCGTGTTCCCGTCGCGGGTGGCCGAGCGCCACGGGCTGGCGCCGTTCGCGCTGGACGGGCGCGAGCTGTCGCTGGTCGCGACTTACCCGGTCGACCTGGGCCTCCTGGACGAGATCAGCTTCATGCTCTCGCTCCACCTGACGGCGCACGTCGGGCCGGAGTGGCGGGTGCGCGCGCTCATCCACCGCCTCTACGGTGGCACGCTCGATCCGCGCTTCGCCGGTCTGGCCGAGCGGCACGGGTCCACCGCGGCCGCCACGGATACCGCACCCGGGGAGCAACCCCAGCAGCCCGAGCCGGGGGGCGCGCCGCCGGACGGCGACGACCTCCGCGGCGAGGACTCGCCCGTGGCGGCGGAGGAGCCGCCTCGGCCGCCGCCCATGGTCGGCTTCACCCGTGAAGACTCCGAGCCCCTCGAGCCGCTCGCGGCCGCGCTCGCCCAGGCCCTCGAGTCGGACGACTTCCCCTGGCTCGACGCGGACGCCATCGACCTCGGGCCGCCCGCTCCCGACCAGGCGCCCCCGACCGCGGCGACGGTAGCTGCCCCCGCGCCGGCCATCGATCGGAGCGCGCCCCCGCGCTGGACCTTCGAGCAGGCGCGCGCGGCGCTCGCGGCGGCGCGCTCGCGGGACGAGCTGGTGGTGGTGACGTTGCGCTACGCTCGCGACTTCTTCCAGTTCGCGGCGCTGTTCGCGGTCACGCGCGATGCGGTGGCAGGGCACGACGCCCTGGGCGTGGAGGAGGGCGCGCGCGACATGTGCCGCGCCACCGCCATCTACACCAGCGATCCGGGCATCTTCCGCACCGTCGTCGAGACGCGGGCGCCCTACCTGGGCCCGGTGGCCGGCGAGCTGTCCGGAAACGAGGCCATCCTCACCGGGCTCGGGCGCGGCGTCCCGCGGACGGTGCTGGTCAGCCCGGTCGTGCTGCGCGACCGGACCGCGTGCATCCTGTACGCCGACAACGGCGAGGCGCCCGTCTCGGCCCGCCGGCTGGGCGATCTCCTGCTCTATCTGGCCGCGGTGGGCCCTGCCTTCGAGCGGCTGATCCGGGAGCGGAAGCAGCTCCGCGACGAGCGGCTCGCGAAGGCGCCGCCTCGGCGGCCGGAGCCGCCGTCCCCTCCGGCGGGCGAGCCGCCTTCGCAGGATTCCGCCGGCGCCGGAGGGCGACCCTCGCCCCGCGGAGCCGCCGCGCACGGAGCCCGGGGAAACCACCCCCGCCGGAACCGCGCGACGCGTGGCGGACCCGCGAGCCCGCCGCCATCACCCCCGAGTTCGACATCGATGTCGACGAGGACGACGACGCGGCCGGCGCCGCGTTGCGCAGCGTCGAGCTCGAGATCGCGCGCCTGGTCGGCACCTCGCCCGGATCGCCGCGCCGCGCGCAGAGCGTGGCCAGGTTGGCCGCGCAGGGCGACTCGGCTGCGCAGGCCCTGGTGGCAGCACTCCCGGGCCCGCTGGAGGACGAGCAGGCGCTCGAGCCGGCCCGGGTCGGACCGGTCCTGGCCGCGCTCTCGTTGCACGGCGCCGCGGCGGTGCCGCTGCTCCTGGGCGTGCTCCAGGAGGCGGACCCGATGCGGCGCCGGTGCGCGGCGGTGCTGCTCGGTGCTGCGGCCGAGCCGGCAGCGTTCGGTCCGCTCGCCGATCGCGCGCTGGATCCCGATCCGCGTGTGGCGGCCGCGGCCGCCGAGGCGCTGGCCGCGAACCGCAGCCACCCCGGGATGCGAGGGGTACCGGACCGGCTCCGGCGAGCGCTCCTCTCCGGCGTGACCGCTCGCGTGACCGGTTCCGCCCGGGCGCTGGGAGCCTTGCGCGACGTGGAGGCCATCCCGCTGCTGGTGCAGGTGCTCGAGACCTCGACGGGCGTCGAGGCCGCCGCGGCCGCGGAGGCGCTCGCGCGCATCACGCTGCAGCGGATCGGCCCCGAGCCTCGCCGCTGGCTGGCCTGGTGGAAGGAGAACCGCGGCCGGGGCCGGGCCGAGTGGCTGTTCTCGGGCCTCACCAGCAACGACCGGGAGGTCCGGACCGCGGCGGCGGCGGAGCTCTCCGAGGCGGCTCCTTCGCCGGTGCAGTACTCCCCGGACGCGCCGCCCGGCGACCGCGAAACGGCGGCTCGCGCCTGGGCGGGCTGGTGGAGCCGCTCCGGGCGGGTGCTCTGAGGCCGCCCCGGACTTCTGGTTGCACCCACCCGAAACGCTTTCTTATGTGACCCCTCCACCCGGGAGGCTCGCTCCATGCCCAGCTCCGTCGATCCCGACCCTCGCCGCGCCCGCCTCGATGGGCTCGATGCCGGCGGCGGAGAAGGGCGGCGGCGAGGAGCGCATCGCGCGCCAGCACCAGGCCGGGAAGCTCACCGCCCGCGAGCGGATCGACCTCTTCCTCGACCCGGGCTCGTTCGTCGAGCTGGACAAGTTCAAGACCCACCGCTGCGCCGACTTCGGGATGGCGGACCAGAAGATCCTCGGCGACGGCGTGGTGACCGGGTACGGGCTGGTCGAGGGACGGCAGGTCTTCGTCTTCGCGCAGGACTTCACCGTCTTCGGCGGATCGCTGTCCGGGGCCTTCGCCGAGAAGATCTGCAAGGTGATGGACCTGGCCATGGAGGTGGGCTGCCCGGTGGTCGGGCTCAACGACTCCGGGCGGCGCGCGCATCCAGGAGGGCGTGGTCTCGCTGGCGCGGCTACGCCGACATCTTCCTGCGCAACACGCTGGCCTCGGGGGTGGTCCCGCAGCTCTCGGTGATCCTGGGCCCCTGCGCCGGCGGGGCGGTCTACTGCCCGGCCATCACCGACTTCGTCTTCATGGTGAAGGACACCTCGTACATGTTCATCACCGGGCCCGAGGTGATCCGGACGGTGACGCACGAGGAGGTCACCAAGGAGGACCTGGGCGGCGCCAAGACCCACTCCACGCGATCCGGCGTGGCCCACTTCGCGCTCGACACCGAGGAGGCGGCGCTGCAAGGCGGTGCGCGGAGCTGCTCTCCTTCCTCCCGCCCAACAACGCCGACGACCCGCCCGCCCAGCCCTGCTCCGACGAGGTCGGGCGCCGCGACGACGCGCTGCGCACCATCATCCCGGACAGCCCCAACAAGCCCTACGACATGAAGGAGGTCATCCGGGCGGTGGTCGACGACCGGCACTTCTTCGAGGTAGCGCGAGCACTTCGCCGAGAACATCGTGGTCGGGCTTCGCGCGCATGGACGGGCGGCCGGTGGGGGTGGTGGCCAACCAGCCGGCGGTGCTGGCCGGCGTGCCTCGACATCCACGCCTCGGTCAAGGCGGCCCGCTTCGTCCGCTTCTGCGACGCGTTCAACATCCCGCTCCTCACCTTCGTCGACGTGCCCGGGTTCCTGCCCGGGACCGACCAGGAGTGGAACGGCATCATCCGCCACGGCGCCAAGCTGCTCTACGCCTACGCCGAGGCCACCGTGCCCAAGGTCACCGTCATCACGCGCAAGGCCTACGGCGGCGCGTACGACGTGATGGCCTCCAAGCACATCCGCGCGGACGTGAACCTGGCCTGGCCCACCGCCGAGATCGCGGTGATGGGCGCCGAGGGGGCGGTGAACATCGTCTTCCGCAAGGAGCTGGCGGCGGCGGCCGATCCGGCCGCCGAGCGGGCCCGGCTGATCGAGGAGTACCGGGAGAAGTTCGCCAACCCGTACAAGGCGGCGGAGCTGGGCTACGTCGACGAGGTGATCCAGCCCGAGGAGACGCGGCCGCGGGTGATCCGCGCCCTGGAGATGCTCCGCACCAAGCGCCAGGAGCTGCCGCCCAAGAAGCACGGCAATATCCCCCTGTAGCCCGCTATCGCACAGTGTGGCTGCTTCTCCCCGCCCACGAACGAGGGGCAGCAGCACCGGCCGTGTTTTCGGTTCCGGGCACGTTCTGCGGTACCATCCGGACATCCGCATCTCGAGGGCCCGTGGCGCGTCCGCGCCGCGCGGGCCCGCCGGGCGAGGCGCCCGGGTGCAGCGCGCCGTTTCGCGACGATCGAGGATCCGACATGAAGCGACTGTTCTTGATTGCCATCGCATTGGCACTGGCCGCATGCGATCAGACCACGGCCATCACCGAGATGGCGAAGTGCAACCGGGAGCTGGGCAGTGCCGACGCGCATCTCGCCACGGCCCAGGCCTCCCAGGCCGCCGCCGAGCGCAAGGCGCAGGCCCTCGAGGACGAGCTCCGCCAGACGCGCGAGCAGCTCGCCACCCTGCGCGGCGCTGCCGGCACCACCGGCGGCGGCGTCACGGTGGCCGTGGCACCCGCCCCCGCCCCTGCGGCCGCCGCCGACGACTCGCTCCCGGCCACGCCGCTGCCGGTCGTGGCGGCCGTGTCCGAGAAACCCGGCAAGCGGCTCAAGGTGGGCGTGTCCCTGCCCGTCCGCGAGGAGCGCTGGGTCAAGGACAAGCTCACCATGCTGGCCGAGGCCAAGAAGCGGAACATCGACCTCCAGGTCCAGATCTCCGAGAGCGTCGACCCCGCCAGGCAAGCGGCGCAGTGCGACGCGATGATCGCCTCGGGCATCAAGGTCCTCATCGTGGCGCCCAGCGACGCCAGCGCCGCCGCCGCCATCGTCGACAAGGCCGCCCGGGCCGGCGTGCAGGTGATCAGCTACGACCGCCTGGTGCTCGACTCGCCGCGCGACTACTACTACCTGTCCTTCGACAACGTGAAGGTGGGCGAGCTGCAGGGTGACTGGCTCACCAAGAGGGTGAGCAAGGGGAACTTCGTCGTCCTCTCCGGCGCCCCCACCGACAACAACGCCAAGCTCTTCAAGCAGGGCGCCATGAAGTTCATCCAGCCGCTGGTCGACAAGGGCGACGTCAAGATCGTCTACGAGCAGGCGTGCAAGGACTGGGCCCCCACCGAGGCCACCAAGCACTGCGCGGCGGCCATCGCACAGGCCGGCACCGACATCCAGGGCATCCTGGCCCCGAACGACGGCACCGCCGGCGGCTGCGTGGAGGCGCTGGCGACCCACGGGATGGCGGGCAAGATCCCGATCACCGGCCAGGACGGCGATGTGGCCGCCGCCGTCCGCATCGTCAAGGGCGAGCAGGGGATGACCGTGTTCAAGGACACCCGGCTCCTCGGCAAGGCCGCAATCGAGATGGCCGAGGTGCTCGCCCGCGGCAAGCCCTACGAGACCGGCGGCCGGACCATCAGCAACAACAAGCGCCCGGTCAGGGCGGTGCTCCTCAGCCCCATCCTCGTCACCAAGGACAACCTGGACGAGACGCTCATCAAGAGCGGCTACCTGAGCCGGGCCGCGGTCTACCGGAAGTAGCCGGTCGAGAGCTTCTGACGCGAGCGGCCGGTCCGGGCGAGCCCCGGGCCGGCCGTTTCAATTCGTGCGAGCGCAGCGCAGAAGCCGGCCGGGCCTCGCCGGGAGCGGGTACACGAACCGCCCGCGTGTGCGATCGCCCAGCATGGGAACGACGGGCCTCGCCTGCGAGCGCCAGAGGGGAACCGAGGCACCCAACAAGCCTCGGCGGACGCGGAGCGTCCGCCTCGTGTTGAGCCTCCGCCTCGTGTTAGCGCGTCACCCAGATCTCGACCCGCCGGTTGCGGCGGCGACCATCCTCGGTGGCGTTGTCGGCCACCGGCAACGCCGAGCCGAGGCCGGCGATGGTCACGCCGGCGATGCCGCGCTGCGCGAAGGCCTGCGCCACCTGGGTGGCCCGGTCCATCGAGAGCTGCTGGTTCACCTTGGCGCCGCCCAAAGCGTCCGCGAACCCCAGGACGCGGACGGCATTGCCGTTGAGGTCGTTCTCGCGCAGGTAGCCCACCACGCGGTCGAGGTCGACCTGGGCGCGGCTGTCGAAGGCGGACGAGCCGGGCTCGAAGCGGAACGTGCTGGAGAGCCGCCGCGCGTTCCCGGTCAGCCGGACGTACTCTGCAGGGCCACCCACCGGCGCCGCGCGCCGCTCGGCCTTGACGGCCAGCTCTACGAACCCGGCCTTCTTCACCACCGCCTGGCCCTCGGTCGAGAGGGCGAAGTCGACGAAACGCGCCACCGCCGGGTTGGAGCTCGACTGCGCCGTGTAGAGATAGAGACGGTGCGTGAGGAAGTAGTCCTCGGACGCGACCGTGAAGGCGGTGGGCATGAGCGGCGGGTCGTCGAGCTCCGCGATGGGGACGGCCCGCGCGCCGGCCACGGCGGGCATGGGGACGATGCCGATGCCGCCCGCGTCGGCGATCACCTTGTCGGCCACCGCCTGGTAGGTGGGCAGCCGATCGGCACCCTTGGCCCAGGCCCTGTTCCCGAGCACGGCCGCCTTGACCACGTCGGGGATGCCGGAACGCTCGTCGGGGAGGTACACGTGAACGCCCGAGGCGACCGGGCCGCCCTTGCCGGTCACGCCCACCGCCGACCACTCCTCGTCGGCAGCCACGCCGAAGCTCGACCAGTCGCTGGCGGTGCCGCTCAGGATCGACGCCAGCTGCTCGCGGTTCAGCGCCGCGACCGAGTTCGCCTTGTTCACGATGATGGCGATGCCGTCGAGCCCCAGCACGTGCTCGTTGGCCGCCGAGGTCATGGTGCCCAGCACCGAGAGCTTCTGGCGTTCGACGGGGTTCACGCGCCGGATGGCCACCGCGATGTCGGCCGTTCCGGCCAGGAGGTTCTCGAGCCCCTTGGCGGTCCCGCCGGTGGTGACCTCGATGCCGACCGCGGAGCCGTCCAGGGTTCCGCGGACCACGATGGCCTCGCCGTCGCCCTTGGTTGCCTCGACGTCCGACGCCTTCTGCGAGGTGAGATAGGCGGAAGCCAGCGCCGGCACCAGCTCGGCCGCCAGCGCATCGGCCCCCGAGAGACGCAGCTTGATCTGCACCGGCCCGCTCGGTGCCACATGGCGCGGCTCGGCGGCGGCGAGCGCCTGGGTACCGGGAGAAGAGCTCGTCGACTGCGAGGCCCGGCGCGGCGGCGCCATCTTCGCGCCCCAGAGCGTATAGGCCACGTAGGCGACACCGGCGCCGAGCAGCAGCGCGATCGTCGCCACCGCCAGCATGGCGCCCGCCCTGCGCTGCGCCGGCTTCACCACCACCGCGTCCCCGCGCACGGTCATGGCCGTCGTGCCCGCGGCGGGCGTGTTCGCTCCCAGCACCGGGACCGCCGGCGCCGTGATCGGGCCGGTCAGGCTCGGGTTCTGGAGCCGCTCGAACTTCTTGCAGGCCACCGACGCGAACGCCAGCACCTCCTGCGCGTTGGCGGACTTGTCGCAGAGGACCAGCAGCGAGGCCTCCCCGGCCGGCCGGATCACGACCCGGGCATCGCGGTAGCGCAGGTCGAGCACGCCCACGGAACCGGTGACGTTCTTGAGCTCCGGGGTGGAGGCCGAGAGCGCCGAGGCGATGGCCGTCAGGGCCGACCCGTCGAACTCCGGCGGAAACGCCCGCGACAGCACACCGTGGTGGGCGTCGCAGAACATGCTGCCGACCACTCCCGGAAGGGAGTTGAGGTCCTCGAGCAGGGTCTGCATGCCGGTTCCTCCCAATGTCTAACGCCGTGCCGCCAGCAGCTTGCGAATCTCCGCCTCGGTCGCGCCCGCGTGTGCGCCGCCCTGGACCAGGATCAGGAGGTGATAGGCCTTGGTCGCCATGAGCAGGAGGTTCCGGTCGGCGCCCTGGACGGTGGCCCCGACCACCTCGCCCACGTTGAGCCGGTCCCCGACCACCCGCGCCAGCGCACCGAGGTGCGCGGTCCTCTCCTCCATGGGATCGGCGCTGGGCCCGGCCGACTGGGGCACGCCGGTCTTCGATTCGAGCGAGGCCCAGACGACGCCGGGAACGCCCCGGATCCTGTCCACCAGGTCGACCTTCTTCTCCGGGGGGGGGCGGGCGGCGCCGCGGCCGGATTCTTGCGCCGGGCCTCGTCCACGAGCCGCTGCGACTCCATCAGCAGGAACTGCCAGCTTCGGTGGATGGTGTGGCTGGTGGTCGTGACGTTCGGCTGGAGCGTGAAGGTCGTCCCCGCCCGCTGGGCGATCTCGTAGAACGCTTCCTCGCCCGTCAGGCTGCCCGCCTCGGCGTGAATGATCTGGCCGTCGCGGAAGAAGAGCAGGCCGGCGAAGCCCTCGCCCTGCACCGAGATGGACCCGGAGAATCGGCTCACTCCCTTGAGCTGGATGACATCGAGCAGCTCCAGCCCCGCTGCTGTGTCGACAGATGCCGGCATCCGCGCTCCCCTGTCTTCGACCCGGCTGCGGCCGAGGGACGAGCCCGGGCTCTGCACGCCCACCCCGGGCCATCACCGTTTCGTGGCCCCATTCTGTCACTGATCGAGCGTGAGCGACAACTTGGGTCTGGAGGGAATCCCGAAGCGTGTCATGCACTCATGCGAGGTTCCGTCCACCTACAAACCCAGACGAGGCATCCGCGTGGAACATCAGGAGGATGACGTTCCGGCCCCCGCCTCCGCGATCGCTCCGAGTGCGGATCGGTCCACGCGCTGCCTGCCGGTCACCGCTCGCCCCGCCCGTCGCACCAGCCAGGCGAGGCCACGCACCGCGTCGCGCGCCAGCCGGCCCGGCGCCGCCCGGGAGAGGAGCGCGGGCGCCTCGGCCGCAGCACCGCCCAGGCGGATGACGCCCGCGCCGTGCGTATAGACCAGCTCGCCGCCCAGATAGGCCGTGTAGGTGGCCACGATTGCGGCGGCCAGTCCGGCCGCGGCGCTCGTCATGGACGCGCGGTGACGGCTGCGCCAGAGCGAGACCCCCAGCGCCGAGAGCACGAGGGTGAGGTTCCCGAGGCCGTGGACGAACATGACGTCGCGGGCGTGGTCGGTATCGAGCTGGATCTCCTGGGATGCGGCCATGCCGGCCAGCCCGGCCAGCAGGCCCGATCCCGCCGTCGCCCACCACAGCCCGCGGCCGGCCCGCTCCAGCCCGGGGTCGCCGCGCCGGATCGCCGACAGCAGATCGACGAGCGCCGCGGTGGGCAGCAAGGCCAGGGGCGCATGCACCAGGGACGGGTGCAACTCGTGGACGCGGAGGGACATGTGGGTCTCCTTCCCACCCACGCTGCGGCTCGCTCGAGCGGCGCGCAACGGACGGCCCACCTTCGGAATCGGGTTGCGCGGCGTTAGGATCACGACCGCATGAGGAGTGGGAAGCGGATGCCGGCGCTCCCGGACACGGGGCGCCAGTACCTCGACCAGACGCGGAGGGCGCGGCTCGCCAGCCCGGGCATCGAGCGGTTCGTCCGCGAGAAGAGCCGATCGCCGCGCCTCTTCATCCTCGCCGTGCTGCTCGCGGCGGCGCTGATCGCGGCCATGGTCTGGCTGTCGCGGAACGGCTGAAACGTTTCCTGCGGACGACGAAGCCCGGCCCTCCCACCGGAGAAGCCGGGCTGGACCTGCTCGAGGGTGTCGCTACTGCTTGCGAACGTTCGCGGCCTGCAGGCCCTTCGGGCCCTTCACCACGTCGAACTCGACCTTCTGACCCTCGGAGAGGCTCTTGAAGCCGTCCCCCTGGATCGCGCTGTAGTGGCAGAACACGTCCTCACCACCGTCGTCCTGCGTGATGAAGCCGAAGCCCTTCGCGTCGTTGAACCACTTCACGGTGCCAGTCGCCATTCACACTTCTCTTTTCTTCGTTTGACGATCCGTCGAGATGACGTTCGGTCCACCTGATGGTGAGCGGACGGCAAGACGCTAGCCGAAAATGCCAACCCCGTCGAGACGCAGGCGGCCTGCGGAACCAAGCAAGGAGGAGGCGGCCGGACGCCAGGTCCTCCGGCGGTACGACGCGCCGCGTCGCAGCTCGCGGTGGTTGGCATACGCTCCCGAAACGGGGAAGATTCAATCCGCGGAAGCGTCACCGGTTTTCCACCTGGCCGGCACATCGGGCCGGCAGGATCGCACCGTCCGGAATCGGACGAACGGGGGAGAGGAGCCGAGGCATCCGCATGCTCACGAGCGCGTCCTTCGGCGCCGTGCTGTTTCTCCTCGCCGCGATGGGCCTCGTGGCCCTCGCCGTTCAGCACCTGACGTTGCGGTTCCATGTCCGGCGTCCGCGCCCTGCGCCCGGCAACGCCTGCGAGCAGCCGCCCGTCTCCATCCTCAAGCCGCTGTGCGGTGCCGACGACGAGCTCGAGGCCAACCTCGCCTCGTTCGCCGCGCTCGACTACCCGGTCTACGAGGTCGTGCTGGGCGTCCGGAGCCTGCGCGACCCGGCCTTCGCGGCGGCGCGGGCGGCGCTCCGGCGCTGGCCCGACCGGATGCGGCTCGTCGTCCAGCGGTACGACGAGGGCCGGAACCCCAAGGTGAACCAGCTGGTGGGGCTGGCGCGGGCGGCCCGCCATCCGGTGCTGGTGGTCTCGGACTCGAATGTGCGCGTCGAGCCCGGGTACCTGGCCGAGATCGCGCGCGAGCTGGCCGATCCGCGCGTCGGCCTGGTCACCCACCCGGTGGCCGGCACGGGAGAGCGCCGGCTCGGCTCGGTCCTCGAGAACCTGCACCTGGCGGGATCGGTCGGGCCCGCGATCGTGGCCACCCACCGGCTCGTGCACCGCGAGATCGTGGTGGGCAAGTCGATGGCGCTGCGCCGTGAGGACCTCCGGGCGCTGGGCGGGTTCGAGGCGGTGAAGGACGTGCTGGCCGAGGACCACATCCTCGGGCTCTGGGTGCGCACCAGGCTCGGCAAGCGGGTGCGGGTCGCGACCCGGGCGGTCTCGAACGTGAACCGCGACCGGAGCGTCCGCGAGTTCTGGGGCCGGTACGCGCGCTGGAGCGTGCTCCAGCGGCAGCTGGTGGGGGCGCCGACCTATGCGGCGCAGCTCATGCTGAACCCGGTGCTGCTGGCGCTGGCCGGCCTGCTGGCGGACCGCAGCCCGGACGCGCTCCTCGCCTTCGGGATCGTGTGCACCCTGAAGATCGTCATCGACGGGGCGAGCGCCCGGGTGCTGCGCGGCCGCGGGTTTCCGCTCCGGCACCTCCTGCTGGTGCCGGTCAAGGATCTCCTGGTCGGTGCAGCCGTCATCCAGGGATTCCTGGTCGACGAGGTCCTCTGGCGCGGGACTCGCCTGCGCGTCCTCCCCGGCACCCGTCTGGCGCCGGTTGCAGAGGGAGAAGAGGAGCGGCCGGCCGTCGCACAGGCCTGAGACGGCGCCTGTCCTCTCCACCGCGGCGGCGTGCTGCGGTAGGGTGGACGGCCGATATGTTGTCCCAGGTCCAGACCGCCCAGGGTCCGGCCGTCGTGGCCGTCGACATGGGGTACGGCCACCTCCGCGCCGCGACCCCGCTGGCCGAGCAGCTCGGCAGCGAGGTGTTGCACGTCGACCGCCCGCCCATCGTGGCGGCCGAGGAGGAGCGGCTCTGGCGGCGAGTGCGGAGCGCCTACGAGACCGTCTCGCGCCTCTCGCAGATCCCGGTGGTGGGGGCGCCGCTCCGCTACCTGCTCGACTGGACCACCAACATCCCGCGGCTCCACCCGTACCGTGACCTGTCGGCGCCCACCAGCGGTGTGCTCACGCTGGAACGGCTCATCCGGCGGAACCTGGGCCAGGGGCTCGTCCACTACCTGCGCGAGACGGGCGCCCCGCTGCTCACGACCTTCTACTCGCCGGCCATCGTGGCCGATCGCGCCGGGCTCGACCGGATCTTCTGCGTGGTCACGGACACGGACCTGAACCGCGTCTGGGCCCCGGTCCAGCCGCGCGAGACCCGGATCCGGTACCTGGTCCCCACCCGGCGCGCCGCGCGCCGGCTCCAGGCCTACGGCGTGCCGCCCGAGCGCATCACCTTCACCGGGTTCCCGCTGCCCGACTCGCTGGTGGGCGGCCCGTCGCTGTCCACCCTGAAGCGCAACCTGGCGGCCCGCATCGTGCGGCTCGATCCCTCGGCCGAGTTCCGTCGCTCCATGCCGGAGGAGCTGTTCGCACTTCCTCGGCTCGCTGCCGCGCGAGGAGGAGGGCAAGCCCGCCCAGCTCACCTTCGCGGTGGGAGGCGCGGGCGCCCAGGCCGGCATGGCGGCCGGGTTCCTGCCGGGCTTCCGCCGCGCGCTGGAGTCCGGCCTTCTGCGCATCGCCCTGGTGGCCGGCGTCCGGCCCGCGGTCGAGGAGCGGTTCCGCGAGGCCATCCACGGCGCGCGCATGGACCCGCTCCTGGGGAACGGGATCGAAATCCTCAGCGCCCCCACCTTCGCCGAGTACTACGCCCGCTTCAACGCGCTCCTGGCACGGACCGACGTCCTCTGGACCAAGCCCTCCGAGCTGGTGCTTCTACGCCGCGCTGGGGCTGCCGCTCATCCTGGCCAAGCCCGTCGGCGTCCACGAGCGCTACAACCAGCGCTGGGTGCGCGAGAACGGCGCGGGCCTGAAGGACCGCGACGTGCGCTTCGCGGCGGAGTGGTTCACCGACTGGCTGACCGACGGCGTGCTGGCGGCCGCCGCCTGGGCCGGGTACATGCAGCTCCCCAAGTTCGGCCTGCTACCGCATCCTCGAGGTGGTGGCGGGCGCGCAGGGCGCGGCGGCGACGAGGGAGGGGCTGGCTCGCTGAGGCCGGGTCCGGAAACGGAGCTCGGAGCTACCCCTTCCCCTCCATCACGCTCACCAGCATTCCCGCCGCCCCGGCCGGCTCCCTCCCGCCCTCCTCGCCCGGCTCCGGCAGCGCCCCGGCGGCGAGCAGGCCGGCCAGGAACTCCGACGTCCTCGGGTTCCGCCACCAGTCCTCGTCGTAGCGCTCCCGCACCATCCGGCGAAGCCACTCGCCGGCGCCGGCCCCGGCGAGCGCGGCGCCGTGCTCCGCCGCGTCCCCGTCGCGCGCGGCGCGAACGCGGTCCCAGGAAGCCGCGGCCGCGGCCGTCATCGACTCGCGGTAGGCCTCGCGCCAGGCCGCTCCGGACAGTCCGCGCCGCACCTCGCTGGCCACGCGGAAGGCGGCCGCCCTGGCGCGCAGCGAGAACAGGCGGCGCAGCGCCAGGTCGCGCCGCAGGTCGGGCGCGTGGCGCCGCTCCACCCCGGCGCGCTCGAGCAGCCAGCGCGGCTCGAGGAGGAGCGAGCCGAGGAGCCATGCCAGCGCGCCGCCCAGGACCGGGTCGCGCCGGTGCGGCGGCACGTAGGCGGCGGCGAGCGCGCGGCCCAGTCCCTCGAGCAGGTCCTGCCAGTCGCCCGCACCGCCGCGGGGGCGGAAGGAGAGCCGGGTCCCGGTGACGTGCACGCCCGGCCACTGCGCCGGCCGGTCGCCCTCGTCGACCTGCACCCGGTCGAGGTCGAGCCGCAGCGCCACGGCGGTGGCGTGGACCGCGGCCGAGAGCGCGCCGCGCCGGAAGAGCCCGTCCCAGGCCGACAGCGCCAGCAGGTACAGCGAGATCGGCGCGGGTGAGGTCGCCGGCCGGAGCCGGGGCGATCGAGAGGTCCTTCCGCGAGCGGAAGGCAAGCACGTCCCGGTAGGCGTCGTCGCTGCCGGCGAGGAGCTCGTCCCCTTCGACGACCGCACGCCAGTCCGGCGCGAGCCCCACCTCGGCGGCTGCCCGGGCCCTCGCCTCCAGCATGGCCTCGCCCGCCGCCGCCGGCGGCCCGAGCGCCTCCGCCGCCGCCCGGGCAAAGGCGAGGCGCCGCTCCCGGTCGGGCTCGCGCAGCAGGGCCAGCTCCAGCACCGCGAGCGGCGCGGGTCCGTCGGGCCCGATGCCGGAGGCGCGCGCCAGCGCCGCGCGCCACGCCTCCTCCCACTCGGCGCCGGCGCGCTCGGCCCGGAGCGCCGCCACCTGACCGGCGAGCACGGTGCGCCCGGCGTCGCGGAGCGCGGTCACGGTCGCGCGGTGGGCGGCCCACGATCGCGCGGCGAAGAGGTGGGCCAGGGAAGGCTCGGGCTCGACGCCGGCGACCGCCCGGGCCCGCTCCTGATCCAGCTCGCGGACGAGCGCGTCGACGTCGCCGGGGACGGCTTCCAGTTCGAGCCCTTCCATGCGAGAATGCCTCCTTGGTGGGTCCTTCTCCGGTCCGCTTGGCCGGAAGTACGCCTACTTGACCCGTCGCACGAAGCGGGCGCCGAAGATCCGGGACAACGTGGCTGCTTGACACGCCCGCCCCGGACTTTAGGTTGCGGAGTGGAGAGGTAGCACCGGCCATGCCCATCTACGAGTACGAATGCCCGAAGTGCGGCCGCTTCGACGTCCTGCAGAAGATGTCGGCGCCGCCGCTCGAGGTCCACGAGGTGTGCGGCTCGAAGGTGACCAAGCTCATCTCCGCCAGCTCGTTCGCGTTCAAGGGCTCGGGCTTCTACATCACCGACTACGGCGGGAAGCACGCCGGCGCCATCCGCCCCGACAAGGGCGAGAAGGCCGAGAAGGCGGAGAAGGCCGACAAGGGCGAGAAGGGCGACAAGGCCGAGAAGAAGTGCGACGCGCCGAAGACGGAGTCGTGCTCGGGTTGCTCGGCGGCGAAGCCGGCGGCCTAGCAGCCTGCCGCCCGTGCGCCGCCTGACGCTCCTCGTCACGAAGCCCGACGCGGGCGAACGCATCGACAGGTTCATCGCCGAGCGCGGGGGCATCTCCCGCGGCGTGGCCCGGCGCGCCCTGGACACCGGCGGCGTCTTCGTCGAGGGCCACCGCTGCAAGGTCGCGAGCCGCGGCGTTCACCCGGGGCAGCGGATCGAGGTGAACCTCGAGGAGGGCGGCCGCGCCGGCGGCGTCCGGCGAGCCGCTCGACCGGACCCGCCTGCTCTACGCCGACGCCGATGTGGCCGTCGTCGACAAGCCGGCCGGCGTCCCCGCCCAGCCCACCCTCACCTCCGACCGCGGCACGCTCCCGGAGCTGGTCTCGGCGCTGCTCGGGTCGCCCGCGACGCTCGTCCACCGCCTCGACCGCGAGACCTCCGGCGTGACGGTGTTCGCCCGCTCGGCGGCCGCGGCGGCCGCGCTGACGGAGGCGTTCCGCACCGGCGGGCCCGGAGAAGACGTACCTGGCCCTGACCGCCCGGCCGCCCGTCGCCGCCGGAGGGGCGGATCGAGGCCGCGCTCGGCAAGGACCCTCCCGCCCCGGGCTGCGCCGCGTCTCGCCGGGCGGCGATCCCGCCGCCACCCGCTACCGCACGCTCGCGATCGGACCGGGAGGCGCCCTGGTCGAGGCGCGGCCCGAGACCGGCCGCACCCACCAGATCCGCGTGCACCTCGCGCACCTGGGCGCGCCCTTGCTCGGCGACGCGCGCTACGGCGGACCGCGCCGCGTCGGCGAGATCGCGGTGCCGCGGGTCATGCTGCACGCGCTCCGGCTCGAGCTCGCGCACCCGATCACCGGCGCGCCGCTCGCGTTCCAGGCGCCCGTCCCGGAGGACTTCCGGGCGGTGTGCCGGGAGCTCGTGGGGCCCTTGGCGCTGCCGTAGGCTGCGTTCCATTGCCGCCTCCCCAGGCATGGTTCACGCGAAGATCGAGCTCGCCCCGTTGGTGTAGGCTGGCGGCAGAAGGAGCTGCGATGGTACACCGGCCTGCGCTTCGCGCCTCGGCGATCCTGGGAGTCCTCGCGTGCGGTGGTTGCGCCACCACCGTCGAGCCGCGCGCCGGCGCCGCCAGCCCGGCGTCCCTTGCAACACCGGACGTGGCGGATGGCCGAGCCGCTGCGCGCATCCCCCCCTTCCGTGCACGCGACACGGATTCGCCTCCTCCGGTGCTGCAGTTTGCTCGCCTCACGACGGAGCTCGCCCCGGGCACCAAGGTCGGGCGACGACTGGAAGGGGGACTCTGCGCCCCTCGGGCCAACCTGCTCGTCTCGGAGGCATTCGCCGGCGCCATCAGCAACGAGGCCGGCGAGGCATTTCGCAGCGAGGCTACCGCGCAGGGGTTTCGGCTCTTACACGTCGAGGCCTCGGCGTTCGGGGAATCGCAGCCGCCCGCGGATCCCGATTTGCGCATCGGTGGGGTGGTCGAGGGCTTCGAGTCCAAACTGTGCGCGAGCTCGGCAGGGCGAAAGGGCCGCGTCAGCGTGCGCGTGAAGTGGGAGGCGTTCTCCCCGCGGGAGCAGCGGGTGGTGTTCACGAAGGTCACGCCGGGCGTGTTCGAGTCCCAGGCGTTCGTGGAAGCCACTCCACGCGACATCGACGTGGCTGCCCTGTCGTCCTCGCTGCATGCGCTCTTCGTCGATCCCGACTTCGAGGCGTTCCTGCGCAGGCTCACAGCCGACACCGGCTCCACGGAGACCATCGCATCGGAGCCGTCGCTGCCGCCCCTCCACCTGACGACCGTGCAGGTCTTCTCCGGCTCGACGCAATCCAACGCTCCCAGGCTCAAGGACGCGGTCGTGACGGTGATGACGGACACGGTGAGCGGATCCCGGCTTCTACATCGCCCGCGGCTATCTGGTCACCAACCACCACGTGGTCGGCTCCCATCGATACGTCAAGGTCAAGCTCTCGAGCGGAGCGGGAGATCGTCGGGGAGGTGGTTCGCCGGAACGCGGCCCGCGACGTGGCGCTGGTGACGACCGAGTCGCCCGACGTGCCTGCCTTGCACGCCTCCCTCGGCAGGCCGTCGGTGGGCCAGGACGTGTTCGCGATCGGCTCGCCCCTGGGATCGGGGCTGAGCGGCACCTTCACGCGCGGCGTCCTCAGCGGGTTCCGGCAGTTCGGCGGTCGCAACTACATCCAGAGCGACGTGGCGATCAACCCCGGGAACAGCGGTGGCCCCCTGCTGGACGGTGCGTCGAACGCGATTGGCATCACCGTCGTGAAGATCGCCCCGGCCAGCGGGCTGTCCTTCTTCATCCCCATCGACGAGGCCTTGGTGGGGCTCGGCATCGTTCTCGAGTGAGCGGTTCCGGGCCTGCTGACCGGCGAGACCGGCAAGGCGGGCGAGGGTCGCCGGCCTGGTGCGCCGCGGCGTCGTGATAGCGGCGTGCAACAACACCCTGCACGCGCGCCCCCGCCACCCGCGCCGTCGTCGCCAGCGCGCCGGTCCAGCCCGAGATGCTAATGTCGAACCCCTGCCCCTATCGGGGCTTCCGCCTCCCACGTGACCGCTGTACGAGCGGCCATGGCAACCCGTCCGGGTGGCGACTCCGGCTGAGGGTCTCCCCGGTAACGCGGTACCGGTCAGGAGGGGCAAATGGTTCCAGGTCTCCGGCGAAGGGCACTCCGTGTGTTCGCGTCCGCGCTATGCACGGCTGCGCTGACTCTTGCCGCCTGCTCCGGCGGAGGTGGGGGGGGCGGTGGGTCGCACGTCGTGGCCGGACGGGCAGCGGCGGGACGCCCCGTCTCGGGAGGAAGGGCATTCCTCCTGGACGCTGCCGGCCGCTCGAGCGGCGCGGACGTGTCCTCGGATGGCGGCTACCGGATTGACGTCTCCGACCTCCAGGCGCCGTTCCTGGTGGAGGTGGTGGGCACGGTCGGCGGAAACCCCGCCATCCTGCACTCCGCGGCCACCGCGACGGACGTCAACCAGGGTCGGACCGTCAACGTGACGCCGCTGACGGAGCTGGCGACCGCCTTCGCGCTGCGTGGCAGCCCGGGCGCGGTCTTCCGCGACGCCTCGCGTACCCTGGCGCCGCTCACGGATGACGCCTTGTCGTCGGCCGGCGGAGAGGTCCGCGCCGCGCTGGCCCCGCTCCTGCGCGCGTTCGGGGCGGACGTCGATCCGCGCATCACCCCCTTTGCCGCCGACGGGACCGGCATGGACGGCGCGCTCGACGCCCTCAAGCTGCTCCCGGTCCAGGACGCCGCCACCGGGGCCGCCCGGTACGAGCTGTCGCTGGTGACCGCGTCCGGCACGGTGATGCTCGACCCCGCGGCACCGCCCGGCGGTGCGGTGGTTTCGTTCTCGAGCGCCGACCTGGCCAGGCTGCAGGCCGTCCTCGCGGCGCTTCCCGCGATTGACGCGCAGCTCCAGGCGCTCGCTGCGAAGCTCGCGACCTCCATCCCGGCCGCGGGCGAGGTCTCTTCTTCTTCGCCCCCGGGTTCCGGCACCACGGCCTCGGGCTCGACGACTACCTGTCCAAGGTCCTTCTCACTCCGGGGCGCGTGGGGTTCACGCTGAGCACCGCGGCGCTCGAGAGCGTGGCGGACGCCGGGCACGTCTGGATCTCGACCCGGCTCGGCGTCACCGGTTCGGTGCCGTGGAAGGAGAGCTTCCGGATGGATTTCGGCGAGGACTCGGTGTGGCGGATTGCCGGCGATCAGGCGGTCGGCACCGCCTCGGCCACCTACCTCGCGAAGCTCGTCGCGAAGCCGCCCACAGAGGCCGAGGTGGCCGCTCTCGACGGAGTGGTCACGTACGACGCCGGGGGCAAGATTCTGCTACCGGCTCCCCTACGCCTACGCCGGGCCGCACGGTGAGTACGCAGGCATGTCCCACTACCTGGGCTGCTCCGGCGACGTGTTCCCGCTCGTCGTAACCGAAGGAAGGCTCTACGACGACCCCGGCACGCCCGACCAGAACGAGCGCCAGGTGATGGCAACCCATTCCCGCAACCTGGGTCACCCCAGCGCGGGTCTCAACCGCTACCTGATGTTCGCGGTGTCCGCCGTGGAGCTCCAGGGGGACGTGGACCACGTCGTCGTCTCCGGCCCCGGGCTCCCGGCCGGAGGGCTCACGCTGGTCCGCACGGTCGGCCCGATCTCGCGCGACTACCTGATCCTGAAGGGCGACACCTGGAACTGGAACGGGTTCGACACCACCCGCTGCGCCGACTTCGACACCTCTTCGATCCCGGACTGCGCGCTCGACTGGTCGGCCGTCGTGGAGGGCGCGTCCTACACGTTCACTTTCCACGGCGCAAGCGGCGTGATGGGCTCGCTCACGACGCGTCTCATGGGCTCGCCAAGGTCCGAGGGCGTCTGGCTCGGGCTCAGGAGCTCGGCCTTCCCGCTGATGCAGCTGGATAGCGCGCACGACTACAGCTACCGCAACCTCCTCGATACCGCCGCCGGGACTTCCTTCCTGACCGGGGACAGCGAGACCGTGAGCTGGACGCGCCCCACCGACCCCACGGTGATGATGGACTTCGTGTCCATCTTGCGCCGGGGTTACCTGGGCGACACCGGGCTCCCGAGCGACATGCGTGAGGAGACGTGCTTCACCGGGCTGTACGGGAGCACGTCCACGAGCTTCTCCTGCCCCTGGAGCGCGAGCTGGCTCGCCACCTGGGGCTGGTCCACCCTGGCCGCGAAGGACCTGTTCGGAAATTCGCTCTGGTACGAGGTGTCTCCCGAGAACCCCTACTGAGTCCGCCGCGGGCGCACGGATCTCGGCGTGCTAGCGGCGGAAGTGGCGAAGTACCTGGGCCTGCCGCTCGAGCCCGCCTCGGAACCCGCTCTTCGCGCCTCGGGGTGAGGGCTAGCCAGGCGCGAGGGAGGTGGGCTGGGCGGCGGAGGCCGCCGACTGGGGCCCCCTTACGCCACACAGCGAAGGTCGCGCAGCTCCTGGAGTCGGTGGGTCCGCAGCTTGGCTTGGATCAGCTCGCCCGCCCCGGGGGCGCCGACGGCGACCAGGATCGGCGTCCCCCGGAACCGGACCGCCTGCGCGTGCCCCAGGACCGGCGCGAAGCTCGCGTACCAGGCGCCCGTTCCCGAGGACTTCCGGGCGGTGTGCCGGGAGCTCGTGGGGCCCTCGGCGCTGCCCTACTCCTCCTCCCCCAGCTCCCACACGAGCCGGTCCGGAGCCTCCCCCCGCACGCGGACGTAGCCCTTGTGGATCCCGTGGAAGTGGTGCGGGACGCAGGCCGCTCCGCCGTTCGCGTCCACGTCCTTGCCGCCATGGGAGCGATACCGGAGGTGGTGGGCATGCGCCGCCGGCCGGCTGCACCCCGGCACCGAGCACCAGCCGCCGTCGCGCTCCCGGACCCGGCGCGACCAGGTGTTCCGCTCCTTCACCGCGTCCTTCCAAACCTCGATGAAATGGCGGGCCATGATCAGCGAGCGCCTCGGCGCGCGGCACGTCCCGCTTCTCCGCCGCATCGACCGCCCGGCAGGCCTCGTTGAAGAGCTCGCTCACCTCCTCCGGAAGGGCCAGGGAGACCCTCCCCTCTGCGCACATCTTCCTCTCCTCGTCCGCCTCCACGGCCCGCCTCAGCTCGATGCAGGTCATCTTCTCGGCCATCGAGATCCACGCCTCGACGAACTCCCGGTCCGGACAGCGGGCCACGAGCAGGGCCTTCTCGTAGCCGAGCCGGCCGTCTCGCATGGCCTTGCGGATCTCCGGCAGCTCCCACATCCGCCGCTCGAGCCAGGCCCGCCGCCGCATGGCCTTGCCCGACATGCCCAGCCGCTCGGTCGCGTAGTGGTCCATGTCCCGGAACTGCGCGTCCCGCCACAGGCCCGTGTTGATGATGAGCATCGAGAGGTGGCCGACCAGCTCGTCCCAGCCCTTGCGCATGGCGGCGAGCTCCTTCAGCCGGGCGTCGATCTTCCGCGCCCGGGTGAGGTCGTCCACGCCGGCCTCGGGCGCGGGGATGGGCTCGAGCTTGCGGAGGAAGCTCCAGCGCTTGTACTCGCGGGCGAGCCAGATGCGGAGGTCCTCGGGCTTCCGGTCGGGCCCGGCGAACGCCTCGAGCGCCCCCGGCCACCAGTCCGGGACCTCCTCCGTGGGCACCCATGCCGCTCCGGCGCCGGGTGCTCTCCCAGGTACTCCTGGCAAATGACCTCGACCCGCTGCCACCTGGGCGAGGCCTGCCCGAGCAGCTTTGCCCCGAGGGCCAGCGCCTCGTCCACCACGGCACGGTCCGGGTCCTCGAGCCTCAGCGTGAACCGGTTCCACCTCTCCTCCTCCTCGGCTGATCCGGCGTCGTTCCCCTTCACCGCCGCCTTGAGCTCGGCCACGGTCTCGCGCTTGGCCCGGGCGACCCATCCCGCCTCGGCCTCGCCCACAGCGACCTTCAGGATGGCCTCGGCCTGCTTGACGCTGACCTCTCCCCTGCGGACGTCCTCGCGGAGGAGCGGCCGGCTCCGCAGCTCCCGCGCGAGCTTCGCCAGCTCGTACGCGGTCCGCCCGGCGATGGAGAGGTTCTCGCGGGCGTAGTCGCCGATCCCGGAGTAGCCGAGCCGCATCGGCCCGTCGCCCGAGCAGAGCGCCGCCAGGCCCTCGCCGATGGCGACGTCGATGGCGCCGCTCGAGCGCGCGACCTCGACGAGCAGCCCGTCGAGGAGCATGCCCGCCTCGCTCCGGAGCAGGTCCTTCCGCTCGTGCGGCATGGGCGGCTCGAGCTTCCAGGCCTCTCGGGCGAGGGCGCGGAGCCGCTCGGGCGAGAGCGGGGGCGGGGCGGTTGTGGTGAGCCCATCTTCATACCTGCACATCCGTATAGCAGGACGGTCTGTCAACGCCGCGAGCCAGCCGCGTCCCTGACGCGTCCCTGATGGGCTGCGTCCGGCCACGAGCCACCGGCGTCCCCGGCGTTCGGGCGTCGCGGTCCGCCGCTTGCGAGCGGGGCGTCGCATGGCCGCTGGCCACGAGCCCGTCGAGCGCTGGGAACGGCACCCGGGCGCCGCTTCGTCCCCTCTCGGCCGCTACCGCCGCCGCGAGCCGGAGAAGACGCTCCTCCATGCCGTGGTCCGCGAGCGGCTCGAGCCGTTCCTTGCTGCCGCCGGCAG
This sequence comes from uncultured Chloroflexia bacterium, assembly GCA_963779375.1. Classification (GTDB taxonomy): domain Bacteria; phylum Chloroflexota; class Limnocylindria; order Limnocylindrales; family CSP1-4; genus JAJYNJ01. The sequence goes on along the minus strand of CAVZXW010000022.1, from coordinate 174,289 downwards.
GGCGGAAGCGGCACCGGCCTACCCGCCCACGTGGAGCGCGCGCTTTGCGCAGCTACCTCGACTGCGGAATCCTGGCCCGCGGATTCGTTCGCGTTCGCTGCCCGGATTGCGGGTTCGAGCGGCTGGTCGCCTTCTCCTGCAAGGGCCACGTCTGCCCCTCGTGCGCGACGCGGCGGATGGAGGACGCTGCCGAGCACCTCGTTCGAGACGTCATCCCCGCGGTGCCGGTCCGCCAGTGGGTGCTCTCGTTACCGCGACGGCTCCGGTTCCAGGCCGCGCGGAGCCCGGCCCTCGCCTCCAGGCTCCTGGACGTCTTCACCCGAGCCGTGTTCGCGTGGCAGCGGAGGGCCGCGCGGCGAACGGGGGTGGCCGATCCGCGGACCGGCGGCGTCACGTTCGTCCAGCGCTTCGGCGGCGCCTTGAACCTGAACGTCCACTTTCACACGCTCGTCCCGGACGGCGTCTTCGACGTGAGCGGCGACGGCCCCGCGCGCTTCGTCAGGCTGCCCGCGCCGCGGACGGAGGAGGTGGAGGGCATCCTGGCCCGGGTGATCCGTCGGGTCCGCAAGATCGTGACCATCGACGAGGAAGCCGACCTGCCTGCCGAGGACGACGCCTACGCCGCCCTCCAGGCGGCGGAGGTGGATCGCCGGCTGACGTTTCCCCGATCCGTTCCGTCATGGCCGCCGAGCAGCGCACCTCGACGGCTCTCGCTCCATGCCGGTGTGCGGGTGCACGAGAACGACCGGCAAGGGCTCGAGCGGCTGTGCCGCTACGCCGCCCGGCCGCCGTTCGCGCTGCACCGCCTGTCCAGCGGCCCAGGTGGTCAGCTCGTGTATCGCATGAAGCGACCCCGCGGCGGCTCGCTGTTCCTGCTCCTCACGCCGGAGCAGCTCCTCGCCAAGTTCGCCACCCTGGTCCCGCCGCCGCGGTCGCACGCGCTGAGATACCACGCTGTCTTCGGGCCGAACTGGAGCGTGAGGGCCAGGGTGGTGCCCGCGGGCGGGCCGCGGGATGCGGTAACGGCCACGCCGGCCTTCGCGGTCTCAGACCCGCCCGATGAGCCCGCGGCGACACCCGCCATCCCACTCCAATCGCCCGCCAGACCAGCAACCGACGGAGTTCAGCCTCCAGCGTGCGATCCGATCCGCAGCGAGTGCCCTGGGCCCATCTCCTACAGAAGGTCTTCGCCGTGGACGTCCTCGCTTGCCCGGAGTGTGGTGGCCGGCTCGAGGTCATCGCCTTCATCACCCAGCCCTCGGTGGAGAAGCAGATGCTCGACCACCTCGGCCTCGCCTCGCAAGGACCTCCCGTGGCCAAGATGTCGAACGACGCCGACGCCGGGGACGCGCCTCCCGACTACGACCGCGTCGATCCCGTCTATCAAGAATGAACCGCGCGACACCCGGCACCGGGACCGCTCCGGCCGGGGTGCGCCCACTGCACGTGCCGCCCCAACTTCACCAGCGCGCTTGCGGTGCCCAGGGCCGCATGCGACGCTTGTCCCGCCCTTGAATCAGCAGAGCGCGGTTCACAGAAGGCTCGTTAGGGGACGTAAAACCCGGTTTGAAGGCCCTATCCGCGAGCCGCCGAGGACACCGTAGCAGTCCGCCGACCCGGCTGGCCTCGCCGACCTCGCGGTCCCCGCTGCACGGGAACATCCGCGACGCCGCTACTACCATTGACCCGAGACCGCGCCGACGCGGCCTCAGTCAGGCGAAGGGGAAGCCAGCGTCGCGTAGGGCGCGGTGCCATGAGGGGTACGTGAACACGCGGGAACCTCTTGCTCGTGTGCACCGTGGATGGCAGCATCCGTCGAGCGGGCCCAGCACCTTAGTGGTATCCAATGTGGCTGGTTGCGCGTTCTGGCTAAGCGGCGCGGAATGCAGCCACGCGGGGGACAAATGGTTTTCATGCGTGCAGCTCTTGTGGCCATCCTGGTTTCGGCTGCGCTCCCAGCGACAGCGTCCGATTTCTTCACGGAAACGCCGGCGGGAGAGGCTGTCAGGACGGTCGAATACGTCATACCTGGCTACGTCCTCGCTCCGCCATCGACGGAGGAGCAGCGCCACGAGGACCTGAGCGCACAATTGCTCGTGCCACAATACACGAGCGTCTGGCGACTCTTCACCGGGTGCAAGTTCAGCGAGGGCCTCTTGGGATTCGGCCATCTTGCCTCGCAGACCGTCAAGGTCTTTCAAATGCCAGTCGCCAGGATCGGGCTGCAGGAGCCGGATCAGACGAGTTTCAAGCTCAAGCTCAGCAATAAGGGAACTCAGGTTCTCAACCTGACCGGAACGATCTTCACCGTCACCGTTGGCTCCTCAGAGATGCAGGTTGACCTCTTCGCGAAGAACCCAACGGTGTCGCCGAGCCTTCTCCCGGACCACTGGCTTGTCTTGGAGGTGAGCACGCCTCCGATGGACACGCTGGCAAAGGACACTGCTATCTCGGTCGCAATGTACAGTGCTCCTACCAAGACTGATGCCGCCGGCACAGTCGCGGCACGCGGGAAGTTCGTTTGGGCTTTCAAGGTCTCCAAGGAGAAGCGGACCGAGAGCACGGCTGTTCGATGGTACACGCAGGTAATGACCACCGACCAGCGGGAAGAGATCTGCAGGAAGGATCAGCCGCTCGCCGACCCCAAACACCCGTGGACAGAGTCGGCCGCACGGTAGCGAGATGCCGCCCCGGGGAGCCGGGATTGGTCATGGACCGGGATGTAGAGCAACTTCCCGTCGATCACCTGGATGTCCAGCGAGAGCTCTGTGGTGACGGTCGGGGTCTACGGTGTATTTCGCGGGCGACGATCAGCGGAAGCATTCGCTCGCGATCGACCAGTGCGCGCTTTGGGCTCCACAGAAGACTCGTCATCGGACGTAGAACCCGGTTTGAAGGCCCTATCCCCCCTATCCGCATCCGCTCCAGCAGATGCTGTCGCAGAAGTCGAGCAGATCGACGTCCTCCGCATCGACATCATCTGGCCAGGGCTCCTGGCCCAGAACCTGGTGGACATCGGGAACGAGGTCCCCAAGGACGCCATCTCCCAGAACCTCGCGGCCATCATCCAGGCCGACACCGTCGGCAAGAAGCTGGTGGCGCTGTCGGAGTTCATCGACGCCGGGCTGCTCTACTGCCGGAAGGACCTGCTCGAGAAGTACGACCAGCCGCACGCACCATGGCTGCCGCGTGAACGGTTGGACGCCGGCGCGAGCCCTGACCCAAGCCCGTCCGGGCGTTGCCACCCGCACCTCACGCGACGCAGCGGAAGTCGCGCAGCTCCTCGAGCCCCTGGGCCCCGAGCTCGGCGCGGATGAGCTCGCGCGCGCCGGGCGCGCCCACGGCGACGAGGAGCGGCAGTCCCGCGGAACCGCGACCGCCTGCGCGTGCGCCAGGACCGGCGCACCCGCGCGCGGTGCGGCCGATCTTGGCCGGGTCCACCTCCAGGAACGCGCGAACCCCGATGCCCGTGCGGCGCGAAGCGCGTCGCGCGAACGCCCGCCCGGTCTCGCCGGCGCCCCACAGCACCACCTCGCTCGCGCGGCCGAGCACGGGCCGCGGCGAGCCAGGCGCACTTCAGGGCCACGTGGCGGGCCAGCGCGTAGCGCGGATCGGTCCGGGTGAGCGCGCGCCGGCCCCTCGCGCCAGTCGAGCAGCGACCTCCGGGCACGTTGGTGAGCCGGCGGCCCGCGGCGGCGAGCCGCAGCCACAGGTCGTAGTCCTCCGGGAAGTCGCCCGTCGCGCCAGCCCCCACCGCCTCGAGCGCCGCGCGCCGGATGGCGGCGGCGGGATGGACGAGCGGCGCCTCCACGAGCAGGTCGCGCTCGACCAGCTCCGGCGTGACGAGCCCGTTCAGCCAGGCGGCGTAGCGGACCATCCCGCCGCGCAGCGTCGCGCCGCGGGAAGAGGCGGACGCGGGAGCCCACCGCGGCGAGCGACGGGTCGGCGCGCGAGCGCCGCGAGCTGCAGCTCGAGCCGCCGCGGGTGGGCCACGTCGTCGGCGTCCATGCGGACCACCACCTCCGGCGTCGCAGGCGGCCAGCCCCCGCTCGAGCGCCCGCGCGATCCCCTCCCCGGGGCCGCGGACCACGCGGACGCGCCGGTCGCGTCCGGCCAGCCGCGTCCAGGACCTCCCCGCTCCCGTCGCGGGAGCCGTCGTCCACGCACACCAGCGAGAGGTCGCGCTCAGCTCTGGCGCAGGATGGAGACCGCCGCCGCCCGCACGGTGCGCGCCGCGTCGCGCGCGGGCAGGAGGACGGCGACGCGGGGCACGGGCGCTACCCTTCGTAGTCGCCGCCGATGGGCGGCGGGTCGTCGGGCCACGTCGTCCGGCGCACCTCGACCGGTCAGCGTCGGCGTCGTCCACCCCGGTCGTCGCGAGGGGTCGCGCCGACCTCGGCGCACAGCCACTCGGCGGCGTAGTAGTAGCCGGCCGGATCCGAGCCCCACGATCTGCGCCGCGGCAGGCCGGGGCGATGAGGCTCTCGCGGCGCCACTCCTCGCGCGCGTGGACGTTCGAGATGTGCACCTCGACCGCCGGGACGGAGATCGACTTGAGGCAGTCGTGGAGGGCGTAGCTCGTGTGGGTGAAGGCGCCGGGGTTCACGATGATGCCCGCGGGCGCACTTGCGGTGCTCCTGGATGAAGTCGATGAGCGCCCCCTCGTGGTTCGACTGGAACGCCCGCACCTCGACGCCCGTAGCCGGCGCAGGCCTCCCGGACCATCTTCTCGATGTCGTGGAGCGTGGTGCGAGCCGTAGACCTCCGGCTCGCGCTCGCCGAGCAGGTTCAGGTTGGGGCCGTTCACGAGCAGGATCATCCGCGTCCTCCGCCGGCCCGGGTGCACCCGGCCTGTCCTCCGGGCCGGCGCCGAGACCTCCTGCACCGTATCCTGCACCTCCTCGGCGCCCGCCTCCACATCCCATTCGACCCGCCAGGTCTCGCCGTGCGTCCGGGGCAGCACCCAGCGAAGCCGGCCGCGCGACGGTCTTCTTGTCGAAGGCCATCAGCCGAGCGGCCGCCCGGGCGATCGCAGGCGGGACGTTCACCGGGAGCCCGGCACCGGCGAAGCGCGTCCTCCACCGCCTCCACCGGCCCGTCGCCCACTCGCCCCATGCGCCGCGCCAGCCGGAAGGCAAAGGCCAGCCCCACCGCCACCGCCTCGCCGTGCGTCCAGCGCGAGAACCCGCCGGCCGCCTCCACCCCGTGCCCGAACGTGTGACCCAGGTTGAGGAGCTTGCGCGGACCCCGCTCGACCGGGTCTTCCGCCACCACGTCCACCTTCATGCGGGCGCAGGCGGCGACCACGGCGGGGTCGACCGTCGTGCCCTGGCACGCGGCCGCGAACGGGCGCCAGGAGCTCCGGATCGAGGGCGCCGTACTTCACCACCTCGCCGATGCCGCTGGCGAGCTCGCGCGGCGGGAGCGATGCGAGCGCCGCCGGGTCGGCCAGCACCGCCCGCGGCGGGTGGAAGGCGCCCACCGCGTTCTTCGCCACCGGCAGGTTGACGCCGGTCTTGCCGCCGAGCGCCGCGTCCACCATGGCGAGCAGCGTGGTGGGGACGGCCAGCCAGTCGACCCCGCGCATGAAGATGGCGGCCAGGAACCCGGCCGCGTCGGTGACCGCGCCACCGCCCAGCGCGACCACCAGGCTGCGCCGCGTGCAGCCGGCCTGGAGCAGCGCCGCCGCCGCGCGCTCCAGCTCGGCCAGGGTCTTCCCCCGCTCGCCGTCCGGCAGGAGATCGGCGACGGCCAGCGGCTCGCCCCCCTGCAGCCAGCCCGCCACCTCGGTGCCGATGGGGGTCCGGAGCACCCGCGCTCAGGTGACGAGCGCGATGCGGTCCACGCCCTGCAGGAGCGGCTCGAGCCCGCGGATCGCCCCGCGTCCGACCTGCACCGGGTAGCTGTGCTCGCCCTGGCGCGCGGCGATGATCTCCACCACCGGGGCGGCATCCTCGACCGGGGTCGGCCCGGGGCGGGCGGCGCGGAGCCCCCCCCGGTCTGGGTGGCGGTTTCTGGCGTTCACCGTGCCTCCGTGGAAAGGGCCTCCAGGGCCGTGATGATACGACGAGCCACCGCTCCGGCGTCAGGCCGTCCGTGACCACCGTGACGTGCGCCCGCCGGTAGAGCGGCAGGCGCGCCCGGAGCAGCTCCTCCCAGCGGCCGGCCAGCGGCCGGCCCCGCCGTCCGATCCGCCGCGCCGCCTCCTCGGCCGAGACGTCGAGGAAGATCACCCGCCCGACCGAGAGGAGCCGCTCCGCGTTCACGGGGTCGCAGAAGGCGCCGCCGCCCAGGTCGGCGACGACGCCGGGCGCCAGGGCGCGCGACCGCCTCCCGCTCCAGCGCGCGGAAGGCCGCCTCGCCGTCCTCGGCGAACACGGCCGCGACCGTCTTGCCCGGCCCGCCGCTCCATCTCGGCGTCGAGCGAGACCACGTCGCCGGCCGGTGAGGCGCGACAGCTCCCGGGCGACGGTCGATCTTCCCCGAGCCCATCATCCCGGTGAGCGAGAGGATGTCACCGGATCCGAGCGGCATAGGCCTCCAGCGCCTTCTCCACGTCGCCCGACCGCGTCGCCGCCGAACTTCTCCAGCAACGCCGAGGCCAGCTCCCAGCACACCACCGCCTCGCCCACCACCGCCGCGGCCGGCACCGCGCAGACGTCGCTCCGCTCGTAGCGCGCCTGGGCCGCCTCCCGCGTGGCGATGTCCACGGTGGCGAGCGGGTGGAGCATGGTGGGGATGGGCTTCATGTAGCCGCGCACCCGGAGCGGCATCGCCGTTGGTCATGCCTCCCTCCAGGCCGCCGGCGCGGTTGGTCTCGCGGCAGAAGCCGCGCTGCGGGTCGTGGTGGATGGCGTCGTGGAACTCGTAGCCGGGCAGGTCGACCGCATGCCCTCCCCCACCTCGACAGCCGCGGATGGCCGGGATGCCGCACAGCGCCGCCGCCAGCCGCGCGTCGAGCCGCCGGTCCGGGTGGACGTAGGCTCCCCAGGCCGATGGGGAGGCCGGTGGCGTAGATCTCGAAGGCGCCGCCGATGGAGCCGCCGCGCGCCTTCTCGGCGTCGATGAGGGCGCGCCACTCGGCCGCCAGCGCCTCGTCGTCCACGTGGAGGTCGGAGGCCTCGATGGCTGCCCGCTGCTCCGCGCTCGGGCGGACCGTCGAACGCCTGCGAGCGCGGCGCCGATGGCGACCACCCGGGAGGCGACCTCGACGCGGAGCCGGCCGAGGAGCTGCGCGGGCCAGCGCGCCCAGGGCCACCGTGGCCGCGGTGGACCGGGCGCTGGCGCGCTCCAGCACGTCGCGGGCGTCGTCGAGGTCGTACTTGAGCGCGCCGGCCAGGTCGGCGTGGCCGGGGCGGACCTGCGTGAACTTCGGGCCGCCGCGGGCGTAGGGCGAGACGAGCTCCTTCCAGTTCTCGTGGTCCTTGTTCCAGATGACGAAGGCGATGGGCGCGCCGGCGGTCGACCGCGCCCCGCAGCCCGGCCAGGAACTGGGCCGCGTCGGTCTCGATCTTCTGCCGCCCCCCGCGGCCGTAGCCCTTCTGCCGGCGGCGCAGCTCGGCGTTCACCGCCTCGAAGTCGACGGGGAGCCCGGCCGGGAACCCCTCCGCGATGGCCACCAGCCCCGGACCGTGCGATTCACCGGCGGTGAGGTAACGAAGCGTCATCTGGAGCTCTCCTCGGGCGCAGCCACCGCGGCGGCCATCTCGGCCTCCGGCGCGGCCTGCCCGGTCCACAGGGTGAAGGCGAGCGCGCCCTGGCGCACCAGGATGGCCTCGCCGGAGACGAGCCGGGCGCCGGCCTCCAGCGCCGCCGCGGCGAAGGGCGTCCGCCGTAGACGAAGTCCACCGCCACCTGCCCGCGCCGGAAGGCCAGCGCCGGCGAACCGTCCTCCCGGCCGTGGAGCCCGACGGTGGTCGCGTTCACGATCACGCCGGCCGCGGCGGCCTCGGCCGGCAGCGCGTCGAAGCCCACCGTGCGCGGGCGTTCGCGGGCGCGGCCCGGGCCCAGGCCCTGGACCAGCTCGGCGGCCGCCTCCGGGCGGCGGGCCACGAGGTGGACGCTCGGCCCCCAGCTCGAGCAGCGCCCAGGCGGCGGCCCGGGCCGCGCCCCCCGCGCCGAGGAGCAGCGCGCGCGTGCCCGGACCGACACCGGCGCCGTCGAGGAGCGAGCGCGCCGGCCGGCGCGTCGGTGTTGAACCCCTCCCAGCCGTCCGCGGTGCGGCGGAGCGTGTTCACGGCCCCGACCTGCGCGCGCCACGTCGTCGACGGTCGGGCACAGCGGCAGCGCCGCCTGCTTGTGGGGGACGGTGACGTTCAGCCCACGGAACCCGAGCGCGTGCGCCCCGCGCAGCGCGTCGGCCGAGCCCGTCGGGCGCGACCGGCAGGGCCACGTAGGCGCGCGTCGATCCCGAGCCGGCGAAGGCCGCGTTCTGCATCTCGGGCGAGCGGCTGTGGCCCACCGGGTGGCCGACCACGCCGTAGAGCGCTGTCCGGCCCGTGATCATGGGGGTCCGTCCTTCGACCCCGCCTGCCCCGAGCGTGGCCGCGAAGCGGTGGAGTCGGAGGGCTCGGGAGGTGCGGGCGTGAGCGAATCGAGCAGCTCGAAGAACGACGGGAAGCTGGTGGCCACGCAGCCCACGTCGTCGAGCACCACCTCCTCGCCCGGCCCGGCGAAGAGCTGGGCCACCGCCATCTCATGGCGATGCGGTGGTCGAGGCGGGTCTCGACCGCCACGCCGCGGAGCGGGGTGGGCCCCTCGATGGCGCAGCCGTCGTCGAAGAGCTCGACGCGGGCGCCGGCCGCGGCCAGCGTCTCGCCCATGGCGGCCAGCCGGTCCGACTCCTTCACCCGCAGCTCGCGGGCGTCGCGGATCAGCGTCCGGCCGCGCGCCTGGGTGGCGAGCACCATCAGCACCGGCAGCTCGTCGATGAGGCGCGGGATGAGCGGGCCGCCGATCTCGGTCGCGACCAGCTCCGCGCCGCGGACGGTCACGTCGGCGCGCGGCTCGCCCGCCACCTCGCGCTCGCGCGGCCACGCTCGACCTGGCGCCCCCATGGCCGCGCAGCACCTCGAGCAGCCCGGTGCGGGTGGGGTTCGACCCCAGGTTCCGCGACCGTGACCTCGCGAGCCGGGGAGCGCCGGCGGCGGCGCAGAGGAAGAAGGCGGCCGAGGAGATGTCGCCCGGCACGTCCACGCGCGTCGCCGCGCGGCCGGGCCGGCGGACCGTGACCGCGAGGCCGTCGACGCGCAGCCGGCACCCCCATGCCCCGGAGCATGCGCTCGGTGTGGTCGCGGGAGCGCTCCGGCTCGACGACCGTGGTCTCGCCCTCGGCGCAGCAGGCCGGCCAGCAGGATGGCCGTCTTCACCTGCGCGCTCGCCACCGGGAGCACGTGGCGGAGCGCCGCGGAGCGGTCCCCCGCGAACCACCAGCGGCGGGAGCCGGTCGCCGTCGCGGGCCTGAGAGGTTCGCGCCCATGCGGCGGAGCGGCTCGATGCACCCGGCGCACCGGCCGGCGGCGCAGCGAGGCGTCGCCGGTCAGGACCGAGAGCCCGGGCACGCCGGCCAGCACGCCGGCCAGCAGGCGCAGGCTGGTGCCGGAGTTGCCGCAGTCGATGACGTCGTCCGGCTCGCGCGAGCGGCTCCGGCGGCGTCACCACCACCTCCGCTCCCTCCTCGCGGACGCGTGGCCCCGAGCGCCTCCACCGCGCGGCAGGTGGAGTGGACGTCCTCGGCGTCGCAGGATGCCGCGCGACGCGGGTCTCGCCCGTGGCCAGGGCGGCGAAGAGCAGCGCGCGGTGCGGAGATCGACTTGTCGCCGGGCACCTCGAATGGTCCCGCGCAGCGGGCCCCGGCGCCGGCAGGTGAGCGGACCCGTTCAAAACAGCTCCTCCCGGGCCCGGCGCGCGGCCTCGAGCGCCGCGCGGGCCGCCTCGGGCGACTCGGCGACGGCGGACAGGATGGCCTCCAGGTGCCGCCCCAGCCGCGCCGCCGCCCCGGGCAGATGGCGCGTTGCGGCGCGCGACCTCGCCCTGGATGTCGAAGGGGAACGCCGCCAGCCGGGTCATGTCGCGCAGCGCCGGGCCGGCCAGCGCTCGCGGCGAGCGGCCCCGCCTCCCGCGCCGCGCCGGCCAGCGCCGAGGCGACCAGGTAGGGCAGGTGCGAGACCATGGCCACCGCGGCGTCGTGCTCGGCGGCGCTGCAGCGCACGACGCGGGCCCCGAGCGCGCTCGTGCAGCGCGGCCACCGTCTCGACCGCCGTCGGGCGTCGCCGTCGGTGCAGACCGCCACCGTGCCGCCCAGCCACCGGTCCGCGCTCGCCCCGCCGTAGCCGCCCGTGCCCGCCGAACATCGGGTGGGCGCCCACGAAGGCCACGCCGGGCCGGACCCGCTCGCGCGCCAGCGCCACCAGCCGCTCCTTGGCGCCCCCCACGTCGGTGAGGACGGCGCCGTCGGGGAGGAGCCGCGAGACCGGCCCGAGCAGCTCCTCGATGCCGCCCACCGGCGTGCAGAGGATGGCGAGCCGGCAGCGGGACGAGCACCGGGCCCGGCTCCGGGACCGCCTCCTCGACGACGCCGTCGCGGACCGCCCGCTCGCGCACCTCGCCCCGCGGCTCCACCGCCACCAGGCGCACGCCGGGCCGGACCCGCCGGACGCCCATGGCGAAGGACGCGCCCATGAGGCCGAGCCCGACCACGGCGATGGTGCCGGCGAATGCGCTCACTGCCGGGTGGTCCGCCTGCGCCCGCATCGTCACGGCTTCCGGTGCAGGTCGGGGCGAAGCGCCTCCGCACCGCGCAGGTAGACGTGGTTGCGCGGGCCGTCCGAGTCGACGTGGAGCAGGACGCGGATGACCCGCGGCATCGAGCCCGGCACCGGGATCTCCTGCGAGCAGATCATGGGCACCGCGTTCCAGCCCGCAGACCCGGGCGGCGCGCGCCGGGAAGTCGGCGTCGAGGTCGTGGGTGACCGTGAAGATGGCCCACACGATCTCCGCGGGCTCGATCCGGTTCCGCTGGCAGATCTCCCCGCACAGCTCGACGACCGCGTCCTCGATGGCCTCGACCGTGTTCTGGTCGACCTGGGTGGCCCCGCGGATGCCTCGCATGGTGGACCCGTGACAATACGAGACGCCCCGGGACGTGTCCACGGTCTCAGGGGGCGGCGCGCCGGGTGATGGCCTCGGCCAGCGCGAGGACGCGCTCGGCCTCCGCCACGTGCAGCGCCTCGACCAGCCGTCCGTCGACGACCGTGACGCCACGGCCGGCCGCCACCGCCTCGGCGTGGGCGGCCACGGCTCGACGCGCCCAGTCGAGCTCGTCCGCGCTAGGCGCGAAGACGCGGTTGGCCGGCTCGAGCTGCGAGGGGTGGATGAGCGTCTTCCCGTCGAAGCCCAGGTCCCGACCCTGGCGGCAGGAAACCTCGAACCCGGCGGCGTCGGCGAGGTCGAGGAACACGCCGTCCAGGGCCGAGAGGCCGGAGGCGCGCGCCGCGAGCAGGAGGAGCGAGAGGCTGGTGAGCACCTCTGCGCGGCCGGGCGTGTGACGGGCGCGCAGGTCCCTGGTCAGGTCGCTGGTGCCGGCGACCAGGCAGGCGAGGCGCGGGGCGGCCCCGGCGATCTCGTGGGCCGCCAGCACACCCCGCGGCGTCTCGACCATGGCCCACAGCGCCTGGGACGCCGGGGCACCGGCGTGATCCAGCGCCTCGGCGGCGGCCCGGACCGCCTCGGGCGACTCGACCTTGGGCAGGCAGACCGCGTCGGCGCCCGAGCCGGCCGCCATGCGGAGGTCGTCGGCCGCCCAGGGCGTGCCCGCGCCGTTCACGCGGACGACGCGCTCGGCCTGCCACCCCGCGGCCAGGAGCGACGAGAGGACCTGCGTGCGGGCCGCGTCCTTGACGGCGGGCGCGACCGCGTCCTCCAGATTGAGGATGACCACGTCCGCCGCCAGGCTCGGGGCCTTCTCCAGGGCGCGGGCGTTCGCGCCCGGTACGTAGAGCGCGCTGCGACGCGGCCGCGGGGCGGACACGGCGCGCTACCCCGGCGGCCAGGTCATCTGCCGGCCGCCCAGGAGGTGCAGGTGGATGTGGAAGACGGTCTGGCCGGCGCCGCGGTTCACGTTGAACACCGCGCGCCACCCCTCGGCGGCGAACCCGTGCTCGGCCGCCAGCCTGGCGGCCACCCGCATGATCCTGCCCATGAGCGCGTCGTCGTCCGGCGTGAGGTCGTTCAGGGTCGGGATGTGCTTGCGCGGGATGACCAGCAGGTGCGTGGGGGCCTGCGGGTTGAGGTCCACGAAGGCGACCGCGTCGTCGTCCTGGTGGACCACCTTGGCCGGGATCTTCCCGGCCGCGATCTTGCAGAACAGGCAGTCGTCCATCTGTTCACCTTTCGTTATTGCGGGGCGCGCCGCCCCGCCCCGCCGGCCAAGATGCCCGATCACGAACCCCTCGTCAGAATAGCTTGCGCGAATCGAGCAGGATCGTCACCGGACCGTCGTTCACCAGCTCGACCTCCATGTGCGCGCGGAAGACGCCCTGCGCAACCGGAAGCCCCTTGGCCCGGACCAGCTCGCAGACGGCCTCGTACAGCGCGCTGGCCTCGTCCGGGGGGGCCGCGTCGCTGAAGCCGGGCCGGTTCCCCTTGCGGGCGTCTCCCAGGAGCGTGAACTGGGAGACGAGGAGCAGCCCGCCCCCCACCTCGGCCACCGAGAGGTTCATCTTCCCGCCCTCGTCCTCGAAGATGCGCAGCGCGGCCAGCTTGTCGGCCATGACCCGCGCGTCGTCCGGACCGTCGCCCCTGCGCCACCCCGAGCAGGACCAGCAGGCCTCGCTCCACCGATCCGGTCACCGCGCCCTCGACCCGGACCTGCGGCCCGGGAGACGCGCTGGACCACGGCCCTCATGGCCGGGTGAATCGCACGGGCGGACGCGCAGATCAACCCGGATCCCGATCGGGCCCGCATCGCTCCGCGACGCGACCCGTGCCGACGGTGACACCCGCCCTTGCCCGTGCTGACGGCAACCGCCGCCCCGGGCGGCCGCATGCTCCTCCTCCGCGACGCGCAGAGGTCCGATCTCCAGAGCCTCTCGGCCCTGGCCCGCGTGCTCGACACCGTCAACCTGCCCGACGACCCCCGTGCCCTCGCCGGCATCATCGACCGCTCGGTGCGGAGCTTCGCCGGGCGCATCCGGAACCCGCTCGAGCGGAGCTACGTGTTCGTGGCCGAGGACGCCGCGCACCGGCAAGGTGCTGGGCACCTCCATGGTGATCGCGCAGCACGGGACGCGCGAGTCGCCCTGCACCTTCTTCCAGGTGAGCGAGCGCGAGCACTACTCCGGCACGCTGGACCGGCACTTCCGGCACACCGTGCTCTCCATCGGCTACCACTTCGACGGGCCCACCGAGATCGGCGGCCTGGTGGTGCACCCCTCCCGCCGTGGCGGGCCGGAGAAGCCGGGGAAGCAGCTCGCCTACGTCCGCTTCCTCTACATGGCCGGGCACCCGGCGCGCTTCCGCGACACCGTGCTGGCGGAGCTCATGCCGCCGCTCACGCGCGACGGGCGGAGCGTCTTCTGGGAGGCGTTCGGCCGCCGCTTCACCGACCTCGACTACCAGACCGCCGACAAGCAGAGCCGCGAGAACAAGGAATTCATCCAGCAGCTCTTCCCGCCGGTGGACGTGCTACGCGACCCTCTTCCCGGCGGGCGTGCGGCGCACGCTCGGGAAGGTGGGGCCGCAGACCGAGCCGGTGCGCCGCCTCCTCGATCGGATCGGCTTCCGCTACGTGAGCCGCATCGATCCCTTCGACGGCGGACCGCACTACGAGGCCAGGCTGGCGGAGGTGACGCTGGTCCGCGCGCACCGCCGCGCCGCGCTGGCGCGCGAGCCGCTCGACGGGCCCGGGCAGGAGTGGCTGGTGGGGTTCGAGCCCGGACACGGGCGGAGCCGGTTCCGGGCGGTGCGGACCGAGGTGCAGCTCGGCCGTCGCGAGGTGCGGCTCCCGGCTGCGGCGGTGCAGCTCCTGGGGGCGAGCGCCGGAGATCGCCTCCACCTCGTCCCGTTCGAGTGATCGCGGCGGGCCATTCGCGCCGCGAGTTTCCCTACCCCGGCGCCTTGACGGGCGGTCGGGTTGCGGCATCTTCAAGTTCGTGCCCCCGCTCTCCCTCCTCGCCGCCGGGCTCATGCTCGCCGGCGCACCCGCCGGGGGGCCGGCCCGCCTTCCGCTCGGGACCGACGCCGTTCCGCTCCAGGCCGCCCTGGAGGTGCAGACGCCCGCCCACACGCTCCACGTGTCGCTCCGCTGGGTCGAGGAGCCCGACGGCACCCTGACGGCGCACGCCGCCAGCCCGGAGTGGGAGGGGACGGTCCAGCTCGTCACGCAGGCCGGCGGCGCCCGCACCCTCTCCGTCGTCGTCCGCTGGCTCGCGCCGGCGGAGGAGCAGCGCGTCGCGCTCTCGCTGTGGTGGCCCGGGGCTCCATCGGCCGTGAACCGCTCGCTCCGGTTCGCACCCGTCGAGGAGCCGCTGCGCATCGAGCGCGGGACCCCGCTCCTGGTGGCCGCCGGCGGCCTGGTGCTGGCGGGAGGGCCCGGCCTGGCGGCTGCGCGCGTGGAGCGGATGGCCGGCGGGGTTCGCACCATCCTCTTCCTCGACGACGCGGCCGCCCGGCCCTTCTCGACCTTCGAGACCTGCTACGAGCGGCTCCCGGAGGCGACGGCCGGCCACCCCCTGGCCTGGGGCAGCTTCAATCCGCGCATGCCGCGGCCGCTGGCGCCCCGCTCGCCAGGGCAGGAGGACCGGCTGGAGGCGAACCTGTTCCCGCTGGCGGAGGGGGCGCCCTTCGTCCCGCTCATCGTGGAGCGGTGGCCGGGCGGGGCCCGCGCCGCCGTCGTGTTCACCGACCACGCCGACCGGACCGATCCGGCCGCGCTCCGCGCCGTGCTGTGGGGCGAGTCCAGTCCCGGGCCGCTCGCGCCGACGTCGACCGTCCTGGGGCGCGGCTTCCTGGGCCGGGGCGTGAAGCTCACCCGCACCTTCTTCGTCCACGGGACCGGCGGGAGCCTCGACAATCCGGCCAGCCGGGAGTTGGCCCAGGACCTCCTCCGGAACGGCTCCGAGGTGGCGCTCCACTCGATCACCGCCTCGCCCGACACCCGCGAGGCGGTCCGGGCCGGTCTCGAGGACGCGGCCGGTTTCGCGCCGGTCACCTGGATCGACCACGAGCCCTACACCAACTGCGAGGCCATCTCCGCCCAGGGCTGGCGTGCGGGGGGGACTTACGGGATCCGCGACCTCCTCATCGCGTCCGGAATCCGATGGGTCTGGGCGGCCGGTGACGAGGGCAAGGGGCAGCCGCGCATCGACAACCTGCTGGGGGGGCGGCCGGACGAGGCGCGGGCCGCCGTCGCGCCCTTCCCGTTCGACCCGCGGCTCTGGATGTTCCGGTCGTCCATGTTCTTCGCTCCTCCCGAGGTCCTGGGCCACGCCCTCTCCGATGCTGCGCTCTCGGCGCTCGAGGAGGCGCGCGGGCTGTTCGTGGCGCACACCTACCTCGGACCATCGGCTCGGACGACGCACGTCGCCGACCACCTGTCGCGGCTCGCGGTTCGCGCGGAGCCGGACGGACGCCTGGAGATCGATCCGGCGCTGGATGCCGCCCTGGGCCGGATCGCGGCGCACGTGCGGGCCGGCCTGCTGGCCTCGCTCACCTGGGTGGACGCCGGCGACCGGCTCCGCGCGCTCGGTGACCTGGAGGTCGTGTACCGGCCCGACGGCGCCGCGGAGATCCGGAACCTGGGCGACTCGCGCCTCCGCGGGCTGACGCTCTCGCTGCCGGTGCCGCCGGAGGTGGAGCTGTCGGTGGACGGCGAGCCGCCGCCCGGGCGCCAGGACGAGGCGGGCGTGGCCCGGGTGTGGCTGGATCTCCCCGCGGGGGGCCGTGCGGTGCTCCGCGCCTTCCGCGACTTCGCGCCCGTCCCGTTCCTCCCGTATCCTTGAGCGAAGGAGCCAAGAGCGTGATCCGTGCCCTGGCCACCGCGGACCTACCCGCCCTCGCCGAGGGGCTCGCCGAGCTGCCGCTCCTGAAGCGCTACGGCCGCTCCGCCCGGAAGCTCCAGGCCATCCTGGAGGCGGCGCTCGCGCGGGGCGAGGGGCTGCTCCTGGCCGAGGAGCGCGGCGCGCCCGCGGGGCTGGCCTGGTTCCTGACCTCGGGGACGCTGGCGCTTGGAGGGTACCTCCGGCTGCTGGCCGTGCTCGGCCCTTTCCAGGGGCGCGGGATCGGGCGCGAGCTGCTGGCCGCCTACGAGGCGGAGACCGCCCGGGCCAGCGCGCACTCGTTCCTGCTCACCTCCCAGTGGAACGTCGACGCGCAGCGCTTCTACGAGCGCGCTGGCTACCGTCGCGTCGGGCTCCTCCCGTCGCTGGTGGTGCAGGGCGAGGACGAGGCGCTGTACTGGAAGCCGCTGCGCGGGTGACCGTTCCGAGCGCAGCGCCGGAAGCCGATCGGGCGGCGGCGCGGAGCGAGCTCGCTTACCTCAGGGTCGCGAGCGCAGCGCCAGAAGCCGGCCGGGCCTCGCCGGGAGCGGATACACGAACCGCCCGCGGGTCCATCCACGCAGCACGGCGGCGCCCCGGCGGTGAGGGTAAGCGAAGGCGAGGCCCGGACGGCGGGCGCGGAGCGAGCTCACGTGCGTGGGGTCGCGAGCGCAGCGCAGAAAGCCGGCCGGGCCTCGCCGGGAGCGGATACACGAACCGCCCGCAGGTCCGATCGCACAGCACGGTTGCGCCTGGCGGTGAGGGTAAGCGGAGGCGAGGCCCGGACGGCGGGCGCGGAGCGAGCTCACGGGAACGAGGGTCGCGAGCGGAGCGCCGCAAGCCGGCCGGGCCTCGCCGGGAGCGGATACACGAACCGCCCGCAGGTCCGATCGCACAGCACGGTTGCGCCTGGCGGTGAGGGTAAGCGGAGGCGAGGCCCGGACGGCGGGCGCGGAGCGAGCTCGCTTGCCGGGAAACCCCACAAGCCTCGGCGGAGGCTATGCCTCCGCCTCGTGCTCAGCTTCCGCCTCGGGTTGTGCACTCCGCCCCGTTCTTCCTGCAGTCGCCGAAGCTGCAGGTGCAGTCGATGCGCACCGACCCGGCGCTGGTGGTCCACCCCTTGCCGTCGCAGTCCTGGAAGCTGCACCGGGTCAGGGAGGTCTCGCCGTTCGCCGAGGTGGCCGTCCAGCCGTTCTTCAGGCAGTCGCCGAGCTCGCAGCGGACGGTGAGGGTGTTGCCGTCGTCGTGGGTCGTCACCCAGCCGTCCTGGAAGCACTTGCCGAAGCTGCAACGGGTCTCGCTCCGGGTCCCGTCGGGTCGCTCGGTGGTCCAGCCGTTCCTGGCGCAGTCGCCGAACGCGCAGCGCGTGACCGCCTCGCCCGCCGGCGTCCCCGAGCTCCACCCGTCCTTGAGGCAGTTCGAGAACGCGCACTTCCCGGCCATCGGGGTGGAACCGTGATAGCCGAACAGCGGCGCGGTGGTGGGCTTCACCCCGAAGTGATCGGCGTCCTCGGTAAGGATCCGTCCATGGATCGGGATGGCGGTGTCCTGGGGCGGGGCCGGCTCATGATGGGCGCAGGCCGCGGCGAGGAGGGCAGCGAGCAGGGCGAGCGGAGAGCGCAGCACGAGGCCCCTCAATCCTTCGCCGCCCAGGCCCTGGCCGACTCGACGTTGTCGAAGAGCTGGACCGGAATGCTGAAGAGCGGCTTGATGCCGCCGAACACGACCCTCTTCATCCCGTCGATCCCGACCAGGGCGCACCTCCGGAGGTGCGGCATCACCGCCGAGGCGTAGTTCTTCATCTCCCTCACCGTGCCCAGGTCGAAGCGCACGTCCTGGAACACCGTCACCACCCGGACCGACTTCAGCGGCTGTCTGCACAGGGCGTGCTGCGCTTCCTGGACGATGGGACCGTACTGGCCCGGATCGCAATTCGAGAAGTCGACCACGAAGACCTGAGCCGAGCCGCACGGGGAGACCGAGACCTTCTGCATGGAGACCCCTCTCCTCCCGGCCCGGGCGGACCGGTGAGACGACTCTACGACCTCGGAAACGTGCCGTCCAAGAAGGTGGACCATCGGGCCGGGCGGGGGACGCGGCGGACGGGCGCAGGGCTGCTCGCTAGCCGGGCTGCAACACCGTCCCGGCGCTGCCCGGCTCGAGCACCGCACGGCGAAGGTCGCCCGGCGCGAGCTTGCCGATGATCACCACCGACCGGGCGCCGCCCTGGAGCACCGCGAACGACTCCTCGAGCTTGGGGATCATGCCGCCCGAGATCGCGCCGTCCGCAACCAGGCCTTCGAACTCGGCGCGGGTGATGCGCGGGATCCGGCTGGCCGGGTCCCTCACGTCGCGCAGCACGCCCGGGGTGCTGGTCACGAGCACGAGCGCGTCGGCGCGGAGCGCCCCGGCGAGCTGGCTCGCCACCGTGTCGCCGTTGATGTTGAGCGCCTGGCCGTTCTGATCGGCGCCCAGGCACGCCAGCACGGGCACGGTCCGGCGCTCGAAGAGAATCGCCCAGCAACGGCAGGTTGAAGCCGGTCACGTCGCCGACCAGCCCCAGGTCGACCGGATCCGGCCCGGCGCCCTGCATCGGCCGAGGTGGGCGGCGGCGCGCCTGGATGACGTGGCCGCTGGCGCCGTGCAGCCCCACCCCCATCACCCCGTGGGCCAGCAGCCGCCCGCACAAATCGACGTTGAGCTGTCCCGCCACCACGTACTTCATGACCTCGAGCGTCTCCGGGTCGGTGTAGCGGCGGCCGGCGATCTGGCGGGTCTCGATGCCGAGCCGCTTCTGGAGCGCGGTGGCCTGGGGCCCGCCCCCGTGGACGATCGCGACCCGGTGGAACCCTTCCACCAGCTCGCGCAGGTCGCCGGCGATGACGTCGAGCTCGGGGGACTGGACGATCTCCCCGCCCAGCTTGAGGACGATGGTCTTGATCATGGCGGCCACGGGCCCGGGTCGGCGAGCGAGGCCTTCTCGTCGAGCCCGAGCAGGAGGTTCATGTTCTGGATGGCCTGGCCGGCCCCGCCCTTGACCAGGTTGTCGGTGGCCCCGAAGGCGGTCACGGTCCGGCGCCCAGCGCGCGCCGGCCCGGCCACCACGCCCACCTCGGCGTGGTTGGAGCCCGACACCGCCGCCACCTCGGGGAGGCGCTTGCGCGGCACGCGCACGAACGGCTCGCCCTCGAACGCCTCGCGGTAGAGCGCCGACAGGCGCTCCTGCGTCCACTCCTCGGGGAGCTCGACGAAGGCGGTGGCGAAGATGCCGCGCCCCAGCGGCGCCGACACGGGCACGAAGCGCAGGGCCAGATCGCGGGCGCCCGCGCCGGTCAGGGTCTCGGTGATCTCCGGGACGTGCTGGTGCTCGAGCGGCCTGTAGGTGCGGAGGTTGCCGGCCCGGACCGGGTGGTGCGTCCCGGCGCTGGGCGCCACGCCCGAGCCCGACGAGCCGGTGATCCCCTGGACGTGGACCACGCCCTCCAGGAGCCCCGCCCTGGCCAGCGGCAGGAGCGAGAGCTCGATGGTGGTCGCGAAGCAGCCGGGCGAGGCCACGAAGCGCGCCCGCCGGATGGCCTCGCGGTTCTGCTCGGGCAAGCCGTAGACGAAGTCGCGGAGCCGCTCCGGGCACGGGTGCCGGTGCCCGTACCACCGCTCGTAGGAAGCGGCGTCCTTGAGCCGGAAGTCGCCGCTCATGTCCACGATCTTGACCTCCGGCAGCGCCGGCGATCTCCGGCACCTTCCGGGCCGCGACGGTGTGGGGCAGCCCGAGCAGCACGACGTCGACGCCGCGCGCTGCCTCGGCCGGCGCGATCTCCTCGAACCGCAGCTCGGTCAGGCCCTCGAGGGCGGGATCGGCCGCGGAGAGCGGCTCGCCCACGTAGTCCACCGAGGCCACCCGCACGAGCTCCACGTCCGGGTGGACCAGCAGCCGGCGGATCATCTCGGCGCCGCCGTAGCCGGAGCCGCCGATCACCGCAGCGCGGTAGCGCTTGATGAACGACATCCGCCGCCCTTATACCGGGACCGCCGGCAGGCGGCCAGCCGGAGTCCCGGGCGAGGCGTGCTCCTCGGCCGGGTCAGCGCGCGGGACCGACCATCCGCTCGCCCCGGGCGTGTGGGGCGAGCCCGTGCGACAGGGGTTCACGATGGGTTCGCGACTCTCGGATGCGATCGGCTGGCTCTCGGGGCAGCGCGCCGCCATGGAGTCGTTCCTCGAGCGCCTGGTCGCGCAGAACTCGTTCACCGCCAACCGGCGTGGCGTGGAGGCGGTCGCCAACCTGTGCGCAGGCCAGCTCCGGACCCTGGCGCTCGACGTGGAGCTCCGCGCCTCCCAGCGCTTCGGCCCGCACGTCGTCTTCTCCGGACGAACGGCCGGGCCGGCGGTGTTCCTGCTCGGCCACACCGACACCGTTCACCCGCCGGGCACCTTCGAGGGCTTGCGTCGCGAAGGCGAGCGCGCCTTCGGCCCCGGGGCCTTCGACATGAAGGGCGGGCTGGTCGTCATGCTCTTCGGCCTCGCCGCCGCCAAGCGCGCCCAGCTGCTGGACCGCGTTCCCTTGCGCGGCGTGCTGGTCGGGGACGAGGAGATGGGCTCGCCCGAGTCGCAGGCGCTCCTGCGCGCCCACGCCGCCGGCGCGGGCTGCGCGCTGTGCTTCGAGTCGGGGCGGCCGGGAGATCTGCTCGTCACCGCGCGCAAGGGGGTGGGCTCGGTGCGGGCCGAGGCCCACGGCGTGGCCGCGCACTCCGGCAACGAGCCCGAGAAGGGGCGCAGCGCCATCTGGTCCCTGGCCCGCTTCATCGACCGCGCCCAGGGGCTCACCAGCGCCGAGCACGGGGTCACCGTCAACGTCGGGGTGGTCTCGGGCGGCACCACCAAGAACACCATTCCGGCGGAGGCGCAGTGCGAGGTGGACCTGCGCTTCGAGCGCGGCGAGGACGGGCGGGAGCTGGTGCGATCGCTCCAGGCCATCGCGGCCGAGGTCGCCGTCCCCGGGACCACCATCGCGCTCGCCGAGTCCTCCTGGCGCGATCCCCTGGAGCGGACGCCCGCCTCCTCCGCGCTGGCCAAGGAGTACGGCGAGTGCCAGCGCGAGAGCGGCCTGGGGATGGGCGAGGCCCCGCTCGCCGGCGGCGGCTCCGACGCCTGCACCGTCGGGGCCATGGGGATTCCCACCGTCGACGGCCTCGGCCCACGCGGAAAGGCGTTCCACACCCGGAGCGAGGAGGTGGACCTCACCTCGCTCGTGCCCAAGGCGATGGCGCTCCTGCGGTTCCTGAGGAAGAGGGCGGGAGGGTGACGCCTCAGGCGTGCCTCTCCGGCTCCCCGGATCGCCGCCTTCGCCGTTGACGCCCCGCCCAGCCTCACGGCCTTCCGAAGGCGGCGCGGACCCACCCCCACAGGCGACCGAAACTGGGGTGCGTCCGGAAGAGGAGGGCGCGCACCGCCGTCAGCCTTCGGCCACTGACCCGCACCGACAGGTCCTGCAGGAGCTTCACGGCCTCGTCGCGGCGGCCGGCCGCTCGCACCGTGCGGGCCAGGACGGCGATCGCGTCCGCGTCGTACGGCTCGAACTGCAGCGCCAGCCGGAGCACGCGCTCCGCGACCGGGTACTGGCGCGCCAGGTGGAGCCGCCACCCTCCCTGGGTGAGGGCGGCGACTGCCTCGGCCCGGCGGCCGCGCTGCAGGTGAAGTCGAGCAATCTCCGGCCAGAGCGGCTCCTCGTCCGGGTAATGCTCCGCCGCCTGGATGAAGAGCGAGAGCGCTCGCTCGTGGAATCCGGCCTTGGCCTGTCCGTCGGCGGCGGTCCGGAAGCTCGTCAGCGCTCCAGCGCGGTCGCCGCCGGCGGCGAGCAGGGGCGCGATCTTGGCGTGGACGGTCAGGTCCTCCGGATGCGCTTCCAGCACCCGCCGGTACCCGGCGATCGCCTGCTTGCGGCGGCCGCGGGCGCGAGCCACGTCGGCGGCCGCCAGCTCCTCGGTCCGGTTGAACGGGCGGTTCGCCCAGGGCCAGCGCACCCGCATCGGGTGAATGTACCGCCAAAGCTCCAGCAGGCGAGAAACGCCTCGCGGGCCACGAATGGAGCCACAGCCGGCGCGCACCCGGACCTACTCGACCCGCGCTCTCCCCCAGCACGCGAGGATGCGGCGTCCCGCCTCGGCTACACCGGCGGCGTCCCCGGCGTGGCGTGCGATGGTGAAGCGCGGGCCCCGGGCCGGGACCTGGCCGAAGGCGGGATCGATGGCGACCCAGCGCCCTCCGGTGCGGACCTCGACCCACGCGTGCCAGACAAAGCCGTTCCCGTCGTCCGCCACGCCCACGGCCACTCGTGCCGGCAGACCACTTCTGCGCACGGCCGCCGCGTAGGCTCGAGCCTGCTCCCGGCAGCTGGTCCCGTCCGGCCGCGGTACGGGCACGCTCGACCAATCGATGCCGGTTGCGGGCGGGTCCGGCGGCCGCCCGCAGAACCGCCGCGGCGCAGCGCCCGCTTCCGGCCCAGGCACGCGCACCTCCAGGGGCGGCGCCGTCGCGGGGACCTCCGCCCGCGGATCCCGGACGAAGCGGGTCGCCTGTGCCAGGATCTCGACTGCCTCCGGGAAGCCATCCTGCCCGGGCGTGACCTCCTCGACGGCCCCGGGCACCGTCATGCGCACCCGAGCCCCGTCGGCCACCGCGCAGGCCGTGCCGCGCAGCCCCGTCTCCTCGTCCACCACGTCGATGCACCCACCACCGCGCGACCCCAGCACCAGCTCGGCCAGCGAGAGCGGCACGGTCCCCGCCGGGCCGCTCCTCCGCCGCCGCGCGCCGTCCACCTCCACCTCGATCGCGCCGAGCCGGCCGGCCCCGTCGACCTGCGCCCGGATGGTCCGCCTCCGCAGCAATCCCCCCGAGGCGGCCGGCAAGCGAAGCTCCGAGTGCCACGAGGAGGCGCAGCGCCCAGCCTTGCAGGACGCCGCCAGCTCGGCGTAGCCGACCGGCTGGCCCGCGAGCTCGACCCGGTACCGCGCCCGACCCTGCGGGAGCGCGGGTTCCACCTGGGCAAGCGCCAGCGCCGCCAGCAGCGCGATCACCGCCCGCCCCGTGCTGCGCCGCGCGGCCTGCGCCGCAGGAGCACCGCGGCCGCGATCACGATCGCCGCCGCGAGCAGCGACCCCAGCGCCATCGCGCTGTACTCGCGGAACAGGTCGAGCAGCTCGGGAAGGCTCCGCGCCAGGAGCGCCCCGGCCCCGAGCAGCAGCGCGTTCCAGAGCGCGGCGGAGAGGCCGCCCAGGAGCAGCACCGGCCGGAACGGGATCCCGGCCGCGCCGGCGGCGAGGAAGACGAACCCCCGCACCCCGGGCAGGAACCGGTTCGCGACGAGCAGCACCGGGCCCCATCGCCGGTAGGCGGCGACGAAGCGCGCCAGCCGCTCGGCGGAGAGCGGTCCCCGGCGCGAGGCGCCGGCATCGAGCCGTGGGGCGACCCACCGTCCGATCGCGTAGTCGACGGCCGAGCCCACCATCGCGCCGGCGGTGGTGGCCACGAACGCCAGCGGCCAGGAGATCACGCCCTGGATCGCGTACCAGGCGCCCAGCACCACCAGGAGATCGCCCGGGAACGGCGGGAACAGGTACTCCGTCATGCTGGCGAAGAAGAGGATGGCGGGCGCAGCCGGCCCGGCCCGCCCGAGCGCGTCTCCGAGGTCCGACGCGAGCTGGTCCAGGAGCCCCATCCCGCGTCATCCTACGCCGGTCGCCTCGCGGCGGCCGCATCAAGGGAGAGCCAGCGCACGGCCCCGGCGCGCGGGCTCCCCACGCGGACTTCGCGGTATCATCCCGTCCCCTTGTCCGCCCCCTCGCCGCGCGTGCGGAACCTCGTCCTGGGCCTGGCCCTGCTCTGGCTCGCGCTCGGCTACGCGAACCTGGCGCGCGGTCTCTTCCACACCGGGCCGCGCTACCGGTTCTGGTCGTTCCAGCACCTCTGCTACTCGGACATCATCGCCATGCACGGCGACCGCTACCTGGGCGGCGGCCACCCGCGACCCTACCTCGACGATCGGATCGAGTACCCGGTCCTGCTCGGCCTGGCGCTGTGGTTGCCGCACTGGCTTCCGGGGGGCGCCCCGGCCCACTTCACCGCCACCTACCTGTTCCTGGCACTCTGCCTCGTGGCCGCGGTCCTGGCCCTGGAGCGGATCCCTGGCGCCCGGCCCGCATGGCTGGCCGCCACACCCGCGCTGGTCCTCTACGCCGGGCTGAACTGGGACCTCCTTCCCATCGCGCTCCTCGCGTGCGCCGCCCTTCAGCTCTCGCGCGGGCGGGTACGCAGGGCGGCAGCGGCCACCGCCCTCGGCATCTCGGCCAAGCTCTTCCCGGGCGTCCTGGTGCTGCCGTCGGCGGGTGCGCTCTGGGCGGGGGACCCGCCGGGCCGGCGGTGGCACCGGCTCGCCTCATCCGCGCTCGTCCTGGCGGCGGTGCTGCTCGCCCTGAACCTGCCCTTCGCCCTCCTCGCCCCCGAGAATTGGTCCTGGTTCCTCCGCTTCAACGCCGGCCGCGGCGCGGAGAACTCGGCCTGGCAGGCGCTGGGGATCCCGCGCGGCCCGCTGCTCGAGCTCCTCTCCTCGGGGCCGCTCCTGGTCGCGAGCGTGTTCGCGTTCCTCGCGGCGGCGTGGTCGGCGCGCCGCGGCGGGGACGCCGGGCGGGTGGTCCGGCTGGGCTCGGCCCTGGCCCTCACAATCTGGATCGCGACCAACAAGGTGTGGAGCCCGCAGTACGCGCTCTACGGGTTCCTGGCCGGCGCGCTGGTCGCCGCGCCGTGGTCCTTGTTCGGGCCGCTGGTTGCGGTGTCGCTGCTGGACTACTGGGCGGAGTTCGAGGTCCGCGGCCTGCGGTGGGACCCCGCCTTCCGAGACCAGGTCTTCCAGCCCGTGAACGTCGTCCGGACGGTGCTCTGGCTGGTGCTGGCGGGGTGGCTGGCTCTGGAGCTGTGGCGCGAGGCGAGGCGGAGGCCTGCGGCAGCGTCCTGAAGCAGCTGTCGCTGGAACAGCGTCACCCTACAAGCCTCGGCGGAGGCAAGGCTCCGCCTCGTGTTCAGTAATCCTTCGACCAGATGAGGCTCGCGCCGCCGGTGTTCTGGTTCCCCCAGCGGCCCTCCAGCGTCCAGTGGGGCGTGATGGAGTACTCCATCCGGACCTCGGTGTCGTTCTCGCCCAGCTGCCGGTTGGCGTCGAAACGCCGCGTGAAGCCGACGTAGATCTTCGTGCCGGGGATGTACCCGCTCAGCTTGGCCGCGGAGGCGTCCAGGCTCACGTCGCCGCTGGCGAAGGGGAGCTGGTCGCGGATGAACGTGTTGAAGACGGCGAACCCGACCTGCTGCGCCGCGCTCCGGGCCACGTCGTTCTGGGCGGCGCCGGCCGCGCCGCCGCCGCCCGCCTTCAGATCCGTCTGGCCGGTGGCGACCAGCATGGCGATCTGGCTCTCGTCCAGGGGGGGCTGGCTGGTGAGCTTGATCTGGGGCTTCGTGACGGGGCCGCTCACGTTCACCGTGACGGTGACCGGGGTGGAGGTCGCGGCCCAGCTCGCCTCCGCGTCGAGGATCGCGGCCCGGGGCGGGCCACCCGTGAAGGTGACCCGGGCGCGCTTCACCTCGAAGCGCCGATCCGCGATCGGCTCCACGAACCCGCGGACCACCTCGACCGAGCCGGACATGAAGTCGCCCTTCTCCTGGTGCTCGTAGGTGACGTCCGCCTTCAGCTCCACGTTGATCCTGGGGGTCACGCGCTGGATCAGGAACCTGCCCGGCGCGATGACGTGCACCACGGCGGTGAATGGCTTGCCGCCCTCGGTCCCGGCCGGCACCGCATTCTTCGGCGGAGGCCTCGGACCCACCACGATATCGGAGCGCTGCTCCAGGGATTGCAGCTGGCGCGGAAGCTTGTCGGCCAGCCGGATCAGCGCTTCCGGCACGTCCAGGCGCACGTCCAGCCGGCGGTCCTGGTAGGTCCCACCCAGCTTCACCTCCACGGTCACGGTGGCGAGGTCCATTCCGGCGCGGGCGATGGTGAGCTTCCTGGCCTCAATCCGCCCGTCGAGCCGTCCGCTCGGCGTGGTGAGCCCGCGCAGTGCGGCATGGGCCTGCAGGCTCCCCTCGCCCCGGTGCATCTCCAGATTCGCGATCTCGACCGCGTCCTCGGTGACGGAGACGTCCAGGGCGAGGCCGGTCCAGTCGCCATACTCGAGGAGCCCCAGCCGTCCGCCAGTGAGCCGCACCGTCCCTCGCGGCGCGAGGTCGAAGAGCGGGCCGGTGGCGGAGACGTCAGCGTCCAGCTTTCCCGCGGCCGAGCGGACGACGTTGGGCGCGAGGGCCGGCACGAAGCCCAGATCGACGGCCTCGGCACGCACCTTGACCTGGGTGGGCGCGGCGCGGAGGTCGGAAGCGCGCACGTCGATGGAGACCGGCACCGTCATCGCCAGCGAGCCGGTGAGCTTCCCGCCCGCGGGTGGATTGAGGGAGACGTCGGCGGTGGCGCGATCTCCGGCGGCCCGCACTGCCAGCCGCACCTGCCCCACCGGGCGCCCCTTCACCCGGATGGAGCGGCCGGAGGCGTCGAGCTGCACGGTCGGGTGCGACAGGGTCCCCTGGGCGTGCAGCTTGGCGTCGACCATTGGACGCTGGCTGCGGAGCACCTGCGGTCGCGACGCGCGCGACCGGCGGGGCCTCCCCGGCCACGGGCGCGGGCGCGGCTCCCGGGTACGCCGCACGGAAGGAGTCGCGGAGCTCACGAAGCGGCACCCGGTCCTGCGGTCGCCGCGGTCCCGCCACGCTGGGTTCGACGGAGGCGAGGTCCAGGTCGACCAGGACGTCGAATTCCGGGACCACGCCCGGAATTCGCCACAGGCCCTGCGCCTTCGCATAGGCTTCCACGAGCCGGAGGCGGTCCTCGTGGCGGCCCGTCAGGCGCAGGTACGCCAGGGTCTCGTCGTCGATCGGGAACAGCGTCGCGGTCGCACCGAACTCCGGCGACATGTTCGAGATCGTCGCCCGGTCGGGGAGCGACAGCGTCGCAAGTCCATCGCCGGCGAACTCGACGAAGGCGCCCACGACGCCCTGCCGGCGCAGCATCTCGGTCACGGACAGCACGAGGTCCGTGGCGGTGCTGCCGCGCGGGAGCGCCCCGGACAGGCGCACGCCGACGACGCGGGGCATCGGCTGGTACAGCGGCTGTCCCAGGAGCACGGCCTCCGCCTCGATCCCGCCGACGCCGTACCCCAGCACGCCGAGGCCGTTCACCATCGTCGTGTGCGAGTCGGTGCCGACGAGCGTGTCGGGGAAGGCCACGCGACCGGACGCGTCCGCGCGATCCGTCACGACGGTAGCGAGGTACTCGAGGTTCACCTGGTGGACGATGCCCGTGCCCGGCGGGACCACGCGGAGGTCGTCGAACGCGGTCTGGGCCCAGCGCAGCAGCTGGTAGCGCTCGCCGTTCCGCTCGTATTCGCGCCCGACGTTGAACTGGAACGAATCCGGCAACCGGTAGCGATCCACCTGCACCGAGTGATCGATGACAAGGTCGGCCGGCACGAGGGGATTGATGCGGGCCGGGTCGCCCCCGAGATCCGCCATCGCGTCGCGCATCGCGGCAAGGTCGACCACGGCCGGCACGCCGGTGAAGTCCTGGAGCAGGACCCGCGCCGGCATGAAGGGGATCTCGGCCGAGGTGGCCGACCCGGGCCGCCACGCCGCGAGCGTCTGCACGTCGGCCTCGGCCACGATGCCGCCGCCCGCGTGCCGAAGCACGTTCTCCAGCAGGATCTTCACGGTCACGGGCGTCCGCGCGGGCTCGTATCCGAGTGCACGGAGGGCGTCCAGCCGGTAGTGGTCGGGGAGTCCATCACCGAGCGGCGCGCGCGCGGAGAACGGGTCGGGTCGAATCGGACGAGACGGCATGGTGCTCGAACCTCCCAGGATCGCGCCGGTGGCGCGGGATCATCGGCACCTGACGGGAGCGCCCGCCTCGGGTCGGACGGCGCGAGTATATCGCCTCCCGGGACGGGCATCCGCCGGGCCCGGAAGCGTTCGCGGGTCGACGCCGGGCGCGACAGGTCGCGGATTGCGGCGCGGCGGGGCCGCGTCGGGCTACGATGACGGGCGGACACGGGACACCCCCGGCGCCGGGGCCGACGGGCGTGACGCGTCGACGATCGTGTACGAGCGAGGGAGCAGGTGCGGTCGCCCTGGCGAAGGAACGAGCGGCGCGAGCGCGGGGATGATCCACCCCGGGTCGAACCGCTCGCGGGGAACGGCAGCATGGAGCACGCGGGCGAGGCGGATGCCGGCCCCGGTGGCACGCGCCCGGGAGCCCCGGCCACGCCGGCCGTCGGGTCGGGCGCTGACGTCGATGCCGATGCCGCCCGGGACGCGGCCTCCGCCCCGGGGCCGATCCGGCCCGATCTGCCCCGCATCGGGTTCGTGGGCGCGGGTCGCGTGGGCACGGCGCTGGGGATCGCGCTCCGGCGCGCGGGCTGGCCCGTGACGGCCGTGGCGTCGCGCGACCCGGCGCACCGCGACGCGTTCGTCGCGCTCGTGGCGGGTGCCAGGGGATTCGAGGCGCCCCACGCCATCATCGACGAATCGGACCTCCTGTTCGTGACCGTCCCGGACGACGCCATCGCGGACGTGGCGGCGGGCATCCGGCTGTACAGCGGCCAGGCCATCGTCCACACGAGCGGCGCCCTGCCCGCGGCCGTGCTCGCGCCGGCCATGGCCGCCGGCACCGAGGCAGGGAGCTTCCATCCGCTCGTGGCCTTCGCGGATCTCGACACGGCCCTCGCGGCGCTCCCCGGCGCGACGGTCGCCATCGAGGGCGACGAAGGGCTGCTGCCGCTGCTCTCGGACCTCGCCGTCGCGACCGGCGCACGGCCGGTCCGGGTGACGGCCGCCGGCAAGGCCGCGCACCACGCCGCGGCGGTCATGGCGGCGGGCGGCCTGGTCGCGGTCCTCGATGTGGTCGCCGAGCTCGGCGGGTCCGCCGGCCTCCTCGGCGACGACCGGCTGGGCGCCTACCTGGGCCTGGCGGGACAGGCGCTCGAGAACGCACGGAGTCTCGGGACGGCCGCGGCGCTCACCGGCCCCATCGTTCGGGGCGACCTGGGCACGGTGCGCCTCCACCTCGACGCGCTGCGGCGCCTCGCGCCGGACGCCGTTCCCGTCTACCTGGCCCTGTCCCGCCGCGCCCTGGCCATGGCGCAGGCTCGTGGCGACCTGGGGCCGGAGCGCACCGCCGAGCTGCTGGCGTTGCTTGCGCCGGATCGTTGAGTGGGTACCATAGAGGGCATGCAGCACAGCCTCGCCCCGGGAAGGTCCGCCCGGCTCATGCCCCGCTTCGTGGCGCCGTCGATCCACGGGCGCGAGGCACGCCTCGGGCTCCACCGCATGGCTCCCGGAATGATCACGGGCGCCGCCGCCCCGTCGCGTGGGGCGCGGATGGGACTGCGAGATCGGCGAGGCATGACCATCGCGGAGCCCCGGCCACACCGCTCGGGCCTGCTGCGTCGCGAGCCCGCGCTGCGCTGGACGAGCGACCTGGGGGACCGCCGCACCTCGGCATCACTTCGCCCCGCGCCGTGGCGGCGCTGAGGCGGGAGGCGACCGGGGGGCTGGCCAGGCCACGCCCACGCGGGCCGTTCAGGCAATGTCCGCGGGGGGCCTCGTGATCCGCACGTCGGGTGTCGAGGCCGAGATCGTGCTCGGCCGGCGCGCGCGCCAGCGGGAGGGGATGCACTGGACGCTGCCGAAGGGGACGCCTGACGCCGGGGAGTCGGTCGAACAGACGGCGGTGCGGGAGGTCGAGGAGGAGACCGGGCTGCTCGTGCGGATCGTCGAGCCCGTCGGGTCGATCCGGTACACGTTCGTCCAGGGCGGCATCCGCATCGACAAGACGGTCCACCACTTCCTGATGGTCCCGACGGGTGGAAGCCTGTCGGATCACGACCGGGAGTTCGACGAGGTCCGCTGGGTGCCGGTGACGGAGGCGGTCCACCTGCTGAGCTACGAGACCGAGCGCGAGATCGTCGAGCGAGCCACGCCCGCGATCGCGGCGCTCCGGGAGCGCGGGTCCGCCTGATCCGGAACCCGACCAAGGAGAGATCACCCATGCGAGCCACGGCGCTGATCGAGCGTCATCGCGCGCTCGGAGCGCGGCTGGTCGAGTTCGCCGGCTGGGAGATGCCCATCCAGTACACGGGCATCCTCGAGGAGCACCGGGCGGTGCGGCAGCGGGCGGGGGTGTTCGACCTCTCGCACATGGCCGAACTGCACCTCGACGGACGGGAGGCCGGCGCCGCGCTCGCCTACGCGCTCGTCACGGACCCGCCGTCCCTCGCGGTCGGCCGTGCCCACTACTCGATGATCTGCGCGCCCGACGGCGGCGTGATCGACGATCTCATCGTGTACCGGCTCGCGCCGGACCATTTCCTGGTCGTCGCCAACGCCGGCAACGCGGCCGTCGTCGCGGAAGAGCTCGCGGCCCGGATCGCGGGATTCGAGGTCACCCTCGACGACGCATCGCTGCGCACCACGCTCGTGGCCATCCAGGGTCCGGTCGCCGTCTCGGTGCTGACGCCGCTCACCGACGTCGACCTGGGCTCGCTCCGCTACTACGCGATCGCGGAGGGCCACGTGGCCGGATACCCGGCCCTCGTGGCGCGGACGGGGTACACCGGCGAGGACGGCTTCGAGTGCTTCGTCGCGTGGGACGACGGCGTCAGCGTCTTCGACCAGCTGCTGGCGGCGGGCGCCCCCGAGGGCGTGATCCCGGTCGGACTCGGGGCGCGCGACACCCTGCGCCTGGAGGCCGGGATGCCGCTCTACGGCAACGAGCTGGGCAGAGACACGACCCCGTTCGACGCGGGGCTCGGGCGGGTCGTGAAGTTCGGGAAGGCCGGGGAGTTCGTGGGCCGCGAGGCGCTGCTCGCCGCGCAGGAGCGGGGGCGCAGCAAGGCGCTCGTCGGCCTCGTGGTGCGGGGCCGGGGCATCGCGCGCCACGGCTACGCCGTCCACCGCCGGGACGCCGTCGCGGAAGGCGGGCCGGCCGGCGTGGTCACCAGCGGCACGCAGTCGCCCACCCTCGGCGAGCCGATCGCGATGGCATACGTCCCACCGGACGCCGCCGACGCCGGTACGATGCTCGAGGTCGAGATCCGTGATGCGCGGGTGCCTGTCGAGGTGGTCGCGCTGCCGTTCTACCGCCGCCCGGCCTGACGGCGGAGACAGGGACAGGGCCCTGACAGGGAGATGGACGTGGACGTGAGGGACGGACTCCTCTACACCGACGAGCACGAATGGCTCCGGGTGGAGGGCGATTCAGGCGTGGTGGGCATCACGGCCTTCGCCGCCGAGCAGCTCGGCGACATCGTGTTCGTGGAGCTGCCGCAGGTGGGCCGGACGCTCGAGCGTGCCGAGGCCTTCGGCGTCGTCGAATTGGTCAAGGCCGTCAGCGATCTCTTCGCCCCCGTCCCGGGCGAGGTCATCGAGGTCAACGAGGCGCTGGCGGCAACGCCGGAGCTCCTCAACTCCGACCCGTACGGCGAGGGGTGGATCGCGCGCGTGCGCATCGCCGACGAAGGCGCCACGACCGACCTGAAGGACGCGGCGGCGTATCGCGCCCTCATCGGGGCCTGACACCATGCCCTACGGGCCGCACACCGCCGACGACCGTGCGAGGATGCGCGAGGCGATCGGCATCGGGTCGATCGACGAGCTGTTCGACGACATCCCGGTGTCCGTGCGCGCACACGGCCTCGACCTGCCCGGGCCGGAGCCGGAGCTGGAGCTCTCGATGCGCCTGCGGGACCTGGCGGGGCGCAACCGCGTCGACCTCGCGAGCTTCCTGGGGGCCGGGGTCTACCGGCACTACGTGCCCGCCGCGGTCGACCAGATCGTCTCGCGGGGCGAGTTCTACACGGCGTACACGCCGTACCAGCCGGAGATCAGCCAGGGCACGCTCCAGACGATATACGAGTACCAGTCGATGCTCGCGGAGCTGACTGGACTCGATGCCGTGTCCGCCTCCCACTACGACGGCGCGACGGCCACGGCGGAGGCCGCGCTCATGTGCCTGCGCGCGACCGGCCGTGCCCGCATCCTCGTGAGCGCCGCCGTCCATCCCCAGTACACGGGGACGGCACGCACCTACCTCGATGGCAGCCGCTTCGCCCTCGAGACGATCCCGCTGTCCGCCGACGGCACGACCGACCTCGCCGCCCTCGAACGCCTGCTGGCCGACGGCGAGCGCCCGGTGGCCGGCGTGCTCGTCGCCCAGCCCAACGTGCTTGGCGTCCTCGAACCGATGGCGGACGTGGCACGCCTGGCGCATGCCGCCGGCGCCCTGTTCGTGGCCGTGGTCGAGCCCGTGTCCCTGGCCGTCCTCGCGCCGCCCGGGGCATACGGGGCCGACATCGCCGCGGGCGAAGGCCAGCCACTCGGGCTTCCCCTCGGATACGGTGGACCGTACCTGGGCATCCTCGCCGCCACGACGGCCCTCACGCGCCAGCTGCCCGGGCGCCTGGTGGGCCGGACGACCGACGCCGACGGGCGGCGGGCCTTCGTGATGACCCTGCGGGCGCGCGAGCAGGACATCCGGCGCGAGCGCGCCGCCAGCAACATCTGCACGAACCAGGCCCTGTGCGCCCTCGCGGCCACCGTCTATCTCGCGACGATCGGGCCCCACGGGCTGCGCGACGCGGCCGCCCTCGGGGCGGCGCGGGCCCGGGAACTCGAACGTGCGCTCGCCACGGCCGGGGCGCCCCGCATCCACGACGCGCCGTACCTCAACGAGTTCGCCGTGCGCGTCCCGGACGCGCCGCGCGTCCACGCGGCGCTGCTGGAGCGGGGCGTCCTCGCGGGCCTGCCCCTGGCGGACTGGTTCCCCGACGATCTCCGGCTTCGCGACGGCCTCCTGGTGTGTGCCACCGAGGTGACGCGGCCGGCGGAGATCGAGGCGTTTGCGGCGGCCCTGGCCGACGTGACGGCGGAGGTGGTGGCATGACCGGCGACGTCCCCGCGTCGGGCCCGACGCATCCCGTCGCCGACCTCGCATCCGGCCGTGCCGGACTGCGGCCGGCCGTCGGCCCGGTGCTCCAGCCCACGCTCGACGAGCTGTCCCGTCCGGGGCGCCACGTCACGCGCATCCCGCATCCGCCCGCGGATGCGCTGGCCGGCATCCCACGCCGCGCAACTCCGCGAGCTGCCGCCGGCGCTGCCCGAGGTGGACGAGCCGGACGCGGTGCGTCATTTCGTGAACCTCTCGCACCTGAACTACGCGGTCGACACGGGGTTCTACCCACTCGGCTCGTGCACCATGAAGTGGAATCCGAAGCTCAACGAGTGGGCGGCCCGCCTGCCGGGCTTCGCGGACCTCCACCCGCTTGCCCCCGACGCGGCCGCCCAGGGCACGCTGCAGGTCCTCTGGGAGCTGGAGCGCTGGCTGTGCGAGATCATCGGGCATGCGCGCCGTCACGCTCCAGCCCGCCGCCGGCGCACAGGGTGAGCTGACGGGCATCCTGATGGTCCGCGCGTATCACCGCAGCCGCGGCGACGTGGAGCGCAGCGAGATCATCGTGCCGGATTCCTCCCACGGGACGAATCCGGCGACCGCATCGATGGCCGGCTACCGAACCATCACCGTCGCCTCCGACCGGCGCGGCGGGGTCGACCTGGACGCACTCCGCGCGGCACTCGGGCCCCGCACGGCGGCCGTCATGCTCACGAACCCCTCGACCCTGGGCCTCTTCGAGGATCGCGTGGTGGAGCTCGTCGAGGCCGTGCACGGCGTGGGGGCGCTGGCCTACATGGACGGCGCGAACATGAACGCCGTGCTGGGCAAGTTCCGGCCGGGAGACGCCGGCTTCGACGTGATGCACTTCAACACGCACAAGACGTTCTCCACGCCGCACGGCGGGGGAGGGCCGGGCGCCGGACCGGTCGCGGTGGGGGAGAAACTCCTGCCGTTCCTGCCCGCGCCGCGCGTCCTCCGCGACGCCGGCGGCTCGTTCCGCCTCGAACGGCCGGGCGAGCGACCTTCGTCGATCGGCCGCGTCCGCTCGTTCGTGGGCAGCGTGGGCGTGCTCCTGCGCGCCTACACGTACCTGCTGGCACATGGCGGCAGCGGGCTCGAGGAGGTGTCGGAAGATGCCGTCCTCGCCGCAAACTACCTGCGCCACCGGCTGCGCGGCACGTACGACATCCCGTTCGACCGCGTCTGCAAGCACGAGTTCGTGGCATCGGCCTCCACGCTGAAGCACGAGACCGGAATCCGCACGCTCGACGTCGCCAAGCGCCTCATCGATCACGGCCACCATCCGCCGACGATCTATTTCCCGCTGATCGTGGAGGAGGCGCTGCTGATCGAGCCGACGGAGACGGAGGCACTCGAGACGCTCGACGACTTCGCCGACGCGCTGCTCGCGATCGCGGCCGAGGCGCACACGGACCCGGACGTCGTCCATTCCGCCCCGCACACGGCGCCGGTGCGCCGGCTCGACGAGGCCACGGCGGCCCGCCAGCCGGACCTGCACTGGCGGCCGATGACGGGCGCGCAGATGCCCTGCGCCGACTGACCGGAGGCCGGCAGTCCCTGGCGCGACCCGACCGGTGCCAGGGCAACCTGCACCGACTGACCGGCTGCTCGCTCGCGGCCGCCAGACGGGCGTCGCGGGCCGGCTGGCTCGTACCCCGGGAGCCCCGGCGCGCCCGCGCAGCCCGGGATCGCGGCGCGGCACATGGCGGCAGCCCGCCGGGCTCGATGTTCCGCTCCGCGGAACGGCCATACGTCGCTCCTGAACCTTTTGGCCCGTCGCGTGGTAAGTGAAATGCAAGGACGTTCCGACCACGCACCAGAGGAGGATGAGTGGCCGACCCGGAGCCGACTGACGCTACGCTCGTCAACGACGTTCGGGACGGCGACCTGAAGGCCTTCGAGGTCTTCTACCGCCGCTACGAAATCCGCGGTCTTCCGGACCGCCCTGGCACTGCTTCGCGACGAGATGGCCGCCGAAGAGGTGGTCACCGATACGTTCCTGCGCGCCCACGGTGCACGGGAGCGCCTCGACCCGGAGCGTTCGCCGCTGCCCTGGCTGCAACGCGTGGCGGTCAACCTCTCGCTCACGCACCTGCGCCGCCGCCGGTTCGGCATGGAGCCGCTGCCCGACATCGCCCCCTGGCCAGACGAGCACACGATGGTGCCCGAAGCGGCCGCGGAGCGGCGGGAGACGACCGCCGCGCTGGCACGTGGCATCGAGAGGTTGCCCGGGCAGATGCGGGCGGTGGTCGTGCTCCGGTTCGTACAGGATGCCAGCCTGGCCGAGATCGCGGACACGCTGGAATGTCCCGTCGGAACGGTCAAGAGCCGGCTGCACAACGCACTGCGGCTCCTGCGCGCGGACATGCGGCACGAGTTCGACACGGCGCCTGCACCGGCCCTGCCGGCCATGCCGTTGCCCGACGCGGCGAAGGGCCCGGCGGCGTGAGCGTCCTGGCGGCCCTCCGGCGGCGTGGTGGCACCCCCGAGCAGGCGTGCGACACGCACCGCGCCGCGCTCGTCGACCTGGTCGACGAGCGCCTTGCCGGTGTGGATCTGCCCGCGGATCGGGCCACGCGGCGCGCGCTCGACCACCTGGCCCGTTGCCCGGAGTGCCAGCGGGAGACCGGGGACATGGTCCTCATCGTGGCCGGTCTGCGCCGCCTCGGCTCCGCTGCCCGCCTGGCCGGCGTCCCGCGGGACGGCTGGCCCCGGCTCGTCGAACGGCTGGCACTCGTGCCGGTTCGTCGGGGGCGCAGTCGCGGGACATCGCTCGCGGGCC
This sequence comes from uncultured Chloroflexia bacterium, assembly GCA_963779375.1. Lineage (GTDB taxonomy): Bacteria > Chloroflexota > Limnocylindria > Limnocylindrales > CSP1-4 > JAJYNJ01. The sequence goes on along the minus strand of CAVZXW010000022.1, from coordinate 138,419 downwards.
TCGTGGCCGTGCCCGTGCTCGCCGCGCTGCTGGTCGTGCCGGGCCTGTACCGCGAGACCGCCGGGACCGCCGGCGACGCGCCCGCGGACACGCGGTCCGTGACCGCGGTCGCGCCTGCGCCGGTCCTCGTGCCGGCGTTCCGTGCCTCCGCACTCGACCGGGCCTATGACGGGGCCGATGACGTCGTCGCCGTCCTGGCGCAGCCCGTGGAGATCTCTCCACGGGGTTCGCTGCCGGACGGGATCCGGGCTCCGTGGGGGACGGGAGGCGCGTTGCCGTCGGAGACGACGACAGTGACGGCCGAATGATGGGAACGCCGGTGGGCGAGCCAGCCAGCACGGCCCGGAGCCCGTGAAGCGCTCACCCGTTCGTCGATCGACCGGCATGCGAGGCCGGCGCGAGTGTCCCAATCGCGGAATGTCGTAGAGGAGGAACAACCGAGTGTCAACCAGACGACACATGATGGCCGTGGTCGCCGTGGCCGGCATCGTGTTCGGCGCGTGCAGTGGCGCCGCCACGACCGCGCCAAGCGCGGCCCCGGCCAGCGTGGCCGCCCCGGCCAGCGTGGCCCCGGCCAGCGCGGCCGCATCGGCCGGCGCCTCGGCAGGTGCGAGCAGCGCCCCGCTCACGGGCGCCGAGGCCCAGGCGTTCAGCACCAACTACAAGCCGACCGCGGGCACCCCGGGCGGCACCCTCATCATGGGCGAGTGGCAGGCTGCCGCACAGCTCAACCCGTACTACACGAACTCCGAGGCCGACGTCGAGGCCATCATGCCGATCCTGCGCAGCTGCGCGACGACGACGGCGGACGGCAAGTTCATCCCCGACCTCTGCACGCAGATCCCGACGACCAGCAACGGCGGCATCGTCATCACCGGCAACACGATGACCATGACGCTGCACCTGAAGCCGGGCCTGCAGTGGTCTGACGGCACGCCGCTGACCATGAACGACTTCAAGTACACGTGGCAGTGGACCCAGGACAAGGCGCAGTCGGGCTGCATCTACTGCGGCCAGACCAGCGGCTTCCCGGAGGTCACCGCCATCGACGTCTCGTCCGACGGACTGACGGCGACGTACCACTTCAACACGCTGTTCGGCGGCTGGCTCGGCATGCTCACGAGCATGTGGCCGATGCAGCAGAAGTACATGACGTCGATGTCGGTCGCGGACGCGGCCAAGAAGTCCTATCCGTTCGGCCCTGGCGTCATCAACGCGCCGACCTCGGGCCCGTACATCATCACCAACATCTCGTCGAGCGAGATCGACTACGCGCCGAACCCGCACTGGCACGGTGGCGTCAGCTCCGCGCACGCGCCGTATCTCCAGGCCCTCAAGTTCCAGTACTTCGGCGACCAGAACGGCGAGATCGCGGCGTTCGTCAGCGGCAACATCGACGTCGCGTTCGATCTGCTGAACGACTCGTACCCGGCGATCGCAAAGGTCCCGGCCTCGATCGGGACGGCGTCGCTGACGCCCCTCTGGGAGTACGAGCACTTCGACCTCAACAACGACCCCAACAACAAGCGCGGCAACGGCATGTCGGACCTCAACGTCCGCAAGGCCCTTGCCATGTCGGTGGACAAGCAGGCCATCATCGCCGCGGACTTCCCGGGCCAGAGCCTGACCGCGGCGTGCTCGCCGGCGGCGCCAGGTGAGTGGTACCGGAAGGACGAGACCTGCCCTTCCTATGATCCGGCAGGCGCCAAGGCCACCCTCCAGGCGGCCGGCTACGCCGTCGACTCCGCCGGGTTCATGGCCAAGGGCGGCAAGGAGATGAACCTCGAGCTCTGCACCACGTCGGGCAACCCGACGCGCCTGACCGAGCTCCAGAAGCTCTCCTCCGACCTCAAGGCCATCAACGTCAAGAGCTACATCAAGACCGTCCCGGCGCGCCTCGGCCCTGTTCGCCGGCTGGACCGGCACGACGCCGACCACCGACTGCAGCATCTACCGCGGCAACTACGACGTCGCCGACTTCGCGTATGTCGAGACCGGCACGCCGTACGGCGACTACTACTTCACCTATGCGTCGACCCAGTGGCCCGAGCTCGGCGACCACAGCGGCGGCAACGACACCCGCTTCAAGAGCGCGGAGATGGATGCCGCCCTCAACAAGCTGGCGACCGACGTCCCGCTCGACTCGCAGCTGGCCGACGCACAGGCGGTCCAGGACGCGTACGCGGCCGGGATCCCCGAGATCCCGCTCTACTACCGCGCCGAGGCCGTGGGCGTGGGCATCCACCTGGGCAACTGGCCCGGCTACAACCCCAGCGGCATCGGTCCGACCTGGAACGTCGAGGACTGGTACTACAAGCCCTGACACGCAGGCGGTGAGCTCCCGACCCTGACGGGGAGCACGCGGCGGGCGCGGGCCTCCGGGCCTGCGCCCGCCGCACATGTGATACTCTCCGCGCCCGAATCCCCGAGGCCAGGTCGACATGCTGCAGTACATCGTCAGACGCACGATTCAGGCGCTCCCGGTCCTGTTCCTGATCTCGGTCGTCAGCTTCGTGCTGATGCTGCAGGCCCCGGGTGGTCCGGCCGCGCAGTTCAACCAGAACCCGCGGATCTCGCACGGCCCAGATCGACCAGTGGCTGAAGAACTGGTGCCTCGTCCAGCAGCCCACGCTTCTTCGACACCATCCGCGAGTACCTCGGGTGGCTCGGCGTGTGGAACTGCAACACCGGCGAGCCTGCTGTCCTCGCACGGTCTGCCGAACTTCCTGCCGGCCGGGCTCGGCGGCGGCACCAACGGCCTCCTGCACGGTGACTTCGGCTATTCGATCCAGACCGGACAGCCCGTGTTGAGCCTGATCATGGAACGCCTGCCGGCGACGATCATCCTGATGGGCACCGCGTTCGTCCTCTGGGCGACCGATCGCCATCCTGGCCGGGGTCATCGCGGCCGTGAAGCGCTACAGCTTCTTCGACCAGTCGGTGACGTTCATCAGCTACATCTTCTACTCGCTGCCCACGTTCTGGCTCGGGCTCATCCTGATCTTCATCTTCGGGGTGACGCTGCGCTGGCTCCCGGTCCAGGGGATCGTGAACGTGCGCGCAGGCGGTGGCCCCGTTCGGCACGCCCGGCGTACTGGGCCGCGCTGGCGGCCAACCCGCTGCCCAACCTGTGGGACATCGGCGCGCACCTCGTGCTGCCCGTGCTGACGCTCATCGCGGTGAGCATCGCGGGCGACAGCCGCTTCGTGCGCTCGGCCATGCTCGACTCGCTGCACCAGGACTACGTCCGGACGGCCCGGGCCAAGGGCATCCGCGAGACGCAGGTCATCGTGCGCCACGCGTTCCGCAACGCGCTGCTGCCGATCGTGACCAACCTGGCGCTCGAGATCGCCTTCCTGTTCAGCGGCGCCATCGTGACCGAGACCGTCTTCTCGTGGCCCGGCATGGGCCGGCTCTACTTCGAGGGTGTCAACGACCGGGACTACTTCCTGCTGATGGGCATCCTCGCTCATCGGCTCGGTCCTGGTCGTGTTCATGAACCTGGTCGCGGACGTCGGCTACGCGATCGCCGATCCGCGCATCCGCTACGACTGAGGCGGCCTCCGATGGCAATCGCCCAGCGGATCCCGCGCTCGGCGGCCTCGTCCGGCGCCCCCACGCACGAAGTCGCGACGGCCGACGTCGAGGTCGCCCTCGAGTCGCTCAGCCAGTGGCAGCTGGCGTGGCGGCGCTTCAAGCGTCACCGCCTGGCGCTCATCGGCCTCGGCATCTTCGCCTTCATGGTGCGTGGTCGCGATCATCGGCCCGATCATCCTCCCGTACGACCCGCTGAACATCCCGGGCGCGCAAACTGCCCGGCGGCGATCGCGCCCAGCCTGGCCGCACATCTTCGGCACCGACGCCGAGCGGCCGGGACGTCTTCACGATGGTGATCAACGGAGCCCGCATCTCCGTCGCCATCGGCGTGTTCTCGCATGCTGATCGCGGCGCTCATCGGCGTGACCGTCGGCGGCCGATCGCGGGCTACTTCGGCGGCTGGATCGACAACCTCCTCATGCGCGTCGTCGACACGCTTCTTCGCCATCCCGCTCCTGTTCGTCATCCTTGTCGCCGCGCGGTTCTTCGGCGACGGCGATCGGCGACGTCGCTCATCGCTCATCTTCGGGCTGCTCGCGTGGCCGCTCATCGCCCGCCTGGTGCGGGCCTCGTTCCTGTCCCTGCGCGAGGCCGACTTCGTCGAGGCGGCACGCGCGGTGGGCGTGAAGGACCTGCGGATCACGTTCCGGCACATCCTGCCCAATGCCCTCGGCCCGGTCATCGTCGCGATGACCCTGCTCATGGCCTCGAACATCGTGCTGGAGGCGTTCGTGAGCTTCCTGAACTTCGGGATCAAGTGCCAACGCAGATCGAGCTGGGGCAACGCGCTCGCGAACGCGCAGTAGGCGCTGATCCTGGGCAACTGGTGGTGGGCCTTCTTCCCGGGCATGGCGATCGCGCTGACGGTCATGGCGATCAACTTCATGGGCGACGGGCTGCGCGACGCCCTCGACCCGCGGACCCGGGAGTGAGCATTGACCGACCGAGCCCAGTGCCACCGGAGCGTCGGCGCCCCGACCGCGCCGACGATACCTGCTCGAGGTCCGCGACCTGCGGACCTACTTCCACGTGATGGACGGCATTGTCCAGGCCGTCGACGGCGTAGCTTCGCCGTCAAGCCGCGGCGAGACGCTCGGCATCGTGGGCGAGTCGGGCTGCGGCAAGAGCGTCACCGCCCTGACGATCATGCGCCTCCTCGAGATCGCCGCCCGGGCCGGAGATCGCATCGCGGCGACGATCTGGTTCGAGGGGCGGCGACCGTCCTCGAGCGCTGCTCCGAACGAGGAGATGCGGCAGCGTCCGGGGCAACGACATCGCCATGATCTTCCAGGAGCCGATGACGCAGCCTCAACCCGGTGTTCACGGTCGGCGACCAGATCGCCGAGGCGGTCCTGCAGCACATGAAGGTCAGCAAGAAGGCGGCACGCGAGCGGGCCATCGAGTCGCTCCGGGCGGTCGGGCATCCACGACCCGCGAGCGGCGCGTGCAAGCAGTACCCGCACGAGCTGTCCGGCGGCATGCGCCAGCGCGTCATGATCGCCATGGCGCTCTCCTGCGACCCGAAGCTCCTCATCGCCGACGAGCCGACCACCGCGCTCGACGTGACGATCCAGGCCCAGATCCTGGAGCTCATCCGCGCACGTCCAGGACGAGACCGGCACGGCGCTCATGCTCATCACCCATGACCTCGGCGTGGTCGCCGAGACGGTCGCAGCGACATCGTGGTCATGTACGCCGGCCGCGTCGTCGAGCAGGGCACGGTCGGAGGAGGTGCTGCTGCGCGCCGAAGCATCCCTACACCGAGGGCCTCCTCGCGTCGATCCCCTCGAAGGGCATGCGCGGGCAGCGGCTCAACGTCATCAAGGGCACCGTCCCGAACCCGTTCAACATGCCCGTGGGCTGCAACTTCGCGCCGCGCTGCCCGTACGCGCTTCGACCCGTGCACCGACGCTGGACCCGCGCGTCGAGCGAGGGCGATCCGCGAGCGCAGGTCGCGTGCTGGCTCTACACGCCGCCGCCATTCGGGATCGGCTCCGCGTGCTATCCCGCGGCACGTCGGCACGGCCAACGGCTCGGGTGACGATGGCATCGCTCGCGGCCCGGCGGTGGAACGCCGACGATGACCGAACGGCGAGGTCCAGCCGGGGACGCAGGGGCCGCCGGCGATCGGCCGAATGCCGCAGCCGCCGACGTCGCCGCCGCGGTCGACTGCCCGGCGTGCACGACCAGGCCGCGGCACGGCCGGCCGCCGGGTGCCGCTGGTCGAGGTCCAGGACCTCGTCAAGTACTACCCGATCTGGGCGGCTTCCTCCGCCGGCACCTCGGGGATGTGAAGGCCGTCGACGGCGTCAGCTTCCAGGTCCGAAGCGGCGAGGTCTTCGGGCTCGTGGGCGAGTCGGGCTGCGGCAAGTCGACGCTCGGCCGGACGCTCCTCAAGCTCCATCCGCCCGACCTCCGGCGAGGCGTTCATCGGCGGCGAGGACCGATCTACGACGAAGCACGGGCAAGGACCTGCAAGCGCCTCCGCGCGGCGGATGCAGATCATCTTCCAGGACCCGGTCGGCGTCGCTCAACCCGCGGATGCCCGTCAGCGACATCATCGGCGAGGGCCTGCTCGCCCAGGCGGACGCGAGAACGGCTGGAGCGATCGCAAGGTCCGCGACGAAGCGCGTCGGGGACTACCTCGAGGCGGTCGGGCCTCCGCCGCGACTACACGCGCCGCTACCCGCACGAGTTCTCCGGCGGGCAGCGCCAGCGGATCGGCATCGCACGCGCGCTCGCGCTCGACCCGGACTTCGTCGTGTGCGACGAGCCGGTGTCGGCGCTCGACGTGTCGATCCAGAGCCAGATCCTCAACCTGCTGCTCGACCTGCGGCGCGAGTTCGGCCTGACGTACCTCTTCATCGCCCACAACCTCTCCGTCGTCCAGTACATCAGCGACCGGGTCGGCGTGATGTACCTCGGGCAAGCTCGTCGAGGTGGCGGATGTGGACCGAGCTCTATGCGAGCCCGCGCCATCCGTACACCGTGGCGCTGCTGTCGGCGGTCCCGGAGCCGGATCCCGCGAAGCGCGAAGAAGCGCCTCGTCCTCAAGGGCGACGTGCCGTCGCCCTGCCAATCCGCCGTCGGGCTGCCGCTTCCACACGCGCTGCTGGCTGCGCGAGCAGCTCGGGCAATCCCGAGATCTGCGCGACGGTGGACCCGCGGCTGCAGATCGTGGGGGAGGGACACGCCGTGGCGTGCCACTTCGCCGACCGGACGCAGCAGGAGCAGGAGCGGGTCGCGACGCCGGTGGGCGAGGTCGCCTGACGCGATCCCCGGCGCCAGGGCCTGGTGCATCCGGGCCTCCGCCTGACGCGAACCCTGGCGTCTGCGTGACCTCGTACCTGCCCGCCGGCTGACCCGTGGGCGGCGGGGCCCGCCCCGCCCCGGCCGCTCTCGCCGGTGCCTCCCGGGCGTCTCGCCGGAGCCGGCCCGGTGACCCGCCGGTCCCGAAGGCGACCGCACGCGTCTCGGATCCGGTGGGCTGCAGCGCTCGTGGCGTCGCTCGTGCCTCGCGAGCACATTCCGGCGTCCGCTGCAAGTGCTGCGCTGCCCGGATTGCCACCCTGTTCGGCTCCTGGGTAAATCTGTCACGCGAATGTAACGGCCACCCGACCGTTGACATTGACGTGAAAGGCCCTTCTATAATCCCGACAGCCCACCGCGCCCCCGTGGGACGACTTGAGACGAGCGCCCAACTCCCGTCTCATGACGGAAGAGCGCGCGGGGGAGGAGCGGCCCAAAGCCCCAGGGCCGACAGCAGGGAGGTCTCTATCTGATGAGTCGCGTGACTCGACGGTGGCTGGCGCTGGCCACCACGACCGCGATACTGGCCGGAGCCTGCAGCAGCAGTGCGACGACCGCTCCCACGGTCGGACCCGGTGGGTCTGCCCCGGCGGGATCTCAGGCCGCACAGTCGGCCTCGGCGGATTTCAGCTATCCGATCGACGCAGACCCGTCCTCGTTCGCGGGCAGCCCGTCGGACGATCCCACGCAGCAGGTCGAGTACATGCTGTACGGGAACGCGGGGCTCGTCTACCTCGACAACAAGATGGCGCCGCAGGCCGGCCTCGCCGCCAAGCTGCCGGACGTCTCGGCTGACGGCCTGACCTGGACGTTCACGCTTCGGGACAACCTGAAGTTCTCCGACGGGTCGCCGCTGACGGCTGATGACGTGACGTTCACGTTCGACCTGCTCGGGTCGAAGAACTGCACGCAGAACCCGCAGACGTGCTCCGACGTCGCGACCTACATCAAGTCGGTCTCGAACCCCGACGCCAAGACCGTCGTCTTCGTGTTCGACAACAAGTACGCGCCGTTCCTCGCGACCGACGCGGCGGCCCCCATCCTGCCGAAGGCCGCCATCGAGGCGTCGTTCGCGCGGTTCCAGCAGAACTCGAGCGGCGTGGCCGCGGCAGACGTCAAGGCCGAGGCCGACAAGATCTCGGCTGCGATGGCCTCCGACACCTGCGCCAGCGACGCGCCCCCGGCGAGCTGCGATGCGGCGACCTACGTCGCCGAGATCGAGCCGCTGCTGCAGAAGGCGAGTGTCCAGCTGCCCGACAAGGGCGGGTACACGACCGACGGCAAGCTCGACGCGAGCACCTACGGCCAGGCACTCATCGACAAGCTGAACGACCTCGACAAGGCGCTGTCGTCGTCCGCGATCGACCAGACCGCCGCGTCGCTCCGCCTGCTCGACTTCGTCGCACCCGGCAAGTGGGTGGGCGCGGGTCCCTACGTCCTGACCAACTACACGGCCGGGCAGTCACTCACCCTGAGCAAGAACCCCAACTACTACCGCGATATGCCGGGACCCGCCAAGGTCTACATCCCGGTCATCAAGGACTCGGCGACCGCGTCGAACGCCCTGAAGCAGGGCGACATCATGTTCCAGTACCGCGTCAATTCGGATGCCCTGCAGGCCGTGCAGAGTGACCCGAACCTGACCACGTCCGAGTTCGCCGACTTCGGTTACTACTACATCGGCTTCAACATGCGCCCGGGCAAGCTCTACGCGGACAAGAACCTCCGCCAGGCGTTCACGATGTGCATCGACCACGACAAGACGGTCGACGCGGCAACCGACGGCCAGGGCGTGCCGATCCAGGCCGAAGTGCCCCCGGCATCCTGGGCGTTCAACCCCGATGTGCCGAAGTACACGCTCGACGTCGCCGGTGCCAAGAAGCTCATCGAGGCCTCCGGATGGACGATGGGCAGCGACGGCGTCTACGCCAAGGCCGGCAAGAAGCTCTCGAGCGTCCTGTACGTCCGCGCCGGCAAGCCCCAGCGCATCGCCTTCGCACAGCTCGCCAAGGACCAGCTCAAGAACTGCGGCATCGATGTCACCGTCAAGGAGTCCGACTTCCAGGCGGTCCTGATGCCCCTGATCCAGTACCCGAACAACTTCGACACCTACCTCGGCGGCTGGACGGTCACGACGGATCCCGACGACTCGTCGATCTTCGCGACCGCACAGTGCCCGACCCAGGAAACGCCGGATGCGTTCAACCTGGTCTGCTACGCGAGCGCCCAGGCGGACAGCCTGTTCACCCAGGGCCAGCAGACGTTCGACCAGAACGCCCGCAAGGCGATCTACTACCAGCTGCAGGTCCTCCTGCACAACGACGCGCCGTACTACTTCCTCTGGGCAGACAAGCTCCATCGCGGGTACTCGAAGCGCGTCTCGGCGCAGTCGCCGGAGACGATCGACTACACGAGCCCGCTCGACTACTGGAACATGGACAACTGGACCGTCGCCGCCAAGTAGGCGACGTCGTCCAGGCTGGCCAGTGCTCCAGCGACCCGGACGGTGGCGGCCGCAAGGCTGCCACCGTCCACTTGTCAGGCGTAGGCGTTGGCAGGGGATCTTTTGACCGATGGTGACCTATACGGTTCGACGCCTGGTGCAGGCGATCCCGATCCTGTTCGGGATCAGCCTCGTGGCGTTCGCCATGATCAACCTGGCGCCGGGGTCACCGGTTGACCGGTTCCAGACGGGCCACGTCTCTCACCAGACCATCCAGAACCTCATCCACCTCTACGGCCTCGATCAGCCGCTGCCCGTCCGGTACGTGAAATGGATCACGGCCTTCGTGCAGTTCTGGCGCCTCGATGCCTGGGGCTACTCGTTCGTCGACGGCCTGCCCGTCACGCAGAAGATCTTCGACCGGATCCCGAGCACGCTCGAGCTGATGGGCACGGCCCTGGGGGTCACGATCCTGTTCGCGGTCCCGATCGGGATCCTGGCCGCGGTCAGGCAGTACAGCTGGGCCGACAAGATCATCACGACGTTCGCGACCATCGGGTACGCGATGCCGTCGTTCTGGCTGGGCCTCCTGCTCCTGTTCGTGTTCGCCGTCGAACTGGGCTGGTTCCCGCTCTTCGGCAAGTACACCTTCGGCCAGGAGGGCGACCCGCTGAACCTCCTGTGGCACCTCGTGCTGCCGGTGGCGAGCCTGGCGATCCAGCAGATCGCGGGCTGGAGCCGGTACATGCGGTCGTCGATGCTCGAGGTGATGCACCAGGACTACATCCGCACGGCCAAGGCCAAGGGGCTGCCCGAGTCCGGGGTGATCTACCGCCACGCGCTGCGCAATGCCCTGATCCCGATCATCACGCTGCTCGGGCTCACGATCCCGACGCTGCTGGCAGGCGCCGCGATCACCGAGACGATCTTCAGCTGGCCCGGGCTCGGCTACCTCCTCGTGAGCAGCGTCAACACCCGCGACTACCCGGTGGTGCTCGCCCTCACGATGATGGGCGGCTTCATGGTCATCGCCGGCAACCTCCTCGCCGACATCCTCTACGCGGTCGTCGACCCGCGCATCAAGTACTAGGCAGGGACCGATCACATGGAAACGAACGTGCAGCTGCAGACGCCGGTCCCGGGCGTCGGCGCCGATCGTCCCGCCGTCGTGGACGAGGTCGACCTCATCCCGGTCCGCACCTACTGGCAGCTCGTCCGCCAGCGCTTCATGCAGCACCGGCTGGCGGTCGTCGCCCTCGTGGTGCTCGGTTTCCTGGTCGTCCTCGCCTGGCTCATCCCCACGATGACCGGTGACCTGTACCAGAAGACGAGCCTCAGCCTCATCGACCAGCCGCCATCGCTCGCGGCCCCCCTCGGCTACGACCACCTCGGCGAGAACACCTTCGTCCGGCTGATGCGCGGGACCCAGACGTCGCTCATGATCGGTTTCGCGGCGGTGGTCATCATCGTCGGGATCGGCGTGACGCTCGGCTCGGTCGCGGGGTACGTCGGCGGCTGGGTGGACAACCTCCTGATGCGCGTCGTGGACGTCGTCCTCTCCATCCCCTCGTTCTTCTTCATCGTCGCGCTCGTCGCCTTCTGGGGTGGCGGCAACATGTGGGTGATCATCTTCGCGATCGGCCTTGCCGGCTGGACCACGGCGGCGAGGCTGGTGCGGGCGGAGTTCCTCCGGCTGCGCGAGGTGGACTTCGTGCAGGCAGCGCGAGCGCTGGGCGCGAGCCCGCAGCGCATCGTGCTGCGACACATGCTGCCCATGGCGCTGGCGCCGATCCTCGTGGCGGCCACGCTCGGCATCGCCGACTCGGTGGTGCTGGAGGCCGCCCTCTCGTTCCTGGGTTTCGGGATCTCGCCGCCCGAGGCGAGCCTGGGCAACATGCTCACCAACGCGCAGCGCTACTTCTACCGGGAGCCGATCCTGATGTTCTACCCGGGCATCATGCTGATCCTGGTCGTGCTCTGCGCGAGCTTCCTGGGCGACGGCCTGCGCGATGCGCTGGATCCGCGCCAGCGGATCGAACGGTAGGCGGGGCGACATGGCCGAGAATCTCCTGCAGGTCCGCGACCTGAGGACCTACTTCGGGACCCTCGACGGCACCGTCAAGGCGGTCGACGGCGTCGACTTCGAGATCCAGGCGGGGCGAACGCTCGGCGTCGTCGGCGAGTCGGGTTGCGGCAAGAGCGTCACCGCGCTCTCGATCATGCGGCTCATCGACAGCCGCCCGGCCGAGATCGTGGAGGGCTCAGATCGAGTTCGAGCGGGCGCGACCTGCTGAAGCTCTCCGAGTCCGAGATGCGGCACATCCGCGGCAACGACGATCGCGATGATCTTCCAGGAGCCGATGACGAGCCTCAACCCGGTCTTCACGATCGGCGAACCAGATCGCCGAGGCGATCCGGCTTCACGAGGACGTGGCGCACGGGAGGCGTCGGACCGGGCCATCGAGATGCTCCGCAAGGTCGGCATCCCGGATCCGGAGCGACGTGCGCGGCAGTACCCGCACGAGCTGTCCGGTGGCATGCGGCAGCGCGTCATGATCGCCATGGCGCTCTCGACGTATCCGCAGCTGCTGATCGCGGACGAGCCCACGACCGCGCTCGACGTGACGATCCAGGCGCAGATCCTCGAGCTGATCAAGGAGCTCCGCAGGAGCGCACAGACGGCGCTCTGCTCATCACGCACGACCTCGGCGTCGTCGCGGAGATCGGCTGACGACGTCGCCGTGATGTATGCCGGCAAGATCGTCGAGGCCTCGGCACGTCGTTCACGCATCTTCGAGCGCCCCCAGCACCCCTACACCCGGGGCCTGCTCAGCTCGATCCCGCGCATCGGCCAGCGGGCGCGGGCGCCTCGAGGTGATCGAGGGCGTCGTGCCCAACCCGTTCCGAATGCCGCCCGGGTGCCAGTTCGCAGCCGCGCTGCCCGTACGCGTGGGCGGTCCTGCCGAGCAGACGAGCCGCCGCCGCTCCAGGAGGCGGGACCCGGGCAGGTCTCGCGCTGCTTCCTGCACGCCCGCAGGAGCGGCGCCCGCGTCGGAGCGACGCGCCGTCGGACCTCGCCGAGGCCGAGGCGATGCGGATCACCGTCGCCGGCGATTCGGCCGTGCTCGGCGACGGAGAGCCAGGTGCGGAGCGGGCCGATCAACGAGACCGTCCTCGACGTGCCGGACGAACGCCGTGCCGGCTCCCGCGAGCGCCCGGAGACGCTCATCCGCGTCACGCGGCCTCGTACAAGCTACTTCCCGATCCATGGCGGCATTCCTGCATCTCGCGGATCGGCGACGTCTATGCCGTCGACGGCGTCGTCCTTCGACATCCGCCGCGGCGAGACGTTCGGACTCGTCGGGCGAGTCCGGGCTGCGGCAAGACGACGCTCGGCACGGACGATCCTCCGCCTCGAGCAGGCCACGGCGGGTCGACGTGCTCTTGGGCGGCCAGGACCTGTTCGGCGCCTGCAGGCGACGAGCTCAAGTCGATGCGGCGCCGCATGCAGATCATCTTCCAGGACCCGTACGGTTCGCTCAACCCGCGCATGCCCGTCAGCGACATCATCGGCGAGGGCCTGCTGCTCAGGCCGACAGGGCACGACCAGGGCAAGCGCGACCGTCGCGACAAGCGGGTTCGCGAGCTACCTCGAGGCGCGTGGGGCTGCGGCGCGACTACATCGCGTCGCTACCCGCACGAGTTCTCCGGCGGCCAGCGGCAGCGCATCGGCATCGCCCGCGCCCTGGCGCTCGATCCCGAGTTCGTCGTCTGCGACGAGCCCGTGTCGGCGCTCGACGTGTCGATCCAGTCGCAGATCCTGAACCTGCTGTCGGACCTGCAGCGACGAGTTCAACCTGACGTACCTGTTCATCGCCCACAACCTGTCCGTGGTGCGAGTACTTCTGCGACCGCATCGGGCGTCATGTACCTCGGCAAGCTGGTCGAGGTCGCCGACGCGGACGACCTCTACGCGGATCCGCGCCATCCGTACACCGTGGCGCTGCTGTCGGCCATCCCGGTGCCCGATCCGCGCGTCCGCAAGAAGCGGCTCGTGCTCAAGGGCGACGTGCCCGTCGCCGGCCAACCCGCCGTCCGGCTGCCGCTTCCACACGCGCTGCTGGCTGCGCGAGCAGCTCGGCAACCCGGAGATTGCTCGACCGATGATCCGCCGCTCCGCGACACGGGCGCTGGCCAGCAGGTGGCCTGCCATTTCGCGAGCAGGTTATCGACCCAGGCGGCCCAGGAGGCGGCACGCGACGTCGGATGATCGACCGACGGCAGTCGCCGACGGATCGGGCACGTGCGGACGCCGCGCTGGCCGGCGAGCCGCCGGTCGCGCGGCGCCGTTCCATCGGAGCTCCGCGCGCCAGCGGACGTGATCAGCCGCTATGCACGGGCGGCCCGCAGTTGTACGGTGACGCAAGCGTCTCGGCTGCCTGAGCCCAGGGCGTGAGATCGGCAGCCCGGACGGAGGACCCACTAGCGCGGTCGGCCGCGGTTGCCGCCGGATCCCGGCCGGCGACATCCGATCTGGAGGAAGGGAGTGGAGATGAAGCGTCTAGCGCTCTCTGCTGGCCGTGGCGGCGCCGTCGCGCGGCGTGTCGCAGCAGCAGCGCACGCACCACGGCGGTGCCCGGCTACGCCGGCGGCCGCCCGTCACCAGCACCGCGCCGGCCGACGGCACCGCGTCGGCGCACGACCGCTGCGGCGCCCGCCGCCGTGACGCCCGGCCGCGCACGGCGGTCGAAGGGCGGCAACATGGTCGTCGCGCCTCGACGGCGACATGGTCTTCGCCGATCCGTCGCTCGTCAGCGACGGCAACTCGCTCTACGTCGAGGCCCAGGTCGTCCAGGGCCTCGTCGGCCTCCAGCCCGGCACCATCAGCACCGTGATCCCGGTTCTGGCCGCGGCCCTGCCGACGGTCAGCGCGGACGGCCTGACCTACACGTTCAAGCTCCGGACCGGCATCAAGTTCCACGACGGGACGGACTTCAACGCCGACGCGGTCGTCTACAACTACGACCGCTGGCAGGCCTACCCCAAGGGCGACCTCCAGGACAACGCCTACTACTACGGCGCCGTCTTCGGCGGCTTCGGGCCGGACTCCAACATCGCGTCGGTCGACGGCGCCGGACGCCGAGCACCGTCGTCATCACGCTCAAGACGCCGCAGTCGAACTTCCTGCTCGCCTCGACCCTCGCCGTCTTCGGCATCCAGAGCCCGACCGCGCTCAAGGCCGGCCAACGCCGACACACGCCGCTCGCGAGCAACAAGTACGCCCAGGGCCGCTGCCGCAGGGCCAGGACATGGTCGGCACCGGCCCGTTCATGTTCAAGGAATGGGTCGTCGGCGACCACGTCACCGTCGTCAAGAACCCCAACTACTGGGACACGGCCAACGCCGCGCACCTCGACCAGATCACGTTCAAGCCCATCGGTGACTCGACCGCCAAGCTGCAGGCCCTGCAGGCCGGCGGCGTCGACCTCGCCTTCTCGATCTCGCCGCCCGACGTCAAGACGGCCCAGAGCTCCGGCCTGACGATCATCGACCGCGGCGCAGTCCTGCAACCAGTTCAACCTGGACATCGAACCAGAGCGTCGGCGGCAAGCCGACCGATCTACGCCAACAAGAGCGTCCGCCTGGCCATCGCCGAGGCCGTGAACAAGCAGAGCTACATCGACGCGTTCTACGCGCGGCCTGGGCAAGGTCCCGACAGGCTTCATGCCGCCGGCCACCACCGGCTTCAAGGCCGAGACCCTGCCGACCTACGACGCCACCAAGGCCAAGGCCGATCTGCCGGCCGCCGGCCTGACCGCCGACCAGCTCAACATCGACCTCTACTACCCGTCCAACGTCGTTCGGCCGTACATGCCCGATCCCAAGGGCATGGCTCAGGCCATCGCCCAGGATCTCCAGGCGGTCGGCTTCACGGTCACCCTCAAGACCGAGGACTGGCACGGCGGCTACGTCAACCGACGCCACCGCCGGCAAGTTCCCGCTCTACCTCTTCGGCTGGACCTGCGACTGGGCCGGCGCCGACAACTTCCTCTACACCGCCTGGTTCGGCTACTCAGGCGGCAAGCCGAACCCGCAGTTCGGCTGGAAGAACGCCGCGGCCAACACGCTGATGCCCAAGGCTCTCCAGGAGCCGACCGTCGACGCGGCCAACGCCGACTGGGGCCAGGTCCAGGATCTCCTCGCGGCCGACCTGCCGATCGTCCCGATCGTCAACTCGACACCTCCGGGCGCCTGACACCTCCAAGGTCCACGGCTTCGTCGGCGCCGGCAACGGGATCGAGTACTTCAACACCGTCTGGCTCGTACGCAAGTAGCGCTGCCCGGCGCACGCGGCCGGCGACGCCGTCCGCACGGCACGGGCTGTAACATTCGCGTGAACACGGTCCCCCGGGGTCGGTCAAGACCCCGGGGGGCTGCTATCAGCGGAGGGATCTCCTCACGGCGTGGCTAGGTTCATCGTCCGGCGCCTGCTCGTGGCAATCCCGGTCCTCTTCGGGCTGTCCGTGATCCTGTTCCTGTTCCTTCGTCTCCTGCCCGGCGGGGGTCCGGCCGAGGCGATCCTCGGGCAGCACGCCACGCCGCAGCTGATCGCCCAGATCACGCGAGACCCAGGGCCTCGACAAGCCGCTCTACGTCCAGTACCTCGACTACCTCGGGCCGGCTGCTCCAGGGCGATTTCGGGTCGAGCTTCATCGACGGCCGCCAGGTCGTCGGACACGTTCCTCATCCGCTTCCCGGGCACGGTCGAGCTGACCATCGGGGCGCTGATCTTCGCCGTCGGCCTGGGCATCCCGCTCGGCCGGCTCGCCGCCCGCCATCCCAACGGCTGGATCGACGGCATCGTGACCGTCATCTCGCTCTTCGGGATCTCGATCCCGGTCTTCGTGCTCGGGCTACACGCTGGTCTTCGTCTTCGGCGTCCAGCTGCACTGGCTGCCGGCGTTCGGCCAGATCGACCCGCGCCTGGACGTGCCGCCCGTCACCCATTTCGCGATCATCGACGCGATCCTGGCCGGCCACTGGTACGTGATCGACGCCGTCGCGCACCTGATCCTGCCGTCGATCGCCCTCGGCTCGATCCCGCTGGCGGTCATCACCCGGATCACCCGCGCCTCGGTCATCGACGTCAGCAACGAGGACTACGTCCGGACGGCCCGGGCCAAGGGCCTGACCGAGCGGCGGGTGAACGACCGCCACATCATGCGCAACGCCTGGCTGCCGGTCACCACGGTCATCGGCCTGCAGGTCGGCGGCGCTCCTCGCGGGCGCCGTGCTGACCGAGACCGTCTTCACCTGGAACGGCGTGGGCTCGTGGGTCGTCAGCTCCATCCAGAACCACGACTACATCGTCGTCCAGTCGCTGGATCCTGATCTTCGCGACGATCTTCCTGACCGTGAACCTGATCGTCGACGTCGGCTACGCGTTCCTCAACCCGCGGATCAGGTACAGCTGACATGACGCGCAGGCGACAGTCGCCTGGTCGTCCGCGCCGCCCCGCGGGCCAGCCGCGGCCTGTGGCGCGACGCGCTGCACGGCGCCTCATGCGCAACGGGCCGGCGATCGTCGGGCTCGTCTTCATCGCGATCTTCGTGCTCGGGCGCGATCCTCGCCCCGTGCATCGCCCAGTACGACCCGACGATCGGCGTACCTGGCCGACGGCACGCCAGGGGCCCAGCCTCGCGCACCTCATGGGCACCGACCTGCAGGGCCGCGACGAGTTCAGCCGCGTCCTCTACGGCGCCCGGATCAGCCTCACCGTCGGCGTCGTCGCCGTCTTCTTCGGGCTGATCGGCGGGACGCTCGTCGGCGCCATCGCCGGCGGCGCGGGCGGCGCCGTCGACGGGGTCCTGATGCGCGTCATCGACGTCCTGCTGGCCGTCCCCGGCATCCTGCTCGCGATCGGCATCGTGGCCTGGCTCGGCCACGGCGAGATCCAGATCATGCTCGCGGTCGGCATCTCCTACTCGCCGATCTTCGCCCGGCTGCTGCGGGGCAGCCTGCTGGCGCTGCGGGAGTCGGACTATGTCATCGCGGCCCGATCGATGGGCGCCTCGCCGGTCCGGATCCTGGCTGCGCCACATGCTGCCCAACGCCCTGACGCCGCTGATCGTCCAGGCGACGCTGGCCGCCGCCACGGCCATCATCGACGTCGCCGGCCTGGGCTTCCTCGGCCTCGGCCCGGGCGACCCGCGGATCGCCGAGTGGGGCGAGATGCTGACCGACTCGTCGCGCTTCCTGCAGTCGGCGCCGTACCTGATCTTCTTCCCGGGCGCCGCGATCGTGATCAGCGCCATCGGCTTCAACCTGCTGGGCGACGGCCTGCGCGAGGCCCTCGACCCGCGGCTGAAGCGGTAGGCCGCGATGGCCCTCCTGTCGGTCCGCGATCTGGTGGTGCGGTTCCGCACCCACGACGGCACCGTCCACGCCGTCAACGGCGTCTCGTTCGACCTCGACGAGGGCGAGACGCTCGGGCTGGTCGGCGAGTCCGGCTGCGGCAAGAGCGTCACCAACCTGGCGGTGATGCGGCTGCTGCCCGACCCGGCCGGGCACATCGAAGGCGGCCAGGTCGTCTTCGAGGGCGAGCGACCTGCTCGCGTCTCGACGAGTCCGAGATGCGCGACCTCCGGGGCAAGGAGATCGCGATGATCTTCCAGGACCCGATGACCAGCCTGAACCCGGTCCTCACCATCGAGGAGCAGATGGTCGAGACGATCCGGGCCCACCGCGACGGTCGGCGCAGGCGAGGCCCGGGCTCGAGCGATCGAGCTGCTGGGGATGGTCGGGATCCCCGCAGCCGGAGACGCGGCTGCGCAGACTTCCCGCACCAGTTCAGCGGCGGCATGCGGCAGCGCGTCATGATCGCCATGGCGCTCGCCCTGGAGCCCAAGCTGCTGATCGCCGACGAGCCGACGACCGCGCTCGACGTCACGATCCAGGCCCAGGTCCTGGAGCTGCTGCAGCGCCTGGCGCCGAGCACGGCACGGCCGTCATCCTGATCACCCACGACCTCGGCGTCGTCGCCGGGCATGACCCAGCCGCATCAACGTCATGTACGCCGGGTTCGTCGTGGAGACGGCGCCTCACGACCGACCTGTTCGCCCGGCCGCGCCACCCCTACACCGTCGGGCTGCTGCACTCGATGCCCCGCCTCGACGCCGCAGCCGGGCGAGCCGCTATCCCGATCGAGGGCACGCCGCCGGACCTGCGCCGCGCACCGGTGGGCTGCCCGTTCGCGCCGCGCTGCGCCTGGCGCGCTGACCGAGTGCTGGACGCGCAATGCCCGCGCTCGAATCGCTCGAGCCGCGGCGCCGTCCTGGAGCGCACCGGGCCGCACGCGACGCACCGCATCGCCTGCTGGAACCCGCCCACCGCCGAGGAGGCGGCCGCGGGCCGGCCGCTGCGCGAGGGTTCGTCCGGCGCCGCCGCCCGCCGGCATCGCCGGCCGGCTCGACGAGGCGATCGCGCCCGATCGAGCCTGGTCTCGAGCCCGACGCGGGACCGGTGACGGCGATGCCCGGGGCCACGGCCTCCCGGACCCGCCCGGGGAGGGGCCGCGACGATGACGGACGTGACGCCGGCGCGCGCGACGAGGCCACCGCCCCGGCTCGCCGGAGGCTCGGGGTCGCTCCTCGACGTGTCCGACCTCCAGATGTACTTCCCGATCACCAGGGCATCCTCCTCGCCGCCACGTCGGCGACGTGCGGGCCGTGGACGGCGTCTCGCTGTCGATCCAGCGGGGCGAGACCCTCGGGCTGGTCGGCGAGTCCGGGCTGCGGCAAGAGCACGGTCGGCCGCGCCATCCTGCGCCTTACCGGCCCACCAGCGGCCGGATCGTGTTCGACGGCGCCGGACATCACCCGTGTCGAAGGCGCCGCCGCTGCGCCGTATCCGGCGGCGGATGCAGATGATCTTCCAGGACCCGTACGCCGAGCCTGAACCCGCGCATGACGGCGGCGCGGGATCGTCTCCGAGCCGCTCGACATCCACGCCATCGGCACGCGGGACGAGCGCCGGGAGCGCGTGCGGGAGCTGCTCGCGATCGTCGGGCCTCGACCCGGACTACGGCGAGCGCTATCCGCACGAGTTCTGCGGCGGCCAGCGGCAGCGCATCGGCGTCGCCCGCGCGCTGGCGCTCAATCCCGATCTCATCGTCGCCGACGAGCCGATCAGCGCCCTGGACGTCTCGATCCAGGCCCAGATCATCAACCTGCTCGAGCGGCTCCAGGGCGCAGTTCGGGCTGACGTACCTGTTCATCGCCCACGACCTCTCGGTGGTGCGGCACATCAGCGACCGGATCGCGGTGATGTACCTCGGCCGGCATCGTCGAGCTGGCCGCTCGCCGCGAGCTCCACGAGAGCCCCATCCACCCGTACTCGGTGGCGCTGCTCTCGGCCGTGCCGATCCCGGACCCGGCCGTGGAGGCGCCGGCGCCGCCGCGTCATCCTGAAGGGCGACGTGCCGAACCCGGCCGCGCCGCCGCCCGGCTGCCACTTCCACACCCGCTGCTGGCTGCGCGAGCGCCTCGGCAACCCGCAGGAGTGCGAGACGGTCTCGCCGCCGCTGACGGAGTACCGGCCGGGCCACCTCGCCGCCTGCCACTTCGCCGACCGTGTGCAGGGCACGCCGGAGGCCGCCGCCCCGGCCGAGACCCTGCCCCCTCCCGCCGGCCGCTCCGTGGCGGGGTGACCGCAGGCACCGTGGACCGGCGTCGCGTCGCCCTCGCCCAGATCGCGCCCCGGCTCGGGCGCCTCGATGAGAACCTCGAGACGCATCGGCGGGTACTGGCGGAAGCGCGGGCGGATGGCGCCGACCTGGTCGTCTTCCCGGAGCTGGGCCTGACCGGCTACCAGCTGCAGGACCTCAGCGGCGAGGTCGCCATGACGCTGGACGATCCGCGCCTCGCGTCGC
Source organism: uncultured Chloroflexia bacterium (assembly GCA_963779375.1). Lineage (GTDB taxonomy): Bacteria > Chloroflexota > Limnocylindria > Limnocylindrales > CSP1-4 > JAJYNJ01. The sequence continues at coordinate 118,139 of CAVZXW010000022.1, read as the reverse complement.
TGGCCGCCGGGACGTCGGGCTGTTCGGCGATCGTCTCGTTCGTCGAGGAGGCGCCCGACCACCGGCTCTTCATCGCCGCCGCGCTGCTCGAGGACGGCGGGATCCGGCACGTCCACCGCAAGGTCTACCTGCCCACGTACGGGCTCTTCGACGAGCGACGGTTCTTCGCCGCGGGACAGGTCGTGCGCTCGACGCCGAGCCGGATCGGGGCGCCGATCGGGCTTGCCGTCTGCGAGGACTTCTGGCACCTGCCGGTACCGCTCCTGCTGGCGCTCGACGGCGCCCAGATCCTGGTGAACGTGTCGTCGTCGCCCGGCCGCGACGTCGCGGCGATCAACGAGGTGGGCCTGGGGACCGCCACGAGCTGGCGTGCCCTGATGCGCACGTACGCCATGCTGACGACGAGTTTCGTCGTGTTCTGCAACCGCGTCGGCGTGGACGAATCCGTCACGTTCTGGGGCGGCAGCGAGGTGATCGGGCCGGACGGCGAGACGGTCTTCCGTGCCCCCCTGCACGACGAGGGCGTCTACGCCGTCGAGATCGACCTGGCGGACGTGCGACGGGAGCGGATCATCCTGCCGGTCCTGCGCGACGAGCGACCCGAGCTGGTGCGCCGCCAGCTGGAGCGCGTGATCCGCCAGCGAGCCGGCGAACCGTGACGGGCTGGGCTGCGGGCGGCGGGTCCGCGACGGGGTCCGACCAGGGCCTGTTCGAGCTGCCGCCGGAGCTCGCGATCGACGCGCGCGTCGCCCGGCGGATCATGGTCGACTTCGTGCGGGGCCAGCTGCGGCAGGCGGGGTTCGAGCGCGCCGTCCTGGGGCTTTCGGGGGGCATCGATTCGGCGGTCGTGGCGTTCCTCGTCGCGGAGGCCATCGGTCCGGAGCGGCTGCTGTGCGTCCTGATGCCGTACCGCACGTCATCGCCGGAATCGCTCGCCGACGGGCGTGCCGTCGTGGACCGGCTCGGATGCGCGAGCCGCGTCGTGGACATCTCGCCTATCGTCGACGGCTACTTCGGCGGGGAGGCCCGGGACGATGCCGGTGGTACCGGGACGGCCGGCGACCCGTCGACTGCCGGAGCCCGATCCGCCGGAACTCGACCTGCCGGCGCCCGATCCGCCGGAGCCCGACCTGCCGGAGCCGGCGCCCGGCCCGACGCGGCGGGCGATTCCCCTCCGTCGAGCCTCCGACGCGGCAACTTCATGGCCCGGGCCCGCATGGCGGTCCTCTACGACCAGTCGGCCGCGTGGGGCGGGCTCGTGGTCGGGACGGGCAACAAGACCGAGGTGCTGATCGGCTACACGACGCACTTTGGCGACGATGCCTGCGCCTTCGACCCGGTCGGCGACCTCTACAAGAGCCAGCTGCGGCAGGTGGCCGTGGACCTCGGCGTCCCGGAGGCGATCATCTCGAAGCCGCCGTCGGCGGATCTCTGGCCCGGCCAGACCGACGAGGCGGACGTCGGCACGAGCTACGCCGAGCTCGACCGGCTCCTGTACTGGATGGTCGACCGTCGTCGCTCGCCCGCGGAGCTGGTCGACAGCGGGTTCGACCCCGGATTCGTCGAGCGCGTGGGCCGGATGGTGGCCGGCGCGGAGTTCAAGCGCCAGGTCCCTCCGATCGCCAAGCTCGGACCGCGGACGTCCGGTGTCGACTACCTGTACCCGAGGCGGCGGCCGGCGCCGGGCTCGTGATGGCGGCCGGTGCCGGGGGCTCGCCGGACACGACCGGCGGGACGCGCGGGACGCTGTACGTCGTCGCCACGCCGATCGGCAACATGGGCGACATCACGCTCCGCGCGATCGACGTGCTTCGGAACGTGCCGCTGGTGGCGGCCGAGGACACGCGCATGACCCGGCGCATCTGGGCACGCCATGCCATCGACACGCCACTGGTGAGCTATCACGCCCGGAACGCGACCAGGCGCGAGCCCGAGCTGCTCGAGCACCTGGCATCGGGGCGGGATCTCGCCCTCGTGACCGATGCCGGCACCCCGCTCGTGAGCGACCCGGGGGAGGGGATCGTGGCGTCCTGGGCGGCCGCCGGGGGCCGCGTCGTTCCGATCCCGGGCCCGTCCGCGGTCCTGGCCGCGCTCGTCGCGAGCGGCATCGCGGGCCCGCGATGGGCATTCGAGGGGTTCCTCCCGCGGTCCGGTCGGGAGCGTCGCGAGCGTATCGAGCGGATCGCCGCCGACGAGCGTGCGACGGTGCTATTCGAGGCGCCCGGCCGGGTCGCCGCCACGTTGCGCGACCTCGCCGCCGCGTGCGGCGACCAGCGGAGTGGGACCGTGTGCCGCGAGATGACGAAGATCCACGAGGACGTGCGACGGGGCAGCCTGGGCGAGCTGTTCGTCGGGGCGTCCGACGACCCGCCGAGGGGCGAGGTGGCGCTCGTCGTCGCGGGACGCCGCGCCGGTGACTCCGGGCCGGCGGGTCACCTCGAGGAGGTCATGCCGATGGGACAGGCTCGCGAGCGCGTCGAGCGTCTCGTGCGTGACGGCCTGGCCCGTTCCGCCGCGGCCCGACAGGTGGCGCAGGAGACCGGCCTGCCCCGGCGCGAACTGTTCAGGTCGGACCAGGAGCGCCAGCCGCCCGGATGATCGCCGGTCGATGGCCGGTGGATCGCGAGTGAAGTCGCGCGGCGTAAGTTCTCCCTGCCCGGCCGATCGCCCCGCCGGCCGGAGCACCCGCCGCCCGTCGCCTGCCCGCCGCCCGCCCCGACGCATGGCGCGCCCCGCGCGCCCAGGAGGTCATGCATGAACCGGGTGTTGCTCACGGGCCGGCTGACCAGGGACCCCGAGCTCCGGTCCCTCGCCAACGGCAAGTCGGTCACGCAGTTCGCGATCGCGACGCACGACTACCGCGGCGGTACGGAACGAGCGGAGTATCACAACGTCGTGACCTGGGATCGCCTCGCCGAGATCTGCTCGCAGTACCTCGGCAAGGGCCAGCTGGTGGCCGTCGAGGGCCGCATCCAGACGCGGCAGTGGGAGGACGACAAGAAGCTTCGCCACTGGAAGACGGAGATCGTGGCGAGTTCCGTCGAGATGCTGTCCGGACGGCGCAAGAAGGACTACGCGGTGGAGTCGGCCGCGGACGCGCTCGAAGCCCAGGCGGAGGCCCTGGGCGGCGTCCCGGATGCCGAGCCCGACGATGACGCCGCCGAGGTGGCGGCGGCCGTCGCCTGAGGCGTACCCGGATCGTTCCAGCCCGGCGGGCGTGGTCCCCTCCCGCGCCCGCCGGCATTCCTGCGCCCGAGGGCACCCCGTCCGTCGGCATTCCCGCGCCCGCCCGCGATCCCGTGGCCGGCCGCGCTCCAGGGTCCTGCGGCGTCACGCCTCCGATTGCCCACGGGCGCCGCCGAGGGCCCGTCCCGGACCCGTGATGGCCCGCGCACGCGACATGGACCCGATCCGGTGCGCCACCGTGACGCGGGGCGATTACGATGCTCGCGATGCCCACGAACCGGCTCGCGGGCGAGACGAGCCCGTACCTGCTGCAGCACGCGCACAACCCGGTCGACTGGTATCCATGGGGACCGGAGGCGCTCGAACGCGCCCGGACGGAGGATCGGCCGATCTTCCTGTCGATCGGGTACGCAGCGTGCCACTGGTGCCACGTGATGGAGCGGGAGTCGTTCGAGAACCCCGCGACCGCGGCTCAGCTGAACGCCGGGTTCGTGGCGATCAAGGTCGACCGCGAGGAGCGCCCCGACCTCGATTCGATCTACATGACGGCGGTGCAGGCGATGACCGGCCAGGGGGGCTGGCCGATGAGCGTCTTCCTGACGCCCGACGGCCGCCCGTTCTACGGAGGCACGTACTTCCCCGCCACCCGCGGCATGGGCATGCCCGCGTTCACGGACGTGCTCGATGCGGTCACGGCCGCGTGGCGGGATCGTCGCGAGGAACTCGAGGAGATGGGACGCCGCCTCGCCGGCGCGATCGCGAGGTCGACGAACCCGCCTGCCGAGACGGAACCGGGCCACGCGGCGCCCGCCGACGCGACGGGGGCCAACCCGGCCGCGCCCGCCCGGGCCGCGGACGCCCGGGCCGCCGACGCCCACGAGATCCGGCGCGCGGCCGCCGCGACCGCGGATGTCCCGCCTGCGCCCGCCGGGGACGTCGGATGTCCTCGGACTGCGCACGCATGACCAGATCGGCGCCGGGACGCTGGAGCGTGCGACGGCGGCGCTCATCTCGTCCTTCGACCGGGCGAACGGTGGCTGGGGCACCGCGCCGAAGTTCCCGCAGCCCGCGATCATCGAGTTCCTGCTCGCCCGCGCCGCCACGCGCCATGATCGCGAGCCCCTCGCGGTCGCCGAGCGCACCCTGCAGGCCATGGCGGCCGGCGGAATCCACGACCAGGTCGGTGGCGGCTTCCACCGCTACAGCACGGACGCGCGCTGGCTCGTGCCACATTTCGAGAAGATGCTGTACGACAATGCCCAGCTGGCGCGTGCCTACGTCCAGGCATTCCGGCTGACCGGCGACCGCCGCTACGCGAGGGTCGCCGAGCGCACGCTCGACTACCTGCGCCGCGAGATGACGACGGCGGACGGGCTCTTCGCCGCGAGCCAGGACGCGGACACGGACGGGATCGAGGGCGCCACGTACGCGTGGACGCTCCCCGAGATCGAGCACGTGCTGGGGCCCGAGGCCACCCTCGCTACGGATGCGTTCGGCGCGACCGCGCGCGGCAACTGGGAAGGGCGCAACGTCCTCCACCGTCCGCTCGACGATGAGACGCTCGCACGACGTCACGGGCTGCCGGTCCACGAGGTTGCGCCGCGGCTGGACCGGGCCGCGGATCGTCTGCACGCGGCCCGGGATGCGAGAGCGCAGCCGGCGCGCGACGCGAAGGGCCTCGCGGCGTGGAACGGGCTCGCCATCGCCGCCTACGCGGATGCCGCGGCCGCGCTCGGACGCGCCGACTACCTCGCCACGGCGACGTGCGCGGCCGGCGCCGCGCTCCGCCTGCTGCGCGGCCCGGACGGACGGGTTCGACGCTCCTGGAAGGACGGCCGGGCCACGCCCGCCGGATACCTGGACGATCACGCCCTGCTCGCCGACGGCCTCCTCGCGGTGTACGAGGCAACGTTCGACGAACGGTGGTTCGCGGCGGCGCGGGACCTCGCCGATACCGTGCTCGCCCATTTCGCCGACCCGGCGGGGGGCTTCTGGGACACCGCGGACGATCACGAGCCGCTGATCGCGCGGCCACGGCAGGTCGAGGACAATGCGGTCCCGTCCGGCGGCGCCGCGGCCGCCCGCGTCCTCCTGCGGCTCACGGCACTCACCGGCGAGGCGCGCTATCGCTCCGCCGCGCTCGGTGCGCTTCCCACGATCGTCCCGCTCGCGGAGCGGTATCCGGCGGGGTTTGCGGCCTGGCTGGCCGCCATCGACCTGGCGACCGCCCCGCTCGCCGAGGTGGCGATCGTCGGCGACGCGGAGGATCCGGCCGCCAGGGCGCTCCTCGAGGTCGCGACGCGCGGCCTCCACCCGCACCGGGTCGTCGCGATGACCAACGACCCGCAGAACAGCCGCGTGGAGCTCCTGCAGAGCCGGTTCACGCTGCGCGGCCACCCCACGGCCTTCGTGTGCCGCGATTTCGCCTGCCGCCAGCCGGTCACCGAGCCCGAGGCTCTCGCGGCGCAGCTCGTCGGCTGACGTGCGTCACGGCGAGCCATGACATGAGCGAGGGGGTGCCATGGACGGCGAGCGCCGGACGATCGTGTTCTTCCCGGAGGGCGCGTTCGGCCCCACCAACAACTGCGTGGGGATCGCCGACGTCCTGCGGCGCCGTGGGCACCGGACGGTGTTCATCGTCGAGGAGTCCTTCGCGGGGACGCTGGAGTCCCGTGGCTTCGAGGAACGGCTGATGCGGCTCGGCCCGCCGCCCGCCGTCGCAGAGGCCCCCGGGCAGTTCTGGAAGGACTTCATCCGCGAGACGGCCCCGGTCTTCCGCCTGCCCACCATCGAGCAGATCGGGTCGTTCCTGCGCCCGACATGGCAGGCCCTGGTCGACGGGGCCCGGTACGTGGACGAACGTCTGGCCGCGATCATCGACGAGGTCGGGCCCGACGTGATCGTCGAGGACAACGTGGTCGCCTTCCCCGCCGTCGTCGCCTCGGGCCGCCCCTGGGTCCGGATCGTCTCGTGCAACCCCGCGGAGCTCCGCGATCCCGCCGTGCCGCCCGTCTTCTCCGGCTACCCGACGGCGGACCGCGCAGGGTGGCGCGAGTTCGTCGAGGAGGAGCGGCGGTGCCTGGGCGACATGCACGCGTCCTTCGACGCGTTCGTCCGCGAACGCGGTGCGCCCCCACTCGGCGACCTCTCCTTCATCCACGAGTCGCCGTGGCTGAACCTCTACCTGTATCCGGCCGAGGCCGACTACGTCCGGGACCGGCCCCTCGGCCCCACGTGGCACAGGCTCGATTCGGCCGTTCGAGCCACCGAGGCGCCGTTCGAGCTGCCGGAGCCGCTGGCGTCCGAGCCCGGTGCGCTCGTCTACCTCAGCCTCGGGAGCCTCGGGTCGGCCGATGTCGGGCTCATGCAGCGCCTGCTCGAGGTGCTCGCGACGACGCCATATCGCGTGATCGTCAGCATGGGGCCGCAGCACGAGCTGCTTCGACTGGGGCCGAACATGACGGGTGCGGAGTTCCTGCCGCAGCCGTCGATCCTGCCGATGGTCGACGTCGTCATCACGCACGGGGGCAACAACACGGTCACGGAGTGCTTCGACTCGGGGAAGCCGATGATCGTGCTCCCGCTCTTCTGGGACCAGCACGACAACGCGCAGCGGGTGGACGAGACGGGCTTCGGCGTCCGGCTGCCGACCTACACCTTCGACGACCCGGCCCTGCCCGCCGCCATCGCACGGCTGCTGGCCGACCGGCCGCTCCGATCCCGCCTGGACGCCGTCTCGGGACGGCTCCGGGCAGCCCCCGGCACGGTCCGCGCGGCTCACCTGGTTGAGCGGCTGGCACGCGAGGCCGCCCCGGTCCTCCGCTGACGCAGGCCCGCCGGCGAGCGTCCCGGCGGGCCGGCGGCCAACCACTGCTATACTCCTGACTCACCCGAGCCGCGGGCGCGTGCCCGCCAGCGATGGAGGAGTCGTTGCTCGAGGACGGGGAGGGAGCGGTCCCGTGAGGCCGGTCCGGACCCATCGCGTCGAGGTCCGTCAGCGACGTGGCGGGCGACGACGGGGGCAGTCTATCCAGGTCCCGGCCGTGCAGGCCCGGGGCCTTCTCGTTTTCCCGGGGATCTGACGTGCCGGCAACCGTGGTCGTCGGCCTCCAGTGGGGGGACGAGGGCAAGGGCAAGACCACCGACCTGCTCGCCGAATCCGTGGCCCTGGTCGTGCGCTACCAGGGCGGCGACAACGCCGGCCACACCATCGTCCTCGGTGACGCCGTCTTCAAGCTGCACCTCGTCCCCAGCGGCGTGCTCTACCCGCACATCACGCCCGTCATCGGCAACGGGGTCGTCGTCAATCCGCAGACGCTCATCGACGAGATGGCGATGCTGGAGTCGCGCGGGATCCGCACCGCGAACATCCGGGTCAGCGAGTCGGCGCACGTGATCATGCCGTACCACGTGGCGCTCGACGGGGCCATGGAGGCGCGGCTCGCGGGCGACGAGATCGGCACGACGCACCGGGGCATCGGTCCGGCCTACGCGGACCGCGCATGGCGAATCGGGCTCCGCATGGCCGACCTGCTCGATCCCCGGGCATTCCGCTCCAGGCTCGAGCGGATCCTGCCGGAGAAGAACGCTGTGCTGGTCCAGACGCACGGGCTCGTGCCGTTCGACCTGGACGAGCTGGTGACCCGCGCGACCGGCTGGGGCGAGCGGCTCCGCCCGCACATCGCGGACACCACGGACCTCGTGCAGGAGGCGCTCGCGGCAGGGCAGCACGTTCTCCTCGAGGGAGCCCAGGGGACGATGCTGGATCTCGACCAGGGCACGTACCCGTACGTCACGAGCTCGAATCCGATCGCGGGCGGGGCGTGCACCGGCGGTGGCGTGGGGCCCCTGCAGGTGGATGAGGTCATCGGGGTGATGAAGGCGTACTCCACGCGGGTCGGGTCCGGCCCGTTCCCGACCGAGCTGCGCGACGAGACCGGCGCTCACCTCCTGGAGCGCGGCCACGAATTCGGCACGACCACGGGCCGGCAGCGTCGCTGCGGCTGGTTCGACGCGGTCCCCCTGCAGCGTGCGGTGGCGGTCAACAGCGTGACCAGCATCATGCTGAACAAGCTCGACATCCTGTCCGGGTTGCCGGAGATCTGCCTCTGCGTCGCGTACCGGATCGACGGGCAGGTCGTGGACCGCCTGCCGTCCTCGGGCGACCTCCTTGCGCGAGCCGAGCCCGTCTACGAGTCGTTCGACGGCTGGGAGGAGGACCTCGGCGGGATCCGCCACGCGGAGCAGCTGCCTGCGGCGGCGCGGCGCTACGTGGATGCGCTCGAGGAACTCGCCGGCGTTCCGGTCTCGATCGTCAGCGTGGGTCCCGACCGCACCGCCACGATCCTCCGGCGCGAGAGACCGCGCCGGGCGGCGCTGAGCGCGCGGGTCGCCGCGCGTGGCATCGACGTCGGTCCGCCCGGGGAACGTGGGCCGGGTCCCCGATGAGCCGCCCCCGATGAGCCCGACGCGCCCGCCCGTGCCAGCCACGATCCTCGTCGTCGGCTCGGGGGCGCGCGAGCACGCGATCTGCTGGCGCCTGCGCCAGGACGAGGGAGTGGAGCGCGTCATCGAGGCGCCGGGGAACGCGGGCCACGCCGACGTCGCCGATATCCGTCCCGGGATTGCCGTCGGCGACATCGCGGCGATCGTGGCGCTGGCCCGCCGGGAGGCCGTAGACCTCGTCGTGGTCGGCCCGGAGGCGCCACTCGTCGCGGGTCTCGTGGACCGGCTGACGGCCGCCGGGATCCCCGCCTTCGGGCCCTCCGCGGCCGCGGCGGCCGTGGAGGGGAGCAAGGCGCTGTGCCGGCGGATCGCCGGACGCGCAGGGGTACCGATGGCACGCGGCGCGCGGTTCGACGCCATCGCGCCTGCGCTCGCCTTCGCGGCCGCGCTCGGTGGCGGGGTCGTGGTGAAGGCCGATGGCCTGGCCGCCGGCAAGGGCGTCACGGTGTGCGCCACGCTCGCGGAGGCCGAGGGCGCGCTGCGCGACGCGATCGAACGTCGTGTCTTCGGCGATGCCGGCAGGGTGGTGGTGGTGGAGCAGGCGCTCGCTGGTCCGGAGGCGAGCGTGATCGCGATCTGCGATACGACCACGGCGCTCGCGCTGCCGGCGGCCCGCGACCACAAGCGGATCGGCGAGGGCGACACCGGGCCAAACACGGGGGGCATGGGCGCGTACTCGCCGCTGCCGGACCTCGACGACGATGCGGTGGCGGAGATCGTCCGGCAGTTCCACGTGCCGACGCTCGCCGCGCTGGCCGCACGAGGGCGCCCGTTCCGCGGCGCCCTGTACGCGGGGTTGATGCTGACCGACGCCGGGCCGCGCCTGCTCGAGTACAACGTCAGGCTGGGGGATCCGGAGGCGCAGGCCATCCTGCCGCGCCTGGCCGTTCCGCTCGCCCCGCTGCTGCTCGCCGCGGCCACCGACTGCCTGGCGGCGGTCGCGGCAACCCTCGGCATCGCCGGCCCCGTGCTTCCGGCGAAGCCCGGGGCCACTGTCGGCATCGTCCTCGCTGCCGATGGCTACCCCGCTTCACCGGTTCTCGGGGATCCGATCGGCGGGATCGAGGCCGCGCGCTCGTCGGGCGCGCTCGTCTTCGAGGGGGGAACGCGCCGCACGGGTGCCGTGGCGGAGACGGCGGGCGGCCGGGTGCTCACGGTCGTGGCCGGGGGCGACGATCTCGCAATGGCGGCCGGCGCCGCGCACGCCGCGGCGGCCTGCGTGACCTTCCGTGGCCGCCAGATGCGCGGCGACATCGGCAGGCCCCCGGAGGCGCGCCAGTGATCCCGAGGTACACCCTCCGCGAGATGGGGGAGGTGTGGACGGATCGTGCCCGCTTCGAGGCGATGCTTCGCGTCGAGGTGGCGGTGATCCGTGCGCAGGCTCGGCGCGGCCTCGTCCCGCAGGAGGCCGCGGATGCCGTCGCCACTCGCGCGCGCGTGGACGTGGACCGGATCGCCGAGATCGAGCTGACCACGGACCACGACGTGATCGCGTTCGTGAGCCAGGTGGCGGAGACGGTCGGTCCGGCGGGTCGATTCCTGCACCTCGGGCTGACGAGCAGCGACGTCCTCGACACCGGGCTGGCCCTGCAGTGCCGGGCGGCCTCGGACCGGCTGCTCGCCGACCTCGACGCGGCGATCGAGGCCGTGGTGCGGCGCGCCCGGGAGCACGCCACCACGCTGATGATGGGGCGGACGCACTCGGTGCACGCCGAGCCCATCACGTTCGGGTTCAAGCTCGCGGGCTGGGCGTTCGAGCTCGACCGCGACCGGCGGCGCGTCGCCGCGGCGGCGGCCGACATTGCGACCGGCAAGCTGTCCGGGCCGGTCGGGACGTACAGCCACGTGGACCCGGCCATCGAGGCCGAGGTGATGTCCGCCCTCGGACTCGAACCGGACCCCGTGAGCACCCAGATCGTCCAGCGCGACCGGCACGCCGCCTTCCTGGCCGCGCTCGCCGTGACCGGAGGCTCGCTGGAGCGTTTCGCGACGGAAATCCGCAACCTGCAGCACACCGAGATCGCGGAGGTCCAGGAGCCGTTCCGCAGCGGGCAGAAGGGCTCGAGCGCGATGCCGCACAAGCGCAACCCCATCGTGAGCGAACGGCTCGCGGGCATGGCCCGTCTCCTGCGGGGCTACGCGCAGTCGGGACTGGAGAACCAGGCCCTGTGGCACGAGCGGGACATCAGCCACTCCTCGGTGGAGCGTGTCGTGCTGCCCGACGCGACCATCCTGCTCGACTACATGCTGGTGACGTTCACGCGCCTCGTGGACGGACTCGTCGTCCGCCCGGAGCGGATGCGCGAGAACCTCGAGCGCGGGCTCGGCCTGCATGCCTCGAGCCGGGTGCTCCTCGCGCTCGTCGAGCGGGGCGGACTGGGCCGCGACGAAGCCTATGGCGTGGTGCAGCGAGCCGCCCTGCGTGCCGCGGACGAGCGACGGCCGCTGGCCGAGCTCCTCGCGGCGGATCCGGCCGCCGCGGCGCTGCCGGCCGACGCGCTCGCCGCGTGCTTCGACGACGGGGCCTTCCTCGCGCACGTCGCTGCCGTGATGTCGCGCCTGGACCGGCTCGTGCCTCGGGCACCGGACGGAGGGCCGGGTCCGGCCGTGGATTCCGGCCGGCCGGGTGGCCAGGAAGGCGCCGCGACGAGCGGTGTCGAGACGATGACGGGAATCCACGGCACGGGAGGCATGGGATGACGGCTGGGCCACTCTCGGACGCGTTCCTCCGATCGGGCAAGGTCCGGGACCTCTACGCCGTGGGCGACGACCGGATGCTCCTCGTCGCGACGGACCGGATCAGCGCGTTCGACGTGGTGCTTCCCACGCCGATCCCCGACAAGGGCCGCGTGCTGACCGGCCTGTCCCGCTTCTGGTTCGGCGAGACGGCCCGTGCCGGCATCGTCGCGAACCACCTCCTGGACGTCGATCCGGCCTCCCTCCCGATGCCGTTCCCGTCGTCGGCGCGCGATCTGCGCGGCCGGGTCATGATCTGCCGCCGCGCGCGCGTCCTGCCCGTCGAGGTGATCGTGCGCGGCTACCTGTCGGGAACCGGCTGGAAGGACTACCAGCGGACAGGCGCGGTGTCGGGGGTCAGGCTGCCCGCCGGCCTCCACGAGAGCGATCGCCTGCCGGAGCCGATCCTCACGCCGTCCACCAAGGCGGAGGAGGGCCACGACGAGAACATCGACTTCGCCGGGATGGTGGGCCTGGTCGGCGAGGAGATGGCTGCGCGCGTGCGCGACATCGCTCTGCGCCTCTACCGCTTCGGCTCCGAGCGCGCGGCCCCGGCGGGAATCATCCTGGCCGACACCAAGTTCGAGTTCGGGCTGCTTCCCGACGGGGAGCCCATCCTCATCGACGAGGCGATGACGCCGGATTCCAGCCGCTTCTGGGATGCCGCCACGTACGAGCCGGGGCGCGCGCAGGCGAGCTACGACAAGCAGTTCGTGCGCGACTGGCTCGAGGCCCGCGACTGGGACAAGACGTATCCGGGCCCCGAGCTCCCCGATGACGTGGTCGCCGGGACGCGAGCACGGTACGTCGAGGCCTTCGAGCGCATCACGGGCGCGAGCTTCGACCGGTACCTCGCCGAGGATGTCATCGCCCCGGCTGCCCGCGAGTCGGAGGCGCGGTAGTGGCCAGCTACCGGTACGCGGTGTCGGTCATGCCCAAGCCCGGCATCCTCGACCCGCAGGGCCGCGCCGTCGAGCAGTCGCTTCCGCACCTCGGCGTCGATTCGGTCCACGCCGTGCGCGTCGGGCGGCGCGTGGAGCTGACCGTCGAGGCGCCGGACGAGCAAGCCGCGCGGTCCGTCGTGGACCGCCTCTCGGGGGAGCTGTTCGCCAACCCGCTGATCGAGGAATGGCGGGTCGAGGTGATGGGGGCGGCGAGCTCCATCCGGAGCGCCGAGCCGGCATGAGGGTCGGCGTCGTCGTCTTCCCGGGGTCGAACTGCGATCGGGACGCCATGCACGCCTCCCGGCTGGCGGGCGCCGACGCGGTCTCCCTGTGGCACGAGACGCCCGATCTTCGCGGTGCCGACCTGGTGATCCTCCCGGGCGGCTTTGCCTACGGCGACTACCTCCGGGCCGGCGTCCTCGCGCGCTTCAGCCCGATCATGGCGAAGGTCCGGGAGCACGCCGCACGTGGCGGGCTGGTCCTGGGGATCTGCAACGGGTTCCAGGTGCTGGCGGAGGCCGGCCTGGTGCCCGGCGCGCTCCTGCGCAACGCGTCGCTGCGGTTCGAGCACCGGTGGGTGCGGCTGTCCGTGGAGCGACGCGATACGCCGTTCACGCGGGCCGTGCCGGCCGGCATGTCGCTCCGCATGCCGGTGGCGCACGGCGAAGGCTGCTACTACCTGCCCGAGGGGGATCTCGCCCGGCTGGAGACATCCGGCCAGGTGCTGTTCCGCTATGCGGGGCCGGAGGGGAACCCCAACGGATCCCTCCACGACATCGCGGGCGTGACGGACTCCGGGGGACGCGTCTGCGGCCTGATGCCCCACCCCGAGCGTGCCTCCGAGGCGCTCCTCGGGTCCGACGACGGCCTCCTGCTGTTGCGCTCGCTGGTCGAGAGCGGCGCCATGGAGGTGCCCGTATGACGGCGGACGCGCTCCCGGCCATCACGGCGGCGCCGGAGCCGCTGCACCGGCAGCTGGGGCTCACCGACCACGAGCTGGACCAGGTCCGCGCCAGGCTGGGCCGCGACGCCAACGACCTGGAGCTCGCGATGTTCTCGGTGATGTGGAGCGAGCACTGCTCCTACAAGAGCTCGAGGCCCCTCCTCGCGACGCTCCCGACCGCCGGCAGCGACGTGGTCGCCGGCCCGGGCGAGAACGCCGGCGTGGTCTCGATCGGCGACGGGCTCGCGGTCGCCTTCAAGCTCGAGTCGCACAACCATCCGAGCGCGGTCGAGCCGTACCAGGGTGCGGCCACCGGCGTCGGCGGCATCCTGCGCGACATCTTCACGATGGGCGCGCGACCCGTGGCCGTGCTCGACGCCCTGAAGTTCGGCGATCCGGCGGAACCGCGGACGCAACGCCTGGTCCGCGGCGTGGTCCGCGGCGTCGGCGGGTACGGCAACTGCGTCGGGGTGCCCACCATCGGCGGCGAGCTCGCCTTCCACCCGTCCTACGCGGGGCAACCCCCTCGTCAACGTCATGGCCGTGGGCATCCTGGAGGAACGCCACCTGACGCGGGCGGTGGCCCCGGGACCCGGGAACCTCGCGGTGCTCTTCGGGTCCGCCACCGGGCGCGACGGCATCGGCGGCGCGTCGGTCCTCGCGAGCGCCACGTTCGCCGAAGACGATCCCGCCAAGCGCCCGAGCGTCCAGGTGGGCGACCCGTTCGCCGAGAAGCTGCTGATCGAGGCGAGCCTCGAGTTGATCGAGCGAGGGCTGGTGGAGGGACTCCAGGACCTGGGCGCGGCGGGAATCACGTGCGCCGTGTCGGAGACCGCCGACCGTGCGGGAACCGGCATCCTCGTGGATCTCGACGCGATCCCGCGGCGCGAGGAGGGCATGGCTCCCTTCGAGGTCATGATCAGCGAGTCCCAGGAGCGGATGCTGGCGATCGTCCGGCCCGAACGGCTCGGCGCCGTGGTCGAGGTCTGCACCCGCTGGGGGCTTCCGGCGGCCGTCATCGGCCGGGTCACGGACGATGGCCTGATCACCGTGATCTCGGGCGGCGTGGACGCGGGCGGCGCGCCGGCCACCGGGTCCGCGGTGCTGGCGGCGATTCCCGCAGCCGCGCTCACGAGCGACGCGATCGTCTACCAGCGGCTGTCGCGTCCGCCGACCCACAGCCGCCAGGCGCCGGCGCCCGGCGCGCCGGAGTCGGCGTCCGACCGGCTCCCCGACTCGTGGCATGGACCCGGGCGCCGTGCTGCGGGGCCTGCTGGGGAGCCCGAACCTGGGCAGCCGGGCGTGGGTCACCGCCCAGTACGACGCGACGGTGGGCGCCGGCACCGTCGACGGAGGCGAGCGCGCGGCGGGCATCCTGCGCATCGAGGGGACCGCAAAGGGGCTCGCCTGCGCCACGGACGCGGTGGCGGGCGTGGGTGCCTTCGACCCGTACCTGGGGGCGGCCCTCGCCGTGGCCGAGTGCGCGCGCAACGTCGTGGTCGCGGGCGCCCGTCCGCTGGGCGTCACCAACTGCCTCAACTTCGGTGATCCCCGCAGGCCCGAGGCGTTCTGGCAGCTGGCCGAGGCGGTGCGCGGCCTGGGAGACGCATGCCGGGCGCTCGGCCTGCCGGTCACCGGCGGCAACGTCAGCCTCTACAACGAGTCGCCGCGACGGCCGGATCGTCCCCACGACCCAGGTCGGCGTTGTCGGGCTGCTCGACGACGTCGCGATGCGGGTCCCACCCGCGTTCCGCGCCGTGGGCGACGCCGTCGTGCTGCTCGGAGAGGCCGTTCCGGGCCTGGCCGGCTCCGCCTACGCGAGCATGGCCGGGGCCGCGGTGGAGGAGCGCCTCCCGACCCTGGACCTGGCACGCGAGGCGGCGCTCCAGGACCTGCTGCTCGCGGCGGCGGCGGAGGGCGTCCTCGCGTCAGCGCAGGACGTGAGCGGCGG
Organism: uncultured Chloroflexia bacterium; assembly: GCA_963779375.1. Taxonomy (GTDB): domain Bacteria; phylum Chloroflexota; class Limnocylindria; order Limnocylindrales; family CSP1-4; genus JAJYNJ01. The sequence continues at coordinate 102,874 of CAVZXW010000022.1, read as the reverse complement.
CGGCCTGGCCGTCGCGCTCGCCGAGTGCGCCATCTGGGCGGGGATCGGCGCCGACCTGTCCCTGCAGGTGAGCGCGGAGCCGGCCGTCGAGCTGTTCGGCGAGAGTCCGTCGAGGGTGGTGGTCACGGTCCGGCCGGGAGACGAGGCGCGCCTGCAGGCGCTGGCGGCGGAGCACGGCGTCCCGTTCGCGGTGCTCGGCGCGGTCGGCGGCGACCGGCTCCTCATCCGACCTCGTGGGCGGCGGTGCGGCCGGCGCCGCGGAGGAGCGCGGGGCATCGGCGTCGCCGACGCGCTGGACTGCACGCTCGGCGAGCCTGCGCCACGCCTGGGAGCAGGCGCTGCCGCGCGCGCTGGGCGACCAGGCGTTCGTGCCGCCCGTGTCCGTCGCCCCCGACCGGCCGCCGGACGGGCCGCTCCGGGCCGGAAGGGGCTGACCATGTGCGGGATCGTCGGCGTCCACGCTCCCGGGCAGGAGGCCGCCGGCATCGCCGCCCTGGCCCTCTTCGCACTCCAGCACCGCGGCCAGGAATCGGCCGGGGTGGCGGTGAGCGATGGCGACCAGGTGATGGTCTACAAGGACCTGGGCCTGGTCAGCCAGGTCCTCGACGAGCGGCACCTGCCGTCCCTGGTGGGGCACCTGGCCATCGCGCACTGCCGCTACTCCACGACCGGATCCACGGTCTGGGAGAACAGCCAGCCCGCGTTCCGCGTCGGCCCGAGGCGTGCCGTCGCCATGGGCCACAACGGCAACCTCGTCAACACGCGCGAGCTGCTCGACCTGCTGCCGGGCGGCCGCCGGCGTCTGCAGGGCTCCACGGATACCGAGGTCCTCACCGCGCTCGTCGCGGGCGCCGAGGGTGGCGACCTCCTCGAGGTCGCTCCTGGAGATCCTGCCGAAGGTGCGCGGCGCCTACTCCCTCGTCGTCATGGACGAGCACCGGCTGCTCGGGATCCGCGATCCATGGGGCTTCCGGCCGCTGGTGCTGGGCCGGATGCCCCACGGGGTCCGCACGACGACGCCGGATGGGTGCTGGCGTCGGAGACGGCGGCGCTCGACGTGCTCGGCGCGGAGTACGTGCGGGACGTCGAGCCGGGCGAGATGGTGGTCCTGGGCGAGCCCGGCGGTCCGCGGTCCGTGCGGTTCGCCGAGGGCCACGAGCGGCTGTGCGTGTTCGAGCTGATCTACTTCGCCCGGCCCGACTCGTACATGCTCGGCCGCAGCCTCTACGAGGCGCGGCGCCGCATGGGCGAGGCCCTGGCCCGCGAGGCGCCGGCCGACGCCGACCTCGTGATGCCGGTGCCGGACACGGGCGCGCCGGCCGCCGCCGGATATCGCCGAGGCCAGCGGGATCACGTACCGGCGAGGGCATGGTCCGGAACCGCTACGCCGGCCGCACGTTCATCCAGCCGAACCAGTCCCTGCGCCAGCGCGGCGTGAGCATCAAGCTCAGCCCGCTGCGGGAGCAGGTGCGCGGGCGACGGCTGGTCGTCGTCGACGATTCGATCGTGCGCGGCACCACCACGCGGCAGATCGTCGCGCTGCTGCGGCGCGCCGGCGCCGCGCGAGGTCCATCTGCGGATCAGCGCGCCGCCGATCTACCATCCCTGCTTCTACGGCATCGACACGCAGATCGAGACGGAGCTGATCGCGGCCACGCACTCGCGTCGAGGAGATCCGCGAGTTCGTGGGCGCCGACTCGCTGGCGTACCTCTCGATCGACGGCGTGCTCGACGGCATCGACCTGCCGCGGGAGCGCTTCTGCTTCGCGTGCTTCGATGGCCTCTACCCGGTGCCCGTCCCGTACGACGTCGGCTCCCGGAAGTTCATGCTCGAGCGGCGGAGACGCTCGGGAGCCGGCGGTGACGGGGCCGGGTGCCGCGCCCGGCTCCGGCGGCGGTGCCGCGACGGGCCCGGGGCACGGCCCGGTGACGGCGGCGAGGGCACCCGGCGGCGTACGCGCGGCCGGCGTGGACGTGGCGCCGGCGACCGGGCCGTCGAGCTGCTGCGCGACCGGATCGCGGCGACGCAGGGGCCCGGGTCCTCGCCGGCGTGGGCGGGTTCGCGTCGGCGCTCGCGCTGCCCGCGGGTATGCGCGAGCCCGTCCTCGTCAGCGCCACCGACGGCGTCGGGACCAAGACCGAGATCGCCCGCGCGCATGGGCCGGCTCGACACGATCGGCCTCGACCTCGTCGCGATGTGCGCCGACGACGTCGTGCTGCCACGGCGCCCGCCCGCTGTTCTTCCTCGACTACGTCGCCGTCGGACGGGCTCGACCCGGGCGGTGGCGTCGCTCGTCGGCGGGCGTCGCACGCGGCTGCGAGCGCGCGGAGTGCGCGCTCGTCGGCGGCGAGACCGCCGAGCACCCCGGCGTGATGGAGCCCGACGCAGTTCGACCTGGCCGGCTTCTGCGTCGGTGTCGTCGAGCGCGACGAGCTGCTATCGACGGCTCGGTCGCGCGAGGGGGACGCGATCCTCGGCCTCGGCCGCGTCCGGCCTGCACTCCAACGGGTACTCGCTGGTCCGCGCGGTCATCGCGTCGCACGGCCTGGGGCTCGACCGTTCCGTGGCCCGACGCCGTTCGCGCGGTGCCGGCCGCGGCGGAGATGGCCGCCCGATGGCCGGGGCGAGCACGCGTCTGCGGCGACCCTCGGAGACGTGCTGCTGGCGCCGACGCGGATCTACGCGGCGCGACGTGCTGGCGCTCCGCGACCACCTGGCGGCCGGCGGCCTGTCGCTGCACGGTCTCGCGCACATCACCGGCGGCGGCCTGGCGGGCAACGTGCCGCGCGCGCTGCCGCCGTCGCTCGGCGCCCGGGTCGATCCGTCGGCCTGGCCCGTTCCGCCGATCATCCGCCTGCATCGCCGCGCTCGCGGGCATGGACGGGCCGGAGATGCGAGCCAGCTTCAACGGCGGCATCGGCATGGCCGTCGTCGTCGAGCCGGCGGCGGTGTCGACCGCCGCCCGGCGTGCCTTGCGGCCGCGGCCTGCCGCCTGGGCAGGTCGGCTCGGTCGAGCCGGCGGCAGAGGCCGGGCCGGCGCGCCGGTACGTCGAGCGTGACGTCGTGAGCATCGCCGTCTGCGTCTCGGGGCAGGGGAGCAACCTGCGCGCCCTCGTCCGGGCGCAGAGCGCCGGGGCGGCTCGGCGGGCGAGTCGTCCTCGTCCTGGCCGACCGGCCGTGTGCCGCCGTCGAGTTCGCGGCCGCTGCAGGGATCCCGACACGCGTCCTCCGGCCCGGCCGATCATCCCGACGCGGGGGCGTGGGACCGGGCCGTCTGCCGGCGCGCTGCTGGCCATCCGGCGCACGCGTGGTCGTCCTCGCCGGCTTCATGCGGATCCTCGGCCCGGCGACGCTCGGCCGGTTCGCCGGGCGGATCCTGAACGTCCATCCCGCCCTTCTGCCGGCGTTTCCCGGGGCGCACGCCGTGCGCGATGCGCTGGCGGCGGGCGCGCGGTCACCGGCGTCACGGTGCACCTCGTGGACGAGCCGCTCGACGGCGGCCCGATCGTCGCCGCAGGAGCCGGTGGCGGTCCTGCCCGACGACGACGAAGGCGTCGCTGGCGGCACGCCTCCACGCGGTCGAGCACCGGCTGCTCCCGCGCGGCGTCGCGCTGCCGGTCGCCGGTGCGCTCTGCGTGAGCCGCCGACCGGCGGGCGATCGTCCACGTGCGACGCCGCTGGCGGCGCTCCCGCGCCGCGGCGGGCGCTGCTCTCGGTCTCCGACAAGACCGGCCTGGTCGACCTCGGCCGGGGCCTCGACGCGCTCGGCTTCGAGCTCGTGTCGACCGGGGGCACGGCACGGGCGCTGCGCGACGCGGGACTCGACGTCACCGACGTCGCGACGTGACCGGCTTCCCGGAGATGCTCGACGGCCGGGTCAAGACGCTCCACCCGCGCGATCGCGGCCGGCGTGCTGGCCGACCTGCGGCTGCCCGAGCATCGCGCGCAGCTGGCGGCCGCCGGCATCGAGCCGTTCGAGCTCGTCGTCGTCAACCTGTATCCGCTTCGCCGACGCCGCCGCCCGGCCGGGCATCGACGACCGACGCGCTGATCGAGGAGATCGACATCGGCGGGCCGACCCTGGTGCGCGCCGCGGCCAAGAACCACGCGAGCGTCGGCATCGTCACGGATCCCGGCGGTACGCGCGCGTGATCGAGGAGCTGCGGGCCGACGGGCCGGCTGTCGCGATGCGACCCGCCGTGACGCTCGCGCGTCGAGGCGTTCCGGCTGACCGCGGCGTACGACGCGACGATCGCCGGCGAGCTGCGCGGCGGTTCGGCCGCCGGCGTCGCCGCGGGGAGGCGGCCGCGGGCGACGAGCCCGGACCCGCTGCCGCCGGCCTGACTCTGCATCTCGAGCGCGTGCAGGCGCTGCGCTACGGCGAGAACCCGCACCAGGCCGCGGCGCTCTACCGCGTGCCCGGGACGCCGGACGGCGGCCGGACCGTTCGCGCGGCGGCGCGCGCCGCTCCAGGGCAAGCCGCTGAGCTACAACAACCTGCTGGACGCGCCGGCCGCCGCGGCGCTGGCGCGCGACCTGCGTGGCGCCGCGTCGTCATCGTCAAGCACGGCAATCCCTGCGGCGCCGCGGAGGCCGCGGACCTGTCACGGCGCTGGGACCTGGCGCTCGCCGGCGACCCCGTCAGCGCCTACGGCGGCGTGGCCGCGCTCACGCGGCCCGTCGACGCGGCGCTCGCCGAGCGGCTGACCGGCCTGTTCCTGGAGGTGGTCGTGGCGCGGCCGTGGACGCCGAGGCCGCGCGCTGGATCCTCGCGCGGCGCCGAACCTGCGGGTCCTGGTCGATCCGCGCTCTGGGCGATGCTGCCGGTTCGCCGAGTCCGCTGGAGTTCCGCAGCGCCGGCGGCGCGCGATCCTCGCCACGTGATCGGATGTCCTGCCGGACGACCCGTCGGGCTGGCGGGCGGTCACCGGCGCGCGCGCCGCACGACCGCCGAGCTGCGCGACCTCGACCTTGCCTGGCGGGTCTGCCGGCCACGTGAAGTCCAACGCCATCGTGCTGGCCAGGGACGGCAGCGCTCGTCGGCGTCGGGGCGGGGCAGATGAGCCGTGTCGACAGTGCCCGCCTGGCCGTCGAGCAAGGCCGGCCCGGAGCGGTGCGCCGGCGCCGCCTGCGCCTCCGACGCGTTCTTCCCGTTCCCCGACGGCGCTCGAGGCGTGTGCCGAGGCCGGCGTCGTCGGCGTTCGTCCAGCCCGGCGGCTCGATGCGGGACGCGGAGGTCATCGCGGCCGCCGACGCCGCCGGCGCCGCGATGGTGCTCACCGGGATCCGCCACTTCCGGCACTGAGGAAGCGGCGGCCGGGCGAGGTAGACTGCCCGTGAACGGATGTGCCCATGGGGGCAACGCAACTCCCGGGGGGAGCATGATGGACGAGAGCCCGAAGCGCGAGTTTGCCGGCGACCAGCCCACGGCCGGCGTCGAGCCCACGGCGGGCGCGGAGCCCGCCGCGGGATACGATCCCGCGGCACCGGAGGCCCGGCAAGGCGCAGCGCCACCGGATGCCGGGCAGCCCGCCACGGGCTTCGACGCTGCCGGCGGCCCGGACGCTGCCGGAGATCCGGGCGCGCCCGGGGCCGGCGGGTCGGCCTGGGAATCGGCGGGATGGAAGGTCCGGGACGAGAGCGCCCGGGACTGGGTCGGCCAGCTGCAGGGCATGATCGACAGCGTCGCGGAGCAGGCGGGACCGGTCCTGCGCGAGGTCGCGGCGAAGGCCGCCGAGCTCGCCGCCGCGGCCGCGGAGAACGCCGGGCCGGCGCTTCACCGCGCGGCCAACGTGACCACGGAGGTCGGCCACAAGGTTGCGGCGCGCAGCAAGGGCTACGCAGCCGAGCTTCGGCGCCAGCAGGCGGAGCAGGACGGCGGCCACCAGGCAGGGGTCGGGAACGGCAATCCGGAGGAATCGGGGGAGCCTCCCGCGGGCGGTTGAGGGTGCCGCGAGGCCCGGGGCACGTCGGGTCCCGGGCACGGCCGAACGACCAGCGCGCGCCGGACCGGACGCGGCGCCGCCACCACACATTCACCCCGACGAGCAGCCAGGACCCGCGGCATCCGCCGCGGGTCCTGTGAACATCAGACCGGAGGATGGCATGCGAACGGTGCTCGGCGGTGGCAGCGTCTTCGACCCGCACAGCCGCTCGGTCGCGGCGGCCGACGTCGCGATCGATGGCGGCCGGATCGTCGACGTGGGCCCCGGACTCGACGGCGACCGGCGCATCGACGTGGCCGGCCGCACGCTGCTTCCCGGCCTGTTCGACTGCCACGTCCACGTGGCCTTGAGCGGCATCGACATGTGGCGGCTGCTCCAGACACCGCTCTCGTACGGCTTCTACCAGGCCGCCGCGAACATGCTGGTGACCCTGCGCCAGGGCATCACGACGGTGCGTGACGCCGGCGGCGCCGACCTCGGCATGAAGCGGGCCGTGGAGGATGGGCTGATCCCCGGGCCCGGCTGCAGATCTCCGTGACCATGCTCAGCCAGACCGGGGGGCACGGGGATCCGCTGGCTGCCGAGCGGCGCCGAGGCCGACATGGGGCCGACGTACCCGGGCATGCCGAGCGGCGTCGTCGACGGTCCCGAGGAGATGCGCCGGAAGGTGCGCGAGCTGATCCGCGACGGCGCGGACGTCATCAAGGTGGCGACCTCGGGCGGCGTGCTCTCCGCGCGCGACGACCCTCGCCACCCGCAGTTCGCGCCGGATGAACTGGCCATGCTCGTATCCGAGGCGGCCGCAGCCGGCCGCTGGGTCATGGCGCACGCCCAGTCCACGGCCGGCATCAAGAACGCGGTACGGGCCGGCGTGCGCTCGATCGAGCACGGCATCTACCTGGACGACGAGGCGATCGAGCTGATGCTCGAACGCGGCACGTGGCTGGTCCCGACGCTGGTCGCTCCCCAGGGCGTCATCGACGCCGCGGCGGCCGGCGCGCAGATCCACGAGGCGAGCCTGCGCAAGGCGCGCGAGGTCGTCGAGGTCCACCGCGCGTCGTTCCGCCGCGCCGTGGCCGCAGGCGTGCCGATCGCGATGGGGACGGACAGTCCGCGTCGCTCCGCACGGACGAAACCTGCGCGAGCTGGTGCTGATGGCCGAGGGAGGCATGGCCCCTGCCGACGTGCTCGCCGCCACGACGATCGCGTCGGCCGAGCTGCTCGGGCTGCGGGACGAGCTCGGTTCGATCGAGCCCGGCAAGCGGGCCGACGTCGTCGTCGTCACGGGAGACCCGCTCGACCTTGCCACGCTGGAGGAGCGGATCGAGTCGGTCTGGAAGGACGGATCGGTCGTCGCGGGCGCGTCTCCGGTCTGACGCGGGGCGGCCGGGCGGGCGCGTGCCCGTCCGTGGCGGCGACGACCTCCCCGGTCAGCACCCCGCGCGGCGGGGCGGCGCGCCGTCGCCTCCTGCTACCATCGGGTGGTGCCCGATCCAGCGCGCTACTACCTCACCACCGCGATCGCCTACGCGAACAACCGCCCCGGCCTCCACACGCTCTACGAGGTCGTCGGCGCGGACGCGATCGCGCGCTGGCACCGCATGCGCGGCGACGACACGCGTCTTCCTGACCGGCACCGACGAGTACTCGGTCAACATCGCGATGACGGCCCCGGCGCTCGGCAAGACACGCAGGGAGTTCGTCGACGAGATGGTCGGCGCTGTTCCAGTCGGCCGAAGCGCGCTCGGCATCGCGCCCGACCGCTTCATCCGGACCACCGACCCGGACCACCTGCCGCGCCGTCCACGAGATGATCCGCCGCGCGCACGCGCAACGGCGACCTCTACCTCGGCACGTACGAAGGCTGGTACTGCCCGAACGAGGGGTTCCGGGCATCGAGCGACCTCATCGAGGACGCCACCGGCGTCCACTGTCCCGAACCATCCCGGCGTCGAGCTGCAGTGGCTGACCGAGCGAAACTGGTTCTTCCGGCTCTCGGCCTACCAGGAACGACTCGAGCGCTACTACGCGGACCACCCCGACGTGGGTCCAGCCCGACTACCGGCGCAACGAGATGCTCGGCTTCATCCGCCAGGGCCTCGAGGACTTCTCGATCAGCCGCGAGACCTCGCCGTGGGGCATCCCGTTCCCGATCTGCCCGACGGCTCGTCGGCGCTGCTTCCCGACGGCTCGCCGGAACCCGGAGGCCGGCACGGTCTACGTCTGGTTCGACGCGCTGATCAACTACATCACCGGCGCCGGCTTTCCCGATCGCCCGGCGCGGTTCGAGCAGTGGTGGCCCGCCGACCTCCACGTCATCGGGAAGGACATCAACCGGCTCCACACGATCATCTGGCCGGCGATGCTCATGAGCGCCGGCCTGCGCTGCCGCGCCAGGTCTGGGTGCACGGCTTGCTGCTGGCGCAGGCGGCGAGCGGATGAGCAAGAGCCGCGGCAACTTGCTCGACCCGAAGGACATCGTCGCCGCGCTCGGTGCGGACGGCGCGCGCTACGTCGCGCTCCGCGAGGTGCCCGTTCGACCGCGACACCGAAGTGTGCTGGGACTCGTTCGTCCGCCGCTACAACGCCGACCTCGCGAACGACTTCGGCAACCTCGTCAACCGCACGCTGTCGATGACGGACGCGCTATCTCGACGGCGACCGGCCCGCGCCGAGCGACGGCGAGCGACGCGCCCTCGCCGGCAGCTGCGTGGGCCGCGCTGGCCGACGCGTACGCGCGAAGTCATCGAAGGCTGCCTGCTGCACGACGCGCTTGCGCGCCTCTGGGAGTTCGTCGGCGCGGCGAACCGCTCGTCGACGCGGAACAGCCGTGGGTTCTCGCGAAGGCCGCGAAGGCGGGCGACGCGGAAGCCGATCGACGGCTGCGCGACGTGCTCGGCGACCTCCTCGAGGCATGCCGCCTCGTCGCGCTTCGCGGCCGCGCCGGTCATGCCCGCGACGGCGCCGCGCGGCTCGCGGACCAGCTCGGCCTCGCGTATCCGTACGGCCCGACGGCAACGGCGGTCCTCCGCTCGACGCGCTGCTCGAGTGGGGAAGCGGACCCGCCGGCGGCCGGATCGGGTCACCCAGCCCGCTCTTCCCCCGTCTCGAGACCGAGGCGGAGCTGTCGTCGGACGCCTGAGCGTCCGGGACGAGCAGGGTCGCGTGCGCCTCGTCGATTCCCACGGGCACGTCCAGGCGGATCCATTCGAACGCGATCGGGCCGACGTGCTGGCTGCCGCCGTCGCTGCCGGTGTCGAGCGCCTCCTCGTGCCGGGGTGGGACCTTCCTTCCTCGCGCGACGCGCTCGACCTGGCTGAGGGAGCATCGGGCAGGGGGGCGGCCCTGCCCATCGACGCGGCCGTCGGGATCCACCCGCACGTCGCCGCGCAGGTGGACGGCGACACGTGGGACGTGGTGGAGGACCTCGCCGCCCACGCCGCGGTGCTCGCCATCGGCGAGACCGGCCTCGACTACGACCGCGAGTTCTCGCCCCGTGACGCGCAGCTCGTCAACCTTCGCCGCCACCTGGCGCTGGGCCGTGCCCTCGGCAAGCCCGTGATCCTGCACTGCCGCTCGGCTGCCGGGAATCGCGACGCGCAGGACGACCTCATCGCCGAACTCCGGCGAGCGGGCGCCGGTGACCCCGCGTGGGTGACCCGGCTGGGTGGGCGGCCCCCGGCCATCCTGCACTCGTTCTCCGGTCCGGTCGACTACGCGGAGGCGGCGCTGGCGCTGGGACTCGCGGTCAGCTTCTCCGGGCTCGTCTTCCGGAAGGGCGAGGAGCCGTCTGCCGATGTCGTCAGGCTCGTGCCCGCCGGGCGCCTGCTCGTCGAGACGGACGCTCCGTATCTGCCACCGCCCGGCGCGCCGCGCCGGCGGAACGAGCCGGCGTGGGTCCGCGTGACGGCGCGCTGGGTGGCCGAGCAGCGTGGCGATGATCCGGACACACTTGGCACGGCGCTCGTCGCCGCGTACGACGCGACATTCAGGGGGATCACGGGAGAGGTGCGCACATGAACGTCCGACGGGAACCCGGCAAGCCGCCCGCTCCAGGCAGCCGGCGCCAGGTGACGTCGTCCGGCCGCGGACGCGCCGCCGACCTGGCGTCCCGTCCGACCGGGCCCGGCGGCCGCTCGTGGGCGTTCTGGCGTCAGGTGCTCTCGCTCGTCCTGTTCGGAATCCTGCTGCTGTCGGGGCTGGCGCTCGTGGCAGTGAGCTCCACCGGGCTCGTGCCCGCCCTCGTGTTCGGCGGGATCATCGTCGTGCTCGTCGCCTCCGTCGCGGTCACGCGCGCGGCGCGCTGAGCACCGGCTCCCGCTCGCTCTCCTGGCTGGCGCCGCCCCACGGCGGAGCGGCGTCGGCACCGCGCCCGAGCCCGTCGTCGACTTCCCGTGCCAGCTCGGCCTCGACCTCGAACGTCGGGCGAATGCCGGCAGAACCAAGCCCCGCCAGGCCTCCGGCCGCGACCACCTCCGCGACCTCCGCCATCCGGTCCGGGTCGCTCTCGCCCCCGCGGCGGGACACCGACACACCGCCCTCGTGAAACTCCAATGCGCTGCCGTCGGGCGCGAGCGCGAGCGAATCGCGTCCGATCGATCCCGACCGGCGCGCGACCGCGGCGATGGCGAGGCCCGCCGCCGTCCCCGCGACGACGCCCGCAAGCGGCAGCGCAACACGGACCAGGGCGTGGCCGGACGGATCGTGATGCGGACGATGGAGCGGCAGGATCGACATGGCGACCTCCTCGGCACAGCCATCCTGCGCCGCCCACCGGTGGTGCGCATGGGCCGGTCGTCGCGTCCGGGATGGCCGTCCGGCCGGGGCCGCCGGTGGCCGTGACTAGGCCGGGCCCGGGCGCAACGTCGCCCGGAGGACCTCGGCTCCGCCCTCCGTCCGGAGTGCGAATCGCCAGCCGGCGCCGTCCGGCCACGTGGTGGCAACCAGCGACGCATCCCGGGCCGCGGGCGCCAGGTACTCCAGGTGGTAGCGGCGAGGCGTCGCGTCCGGGAGCGACTCGTCTCCGGCCCGCACGACGGCCTCGTCGAGCCAGTCGACATGGACGGCATTGTTCGCGTGCCCCATGGGATCGAGGTCGCGCAGCGCGACAGCGATCCGCGTGATCGACGCCTCCGCCGGGGAGTCGGCGGGATCCAGGTGGGCCGGTTCGAACTGCTGGGGCACGCCGAAGCGCGCGATGAGCTCGTCGGGGATGCGCGTCGGTGTCCCTTCCCCGGTGGTCATCACCCAGTCGGCCAGGCCGTGTGCGACGAGCGTGCCGTCGGCCGTCGAGAACTCGCTCTCCCGGCGCGCCCAGATGCGGCGCATCGCCGTCACCTCGGTCGAAACGGTGAGCCGGGTCCCCGGTTCGACGGAATGCAGGACCTCCAGCACCAGGCAGCGCACGAGCCAGAAGCGTCCCCGGGCGCGGTACCAGGGCAGATCGAAACCGAGGCTGGTGGAGTGGGCCCACGCCACATCCTGCATCGCGCGGAGGTGCGCAGACGCCCGGAAATGTCCGGCCGGCGTGGCTTCGTCGAAACGGACTCGAACGGGGAGTTCGAGCCGCCGCGAGTCGTTCATGGGCCCCAGTATCTCGCGAAGGAACCGGCCGAGCGGCCTCGTTCGGGCACGGCGTCCGCCGGTGCCCCGTTGCCGGCCCCACCGGCGGTCCCGACCCGGCCGCGGCGCCGGGTGCCGCCGGGCTCGAAGGGCGCCGGAACGCTTGACAGCCTCATTATCACGATATATCGTGATGGCGCACGACATGGTGCAACAGTACAAGGGAGTGGAACGGTGTTCCATCACGATCAACCGGGCGCGCGAGACGCGGCCATGGAGGGCCGGGAGCCGCGCGGGCGTCGACATCACGACGAAGGGCCCCACGGGCCGCGCGGGCGTCGACATCACGACGAAGGGCCACAGGGGCCGCGGGCCTGGCGCATGCGGGGCCTCGGGGGGCCTGCCGGCCCGTTCGGCGGCCCCTTCGGCGGACGAGCCCGTCTCGCCCGGCGGGGCGACGTCCGAATCGCGATCCTGGCCGTGCTCGGCGAACGGCCGATGCACGGATACCAGGTGATCCAGGAGCTGGAGGCCCGCAGCGGCGGACGCTGGCGCCCCAGTGCAGGCTCGGTCTACCCGACTCTGCAGCAACTGGAGGACGAGGGCCTCGTCCGGAGCGAGGAGCAGGGTGGCCGCCGCGTCTTCACACTGACCGATGAGGGCCGGCAGGAGGCCGCGCGCCGCGACACGTCACGCGCCCCGTGGGGACCGCGCCGCGACGCAACGGGTGACCAGGCGTTCGAGCTGCGCGAGCTGAGCCTCCAGGTGGTCGCGGCGACGATGCAGGTGGGCCGCGTGGGTGGGCCCGAGGCCGCCCGCCAGGCCCGCGAGATCCTCGTCGACGCGCGAAGGCGCCTCTACCGCCTGCTCGCCGAGGATGACCGACCGTCGGGCGAGGCACGGGCGACCAACGGGACGCCGGACGTGGACGCCCCGGAGCCCGAACCGGCCGACTGATCTCACCCTCCCGCGCGGGCCGGGCTTCGCGCGCGCCAGCGCTGCGCCGTCACCGTTGTTGCGGTGATTCGGTGAGCTCGTAGGTCACCCGGTGCCAGATGATGCCGAATGGCTGCATCTCGAACTGCTCCGAGGACGCCACCCGATACCCCCTCCGGGCCATGGCCACGGCATCGCGCTCCATCTCGAGCCTCACCTGGTCCTCGGACCTGAAGCGCAGCTGCATGCCGAAGGCCCGGACCATGAGGGCGAGCACGGGACTCAGCAGGCCGACGAGGCTGTCGCGCCCGTACGTGCGCACGACGGTGAGCCTGGGCCCGGACGCTCGGATGGGTCGCCGCCGGTTCACCCGGACCGACCCCGCTCGATCCGACGCCGGTGTCGCTCACCGCCCGGTGACCCACGCCGCGGCCAGGTCCGAGACGAGCACGGGAAGCGCCAGGCGACGGATCATGCCCGTGCCCCGGCAGCCTCGTCCGCTCGCGCGCCGGCCCGGCTGAGCCACCCGGCGATCTCCTCGATGACCGCCTCGTCGACGTGCTGGGCCGGCTCGAGTTCGGCCGGGGACGACGGCCCGGTCCCCGGGAAGAAGAAATGGTTGTCGGCCGGGAAGACGCGGATCGTCACGCCGGGACGGCCGGCAAGAGCCGCCTCCCACCTGGCCAGGTCGTCGGACAGGGTCACCTGGTAGTCACGTCCGCCCTGCAGCACCAGGATCGGCATGTCGAGCCCCGCGGCCGCGGCCGCGGGGTCGTACGCGCGAAGGTCCAGCCAGTAGGCCGCAGGGACGCCGAAGGGCAGGTCGGCCGCAGGAGTCGACGCCGAGAGGTCCGGGCCGTCGACCAGTGGTGGCCTGGCGGGTCATCGTCTCGATCATGGGCGCGACCGCGGCCGCCGTGGACGGGTCCAGCGAGGCGAGGTAACGGACCTGCCGGACCGCCGCCCAATGCAGTGGCTGCGCCCCGCCCGCCAGGATGACGAGTCCGGCGATCGACGCGTCCGCCGCCGCGACCCGTGGGGCCACCGTGCCGCCCAGGCTGTGGCCGAGAACGAACACCCGCGCCGGATCGACCGTCGGCTGTGCCTGCAACAGGCGGACCGCGGCGATCGCGTGGGGGACGTATTCGTCGGCGACGGTGAAGCCCGCATCGCCGGAGGCCTCGCGCGGGTGCGCGTGCGTGACCTTGTCGAAACGCAGCACGGCGACACCCCGCGTGGCGAGCCCCCACGCGATGTCCCTGAGAATCCTGTTCCGGCCCAGCGTGCCGTCGCGGTCGTTGGGGCCCGACCCTGCGAGCAGGACGATCCCGGGCCACGGGCCGGAACCGCTCGGCAGGCTCAGCGTGCCGGGGACCGCGAGGGGACCGTGGCCCACCGTGACGTCCCGCTCGTCGAACAGGGCCGGGTCGGCGTACGCGGGAGGTTCCCAGGCCGGGGCCGCCTCGCTCGCCCCGGCCGCTGCCAACTGGAGGCCGGCGACCTCGCCCGTCGCCGTCATCGTCACGACGAGCGTCATCTCGTCGCGCTCGCAGATCACGGGGAGCCTGGTCACGAGCACTCCCGGCCGGACCTCTTCGCTGACGGGGGTGCCGACGGACCGGACCGCCCCGTGGACATCGATCCCCGTCGTCCATGCCGCCCGGATCCCGTCGGCCGTGAGCAGCGCGCGCATCCCCGGCGCGAACATGCCGTGGATCTCCTCGAACTGGTCCCTGCGGGCCATCTCGAGGATGGACAGACTCGTCGTGTCGGGATTCGCCGGCATCGGGTGCTCCTGTTACGAGGCGCGCGCCGGGACTCCCCGCGCGCCGTGTGGTTCGGTCGCCGCCGGCTCCTCGGGAGCCGGCAGCATGACGGTTGACACGAGGCGTCGCCGGCGTCCCGTGCCCGGGGCGTTGGCGAGCCGTGGCTGGAGGATCGCGCGGACGTCCCGGAGGTACTCCGCGTACTCCGCGTCGGTCAGCCACATGGCGGACATGCCGTATCCGGCGCCGTCCCGGACGATGTCGGGAGGACCCGCCGCGAGGTAGCGGTCGAAATCGGCCAGGAGTTGCGCGACGAACGCCGTGAATGCCTGGGCGTGCTCCTCGGCCGTCATGGCCGCAGCCTCCGCCGGCCCGATCTGCGCGGCCGGCAGGCGCAGCGTGTAGGTGCGCTCGACGGCCCCTCGAATGCGGCGCTCGCCGACGATCTGGAGCACCCCGGCCCTGGCGAGCAGCGCGACGTGCCGGTACAGGCTTCCCGCTGGCACATCGTCGAGCTCGGCAGCGAGCCGGGAGGTGGTGAGCGCCCTGTCGCCCAGGAACGCCTGCACGATCCGCAGGCGGACGGGGTGCAGCAGCAGGCGGGCGCTCGACATGCCGCTGAGGCTAGCACACTGTTATCAGAAGTGCGAACGCTCACATCGATGCGAACGAATGGTCCGGCTCGAGGCCATCCCCGGGCCAGGGGGCCGGCCGGCCGGTCGGGGGTCGATGCGGGGAGTCCGGCCGGGCTGATCAGTCTTCGTCGCCGAACAGGTCCCTGAGGGCGGCGATCCGCTCCGTGCGACGGTCAGGGGGGTGCGCGCCGGGGCCCGCCGGGCCAGTGGCGCCCGCGGTCGACTCCGCCCCGTGTCCTGGCCGCCACTCGGGCTTCGGGGCGCCCACCCGTCCCGACCACCCGCCACCCTCGGCGTCCACGAACCGCTCGACTCCCCGTGGTCCAGGAAGATGCCGCGGCAGTCCTCGCACTGTTCCAGCACGATCCCGCTGCGTTCGTACGAGCGCATCGCTCCGTGGCACTTGGGGCAGGGGAACACGGCCGGGGCCGTCACGGGCGCACCTCCACTTGCCGGCTTGATCGCCGATCTCGCCGCCAGCCTAGCCCTGGCGGGCCGAGGTCGCCAGAGCCGAAGAGCGTCGTCCCGGGAGCCGTTGGCCGGGGTCGTGGACGAACCTGCTCAGCCCGCCGCTGAACCCCGACCGTCAACCGGCAGCAACGTGTCGCGCCGGCCCTCCAGAAACGCGCGTTCGGCCGCGTTGCCGGTGAGTTCGATCGCCCGCTCGTATGCCTGGACCGCCTCGCCCGAGCGTCCGAGCCGTCGGAGCAGGTCCGCGCGCACGGCGTGGAACACCCCGTACCCGGGGAGGTGGATCCCCTCGACCAGGGCGAGCGCGGCCTCCGGCCCCTGCACTTCGGCCACCGCGACGGCGCGGTTGAGGGCAATCACCGGAGTCGGGGCCAGGCGGAGCAACTGGTCATACAGCCGGATGATCTGTGGCCAGTCGGTCTCGTCCGCCGTGGACGCATCGCCGTGGACGGCGGCAATCGCCGCCTGCACCTGGTACGGCCCCGGCCTGCCGATGCGAAGGCATCGGCGCACCAGGGACTGTCCATCGGCCTTGAGGTCCTGATCCCAGCGCCGCCGGTCCTGTTCGTCGAGGGGAACGAGGAGGCCGGCGGGGCCGACGCGGGCGGGGCGGCGCGACGCCGTGAGCAGCATCAAGGCGAGGAGCCCGATGACCTCGGGCTCATCGGGCATCAGCTCGACCAGCAGCCGCCCCAGGCGGATGGCCTCCGCGCACAGGTCGTCGCGGACCAGCCGGTCGCCGGAGGTGGCTGCGTATCCCTCGTTGAAGACCAGGTAGATCACGGCGAGGACCGACCGCAGGCGCGCGGGCAGGTCGGCGTCGTCCGGGACGCGGTAGGGGATGCGCGCGTCCCGGATCTTGCCCTTGGCACGGACGATGCGCTGGGCCATCGTCGCCTCGGGCACCAGGAAGGCGCGTGCGATCTCGGGCGTGGTGAGCCCGCCGAGGAGCCGGAGCGTGAGCGCGACCTGCGCGGTGGCCGCGAGCGACGGATGGCAGCAGGTGAAGACCAGCCGCAGTCGGTCGTCGTGCACGGGACCCTCCCGGGCCGATCCCTGCTCGCCGCCGGCCGATTGATCCCGCTCGTGGAGCAGCGCGGCCTGTGCCTGGCGGTCGTCGCGGGAGGCCTCGCGGCGCAGGCGGTCGATCGCCCGATTGCGTGCTGTCGTGATGATCCAGCCAGCCGGGCTTGGCGGCAGGCCGGTGGACGGCCACCGCCGCACCGCCTGCGCGAACGCATCCTGGACCGCCTCCTCGGCGATGTCGATGTCGCCGAAGGCGCGGACCAGGACGGCCACCGCCCGGCCGTACTCCTCGCGGAACACCCGGTCGATCTCACCCGCCGGGAGAACCGGCATGCCCGGGACCTCAGGCGCCCGCGTCGTCGACGAACGGGCGCACCTCGATCGGAAGCCCGATGGCCAGGGCGAGCCTGCGGCCCCAGCCGAGCGCCGCGTCGAGGTCGGCGGCGCGGATGATCGAGAAGCCGCCCAGGTACTCCTTGCCCTCGGCGAACGGGCCGTCGGTCATCAGCACCTCGTCCCCCTGCGGGCGCAGCACGGTCGCCGTGTCCGGTCCGTTCAGTCCCCCGGAGAAGACCCACGCGCCGGCGTCTCTGAGCTCGCGGTCGATCGCCGCGACCCGTTCCATGATGGGCCCGAGGATCTCCGGCGGCGGGGGTGTCCCCCCACTTGGCGTGACCACGCTGAGCAGGTACTGTTTCATCGGTTCGTGCTCCTCGTCGGGCTCCCGGCGGGCAGGTTGTCCGCCTGTCACTGGTTACACGATCGACGCCCGCTCGAATCGACACCCCGGCGATTCCCGGGCCGCTTTCTGAAGAGCCTCTCCCGTCGTGGGCCTCGGCCATGGCGCAGGCTCTTCACGAAAGGAGCATCCCATGAACGCACCGCGGACTCACACCCTGAAGGTTCCGGGCGCCGTGCTGACCTACGACGTGCGGAGCAACGACGCGGGTCGCGAGCTGCCGCTGCTGATCATCGGATCGCCGATGGGGGCCTCCGGGTTCGCCACGCTTGCTGGACATTTCGACGACCGGACGGTCGTGACGTACGACCCCCGCGGCGCGGAGCGCAGCAAGCGCACGGACGGCGCCCTGCAGTCCACGACCGAGGAGCACGCGGACGACCTGCACCGGCTGATCGCTGCGCTGGATGCCGGGCCGGTGGACATCTTCGCCAGCAGCGGCGGCGCGGTCAACGCGCTGGCACTCGTGGCGGAGCACCCGGAGCAGGTCCGCACCCTCGTGGCGCACGAGCCGCCCGCCGCCCAGGTGCTGCCGGACCGCGAGGCCGTGCTTGCCGCATGCGAGCGCATTCACGATGTCTACCAGCGGCAGGGCTTCGGCCCGGCGATGGCGAGGTTCATCGCGCTGATCGGACATCAGGGCACGATCCCTGCCGGGTTCTCCGACCAGCCCGCCCCCGACCCGGCGACGTTCGGTCTGCCGACCGAGGACGACGGTTCGCGGGATGACCCGCTCCTCGGGCTGAACATGCCTTCGACCGTCGAGTACCGCCACGACTTCGATGCGATCCGGGCGGCATCGACCCGGGTTGTCGTGGGCGTCGGGGCAGAATCGGGCAGCCTGCTTCCCGGCCGCGCCGCCCGGGCCGTCGCCGAGCGCCTGGGGACCGTACCCGTCACCTTCCCGGGCGGGCATGACGGGTTCCTCGGCGGCGAGTACGGCAGGACGGGAGACCCGGACGCCTTCGCCGCCACCCTGCGGGCCGCCCTCGCCGGCTGATCCAATCGGCAGGCCGTACGACGGTTCGCCGCGCCGTCAGTCCCGGCGGCGTCACACGCGCGGGCTGATCGGATCGCGCACACTGGTCCCGTGACTGCAGAACGCTGGATCCTGCACGTCGACCTCGACCAGTTCCTCGCCGCGGTCGAGGTCCTCCGCCATCCGGAGCTGCGCGGCCGTCCGGTGGTCGTCGGAGGTGCGGGCGATCCCACCCAGCGCCGCGTCGTGGTTTCCACCGCCTCCTACGAGGCGCGCGCGTTCGGCGTGCACTCCGGCATGCCACTGCGCGCCGCCGCCCGGCGCTGTCCGGAGGCAGTCTTCCTGGCGCTCGATCCACCCACGTACGAGGCGGCGTCCGCGCGTGTCATGGAGGTCCTGCGCGGGATGCCGGTGGCGGTCGAGGTGTTCGGCTGGGACGAGGCCTTCCTTGCCTCCGACACCGCGGATCCGGAGCGGCTGGCGGCCACCGTCCGGACCGCCGTGCTGGCGGAGACCGGGCTGCACTGCTCGGTCGGCATCGGGCGCAACAAGCTGCAGGCCAAGCTCGCCACGGGGTTCGCCAAGCCGGATGGCGTGTACCGCCTGACCGACGAGACGTGGATGGCGGTCATGGGCGATCGGCCGACCAGCGCGATCTGGGGCATCGGCGCCCGAACCGCCGAGCGGCTGGCGGCCCTCGACATCCGGACAGTCGCGCAGCTCGCCATCGCCGACCTGCGCCAGCTCGCCACCGCGTTCGGTCCCACGATCGGGCCGAGCCTTCGCGCCATGGGCATGGGACTCGGGCCGAGCGACGTCACGGCGCTGCCCCGCGAGCCGCGGTCCCGCAGCCGGGAGACCACCTTCGCGCGTGACCTCGTGGACCGGTCCGATGTCGAGGCGCAGGTGGTCGGGCTTGCGCGGGAGCTCGCGAGCGAGGCGGCCGGGGCCGGCCGTCGTGTCGTCCGGGTCGCCGTGAAGGTCCGCATCGTGCCGTACCTGACCCGCCTCAGTGCGCGCACGCTCTCCGGACCGACGCTCGACGCGGACGCCATCGTGGAGGGCGCGCTGACCGTCCTCGAACGGTTCGATCTCGACCGCCCCGTCCGCCTGCTCGGCGTGCGGATCGACTACGAGCGGCCGGAGCCCGAAGGTGACGCCGGGCCCGTGGATCAGGCAGCGCGCGTTGATCAGGGCATGCCCGACGGTCAGTCCCGGCCCCAGGACCAGGTGCGGCCGGGCCCGGCCGAGTTGCCGTCCAGTCGTCGGCGGGCGTCGCCGACCCAGCCGCGAGGTTCCGGATGACCAGGTTCGTCGTCGATGTCACGGCCGTCCTCCACCTGGCGAGCGAGCAGATCCCGGTCTCCCGGGAGCACCAGCTCCTCGCCCCGACCCTGCTGCGTTCCCAGGCGCTGTCGGCGCTGCACGAGGCCGTCCAGCGGGGCGAGATCCCCGCCGACGAGGCGCGCGATCGTCTCGGGCGAATCGGACGCCTGCCGATCAGGCTCCTTGGCGATGCCGTGCTCCGCCGCCGGGCATGGGACGTGGCTGACCGGCTGGGGTGGGCCTCGACCTACGACGCCGAGTACGTGGCGCTGACGCAACTCCAGGCGGACGCGCTCGTCACCCTGGACGCGGACCTGGTGCGGCGGGTGGAGGGGATCGTCGCGACCGCGTCGGTCGAGGCGCTGCGCTGAGGCGGGGCGGGCCGGGCGTCCGCAGGGCACCCGGACCCCCGACACGAGCGTGGAAATTGCCACCCGGACCGCTGGATCAACCGCACGGCCGGGCGTACCATCTCGCGATCACTTCGTGCGGAGAGATGCCCATGCTCGGCGGTGCACTCGAACGGCTCATCGACGCCCAGGCGCGGTGGGCGAAACCGCTCGGTGACGCTCTCCACCGCCTGATGGCGGCGATCTTCGGCCGGATGCTGCCGGTCCGGGACTTCCTCGCCGGGACCTGGCTGGGGCACCCCCTGCATGGCATGCTGACCGACGTCCCGATCGGGGCGCTGACGCTCGTCATCGTCCTTGATGTCCTGGGCCAGCCCGTGGCGGCCGACGTCGCCCTGTTGATCGGCGTCCTGGCCATGGGCGCCGCGGCGCTTGCGGGCTACGCCGACTACTCGACGACCGACGGTCGGGCACGAGTCCGTGCCACGGTCCACAGCTCGCTCATGGTCGTCGCCCTCGTCGTCTACCTCGTCTCGCTGGCCATCCGGGCGACCGGCCCGACGGACCGCGCCGTCCCGATCGCCCTGTCGGTCATCGGCTACGCGATCCTGGCCGGTGGCGCCTTCGTCGGTGGGGACGTGGTCTACGCGCTGGGCAACATGGTCGATCGGCACGCGTGGCGCCCGTCGGGCACCAAATGGCAACCCCTCGAGGTCGGCGAGATTGCCGAGGGGACGCTCGTCCCGGTCATGCTCGGCGCCCAGGCCCTCGTCCTGGTCCGCTCGGGTGACACGATCCACGCGCTCCACGGACAGTGTGCCCATGCCGGTGGCCCGCTGAGCGAGGGCACGATCGTGGCCGGGTGCATCGAGTGCCCGTGGCACGGCTCCCGCTTCGACATCACGACCGGCGCGCGCCGGCGGGGCCCCACCGTCTACGATCAGCCGGCCTACGAGGTCCGAGTCGCCCAGGCCGGCGGTTACGAGGTCCGGCGCGTCTCGTAGTCCGGACCTGTGGCCGACACCCGCCTTCCGCGTCCTACCCCAGCGACCGGGCCGCCGCCGCGCCGTCCGCGTCCTGCCCGAGCGCCCGGGCCAGGGCCGAGCCCCACTGGCGTGCCCGCTCCAGCTCGCCGTCGCGCAGGGGACCGTACTTGCCCTTGACCACGAACCGGTGGGGCGTGTCGACGGAGCGGTACCCCGCTCGTTTGAGGCCGTCCACGATGGCGCCCGTGGCGCCGCCCGGGAGACCACCAGATGCGCGTCTCGAAGGCGGCCGCACGCCCGCTCCCGGCAGGCAGGCGCTCGAGCCAGGAGCGCAGCGACGGCCCGCTGAAGTCGGCCGGCGTCGGGGCATTGCCCGGGTTGGTGGCGAGCGAGGCCAGGAACCCGTCGGAGGGGAGCCGGAAGCCAAGCACGGGGGCGCCTGCCACGACGAGGTCGGCGCCCGCCACCAGGGCGTCCGAGGCCTCTCGCGTCGAGACCGCAGCGGTTCCGGGACCCAGGCCATCGGCTATGGCGCGTGCGACGGCGGCGGTGTTCCCCCAGTGCGACTCGTACACCACGATGGCCTTCACGGCGTCCTCCTGACTGAACGGGATGCGCGATCGGCCCCTCGATCTTCGATGTCGACCAGGGCGCGCGGCCAGAGCCGGTCGGACCGGATCGTTCGCCACCAGGAACATGCTCGGCACGCCCCGGGCTTCGTGCCCTTCGCCTTGCGCGCCGAGTGTTCCGCGCCCGAGGCGGCGCCCCGGACCACCCGGATGACCCGGCGTCGGCTGCCGGCCGTCCTCCGCGCCAGCGAGCCCGAGCCCATGACGACGCGTCATGACGGCGTGCCACGCAGGCCAGACACTCGGGTCGGCTGACCTTGCGATGACGCGACCGGGATCGTTCCTTCCTTTGCGTCGTGCGAGGTCGGTGGACCCTTCGGGGCGGAAAGCACCATGAACAGTCAAATCCACTGGGCCAGGCCTCTGGTTGCACCAGGCCTCGCCGTCACGCTCGCCATCGGAGCGCTTGCCTTCGGGCTGACGGCGTTCGCCGCCGGTCCGGCCCCCGTCGGACTCGGGACCGCGGCTCCATTCGCCGTCCTGGCCGGCACGCCGGCGGTCACCAACACCGGGCCGACCACCATCACCGCCGACCTGGGCATCTCCCCGGCCGCCGCGGTCACGGGATTCCCGCCGGGAACCGTGAACGGGACCATCCACGCGGCCGATGCCGTCGCACTGCAGGCGAAGAGCGACCTGGTGATCGCCTACAACGACGCGGCGGGCCGCACGCCGTCCACCGCCGTGGCGGGGGGGACGCTCGGCGGGAAGACCCTCGTCGCGGGCGTCTACAGCGCGGGCGGCACCACCCTCGGTCTCACCGGGACCCTCACGCTCGACGGCCAGAACGACCCGAACGCGGTCTGGATCTTCCAGGCCACGTCCGATCTCGTCACGGCCTCCTCGAGCACGGTGCGGTTCATCAACGGCGCCCAGGCCTGCAACGTCTTCTGGCAGGTCACCAGCTCGGCGACGCTCGGATCGGGATCGACCTTCGCGGGGACCATCCTGGCCCTCACGTCCATCACGCTGAACAGCGGCGTGACCCTCGATGGTCGGGCGCTCGCGCGCAACGGCGAGGTGACCCTGATCAACGACACGATCACGCGGGCGACCTGCTCGGCCGCCACGGCGACGCCATCGCCCTCGGCCAGCCTGAATGCCTCACCGGCCGCGAGCCCCTCGGCATCGCCTTCGGCCACGCCCGGTGCGAGCCCCACGGCCTCTCCGGCGGCCGTGTCGACCCCGGCTCCGACCCTGCCACCGACGGCCACGCTGCCAGCGGCTGACCTCCCGGGCTCCGGCTCGACGCCGGTCATCCTTTTCGGGGTCTTCCTCGCCGCCTTCGCGCTGCTCGCCGGTCGACGCTCGCTGCGTGCCATTCGCGCGCGGGCCGACCGATGATCGTCGGGGGGGCCGTCGGGACCTTCCCGCGCGAATCGGTTTGAGTGCACGCAGAGGAGACCGCAGTGAAGACGGTTGAGCCGGCCACCAGGCGATCGTTCACGAGCGCCGAGGCACACGCCATCGCGACCGAGCTCGGGATCGACTTCGGGGCCCTCGGGTGCGACCTCGAGCAGTTCCGGATGGGGCTCGGTGTCGAGCTCGAACACGGCCTCCGGGACCCGGAGACCAACGTCACCGGCGACGACTCGATCATGACGGGCAAGATCGCGCTCGCCCACCTGAAGGAGTTCCCGGACTACTACACCCGTCTCGCCGTCCTGGAGCGCGACGCTGCCGACCAGTTGAAGCGACCCGGGTAGCGCGCGGTTCACCGCAGGCGCCTGCGATGGTGCGACCTGGCCGGGCAACGCACGGATGGCCACGGACGAGCGCGCTTCGTCTGCGACCGACCGAAGGGAGATGGCTCGATGGACGACGTGAAGCACACCTACCGCGACATCAAGACCAGGGTCAGGAAGTCCGCCCGTGGGGTGGACGGCACCGACCTCAAGGACCGCGTGGGCAACGCCGGCGATGAGGCCAGCAAGGACCTCGGGAACCTGGGCGACGACGTGCGCACGGCCGGCCGTGAGCGGGGACATCCCCAGGGTGACCCGGCTGCGACGCCCAGGCAGTCGACATGAAGCTACGACCGTCAGTGGATGGGAGATCGAGATGAACAGAGGCGGCGGGATCGGGATCGTCGGTGTCATCGTCATCGTGGTGGTCGTCCTGTTGCTCCTTGGCGTGATCCGTCTGTGACGCAGATCACGGGCCGCTGACGACACGCTGGCTGCACGCCAAGTCACCGCGGCGAATGTCGTCGCGCGGGGCGCGAAGGGGCGGCATGTCCGAGCAGGCCATTGCTGGCCGTGACCGCGGCCACGACATGCCGACCTCGATGGGACGCCTTCGGCGCCGGCGCACCCGAGCCCATGACGGCCCGTCATGACGCCGGCGCCCCGTCCGCCACACTCTATCGGCGTCCCTCCCTCCAGGGACGAGTGGCTGACCCCGACCCTGGGAGTCGGACCGTCGCCACTGCCGGAGCCGGCCCGAGCGGCGACTCCGGCGGCAGGATCCCGTCGCGCACACCGAATGAGCGAGCTGTCAGGGTCTCTTCCGGACCGGACGATCTCATCCGGGGACGCAGCAACGGGATCCTGCCATGTCCGGGACCCGTCGGGCGCGCCTCCCTGGTAGTGATCCTCGTCGTGTTCGTCATCCTTGCGCTGACACTCGGCGTGTCGCCGCTGACCTGAGGGCCGCCAGGCGGCACGTGGCGGACGCACGCATGGTGGGGACCATGATCGGCTGCGTACCGCTACGCAGGCCGGCCTCGCAGGCGAAATCCTGGACAGTCGTCAACCGACCGTGTGGTGCTGCGCGTCAGTGCGAAGTCATGCGCCGCGCAGCGAATTGAGCTGCCCCTCCCAGGCGCCTCCGCGTACGACTTCGCATAGGGTGTCCCGCCGGCGGTCACGTCCGCGCGCCCGAACCACGTCTGAGGGCATCGGAGGGCGGCATACCGTCATCATGGGACCCCGAGAGCGGGCTTGACTCTCACCCTGGGGGAGGCCGCACACTCGGTCAATCGGGGCCGTCCGGCTCGACGACGAGTGAGTGAGCCGTTGGAAGAAGTCAGCATCGGCGAGTTCGCACGGCGCTCGCGCCTGTCGATCAAGGCGCTTCGTCTCTACGACGAGATGGGCGTGCTGGTGCCTGCGCGCGTCGACCGCGCCTCGGGCTATCGCTACTACGACGAGGCGCAACTCGAACAGGCGCGTCTCGTGGCCATGTTGCGCCAGCTCGACCTGCCGCTGGGCGCGATCCGGGAGCTGCTCGCATGCGATCCCGCCGAGGCCGCGGAACGCGTCGCGGTGCACTGGCGGGACGCCGAGACCGCCCACGACGCGCGGCGCGAACTCGCCGGATACCTCGTCAAGCGACTGCGTGGAGAGAGGTCCGTCCTGTACGACGTCGCGACGCGGGAGATGCCCGCGCGGAGCCTGCTCTGCCTGAAGCGCAACGTCGACGAACAGGGCGCATGGGCGCTCGGCAAGGAGTTCATCGGGGTCCTGCGCGAGCGACCACTGCCGAAGATGGAGGGGCGAGAAGGGGCGATGTTCGCGATCTACTGGGGCGAGGTGAGCGCCGACAGCGACGGCCCGGTCGAGATGTGCAGGCCGGTCCCGCAGGCAGCGGCGCAGGCGCTCGCATCGCACTACCCGGAGTTGAGCCTGCGGACCGAACCCGCGCATCGCGAGGCATTCGTCGCGCTACCGAACGGCGCGCTGTCGGCTGGCCCGGGCGGGAACCCGGGCGCGCAATGGCAGCTCGTGTCGCAGGCGTTGCGCGCCTGGGCTGCCGAGCACGGGATCGACCCCGAGCGTCTCGCCCTCAGGCCCGAGGATCTCGGCATGCGACTCACCTACCTCTGCGAGCGAGCCGGTCACTGAGACGAGCGCTACCCGACTGCGATTTCGCGGTGCCGTTCGCGTGATCACTCGCAATCACACGTAGTTAGGCCGTGGGGCCGGAATCGAGGCGAGATGGAGCACCGGGGAGTCCACTACGACACGGGGACCGCGTTCTTCCCTGGCCCGGTCGGCGATGCCATCTCGACACGTCGAGCGGCCCTCGACATGTCGGTCGTGCGCCGCGAGCTCGAAATCATCCGCGACGACCTGCACGCCAACGCCGTGCGCATCGGGGGCAGCGACGTCGGACGGCTGACGGCCGCCACCGAGCCGGCCCTCGGGCTCGGGCTCGAAGTCTGGTTCTCGCCGGCCTGCTTCGGGTACCCACCGGAGGAGACGACGACCCGACTCGTGGGCGCGGCCGAGGTGGCCGCAACGCTGGAGGCGGCCCATCCGGGGCGGGTGGTCTTCGTCGCCGGCAGCGAACTCACGCTGTTCATGCCGGGGATCCTCCCCGGCAAGAACATCCCCGAGCGCGTACAGAACTTCAAGAGTGACCCGGCGCTGCTCGGCAACGGGAAGCTCAGGGCATACCTGGCTGACCTCGTGCCCAGGTTGCGCGCCCGGTTCGGTGGCCCGCTCACCTACGCCTCGCTCGTCTTCGAGCAGCTGGACTGGGGGCCCTTCGACTACGTGGGCGTCGACCATTACCGCGAAGCTCGCGCACCAGGGACCGCTACGTCCAGATGCTCGAACCCTTCCTGGCCACGGGCAAGCCGGTGATCGTCACCGAGTTCGGGATGCGGACCTTCCGTGGCGCCGAGAGTTCGGGCGCCCTGGGCTTCGGTGTCACCGACGGGCAAGCGGCTCAGCGCTCCACACGCCTCCCGCTGATCGGGCGGTTCGTCCGGCCCCGCCTGACGGGCACGTTCCAGCGGGACGAGGCCATGCAGGCTCGCGAGGTCGCCGAGACACTCGACGAACTCGAACGTGCAGGGGTGGCCGGCGCGCTGCTCTCGACCTTCGCGACACCCGAGGGCCATCACCGACGACGATCCTCGTTACGACCTCGACATGGACTCCATGTCCCTCGTGAAGGCGCTGCCCGGCGGGCGACACGGCACGGTCTACCCGGACATGCCCTGGGAACCCAAGGAGGCGTTCGCCGCGGTGGCTCGGCACTTCGCCGGTCACTGACCGGGGGCCACGCCGCGGACCCGGCGCCTGACGCGGCTCGCCCAGGATCCCGCGCGGCGGCGCTCGATCGGCAGGGTGATCGCCCTGATCAGGTTCACGCAGCTCCTCCATGCCGTGACCCGGCTAGCCCTCGCCCTGACCCGGTCCACGGGCTCGTACCTGGTCGGCGGCGACGCCCGGTTGGATAGTCGGGAGGGGTTGAACGGTCGGCAAGGGCCACGTCCCCGTCATCTTGGCGACGCTGACCGTACTGCAGCGCAGCCGTACACGGTCATGTAGCGAATCGGATCGTGGTTCCCCACCAAGTACAAGGTCTTGACAGCCGGGCCCGCCCTGCGTAGGCTCTTAGCACTCTCCGCGCGAGAGTGCTAAGACTCCGCGCGCGAGGGTTGCCAACCCAAACGGCTCGGACCGGATCGGCAGCCGGCTCGCTCGGACGTCGCACCACGCGTACGGCGACCGCGCCGACCCGGCGCCACGACCGGCAGCACAACCAGGAGGATTTCGCGTTGGCGACTGCCACTGCGACACAAGCTCCGGCCGCTCGGCGACCGGGTCGTCATCAAGCCGACTCCCCGCGAGGAGATGACCAAGAGCGGCATCGTGCTGCCCGACACCGCCAAGGAAAAGCCCCAGGAGGGCACCATCATCGCTGCCGGCCCCGGCCGGTCCTGACGATGAGGGCAAGCGCGAGCCGATGGACGTCAAGGAGGGCGACAAGGTCCTGTACGCGAAGTACGCGGGCACCGAGTTCAAGGTCGATGGCGAAGAGCTGCTCATCGTCAGCCAGAAGGACATCCTCGCGATCGTCGAGGACTAGGCCGGCGATCCCGGCCGCCAGCGAGAGGCCGGTCCTCGCAGAGGGCGTGCCGCGCCCGTTGCGAATTCCAAGGAGGTCACACCACACGTGGCGAAGCAACTCATCTTCGACGAGACCGCTCGTCGCTCGCTCAAGAAGGGCGTCGACCGCCTCGCCGACGCGGTCAAGGTCACGCTCGGCCCCAAGGGCCGGAACGTCGTGCTCGACAAGAAGTTCGGCGCGCCGACGATCACCAATGACGGCGTGACGATCGCGCGCGACATCGAGCTCGACGAGCCCTTCGAGAACATGGGCGCCCAGCTGCTCAAGGAAGTCGCGACCAAGACCGACGACGTCGCCGGCGACGGCACGACCACCGCGGTCGTGCTGGCCCAGGCGCTCGTGACCGAGGGTCTGCAAGAACGTCACCGCCGGCGCCAACCCGATGATCGTCAAGCGCGGCCTCGACAAGGCCGTCGAGCGCGATCGTCGAGGAGATCAAGCAGAACGCCCGCCCCGTCGACAACGCGCGAGGACATCGCGAACGTGGCCGCCATCAGCGCCGCCGATCCCGAGGTCGGCGAGATGATCGCCGAGGTGATGGACAAGGTCGGCAAGGACGGCGTCATCACCGTCGAGGAGGGCCAGTCGATCGGCCTCGAGAAGGAATACGTCGAGGGCATGCAGTTCGACCGCGGCTACATCTCGGCCTACTTCGTGACCAACCCGGACCGCATGGAAGCGGTCCTCGAGAACGCCGCGATCCTCGTCACGGACAAGAAGATCTCGAGCATCCAGGACCTGCTCCCGGCGCTCGAGAAGGCCGTCGCAGCTCGGACGGCCGCTGCTCATCGTCGCCGAGGACGTCGACGGCGAGGCGCTCGCCACGCTCGTCGTGAACAAGCTCAAGGGCACGATGAGCGTGCTCGCCGTCAAGGCGCCGGGCTTCGGCGATCGCCGCAAGGAGATGCTGCGCGACATCGCGATCCTGACCGGCGGCACGTCATCAGCGAGGAGCTCGGCCGCAAGCTCGACAGCGTCGTTCCCGAGGACCTCGGCGGCGCACGTCGCGATCGTCGCGACCAAGGACGACACGACGATCATCGAGGGCGACGGCAACCCGGACGAGATCAAGGGCCGGATGACGCAGATCAAGGCGCAGATCGAGGAGACCACCTCCGACTACGACCGCGAGAAGCTGCAGGAGCGCCTCGCCAAGCTGGCCGGCGGCGTCGCCGTCATCAAGGTCGGTGCCGCGACCGAGGTCGAGCTCAAGGAGAAGAAGCACCGCATCGAGGACGCGCTCTCGACCACCCGTGCGGCCGTCGAGGAGGGCCTCGTCGCCGGGGGCGGCACCGCGCTGCTGCAGGCGATCCCGGCGCTCGACTCGCTCAAGCTCGAGGGCGACGAGAAGATCGGCGTCACCATCGTGCGGCGCGCGCTCGAGGCGCCCATCCGCCAGATCGCCGAGAACGCCGGCCAGCGAGGGCTCGGTCATCGTCGCGGCCGTCCGCGACGCCGCCAAGGGCGAGGGCTACGACGCGCTCCGCGGCGAGTACGGCAACATGTTCGACAAGGGCATCGTCGACGCGGCCAAGGTGACGCGCTCGGCGCTGCAGAACGCCGCCTCGATCGCCGGCATGGTCCTGACGACCGAGACGCTCATCACCGATCTGCCCGAGAAGAAGGAACCGGCCGCCGGCGGTGGCCACGACCACGACATGGACTACTAGTCCGACGGATCGCGGGCAGGCGCCCGCTCGATGGAGGCCCGGGCCGCGAGGTCCGGGCCTTCGCGATTCCCGGGCCGGCAGTCCGACCTTCCCGAGGGCCTCCCGGGGCCGCCGGTAGAATGGGCCGGTGAACATCCCCCGGTCCGACGAGCCGACGGCGCGTGCCCCCGAGGAGCCTGCGGTGGGCGCCCCGGCGGCTCCCGGAGTGCCCTCCGCGCTCCAGGATCCTCCCTGGCCGTCCGACGCGCCGTGGCCGACCGACGCGCCCGCGACCGGCGACGATGATGGCCCCGCGTCGGCGGGGCCCGATCCCAGGCGGGCCGAGCTCGAGGCCCAGATCGTGTCGCGGCTCAACCCCGAGCAGGCTCGTGCCGTCACCACGAGCGACGGCCCGCTCCTGATCCTGGCGGGCGCCGGATCGGGAAAGACGCGCGTGCTCGCCCACCGCGTCGCGCACCTGATCGGCGTCCGTGGCGTGAAGCCGTGGCACATCCTCGCGGTGACGTTCACGAACAAGGCGGCCGCCGAGATGCGGGAGCGCATCCTCGGGCTGGTCGGCGAGAACGGGCGCGACGTCGCGATGGGGACGTTCCACGCGCTCTGCGCGCGCGTCCTGCGCCGGGACGGGGGAGCGATCGGCATCGACCCGCGGTTCACGATCTACGACCAGGACGACCAGGTCGGCCTGATGCGGCAGGTGCTCCGCGACCTGGACCTGCCCGGAACCGGCGAGACCCGGCCGCAGGCCGTGCTCGGGCAGATCGGGCGCTGGAAGAACGACCTGATCGGTCCCGACGAGGCGGAGCAGTCGTCGCACACGTACCAGGAGCGGCTCGCGGCGAAGGCGTACCGCCGCTACCATGCGCGCCTCCGCGAGGCGAGCGCGCTCGACTTCGACGACCTCCTGCTCGAGGGCCTTCGCCTCTTCGAGCAGTCCCCCGAAGCCCTCACCCGCTACCAGGACCGCTGGCGCTACATCCACGTCGACGAGTACCAGGACACGAACCGCGCGCAGTACCTCTGGATCCGGCACCTCGCGGCCAGGCGACGCAACCTGGCCGTGGTCGGCGACGACGACCAGAGCATCTACAGCTGGCGTGGCGCCGATCTCCGCAACATCCTGGACTTCGAGCGGGACTATCCCGATGCCACGGTCGTCAAGCTCGAGCAGAACTACCGGTCCACGCAGCGGATCCTCGACGCCGCGCACGCCGTCGTCTCCCGCAACGCAGAGCGCACGGACAAGAAGCTCTGGACGGCCAACCCGGAAGGCGTGCTGATCGAGCGGTTCGAGGCCGACTCGGAGGACGAGGAGGCCGACTGGATCGCCCGGCAGGTGGACGCGCTGGCCCACGGCCGGGGCGCAGGTGGCTCGGTGGTCGGCTGGCGCAGCGACGAGGGCGACGACCGGCTCTACGCGCTCCGGGACGTGGCCGTGATGTACCGCACGAACGCCCAGAGCCGGCCGATCGAGGAGGCGTTCCTCCGGTGGGGGCTCCGCTACCAGCTGGTGGGCGGCACGCGCTTCTATCAGCGACGCGAGGTGAAGGACGCGCTGGCGTACCTCCGCGTGCTGCGCAACGACCACGACCAGATCGCGTTCGAGAGAGTCCTGAACGTGCCACCGCGCGGCATCGGCGAGAAGACCGTCGAGGAGGTGCGGCGGCTGGGTGCGCAGCGGGAAGGGAACACGTGGCAGGCCGTGCTGGCCGCGGCGGAGTCGCCGCTCCTCGGATCCCGCGCGAGGAACGCCCTCTCCGACTTCGGCGGCCTGGTGGGTCGCCTGCGCGCGCGGGTGGCCATCCTGCCCCTGCCGCAACTGCTCGACGAGGTGCTGGAGCAGTCCGGCTACCGCGCCATGCTCCATGACGGTTCCGCCGAGGGCGAGGAGCGGTGGGCGAACCTGCTGGAACTGCGCGAAGTCGTCGAGCGGTACGGGGATCTCTCACCGGAGGATGCGCTCGACCGGCTGCTCGAGGAGACCGCCCTCGTCGCCGAGCAGGACACGTACGAGCGCGACGCGGACGCCGCGACGCTGATCACGCTCCACGCCGCGAAGGGGCTCGAGTTCCCCATCGTGTTCATCGCCGGGATGGAGGAGGGGATCCTGCCGCACAACCGCTCGCTCGACGACGAGCGGCAGATGGCCGAGGAACGACGCCTCGCGTACGTGGGCATGACGCGCGCGATGCACAGGCTGTACCTCACCCACGCGGCCTCGAGGGTCACGTTCGGGAGGGGCGGGTTCGCCATCCCGAGCCGGTTCCTGCTCGAGATCCCGCCGGCCCTGCTGCACGGGCCCCGGCTCGTGTCGCGCGACGATGACGTCGACGAGGACCAGCGGCCGGCTGTCGAGCGGACGGGGGGCATCCTCGACCTCGACGTCGTCTTCGGGCGTGACCGGCCCGGCGGATTCGGGCGGACTCCCGGCGGCCGCGAGCGCACCGTGCAGCGCCCGATCGGGCCGCGCCACCTTCCGCCCGGGGGCGGATTCGCGCCTCCACCCGGTGCGCCGCCGGCCGGGACGCCGTTCCGGCCATCCCGGGACCTCGACGCGCGCCGCGCCACGTACTACGGCACCGCGCGTCCAGGGCCCGGTGGGACGCAGGGTCGCGTGCCCGCACCCCCGGCCGTGCGGCCGCCGCGCCCCGTCGTGCCGGGCGAGCGCCGATTCCGCGACGGCGACCGCGTCCGCCACGCGGCGTTCGGGGAGGGGAGGGTGGTCAGCTCCAAGCTCACGCGCGATGACGAGGAGGTCACGGTGGCCTTCCCCGATCGCGGCATCAAGGTGCTCCTGGCGAGCCTGGCGAACCTCGAACTTCTCGGGTAGCCCTCGCGGCTCAGACCGCGGGCCGCGCCGGTGTCGGGCGATCAGGCGGCGCGTTGCCGCGTCCCGCCGCGGCTCAGACCGCGGGCCGCGCCGGCGTCACGGTGGGCTCGAGCTGGGCCATGTGCTCCGCGTAGTGCTCGCTGGTGTTGCCCAGGATCCAGCCGGCGAACGGGCGGCCATCGGTCCAGGCGAAACGGTCCGGCTCGAACAGGTCCTCGTCGGGCAATTCCTCGACCATCCGGACGAGCGCGTCGTACGCGTCGGACTCCCCGCGCCGGACGTCGGCGAGCGACCGGTGCCGGTTCTCCTCGAAGAAGCGCTCGTTCATGACGTCCCACGACGAGGAATCGTCCGACCCGCCCGGATCCCATCCCCGGCGCAGCGTCTCGAGCAGCGACACCGTGCGGCGCTCCCATGCCTCGAGGTGGGCGAGGACGTCCCGCCGCGTCCACGCTCCGTTGACGACGTCCTCCATCTGCGGCTCGGTCAGCCCGGCCAGCGTCAGCCGCAGCGCCGCGCGCCCGTCCGCCATCGAGATCAGCAGGTCTGTTCGGTCCATGGCCGGGAGTGTGCGGCGGCATACCTGTCAGGGGGCGTCAGGTATGAACGGTGCGGGATGATCCGTGTCCTCATTTCGTACCATTGAGGCCATGGACGACATCGCCGATCCGGCGGCTCGCGCGTCCGAGCTTCGCGACCTGATCGAGCGCGCCAACCGGCAGTACTACGTCGACGACGCGCCCGACCTCGCGGATTCCGAGTACGACGCGCTGATGCGTGAGCTCGTGGAGCTGGAGGAGGCGAACCCCGATCTGCGGACGCCCGACTCGCCCACCCAGCGCGTCGGTGCCGCACCGGCCGGCCGGTTCGCCGAGGTCCGCCACGAACGGCCGATGCTGTCGCTCTCGAACGCGTTCGGCGAGGACGAGCTGCGCGCCTTCGACGCGAGAGTGCGCAGGGGCCTGGGCCTGCCCCCCGCGCCGGAGCCCGCCGCCGATCTCCGGTATGTCGCCGAGCTGAAGATCGACGGGCTCGCGGTCAGCCTGCGCTTCGAGCATGGGCGCTTTGCCCGTGGCGCCACGCGCGGCGACGGGTCCACGGGCGAGGACGTGACGCCGAACCTGCGCACGATCCGCACGATCCCGGAGCGGCTCTCCGAACCGCTGGACCTGGAGGTGCGCGGGGAGGTCTACATGCCCCGGGCGGAGTTCGCGCGGATCAACGGCGAGCGGGAGGAAGCCGGGCTGCCGCTGTACGCCAATCCGCGCAACAGCGGCGCCGGGTCCCTGCGCCAGCTCGATCCGGCCGTCACGGCCAGCCGGCGCCTCGCGTTCTGGGCGTACCAGCTGCTCGAGCCGGCGGGCGCCGGCGCCGCCCGCGCAGCCGAGGACGACCCCGCCCAGGCGCCGCCCGCCGCGGTCTCGTCGCAGTCGGAGGCGCTCGACCGCCTGGCCGCGCTCGGGTTCGCCGTCGAGCCGCACCGGGAGTCCGGCCTCGACATCGAGGGCGTGCTGGAATTCCTCGAGCGCTGGCAGGAGGCACGGCACCACCTCGAGTACGAGACCGACGGTGTCGTCGTCAAGGTGGACCGGTTCGACCAGCAGCGCAGGCTGGGCATGGTCGCCCGCGCGCCACGCTGGGCCATCGCGTACAAGTTCCCGCCGGAGCAGGTCGAGACCGGCGTCGAGGACATCGTGCCGTACGTCGGGCGGACCGGGACGCTGACCCCGGTCGCCCACCTGGTTCCCGCGAAGGTGGCCGGCTCCACGGTGTCCCGGGCCACGCTGCACAACCTCGACGAGGTGCGGCGCAAGGACATCCGCATCGGCGACCGCGTGATCCTGCAGAAGGCCGGCGACGTGATCCCGGAGGTGGTCCGGCCGCTCGTCGAACGGCGAACCGGCACGGAGCGCGTCTTCGAGATGCCCGAGCGCTGCCCGGTCTGTGGCACGCCCGTCGTCCGCGACGAGGGCGCCGTCCGCCACTACTGCCCGAACCCGGAGTGCCCCGCGCGCGTGGTCCAGGAGTACGCGCACTTCGTCGGGCGGGGCGGCATGGACATCGAGGGCGCCGGGTGGGCCGTGCTCCAGCAGCTGCTGCAGCGCGGCATGGTTCGCAGCCGCGGCGACTTCTACCGGCTGCGGGCGGAGGACCTCGAGACGCTCGACCGGTTCGCGCGGAAGAGCGCACAGAACCTGGCCGCCGCCATCGAGCGCTCGCGACGCCGGCCTCTCGCGCGGATCCTCAACGCGCTCGGGATCCCGCAGGTCGGGGAGCAGACGGCGATCGACCTGGCCGACTGGGCGGCGCGCACGTGGCCGCCGGGCGACGGCGAGCCGCTGGGTGGGCGGGACGGCTGGACGGCACGGGTGGCGGCGGCCCTGCGTGGGACCGCACGGGACGCGCCGCAGCGGTTCCAGGAAGTCCCGGGTGTCGGAGGCGTCGTCGCCGAGGCGATCGCCCGCTACTTCGCCGACGAGGCGACGGGAGCGGTGATCGACGACCTGGTCGCCGCCGGCGTCGAGGCGGAGCGCCCGGTGGCCATCCCGTTCGCGGCGGGAGGCGGCGCGACGGGGCCCCTTGCGGGCAAGACGGTGGTCGTGACCGGGACGCTGCCCGGCTTCAGCCGCCAGGAGGCAGAGGATGGCGATCCGGGCCGCCGGTGGTCACCCGGCAGGCTCCGTGTCCAGGAAGACGGACTACGTCGTGGCGGGCGAGAACGCGGGCTCGAAGCTCGCGAAGGCGCAGGAGCTCGGCGTTCCGGTGATTGACGAGGACGGGCTCCGTCGCCTGCTCGCCGGCCAGGACGCCGGCTGAGCCGCCGGCCGGTCGCGGGATCGGCCGCCCGGGGAGGGGCGTCCGCTATCATCCGCGCATGGCCACCCTGTCCCGCGCCGACGTCGAGCACGTCGCGCTCCTTGCGCGCCTGGGCCTCTCGGAGGACGAGCTGACGCGCCTCGAGGGCCAGCTCAACCACATCCTCGACCAGTACCTGGTGCTCTCCGAGCTCGACACCGCCTCGATCCCGCCGACCGCCCAGACCATCGAGCTCGAGAACATCCTCCGCGAGGACACGCCCGGGCCGTCGCTGTCGCCGGACGAGGCGCTGCTGGGGGCGCCGGAGCGCCAGGGCGACTACTTCGTCGTGCCCGTCGTCGTCGAAGGCGCAGACTGATGGCCCGGGCTCGACGACCGGGATGCGCGCGGTGACCGGGCGCGATCCGACACGGCTGTTCGCGCACGAGATGGCCGGCGGCCTTCGCGCGGGCGAGTTCAGCTCGCGCGAGCTCGTGGACGCCCACCTGGCGCTGGCGCACGCGACCGACCGCGGCCTGCATGCCTGGCGGTTCCTCGACGACGAGCGGGCGCGGGCGGTGGCGGATGCCGCGGACGCCCGCATCGCCGCGGCGCGCAGCTCGGGGCCCGGCGCGATCGCCGCGCTGCCGCCGCTCGCCGGGATCCCCGTCGCCCTGAAGGACCTGGTCGTGACGCGCGGCCAGACATCGACGGCGGGAAGCCGCATCCTCGACGGCTTCGTGGGCACGTTCGACGCCCACATCGCCGAGCGCATCGGGGCCGCGGGCGGCGTCGTGCCGGGCAAGACCAACATGGACGAGTTCGCGATGGGCTCCTCGACCGAGCATTCGCGCCTGGGGCCCGACCGCGAATCCGTGGGACCTGGCGCGTGTGCCGGGCGGCAGCAGCGGCGGGTCGGCGGCGGCC
This sequence comes from uncultured Chloroflexia bacterium, assembly GCA_963779375.1. Lineage (GTDB taxonomy): Bacteria > Chloroflexota > Limnocylindria > Limnocylindrales > CSP1-4 > JAJYNJ01. The sequence continues at coordinate 67,435 of CAVZXW010000022.1, read as the reverse complement.
GTCGCTGCCTACCACGCGCCGCTCTCGATCGGCACCGACACGGGGGGCTCGATCCGCCAGCCGGCGGCGCTCTGCGGCATCGCCGGGATGAAGCCCACGTACGGGCGCGTCAGCCGGTACGGCATCGTCGCGTTCGCCAGCTCGCTCGACCAGATCGGGCCGCTCGGGCGCGACGTGCGCGACGTCGCCGCGCTCCTGCAGACGCGTCGCCGGCCGCGACGACCGCGACTCGACGTCGAGCCCGATCCCCGTCCCCGACTACCTGGCGGACCTGCCCGCCGACGACGATGCGGCGTCCGGCATCCTGCGCGGCCTCCGGCTCGGCCTGCCCCGCGAGTACTTCGTGCCGGGCATGGAGCCCGGCGTGGAGGCGCGCGTCAGCGAGGCCGTGCGGGCGCTCGAGTCGGCCGGTGCCGAGATCGTCGACGTCTCGCTGCCGCACACGGACTACGGGCTCGCCACGTACTACATCATCGCGCCGGCCGAGGCGTCGGCCAACCTGGCCCGCTACGACGGCATCCGGTACGGCCACTCCGTGCGCGACGGCGACGTGCTCGCGAACTACCTCGCGACGCGAGGGTCCGGGTTCGGCGACGAGGTCAAGCGCCGGCTCATGCTCGGCACGTACGCGCTGTCGGCCGGCTACTACGACGCCTACTACGTCAAGGCGCAGAAGGTGCGGACCCTGATCAAGGGGGACTTCGACGCGGCGTTCGAGCGCGTGGATGCGATCGTCGCTCCGACCAGCCCCACGGTCGCGTTCCCGCTCGGCGCGCGGCTCGACGACCCGGTGGCGATGTACCTGTCGGACGCGTGCACGCTGCCGGTCAACGTGGCGGGCCTGCCGGGCCTTTCGGTCCCGTGCGGCCTGTCCGAGGGACTGCCGGTCGGCCTCCAGGTCATCGGACGGGCCTGGGACGAGGGACGCGTGCTCCGCATCGGGCGGGCCTACGAGGCGATCACGGCCGACGCCGGCTGGCGGCGGCTCGAGCCATCCGGACCTCCCGGCACTCGCCGATCCGGCCACGCCCGCGCCCCGGCTGCCAGCCACGGCCCGGCCTGATCGGGAGGAATGACGATGTCGACGCCCATCCAGACGCCCGCGACCGAGGCCACGGCGACCCGCTCCCGGCTCGCGAGCCGGCTGTCGACCGTGCCGGCATCCGGCATCCGCAAGTTCTTCGACGTCATGGCCACGATGCCCGACGTCATCTCGCTCGGGGTGGGCGAGCCCGACTTCACGACGCCCGACGTCGTGGTGCGGGCCGGCGTGCGGTCGCTCGAGGCCGGCAGGACCCACTACACGAGCAACCTGGGCACGCTGGAGTTGCGGCGGGCCATCGCGGAGAACCTCGAGCGGCGGTACGGCGTCGCGTACGACCCGGCCACCGAGGTCGTCGTGACGATCGGGGCATCCGAGGCCGTGGCTGCGACGATGACCGCGCTCGTGGACCCCGGCGACGAAGTCCTGCTGCACGAGCCTTCCTACGTGGCGTACATGCCGGCCATCGTTTTCGCCGGCGGAACGACCGTGCACGTGCCGACGCGCGCGTCCGACGGCTTCGCGCTCGACCCGGACGAGGTCGAGCGCCGCGTCACGCCGCGCACCAAGGTGCTGTTCCTCGGCTACCCGTGCAACCCGACGGGCGCCGTCCTGCCACCCGCGACGCTGCGGGCCCTCGCGGACATCGCGGTGCGCCACGACCTCGTGGTGGTCAGCGACGAGATCTACGACCGGCTCGTCTACGGCGACCACCGGCACGAGGCGATCGCGAGCCTCCCCGGGATGCGGGAGCGGACGGTGACCCTCGGCGGGTTCTCGAAGGCGTACGCGATGACGGGCTGGCGCGTGGGCTACGTCTGCGCGCCGCGCGACATCCTCGTGGGAATCCTCAAGGTCCACCAGTACCAGATCATGTGCGCGCCCACCACGGCCCAGGATGCCGCGCTCGTGGCCCTGCAGGAGGCGGAGCCGGACGTCGTGCGAATGCTCGCGGAGTACGACCGGCGGCGCCGCATGTTCGTGGCCGGGCTCAACCGGATCGGGCTGCCGACGCCGGACCCGCAGGGCGCGTTCTACGCGTTCCCGGACGTGAGCGTGACCGGGCTGACGAGCGACCAGTTCGGCGAACGCCTGCTGTTCGAGGAGCACGTGGCGGTCGTGCCCGGGGACGTCTTCGGTCCGTCCGGGGAGGGCCACGTTCGCGCGTGCTACGCGACGAGCTACGAGCAGCTCGAGGAGGCGCTCGTGCGCATCGAGCGGTTCGTGGCGCGAACCACGGCGGGCCGGCGCGATGGCTGACGTCGCCGCCGGCGCGACGGCCGGACGAGCCGACTGCCGCGCCCGGTCCGCCCGACGCGGGCCGCTGGCAGGCCGTCATCGGGATCGAGGTGCACGCCCAGCTGCGCACCGCGTCCAAGATGTTCTGCGCCTGTTCGACCGACCTGCGCGACGCGGGCCCGAACTCCCGCACGTGCCCGGTGTGCCTGGGGCTCCCGGGCGTCCTCCCCGTGATCAACCGCAGGGCCGTGGAGCTGGTCCTGGCGACGGGCCTCGCGATCGACGCCGAGCTCGCGCCGGTCACGCGCTGGGACCGCAAGAACTACTTCTATCCCGACCTCCCCAAGGGCTACCAGATCAGCCAGTACGACCTGCCGCTTGCCGCCAACGGCCACCTGTCGTTCGACACGAGCGAGGGGCCGTTCACGGTCCGCATCCGCAGGGCGCACCTCGAGGAGGACACGGCACGCCTGCAGCACACGACCGACGAGCTGGGAAGGCGGATCAGCCTCGTCGACTTCAACCGCTCGGGCCTGCCCCTCATGGAGATCGTCACGGAACCGGACATCCGCACGGCCGAGCAGGCCCGGCGCTACGCCGAGGAGCTGCGCATCCTGCTCCGCACGATCGGCGCGTCCGACGCGGAGATGGAGAACGGCCAGATGCGGGTCGAGGCGAACGTCTCGATCAGGCTCACCGGGACCGAGGCGTTCGGCACGCGGACCGAGGTCAAGAACATGAACTCGTTCCGCGCGGTCGAGCGGGCGATCGCCCACGAGATCGACCGGCAGACGCGGGCGCTCGAGGCGGGCGAGACGCTCGTGCAGGAGACGCGCGGCTGGGACGACGTGCACAACGAGACGTACACGATGCGGATCAAGGAGGACTCGGACGATTACCGGTACTTCCCGGAGCCCGACCTGCCCCCACTGAGGCCCGACCCGGCCTGGCTCGCGGAGATCCGCGCCGCCCTCCCGGAGCTGCCGGCGGCCCGGCGGGAGCGCTACGTGTCGTCTCTGGGCCTGTCGCCGTACGACGCCGGCGTGATCGTGTCCGACCCGGCGGCCGGCGCCCTGTTCGAGGAGGCCCTCGCCGCGAGCGTCGCGCAGGGGACCGCGTCGCCGGCGGCCAAGTCGCTCGCGAACTGGGTGACCGGGGAGTATCTGCGCATCGCGAAGGCCCGCGGGGACGGCGGGCACGTCGCCGGCGCCGAGCTGGCGCGCCTCGTCGCGATGGTCGGGGACGGCCGCATTTCCGGCACGAACGCGAAGGAAGTGCTCGCCCGGCACGTGGACACGGGAGAACCCGTGGAGCGCATCGTGTCGGACCTGGGACTGAGCCAGATCTCCGACACCGGAGCCCTCGTCGCGGCCATCGACGAGGTGCTCGCGGCGAACCAGGCGGCCGTCTCGGACTACCGGGCCGGCAGGCAGCAGGCGGTGGGGTTCCTCGTCGGCCAGGTCATGAAGGCCACGCGCGGGCAGGCCAACGCCGGGATGGTGCAGGGGCTGGTCCGCGAGCGGCTCGAGCGTGGTGGGTCATGAGCCCCGTGAACGTGGTCCTGTGGGTGGGTGGTGCGGCGCTCGTGGTCGCCGCATACGTCCGTGGCGTGCCGTACTGGCGGCGGTACCAGGCGATGCGCGCGCAGCAGGACAACATCCGTCGGTACGAGTCGTGGCGTGGTCGCCCGACCGAACCCGGCCCGTCCAGCGCCGACCTGATGGAGGCCGAGCTGCGGCGACGCGCTCAGCCGTGGATCGCCGCGGGCGTCCTGGGCATCGTCCTGATCGTCGCCGGGTTCGCCGTCCACTGATCCGGGTCCATCGGCACGGCCCGAGGTCTCCCGATGGCGGCCGCCTCGCTGACGTACACCTTCTCGGGCCCCGGGCCATGCGGATTCGCCTGCCACGAACCGGGCCACGTCGAGGGTGGCATGCGGGGGACGATCACGATCGTCGGCTGAAGCCGGATCATCCGACCGCCATGCGTGTGGCATCGGTCGCCTCGGCCGGTCACCCGCCCCGCATGCGCATCGCGTCGTGCTCGATCTTGGCGCAGCGATCCATCACGACGGCCAGCCCGGCCTCGGCCGCGATGCGGGCGGCCTCCCAACTGACGACGCCCAGCTGCAGCCAGAGCGCGCCCGCGCCCGCCTCGACCGCCTGGCGGGCCACCTCGGGCGCCGCGTCGGGCCGGCGGAACACGTCCACGATGTCGAACCGGCCGGTGGCGCGCGTGGCGGCCACGACGTCGGGAAACGTGGGGCGGCCCAGTACCTCGGCCGCCGACGGGTTGATCGGCACGCACTCGTACCCGGCGGCCATCAGGTAGGCCATCACGCCGTACGAGGGACGGTCCGGGTCCGGGGAGGCGCCGACGATCGCGATACGGTGCGCCTTCCCGAGCAGCCCGCGCGCCTCGGGGACTGACGCCAGCTGGACGCCGCCGCGACCCTCCTGCAGGTCGAGCACCTCGGCTGCTCGTCCGCGCTCGGCCCGGCGGCGTTCGGCGGCCGGGTCGTGCTCCACGGAGGGATCGCGCTCGATCGCCCGCCCGGGCTCGGCCGTCCGTCCGTGCTCGGGTGGCGGGCCGGGCGAATCGCCCGCCCCTCCGTGTATGTCCCGGTCGTTGTAGTCCATTACGCACCTCCGCGCTTCACGCGTGCGTCCTAGCATTGCACGGGCCTCTCGGCCGCGCGCATACTTCGAACCGCACCACCGCGGCTGTCGGAGCGCGCGGCAGCCGGCGAAGGCGGGGAGAGCCTTCATGCGGGGGATGGCCCTGGTGTTGAAGGTTGTCGCACCGGACGTTCCGGTCCGGGCGACATAGTGGGAGGAAGTACCGTTGCGAACGTTACGCGTCGGCCTTGCGATGGCAGTCGCTGCGTCGGTCCTGTTTGGCGCATGCTCGTCTGCCGCAACCACGGCCCCCTCGGTCGCCGCCCCGGCTTCGGTCGCGGCACCCGCATCGGTCGCCCCGGCCTCGGCGCCGGCGTCGGCCGCCGCACCGGCCAGCCAGGCGGCCGTCACGAGCCCCGGCGCGAGCGCGTCGGCCAGCTGCGCCACGCCTGACCCGACCCTGGCGATCGGCCTCGTCACGGACGTCGGCGGCCTCAACGACAAGAGCTTCAACCATCTCGCATACCTCGGCCTGCAGCAGGCCCAGTGCCAGCTCGGCGCGACCGTGGACGTCATCCAGTCCAGCGAGCAGTCGCAGTACGTGCCGAACCTGACGACGTTCGCGCAGAAGGGCGACAAGCTCGTCATCGCCGTCGGGTTCCTCATGGCCAACGCCGTCTACACCGTCGCCAAGCAGTACCCGAATATCAAGTTCGCGGCCATCGATACCGCCCCGGCCGACGCCAAGGGCAACACCGTGAACCTGCCCAACGTGGCCAACCTGTTCTTCCACGAGCAGGAGTCCGGATATGTCGTGGGCTACATGGCCGGCCTGATGGAGAAGGGCAAGGTCGGCGCCGCGACCTCCAACACCATCAGCTACATGGGCGGCCTGGCGATCCCGCCGGTCGACCGCTACATCGCCGGCTACATCGCGGGTGCGAAGGCAGCTGACCCGAGCATCACCATCCTGGGCGGCTATTCCCAGTCGTTCACGGACCAGACCATCGGCAAGAGCATCGGCCTGAACCACATCTCGCGCGGCTCGACGATCCTCTTCCAGGTTGCCGGTTCGAGCGGCCTCGGATACCTCCAGGCGGCCGTGGACAAGAAGGTCTACGGCATCGGCGTCGACGCCGACCAGAACTACGTCGCTCCGGCCACGATCATCACCAGCGCCATCAAGAAGGTCGACGTCGCCGTCTTCCTGACGATCCAGGCGGTCAAGGACGGAACGTACAAGGCCGGTGACAACGAGTTCAGCCTGCAGAACAACGCCACCGGGTTCTCGCCGGCGAACAGCGCGGTCCCGGCTGACATCGTCAGCCAGGTCCAGGCGATCGCTGACCAGATCAAGAGCGGGGCCATCGTCCCGCCGACCACCATCCCCAAGTAGACACCGCCGAGACACTCGATCGAGGCGGGTCGGTTCGTCCGGCCCGCCTCGATCTGCAATCCCCGAGGGCCTGACGTGACCGTCGCCATTGCACCGCCCGAGTCGCCCAGGAGTCGCATCCTCCAGCTTGCGGCCGCCGGAGTCACCCCCCTCCTCGCCGTCGTGCTCGCGATCATCGTTGGCGGCCTGGTCGTGCTTGCCAGCGGGTCGAACCCGATCACGGCCTACCAGCAGATGCTGGTCGGCGCCGTCGGCTCACCCTTCGACATCTCCGAGACACTCGTCTCGTCGATCCCCCTGATCCTCGCGGCATACGCCGTGTCGTTCGCGTTCCGCTGCGGCCTGTTCAACATCGGCGCCGAGGGCCAGCTCTACATGGGCGCCATCGCCTCGACCTGGGTCGCCACGACCCTGTCGGACTGGCCGGGCGTGCCGCTGATCATCGTCTGCATCGTGGCCGCCATGGCCGCCGGCGGCGCCTGGGCGGGGATCGCCGGTTGGCTCAAGGCCAAGACCGGGGCCCACGAGGTCATCACCACGATGATGCTGAGCTACGTGGCGATCGACATCAGCCACTGGCTCCTCGAGGCGGGGCCGATGACCCCCGGCAACGCCTTCGGCACGCCGGAGTCCGGGCCGATCCCGCCGCAGGCCGCCTTCCCCGTGATCCTGCCATCGTGGATCCTGCCCAACGCCCGGCTGAACGCCAGCCTCTTCCTGACGATCCTCGCCGGGCTCGTGTTCGCCTGGATCCTGTGGCGCACCCCGCTCGGGTACGAGATCCGGGCCGTGGGCTTCAACGCCAAGGCGGCGGCGTACGGCGGCATCAACGTGGCGCGGCGGCTGGTGATCGCCATGGTCATCGCCGGGGCGTTCGCCGGGCTCGCCGGCATGGTGCCGGTGTGGACGCAGATGCGGCTGTACGACAGCTTCTCGCCCGGCTACGGCTACGAGGCGATCGCGGTCGCGCTGGTCGGCAAGAACTCGGCCATCGGCATCTTCCTGGCCGGGTTGCTGTACGGCGCCATGATCCACGGCTCCGTCGCCATGCAGGCCAACGCGAACATCTCCGGCTTCCTGGTGCAGATCCTCCAGGCCCTGGTGCTGTTCTTCGTCGGCGCCGAGATGCTCATCCGGTGGCTGCTGAAACGGGGCGGCCTCCGGGCCATCGCGGAGGCGACGGCCTGATGGACATCGTCAACCTGTTCGTCACGGTGTTCACCCGGCCCGACCTCTGGGCCGGCACCCTGCGATTCGCCGCGCCCCTCACCCTCGCGGCGCTTGGAGGCGTGATCTCCGAGCGCTCGGGCGTCGTCAACATCGCCATGGAAGGCATGATGCTGGTGGGCGCCTTCTTCGCGGTGCTCGTGGCGGCCGCGACGCACGACATCGTGCTGGCGACCCTCGCCTCCGTCGTGTGCGGTGGCCTCATCGCGACGTTCCACGGGGTCGCGTCGATCCACCTGCGCGCCAACCAGATCGTCTCCGGCATGGCCATCAACCTGCTGGCGCTGGGCCTCACGAGCTTCCTCATGTTCCGCTTCTACGCCACCAGCGGGACGCCGTCCGACATCCCGGCGCTGCCGGACGTCAACATTCCGGTCGTGAACTCGATCCCGTTCGTGGGCGCGGTCATCGGCGACCAGAACATCATCGTGTGGGTGGCGATCCTGGCCGTGCCCGCCACCTGGTGGTTCCTGTTCAGGACGCGCCTGGGACTGCGCATCCGCGCGGTGGGCGAGCATCCTCGTGCCGCCGACACGCTGGGCGTCTCGGTCTTCCGGATCCGCTACCTGTGCGTGATCCTGAGCGGCCTGCTGTCCGGCCTGGGGGGTGCGTACCTGGCCCTCAGCGTGGCGCACTCGTTCAGCGACAACATGACGAGCGGCGCGGGATTCATCGCGCTGGCGGCCATGATCTTCGGCAAGTGGCACCCGGTCGGCGCGTTCCTGGCCTGCCTGCTCTTCGGCTTCGGCCAGTCGCTGGGCATCAACCTGCAGGGCACCGGCTTCCCGGACCAGCTCGTCGCGGCGACGCCGTACGTGCTCACGGTCGTGGCTCTCGCGGGATTCGTCGGGCGCGCCACCGCACCGGCCGCCGACGGCGTGCCGTACGAGGTGGGGGAATGACCGCCGCCGTCCCGCTCGCGCAGGCCGGCAAGGCCGGCTCCAGCGAGTACCTCGAGATGCGAGGCATCACGAAGGCGTTCGGCAACCTCCTGGCGAACGACCACGTGGACCTGACGGTCGGCGACCGCGAGATCCATACGGTGGTCGGCGAGAACGGCGCCGGCAAGACGACGCTGATGAACATCCTCTACGGCCTGGTGCACCCCGACGAGGGCGAGATCCGGATCGACGGCAAGCCGGTGCGCATCCGCGGCCCGCGCGACGCGATCGCCGCAGGGATCGGGATGGTGCACCAGCACTTCCAGCTCGTGCCGGTGATGACGGTCGCGGAGAACGTGGTCCTCGGCCAGGAACCCGGCGGCTTCGTGCTGGACCGTGGGGCGTCCGTGCGCCAGGTCCGGGAGCTGTCCGAGCGGTTCGGCCTGATCGTCGATCCGACCGCGAGGGTCGAGGCGCTCCCGGTCGGCATCCAGCAGCGCGTGGAGCTCCTGAAGATCCTGTACCGCGGCTCGCGGCTCCTCGTGTTCGACGAGCCCACGGCGGTGCTCACGCCGCAGGAGACCGACGAGCTGTTCGAGATCCTGCGGGGCCTGGTCGCCGGCGGCAAGACGGTGATCCTCATCACCCACAAGCTCAACGAGGTCATGGCGGTCTGCGATCGCGTCACCGTCCTGCGCCAGGGCCGCAACGCGGCCGTGCTCGACGTGGCGCGGACCTCTCCCCAGGAGATCGCACGCGCGATGGTGGGCCGCGAGGTCCTCCTGCGGGTCGTCCGCGAGACGGCTCACCTGGGGTCCGAGCGACTGCGCCTGGAGGGCGTGAAGGCCGACTCGGACCGCAAGCTGCCCGCCCTGGCCGGCGTCGACCTGTCGGTCAGGTCCGGCGAGATCGTCGGCATCGCGGGCGTCAGCGGGAACGGGCAGCTCGAGCTGGCCGAGGTGCTGGCGGGCCTCCGCCCGGCCACCGAAGGCCACGTCTACCTCGAGGGCGAGGACGTGCGCCACCAGAGCGCGGCCGAGCGCCGCACCAGGGGGCTCGCGTACATCCCCGAGGACCGGCACGCTCGAGGGCTCGTGCTGCCCTTCGACGTGAAGGACAACCTGATCCTTGGCTCGCAGTCGAGGGAGCCGTTCGCCATCCACGGGCAGCGCAACTCGGCGGCGGTCGAGAAGCGGGCCGCGGACCTGATCGGGCAGTTCGACATCCGCCCGCCCGACCCCGATGCGCTCGCCTCGTCGCTGTCGGGCGGGAATCAGCAGAAGGTGGTCGTGGCCCGCGAACTGGCCGAGGATCCGAAGGTGCTCGTGGCTGCCGAGCCGACACGAGGGCTCGACGTCGGGGCGACCGAGTTCATCCACCGCGAGCTGATCGACAAGCGCAACGAGGGGCTGGCCATCCTGCTGATCTCGAGCGAGCTCGACGAGATCTTCTCGCTGTCGGACTCGATCGCCGTCATGTACCAGGGTCGGATCGTCGAGGTCATGCCCAGCGCAGAGGCCAACCGGGAGCGCGTCGGCCTGCTCATGGCCGGCGGATCGACGGAGACGTCGATCCCGTCGGCCTCGCAGATCGCCGAAGCGGCGGCCAGGCAGGCCGCCGCCGACGCCGCGGGCACCGCGACCCCGCCCGGATCCGGCGCCTGACCCGAGCCGCCTGAGCGTGCGCGTGCCGCGCGTCCGGTGACGGCCACGTCCTCGTGGCCCGGCGGGTCGCAGGCTGGATGATGGGCCGGCGCGACGCGGGAGGCCAGTCGGCGGCCCTGACGTCTGCGCCCCCTCGCCGCGGATCCGGCTCCGTCAGTTCTCGGTGGGCATGTGGACGTAGGCCGACTGGATTCCCACCCGGCCCGGACCGGTGAAGCGGTTGAACACGAGCTGGCCGGAACCCCCGAAGACCCCCGTCTTCAACCCGTACACGGCCGGCTGCATCGAGACCGTCTCGTCACGGTAGATCCATCCACCGCCCTCGACATCGATCGCCTCGCCGGGCGCGAGCACCTTCTCGAACACGTTGCCATACCCGTGCAGCCACACCACGCCCTCCTCGCCGCCGGCGAGGAACCGGTCGATGAAGAAGCCCGTTCCGCCGAAGAGCATGTTCCCCAGGCCGCGGACCCTGGTGAACGTGTAGTCGATGCCCGCGGTCGCCGCCAGGAACTGGTGCTCCCGGACGTAGATGGACCGTCCGGGCGGCAGGTGGATCGAGAGGACATGTCCCGGATCGTCGCGCGAGAAGGCGATCTCGCCGCCGGACTGCGTCTCCGTCATGAAGATCGGCATGCCTGCGACCACGCGCTTGAAGGCTCCCTGCATGGGGTGCATCCCGATGAGCAGGGCAGGGTCCTTCCAGAGCACGACGTGGTGCTCGAAGAACAGCCGCCGGCTGCCGTCGAGCGACACGTGGAGCACCGGCACCAGCTCGCCCTCGATGCGGTACGTCACGCCGGGAGCGTGACCCTCCTCGACGCGCGTGGGTGCCAGGACGGGCGGCTGGGCGATCTGCATCGGGCATCCTCCTCGCGAGCCCACTCGGGCCGTCTGCCCGGATGGTGTTCCGGCGGCGCGAGTCGTGTCAACGCGGTGCCCGGCGACGGCGACGGCACCTCGAGCCCGGGCGTGTCCGGCCGGACCGTGGCCCGCGGGTGGCGCCGCTATCCTTTGGCCATGCCCGGCAAGCCCCCGCGATCGCTGCCATGACCATCGGCCCGAACGACTTCACCCACCTGCACGTCCACTCCGAGTTCAGCCTGCTCGACGGCCTGGGCCGGATCGACGAGCTCGTGGCCGAGGCGTCGGCGCTCGGCTTCGACTCGCTCGCCATCACCGACCACGGCGCGCTCTACGGCGCCGTCGCGTTCTACCAGGCGTGCCGCGACGCGGGGCATCAAGCCGATCATCGGCGATCGAGACCTACGTGGCCCGGCGCTCCATGACCGACCGCGAGGGCAAGGCGGACGCGCAGCCGTACCACCTGGTGCTGCTCGCGAAGGACTGGACCGGCTACCAGAACCTCTGCCGGCATCGTCACCGACGCCCACCTCGACGGCTACTACTACAAGCCCCGCATCGACCGCGACTACCTCGCGCAGCACGCCGAGGGGCTGATCGGGCTGTCGGCGTGCCTGGGCGGCGAGATCGCCCAAGGCGCTCGAGGTCGACGACTGGGAGGGCGCACGCCGCCTCGCCGGCGCGTACTGCGGACATCTTCGGCCCGGGCAACTTCTTCCTCGAGCTCCAGGACCACGGCCTCCCGAGCAGCGCCGGCTGAACGAGCAGCTGCTGCGCCTCGCGCCCGGAGATGGGCCTGCCGCTCGTGGCCACGAACGACCTGCACTACGTCCGGCGCGACGCAGGCCGAGGCGCACGACGTGCTGCTCTGCATCGGCACGGCGTCGAACCTCGACACGCCCGGACCGCATGCGGTTCGAGACGCAGGAGTTCTACCTGAAGAGCGCGGCCGAGATGGCGGCGCTCTTCCCCGACGTGCCCGAGGCGATGCGCAACACGCGCCGCGATCGCCGAGATGACCGACCTCAAGTTCCAGTTCGGCCAGCTCCGCCTGCCGCATTTCCCGGTGCCCGACGGCCACACGGTCGAGTCGTGGCTGCGCGCGGAGTGCGAGCGCGGGCTGCACGAGCGGTACGGCGACGTGACGCCGGAGCTCCAGCGACCGGCTCGACTACGAGCTCGGCGTGATCTGCCGCATGGGCTACGCGGCGTACTTCCTGATCGTGGCGGACTTCGTGCGCTTCGCCCGGGAGCAGCGGATCGCCACCACGTGCCGCGGCAGCGCGCCCGGCTCGATCGTGACGTACACGCTCGGCATCACGCCGGTCGATCCGATCCACTACGAGCTGCCGTTCGAGCGCTTCCTGAACCCCGACCGCGTGACGATGCCGGATATCGACGTCGACTTCGAGGACGCCCGGCGCGACGAGGTGATCGACTACGTCACCCGCAAGTACGGCGCGGACCACGTCGCGCAGATCATCACCTTCGGCACGATGCTCGCCCGCGCCGCGCATCCGCGACGTCGGTCGCGTGCTGGGCATGCCGCTACGGCGAGGTCGACCGCATCGCGAAGGCCGTCCCGAACCAGCTCGGCATCAAGCTCGACGAGGCCATCGAGCAGGCGCCCGACGCTGCGCGAGATGTACGAGGGCGACCCGCAGGTCCACAAGCTCGTCGAGCTCGCGAAGCAGGTCGAGGGCGTGGCGCGCAACGCCTCCACCCATGCCGCGGGCGTCGTCATCAGCCGCGAGCCGCTGACCGAGATCATGCCGCTGCAGCGCGCCACGAACTCCGAGGCGCTCATGACGCAGTACGAGATGCACGGCGTCGAGGCGCTCGGCCTGCTCAAGTTCGACTTCCTGGGCCTGTCCAACCTCACGATCCTGCGCCACGCGGTCGACTCGATCCGCCGGATCGCGGCGTGGAGATCGATCTCGACCACATCCCGCTCGACGACGCGAAGACGTTCGAGCTGCTCGCCTCGGGCGAGACGACGGGCGTGTTCCAGCTCGAGTCGCCGGGCATGCGGCGCTACGTCCGGGAGCTGCGGCCCACGTCCGTCTACGACCTCGCGGCCATGGTCGCGCTGTTCCGCCCGGGACCCGATGGACAACATCCCCGCCTACATCCGCCGCAAGCACGGCGCAGGAGCAGATCACGCTACCTGCACCCGCTGCTGGAGCCGTACCTCGACAAGACGTACGGGATCTTCGTGTACCAGGAAGACATCATGGCCGCGGCGATGGCCCTCGGCGGGTTCACCGGGCCCGAGGCCGACACGCTCGGCTACGCCATCCGCAAGAAGAAGGACAGGTCCTGCGCACGATGAAGGAGAAGTTCGTGCGCGCAGGCGGCCGAGCGCGGCGTCACGCCCGCAGGTCATCGAGGCCGTGTTCAAGGCGTTCGAGCCGTTCGAGCGCTACGGCTTCAACAAGGCGCACGCCACGTGCTACGGCCTGATCGCGTACCAGACCGCGTACCTGAAGGCGAACTACACGGTCGAGTACATGGCCAGCGTGCTCACCGCCTTCCGCGACAACACCGAGAAGGTGGCGGCCGCGGTCGCCGAGTGCCGGCGGCTGGGCATCGAGGTCCGGCCGCCGGACGTCCACGTCAGCGGCCTCGACTTCACGGTCGAGGGCGACGCGATCCGCTTCGGGCTGCTGGCCGTCAAGAACGTCGGCGCAGGGCGCGATCGAGTCGATCATCGCGGCGCGCGAGGCCGACGGCGATTTCCGCTCGCTGGCCGACCTCTGCGCCCGGGTCGACCTGCGCCTCGTCAACAAGCGCGTGCTCGAGTCGCTGATCAAGGTCGGCGCGCTGGGCCGGTTCGGCCATCCGGCCCAGCTGCTCGTCGCGCTCGACGACGCGATGGCGGCCGGCGCAGGCGGAGCAGCGCGACCGGTCGAGCGGCCAGGTGTCGCTGTTCGACGCGAGCGGCGGACGCGGAGGCCCTGGAGCGGCCGCTGCCGTCGGCCACGGAGGCGCCGCCCCGCGAGCGGCTGCGCTGGGAGAAGGAGCTGCTCGGGCTCTACCTGTCCGACCACCCGCTCGGCGAGCTGGCCGCCGAGATGCGCCGCGTACGTCACGGCGTACAGCGGCGACCTCGGCGAGGAGATGGACCAGCAGCGCATCGTGATCGGCGGCGTCGTCACGGGGATGCGCCGGGTCATCACCAAGGCCAAGGCCACGATGGGCGTCGCCACGCTGGAGGACCTGCAGGGCACGCTCGAGGTCATCGTCTTCCCGAAGATGTTCGAGGAGACGGGCTCCGACCTGGGCAGGAGGACGCCATCCTGCTGGTCGCCGGGCGGGTCGACCACAAGGGCGACGGTTCGGTGGTCCTGGCCGATTCGGTCTGGACGTGGGAGGACGCGAGCGCGCTGGGCGAGGAAGCGTTCGCGCGCCAGGTCCAGGCCACCGAGCGGGGACGGCGCGGCGGCCGCGAGGGCGGGCGATGGGGCGGCGCGGGTGCCCAGGGCTGGAGCGGTGGTGGCACGGCCGCTGGCGCGAGGACCGGCGCGCCAGGAACCTTCGGCGGCAGCGCGAACGGTGGGCCCGGGACGTCACGCCAGCCGGTCCCGTCCGGGATCGCGCCGGGTCTCTCCGGCGCCGTGGCCGGCAGCGGGGTCGCGCAGGCGGGCGGCGCGGCACGCGGCGCCGGCGGCAACGGCCACGCACCGAATGGCATGGGCAACGGCTCGACCGGCGCCGGGAACGGGCACGGCCGGATGGTCCAGCGCGTGATCCCGCACGTCTCTCCGCTGCGCGGCGGCGGCGTACTCGGGGAGCTCGTGGTGGACATGGCGGCTGACGCCGGCGCGGCGGGCCCGCGTGGCGGCGGTGCGCCGGCGCGGCCCGGAAGCGACTCCGGCGCTGGCCCGGCTCCGGCCGTGATGACGGGTCGCGGCCAGTCGAGCTCGGGCGGCGCGGGGTCTCCCGCTGCCGGGATGCCCGGGAGCTCCGCCCTGAGGCCCGAGACCGACGACTCCATGGCCTGGTCGGACGACGAGCCGCCACTTCCGATGGAGGCCGAGCGGGCGGTGGCCCGGCAGGCTGCGGCTCCGACCCAGCCGCTCGAGGCCGCCGGCGCCACGCTCCACCTCCGGTTCGGGTCGCTCTCGGGCGAGCGGCTGGGAGAGGCGTTCGCGGCGGTCCGCGAGCTCCTCCGGAGCCGCCCCGGCCAGACGTCTGTCGTGCTGGACGTGCCGCTGGGTGATGGCCGGACCCAGCCCATGGAGCTGCGGACGCGCGTCGCGTACGACGCCGAGTTGCTCGCGGAGCTCGGCCGTCGCTTCGGAGGCGCGGTGACGCCGGAGCTCTCGCCGGGCTGAGCGTCGAGGCGGCAGCTCACCTGGGCGTGGGGCCTTCCCGTGGGGCCGGGCTATTCAGGACTCCTTCAGCGTGCGGCGCGATCCTGTCGGAACCGTCGGGGCGCGGGTGCGCAGGAACTCGTGCCCCGACGTGCTCTCCGCCCTGGGGGCCGCGCGTCCCGACCCGTCAGTCCGCTCCCCGGACTCCTCTGCGTCGAACTCCGCACGGACCCGGACCTACCGTCCCATGCCGTGCCGGTACCAGTGGGGGAATGGAACCGCGCGCCCCAGTGGTGACACTGCAGTCCGGTACCTGGAGGGACGGATGCAGATCCGATTCGCCGGCTACGCGGGGGATTGCCGGGTCTCGGCCACGCTCGACACCACGACACAGCGGCTGACGGACACGCTGAACGCGGCCGACGTGATCGTGCTGCGCGATGCCGTGCTGGAGAGCCTCGACGACGGGCGCCGCGTGATGAGGGACCGGATCGAGCTGGGCCGCGACGAGCTGTACGCGGTCGAGGCGACCGACCCCTCCGCGGGCCGGTCGCGCCGGGTGCACACGGTGCGCCACCGCATGCACGTCCAGCTCGGCCCCTATGGCGTGCTGGGCGAGCTGCACACGTATCCCGGCATCGCGCCCCTCAGCAGCCTCGCCCACCGCGGCGCGATGGTCCCGCTCACGCGTGCCACGATCGCGTACATGAGCGGGGGCCAGCTGGAGATGCACGACGTGGGCACCCTGCTCGTCAACGGGTCGCTCGCCGACTGGATCGTGGCGCCTGAACAGGACGTGATCTACTTCCCCGGCGTCCGGACGGTGTCCGTCCCGGCCTGAGGCGGGACCCGAGACGGCTCGGGGCCCGGGCGCGACAGATGCGCCCGAAGCTGGTCACCGCGGCGGTCCGTGACCTGCGATTGCGTGGTCCCATCCGTCATCCGGCGCGTCGAGCAGCCGGCGCGGCCTCCTGGCGTCGGCGAAGGGGATCGTGTGCACCCCCGAGGGCCTCGGCACGAATCCGTAGGCCTCGGCACGAATCCCTGGGCTGCCCTGGTCGGCCCGGTGCATGCCTCCACGAAGGCGGGATGACGGGGCGTCATGACCGGGCAGGCGATACTGCAGACACGTCCCGTCCCGACAGGCGGCGACTGCAGGGCCCCATCGTTCCGGGCCGGTGCGCGAGGTCCACTTGGTGCCGCCCGGACATCCGGGCGGATGGCCTGAGCGTCCACCACGAGCGACGGGGCCCTGAATCCATCAGGCGCCATGCGATGGACGCGAGGAGGGGGCCATGACGGATGCCGAACCGGCACTTCGCCGAGACGGGCGTGCGCCGTGGATGCCCGATCCGAGGGAGCCGTGCGGTCCGGGACCGCGCAGCCCGCCACTGTGCAGTCCCGGACTGACCGATGATCAAGGCCGGCCGCGACGGAACGGGTCATCCGACCTCAGGGTTGCCGAACCCGCGCCAGGCCAGCCTGCTCGTCGCCCTCCTCCGCGAACGCCGGCGGGCGCGTTCGTCGCCACGGGGGAGCCCCGAGTGGGCGGCTGCGATGGCCGGCACCGAGGAGCTTCAGCTGGAACTGGATGGCTTGGCGTCACGCATGGAGAACGAGGCCATCTCACCCGCGGGTGAGGGGACGACTTTCCTGCACGTCGGGCCGCTCACGCTTGCCGACGGCCAGCGGATCGAGGGCACGGTCGCCGGGCCGGCCGGGTCGGCCGATGACGTGCGACGTTCCGTGTCGCTGCGTGCGCAGCAGGCCGCCACGCGGCAGGCGTTCCTGATTGACCTCGAGCGCCTCACCGCAGAGCACGGATATGCCCTGGAGACGAGCGGGGGAGAGTGGGACGTCGCCCTCTTCTACGCCTACGATTCCCGGGAGCACGGCGGCTGACGCGATCCGCGCGGTCGCGGCGGCCAACGGGCGAGCGCGCCGTATGCCCGTCAGCGCGGACAACGTTCTCGATGTCCCACTCAAGATGGACTCCGGTCGGGCCTCCAGCCTGGTCGGCCAGGCGCCTGGCCAACGCGGGGGTGTCTGGAAGCGCCTGTGCATCGTTGGTCGTGGCCGCAAGCACAGGGTGCCGTGGGCTCGAGGCATCGATCTCGTACCCGCCGGCCGCCCTGCCCGTAATCGCGGACTGTGACGATCGCGACCTGACCGCCTGCAGGGGGCCGTGGACGATCCGGATCCTCATCTACTTGCGCAACCATGCAATATCGGATACGATCCCGTCGTCGGGCTGACCACCGCGAGCGTCGCGGGGACGGACGCCGACGGACAGGCGCGAGGCGCATGGACGACCGAGACGCGGAGCGGTATCGCCGGCACGCAGAGGTGTGCAGGGTCCTGACGGATCCCAAGCGCCTCATGCTCATCGATGCCCTGGCCGCGGGCGAGCGCTCCGTGGGGGACCTGGCCGTACTGCTCGGGATCACGCTCGCGAACGCCAGCCAGCACCTCGGCGTGATGCGACACGCGGGGATCGTGGCCACCCGGCGCGAGGGCACGAGCGTGCTCTATCGGCTGGGCGAGCCCGAGATCGTCGACGCCTGCCGGATCATCGACCGCCTCGTCGTGCGCCGGATCAACGAAGACCAGCGTCGGTCCCGGCTCGCGCCGGCATTTGCAGCAGAGGCACGGAGTTCCGCACCATGACCATTGCCACCAGGTACACCTTCGAAACCAGGCTCGGCGGGCCCGTTGCGCTGGCACGGCCGCTCGTCGAGGCCGCGCTCAAGGCTGAAGGGTTCGGCGTCCTCACCGAGATCGACGTCGCCGCGACGATGAAGGCGAAGCTCGGCATCGACCGCGCCCCCTACCTCATCCTCGGCGCCTGCAATCCGCCGCTGGCCCATCGCGCGATCGAGGCCGACCCCTCGATCGGGGCGCTCCTGCCCTGCAACGTGGTGCTCCGCGAGGAAGCCGGCGACACGATCGTCGAGGTGCTCGATCCGGCTGCCGCGATGGGGATCGTGGACGATGTACGGGTCCGCGACGTGGCCACGGACGCCCGCGAGAGGCTGCAGCGCGTGGTCGCGGCGCTGGAGGCTCAGGCATGACCGGCTCCGCGCCCCGACCGCATCGCGTCCTGGTGTTCACCACCCCCACCTGCCCGTGGTGCACTCGCGCGAAGAGCTATCTCCGGACCCGGGGCGTGCCCTTCCGCGAGATCGACGTCAGCCGCGATCCGTCTGCCGCTCGTGATCTCGTCCGCCGGACCGGCCAGATGGGCGTGCCCGTCGTCGAGATCGACGGACGCCCGATCGTCGGGTTCGATCAGGCGAAGATCGACACGCTGCTCGGCCTGCGCGCCGGGCCCGCGGTTCACTGACCCACGCGTCACATCCCCCCGCCCGCTTCACTCCACCAGCGAAGGAGAACCACCGCATGTCCACCCAGGTCCAGCCCCTCGGCAGTCGCGTGCTCGTCCGCGTCCTCCCCGAAGAGAGCGTGACGAAGTCGGGGATCCTGCTCCCCGACACGGCCAAGGAGAAGCCGCAGCGCGGCGAGGTGATGGCGATCGGCGACGACACCGAGACGATCAAGGTGAGCGTCGGTGACCACGTCCTGTACCCGAAGTACACGGGCACGGAGATCCGTCTCGAGGCGGAGGACCACCTCATCATCGACGCCACCGAGCTGCTCGCGATCCTCCGCGAGACACCGGCCGTCGCCGCCGCCGCCTGATCGGAGCCAGCGCCCCGTGGCCAACAAGCTGCTCGTCGTGCTCGTCTCCGAGGATGCGAGGGCGACCATCGGCCTGCGCATGGCGTCCCGGATGGTCGAGCGCGGCACGCTCGCCGACGTCCGGGTCCTGTTCTTCGGCCCGGGCGAACGACTGCTCGCCGATCCGCCCGAAGCGATGCGGGAGCCCCTGCAGATCCTGGGACGCCAGGCGGCGCCCATGGCCTGCCGTGCCGTGGCCCAGGAGATGGGCATCCTCGATCGACTCGAACAGAACGGCACCGAGCTGGTCCCTGCGGGCCAGGAGATCGAGCGCCGGATGCTGGACGGCTACGAGGTCATGACCTTCTAGGAGATCGCCATGGGTGGGATGCGACCAGCCGGCGCTGGGCCGGCGTGGACCCGGGGGTGTCGGTGAACGGCTGCCCGCCGATCGCGGCGGCCTGCCGCGTCGCGTCCGCCGGGCGCGAGGTCGTCCGATCGCTGCCGGCCATCGTGGACCGGGCGTTCCTGGTCCGCGCCGTCGCCTGGAGCATCGCAACGTTCCTGGCGTTCGGCGTGGTCGCGGCCATCATCCCCAACCCCGTCTTCGGGCGCAGCGTGCCGCCGGAGCCGTTCGCGATCGCGATCTGGATCCTGTCGGCGCCCCTGATGGGACTCGTCGCGGCAACATACGGGCCGCGAGCCCGTTCCGCGTCGGCGTCCGGGGCCGTGCTCGTCCTCCCTGCAGGCCGCCACGGGGCCACGGGAGGGGCGAGGCACCACGACCGCGACGATCGGCGGGATGGCCGCGTTCGTCGCCATCGGTTGCCCGCTCTGCAACAAGGTCGCGCTCGTGCTGCTGGGCGCGAGCGGCGCGCTGACGGTGTTTGCCCCGCTGCAGCCGTTCATCGGTGCCGCGTCGCTCGGGATGCTGGCGGTCACGCTGGGCTGGCGGCTTCACATGCTCTCGAACGGCGGCGCCTGCCAGGTATCCGCGAGGAGCTGATCTCGCGCGCGAGCGCGCCGTGACGCGCCAGGACCGATCTCTCCGCGCGTGCCCTGACGCACCCTGCCGATCTCCCCGCGAGGGCCGTGACGCGCCGAGAGACACCGGTCCCGGGTCGGGCAGGCCCGATCCGGTCGACGAAAGGCCCGCCGGGCTCCCGTCCGGTGCGGACAGGCACCGACACGCCATCGATTCTGCCTCGATCCGTCACGGACCCCGACCGCTGTTGTGCGCCTGCTACATGCGGTCTGGCAGAATGCCGCTGCTCTCATTCGACAACGGCGGTTTGATCTCGAGGTACACGTGATCCTTCGCGTCATGCGCGCACGCATGTCGCACCGGGACGCGCCCGAGCTCCTGCAGCGCGTGCGCGCGCTCATCGAGGCGCGCCCGGACGGGTTGCTCGACGCGTGCTGGGGCGTCCAGGAAGACGAGCTGAGCAGCAGCCTGCTCGTCACGTCCACGTGGCGCGATCTCGAGTCGATCTATCGCGCCGTCGGCGGGCACGACCTCCTCTGGGACGCGGCGCTGCTCGAGGGCATCGGGGAGCGCGTCCAGGACCTCGAGGTTCAGCACTACTCGGTGGAGGGTTCGACATGCGCGTCGATGGTGTCCCACTCGGGCGGCACCGACGCGCTCGCCGTCGGCGGACGCTGATCCCGCTCAGGTCCACCCGGGGCCGCCGAACGCGGCCACGACCCGGGCCGTATCCGGCTGATCCCGCTCAGGTCCGATCGTGGCCGCCGAACGCGGCAACGACCTGGGCCGTATCCCGGACTCTCCCGATCCGCGGCAGGATCCGCGTCACCGTCTGCCGGTGGTCGGCCTCCGTGGCAGCCGCCATCGCGTCCGACACGAAGACCTGCTGGTACCCTCGCTCGTAGGCGTCGCGCGCCGTGGACTCGACGCCGATGTTCGTCGAGATGCCCGCGAGCACGATCGTCTCGATGCGACGCCGGCGGAGCTGCAGGTCCAGGTCCGTGCCATAGAACGCGCCCCACTGGCGCTTCGCGATCACCAGGTCGCCCGCCTCCGGTCCCAGGTCGGGAACGATGTCGGACCAGCCCGGCGGCCTCGTCCCCGTCGCGGGAGCGGCGTCGTCCGCAGGCGGGCGCAGGGCATCGGGCTGGCCGGGCGCCGCCACGACGTGGACCAGCACGACGAGGGCGCCGACCTCCCGGAAGGTCCTGGCGAGCAGGACCGCCTGCCGGACGACATCGCGCGCGGGCCGGGGCGCCGTGTCACGGGCAACGATGCCGGCCTGGAGGTCGATCAGGACGAGTGCGCTCGAACGAGGGTCGAGCCGGAGCGGGTTCGTATCCATATCGGCGCAGCGTCGCCGCCGCCGGCCCGGCCGTCAAGCGCCCCCGGCGTGCGTGTGGACGGCCAGCGATTCTGTCACCCGTAATCGGCCAGCGACTTTGTCACTGTCCGGGGCATGGACAGACGAGCGCGACCCGACCGTGATCGACGACCCGAACAGCGATTGGAGGTGCTGGTCCACCTCGCCGACGGCGCCTTGACCCTGGAGCAGGCGGCCGCGATCCTGCACCGCTCGGAGCGCCAGGTGCGCCGCCTGGCGGCCGCCTACGGGCGCGATGGACCCGCGGGCCTGCGGCACGGCAACGCCGGACGCATCCCCGCCGACCGCACGGAGAGGGGGCTCCACGAACGCCTCGTGGTGCTTGCCACCACCCTCTATGCGGGGGTCAACCGGGCCCACCTGGCCGAGCTGCTCGCCGAGCGCGAGGGCATCGTCATCGCCGAACGCACGCTGCGCCGCCTCCTCGCCGAAGCCGGGCTGCCGCCGGCGCGCATCCATCGGCCGCCGCACCATCGCAGCCGCCGCGAGCGCATGCCACGTGCCGGGATGCTGCTGCAGACCGACGGCTCGCGCCATCGCTGGTTCGGAGCGGAGCGGCCCTTCGCCACGCTCGTGGGCGCCATCGACGATGCCACGAGCACGGTCACCGGGGCCACCTTCCGGGAGGCCGAGGATGCGGCCGGATACTTCATCACCCTCACCCAGACGAGCGCCGGCTATGGTTTGCCCTGGACCCTCTACAGCGATCGGCACGGGATCTTCGTGCACGCGTCGCACCGCCCGCCCACGCTCACCGAGCAGCTCACCGGGCGCCGCTTCCTGACCCAGGTGGGTCGAGCGCTCGACGAGGCCGGCATCGGCTGGCTGGGCACGAGCTCCGCCCAGGCGAAGGGCCGCGTGGAGCGCCTGTGGGGCACCTGGCAGGACCGCCTGCGGGTCGAGCTGCGCCTCGAGACGATCACGTCCATCGCAGAGGCCAACGCCTTCCTGCCCGCCTTCATGGCACGCCACAACGCCCGCTTCGCGGTGCCGGCCGCCGACCAGGAACCCGCCTGGCGGACCTGGCCCGAGGGCCTCGACGCCGCGGCGGTCTTCTGCTTCCACTATCCCCGCCGGGTCGCCCGGGATGCCACCGTGAGCTGGGGTGAGACGGCGCTCGCCCTGCCCAAGCGGCCCGACGGGCGCAGCTGGGCGGGCTGCGCGATCACCCTCGAGGAACGCCTCGACGGCTCGCTGTGGGCCCGCCACGAGGGACACCACTACCCGCTCGGCGAGGCCCCCGCAGACCCCGCCCTCCTGCGGGCCCGGCACCTCTCCCGGCGCAGCGAGGGACGTCCGGATCGGCCCGCGCCGGAGCCGTCGCCAACGCCCGACGCCCCTGGCGGCGGCCTCTCACGGCGGCGCCCCGCACCCGATCACCCCTGGCGCCGCTGACCGAGCAGGTGGACAAATCGCTGGCCGAAACGCGGTCAGAATCGCTGGCCGGCGACAGCGCCCCCGGCGTGCGCCTGCGCCGGGTGTCCCGCGGTTCGAGCCGCCCCGAGGCAGACGAGTCCGGCCGGTGCCGCGGCCGCCGTACCCGAACGTCGCGAGGGACCGACCGTGCCTGTCACCGCCGAGCGAGGCGGAGCGGCCGGTCCCTCGCGTATTGCTCAGAACGCGCGAGGCTCTGCGGCCGTGACGGCCGCGGTGCACGGCGTCAACACGGATCGCGGGCCACGGCCTCGGCACCACGGGGGACGTGAATGCGTCAGAGCCGTCCCGGGCAGCGAGGCGGGTTACCGGGTAGCCTCCGCGGCGCATGCCTGCGGCCCGCGCGGCCGCGAGCGCCCGGGAAAGCGAAGAAGGAGGGGGCGGTGGCCCAGCGCGTGATCCTCGACGTGGACACCGGAACCGACGATGCCGTTGCGTTGATGCTCGCGGCGCTGCACCCCGACATCGAGCTGGTCGCTGCGACGACGGTGAACGGGAACGTTCCGCTCGAGCTGACGACGGAGAACACGCTGCGGGTCCTCGACCTCCTCGGCCAGTCGATCCCCGTCCACGCCGGGCTCGCGCAGCCCCTCGTGCGACACGACTTCCCGCGCCCCCGCGAGGATCGGTCGGGTCACATCGACGTCCACGGCCGCTACCTGGACATCCCGCCGGCGACGTCCCGCCCCCGCGACCAGGGCGCCGTGGATTTCCTCGTCGACACGTACATGTCGACGACGGACGAGATCATCCTGGTGCCGACGGGCCCGCTGAGCAACGTTGGCGCAGCCCTGAGCCTGGAGCCGCGCCTCGCCGACCGGATCCCGGAGATGGTCATCATGGGCGGTGGCCACGAGGTCGGGAACGTGACGCCGTCGGCCGAGTTCAACATCTGGGCCGACCCGGAGGCTGCCCGCGTGGTGCTGACCAGCGGGGTGCGGCGGATCACGCTCGTGCCGCTCGACGCGACGCACCGCGCCCTCGTCTCGCTCGACGACTGCGCGGCGATGCGGGCGCTCGGCACCCCGGCCGGCCAGGCTGCCGCGGCGTTCATCGAGCGCCGCATCCACGGATACGACGCGGGCCAGCCGATGGACCGGCCGCACAGCGCTCCGGTGCACGACGCCCTCTGCGTCGCGGCCATCGTGGATCGGTCGATCATCACGACGCGCCGCTGCCACGTGGACGTGGAGACCCATGGTGAGCTGACGGTCGGACGCACCGTGATCGACACGCACCACCGCGGCGCGCACGAACCGAACGCGGACGTGGCGTTCGATGCGGACGAGCGCAGGTTCGCCGCCATGCTGCTCGAGACATTCGCCCGCCGGCATTAGAACCCGGCGCGGGTCCGCGATCCAGCCCCGCGTCTGCGCGCGCCTTTCCTGCAATTCGCTCTCTCACGGAACCGTATGTCTGCTGCGGGCCGAGCCGTGGGCGGGTGCGGGCCCATGGCCCGGGCCTTGCGCCCCGGTTTCGTGCGTGCCCACGTTCGGATCGGCCCGCGACACGCGGCCCCCGGCACTCCGGACCCGCCGCAGCCCGCCCCGACTCGACATACGTGTCCCTGCCGATGTGATCTGCAGGAAAGACAGCGCAGCGACTGGTTGCCGTCGTCGGCAC
The DNA here is from genome assembly GCA_963779375.1 of uncultured Chloroflexia bacterium. Lineage (GTDB taxonomy): Bacteria > Chloroflexota > Limnocylindria > Limnocylindrales > CSP1-4 > JAJYNJ01. Next base: position 43,084 of record CAVZXW010000022.1, on the reverse strand, counting down.
GGCTTGGCTCGCAGTCCGGCGTCCGCGCTCCCGAGTCCGGCAGTCCCGGTCCCGGGTCCCGCGTCCGCCGTCCCGCGTCCCCGAGTCCGGCAGTCCCGTGTCCCGCGTCCCGCGTGCCGCGGTCCCGCGTCCCCGAGTCCCCCCTCAGCGCACCGAGACCTGCGACCTGGTCGTAGCCCGTCGCCCCGGCGGGAGCGGGACCACCAGGGGTGGCCGTCTGCACGGCGCCCGTGCCGTCGGTGGCGCGCACCTCGAGCACATGGTCGCCGGGGGTGGCCTGCCAGGCCAGCAGCCACTGCACCCAGGTGGCGCGCGAGATGGCCCGCCCGAGCTGTGCCGCCTGCCAGGCGCCCCCGTCGATGCGCACCTCGACCCGCGCGATGCCCCGCTCGGGCGCCCAGGCGAGGCCGTCGATGATGAGCGGCCCCGCGGCAAGGGAGGCGCCCGGGCCCGGATGGTCGATGCGCGACTGGGTGAGGATGGGTCCCTCCTTGGCCCAGCCCAGGCGCACCCAGTAGGCGTCGAACGCCGCGAGCGTGGTGAGCTCGATCTCGGACAGCCACTTGGTGGCCGAGACGTAGCCGTAGAGCCCCGGCACGATGAGGCGCGCGGGATAGCCGTGCTCGGCTGGCAGGGGGGCCCCGTTCATGCCCAGCGCGATCATCGGCTGGCGTGCCGGATCGAGGGCCCAGGCGGTGGGGAAGCCCACCGTGAAGCCGTCCACCGCGCGGCCCACCACCTGGCTCGCCCCCGCCTGCACGCCGGCCTCGGCGAGGATGGCCTTCAGGTGCACGCCCGTCCAGAGCGCGTTGCCCACGAGGTTGCCGCCCACCGTGTTGCTCACGCAGGCGATCGTCACGTACTGCTCGAAGAGGGGCAGGGCGAGGAGCTCGGCGTAGCTGAACGTGAGGGCATGGTCGACCATCCCGTCGATCCGCAGCGACCAGCTCGCGGCATCGACCTGCGGCACGAGCAGCTCGGTGTCGATGCGGTAGAAGCGATCGGTCGCCACGACGAGGGGGGTGAGGCCGGGGGCCGCCAGGGAGGCTCCCGCGCCGAGGGGTGCCACGACCTCGGCCGCCACCGGCAGCACCCCGGCCACTGCCGCTCCCGCGGGATGGCCCCGCTCGAGCAGCCAGCGCCCGAGCGAGCCGCCGAGGAGGGCCACGCCGGCCAGGGCTCCCGCGCGCAGCAGGAAGCGCCGCCGCCCCGGATCAGGCAGGCCGCCTGGCGGGGACGTGCCCCCGTCGCGGCTCCCCCGGGCCCCCCCTCCGAGCGGCGGCAGGCAGCCCGCCCAGGCGAGCAGCAGGCGCAGGCCGAGGATGGCGGCGCCCGTGGCGAGGGCCACGTCGAGCAGCGCCGGGAGGGCCGCGTCGAGGGGCTCCACGAGGGCCGCCCCGAGGCAGAGGACGCCCACCCCCGCGAGGAGGTGCCAGGCGGGTCCGAAGGCATGCCGCCCGCGCCACCCCGCCAGGGCCCCGAAGGCCAGGCCCAGCGCCACCACGGCGACGCCGAGGGCGGTCTTGTCGGCGCTCCCGAAGAGCGTCGTCATGAGGTCCTTGGCACCCGGCGGCTGGAGGGCGATGACGAGGCTGCCGATGGCCACCACGGGCGAGGTGGCGCCGGGCACGAGGCCGCCCACGAGCTCGCCGGTTCCCATCCCCACCGCGGCGGCCACCAGCCCCGCCAGGACGGCGCGGGCGGCAGAGGGCGGGCGGAGGGTGGGCGGCTGCATGGTCACGGATCTCGCTCGGGGTCGCGGTTGGATCGATCGACGGTCAGTGTCGCACGGGAGTACGACGGCACGCCCGCGACAGTTTCATGCGGGCGCCGGCCGGGAGCGGGAGCGCAGGTCCGGGAGCCCGGGAACGCGGTCCCCGGAGCCGCCCGCGAAGCCGCCGGCGCCGGGTTCGAGGTCAGATCCTGCGAAGCGCGTCCCGATCGACGTCCGCGAGCGAGGCATACCCGGAGAGCGCCAGTGTCAGGTCGAGCTCCGCGAGGAACGAGCGCAGCACGTGGTCGACGCCGCGCTGGCCGCCCACGGCGAGCCCCCATGCGTAGGGTCGCCCGAGCAGCACCGCCCGTGCGCCGAGCGCCATGGCCTTGAACGCGTCGGCGCCCGTCCGGATCCCGCTGTCGAACAGGACCGGGACGACACCGCCGACGGCGTCGACCACGTCCGGCAGGGCGTCGAGCGCCGCGATGGCGCCGTCGACCTGGCGTCCGCCGTGGTTCGAGACCACGATCGCGTCCGCACCGTGGTCGATCGCGCGACGGGCGTCATCGGGCCTGAGGATGCCCTTCAGCACGAGCGGGAGGCGGGTGGACTCGCGCAGGAAGGCCAGGTCGGTCCACGTCACGGACGGGTCCGAGAAGATGGCGAGGAACCGCGCCACCGCCGGGCGGACGTCCTGTTCCGGTGGAACCGGCAGCTCCGCTCGGAAGACCGGGTCGGACAGGTAGCTCGCCAGCCCCGCGGCCCGCAGGAACGGCAGGTACCCGTTGGCGAGGTCGCGCGGTCGCCATGCGAGCATCCGCGTGTCGAGCGTGACGACGATCCCGCCGTATCCGGCCGCCTCGGCCCGCGCGACGAAGCTCCGGGCGACGTCACGGTCGCGCGGCCAGTACAGCTGGTACCAGCGCCGGCCGGCACCGTTCGCGGCCGCCACCTCCTCGATCGTGAACGAGGAAACGCCGCTGAGGATGAGGGGCACGCCGGTGGCCGCCGCCGCTCGCGCGACCGCCAGCTCCCCGTCGGCGTGGAGGATGCCCTGGACGCCGATCGGCGCCAGCAGCACGGGCGCCGCGAGGCGCGCCCCGAGCATGTCGACCGACAGGTCCCGATGCTCCACGTCGACGAGCATGCGCGGGACGATCCGCCAGCGACGGAAGGCCTCGCGGTTCGCCCGCATCGTGTCCTCGGAGCCGGCGCCTCCCGCCACATATCCGAACGCGTCCGCGTCGAGACTCTCCCGAGCCCGTACCTCCATGGCGTCGGGCGTGATCGGGAGATCCGGCCGGGCTCCACCGGCGCCGGCCATGTAGATGCCGTTCTGGTACTCGGCGAGCGGCGTGACGACGGGCGCCACGTGGTCGGTCATGGTTCCCCCCGGAGGCTGGTCGGCGGATTGTATCGACGTCGCCGCCGCCGGACACGCCGGGCGCGGTACGAGCACTCGGGCCAGCCGCCGGCCCGAGGTCGGACCGACGCGCCAGGACAGCGGCGGTGCTGCAGACGCGGATCCTGCGCCGGACCGGGACGCCTCGTGGTTCTCCGCGCGCACGTGCCTGCTCGCAACGGTGCTTTGTCGGCTCGCCCGGATTGACACGCGTGGTACCGTTCATGGTACCGGTTTCATGTAACCGGTTACATAGGGATGAGTGTGACGAAGACGGTCACGATCCGCGACGTCGCGCGCCGCGCCGGGGTGAGCGTGGCGACCGCTTCCCGGGTGTTGAACCGCTACGAGCTCGTGAACGACGACACGCGCAGCCGCGTCCTCGCGGCCATGGACGAGCTCAAGTTCACGCCGAGCCATGCAGCGCGCCGGCTGAGTCTCGGGCGCACGCTCACGGTCAGCGTGGTCGTCACGTTCCTGACCCGCCCGCAGGCCGCCGAGCGCCTTCGTGGCATCGATGCCCTCCTGAGCGACAGCGAATTCGACCTCGTCATCTACAACGTCGAGACCGTCGAGAAGCGCGATCAGTACCTGCGCAGCCTGCCGGTCGCACAGCGCACCGACGGCCTCCTGGTGGTCTCGTTGCCACCCAGCGAGGAGGAGACGGCGGTCCTTGCGGCGGCCTCGATCCCGGTGGTCATCATCGACGCGCATGCGCCCGGGCTGGACCTGCTGCCGAGGGTCGTCGGCGACGACATCCTGGGCGGAGAACTCGCCTCCAGGCATCTGCTCGAGCTCGGTCACCGTCGGATCGGCTTCGTCGGCGACGCGTTCGAGAACCCGTTCGGGTTCACGTCCGGACGCGACCGGTACGCGGGTTACGAGAGGGGCCTCGCATCGGCCGGCGTCCCCGTTCCGGACGATCTCGTGGCGCTCGGGGCGCACGGACGGTACGAGGCCCGCGAGCTCGCGATGCGCCTGCTGTCCTCCCCCAGGCCGCCCACTGCCATATTCGCGTCCTCCGACACGCAGGCGCTCGGGGTGATGGCGGCGGCGCGGGAGCTCGGGCTCGGGATCCCGGACGACCTGTCGGTCGTCGGCTACGACGACATCGAGGCGGCCGACTACGTCGGGCTGACGACCGTCCGCCAGCAACTGTTCGAGTCGGGCCGCCGGGGGGCCGAGCTCCTGCTGAAGGAGATCGAGGAGCGTTCGGCCGTTCCCCCGCTCGTGACGCTCGACCCAGGCGTCGTCATCAGGGCCACGACGGCACCACCGAAGGGAGGGCCGCGCCTGGCGTGACGTCGTGCATCGCGAGTGCCAGTCAGCAATCCGAGGAGGATCCTGGATGTTGTCGTTCGCGTCGACGCAATTGAGACGGCGGGCACCGCGCCGCCCAGCAACGATTCCCACCATCCTTGCAGCCGCGCTGCTTGCGGCCGCATGCGCGGCGCCCGGCACGACGCCCGCGCCGGCGACACCGGCGCCGTCGGCCGCCGCCCCGGCCGCCACGGCCAGTGTTGCCGCCGGCAGCCAGGCGCCCGCGAGCGCCGCCGCAAGCGCGGTGGCATCCGGCCCCACGTGCGGAACACAGCCCGTCACGCTCAACGCGTGGTTCGAGACCGGCTTCCAGCTGCCGTTCTCGCTGTCGACGGAATTCACCAAGGAGTACCCGAACGTCACCTGGAAGATCAGCCAGGATCAGTTCACGAACCTGATCAACGAGACGCCCCGGCTGCTGGCGGGGGCCAATCCCCCCGACCTGATCCGGCTGCCCACGATGGTCACGCTCGTCAAGGACGGGCTGCTCAAGAACCTCGACAGCTACGCAACGGCCTTCGGATGGGACAAGTGGCCCACGTCCGAGCTGGCGCAGAACCGCGTCGGGCCGACCGGAGTCGGTTCAGGGTCGCTGTACGCGATGGGACTCAACTACAGCATGACGGGCGTCTTCTACAACAAGAAGCTGGCCGCCCAGATCGGCATGACGCAGCCGCCGACGACGCTTGCCGAGCTCGATGCCCTGCTCGCGAAGGCGAAGTCCGCCGGGCTGCAGCCCATCATGCAGTGGAACGCCTCGGCCAGCGGGGGCGGCCTCGCCTTCCCGCTCCAGGACCTGATGGCCGACTACGGGCCGTCCAGTGCGATCAACGACTGGATCTTCCAGAAGGCGGGCACCACCGTCAACACGCCGGCCAACCTGCAGGCGGCCCAGCACCTCCAGAAGTGGATCCAGGCCGGGTACTTCCCCAAGGACGTCAACGCGATCCAGTACACGGACTCGAACGGCCGCTTCGCGAAGGGTGAGGGCGTCTTCACGTTCAACGGCGACTGGGAAGACGCGAACTACGACAAGCAGATGCCCGGCAACATCGGGTTCTTCCTCTTCCCGCCGGCCACGTCGGGCGGAGGCTACGCGGCCATGTCGTCGCCGCTCACCTACGGCATCGCGGCCAAGGCCCCGAACGCCGACTGCGCGGCCTTCTTCTTCAACTGGGTCGCGACCAACGCCACGGCGCGCCAGATCGACGTGAGCGTCGGCGGATCCTATCCGGGCGGCCCTCCGGACCTGCCGGTCCCGCCCGCCGCATCGGGTTCGATCATCAACGACACCCTCGCATCCGCGCAGACGGTCTTCAAGGACAATGGGACGATGGGCTTCATCGCCAATGCCACCGGCTCCATCTTCGCCCAGGGCTGGACGCCCGAGCTCCAGAAGATGGTCGGCGGACAGGAGACCCCTGCAGGGATGCTCAAGTACGTGCAGACGCAGTACCTGAAGGAACTCGGATCCTGACCGATGGATCGGACCGGTCCCACCTCTGACGCCTCGCTCGCGCAAGCGCAGATCCGCGTGACCGGTCGCCCCGCAGCGGCCCTGCGGACCTCCCGACTTCGGGGGATCCGCAGGGCCAACTGGGCCGGGTGGCTGCTCGTCGCACCGGCACTCATCGTGTACGTCGTGTTCGTTCTGCAGCCACTCGTCATGACCGTGCAGTACTCGCTCTACCGCTGGGACGGCATCGGCGCGTCGCAGTGGGTCGGCCTCAAGAACTACGTGTCGGTCCTGACAGATCCCGACCTCCTGCAGATCATCGCGAACGCCTTCCAGCTCATCCTGTTCTTCTGCGTCATCTCGGTCGGCCTCGGGCTCGTGGTCGCGTCCCTCATCCGGCGCATCGTCACCGGGCCGGTGGGCACGGCCGCACGCACCGTCCTGTTCCTGCCGCAGGTGATCCCCCTCGTGGCGGCCGGCATCGCGTGGAGCTGGGTCCTCGCCCTGCCCGGCGTCGTCAACCAGCTCCTCACGGCGATCGGTCTCGGGAGCATCACCCGTGCCTGGCTCGGCGATTTCGGCACGGCGCTGCCGGCGGTGGGGCTCATCGGCGTCTGGGTGCTGCTCGGGCTCTGCACCGTCCTGCTTCTCACCGGCATGGGCAAGATCGACCCCGCCCTGTACGAGTCGCGCGAGGATCGACGGCTCCGGCCCGATCCAGGAGTTCTGGGCGATCACGGTGCCGAGCCTCCGCAACGAGATCGCCGTGTGCATCACGATCACGGCCATCGCCGCACTCGCGAGCTTCGACATCGTGTACATCTCGACGGGCGGCGGTCCCGGCCTCGCCACCATGGTGCCCGGGCTCGAGATCTACCAGCTCGCCTTCGTCGGCCAGCAGGTGGGCCTCGCGTCCGCGCTCGCCGTCGTGCTCGATCATCCTCGTGTTGCTCGTGGTGCTGCCGATCCAGCGCATGACCGGAGGAGAGCCCCTGTGATCATGCAACGCCGCGAGGTGATGACCGCGCGGGTCGTGCTCATCCTGCTCATGCTCGTGACCCTGCTGCCGTTTGCCAGCCTGTTCACGACCGCCCTGCATCCGTCGGGCATCGTACGCCGCTCGGCATCGACTGGCCGTCCAATCCCCAGTGGGGCAATTTCGTCACGGCGTTCAACGTCGCCAACATGCCGGCCCTGCTCGTGTCGAGCACCTTCATCGTCGTCGGGGTGGTCCCCGTGTCGGTCGTGATCGCCACGATGGCCGGTTTTGCGATCGGGCACCTCAGGATCCCCGGCTCGCGGGCACTGTTCGTGCTCTTCCTGCTCGGACTGACCCTGCCGTTCGAGGGGATCATCACCCCGCTCTACTACCAGATCCGGGGCTACGGCCTGCTGAACACGCGCCTGGCAATCGTCCTCCCGCTGATCGGGCTGTACATGCCGTTCTCCGTGTACTGGATGCGCGCCCACTTCGTGAACATGCCATCCGAACTGTCGGAGGCGGCGCGGGTCGACGGAGCGAGTGACGTGGCAGCTGTTCTGGCACATCCACGTCCCGCTCGCGCGGCCGGCGATCGCCTCGCTGACGATCCTGCTCTCCGTCTGGACGTGGAACCAGTTCCTGCTCGCGCTCGTGCTCGTCCACGATCCGACCCAGCGCACGATGGCCGGCGCGCTCGGCGCGTTCCAGGGCCATTACGCGACGGACATCCCGCTCCTGAGCGCGGGGTCGCTGCTCATCCTCACGCCGTCGCTCGTCGTCTTCCTGATCTTCCAGCGCCAGTTCGTCGCCGCGCTGCTGCAGGGATCGCTGAAGGGATGAGCGGACGCGGACCAGGCCCCGGAGCGCACCGATGACCATCCGTCGCCCCGACGGCGAGGCTGCGAGCCTGCAGGGAGACGTCGCACCCGGCTTCGAACGGGTCGCAGACGTCTTCCTCGACAACTTCCGATCGCGCGGGGACCTGGGGTCGGCGTGCGCCGTCTACGTCGCCGGCCGCCCGGTCGTCGACGTGTGGGCGGGTGTGGCCGATGCGCGGACCGGCCGTCCCTGGGATGCCGGCACGGCGGCCGTCATCTTCTCCTGTTCGAAGGGCGTGCTCGCGATCTGCGCGTACCTCCTCGTCCAGGAGGGCCGCCTGGATCTCGACGCACCGGTCGCCACGTACTGGCCGGAGTTCGGCGGGGACGGGAAACTGACCATCACGTCGCGGCAGGTCCTCGCCCACCGTGCCGGTCTGCCCGCCCTCGACCGCGACCTGTCGCTTGACGAGGCCCTCGCCTGGGATCCCGTGATCCACGCCATCGAGGCCCAGCGCCCGCTCTGGCCACCCGAGGCCGGCCACTTCTACCACGCCATGACGTACGGCTGGCTGATCGGAGAGGTCATCCGGAGGATCACGGGTCTGACCCCCGGGGCGTACTTCCGCGAGAAGCTCGGCGACCCGCTCGGCCTCCGGACGTGGATCGGGATCCCGGCGCCGGCCCGTGCCTCTGTCGCCTGGATGGAGCCGCCGCTGCCGGACGCCGACACGGAGCAGGCCCGGGCCAATGCCCGCATCGCGGCGGGGAACCCCGTGGTCGAACGCAGCCTGACCATGGGTGGCGCCTTCGCCTTCCCCGCCCAGGACGGGTTCGTCACGTTCAACGACCCGCGCATCCAGGGCGCGGAGATCCCGGCGGCCAACGGGATCAGCACCGCCCGGTCGCTCGCGACCTTGTACGCGCAGTGCGTGTCGGACATGGACGTGCCGCGGCTGCTGCGGCCCGCGTCGATCGAGGACGCCACCATCGTGCAGTCCGCCGGCGCGCCGCTGTCCGGGCTTCCGGACGATGGCGCGCGCTGGGGGACCGGATTCCAGCTCGCGTCGCCACCGACACAACCCATGCTCGGTCCGGGCAGCTTCGGTCACGCCGGGGCCGGGGGCCAACTGGCATTCGGCGATGCCGATCACGGCGTGGGCTTCGCCTACCTGAGCAACCAGATGGGGGGATACGGTGACGAGCGCGCACGGCAGTTGACGCTCGCCCTTCGGTCGATACTGGGTGCGTAGCACCCCATCGGCCATGTCCGGTCCGAACCACCGCTGGGAGGTCTGTCCGTGCGACGCGGCCCGCAGCTCCTGACCTACCCCGACTCGCTCGGCGGGGACCTGGCCGCGATCGACTCGATGCTGCGCGGGCCGCTGGACGGGCTGTTCACCGGCATCCACGTGCTGCCCCCGTTTCCATCGTCCGGCGACCGCGGGTTCGCTCCCACGAGCTACCTCGAGATCGATCCGCGGTTCGGGAGCTGGGCCGACGTCCGGCGGCTGGCCGAGCGCCACGACGTCATGCTCGACCTCATGGTGAACCACATCTCGCGCAGATCGCCGGAATTCGAGGACTTCGTGCGCCGCGGACGGCGCTCGCCGCACGCGGACCTGTTCGTCACCCTCGACAAGGTCTGGCCAGGAGGGGAGCCGCCGCCCGCCGACGTGGCGCGGATCTTCCTCCGCAAGCCCGATGCGCCGTTCAGCGACGTCGTCGTGCGCGAGACCGGCGAACGGGAGCGCGTGTGGACCTCCTTCGGCACCCGCGACTGGTCCGAGCAGATCGACCTCGACGTCACGTCACCGTCCGCCCGGGGACTGCTCACGGCGTGGCTCCGGTTCTTCGCCCAGCAGGGGGTCCGGATCGTCCGCCTCGACGCCGTGGGCTACGTCATCAAGAAGGCGGGCACGAGCTGCTTCATGGTCGAGCCGGAGATCTTCGAGTTCCTCGACTGGATCGTGTCGGTCGCCGAATCGTTCGACCTCGTCGTGCTCCCCGAGATCCACGACGTGTACGAGACGCACCGGCGGCTCGCCCGGCGCGGCTACTGGACATACGACTTCGTACTGCCGGGACTCGTGCTCGACGCCCTGGTCACCGGCTCCGCGGAGTTGCTCGCGAGCCATCTCGTGCAGTCGCCCGCTCGCCAGTTCACGACGCTCGACTGTCATGACGGCATCCCGGTGCGCCCGGACCTCGACGGCATCCTCCCGGCGGCGGGCATGCGGCGGCTCGCCGATGTCGTCATCGAGCGCGGCGGCAACGTGAACCGCATCCTGTCGGACGCGCACGGAGACGGCGCCGTCGACGTGCACCAGCTCAACTCGACCTACTACTCGGCGCTCGGGTGCGACGACGACCGGCACGTGCTCGCCCGCGCGATCCAGCTGTTCGCGCCGGGAATCCCGCAGGTCTACTACGTCGGGCTGCTCGCGGGCGAGAACGATCTCCAGGCGCTCGCCGCAACCGGCGACGGGCGCGCCGTGAACCGGCACGACTACAGGCCCGAGGAGGTCGAGCAGGCACTCGCACGGCCGGTCGTGCGCCGGGTGATCGACCTCGTCCGGCTGCGGAACGAGCACCCGGCGTTCGACGGTCACCTGACGGTCGCGACGAACGGTCCCGTGCTCCGCATGGACTGGCAGCGGGACGATGACTGCTGCGAGCTCGAGGCCGACCTCGCCACCGGCCGGGCGTGGATCACCACGAAGGGCGCGACGGGCCCGGAGCGTTTCCCGGTCTAGCGGTCGGGGCGAGGAGCGACGGGATGCTCGAGCTGGTGAATTCGTGGGTCTGGGACTTCTGGCTCGCCGATACGGGCAGGGAGTGGCACCTGTACTTCCTCCATGCACCCCGATCCCTGGGCGACCCTGATCTCCGGCACCGGCACGCCCGCGTTGGCCACGCGGTCTCGGTCGACCTGCGTGAGTGGGACGTCCGTGGAGACGCCGTCATGCCTGGCGAACCCGGTGCATTCGACGACACCGCGACGTGGACCGGGTCCGTGGTGCGGGGGGACGACGGTGCGTGGCGCATGTTCTACACGGGAATGAGCGCGCGCGGCGGAGCGTACATCCAGCGCATCGGCATGGCCGTCTCGGACGATCTTGACGCGTGGCGGAAACACCCGGCCGGTGCCGTGTTCGCCCCGGACCGCCGGTGGTACGAGCAGTACGGAGACTCGGCGTGGCCCGGAGACGCATGGCGCGATCCGTGGGTGTTCCGCGACCCGGAAGGCGACGGGTGGCACATGCTGGTGACCGCCCGCGCCAACCACGGGCCGGTGGACGACCGCGGTGTCATCGGGCACGCGCGTTCCGCCGACCTGGAGCGATGGGAGGTCATGCCCCCGCTCTCTGCCCCGGGCTCGGGGTTCGGCCACCTCGAGGTGCCCCAGGTCGAGGTCGTCGACGGCCGGCCCGTACTCGTGTTCTCGTGCAAGGCCATCGAACTCGGTGGAGCGAGGGCAAGGTCGGGATCGCCCGGTGGCGTGTGGGCCGTCGCGGTACCTGGCGTGCTCGGCCCGTTCGACACGGCGAACGCACGCCTGCTGGCTGACGAACGACTCTTCGCCGGGCGGATCGTGACGGACCGTTCGGGGCAGCACCTCCTGCTCGCGTTCCTCAACCGCCGTGATCCCACGTCGTTCGTCGGTGCCCTGGGCGACCCGATCCCGGTCGGCTGGAAGGCGGGGAAGCTGACCCTGGGGGAGTGGTCTGCTCCGACGACAGCCGCAGGAGGACGTCGAGGCTCCAGGCAACGACGAGGAAGAGGGACCCCGTCGCCAACGTGACGACAGGTCCCAGGCGGAACGACCCTTCGTTCGTGAGCATCGCCTGGCAGATCTGCGGTGCCTCACCCAGCCCGACCTGCCCCAGCACGATGGCAGGCACGGCCTGTCTGCCTTCAGTCGGACGCCCCCGGCCGATGCGACGCATCCCGCGGGGCGCGCGCCTCGACAGGAGACGCACTCAGGCTGACCACCTCGTGCCCGCGCAGCGCCTCGAGGAATGGCTGGAAGCTGCCGCACACCAGGCAGCGCAGGATCGGGCCGTCGACCTCCACCTCGCTGACGCCCGACGCCCGCTCGACCTGCCGGGCCGGCGGCAGGCCGACGAAGCTGACCTCGACTCGTTGTGTCGCTGGCTCCCTGGTCATGCCGCGAGACTAGGGAAGGCCCACCGGACCGGCCATCGATGGAATTCGTGATCGGGTCATCAGCCGATCGGCGTCGGCGTCCTCGCCGGGCGTGCCGCCGGGTTCGCCATCGCCGAGCCCGCTCGCCCAGGGCCGTGTCGACGTGCTCGCCCTCGGTGTCCGCTACCGGTTCGACGACGCCATCCAGACCGCGACCTGGGCGCGCGAGTTCACCCCGAGCTTGTTCAGGATGCTGCGGATGTGGCTGTCGACGGTGTGATCGGAGATGAACAGGCGCGCCCCGATCTCCTTGTTGGTCATCCCCTCGGCGACCAACCGGGCGACCTCGGCTTCGCGCGTCGAGAGCAACGCATCGCCGGCGCCACCGTCCCGAGCCGCCACGCCAACGCGTGCGGACTCGCCGAGTGCAAGCCGTATCGCGACGTCCCGGCTCAGCCGTCGTCCAACCGTCGACTCGGCCTCGAACCTTGGGCCACCGAGGTCCGCGATCGATGCCTGTTCGGCCTGGCCCACCAGTGGCGCGAGGAATGGCATGACGCTGGCGCCGGCGCCGATTCGGACTCGTGTCGGCGGCTCCGAGCAGCTGCGCCGCGAGCCGGGCGTGTCCGCTGCGGGCGGCATGGCACCCCAACGCGTCGAGGAGGTAGGACTGCTGCACCCGGTCATCGATCTGGCGAGCGATCCGCAGCGCCTCGGTGAACATGGGCTTCGCCGTGCCGAGTTCACCGGCCATGAAGGCGGCCATGCCGAGGTGCATCAGCCAGGTCTTGAGCCCGTAGAGGTCGCCCACCTCCCGGCTGAGACCGACGCCTTCGGAGGCTGCGGATCTGACTGCGTCGAGGTCGCCCTCGAAGAGGCCGCCGAACGCTCGAGCCTGCAGGACTGCGAGCGCACCCCCGACGTCGTCAATTCCCGTGACCACCGCCTGAGCCTCGTTGCGCAGGCGGCCTGGCAGATGCCCGATCGCCCGCCATGTTCGCGGCGATCGAGCCCATGGACAGCGACTCCGCCAGCGGGCCGAGCCGGCCGGCCTCTCAATTCGCGGCAGCCGCTCGTTCGAGGGCTGGCCGGGCAGCGGCGGGATCGACCAGAAGCACCGCGAGCATTCCGCGCATGTACTCGGCCCGAGCCTGTGGCTCCGGCTCGCCTCGCCCGAGCGCGAAGAACGAATCCAGCCACCGGACGCCCTCGGTGGTCGCACGCGTGTACCAGAACCAGCGGAGGGACGCCGCGAGATCCAGGCCGCGTGAGAGGTCGCCCCGAACCAGGCATCGCCCAAGGACCGACCGGATGTTGTCGATCTCCAGGTCCATCCACCCGAGCCACTCGACCAGCCCAAAGCGGGCCGCGTCGGCCGATCGCCGGCACCGTGCGACGTAGTACCCGGTGCGTCGCTCCTCGAGGACGTCCTCCTCGCCGGCCTCTCGCAGCTTGAGCGCAGCGAATTCGCGCATCGTCTCGTGCAGTCGGAAGCAGGCGAGGCCGTCCACGTCCTCCTTCGTCACCAGCGACTTGTCGACCAGCGATGACAGCACGTCCAGGGCGCGCGCCCCCGGCACCTCGTCGGACGTGCACACCGACTCGACGTCCTCCAGCGTGAACCTGCCTGCGAACACGCACAGCCGCCGCAGGAGCGTCCGCTCGTCCGATCCCAGGAGGTCGTGGCTCCACTCGATGGTGGTTCGCAGTGTCTGGTGACGCGGGAGCGCCGCGCGACTTCCACCCGTGAGCAGGCCGAACCGGTCGACCAGGCGATCGAGGATCTGCTCGACGGACAGGACCCGTGTCCTGACGGCCGCGAGCTCGATCGCGAGCGGCAGGCCGTCGAGCCGGCGGCACAGGTCCACGACCGCGGCCCGGTTGGAGGCGGTCAGCCCGAACCCGCCCGAGGCTGCCGACGCCCGCTCCGTGAAGAGCTCGACCGACTCGTTCTGTCGGAGCTGATCGAGGGACTCGTCCGCCTGGGCCCGAGGCAGCTCGAGCGGGGGGATCGGCAGAACGTGCTCGCCCGGAACCGACAGCGGCTCGCGGCTGGTGGCGATCACGCGCACGGCGGGCGCGGCCTTCAGGACGTCGGTCACGAGCAGCGCGGCCGCTTCGAGCAGGTGCTCACAGTTGTCCACCACGAGCAGCAGCTCCTTGTCCCGCAGGTACGAGAGCAGGAGGTCCCGTGGCTCGGTCGCGGCCTGGTCGCGCAGGTCCAGGGCCGCCAGCGTGGCGTTGCCGACCAGCGCGGGATCCCGAACCTCGGCGAGCTCCACCAGCCATGCGCCGTCCCGGAAGCCGCGTGTGAGATCGGTCCCCATCCGGATCGCGAGGCGGGTCTTGCCGACGCCGCCCGGGCCGACGAGGCTGACCAGGCGGGCCGTGGTGAGCTTCTTCCTGAGCTCGGCAAGCTCACGGCGACGGCCGACGAAGCTCGTCGCTTCAGCCGGCAGGTTGCCCGGGCGGCGGGTGGGCCTGGCCATGGTGAACACCACGGTACTCCGGGCCGTGGGTGCCGATGCGGTCAACTCGTTACCGGATCACAAATCCCATCGATGTCGGCGCTCCCCCAGGGCCCTAGCGTGGAGGGCATGACGCGGGACCGGGCCAGATGGGCCTGCCCAAGAACAGGAGTGAGGAAGATGAATTCGAACCGAAGGTTCGCCGTCGCCGCGGGAGTGCTGTTCATCGTTGCGACGGTTGCGGACGTGATCTCGCGCGTGGTGCTCGTGCAACCCATTCTGGGCGCCCCGGATTACCTCGCCAGGATCTCGGCCAACGAAGGCCAGGTCCTGCTGGGAGCGCTCTTCCTGTTCATTGGGGCTGTTGCGGCGACCGGAATCGCCATTGCGCTGTATCCGGTCCTGAGGAGGCACAACGAAGGCCTGGCCCTTGGATCCGTTGCCTTCAGGCTCATCGAGGGCGCGCTCTATCTCGGCATCGTTGTCTGCCTGCTGGTGCTGGTGACCTTGAGCCAGGAATCCGCGAACGCAGGCGCTGCGGCTTCGTCGGCCCATGAGGTCCCAGCCGCGCTGTTGATGGCGGCCCGTGATTCGCTGGGCGAAGTGGCGGTGCTGGCCTTTGGCCCCGGAGCGCTCATGTACTACTGGGTGTTCTACCGATCGCGGCTCATCCCTCGATGGCTGTCAGCCTGGGGTCTCGTGGCCATCGTCGTCGCTCATGTCGTCCGGCCTCCTTGTCATGCTCCGCCTCGCCGAACCCATGTCCACGATTCAGATCGTCCTGGCTCTCCCCATCGGCCTCCAGGAGATGGTCCTTGCCGTCTGGCTGATCGCCAAGGGGTTCAATCCACGGGCGGACGCGTCAGCGCCGGCCGCCGCGGCGGCGCCTGCCGGTGCGACGCTGCTGGGTGCGCCGACGCTGTGACGATTGGCCGCCGATCTCACCCCGCTACCCGCCGGCCACCCCGAGCCACGTCGTCCGGCCATCGGATACGAGGACGCCGAACGGCAGCAGAACCTGTGGGTTGGGAGCGCCATCGCCGGTCGCCTCCGGGCGCGGGGCGTTGCCGCTGACGGCGAGGTGCTCCCAGGCGATCCCGTCGGATGACGTCCATGCGGCAGCCCTCGCACCGCCCCGAAACGCGATCATGCGTGAGCCGTCTGCGAGCAGCGTCCCGTCCGGCTGGCCGCCGCAGCCCTCGCCCGTACAGGTCGTGGGCCCGAGTGGCGGCCACCCGGGAAGGTCGCGCCAGGCGCGGCCATCCGCCGAATGCCACCAGATCGCCCGGCCGGGCGTCGAGTAGTAGCCACCCTTCGCGACGAGTCCGCCGCGCGCGGCGAGGAGCGCGCTCACGCCCCATTCGGGGGCCGTGCTCGTCAGCATCGCCGCCGCACCGGCATCCATCCGCGAGGGGGCCGTCCATGCCGTTCCGTCCGACGAGAACATCGCCACGGCAGGACCCGGATCGATACCCGATGGCTGCGTCCCCACCAGGGCGTACCCCCGCGCGGTCGCCGCCAGCCCCACCGGCTGAACGTCGGCGGGCAGGGCATCCGGGGCCAGGTTCGTCCACCGGATGCCGTCCGAGGAGAACGCGGCACGCGCCGGAGACGTCACCGACACCATCACGAGCCCGTGCGGTCCGGCAGCCAGCAGCGGTGGGCGGGACACCTGGCCGGCGAAGCCGACGTCCACCGTCGTTTCGGGCAGCCACGTCCTTCCGTCGGGGGAGGTCCACACTCCGAGGCCGGGCTGGTACGTCTCGCACTGCAGCTCGCCACCACAGCCGTTGCCCAGCCCCAGCATCGTGAGCGCGATCAGCCCGTGGGGCGTCCCGGCCGCGGCGACGATCAGCGACCCGGGCCAGAACGTGGTCCCCGTGTTGAACGGCACCGGGTCCCAGTGCACGCCGTCCGGAGACGTCCAGGCGGGCGTGTCCGTGCCATCCCAGCCCACCGCGAAGAAACCGCCCCGCCAGCGCAGCACCGAGCGCACGAGCGTGAGCGGGTCGTCAGCCCCGAGCTTGGCCCATCGCAGCGTTTGCCACGTTGCCGTCGCCGGGGGCGGGGCAGGTGTGGTGAAGGCCGTGCCTGTCCCTGGTGCACGGGCAGGCGCAGGTGCGGCGGAAGATGGCGCCGACGGCGTGGTCGAGGGTGAAGCGGACAGCGTCGGCGAGGGTTGCGAGGCTGCCGATCGGGACGCCGCGAGAGGGGGGGCCGGCCCCACTGGTGCGGGTGTCGCTGGCGGTCTGCCGAGAATCGCCACGCCAGCCGTGAGCGCGAGGAGCATGAGCACCGCGACGAGCGCGGGCACGGCTCGACGGGTCGAGCCGGTCCGCTCCAGTGGGCCGGTCACGGCAGCTCGCGATCCGCAGTCGGCGACTCGGCAGGTTCACGCACCATGACCCTCGCCTCCTGCTTCGGGTAGCGTCAAGGCGGAGCCTATCAGCCCGACCCAGGGATCCAGGCCGGCACCATCTCGAGGACGCCCGTTCGGTCGAGGCGCGCGGCGCGCCGCGTACGATGTGCGGCCATGGGCCCCGAGATCCGCTTCGCAACCAGCCGCGACGGCACCCGCGTGGCCTGGGCGCAGCACGGCGAGGGGCCGCCCCTGGTCCGTGCGGGCACGTGGATGACCCACCTCGAGCACGACCAGGAGAGTCCGGTCTGGCGGCCCTGGCTGACTGAGCTGGCCGAACGCTTCACGCTCGTCCGCTATGACGACCGCGGCTGCGGCCTGTCCGACCGGGACGTCGACCGGCTGAGCCTGGATGCATGGGTGGAAGACCTGGAGGCCGTCATCGATGCGAGCGGGCACCGCGCAGGTCGACCTGATCGGCATGTCACAGGGCGCCGCCATCGCCGTCGCATACGCGGCTCGCCATCCGGCACGGGTGAGGCGCCTCGTCTGTCTCGGCGGCTACGCCATCGGCTCGGCACTCCGGGAGCGCCCGGCCGAGGATCGCCTGGAGGACCAGGCGATCCTGACCCTCGTTCGACTGGGATGGGGCCGGCCGGATCCGAACTTCCGCAGGCTCTTCACGAGCGAGTTGATCCCGGGCGGCAGCGAGGCGCAGATGCGCTGGTTCGACGAGCTCCAGCGGCTGTCGACGAGCGGCACGATGGCCGCCCGTCTCATGCAGGCGCGCGCCAGGATCGACGTCTCCCGACTCGCGCCGAAGGTGACCGCCGCCAGCCTCATCCTCCACGCCCGCGACGACCACATGGTCCCGTTCGAGCAGGGTCGCCATCTCGCCGCCCTCATCCCGCGCGCACGGTTCGTGCCGCTCGAAAGCAGCAACCACGTCCTCCTGGACGACGAGCCGGCCTGGGCGCGCTTTCTCGACGCCGTCGACGAGTTCATGCGGGCCACCGCCGACCAGCCGACGGCCGGCAAGCCGACCCCCGACCAGCCCACGGCCGCGACAGGTGCCGTCGAGCCGTTGCCCGGGCTGACCGAGCGCGAACTCGAGGTCCTGCGCCTGGTCGCGGCAGGCAACAGCAATGCCGAGATCGCCGCCGCGCTCGCGATCAGCGTCAGGACCGTCGAGCGGCACCTGACGAACGTGTACGCGAGGCTGGGCCTTCTCGGCCGATCTGCTCGTGCCGCGGCCGCGGCACGTCTCCCGCGCTGACACGTACGTGGTTCCGGGGCCTTCCGCTGGCCGGCCGTGCCGGAGATGGCGGTCAGCCCCGATGTCACCGGGGCTCCATCGGCGCAGCCTCGCGGTGCGCCGATGGGACCGACAGCAGCCGGTTCAGGCGCGGCAACGAGGCCGGAGGGAAGCGATGCCGTTCATCAACGTCAAGGTCATCGAGGGCGTGTTCGAGGACAGGCAGAAGCAGGAGATCGTGACCCGGTTGACCGACGCGATGGTCGCGGTCGAGGGTGAGAACATGCGCGGCGTCACGTGGGTCGTCGTCGAAGAGGTGAAGAGCGGCGATTGGGGCATCGGCGGGCAGGCACTCACGACCCAGGCCGTGAGGGATCTCGCTCGCGGCGTCCCCGCCGGCTGATCCAAATCCAGCGGGCTGGCGTGGCGGCGAAGCCCGCCGGGTCGGGAAGAGCAGCGCGGAGGCAGCCTGCCATGGCGATTCGAGCCGACGAGGTCACCGAGGCCGACCTGGTGTCCATCGAGCGGGCGGCCACGGACTACATCGAGGCCTGGCTGACCGGCGACTCCGATCGGATGGCCGACTGCCTCCATGCCGACCTCACGAAACGAGCCCTCGAATTCCACGCGGCCACGGGCGACCCGTCTCTCGATCGCATGACGCACCGCGACATGGTCGAGGCGACTGCCGCAGGACGGGGGACGAAGCTGCCACGCGACTACGCGGTCACGGTCTTCGACGTCTTCCGGAACGTGGCCAGCGCCAAGGTGGACTCGGCGCGGTACGTCGACTATCTCCACATCGGTCGCCTCCCGGACCGCTGGCAAATCCTCGACGTCCTCTGGGAGCCTCGGACGCGGGAGTGAGCATGGAGCGCCACGTCGAGTTTCCCTCCCAGGGCGCGATCCTCCGGGGGCGCCTGTTCCTGCCGGTGGAGGCGGCGGATCGGCCGCCGATCGTGGTCATGGCGCACGGCTACGCGGCCACGGCGACAGGCATGGTGGCCGACCGCTACGCCGAGGTCTTCTGCCGAGCCGGGATGGCGGTCCTCCTGTACGACCATCACGGGTTCGGGCGGAGCGGCGGCGAGCCGCGCCAGCAGATCGATCCATGGCTCCAGGTGGTCGGCTACCGCGACGCGATCGACTTCGTGGGCTCGATGCCGGGGATCGACGGCTCACGCCTCGCGCTGTGGGGCGACAGCATGAGCGGCGGCTGTGCCCTGGCAGCGGCGGGGATGGACGGGCGGGTGCGAGCCATCGTCGCCCAGGTGCCCGCGCTGGGTGACAGTCCGCCTCCGGCCGATCGGGACGGCGCGCTGTTCGGCGCCATGGCGCGGACGTACGCCAGGGCGCTACTGGGCCCGGCGACAGGGCCCACCAACGGCCCGATGCCCGTCGTGTCCCCGGATCAGCTCCGGAGCCCGTCCGCGCTCACGCCGTTGACGGCCTACCGGTGGTTCATCGAGTACGGGGCTCGATACGACACCGGGTGGCAGAACTGGGTGACGGCGGCGAGCCGGAACGGTGCGGAGCCGTATCACCCGGGCCTGTGCGCTGCGCGAGTTCTCGCACCCGCGCTCTTCGTCATCGCGTCCCACGATGAGATGCCGGGGGCCAGCTCGAATGTCGCGCGCTCCGTCTTCGGACAGCTTCCTGGACCGAAGGAGCTGGTCGAGCTCGACGGCGGCCACTTCGGCCTCCTCTACCACCCGGGCGCGCTGTTCGATCAGGCCAGCTCCGCCGAGTGCGATTTCCTCGTCCGGCGGCTCGCACCGACGAGGTGATGCGGGGACGGAGACGCGTCTGGCCACCCAGCTGGCGATCTCCGTGCGGCGACCCGCGCCGAGCTTGGCGAGGACGTGCTCCACGTGCGCGCCGACCGTGCGTGGCGACACCGAGAGCTCGACCGCGATCTCGGAGTTGGTCAGTCCGCCGGCGATCAGCCGCGCGACCTCGTACTCGCGAACCGTGAGCGGCCGCCAGGGCTCTTCGTCGGGGGCATGGCCGCGGCTCGCCTTCGCCAGCTCGTCCGCCCGGGCGACGAGAGGGCTGCTCCCGAGGGCGGATGCCCTGGCCCGAACGTCGGCCACGGCGGCCGCTGCCTCGGCGTGGCGGTTCATCCGGACCAGGCAGTGAGCCAGGTCGAGACCTGCCGCGAGAGCCTCCCACGTGCGCCCGCGCTGCTCCCAGCCGCGGGCCGCCCGCTCGAGCGCCTCGCGCGCCGCGGAGAGGGATCCCCCCGCCAGCCGCACGAGCCCGTCGGCGTGGCTCAGTGCCGGCGCGGCGACGGACTCCCAGCCGGCGAGGTACTCATGGGCGCGGGCCACCCATCGCTCGGCCTCGTCGGGCCGACGCGCCGCGACGAGGCTGCGCGCGCCCGTCACGACGAACGGGATGCACAGCGCCCGCTCGCCGGCTGCGCCGGCGAGCGACCAGGCCTCTTCGCAGCGGGCGGCTGCCGCCGCCGGGTCACCTGCGAGCAGATCGGTTTCGGCAAGCCCCCACGACGGGGTCAGGATGAGCTGGACCTCGCCGATCTGGCGTCCCGTCGCCAGGGACTCCTCGAGCCAGCGCCTCGCTTCTTCCGATCGCCCGCGGCCGAGCGCCACGAGGCCGATGACGTCCAGCGCGCCCACGACGCCACGGCGGCAGCCGCGGTCGACCAGCTCCTGGCGCGCCCGCTCGTCGGCCGCATCCCACTGACCGGCCCCCCAGTCCAGGATGGCCCGGGTGGTCCCCATCATCTGCCGGCAGTGCGACTGCTCGATCGCATCGGCGTACTGGAGACCCTCGCCCAGCGCCATCTCGGCGGTCCCGCGGTCCATGATCCGCGCGGCCAGGATCGCGAGGTTGCGGTATCCGGTCACCCCCACCGATTTCGAACCCGGCGTGCCGCGCCTCGCGGGCCGCCCGCATGCCGTCGCTCAGGCCGCTCTCGCAGCGGCCCTCCACGATGTCGATCCTGGCCAGGAGCAGGTCGATCTCGAGGACGGTCTCCCGGTCGCCGAGGTGCCGGGCGATCTCGCGCGCCGCGACCGCATCGCGCCGCGCAGCGTCCTGGTCCGCCGCGAGGAACCAGTCGCTGGCCCGCATCGACAGGATGAATGCCCGAACGCTCTCGCGATCCGGCGTGTCCGGCAGGTCGGCGATCTCCTCCAGGGCCCTGTCGGTGTAGGCGCGCACCTCCGGAGCCGGCGCGCCGTCACGCGCCGCGATCGACGATATCGAGAGAAGCATGGCGGCCGCCTGCAGAGGCATGCCGGCCTCGATGTACAGCTCGCGGGCCCGCTCCGCCGCCCGCGTGCTGTCCTCGTTCTGTTCGATCGCGCTGGCGGCGTCCGAGAACACCTCGCAGAGCTGGGCCTGTTCCGCCACGGGGAGATCGAAGGGCATGTTGGCGATCGCCCGCTGATAGAGCTCGTACGCCTCCTGGCGAGCGGACATGCGGCTGGCCTCGCGCGCGGCCGACAGGGATGCCTGGTACGCCTGCGGGCGCAGACCCGCCTGCTCGTAGTGGCGCGATGCGTGGACGATGCTCGCCGCTTCCAGGCTCATCACGAACTCGGCGGCCTGGGCGTGGAACCGGCGCAGCTCGGACGGCGGGACCGAGCCGTACACGGCGTCGCGCAGGAGCTGGTGGCGGAAGTCGTAGTAGCCGTGGTCGATGTAGTTGAACGGGTGGAGGATGGCGGCGTCCACCAGCTCGTTGACCGTCGGCTCCAGCTCACGCCACGGCCGATCGACGATGCCGGCGAGGACGTCCGGGCTGAAGCATCGGCCGACCACGGCGCCCGCCCGGGCGACCATTCGCGCCTCGTCCGACAGCCGTGAGAGGCGGGCGAGGACCGCGTCGCCGATGGTGTCCGGAACGTGGGCCTCCCGGATGCGGCGGCCGTCGGCTCGACCGTTGTCGTCGAGCGCGGCCAGCAGCTCCTCGATGTGCAGGGGAATGCCGTTCGTGCGCTCATGGACCGCCTCGACGACGTCGCGCGGCGCCGGCAGCTCCCCGCCGAGGATGAGCGTCGTGGCGATGGCCGTCTCTTCCAGCGTCAGCGGCCGCAGGCGGGCCTCCTCGGCGTGCCGCTGGCTGAGGAGCCTGGCACGCCATTCGCGATGGATGGTGTCGGCGGGGAACTCGTCGGCACGGTACCCGCCGAGGAGGAAGAGCGGGCGGTCGCCCACGTGCCGCGCCAGTTCGCCGATGACCTCGAGGCTCAGTTCATCCGTCCAGTGGAGGTCGTCGAAGATGAGCATGGTCGGCCGGTCCATGGCTTCCAGGATGCGGTCGGCGGCCGAGCGGACGATCAACCTGCGTGCGCCCAGGGCATCGCCGTCGTGACGGCCGTCGATGGCGAGCAGGTCCTCCGAGAGGCTGCCGAAGGCCTGGTTGCCGCGCATGCCCGTGGCCATCTCCCGGATCGAGGCGAGCGGAACCTGGTGGTCCTGCGGCGCGACCGCGCCACCGTCGACGCGCATCCCGGCCGCCTCGGCCTTCCGGATCGCCGCCCGGATCAGGCGCGTCTTGCCCAGGCCTGCCTGGCCCGATAGGAAGAGCGCATGACCCCGGCTCTCGCGAGCATCGGCCATCAGGCCGTCGATCAGCTCGAGGAGGTCGTCGCGGCCGACGAGGATCGGGCACAGGACAGGACCGGCGCCGCTCATCCGCGGAATCTACGACCCCGTGTCGAGGGGTCATCGGTCAAACGACCGATGTCCCCCGGTGACTGTCGCTGCGCCGATCGGTCGTGACCCGGATGACGAGGGCGCCGCCCGAGTCAGGCTGGGGGCCATCGGTCGACGAGCAGACAAGCTCGTACCGCAGGCAGGGAGGCTCAGATGGCCAGATTCATGGACGTGCACTCCGGCTTCTTCCAGGTGACCCGGGAGCAGCTCGCCGAGGCGCATGCCCGGGACCTCGAGATCGAGGCCGACGAGAGCGTGCATTTCGAGCGGGCGTGGCTCGACCCCGAGTCCGGGAAGGTCTTCTGCGTGTCCACCGGCCCGACGAGGGAGGCGGTCATGCGCATCCACGAACGCGCCGGCCATCCGACGCGCGAGATCTACGAGCTCCAGGTCGAGCTGTGAACAGGGAATTGGAGGTCGTCATGACGACACAGTTCCGCCGGGTCCCGGGCCGGGCTCGCGGCCGCCGCGCTCAGCCTGGGCCTCGTCGCCGCGACCCTCGTGTTCAGCTCTCCCGTGAGTGCCCAGGCCGTGAGCGCTCCGAGTGACATTGCGTGCAGCACCGCCGTGACCAGCGCCCCGACCGGCCC
Organism: uncultured Chloroflexia bacterium; assembly: GCA_963779375.1. Taxonomy (GTDB): domain Bacteria; phylum Chloroflexota; class Limnocylindria; order Limnocylindrales; family CSP1-4; genus JAJYNJ01. The sequence continues at coordinate 19,882 of CAVZXW010000022.1, read as the reverse complement.
GGCGACCGTGTCGGCTGTGTCGACACCCTACGGCCGGGTGCTGGTCGAGGGCTCGGGGGGCTACGCTGGTTGCTCCCTGTACGTGCTCACGTCCGACGAGCTCCATGCGCTGTCGGGCGCGGACTTCGCCTGCAGCGACAACGCGAACGTGCTTGGGGCACCGTGCGACGCGGTCCTGTGGCCGGCGCTCCTCACCGACGGCGCCCCCATCGCCGGGCCGGGAGTCAACCCCACCCTCCTCGGGACGGTGACACGCACCGACTTTCCGTTCCTCGGCCCGGGCGAGTCGGTGCGGCAGGTGACCTACGCCGGCCTGCCGCTGTACCGGTTCCTCTTCGACGAAACGCCGGGGGAAACGGAGGGGGCCAACCTGTTCGACCCGGTGACCAGCCCCGCGGGCACCTGGTACCTCGTCGATCCCGGTCGTGGTCTGCCTGCGCAGGGTGTGGCCGAATTGCAGGTCGAGTCGGTCGGCGGCACCGAGGTGCTGGCCGCCACGATGAACAACGACTTCAGCGTCTTCCAGGACGCGAGCTTCCCCGTCTACACCCTGAGCTCGGACAGTGGCCACGGAAGTGCCTGCCAGGGGCAGTGTGCCCTGGTCTGGCAGCCGGTCCTCACCTCCATGCGGCCCGTGGCCGGGCCCGGCGTCGATCGGCATGCCCTCGGGGTCATCGTGAGGCCTGACGGCACCCACCAGGTGACATACGACGGCCAGCCTCTGTACCTGTTCCTCGAGGACGCCTATATCGAGGGCATCACCGGAACCCGGAGCATCAACGGGGCGGGCCTGGCCACCCCGTGGGGCGTGTTCAACACGATCCCGCCGTCGCCCTGAGGCTCCGACCCCGTCGAACCTCGCACACCACGCGTACACCGGCTCCGGCGGTCATGACGGCCGCCGGAGCCGCACGGCGTCCGTGTGGCGTTTGATGCTCGCTACGTGCCACGGGTTCCCGTTAAGCGCGAGCGTGACACGCTCGATCGCGCCCTCGACCTGCGCGTCAGGCAGGCGCACGCGCGGCATCCGGGGTGTGCGACGATCTGTCGCCATGAGCTGGCAGGACCTCGTGCTGACCGTCGGGCAGGTCATCTTCGTCATCGCGCTGGTTCCGACGGTGGTCGGGAAGGACAAGCCGGCGCTGCAGACGAGCGTCCTCACGTCGATGGTCTCGTTCAGCTTCATGGCCGTTTACGTGTCGCTGTCGGTTCCGTTCGCCTCGATGACCGCGGCCCTGAACGGGTCGATGTGGCTCGTCCTGGCGGTGCAGAAGTGGCGCGAGCGGCTCGATCAGCGCGACACGTAGCCGCGAGCCCCGGGCCCTCGGCAACACCGACTGCCAACGAGGCGCCGCCGCCGTCGAGCTGGCTCCAGGGCCGGCTGACCCGGCGTCACCGTCTAATCCGGCGCGGCAGCCATGGAGCCCGGCAATTCCCGGCGTGACGCGATGCCGAGCTTGCGGTAGGCGTTCGCCAGGTGGAACTCCACCGCTTTGGGTGTCACGAACAGCGCCTCGGCGATCTGCCGGTTCGTCCGCCCGTTCGCGGCAAGGCGGGCGACCCGCGACTCGGAAGGCGTCAGCGCGTCGACGCCCCTCCTCGCATACCGGCGCGGCCGGTACCCTGCGGCCAGCAACTCGTCCCGGCTCCGGGCGAGCAACGCCAGCGCGCCGATCTCGTGCGCAAGCTCCATGCCGGCGGTCAACACCTCCCGGGCCTCCCCCGCGGGCCCCTGGCGACGAAGCGCCGCGCCAAGATCGACCAGCGCGCGTGTCCGTTCCAGCAGCGCCGGCGAGTTCTCGAGCATCGATGCGGCCTCCCGCAGGAGCTCGAGTCCCCTCGGGCCGCCCTCCACGATTCCGGCTGAGCGAAGCGCGTGCGCCAGCGGCCACCGTGCTCCCCAGTGGCGGGCAATCTCGACGCACTCGCCGGCGACGCGTCGGGCCTCGTCGCGTTCGCCCCGGCGTGCCAGTGCCTCCGCCATCCAGCCGCGCCACTCGGGCGGCCCCGGGCTGCGGTAGCCAAGTCGATTGCCGAACATGTCGACCTCACGCCAGGCCGCCAGGGCGCTATCGGTGTCACCGGCGGCATCGTGCAGCCGGCCACGCGCCAGCAGGACCAGCAGCCAGTCCGCCCTTCCAGACCACCTGTCGGGGTCCAGGTCCAGGGCCCTCTCGGCTGCGGCGAGGTCACCTCGCTCGATCAGGGCCATTCCCCGGACTCCACTTGCGAAAGGCAGGAGTGCCTCCCAGCCCAGATCTGCTGCGCGGATCGCGGTTTCGGTGCCGGCGATGGCCTCGATGAGGCGGCCCCGTTGGTAGTCCGACCATGACTTGGCCGCGGAGTAGACGCCGATCTTGCCGTACGCTTCCTGCGCCCGGGCCGCTGCGATGGCATCGGCGGCAAGCGCACCGTGTTCGACCAGCTCATCGGTCGAGAAGAGGGCACCGGTCGCGAGTTCGATCAGCTGCCCCTCGCCGATCAGCACCTCGACTGGAGCCTCATCCAGAACCCGGTGCACCGTCCGCAACGCCTCGGCGCAGGTAGCCGCGCCGGTGATGCTGCGCTCAAATGTCATGGCCATGGCCAATTCACGGTGGGCCGGGCCCAGGACGTCCTGGGAAAGGATCCGCAGCCCGATGCGGCCCGCCGCCTCGCGGTGTCCCGCGGCCAGCCAACCCGCGGCCACGAACCCGGCCTCGAGCCGTGCGCCGACCTCATCCGACGGGTCGCCGAGCTCCTCCATTCCGCGCTTGAAAGCCTCTGCGGCAGCGGCGTGATCCGATCCACGGATCCGTGAGTGCCCAAGCTCGAGCAGCAGCGCGGCGCGCTCGCGACGGTCCGGCGTCAGGTCAAGCGCATCCGCAAAGCGCGTGATGGATGATGGGGATCCGGCGGCGGCTTCGGCACGCGCCAGCTCGAGCAGGACCTCCCGCCGCCGATCGCCGGCCGGTGGCTCCTCCAGGGCTCGGCGGAGCAGCTGTGTGGCTGCCTCGGGCTGACCCCGCGCCGCGGCGTCTCGGCCAGCCTCCAGGAGCGCCGTCACGACCTCCGCGTCGCCCGATGGCTCGCTCTCCAGCAGGTGCCCGGCAATCGTTCCGATCGGTGCACCGTCTGCAACCAGGATCCGGGCAGCGTCGCGGTGGGCCCGTTTCCTCGACACCGCCGGGAAGGCTTCGTAGACGGCATGGCGGACAAGTGGATGGACGAAGCCGAGGGTCCCGCTTTCGCGGAGGATCGCCACCCGTACGAGCGTGCGCGCGTCCTCGACCACGTCCTCCTCGGGAATCCGCACGAGACGGACCACGCGTTCCACGGTCGCCGCCTCCCCCAGCACGGCGACCGCTTCCGCGACGCGCTGGGCACGCCCGTCGAGATGGGAGAAGCGCGCCTCGACGAAACGCATGACCCGGTCCGGGATGAGCGAACTCGGGTCGAGCGGCAGATCGTCCTGGCCCAGGCTGCCCCGCCACAACTCCCAGGCGAGCCCGGTTGCCAGGAACGGGTTGCCTCCACTGGCCTCCCAGCAGGCGCGGCGCAGCCGTGGATCCGCGGCGCGTTCGCCGGACGCGGCAACGAGCTTGCCAACGGCCTCCTCCGACAGGGAGGCGGGCCGCAGATGGATGGCGTCCCGGTCGCTGCGCAGCAGGCGGCCCACCTCGTCCTCCGACGCGCCCTCGCCCGTGCGCAACGCGATCACGACGGCGACCGGCAGCTCGCGTATCCGTCGGGCGAGGTAGTAGACGAAATGAAGCGTTGCCTCGTCCGCCCACTGCGCCTCGTCGATCGCCAGCAGCAGCGGGCCCCGATCGGTCGCGTTGAGAGTCAGCCAGTACAGCCCGTGGATCGTGGCGAACCGGTCGCCTGCGGGGGCGGCGGAGGGCCGATCCAATCCGAAGAGCGGGGCAGTCACGGCGGCCGGTCCGTCGAGCAGGTGGTGGGGCGGCGCCGATCGTCCGTGAACCAGCGGCTCCAACAGAGCCACGGCAACACCGAACGGGTACTGGCGTTCGAGCTCGCTCCCGGTGGCGACCAGCGATTGAACCCCGGCGTGGCGTGCCATTGCGACCGCAAGACGAAGCAGGGACGACTTGCCGATGCCGGCCTCGCCCTCGATCGCGACGAGGCGCCCGTTCCCCGCGCGTACCGACGCGATGACGGTACGAAGCGCGCGGGTTTCGGAGCGCCGTTCCAGGATCGGGAGGTTCAGGTCAGCGCGGTTGTCGGTAACCATCGCGCGCTCCCGTTCTGTCCGGCGACTGGCACGAAGGTCGACCGTCTTCGTCGCTCATCGTCCACTCCAAGTATCAACCCGAGAGCGCCAATATCTGGGGGAAGCACCCTAGTGCCCCTGCGGGCGCCGGAAGGTACTGTCGGCGCTGGGTCAGGGCCGCGCGTCCCATCGCCTGCCGACTCGGAGGCTGCGCACGCGCACCGCGGGGGAGGAGGCGTGCCGATGGTGGACGATCGGGATGCGTACGACGTGCTGCACGTCGATCCCGGGGCGGAGCCCGAGGCGATGGCGGCCGCATACCGTGCCCTTGCGCGACGCTTCCACCCCGATGGGACGACGCCCTCGCCCGAGCGGATGGTCGAGATCAATGTCGCATACGACAAGATTCGGACTCCGGAGCGGCGCGCCGGCTACGACCGAAGCCGCCGTCCTCCGGTGGCCGTGGTCGTCCGGGTGCCCCGGATCCGGCCGCCCCAGGTCCGGCCGCCCCGAATCCGGCCGCTCGCTGGGCCGGACCGCTGGCCCGCCGGATCGACGCCCGGCGGGTCGACTCCCCCGTGATCGACTTCGGTCGCTACGAGGGCTGGCAGATCTCCGACCTGGCACGCCACGATCCGGAGTACCTGCGCTGGTTGAGTCGCCATTCGTCCGGCATTCGCTACCGCCACGCGATAGCACAGTACCTGCCCGGCGATGCATGCATCGGCCGGCGCGCAGGGATCCTCTACTGAATCGAGCCGCGCTGAGCCACCCGCGCCGATCGACCCACGGACCTGACCGCCGAATGCGTCCGGGCTCGATCGTCACGCTGCCTGGCGCGGCGCGCGGTCGACCTCCGGGGGCACGAGGCGGGCAACACGAGCGGGGACCGGGCGAACCGCAGCCCACCGGTGGTGCCGAAGCCGGGGATCGAACCCGGACGAGGTTGCCCTCAACGGTTTTTGAGACCGTCGCGTCTGCCTGTTCCGCCACTTCGGCCCGCGTGACGACGATCACCAACCGGTGGCGTCCGACCCTCCCGGGGCCAACCTCGCGGAGTCACGCGAGGATCAAGACTGCGCCCTGCGCAAACCGGCTGGGACGTGCACGGGGAGCGTATCAGGCCAGGGGCCACCGGTGGCATGTGGTGCGCGCGCTGACCCGCCTGCCATCGGTCGCCCGAGTGGAGCCGGCCAGCGGGGAGGCCACGGCCCGCGCAAGTCCAGGCCCCGCTGGTCATCCACGGTCAGGCCGGGACCCACGTCATGGTGCCCAGGATCCGAAGGAACGTGGCCCGATCGGCCGCCGCGTGGCCCTGCTCGGAGCGCCACTGGGCGATCACGCCGGTCGCGCCGTGCACGAAGAACGCATTCAGGAAGTACTGGTTGCCCGGGAACTCACCCACGACCGTCTTCGGACAGGTTTCCGGAAGCAGCAGCACCTGAAGCCCTGAGACCGTCACGGTCTGGGCCGACGCAGCCTCGGTGCAGGCAAGCTTCCTGACCGATGGAGCCTCGCTGGCCTCCCACGCCGAGACGGTTGTCCCAGGGCGGACCGAAAGCACGCCGATCTGGACGGTCGCGATGCCCGGCTCCTTGAGCCAGTCGGTCCCCGACTCAGGGTAGGGGTCGTTGAGCGCGAGGACTCCGTCCCACGTGCCCGGCGTCTCCGAAACGATCCAGTCCGCCGTGCCGACCTGCACGCTGTACCCATACCGGACAGATGTGAACGTCGTCGTCGCACCGTGCACCGCGATGGTCCCGGACGGCACCGGCGTGGGCACGGTGGTCGCGGGCGGCATGCTGGCCACTGCCTGCTGCGTCGGCGGCGCCGATGCCGATGGCGCCACCGGTCCCGTCGTGGCCGCGACCGATGTGCTGGCCGGCACCGCCGGTTCGCCGCTGAGCGGTGCACCTGTCGGGGAACCCTGTGTGAGGGCAGCACCGCAGGCAGCCACCGACAGGGCGAGGCAGATGGCCAGGGCCAGTGGCGCGGCAACGCGGCGCTCGGTGTTCCATCTCACGCGGGCGGCCTGGCCAGGTACCGCCGACTCTCCAGGGACGCGCATCACGCTCCTCCAGCGAATGGGTGGCCGCATCCATGCCGACGGGCCGGAGATGTCTCCCCGGCCCGTCGGCCACGGGTCGAGCCGAGCTATCGCCCCGACGGACGGCAGGGAGTTGTCGACGAAATCGAAGACCACCGGGACGGGGGCGTTGGGCAATCGTGCCGCCTGCTCCTGGGGTGTCCACGGCTTGCCGCAGACGGTGTCGTCGCCATTGCCGCCGTTGCCAGTGTCATCGATTAGGACCGGGACCTTGTATCCATACGGCGCGAGGTCGACGAGGTTGAGGGCTTCCCAGCCGCCTGCGCAGCCGTTCGTCAAGGGGTCGCCGGGCTGGTACGGGATGACGTTCTGGTCGGACGCTCCGACGACCCCGGCGGTCGCGAGCACAAGGGCAGTGGCCCCCGCGAGGGCCGCGCCGGCAATTCTCGACTTCATGGCAATTTTCGACTTCATCGTTCACCTCCTGGACGCGTCTGCCGGGTGGGTTCCGGGCGGCGACCCGCGTGCGACCGCTACCCGGCCGCCGCCTGCTAGAACGAGCAGTTGCCCGGGTCGGACACCCCCTGGCGCCGAACCGCCCCGGCTGCAATGAGTTGCACCGCGATCGCCTGCGCCACCTCGTCGGTCTCGTTCCGGATCACGTGCACGTGTCCGTCGCCCGGATCCACGAAGGCGTTGGAGGACGTATTCGCCGTGTAGACGTGCGGCGTGCAGCTGGGATCGTTACCGTCGTAGACGGTGACGCTGCCCTTGGTGACGATGACGAAGCTCGGCCCGGGGTGCGTGTGCCAGCCGGTCGTGCCGCCCGGCTGCCACGTGTTCTGCTGGACGTAGAGGTCCGAGGGCCCCTTCGTCGAGATGAGCTCGTCCCACGACGCGGGGACGGTGTGCACGTGCGAGAAGATGTCGCCGTACGTGGCCATGGCAATCGACATGCCCTTGAAGCCGGACGACGGCGTCGCCACGACGCTTCCCGCGAACGCCGTGAGCGCCACCATCACGATCGGAACCACGAGGATCCACCTGGGCTTCATCCCACCCCCTGTCCCGACGGGACCACTTCCACCAGGTGCGCCGGAACCGGCCGGACGCGCCGCGCCGCGATGACGGATCGCGAGCGGATGGAAGCAGCCGCTGGTCAAGGAATGGTCGAATCCCGGCAGAGGATCGATGGAATCCCGCCGATTCCACGCGCGCACCGCTCGACCGAGGTTGATGGGGGTTCCGCGGTCAGGTATCGTCCGAGTGCGTCCCATGGAGATCAGCGTTCTCGGACCGATCCGCGTCACCTTGGGCGGGCGCCCCCTCCGACTCCCGGCCAAGCAGCGGATTCTGCTCGGGGTCCTTGCCCTCCAGCCCAACCGGACGATCTCCACGGATCAGCTCGTCCGGGCGCTCTGGGGCGAGGAACCGCCCGAGAGCGCGGTGAAGACGCTCCAGACGCACGTCTTTCAACTGCGCCGGTTGCTCGCGACGGACCGTTCCGGCGACCCGTCGGAACTGGCCATCGTCACGGACGGGCGCGGGTATCGCCTCGAGGCCGAGCCGCTCTCGATCGACTCGGAGCGATTCCAGCGGCTCGTCGACGACGGCCGGAACGCATCCGGGGCGAACCCGACAAGAGGGGCGGCGCTCCTGTCGGAGGCGCTCGCGCTCTGGCGCGGCGAGGGCCTTCCGGACGTCGGGGACGATCCGGTCGCGACCGCCGAGCTCTACCGGCTTGGCGAACTCCGTGCGTCCGTCGTGGAGGATCTCGTCCGGATCCGTCTCGCGATGGGCGACGCGGAAGGGGCGACACAGGAGCTCCGCCGCGAACTGGGCGAATCGCCATATCGGGAGCAGCTCTGGACGGATCTGGTGCTCGTTCTCGCCCGTTCGGGCCGAGGCCGAGGCACTCCGGGCGTATCGCGACGCGGAGCAGGCGCTTCGCCGGGAGCTCGACGTCGAACCGGGCGCCGAGCTCCGGGATCTGGCGCGACGGATCCGCGAGGGCGACTCGTTGGCCGGATCCACCGCGGACGCGGAAATCCCGGCGATCCTCGCGCAACACGAAACCATCCGGCCTCGCCACGACGGCCCGACGCCTGCGCCGGCTCCGCCGTTCGCGGCCCTCGACGGAAGGCCGGGCGTGAGTGTCAGCAGTTCGCCGCCCGATGGTCCGGATGCCCGTCCCGGCCGGGCGCGCCGGCGGCGTGCGACCCTCCTGCGCAGTGCCGTCGGCGGTCGTGCTGTCCGTCGTCGTCCTGGCCGTCGGAATCACCGTGGCCCCGCGCGTCCTCCACGCAGCGCCGACCGTTCCCCTCGCCACAGGGGCGTCGGCGTCACGCCGCGGCCGCCCAGCCCTCGTCCGTACCCATCGTCGCGGACAGCGTCGCCTGGATGGGCCCGGCCGGCTCCGTCGTCGCCGCGTCGCCGGTCGGCGCGCTGCCGGACGGCATCGCCGTCGGTGCGGGTTCCGTCTGGGTGGCGAACACCACCGACGGCACCGTCACGCGGCTGGGCCGCACGACGAACCGGGTGAGCCAGACGATCCGGGTCGGTGCCGATCCGACGAGCATCGCGTTCGCGTTCGGCGCGGTGTGGGTGGCGGACAGCGGGGAGCGGACGGTGTCCCGCATCGACCCGGTCACGAACGCCGTCGTCGCAACGGTGACGGTCGGCATCGCGCCTGCCGGAATCGCATCCGACGGCCGGTGGGTCTGGGTCACCAACCGGCTTGCCGGGACGCTGTCGCGGATCGACCCATCGAGCGATGCGGTCGCGACGTTCCCCGTCGGACAGACCCCACTCGGGATCGCGGCCGACGCCGACGCCCTCTGGGTCGCCGACTTCGAGTCGGGGGTCCTGGTGCGCGTGGACCCCGCGAGCGGGGCCGTCGTCGGCCGAATCCACGTCGGCAACGGTCCTGCCTACGTCGCGGCGACCAGCACCTCGGTATGGGTCGCGAACTCGCGGGACGGCACGGTGTCGCGCGTGGACGCTGCCACCGGGACCGTCCAGGCGGTCGTGCCGGTGGGCCAGGACCCGGGGGGCATCGCCCTCGACCCCGCAGCGCTCTGGGTGCCTGTCGGTGCGCCGGCCGGACTGGTCAGGATCGACACGCAGACGAACGCGGCGGAGCACTTCCCCCTGGCGAGCAGCCCAAGGTCCGTGGCGCTCGATGGGTCGCGCCCGGTATTCACCGTGCGGGCGCCCGTGGGGAACCACAGGGGAGGAACGCTCCGTGTCGTCAGCACGGCCGACGACTTCCCGAACTCTCCGGATCCCGCGTTTGCCCAGTTCAACGCGGTCACCCTGGTGATGCTGACGAACGACGGCCTGCTCGGGTTCAAGCGCGTCGGTGGCCCCGACGGACTGACGGTCGTCCCGGACCTGGCCGTGGCGATGCCCACGTCGCCGGATGGCGGTCTGACGTATCTGTTCCAGCTGCGACCGAACATCGAATACTCAACCGGACAGCCGGTGCAGGCCAGCGACGTCATTCGCTCGATCGAACGTGCCCTGCTCGCTCCCTTCGGCAACGTCTCGTTCGGCAACCTCGTCGGCGCCGCCAGCTGCACGAGCGCGCGGTCGTGCGACCTGTCCGGGGCCATCGTGGCGGACGATCGCACGGGTACGGTGACGTTCCACCTGCGCCAGCCCGACCCGAACTTCCTCGTCTCGCTCGCATGGCCCACGGCCTCGATCGTCCCGGCGGACACGCCACTGTCCGAGCGTCCCGCGCCGCTGCCGTCCACCGGGCCGTACATGTTCGAACGCTTCAGCCCCTCCGACGGGATCGTCCTCGTCCGAAACCCCCGGTTCGTGGCGTGGTCGAGCGAGGCGCAGCCGGACGGGTACCCCGACGCGATCAAGTGGCGGGCCGTGCCGAACGGCCAGGACGGATCCCTCCAGGTCCAGTCGGGCGCGGCCGACTGGGTGGCCGACCCGCTCACGGCACAGCGGCTCGCGTACCTGGCCACGGGCCTGCCGGCGCAGCTCCACGTGGCGGCCTCGACCGAGACGTTCTTCGAGTTCATGAACACGACGACCCCGCCGTTCAACGACCCCAGCGTCCGGCGCGCCGTGAACCTGGCGACGGACAGGCAGGCGGTCGTCGCGGCGTATGGAGGCGAGCTGCAGGCGCGCATCACCTGCCAGGTCGTGCCCCCTTCGTTCGCGGGCTACGTTCCGTATTGCCCGTACACGGTCGACCCGTCCAGCGACGGCGTCTGGCGAGGGCCCGACCTGGCGACGGCGCGATCCCTGATCGACGCCGCAGGCGTTCGGGGTGAGACCGTGACCGTCTACGGATTGGACCTGCCGGGCCATCGTGAAGTCGCCCAGTATTTCGCCGCGCTCCTGCGACAGCTCGGGTTCCGGGCCACCGCCAGGCTCATGACTCTCGACGGATTCTGGGGGTCGAGCGGGATCCTCAACGGCCCATCTCATATCCAGATGGCGGGCTTCTGGTTCTCCACTGAGGAACCCACCGCGGCGGAGATCATCCCGGGCGCCTTCACCTGCCCGGACTACCCCGGCGTGGTCTACCAGGCATACCCCAGCGAGTTCTGCGACCGGGGCCTCGATGCCCTGGTGACGAAGGCCCTCGCCACCCAGGCGAGGGGGGACAGTGCCGGAGCCAACGCCATGTGGTCGACCATCGACCAGCGGATCGTCGACGAATCCCCGGCGATCGCGGCATTCAACCCGACGGACGTCGAGTTCGTCTCGAGCCGCGTTGGCGGCTTCCAGCATCACCCGGTCCTGCAGGTGATCCTCGATCAGCTCTGGGTCCAGTGACCCGGGGCTCGCATCCCCCACGGACCGCTGGCATCCCCCGGGGACCCGCGCGTGGACCGCCGTCGGGCGGAGGCCCCATGCTAGACTCGGGCGCCGGAGGAGGCTGGCCGCCCAACCCGTGGAAGAGCTCGCACAGCCCGTCGAGCGGACGGTCGATCCGTCCCGCGAACGCGACCTGCGACTGGTCGATCGGGCGAGGAGCGGTGACCTCGACGCCTTCAACGAGCTCGTCGTCCACTACCAGGACCACCTGCTCGCCGTGTCGACGCGCCTGACGGGTGACGTCGAGGCCGCGCACGACGCTGTCCAGGAGTCATTCCTCCGCGCATATCGCAACCTCCACGCGTTCCGCGGAGATTCGTTTCGCGCCTGGATCGTCCGCATCGCCGTCAACGCGTCCACCGACGTGCTCCGCCTGCGCAAGCGGCGGCCCAGCGAGCCATACCCGGAGCGCGAGGGCGAGCCCTGGGAGCCGGCGGCGCCCGCGTCCGCAGATCCCGAGCGGGAAGTGGTACGCCGGGCACAGACACGCGTCCTCTCGGCCGCGCTCGCCGAGCTGACCGACGGCCAGCGCGCGGCGATCCTGCTGTACGACGTCGAAGGCTACGACTACCCCGAGATCGCCCGCCTGTCGGGCGTGTCGCTGGGGACCGTGAAGTCGAGGATCCACCGGGGCCGGCTGGCACTGCGCGCGCTGCTGGAGGACTCGATGGAACTCTTCCGGGACTGAGGGCGTCAGGAGGGCCGTGAAGATCGATCGACCGCGTGGTGGCGAGCGTCCCGAGCACGCCACGCACGACCAGCTCCTCGTCGTCCGCTTCGCCGCCGGCGACACGACCGACGCGGAAGCGAATGCCGCCCGGGAACTGATCGCGGCCTGCCCCGACTGCCGCCTTCTGGCATCCGACCTGCTCGCGATCGCGCGGGCGACGGCGGACCTGCCACAGCCCGTGCGCCGGCGCGACTTCCGGATCGCACCGGACCAGGCGGCCCGGCTCCGCCGGCCGCTCCTGCTGCGCTGGTGGAGCCGCGTGTCCGGCGGTGGCGAACCCCGCCCTGACCAGCCACGACGGTTGGCCGGGATGCAGCGCCTTGCCGGGGCGGCGGTGGCCGTCGGTCTCGTCATGGCGGTCGTCACGTCGCCCGCCGGCATCCCCGGCTTCGCGACGGGCTCCGCAGCGCTGAAGGCAACCGGGCAGACCGGCCAGGGAGTCGCCGGAGCGGCCGCGCCCGGTCTCGCGGTCAATCCCAACACGCCGGCATCCGCTGCGCTTCCCGCCCCGTCCGCCGCGTCGGCAGCGGTGCCGGCCGAGGGCGCCGCGTCCCCGTTCGGTGTCCCGGCGTCGCCACCCGCGGGCCCCCTGACGGGGGCGGCTCCAGCGCCGGGAAGTGTCGCGCCCACCCCGCGGACGGCGCCGGCCGCCCAGGCGGCATCCCCTGCACCGACAGGTCCGGCGAGTGACTATTCGTCTGCCGGCCAGCCGCCGTCCCCTCTGGCCGCCCTCGGTCCGGGTCCGTCCGCACCGGGCTCCGTGGCCCGCCAGGCCCAGTCGCACGCAGGTGTGCCCGGGGCCGGCCCGACGGTCGCGGCGTGGCAGGCGTGGCTCCTGCTCGCGGTCGCCGGACTGCTCGCGTTCGTCGCCGTCCGCCTGACGCTGCGGCGCGCCCCGTAGCACCGTCGGGCCGCGATCGGCGCCTACAATCGGGTGTGCCCCTGCCACGCCCGACCCGAGCCAGCCGCCCCGCCGCGAGGTCCGCATGGACCGACTGATGCTGCTCGACGCGAACGGCCTCATCTACCGGGGCTACTTTGCGCTGATCAACACGCCGCTCACCACGAGCCGCGGCCTCCTGGTCAACGCGGTCTTCGGCTTCTGGTCGATCGTGCTGCGCGGGTTCCAGGACGTGAAGCCGGACTACGTCATCTGCGCCTTCGACCTGTCCGGCCCGACGTTCCGCCACGAGGCGTTCGCGGACTACAAGGCCACCCGCCAGAGGATGCCGGACGACCTGCGCGACCAGTTCCCGCGAGTCCGCGAGCTCGTCGAGGCGTTCCGGATCCCGATCTACGAGATGCAGGGGTTCGAGGCGGACGACGTGATCGGCACCCTCAGCCGCCAGGCCGAGGGGCGCGACCTGCACACCACGATCGTCTCGGGCGATCTCGACATGCTCCAGCTCGTGACGGACCGCACGCACGTGATGACCACGCGGGGCGGCGTCCAGATGACCGTGACGTACGACCCGGCGACCGTCCACGAGCGCTACGGGCTCGTGCCGGCACAGATGATCGACTTCAAGGCGCTCAAGGGCGACACGACCGACAACATCCCCGGCGTCCCCGGCGTGGGCGACAAGACGGCCGCGAAGCTCCTGCAGGACTTCGGGACGCTCGACGGCGTGTACGAGCGGCTCGACGCGGTGAAGCCCGATTCCCTGCGCGGCGAGGCTCGCGGACCACCGGGAACAGGTTCTTGCGTCCCGCGAGCTCGTCACCATCCACCGTGACCTGCCCATCGAGCTGGGCCTGGACGACGCGCACATGGGCGAGTACGACCGCGACGAGGTCCTGCGCCTGTTCCGGGAGTACGAGTTCCGCTCGCTGATCGAGCGACTGCCCGCCCTGTCCGGCGAGCAGCCGCGCGAACCCGGGGCGCTGCTCCGGGCGGCGGATGCCGGCGGTGCCGTTCCGGCCGCGATCGTCCCGGGCCGCGAGTTGGTGCGGCGACCCGCGGGCCTGCCCGGTGCGCCGGGAGGCGATCGCGACGGGTCCGGCCTCCAGTTGACGCTCGACTTCGACGCGCTGGCCGCCGGCAGGTCGGGCATGGCAGGTGGGGACGGGAGCGGCGCTCCCGAGCCCGTGGTCCGCGCCGAGGGAGAGCATCCCGCCGCCGATGCCCTGCTCGCCGGCGCGGGCCCTGCCGCGGTGGTGGAGGGGATCGATCCGGATCGGCCCTGGCAGCGGCCCTGCGTGATCCGGGCCGCATCGAGCGGCTCGACGCGGACCCCGCGTCACTCGCGACGTGGCTGGCGGCGCAGCCCGAGCTGGCCGTCGGTCTCGTGCTCGACCGCCCCGAGCCGCGCCGTGGCCGTCCCGTCGGGCTGGCCGTCGCGGGCGCCGACGGTCGCGTCGTTGCCGCCGACGACTCCCTGGCCCCGGCCCTGCTGGACGCCGTGGTGCGCTCCGGTCGCCCGATCGTCGGCCACGAGACGAAGCAGATCCTCGTCGCGCACGTGGACGCGATGGACCCGCGAGCCGAACGATCGGTATCGGAGATCACGCTCCCCCAGGTGGCCTTCGACACGCAGATCGCGGCGTACATCCTCAACGCCACGCTGCGCAGCCAGCCGCTCGTGGACATCGCGTTCGAGCGGCTGGGCGTGCAGCTTCCGCCGCGCTCGGACCTCCAGCCGTGGCACGCGGCCGCGCTCGAGGCACTCGCAGTCGCGGCGGTCCGCGGCCCGCTCCGGGACGCGCTCGCCTCGGAGTCGCTCGGCCGCCTCTACGAGGAGCTCGAGCTGCCGCTGATCCCGGTGCTGGCGGGCATCGAGGCCACCGGCGTGAGGATCGACAGGGAGGCCCTGGCCGCCCTCGGCCGAGGTGTTCGGCCGGGAGATCGGGCGGCTCGAGGCCGAGATCTACGTGGACGTCGGACACGAGTTCAACCTGGGCAGCCCGAAGCAGCTGGAGCAGGTCCTCTTCTACGAGCTGAACCTGCCGAAGGGCAAGCGGACCAAGACGGGCTACTCGACGGACGCCGCGACGCTCGAGGGGCTCAGGCCCGCGCACCCCATGATCGACAAGCTCCTGGACTGGCGTTCGTACAGCAAGCTCAAGGGCACCTACGTGGACGCGCTCCCGGGGCTGATCGATGGCGACACGGGCCGCCTGCACACCACGTTCCACCAGGCCGTGGCCGCGACCGGCCGCCTCAGCTCGTCGGACCCGAACCTCCAGAACATCCCGATCCGCACGGAGCTGGGCCGTCGCATCCGGCGGGCGTTCGTGGCCGGCGACCCGTCATTGACGCTCCTGGCGGCGGACTACAGCCAGATCGAGCTGCGCATCCTGGCGCACGTGTCGGGCGACGACCACCTCCGCGAGGCGTTTGCGCGTGGCGAGGACATCCACCGGTCGACCGCGGCGCGCGTGCTGCACAAGGCGCCGGAGGACGTGACGCCGTCCGAGCGGTCCATGGCCAAGATGGTCAACTTCGGCATCGCCTACGGGATGAGCGACTTCGGACTGTCGAGCCGGGCGGGCATCCCGCAGCAGGAGGCCCGGGAGTTCATCACCACCTACTTCGCGACGTACTCCGGCATCAGCTACTACATGCTCCACATCAAGGACGTGGCGCGCACGCAGGGATTCGTGACCACGCTGCTCGGCCGGCGCCGCTTCATCCCGGAGCTCCAGGAGCGCAACCCGAACCTCCGGGCCGCGGGCGAGCGGATGGCCATCAACATGCCGATCCAGGGGACGGCCGCGGACATCATCAAGCTCGCCATGATCCGGGTGGCAGACCGGCTCAGGCAGGACGGCTTCCGGGCCCGCATGCTGCTGCAGGTGCACGACGAGCTGCTGTTCGAGGTGCCCCGCGACGAGGTGGCCAGGCTTGCCCCGGTCGTGCGGGAAACGATGGAATCGGCGATGCCGCTCGACGTCCCGCTGACGGTCGACCTGAAGTCGGCCGACGACTGGGAGTCGATGACACCGCTACCGGACGCACCGCCCGGCATCTGACGCGGGACGGCGGTCCTGCCGGTGACCGTGGACCGGGAACCGGGACGCGGCCGTGGCGCGCGAGGAGGTGCGCGCCACGACCGAGGGAGGACCCGAATCAGGCGTGGTGCTGCGGGTACCCGTCTTCGCCGGGCATGCCCGGCCACCACGGTCGGCGGTCTTCGATGGGGCGCGAATCGGACCCGCAGGTCACGGCGAGGACCCCGACCAGCAGGACGAGCGTGATGAACGCGAGGAGTTCCATGTCTGCAGGCTACGACGAGCCTATTGATCAGAGCAAGTCGAAGTGGTTCAATAAGTAATCATGACAGCTGATCATTGGGCCGACCTGCAACTGCGTCACCTTCAGAGCTTCCGGGCCGTCGCCGAGGCCGGTTCGTTCCACGAGGCCGCGGACCAGCTGGAATACACGCAGTCGGCGGTCAGCCAGCACGTGGCGGCGCTCGAATCGATCGTCGGCCTGAGGCTGCTCGAGCGGTCGAGGGGACGCCGGACCGTGCTGGTGACGGAGGCCGGGCGCCTCCTGCTCCGCCATGCCGAGGTCATCGGCGCGCGCCTGAGCGCGGCCGAGGCGGACCTGCGGTCCTATGCCGCCGGCGTCACGGGCGCCCTGCGCGTGGGCACGTACCAGAGCGTGGGGACGCACATCCTGCCGGCCGTCGTGGGGCAGTTCTCGGCCGCGTGGCCCGGCGTCGACCTCCAGCTCACCGAGAGCCCCAGCGACGAAGGGCTCCAGGAGTTCGTCGAATCCGGGACCCTCGACCTGACGTTCGGCGTCCTCCCGCTCCCGGACGGCCCATTCGAAGGCGTGGAGCTGTTGCGGGACCCGTACGTCCTCGTCGTGCCGGCGGCGTCGCCGCTGGCCGGCCTTGCGCCGTTTCCCTCCGTGCAGCTGATCGGCGAGCAGCCGCTGATCGGCTTCCGCTCGTGCCGGAGCACGGACGCGGTCGAGGCGCACCTCCGCCACCACGGCAGCGAGCCCAGGTTCGTGTTCCGCTCGGAGGACAACGGCACCGTCCAGGCGATGGTGGGGGCCGGCATCGGCGTGGCCCTCGTGCCGCTGCTGGCGGTGGACGCGAGCAGTCCCGCTGTCGCCGTGATTCCCACGGATCTGCCGCCGCGCCGGATCGCCCTCATGTGGCACCGCGACCGCTACCGGTCTCCGGCGGCGCGCGCGTTCGTCGACATGGCTCGGGCCGTCGGTCTCGAGGTGCAGCGACGGGTGGCGCCGGATCTGGCGTGAGCGCTTCCGACGGCCGCGGCATCGCGGAGCAGTTGCCGGCGTCGCGCCGTTCCTCCGTGGGGGCCGCGCCTCGCGAACGAGGGCGCGCCGCGTCGCGGACATGGTCCCGCGAACGGGGACGCGCGCCTGCGTGCGTCCCGCTACCCTCTGACCCATGCCCGAGCTTCCCGAGGTCGAGACGATCGCACGCGACCTGCGGCCGCTGGTGACGGGCCGGACCGTGACCGGCGCCTGGACGGACTGGCCGCGCGTGGTCGCCCACCCGGACCTGGCCGGTTTCGTGACCGGCGTCCGCGGCCGGCGCGTGACCGGGGTCGAGCGCCGCGCGAAGTGGCTGCTGCTGGACCTGGATGGCGGCCTCGTGCTGGCGCTGCAGGTCAAGATGACCGGCCAGCTGTTCGTCGTGCCGGCCGAGGCGCCGCGTGACCGTCACGTGCACCTCGCGATCGACCTCGACGACGGCAGGCAGATCCGCCTGCGTGACATGCGCAAGTTCGCGCGAGTGGGCCTGTACCGGAGGGACGAGACAGGACGCGTCGCGCGCCACGAGACGGACGGCGGCGACGTGTTCGCCCACCACGGGCCGGAGCCGCTCGCCGCGGACTTCACGCTCGCGCGCTTCCGCGAGCGGCTGCACGCGCGGAGGGGACGCCTGAAGCCGCTCCTGCTGGACCAGTCGTTCGTCGCGGGCGTGGGCAACATCTATGCCGACGAGGCGCTCTGGCGCGCCAGGCTGCACCCGCTCCGGACCGTCGCCACGCTGCGACCGGACGACGAGCGGCGGCTGTACCGGTCCATGCTCGGCGTGCTCGGGGAGGCGGTCGAACGCCGGGGCAGCTCCGTCGACGACTACACGGCGCCGGGTGGCGACGGCGAGATGCAGGACCACCTGCAGGCGTACCAGCGGACGGGACTGCCCTGCCTCCGATGCGGCCGGCCGATGCGGCGGATCACGGTCGGGCAGCGGGGCACGCACTTCTGCTCGTGGTGCCAGCGGCTCCCGGCCGCGGACCGGGCCGGCGCCAGGACGCTGCTCACGGCGGCGAAGCCGGGCGCGACGGGGAGAGGTGCCTCGATCGGCCCTTCCACGACGCCGCGACGCGGACCGCGCTGGACCGAACTCCCCGGGGAGGGGGTCCTGGGGCTGACGGCAGAGGAGCAGGCACGCGCATCGGCCAGGGCCCGCGCCGAACGGACGCGACGGGCCGCGGAGACCCGTCGCCGGAACGCCCGCTCGGGGGCCGGGGGCTGACGTGTCGATCCTCCGGTTCGAGCACGTCCGGCGGGAGGTCGGCACGTTCGTCATCCTCGACGACGTGACCGTCGCGATCGCGCACGGCGACCGCATCGGGCTGGTCGGCGTGAACGGTGCCGGCAAGACCACACTCCTGCGACTTGCGGCGGCCGTCGACGAGCCCGATGCGGGCAAGGTGGAGCGGAAACGCGGCCTGCGCGTGGGGATGCTCGCGCAGGAGACGAACCTGGACGAGCAGTTCACGTCGGCCGCGTCCCTCCGCGCCGCGGTACGTGCGGGTGCGGCCGAGACCGAGCGGCTGGAGCACGAGCTGGCCGCGGTCGAGGCATCCGGGGCGGCGGCGGTCAGCTCGCCGCACTACGCGGACCTGCGCCACCGGTTCGAGGTGCTCGACGGCTACCGTCTCGATCAGCACGTGGACGAGGCGCTCAGCGGGCTCGGCTTCGAGCCTCAGCAGTGGGAGCGGCCGCCGACCGGGATGTCGGGTGGCGAGCAGACGCGTGCCGCGCTGGCACGCCTGATGGTCTCCGACCCGGATCTCCTGCTGCTCGACGAGCCCACGAACCACCTCGACGTGGCCGCGCTCGAGTGGCTCGAGCTGGCGCTGTCACGTCGCACGCGCGCGCTGCTGATGGCGTCGCACGACCGCGCGTTCCTGGACGCGGTCGTCACGCGCACCTGGGAGATCCGCGATCGCCGGCTGGAGGCGTTCCGGGGCACGTACAGCGCCTACGCGGTGCAGGCCGCCGCACGCGACGAGCAGCTCCGCAAACAGGCCGAGACGGCCCAGGACGCCGCCGCGCGCGAGCTGGAGTTGATCCAGAACTACCGGAGCCATCGCAACTACTCCAAGATGCACGAGCACGAGCGCCGCCTCGCGGCCATCCGGCAGACGGAGGCGCCTCGACCGGGCCGGCGGATGAAGCTTCCCCAGGGTGGGCTGGTGGGTGGCGGGCCGGTCCGCTCGGGCGACGTCGTCGTATCGGTCAGGGATGCCGTCGTCGGATTCCCGGCTGCCCCGGGGACGACGGCGGCCATCCCCATCCTTCGGGTGCCCCGGCTCGAGGTCCCGCAGGGGCGACCGGGTCGGGATCGTCGGACCGAACGGCGCCGGCAAGACGACCCTGCTGCGCACCGTGGCCGGCGAGCTGTTCCCGCTGGACGGCGTCGTGGCCACGGGTCACGGCGTGCAGCTCGCGTACCTCGCCCAGCTGCGCGAGGCCGCGTTTCCGGCCGAGACGGTCCTGGACGCGCTGCTCGACCGGGTGGATCTCGACGCGGGCGAGGCGCGCGGCTACCTCGCGCGGTTCCTCTTCAGGGGCGACGACGTGTTCACGCCGGTGGCCGAACTGTCGGGAGGGGAGCGATCCAGGCTCGAGCTGGCGCTGCTGGGGATCGCGCCGGCGAACCTGCTGCTCCTGGACGAGCCCACGAACCACCTGGACATCCCCGCGCGGGAGGCGCTCGAGTCCTTCCTGCGCGAATCCCCTGCCACCCTGCTGATCGTCTCGCACGACCGTCGGCTCCTGGATCCGTCTGCGAGTCCCTCTGGGTGGTGGAGGAGGGCACGAGCGGCT
>CAVZXW010000021.1:0-45166 GCA_963779375.1 uncultured Chloroflexia bacterium | reverse complement strand
TCGTTGCCGCGGCCGTGGCCTTCGGGACCCCGGCCGCCATCGGGACGGCCATCGGGTCGTTCCTGCTCTACAACTTCTTCTTCGTCAGTCCGGTCCTCACGTTCGCCGTCGCCGACCGGACGACATGGCTCGACCTGTTCCTGCTGCTGTTCGTGGGCGCGATCGTCGGCCAGCTGGCGGCCACGCAGCGCAACCGCGCGGAGGCGGCCGAGCGCCGCGAACGGGAGGCGCACGCGCTGTTCGCCGTCAGCCGTGAATTCGCCACGCACGCGGACGGCACCGAGGCGATCTCCCACGTGATCGACACGCTCGCGAGCGCCGCCGGCATGCGGTCCGTGTGGCTGGGGCTCGGCCCGAGCCCGGACCACGAACGGGTGGTCGCGTCGGTCGGTCCGGATGCGCCGGTGGTTCCCCGGATCCACTGCGTCCTCCGGCCGGCGTCCAGTGCCCAGGCCGACTGGGTCGCGCTCCACACGCCCCAGGGTTCGGGCAACGGCGCCCTGCTGCGGGGAGTCACCGCCTACCGCGTCGTCGTCGAGGCGGAGGGCGAGCCGTGCGGGTCCCTGTGGGGCGTCCGCGATGCGGCGCTCGGGCCGCCGGACCCGGGCGAGACGCGCGTCGTGTCCGTGGCGGCCGGCCAGTTCGGGCGAGCCATCGAGCGGCGGCGGCTCGTCGAGCGCGCCGCCAGCGCAGAGGTGGCGCGGCGCAGCGAGGCGCTCAAGACCGCCCTGCTCGACTCCGTCTCGCACGACCTGCGCACCCCGCTCGCCTCGATCCGCGCGGCGGCGGGCAACCTGATGGACCCCGACGTGTCCTGGTCGCCGGACGAGCAGCGGGAGGCGGCGACGACCATCGACGGCGAGGCGGAGCGCCTGAACGAACTCGTGAGCAACCTGCTCGACATGAGCCGGATCGAGGCCGGCGAGCTCGTGCCGCACCCGGAACCGTTCGCCCTCGCCGATGTCGTGCGCGAGTGCGTCGGCCGCCGGCGGGACCGGCTCTCGCCGCGACCCGTGGAGCTCGACCTCGACCCGGCGCGGCCACCCGTGCTCGTCGACGGGCTGTTCCTCGAACAGGTCATCGGCAACGTCCTCGACAACGTCGCGCGCCACACGCCGCCTCACGCCCGGGTGCGGATCTGTGACGAGGAGCCACCGGAGCCGGGGATGGCGCGCCTGGTGATCGAGGATGACGGTCCGGGCGTGCCCCCGGAGACCCTTCCCCGGCTCTTCGACAAGTTCTTCCGTGTCCCCCGGGCCGCCGCCGGGTCGCGCGGGGGGACCGGCGTGGGCCTGTCGGTCGCGCGCGGCCTGGTCGAGGCGATGGGCGGCGCCATCGCGGCCCGTCCCGGCGAGAGCGGCGGGCTGGCCATCGTCATCGACCTCCCTTCGGACGGATGGGGGGCGGACTCGGGCCCCGCGGACGGGAGAACGCGCGGAGGCCGGCGCGCCGGCACGCCCGGAGCCTGCCGAATGACCGAACCGCGTTCGGACGGCCGTGCCCGCATCCTGCTCGTGGAGGACGACGCGGACACGCGACGCCTGGTCGCCCGGAACCTCGAGGCGCACGGGTACGACGTGGACGCGGCGCCCGACGGGGCCAGCGCCCTGCGCGCAGTGGGACGCGCGGCGGCCGGACCTCGTTCTCGTCGACCTCGGGCTGCCCGACACGGACGGCGTCACGGTGATCCGCCGCATGCGGCGCGAGGCGAACACGCCGATCCTCGTGCTCTCGGCGCGCGGCCGCGAGGAGCGAGAAGGTCGATGCCCTGGACCACGGCGCCGACGACTACGTGACCAAGCCGTTCGGGATGTCGGAACTGCACGCGCGCGCGCGCGCTCTCTGCGTCGCTCGCCGACCCGGCCGTGAGCTCGACGGGATCCGCGGGTGGGTCCCATCAGCGTCGACGTGGCCCGGCACGAGGTGCGGGTGAGCGGCACGGTCTTCCGCCTGACCCCCCGCGAATTCGAGCTGCTCCGGGTCCTCACCGCGTCACCGGGACGCGTCGTGACCCGCCAGCGCCTGCTCGAGGCCGTGTGGGGCCGTGCCTACGCCGACGAGGGCCACTACCTGCACGTCTACGTCAGCCAGCTGCGGCGGAAGCTCGACGCCGCGGACCCCGCGCTCGAGGCCGGCGCGGCCATCGTTTCGGAGCCGGGAGTCGGTTACCGCGTGACGGTGCCCTGAGGCCCGTTTCTTGAGCGCTTTCTGAGCGCTCGGGCCTCCCGCCGGGCATCCGGCCTCTTGGCGGCCGGCGCGATGCTGTGGTCATGGGGAACGGACCGGGTGCCGACGTGGCCGGCGAGCAGGACGACGCCGAGGAAGCGGACGCGGCGCGCGTCGAGGACCGCAGGCATCTCGACGCCGCCATCGCCATGGTCGCCACGGGGGCAAGCCGCTGGGTCATGGTGTGCGGGATCCGCGACGCCAACGACCTGGCCGAACGGTCCATGCCCCAGCGCAACCGGGTCGCCGTCCGGGCGATTTCGTCGACGTCGATCCTGGTGGCGCGGGCCGACGCGGTACCCGAGCCCCGGGCGTCCCGGCCTCCCGAGCGCCTCTTCCGCGGCCGCCTCGCTCACGTCGCGCACGTCGTGGCCTCGATCCTTCGCTGAGACGTGTCGACCCCCGAGTTCAGGCATGGCCTGAAGCCTGGAGACGTCCGCGTGCGGCTGGACCGGCCGCACGCCCGCTACTTCCGCTACGTCGCGCCCGGCACCTACACCGCCAAGCTGGCGGCAGACGCGCCCACCACGCCCTCGGGACAGGTTGCCGCCCAGGCGCGCAGGTTCCTGTTCGGCATCCCGATCTCGACCGAGCGCGAGATGGAGGAACGCCTTCCCAAGTGGAAGGCGCTGCCGGTCTTCTCGAGCGACGTCATGTCGTCCGTGGCCTACGCGACGGAGGCCAGCCTCTACACCCTCCTGGGCGTGGGGACCATCGCGTTCTCCTGGCTGCTCCCGATCTCGGTCGCGATCGTCCTCGTGCTCGCCCTCGTGACGCTCTCCTACCGGCAGACGATCCGCGCGTACCCGAACGGAGGCGGCAGCTACATCGTGGCGCACGCCAACCTCGGGGTCATGCCCGGCCTCGTCGCGGCGGCGGCCCTGCTCACGGACTACGTGCTGACGGTGGCCGTGAGCGTGTCGTCGGGGGTGCAGGCGCTCTACTCGCTGTTCCCGCCGCTTCTGCCGGTCGCCGTGCCGCTGATCGTCTTCTTCATCCTGCTCGTGATGGCGATCAACCTGCGGGGCATCCGCGAGAGCGGCTCCATCTTCGCGGCCCCGACGTACCTGTTCCTCGCCACCACCCTGGCGCTGATCGGCATCGGGATCCTGCGCACGATGCTCGGCCACCCACCCCAGGTGACCGGCGTCGTCCCGGCGCACGTGCCCGCCGAAACCTTCGGCCTTCTCCTCCTGATGCGGGCCTTCGCGGACGGATGCTCGGCCATGACCGGCACCGAGGCGGTCGCCAACGGCGTGCCCGCCTTCAAGCCGCCCGAGTGGAAGAACGCCCGCACCACGATGCTCGTCATGGCCACCCTGCTCGCGATCATGTACCTGGGCACGTCGTTCCTCTCGCACGTGTCGGGCGCGCTGCCTTCCGCCAGCGGCGAGTCGGTCCTCTCGCAGATCGGGCGGGCCGTCTACGGACCGGGGCCGCTCTGGTACGTGCTCCAGCTCTCGACGATGGGCATCCTCGTGCTGGCTGCCAACACGAGCTTCGCGGACTTCCCGCGCCTCTCGTCCATCCTGGCGCGCGACGGCTACATGCCACGGCAGTTCGCGTACCGCGGCGAGCGGCTCGCGTTCAATGCCGGCATCGTCGCCCTGGCCGTCGTGTCGATCCTCCTCGTGGTCGCCTTCCAGGGGCACGTCGAGGCGCTCATCCCGCTGTACGCCATCGGCGTGTTCACCGCGTTCACCCTCTCGCAGGCGGGCATGGTCCGGCACTGGTTCAAGGAGCGCGGGGCAGGCTGGCGAGTGAGCGCCTTCTTCAACGGCCTGGGCGCGGTGACGACCGCCATCGTCGTCGCGATCTTCGCCATCGCGAAGTTCGCGCTGGGCGCATGGATCGTCATCGTGATCGTCCCGGTCCTGGTCGCGCTCATGCTGTACGTCCACCACGAATACGAGCAGGAGCGCCGCGAACTCGACGTGAGGCCGTCGGCGCAGATCCGGCCACCGCATCGGCGGCAACGCGTGATCGTGGCCGCCCCGGCGTTCACGCGCGCGCTGGTCCAGGCCGTCAAGGTGGCGCGGACGACGTCACAGGACGTGTCGATCGTCCACGTCGCCGAGGACTCGGAGCGCGGCGAGGACTTCCGCCGGCGCGTCGAGGCCCAGATGCCCGGGGTGGACGTCGTGCTGATCGAGTCGCCGTACCGGTCGCTCGTCCGGCCGTTCCTGCGCTATCTCGAGGTGGCCAGGGAGGAGGACCCGGACGCGGTGCTGGTGGTGCTCATCCCCGAGTACGAGCCGCGGCACTGGTGGGAGCGCCTGCTGTACAACCAGAATTCACGCCGGATCCGCGAGGCGCTCATCGGCAGGCCCGACGTGGTGGTGCTGGACGTCCCGTACCGGCGCGAGGCGATCCCGGCCGCCAGCTGACGACGTCGCGGATCGGCCGCCCTCGCACGCCCTCGCACGCCCTCGCGCCGTCTGCCGCCACGCGACGCGCTGCTGCCCGACCCAGCGCCGCGACGTGCCGTGCCCGCTGCCGCGGCGCCGACCTGCCGCGGCGCACGACCGTCTCGACTCAGGCGGCTCGCGCAGGTCCCTGCTCGAGCCGGCCGCCGGCGCGCGCCCAGGCGCCCGTCCTCCGCGAACCGATGCGGTCCCCTCGAACCCGTGCCCGAGGAGGAGGTCCGCGGCAGTTCGGCTGCGGTGGCCGGACGCGCAGATCACGAGGATCCGCTGGTCCCGCGGCAGCTCTCCCACGCGGCCGCCGAGCTGGCCGAGCGGGACGTGAATCGCGCCCGGGACATGACCGCGCACGAACTCCCAGTCCTCCCGCACGTCAAGCACGCGCACGGAATCCTCCCGCCTCAGGACGTCGAGCTCCTCGACCGAGACCTCGGGGCTGGGGTGGCGAAGGAACGAGAACATGGGACGCATCGACCTCCGAGAGTGGGACTGCCGTGGTGGGCCGGGTCGCCCGTGCGGACGAGCCTGCGGCCCGGTGCGTGGGATGGCCCGGGAAAGCGGATCAGGGGCGGCGAGCCCAGTCGTCGGCGGCCACCGCGGCCGCCGCGTGGGCGCGGGCGTACTCGTCCCGGAACCGATCGACGTCGGCCCGGGCGACCTTCCCGTCGAGCGACCCGGCGGGCGCCGTGCGCCAGCGGCGCTCCGCGTCGCGCCAGTCGCTCAGGATGAGGGAGAGCTCGCGAGGCGGGGCATCTTCGATGGACGGTGCCTGCGCCGGGTCGGCGACCGCGAGCCGCTCGCCGAGCGTGCGCTGCCGCATCGACATCTCGAGAACCGACGCGGAGAGCGCCCGGACCTCCGCCGCGAGCGTCTGCACGCGGGGATCGGCGGCATCGAGGCCGCGCCGGCCCTCCTCGAGCTGCTGAAGGAGCTCGAGGTGTTCCAGCAGCGTCTCGGAGGTCCCGTTCAGTTCCTGGATGGAGTCGGCCACCCCTTCGCCTTCGCGCACGGACTCCCCATTTCCCCCGGAATCGGTGTCAAAAGCATAGCAGGACGACCATGCGGCGCCGGGAGCGACGCCCGCCGGGCGTCAGCGCACTGGACTGGCCACCGCTCCGCGCGCGGCCATGCGTGGTAGCGCGAGCGCGACGCCGGCTCCGAGCACGCCGATCACCAGGAACGCCACGCGATCGGCCACCGGGAAGACGAGCTTGAGGGCGCCGTCCAGCGAGACCGGGCCCCCGCCCATCACCACGAGCGCGAGGGCGATCGCACCGAGCGTCAGCGCGTACTCGATCCCTCCCTTCGAGACCCAGAAGCCCTTGGGAAGGTGCACCTGCACGATGATGACCACCACCTGACCGACGATGGCCGCCGCCGCGAGCGGGGTCAGCAGCCCGAGCACCAGCAGGGCGCCTCCGACGAGTTCGGCGGCGATCGACACGATCGCCCAGAACGTTGCGGGACGGATCCCCATGCGGACCATGGCACCGCGCCAGCCCGAAAAGCCCGGCCCGGACCACCATCCGAACGCCTTCTGGGCGCCGTGGGCGGCGAACACGGTTCCTGCCACCGCCCGGAGCACCAGCAGCCCGAGACCCGTTCCACTCATGCCTGACGATCGCTCCTTCCTCGCCGAGCCGTACCACGTCGTCGGGCGTGAGTATACCGGCCAAGTAGTTGCAAAGGCAATTATCGGGCCGGACCCGCCCGAACGTCCCAGCCCGGTCCGGCCGGGCGACTGGTCCCTTTGGGGGACGAATTCCGGTCATCCGGGTGGCTACGGTCGCGGGTGACGGCCGATGCCCACCGACCAGGGCTGCGCCGCATCGCATCGCCGCCGTCCGTCGCGGGCGGCGTCCCGGAAGATCGGAGGCGTCGTGGGCAGAGTCGCAGTGTGGCGCGCGGTGCTGCTGGCTGCCTGTGCGATCGCGTCGCTGTCGGTCGCGGCTCCGCCGGTGCAGGCCAGCGGGATCTACCTGGCCAGCCGGTCGACGGGCTACGACGTGTCGTGGCCGAACTGTGGCGCGAGCACGCCTGCCCGCCAGTTCGCCATCGTGGGCGTCACCGGCGGGCATCCGTTCAGCACCAACCCGTGCCTGGCCGCGGAGTTCGCCGCCGCGCGCCGCGGGCGATCCGCCCAGCTCTACATGAACATCACCGCGCCGAACGGGAACACCGTCGGGATGGGCAGGAGCGGTCCGGCCGGGACGTGCAGCCCGGTCGCGGTGCTCTGCCGCGCCTACAACTACGGCTTCAATGCCGCACGCGCCGCCTTCCTGTACGCCGTCCGGCGCCTCGGGTCGGTGGCGGAGCATACCGGCTGGTGGCTCGACGTCGAGTTCAGCGCCCGGTGGTCGACGAGCACCTCGGCGAACGCCCGGTCGATCGCCGGCGCGCTGGCGTTCCTCCGCGCCCACGGGCTCGCCGCGGGCATCTACAGCACCTCGTACCAGTGGCGGCACATCGCGGGCTCGTACCACCCGCACGTGCCGGTCTGGTACGCGACGGCGTACGAGACCGCGAGTGGCGCGCGCGTCCACTGCACGGCGGCCAGCGGCTTCACGGGAGGACCGGTCCGCATGGTCCAGTACACGCCTGCCGGGCTCGACGCCGACACGATCTGCTGATCCCGCCCGGGGACGGGGCGGCGCGGGGATCGGCATCGCGTTCCCGGCGCCACGGGCCGAGCACGGGTCAGTCCGACGCGGCACGCACGGCGCCGGGAAAGTGGCCGAGGGTCGTCGGGCGGTCTCCCGGCCGATGGAAGAGCTTCGCCGTCAGCGGAATCACGTCCGGCAACACCAGTCGGTTGAGCGCCACCGCGAGGACCGCACCCGTGAGTGGCCCGGCCACGTAAACCCACAGGGCGTGCCAGTCGCCCGCGACCGCGGCAGGCCCGAGGCTGCGTGCCGGGTTGAGGCTGGTGCCGGTGTACGGGGCGCCCTGCCAGACGAGCACGGTCACGATGGCCCAGACGGCCAGCGGCGTCCACCGCATGGTCCGGGTGCTCGAGACGAACACGAGGATCGTCAGGACCAGGGCCGCCGTCATGAGCGCCTCGATCACGGCCGCCCGGGGCTCGCCGAGCCCCGTCGCGGGCTGCGTCACGCCGTCGCGGACGGACGCCGCCGTTCGGCCCCAGATGGCGACGAGCGCCATCGCCCCGACGAGGGCACCGGCAAGCTGTCCGGCGACGTATCCGACGAGGTCATGGAAGTGCACGTGCCCCGTGAGCCAGAACCCGAGGGTGACCGCCGGGTTCAGGTGCGCACCGCTGCGGCGTCCGATTGGTGAGACCGTCACGAGCGCGCCGGTCCCCGCGAACAGCGCGCCGGTCAGCAGGAGGCGGGGTGACGTCGCCGGGAGGAGGTGTGCCACCGGAGAACCCGCACCGAAGTCGACGACGACGGCACTCAGGCCCCCGAACACGAGGATCGCGGTTCCGAGGAATTCGGCCGCCCACTCACCGGGATGGAACCCGCCTCGTGCCGGTTGCCACGGTCCATGGTGCGACCGGGCGACCGCGGACGTGCCGGGACGAGCCCGGATGGACGGAGCAGGCATCGGGCGATGGTATCCGGGGCCTCGGCCAGTGTGCGGCAACCGGCTGCCGGCACGGGGGTGGGGACCCGAGCCGGCAGCCGCGGGAGAGGCGGCACCCGGTTCCGCCGCGGGAACCCGGTCAGCGGCGGGGCCCCCGCTCGCGAGTGTCGCCAGCCGTGACGCGGCCGCGCCGGTGGTGCGACGTGAACGCCTACGCGCCTGTGGTTCCGCCCGTTCCGCCGTTCGACCCGGGGACACCGCCGGGATTGGCGGGCGCCGGGCCCTGTCCGCTCCCTCTCCACGGCCCGCGCATGCCCGGTCCGCCCATCATCGGGCCGGGGCCCAACTGACCCGCGGCGCCGGCGCGGATGATCGTCGCGCTGATCGAGCCGTCGGCGTTGAGCGTTCCCTGCGCCTGGATCACGTCACCCACCGCGATGCTGGCAATCGTGGCACTGGCCACGCCCTTCACCTGGAAGGTGGTGGACGACGTGACCTGGACCATCACCGAGGTCCCGGCCCGGTCCTTGACCGTGATCGTGTCGCCCGACTTCGCCGACACCGTGCCGCCCACGGCGGACGGAGCGACGTTCACGACCGTCGCGGTGAAGGTGCCATCGGGGGCGACCTCGCCCTGGATGTCGACGCGGACGCCGGGCACCACCGCGTTGGACGACGCGGCCTGGCCCCCGACGCGGTACGTGGTGGCCGATGTCAGCGTGACCGCCTTCGACGTTCCGTCAGGCTGCTTGACCGTGACGATCGAGGCGGCGACCGAGGTCACGGTGCCATTCACCTGCGGCAGCACCACCGTGATCGAATCGATCTTGAACGACCCGTCGGACTGGCGCGTTTCGCCGAAGACGACCTGGTCACCCACCTGCAGCGTCGAGAGCGCCACCGTCTGTCCCGCGCGGGTGACGGTCGCGCCGCCGGCGTCGATGGTGCGTGTCCAGCCATCGGCCGTCCTGAGCGACAGCGAGGTGCCGTTGATCGCCGTGATCGTGATGTCCCTCATGAGGAACCCGCGACCGGCGCGCATGCCTCCCGGCGCCATCCAGCCGCCGGCGCCGCGAGAGTCTGTGCCCGGACCGGTGCCGGGGGTCGGGGTGGCGCTCGAGACGAGCGGTATGGCGAGGCCCGCGTTCGACGGCTGGCCGCCGGACGCCACGGACACCCCGAAGGCGGCCACTCCGATGAGGGCGGCGAAACCGGCGGCGAGGAGCGAGAGGCGGCGGAAGCGCGCCGGGCGGAGCGGCAGTGGTTCGTCGTTCATGAAATCGTGGCTCCCTGGTGGAATCCGGTGTCGAGGTCGTGGGCACGGCCTCCGCACACGATAGGCCGCTGCCGCTGAACGAGTCCTGAAATCGCCGCCTCTCTCGCCCACCTGCCGGCGGGAATCAGAAACCGCCGGAGCCAGGCTGGCTCCGACGGTCCCTGTCCGGCGGGTGGCACGATCGTCCGTGGAAGGGCCGGATGGTCGGCCCCGCCCGCACCGCCCTCTGGGGGAGCCCGTGCAGCGGGCTCCCCCGTGGGGCGGCTGTGCCGTGCTGGCCGCTAGGCCACGAACACCCGCAGGGGGGTCTTGGCGAGGACCTGGGTCCGGGCGAGGACGCCGTCGAGGCCCCACACCGCGCCGGCACCGACCACCGCGAGGTAGCCCGAGAGGATCGCGTAGAGGAACTGCTCGTTGACGACGCCGGTGGAGAAGCTCCAGCTCGCCACGAAGAGGGTTCCCGCGAGGATGGCGCCCATGATGCCCGAGAAGCGGGTGGCGAGGCCCAGGATGAGGGTGGCCCCGATGGCGAGCTCGCCCGACACGACGAGGAAGTTCACGAGCGGCATGAGGGCGGCATTGCCGGCCAGGGCGACCCACAGGTCGTGGGTCGGGTTGACGACCACCTTGGGATCGGAGCCCGGCAGCGTGCCGAGGGTGGCGAACTTCAGGAAGCCGGCCGCGTTGAACGCGCCGCCGCCACCGAGCTGGAGGGCCTTCTCGAGGCCCGCGTAGAAGAAGCCCACGCCGAGGGCGATCCGCATGATCGCTGTTGCCTTGCCGTACGTGCCGTTCATCGTGTCTCCTTGTCGGGACTGCCGGCCGTCCTTCCGGGCCTGCTTGGACTCGTCCCGTCCTTCCGATCCACATGGTCGACGTGGCACGGCCCCACCATGGATGGCCATCGGTCATCCATGACCGGGCATTTCTTCGTCCAATCGGCCGGGCCATTTGGCGAGTCAGGGGGCCGATGGGACTGCCCGCCGCCGAGCCCGGCATGCGGTCCGCCAGCCACTGGCGCCCGGGGGCGTCCGGCCAGGTGACAGGCCCGGGGGCGTCGTCCGGCCGGGCGACGGGTCCCGGGGCCGCGGCCGATCCATGGCCGATCCATGGCCGATCAGCGTGCGGCAACCTGCCGCCCGTGCTTTCAGGGCTTCTTCAGGGCGTGCCGCTACTGTTCGAGCCAGGTCGCAGGCCCACCAGCCGCGACCGCGTTCCGGACCCGCCTCGGTTCGCACGGACGTCCGCCTTCCTCCTCCTCACGGACGTCCGGGGCGAACCCGGCGCGGGACGGACGGTCAGGAACCGGATCCGGCCCCTCCGACCCCTGACTGGGTCGCGGGAGTGGCGGTGAGGGTGCCCGAGACGCTGCGCCGGTCGACCTGCTGGACGTCGAGCTGGATGCTCCACGAGGCACCGTCGCCGGTCGAGCACGTGGCGATGATTGAGCTGTTCCCGACCTGGGTGACCGGACCCGTGCAGGTGCGTCCGTCGGCGCCCTGGAGCTGCACCTGCCCGAGCGGCCCCGACGACACGTTGTTCAACTGCATCTCGAACTGGTTGCCCGCAGCGCCCTGCAACTGTCCGACGATGGTCAGGGACCCGTCTTCGGCTCCCGCCACGCGCGCCTGGAACGGAGCCTGCACGGTGCCGGGGGTCGCGGCGGGAGCAGGCGCCGGCGTGGCGGAGCCCGGACCAGAGCCCGCCGACGCGCCGCCAGCCGCGGTCGTGATCCCGAGCGCGGCGAGCGTCTGCGGGGTGGCGCCCGTGCCCTTGCCGTCGTTCGCCACGGCGTTCCATCCGGCCTGGAGCGGGCCCGACGTCGCCCATACGAGGCCGAACACGAGCAGGGATGCACTCGCTGCTGCGACGACCGGGTGCCGCCTCCCCTGGCCCGCCGGCAGCAGCCGCGCGACCAGGAGCGCGCCAACGAGCACGACGCTGCCCGCGTAGAGGACGATCGCCCACGGCGCCCGCGTGTCGCTGCCGGTTGCCACGCCGTGGACGAGCGCGAGCACGAATCCCGCGAAGCTCAGGTAGTGGAATCGGCGCCACCAGCGGTAGCCGATCCGGGGTCGAATCCATTCGGACGCGTAGATCGCCATCAGCAGGTACGTGGCGACGATCCCCAGCGCCACCCAGATGGGCCGATAGTGGCTGAGCATCGGCACCAGCACCTCGGCCGGCGTGAACCCGATGAACGGATCGACGGCGACGGCGATCGTGTGGATGCCCGTGAACACGAGCGCGACGAGCGTCACGAACCGGTGGAGCTCGTTCGTGACGAAGCGCGTCCACCGTGGCGACCGCCAGCCCAGGCTGAGGGCGATCCCCATGGCGACCGATGCGGTCAGCAGCACGTACGCCAGCAGTCCTCCGACCCTGGCGACGTCCCAGACGAGGGTCTCGCTGCTCACGCCGCCGGCTCCCCGAGATCGACCCAGGTTCCCATCGCGAGCTGCGTCCCGTCGCGGCGCACGAAGAGGCCGGTCAGGCCGTGCCGGACGAGGAATGCGCCGGCCGCGCCGGAGCCGAGCAGCAGGGCCACCTTCGCCGCCACCTCGGCTCGGGCACAGGTGTCGGCGGCCACTGTCGCGGACCACCCGTCGGACGCGACGGGTGCGGCCGTGCGCGGATCGATGAGATGGTTCCGCTCCTGTCCGCCGCGCACCCAGCGGCGCCGGCCGACGCTGGACGTCGCCAGCGCACCGCCCGCGATGGCGACGACGCGATTCCTGCCCTCCGGGAGCTCGATCGCGATGGGCCACGTCCGGCGCCCCGGCGGCAGCCCGCGTACGGCCAGGTCACCCCCGGCGTCCACGGCGACCGGGGAGATTCCCGCCGCCTCCAGCTCCGCCACCGCCGCATCCACGGCCATGCCCTTCGCGATCCCCCCGACGTCGATCCCCGCCCCGGCGGGAAGCGTCACCGTTCCGCCACTGCGGTCGACGGTGACCAGGCGCCATCCGCCCGTTGATCCGGGGTCGACGGCGTCGTCCGGTCCATCGGCCGCGACGTCCTCGAACGTCCGGTCGTAGCCGGCGGCGACCAGGGGCCGCAGCAGCGTCGGGTCGAAGAGGCCGTCCGTCGCCCTTGCCGCGAGCAGAGCGGTCTCGAGGACGCCGCGCAACAGCGGACTGACCGCGATCCCTTGCCCTTCGGCCGCGTTGAGGCGCGAGAGCTCGCTGTCCGCGCGGAACCGGCTGAGGCACGCCTCCCACGTCTCGAACAGGTCGGCGGTCCGTCTCGCCGCCTCGTCCGCCGCGGAGTCGGGCGCGATCACCGTCACCGAGGTGCCCATGGCGTGAAATACCCGTCGGCTGAGGCCGGCGGGCGTCGAGAGGTGGGCCTCCTCGGGCCGCGCCGGGGACGTCGCGAATCCCATGGACCCTACGAGCCGGACGAGATCATCATGGGCGCCCCGCCCCCACCGTTCACGAGCCCGGAGCCCGCGCTCGTTCCCGCCGATCCCGCGGACCCCCCACCACTGCCCCCGAAGATGCCGCCCAGGCCCAGGCCGCCCGACTGGGCCTGCGAGGACGGGCCGAAGAACCCGTCGTACGGGCTCGACGCCTGGGAGGGAGCCGAACCGCCTGCAGCGGCCGTGCCGCCGCGGACCGAGGTGACGCCGACGACGTGCTCGGCCACGAGCGCGAAGAAGACGCCGAACCCGACCACCGAGCCGGCGACCACGACGCGCTTCAGCCGACCGGCAAAGCGCCGTGGGTCGAACCTGGCCTGCTGGCCCGCCTGCGACGACGCCTGCGCGGCCGGGCCACGACGCGGTCCCGTGCGGGTGCCGTAGGCGGGGCCGGGGACCACGCGCGGCGACACGCGGGACGTGGGAACGACGTCGTATGTCGCCGTCTCTGTCGATGCGGGCGGGTGACCGCGCGAGTCCGGCCGACGGTACGGTCCGGGACGTGATCCGCTCATCCTCGTACCCTAGGTCCCGTCGATTGGAGGATCATTGGAACCCGCCGATGTGCCCGGAACTGCAGCCGTGCCGGACGTGACCGGAACGGACCATCCGCGCCGGCGACCCTCGCGGCAGCCCCTGGTGCTGGTCGTGGAGGACCAGGTCGCGCTCGCGCGTCTCGTGGAGCGGGTGCTCGGCGAGGAGGGGTTCCGGACGCAGCTCGCGTTCGACGGCACCGCGGGGCTCGAGGCGGCCCTCGGCGGATCCCCGACGCGATCGTGCTCGACATCTCGCTGCCGGGCCTCGACGGCCTGGGCCTGTGCCGCGCCGTGCGGGCGCGTGGCCTGCGCATGCCGATCATCATGCTGACGGCACGGGACGCGGTGCCCGATCGCGTCGCGGGTCTCGAGGCGGGCGCCGACGACTATGTCACCAAGCCGTTCGCCTTCGAGGAGCTGACCGCCCGCCTGCGCGCCCACCTGCGCCGCGAGGGTCGCGCGCTGGGAGCGCTCCGGGTGGCGGGCCTCGTCCTGGACCCGGAGACCCACCGGGTCACCCGCGACGGCCGGGACGTGACGCTGTCGTCGCAGGAGTTCCGCCTGCTCGAGCTGCTGATGCGGCACGTCGGCCAGGTGCTGACGCGCGACCGGATCATCGAGCACATCTGGGGATACGACGCGGAGCCCAGCTCCAACGTCGTGGACGTCTACATGCACTACCTGCGCCGCAAGATCGACCTCGGGTCCGACCGGCCCCTCATCCACACCGTTCGGTCAGTGGGCTACGTCCTGCGCGGATGATGGACGCCGGCGGAGGTGCAGCGTGATCGGGGACGGCGCCATGTTCCGCAGGTTGCGCTGGCGGCTGGTGCTCGCCAACGTGCTCGTCATCGCGGGCATCCTGGTCGCGCTCGGCATCGCGGTCCTCGGCCTGATGGACCGGCTGCTCGTGGACCAGCAGGCGACGACACTGCTCAACCGCGCGACCGAGGCGAGCACGGAGACTCCGCTTCGACCCGCGCGACTTCGTGGCCCGCCTCGGTGGGCCGGAATCCGGCACGTTCTACGCCCTGTGGGACGCGACGGGCACGCTGGTCGCCGAGACGGCGCAGGTGCCCTCCCAGGCCCTGCAGCCGGCGGCGGCGGCGGCCGCAAGGGGCGCGGGCGTGTCCACCCGGGCGACCGTCACGTTGCCGTCGGGGCCTGCGCTCGTGGTGTCGCTGCCGCTGGACGACGGCCAGGGCGTGGTGCAGGCCGGGAGCAGCCTGCAACCCGTGCGCGACGCCGAGGCACAGCTGACGCTGCTGATCCTCGGCGTCGGCGGCCTCGGCCTCGTGCTCGCCGTCGCCGCCGCCTGGTTCCTGGCCGGCCGGTCGATGGTGCCCATCCGACGGGCATTCGAGCGACAGCGCGAGTTCACGGCCGACGCCTCGCACGAGCTCCGGACACCACTGTCCGTGATCGACGCGGGGCTCCAGGTGCTGGAGCGGCATCCGGAGCAACCCGTTCGGGACAATGCCGAGGTCGTGGGAGCCATGCGCCAGCAGGCCAACGAGATGGCCCGGCTGGTCGGCGGCCTCCTCACCCTCGCCCGGGCCGACGCCGGCGCGGCGCAGCTCCAGCTGGCCGAAGCGGACGTCGACGCCCTGGTCCGCGGCGTCGCCGACTCGTTCCGGCCGCTCGCCAGAGAGCGCGGCGCCGGGCTGGACGTGTCGTCGACCAGCGCGGGCCGCGTCGTGGTGGACGCGGATCGGATCCGGGAACTGATCGGCATCCTCATCGACAACGCGATCGAGCATGGCGGCACGGGGGTGCACGTGTCGCTTGCCGCCCGCAGGATCCCGGGGCAGATCGAGATCGAGGTCGCCGACGACGGACCCGGCATCCCTCCCGCCGATCGTGCCCGCGTGTTAGAACGCTTCCGCCGGGGCGACACGAGCCGGACGGGCCGCGGCTTCGGGCTCGGACTGGCCATCGCCAGCTGGATCGCCGACGCGCACCGCGGACGACTCACCCTCGAGGACAACGGCCCGGGGCTGCGTGCCTGCCTGTCGGTGCCCGTGCAGCCGCGCGAACCCCCTGACCTGCCGCGCCGGCCCGCCTGAGACCAGAGGATCAGAGATCAGAGGAGCTCGAGCACCTCGTCGCCGGGATCGTCGACCGCCCGCCCGCACGTCGCGCAGTACCAGCGCGCCTCGAGCGGCGTGCCGCAGACCGCGTGGCGCATCCGTTCCGTGCCGGGCACCTGCCTAGCGCCCCAGTCGGCCAGCAGGTGCACGACGCCGGCCAGCTCCCGCCGTCCGCTGTGAGCGAGTACTCGAGGCCGCAGGGGCCGCGTGGTGTACGGGGTCGCGCGCACGATGCCGGCGCGCGTGAGCCGCCGGAGCCGGTCCGCCAGCACGTTGGGCGCGATGCCGGGGATCGCCGCCGCCAGCTCCCCGTAGCGGCGCGAGCCTGCGAGCAGCCCGCCGACCAGCAGCAGGCTCCAGCGGTCGCCGACGTGATCCAGGGCGTGGGCCAGGGCGGGATCGAGCCCGCCGGGGAGTCAAGGGCACCACGGCATCGTCGCGCGGCGTGCCGTCCGGCGCACGGGCGGCGGCGTCCGGCGCACCGGCGGCAGGGAGGGCGCCGGGCTCGATCTCGTGCATCGCCAGATCGTACCCGCTGTTGCGATCCGCGGCTGGCCGTGGTATTCACTAGCAACTCGCAAGTGACTAGCATACGCAGCGCCCTCAAGGAGGGCGATGCAGGGAGACAGCAGGCATGACGGTACTCGACGAACTCCAGGCGGCCATCGCGGGCGTGAGCAGACGGGCATCTCCGTCGGTCGTCGGGATCGGCGCGCGAATCCGGGGCACCGGGTTCGTTGCCGAGCCCGGCAGGGTGGTCACGAACGCGCACAACCTGCGCGGCGATACGGTGACGGTGCATCTCGGCGACGGCGTGCGCCAGGGGCAGGTGGTGGGCGTCGACCCCGACGGCGACCTGGCCGTGGTTTCCGTCGACACGGGACCGGCGCCGGCGCTGGATTGGGCGTCGGGTGACGCCATCGACGTCGGTCGCGCCGTGTTCGGCATCGCCGCACTGCCGGAGGCGCGCACCCGGACCACGTTCGGGCTCGTGTCGTCCGTGGAACGGGCGTTCCGCGGCCCGCAGGGGCACCGCATCGCGGGCAGCATCGAGCACACCGCGCCGCTGGCGCCCGGGTCGTCGGGCGGCCCGCTCGTGGACGCCGACGGCCGGCTCGTCGGGATCAACACGAACCGGATCGGCGACGCGTTCTACCTGGCGCTTCCCGCAACCGAGGAGCTGCGCGCGCGGATCGCACGCCTCGGGCGGGGCGAGTCGGTACGGCGACCGATGCTGGGAGTCGCCGTCGCGCCTGCCTTCGTGGCCCGGCGGCTGCGCGCCTCGGTTGGCCTGCCGGAGCGCGATGGCGTGCTGGTGCGTGGCGTCGAGGAGGACGGTCCCGCCGACCGCGCGGGCGTCCGTGAGGGCGACCTGATCGTGGCACTCGCGGGGCGCGCGGTCGCCGACGCGGACGATCTGCACGAGGCATTGGCCGGCATCCAGTTCCCTGTCGATGTCACACTCGTCCGTGGCGCCGAGGAGCGGACGGTCCAGGTCACCGAGGGGCCCGCGACGGCAGATGCATGACGGGGACGGGCTGGCCGGAACCCTCGCTCGCGGTGGGCTCGTCGACATCACGACCACCGGGCGCCGCACGGGCGAGTTCCGGCGGATCGAGATCGCCCTCCACAACGTGGAGGGTCACCTGTTCATCAGCGGCATGCCCTCTCCGCGTCGTCGCAGCTGGCTGGCGAACCTGGACACGGACCCGCGTCTCACGCTCCACCTTCGGGACGGGGCCGGCGCGGACCTGCCGGCCACCGCGCGCGTCATCGACGATGAGTCGGAGCGGCGCTCGATCATGCCCGCTATCGCGCGCGCGTGGGGGCGCAGCGACATCGACGAGATGGTCCGCCTCAGCCCCCTGATCGAGGTCACGCTCGACCCTGAGGGCTGATGCCCGCCTACCTGGGCGCCTTCAGTTCGACGAACGTCTTGATGGCGGCCTTGTCGTTCAGGAGGTGGTCCGCGAGCTCTTCGTACGCGTCGAACCCGACGACGCGCGTGGTCAGGAGCTTGGCGAGCCAGCCGGGATGGAAGGCCTCGGCCGCGATCATGTCGGCCACGCCCTGCTCGAAGTCCTCGAGCGCCGCATTCACCGTGCCGACGAGGACCTTGTTGCCCAGCACGAACCCCTGGTTGATCCGGTCGGCCGGGATGGTCGCCGTCGTGTTGCCGCCGGTGACGGAGGCCGCCACGAGGACGCCGTCCGTGCCGAGGCTGGCCGCGGCCTCGAAGACCATCGGGCCGTAGCCGGTGGCCTCGATCATCAGGTCGAACGGGCCGTGCTCCGTGGCGGCCTGGTCGAGCGGCGTGGAGGACGACGACACGTAGACGGCGCCGAGCTCCTCGGCGAGCGTGCTGTTCAGGTAGGGACCCGGACGCCGCGAGTACACGGTCACCTCGACGCCGCGCAGCCGCAGCAGGAGCGTCGCGATCAGGCCGATCGACCCCGCGCCGAGAACGCACGCCCGGCGAGGATGCCACACGCGGAGCCGCCGCTGGATCTCCACGGCCTGGCGGATCCCCTTCTCGGCGACCGTGATGGGCTCGAGGAGGCAGCCGGTCTCGGCGAGCGTGTCCGGCAGCGGGACCATGAAGTCGACGGCATCGACGTACCGCTCCGACATGTACCCGTGGAGCAGGTTGATCCCGCGCTCGTAGTAGACGGCGTCGGTCGTCATGTCCTGCATGCCGATCGCGTCGTAGATGCTCTTGCCCGGGCGGCGGACCGTCGTCACGACGAGCATGCCCGGCCTGATCCGGTCACCCGCGTTCGGCCCGACGTCCAGCACGCGCCCCAGGTTCTCGTGTCCCGCGATCAGGTAGTCGTCTCCGGGCGGGGGTGCGCCGTACAGGCCCTCCAGGATGTCCCGATCCGTCCCGTCGACCCCGACGCGGAGGACCTCGACGAGCGCACCGCGACCTCCGGGCACGCTGTCGAGAGACGGCTCGGGCACGTCCCGGACGTGCATGGACCTGGGGACTTTCGGGTGGACCGCTATTGCCTTCATCGACCGATCGTATGCGCGAGCCGGGTTTCGCGCCTTGCGGAACCATCCCGTGCCGCCGTCCTGCGCGGCCCGCAGGCGTGGGTGGAGACGAGGCGACGGCCGGAACCGACTGCCGCTACCGCGCCCCGACGACGGCGATGCTGACGTTCCGGCCCTCCCAGCGGCCCGCATCCGGCCACCAGAACGTGGCGTCCACCACGGCGCCCGGGGCCAGCCGATCGGACGCGGGCACGTCGGCCACCCACACGCCGAGCCCGGTGTCGCGGGCGTCGATGTCCATCGGGTGCGCCACCCGTCCAGCGAGCAGTGCACGCGGCAGGGGGCCATGAGCTCCAGCCGGAGCGTGCGGCCGGCGCGCATCGTGGGGCGCGGCGCGCTGAACCGCCACGTTTCCCGAACGGCCGCGGGCGCCTGCCCGGATAGCGCTGCCAGGCCGCCTCGGGCCGATCGATGGCATGGCCCAGCGCGATGGATCGGACGAGCTTCACGTACTCGGCGTGGGCCCACGCCAGTGGCATGGCGGATCCCGACGGCCGGCCGCAGGATAGCCCGCGCTCCGGGATGTCGTCGGTGTCCCAGTCCTGCTCCGGCAGCATGCCGCCCTGCGATCCGAGGCGCCGCATCGCGTCCAGGTACGGCCGCGCGTCCCGGCCGGCCTCGAGCTCGTAGTGCCCGCGCTCGCCGACCAGGAGGGGCCAGCCTCGCCCGATGCCGGACCCGTCGAACGGGGATCCGTCGGCGTGCTCGCCGTATCCGTCGCCGGTGTAGCGATGCCAGACGGGACCGCTCGGCGTCTCCGTCCGCAGCGTCGCATCGGTCACGACCAGCGTATCCAGGATGCGGGGGTCGTCCGGACGGCGCAGGCCGAACCGGACCAGCGCCAGGAAGTCGGTTCCCACGACCTCGTCGGCCGGGAGCATCGACTGGTCCGCGGGCCGGTTGCGGATGGGCACCGCCGTCGAAAGCGGCGCGCCCGCCAGCACGTCGGGAGCGGCAATCCGGACGTAGTGGCCGGCCACGCCATGGGCCCGGGCAAGTTCGGTGCCGCGCGCGAATGTCCAGTCCTCGATCGAGGCATTCCAGTCGTCCGCCAGCTCGAGGCAGTACGTCGCCGCGGACTCCGGGAGGTACTCGGACGCGACCACCAGCGCAGCGACGACGGGCGCCAGCGTGGACGGGGTAGGCCCGGGTTCTCCTCCCAGCGGTCCTGCTGCGTCGCGGGCCCCGTCCGGGCGATGAAGGACGCCGCGGACTCGATCATCCGGTCGAGCGCGGGGCCGGTCACGAGGTGCGCAAACGCGGCCGCCTCGTCGCCGCCCTGCCCGTGCATGTGCGTGCCGCCGGACCGGCGAAGGGCGCCCACGAGCAGGATCGGGTACGCCGCCTCGTCGAGCTGCACGCCGCCCCAGTACGCGACGCCATCGACCCACTGGTTCTGCACCCAGTGGCCGTCCGGCTCCTGGGTGGCGACAAGGTACGCCAGCGTGCGGCGCGCGGATGCGCGGGCACCCAGGGCCACCAGCGCTCCCGCCGACTCGACGAGGTCCCTGGACCAGACGAGGTGGTATCCGCCGATGTCGTTCCTGGCGCTGCCCCATGGGATCGACAGGCTGGCCACGGTCGCTCCCGCGGCCGTGCGGTCCTGGTGCACGCGCAGGACGGCTGCGGAGTCGTGGTACAGCCGATCCAGGTCGTCACCGAGATCCGGGGGCGCGGCGCAGGTCGCGAGGAACGCGTGCCAGTTCGCCACGTACTCGTCCCACGCAGGCTCGAACTGCCCGACAAGGGCGGACGCGGCCTGGAGCGCCGCCTCCTCGGGGCGGACCCCGAACGCGAGCGCGATCTGCGCCGGCCCGGTGCCCACGGGGATCTCCGTCATGCCGGCAACGTTGCCCTCTCCGGTGGATCGTAGGTCCAGGTCATGCGGCCGTTGGCGGTGAAGTCCTGCCAGCCGTCCGATCTCCCGACGAAACCGACCGACTGTCGCACGGGCGGCGGCTCCGAGGCCAGCGCGAGCGCGTACGGCTCGTCCTCCGCGAAGAGCATCGGCCGCCCCTTGTACGAGCCCGTCCAGGCCCAATTCCGCGTGCCGCTGAAACCGAGGTGCGGTGCCAGCAGGGCGTACAGCCGAAGGGGATGCAGGACGCGCGCGGAGTCCGCGGCGGGACGCCGGTCCTCGAGCGTCGCCTCGATCCGCACCACGTCGGCGTGGTCGTCCGCGCAGATCCGAAGCGTCAGCTGGTAGGTCGGGTGGCGGTGGATCGCGACCACGGCGGGCACGCCCGGCTCCACGAACCCGACCTCGGACTCGGCGTCGCGCTTGACCTCGCTCCAGAACCCTGCACCGTCGGCGACGATGAAGCCCAGGTCCCGGATCTGCGGTCGATCGACCCGCGGCCAGTAGACCTCGTTGAGTATCCCGTGGCCCACCGTGAACCACACGCGGCTCGCGTAGTGCGACGTGCCCACCGCGTCCTTGGCGCTGCTGGACCACGTGGGGGCGATGCCGGGCGAGCCCGGGGCGGCTCCACAGGCGGAGGTCGTACCGGGAGGAAGCGTGCCGGGCGGCGGCGCGCCGAGTGACGAATTCGGGTGTCATCCACGCAGCGTACCGCCAGTGGCGTGCGCGCGCGCCGGGGGCGAATTCGCCGGGGAACAGCAAAAGGCGCGGCATCCGGAGGGGGGATCCGGGGGCCGCGCCTCGATCTCTGAGTCAAGCGTCACGCGCCTGCCGGCTCAAGGGCCGGCTGGCCCCCCCGGGACGGGACCTCCCGGCGTCCCGCCGGGCGACTTGGCCCGGTCGTGTCCTGCTCGTCCGAGCAGGAGGCCGGGGTCGGGGCGCGCCAATTCGGGAGCCGCGAGCCCCCGAGCCGCGAGGCCCTGGCCGCGAGGCCCGAGCCGCGGTCAAGCATTCACCGGTCGTTCACGCGCCGCAAACACGGACGTGCCGGAGATGCGTCAGGATTGTGCCGCAAGACGAACGATCGGCCGTTGCGACGGCCGCCCACGGGAGGTGCTCATTGCGCTCGCTCGAGCCACGAATGGTCGCGCTCGACCTCGACGGCACGCTGCTCGACCCTGCCGGCCACGTGCCGGTGCGGACGCGGACGGCGATCCGGGCCCTGAAGGAGGCGGGCATCCGGGTCGTGCTCGCGACCGGCCGCTCGCCGTGGAGCGTGGCACCCATCGCGGCCGATCTCGACCTGCCTGGCCAGCACGTCCTGATGCAGGGCGGGCTCCTTGCGGACCCGATCCGCGGCACGACGTCGTGGGCCGGGCGGATGGACCGCGACCTCGTCGTCGAGCAGCTCGCGTTTGCCCGCGAGGAGCGCCTGACCCCGATCCTGGGTTTCGCCGACGGCTACCGCGCCCGGCCGCTCACGCCCGAGGTCCTCCAGCTGTCGTGGCCCACCTACGGCGAGGGCTCGCACCTCACGATCGTCGAATTGCTGGAGGCGGTGGCGGGCGACGGCGCGATCCGCACGTTCGCCTACACGTCGCCCGAGCTCCACGGCCGGGCGATCGGCGCGGCCGCGGCCCGGTTCGGCGCTCGTGCCGCGCTCACGTGGGGCGACGAATACGGGATCGAGCTGCTGGCACCCGGGGTCAGCAAGGGAGCGGCGCTGGCCCGGCTCGCGGGCGATCACGGACTGACCATGGCCGACGTCGCGGCGGCCGGCGACGGCCGCAACGACCTCGAGATGCTGTCGATGGCGGGCCGGTCGGCGGCGATGGCGACGGCGCCGGCCGACGTGCTCGCGGCGGCAACGATGGTCGTGCCCTCCAACGCCGACGACGGCCTCTTCACGGCCCTCTCGACGTGGTTCCCCTGGCTTCCCGCATCGGTGCAGGCCGCAGCCTGAGGACCCCCACGATGCCCGGCCGCCAGCATGCGCCTGCCGGGCACGCCCGTGCTCCCGCAGGAGCGAAAGGAGAACGCCTCCCGACAGCCGCTCGGTTGCCGCCGGGAGGTGGCCCCATGTTCGCCACGGCCGCCGGCACGGACC
Source organism: uncultured Chloroflexia bacterium (assembly GCA_963779375.1). Taxonomy (GTDB): domain Bacteria; phylum Chloroflexota; class Limnocylindria; order Limnocylindrales; family CSP1-4; genus JAJYNJ01. Next base: position 22,626 of record CAVZXW010000021.1, on the reverse strand, counting down.
GCCGTACGGTTGCGGCATTCCGCTTGCAGGTCCATTGCAGCCGGCCGGGGCGGGCCGGGGGCATGGCGGGGTGGGCCGGCGCACGGCGGGGGTGGGCCGGGGTGCGGCCGGGGCACGGACCGCCGCGCGCGTACCATTGGCGCGTGCCCACCCTGCTCCTGATCCGACACGGCCTGACCGCCGCGACCGGCCGGACCCTGTCCGGGTGGACGCCCGGTCTGCACCTCGACGAGCGGGGCGTGCGCCAGGCCGAGGCCCTTCGCGACCGCCTTGGCCCGGTGCCGCTGGCGGCCTTCGTGGTCTCCCCGCTGGAGCGCTGCACGGAGACGGCGACGATCGTGCGGGGTGACCGCGACCTCGACCTGGCGGTGGACGACCGGCTGGGCGAGGTGCGTTACGGCGAGTGGACCGGACGCGAGCTCCGGGCACTATCGAAGGAACCCCTGTGGCGGGTCGTGCAGGCGCACCCATCCGCCGCCACCTTCCCGGGCGGCGAGGCCCTGCGCGAGATGCAGGCGAGGGCGGTCGGCGCGGTCCGCGAGTGGAACGCGCGGCTCGGCGCGGACGCCACGTGGGCGATCTGCAGCCACGGCGACGTGATCAAGGCCCTGCTGGCCGACGCACTGGGGATGCACCTGGACCTCTTCCAGCGGATCCACGTCGACCCGTGCTCGCTGAGCGTGGTCCACTACACCACCCTGCGGCCGTTCGTTGCCCGCGTCAACGACCTGGGCGGCGGCGTCGCAGACCTGCTGCCCGAGAAGAAACGCCGTCGTCGCTCCGCGGATGCCGTCGTGGGCGGCGGTGCGGGCGGACCGGCGTAGACTCGCGGGCGCACGACGACTGCTTCATCGGAGGACCGATGCCCCGACGCATCTTCAGCTTCGAAACCCCCGACCGCTTCACGACCGGAACGGTCGGCGAGCCGGGCAACCGGACGTTCTTCCTCCAGGCACGCAGCGGGCCGCGGGTGGTCAGCGTGATCGTGGAGAAGGAGCAGGTGGCCGTGCTCGCCGAGCGGATGGGACAGCTGCTCGAGGAGATGCGGACCCGTGGCGTGGACGTCCCGCTCGAACTGCCCGACGGCTCGCAGGACACGGCACCCCTCGACGAGCCGCTCGTCGAGCAGTTCCGCGTCGGGTCGATGGTGCTTGCCTGGGATGGCGAGGAGCGGGAGATCGTCGTCGAGGCGCGTGCCCGGCCCGAGGAAGGCGAGGAAGAGGACGAGGACGACGAGGACGACGACGAGGACTCGCCGGACGGCCCCGACATGCTGCAGGTGCGCATGCCGGCCGAGGCGGCACGGGTGTTCGTCGACCGTGCGCTGCGCGTCGTCTCCTCCGGCCGACCTCCCTGCCCCTTCTGCGGACTCCCGCTGAACCCCGAGGGCCACATCTGCCCCCGCAGGAACGGCCACATCCACTGACCATGCAGCGTCCCGGACCCGACCGGCAGGCGCCCCGGGCGCGTCCGCGCCCGCCGGACGGCACGCCGCCCCGCGCGGCGGTCGAGCCGCACGCGCGCGGACACCTTCCACTCGTCCCCGCGGCGGATCCCTCGGTGCTGGCACTCCTGCGCGAGGGTTCGCTGGAGGTGCTCGGACGCGTGGCCGACGCGTCCAACGCCACCCTGTACTGCCGCGTTCGGGACGGGCCGAGGACGGCTGGTGCTCGAGATCGCCTGCGTCTACAAGCCGGTCCGCGGCGAGCGGCCCCTGTGGGACTTCCCGGGGGGACCCTGGCCAACCGCGAGTACGCCGCGTACCTGGTCTCCGAGGCGACGGGATGGGGCATCACGCCGCCGACGCTGCTCCGGGGCGGGCCCTTCGGCCACGGCATGGTGCCAGCTCTGGGTTGACGTGGACGACGACGCGGATCGTCGTGGCGATGGTCCGCGCGGTGCGACGACCGGTTGCGCCGCATCGCGCTGTTCGACGCCGTCGTCAACAACGCGGACCGCAAGGGCGGGCACCTCCTCCCTGTCGCGGGCGGCCACGTCCACGGAGTCGATCACGGCATCTGCTTCCGCGGTCGATCCGAAGCTCCGGACATCCTGCTCTGGGGATGGCGCGGCACGCTGATCGACCCGGACGAACGAGACGCTCGAGCGCCTGCGACAGGCGCTGGACGCCGACCTCGGTGTCCGGCTGCGCGACCTGCTGTCCCGCACGCGAGCGTCGCGATCACGACGCGACGAGTGGACCGGCTGCTCGCCTCGGGCCGGTTCCCGCAGCCGGATCCCGAGCGACCCGCGATTCCCTGGCCCCCGTTCCGAGGACCGGATCCGCGGGCCCGTGCGCGCTGCGGGGCGCGACCGCCTGCTGCACGTCGTCGCGGCCGGGCGCCGCTCAGAGCAGGGCGAGGATATTGGTGAGCGCGCCGAAGACGCCCATCACGGCGACGAGGATGGCCAGCCACCGGCCGTGACCGGTCCGCCGGGAATAGAGTCTCCAGGATCATGATCATGGCCGCGACCGCCAGCAGCTTGGCGAAGGCCACCGCCCCGAAGCCGCCCATGCGATAGACCAGGCGCAGCGGCCCGACCTCGTCGGCGATCCCCAGGACACGCACGGCGAGACCGAACGTCGCGAGATCCGCAAGCTGGGCCGTGATCAGGACCAGCAGCGTGATGCGGGGAAGGCTGTCGCGCAGCGCGCCGAGCCGGTTGCGACCGACACCGGGACCCCCGGCGGCCGACACGTCCACCGCCGCCTTCACCGGGTTCCCGGAGGAGACGACGGCCTGCGGTACGGACACCGCGCGGATCGCGGAGCCGTCCCTGGCGCCATCGTCACGAACGCCGCGGGACATGCCGAACACGGTGCGTCATCCTCCATGGAAGGCCAGGCGGGGCCGCTTCTGTCGGCCCGCGAACCATTCTGCTCCCGACGGCCATTCGCGCATGGCCGCCGCAGCGCCGTTCGTGCTGCAACGACGCAACGGTCCCGGGACGCACTCGTCCGGAAGCCTACGGACCCCCACCTCGATGCGCCACGGCGCTGCTCCAGCGCCACAGCAGGAGGCCCGCGACGAGCGAGGCGAGAGCCAGGACGGCCAGCCAGCCGGCCAGCAGCCACAGCGCGATCTGCATCAGCGTGACGGCACCCGGCGAGAAGGACGGAAGGATGGTATTCCGGACGCCGGACTGCAGGCCCGACACCGAGTCACGAAGCGCGGACAGGTTCTGCCGCTCCTGCAGGAGGTCGGCGTCGTTGCGGTCGATCGCGGTCCCGATCCCGTCCAGCCGGGTGCCCAGGTCCTGCAGCTGGCTCGACGCCGGGCGAACCCGGCCTGGAGCTGGCACAGTGGCGGGCGCCCAGTATCTGGATCCCCATGGCCGCCTCGAGGCTGTTCATCGTCGTGGAGAGCTCGCGGGCGAGCGTGGCCGCGGAGGCCGCTGCCGATCGGGCGTCGGAAAGCGACGTGTGCAGGTCCTGCGCGCTGGCGGAGGCTTCGTCCAGGGCCGACGAGGTCTGACCGAGCGTGTCGACGAGCGCGACCCGTTGCGTGGCGAGCGCCTGGCCCAGCCCCGCAAGCTGATCGAGCGGGCCCGCCGCCAGCAGCGCCGCGACCATGAGCGTCACGAGGCCGAGCACGCCGTATCCGATCAGCACCGCCGCCAGCAGCCGGAGCCGGCGCCGGAACGTCCACCGTCGACCCTCGGGCCGCGTCGTCTTCTCGTCCGGGCCGGAGGCCATCGACCGCGACGTCAAGCGTGCCGCATGACCCGCTGCAGCCGCAGCGCGGTCAGGACGAACAGCAGGAGGCCGAGGCCCGCGAGGACGCCGAGCTCCCACGGGCGCAGCAGCGATCCCCGCAGCATCCAGTCCTGCAGCAGGCTGATCGCGGCCGTGACGGGGAGCGCGTAGGCGGCGTCCCGCAGCAGCGGATGGAACTCGGTCAGGGGCAGCACGAGCCCTCCGAAGAAGACCGACGCGAGCAGCACCAGCAGGGAGAGCTGCACGGCCTGGCGTTCCGAGTCGGCGACGACGGAGATCAGCAGCCCGAGCCCGAGCGAGGCGAACACCAGGAGCGCGACGATCAAGGCGAGCAGGCCGGACTGGCCCAGGTCCGGCACCCCGAGGACGCCCACCATCAGGGACATCGTGACGAGGGCGATCACGCCGCTCGAGGATCGCGAACCCCAAGTACTTGCCGAGCAGGATCTCCACCGGCGAGGCGGGCGAGATCCGGAACAGCTCCATCGCTCCGCTCAGGCGCTCGCGGACGAGCGACAGCGCGGTGAGCGTGACGCCCATGTGCTGGAGGATCAGCGCCAGCACCGCCGGCGCGAAGAACAGCACGAGGCGTGGGGCTGGTCGGGGCGACGTTGACGGGCTTGCCGACCGTCGGCGCGGCGACGACGTCGGGCGGGATCGATGCGGCCCCGGCCGCCTGTCCCGCCGGCGTCTGCTCGCCCTTGAGCACCACGTCCTTGATGATCTCGCGGTTCACCTGGTCGCTCAGCTGGCTGGCGAGGATCGCCGCGTTCCCCGCACGGACCGGGTCGATCTCGTTGTACTCGACGGTGATGGCCGACTGCTGGCCCGGCCAGAAGTCGCTGGCGGACGTCCGCCGGAGCGATCACGACGAGGTCGATCTTCTTGTCGCGCAGCTCCTGGTCCGCCGCGGCGGCGTCCGGCGTCACGGCGACCACGTGCACGGCCGGGCCCGGCCAGTCGCTGGTAGGTCGCGGGGTCCTGCCGAGAGGCCCGCCTGCTGCGGCAGCACGAACGACGGCGTTCAGGGGCCGCCGGTAGCCGTTGTAGCCAAGGCCGAACAGGGCCATGATCAGGAACGGCCCGATGATGAGGCTCACGAACGCGCCCGGGCGCCGAACGACCTCGACGAGCTCCTTCGCCGCGAACGACCCGATGCGGGTAAGGGCCTTAAGCAGCGGCATCGCGATTCCTCGCTTCGGTCGCGGCCTGCTCCGACGGCTGCCCGTCCGGCGTCTGCTGCTCGAGCAGCCGGGCGAAGATCTCGTCGAACGACGGGCGTTCCTCGCGGGTCGTGGTGACCGTGATCCCGCGACGCGAGAACGCGTCCACGACGCGCGGGGACGTCTCGCCCGCGTCCACCGTCACGAGCATCAAGCTCGCGCGGCCCGTGCTGGCGGATCGACTCCACGCCGTCGACGGCCGGCAGGGTCCGCGGGTCCACGGGCTCCTCGGTCTCGACCCAGAGCAGGTCGCCGCCCAGCGCCTGCCGCCTCAGGTCCTCCGGCGTCCCGAGCGCGACGAGGCGGCCTCCGCCGATGAGCGCGACCTGGTCGCAGTGCTCCGCCTCGCCGACGTACTGCGTCGTGACGAGCAGGGTCCGCCCGTCGTCGCGGAGCCGGCGCGACTCGCCCCAGACCGCTGCGCGGAGGATGGGATCGATGCCGGCCGTGGGCTCGTCCAGCAGGAGCAGGTCGGGTTCGTGGACCATCGCGCAGGCGAGCTCCAGGCGTCGCTGCATGCCGCCGGACAGCCGGGACGCCCGCCGCCCGCGCGCGTCCCACAGCTCGACGAGCTCGCAGGACCTCGCGCACGCGACGGCGCCGGCGAGGGTAGAGCATGCCGAACAGGGCGGCGACGAAGTCGACGTTCTCGGATGCCGTCAGGTCCGGGTAGAGCACGAAGTGCTGCGGCATGTACCCGATCCGCTCGCGGGTCGGCGGCCCGGAACCGTCGTCGGGTCCTCGCCGAGCACCCGCACCGTTCCGCGCGTCGGTGCGAGCGACCCGGTCATCAGTGCGGATCGTCGTCGTCTTGCCTGATCCGGACGGGCCGATCAGCCCGAGGATCGTCCCCCTGGCGACGGACAGCGTCACGTCGTCAACCGCGAGCAGTTCGTCGAAGCGTCGCGTGACGCCGGAGAGCGCGATCACGCAGCCCTCGCCGCAGCCGAACGGCGCCGAGTGGTCATCCGGCCCCGCCGCGCGGTCCGCCTCGGGTCCCTCCACGATGCTCGGGCCCTCCTGGCGGGCGCCGGTCGCGAGCTCGTCTCCTGGTTCATCCCGCGGGTCCTCGGGCGCACGCCATCCATACCCACCTCCCGCTGCGTGTCGATGGTGGACAGGGTCGAACCGCGATGATTGCAGCCGCGCCGGGGAGGACTCGCGGAGGGATTCAAACAACCCCTGCAATCAACTCGCACGGCCCGGGTTCCCATCGCAACCCTCGTGCAGACACGCCCCTGGTAGCGTCAGGCGGCCCACGTCGTCCCGGAGGGAGCCCATGGCACTCATCGCCGCCATCTCCGCATTCCTCGGTCGGGCGGTCGGCCGCATCCTGCAGACCACCCTCGGCTGGGCGAGCGTCCTCCTGTTCGGACGGGTGCCACAGAGTCGCCAGATCGTCATGGCCGCCATCACGCTCGGCTCGATCGCCTGGCTCGTTACGCTCGTGGGCGTGGCGGTACCCGGGGTGGGCGTGTACCTGCTCACGGCGATCCCCCACGTCCCGTACGTCCAGGACTGGATGCTGCGGCTGGTGATGCTCGCGGCGGCGTTGTTCATCCCGCTCCTGATCGGCGCCGCCGGTCTCCTGCTCGTGGATGCTGAGCGCCGGCCGAGCGGCCTCCGAATCGGGGGCTCCGTCCTCCGCGGCTATCCGTTCGCCTTCGTCCTCGCCTTCACGCTCGTGTTCCTCTCCGTGGTCGCCGTGGCCAGGAAGGCGCGCAGCCTGGCGAAGCGCTGGCAGGACGGCCATGTGCCCATCGTCGTGAAGCCGGGGGCGTACGGGGCGGTCGCGGACGACCTGGAGGCGGCGCTCCACGAGTCCGGCCTCGACGTCTCGAGACGTCGCGCCCCTCGCGTGCTCGAGATGCCATCCCGTCTCCTTGCGCGCGTGGCGGGCCGGGGCGTCCGGTCCCTCGTGCCGGACCAGTTCGTCCTGCTCGAGCTTCCGGGGCTGGAGGTGCTGCTGTACCCGTCCGATATCGCGATCTCCGGGGAGAAGCGGCTGCTGGCCGCGGCGCGCGCGGCGCTTGCGGAGCGCCTGACGTCCACCGACGCCCACCTGACCACGAACATCGAGGCCCAGGACGTCGAGGATGAGCTCCAACAGCTCTCGATGCAGACCACAGGCAGGGTTGCGCGGCCCGGATCGCGCGCCGGAGGACGTGACGCGGTTACGCCGGGCACTCCTCGCGCGGCCGGCACCGCAGGCGCTCCGGGTCCGGCCCCGGCCTTCGCGGAGGACACTCGCGGGACCACCCCGAACGCGGCGCCCCGAATGGCCGATCCCGGACCGGAGGACGCGCTCAGGGACATCGACCGACGGCTCTCCACGGAGGATTTCCCCCAGCAGGACTGGGAGGTCCTGTACCGGATGCGCCTCCAGGTGGAGCGCGACCTCCTCGTGGCCCGTGCCGCCGGTGGAACGGCAGGCCGCTCTATGGCACGCGATCACGCCGACGCCACCCGGCTCGGGAAGACCGGCACCTCCCCGGGGCGAACGGATCGCAGCCGGGTGACGGGACTCGTCGCCGCCGTCGCGATCGGGCTGACCGCGGTGGACGTCGCGCTCGCGCTCGTCGAACGCAGGTCGGACGGGCGCTTCGGCGGGAGGCGGTGACTCGGGGCGGCGGACGTGGCGCGCCCGGCGACCTCACACCAGCGCCGAGGCTGCCCCGCCGGCGGCCGGAAGCCTCAGTACAGATCGGCGCCACCCGCCGAGTCCGGAGGAGGCGTGCCGTCGACACGCTCGCGCTCGCCCGGCGAATGGGCCGGCTCCTGGGCCACCGGCAGCTCGCGATCCTGCAGCCTCTCCAGCACCGCTTCCACGGCGGCCGCGACCGGAACCGCGATGAACCCGCCGGCGACGCCGCCCACGGCGGATCCGATCATCAGGCTGACGAGCACCATGAAGGGCGAGATGCCGATCGTGTTCCGCATCACGTACGGAACGAGCACGTTCGACTCGACCAGGTGGATCACGACGTATGCGATGGCGACGGGGAGCAGCAGGTCGGGTCGCAGGGCAACGGCGACGATGAGCGCGGGCACCGCGCCGATCGCGGGGCCGACGATGGGGATCGCCTCCGCGATGCCGGCCAGCAGCGCCACCAGCAGTGACGACGGGAGCCCGATCGCCGTGTAGGCGATCCCGGTGGCCAGCGCCACGATCGCCATCAGCGTGAGCTGCCCGCGGACCCACAGGCCCAGCCGCAGCTCCACGTCGTTCCACGCCTCGTGCACGCCCGTCCGCCGGTCGGCCGGGAGGAAGCTGAGGGTGTAGCGCTGCAGCCGGGCTCGCTCCGTCATCCAGAAGAACACGATCGCCAGGACCGTTCCGATCGAGATGCCGACCTCCGCGGCGGTCATTCCCGCGCTGATCACGACGTCGGGGGCGGGCGCGGACGAGGAGCGCAGCCCGCTCGAGACCGAGTAGAGCAGGGTGCCGGCGATGGAGTTCAGCGGCGGGGAGAGCGTCGTCGCCCAGGTCCTGGTGCGGTCGAGGAACGCGGGGATGCCCTGCCCCAGTGCCTGCGCCTGGCCGATGGCCCCGGGCACCACGAGGAGCGCCAGCAGCAGCACCAGCGCAAGGAACGCCGCGTAGACCAGCAGGATCGTCGGCCCGCGCGGCGCCCCGAACCGGGCGCGGGCCGCACCCACGACCGGCTCCAGCGCGGAGCCCAGCAGGATCGCGATGAAGACCAGCAGCAACTCCCGCACCGCGAGCGTGGCTGTCAGGACGACGCCGTACGCAAGCGCGGCGCCGAACGCCAATGCCGCGCCGCGTATGAACCAGCGATAGGCATCCGCTCGCACGGGCCGACTCTCGCGCGTCGGGGCTGCCGGTTGCGCCTCCGTCCCGGGGCCGCGGGCGACAGAGCCCTTGCGCCACGACGAGCATCCCCGAGATTGTTATGCCGCGACCGGGACCTGTTGTGGCCCGACGGGCACGCCGGCGCGAACATGCACCCGCGGGGGTGGAGGCCTGCCCAGATCGAAGCCGGTCGTCCGGGTGAGCCCCAGGAGGGATCCTGACCTATGGGAATCCACGCATGAGCCTCCGCCCGGGCGACGCCAGCCACGCCCGCCGCATCGTCCTCCTCCGCAAGGCGATGCCGCCACGGCGCAGGCGCGGGGGCAACGGATTGGCGATTTTCGCCGCTGCCCTCGCGTTCGTCCTGCTGTCCGGGCTGGTGGTGGTAGCCGGCGGCGTCGCCGTGGCAGGGGCCGGGACGCTCCAGGCATTGTCATCGGCGACGCCCGACATCGCGAAGTTGTCGCGCGATTTGCTGCCGCAGACGACGCGCATCTACGACAGGACCGGAACGCACGTCCTGGCCACGATCTACACGCAGGACCGCGACTACGTCACCTTCGACCAGATCCCCTCGATCCTCGTCGATGCCACGGTCGCCATCGAGGATCGCGGCTTCTGGACGAACCCGGGGTTCGACCTCGCGGCGATCGCCCGTGCAGCGGTGAACGACCTGCAGGGCGGGCAGCTGCAGGGCGCGTCCACGATCACCGAGCAGCTGGTCAAGATGCTGATCACGGGCAGCCAGCCCACGCTCTCCCGCAAGATCCAGGAGGCCCTGCTCGCCGTCAAGGCGAACCAGGCGCTCAGCAAGCAGCAGGTGATGGAGCTGTACCTGAACGCCGCCTACTACGGCGACCAGGCGTACGGCATCTCCGCGGCGGCACGGGATTACTTCGACGAGCCACTCGACCACCTGACGCTGGCGCAGGCCGCGATGCTGGCGGGGCTGCCGAAGGCTCCGAACGGTCTGAACCCGTTCCTGCACCCCGTGGCGGCGGCCGCCAGGCAGCACGAGGTGCTGGACGCCATGGTGATCACCAGGGCGATCACGCCGTCACAGCGCGCCGCCGCCGAGCGGGCCCCCCTCCACCTCAAGCAGTGGGTACCTCCCGCGCAGCCCGTCCCGTGGTTCACCAACCGCGTGATCGCCGAGGCGAGCACGATCATGGGTGGGTACGACAAGCTGGCGGGCTGCGGGTGCAAGGTCATCACGACGCTCGACTGGAACCTGCAGAAGATCGCCCAGCACGACGTGACGTCCTTCGTCGCCGGGCTCCCGGCCAACCTCAACGTGCACAACGGCGCGCTTGTCGCGCAGGATCCGGCCACCGGCCAGATCCTCGCCTACGTCGGGTCGGTGAACCCGAACGACACGAGCCCACAGGTCCAGGGACAGTTCGACTCCGCGGGTGTGGCCCTGCGGTCGCCCGGCTCGACCTGGAAGCTGATCACGTATCTCTCCGCGATGCAGTACGGGCACCTGACGGACGCGTCAACGCTCTGGGACATCCCCGTCAAGCTCGCGCCGCACTTCGTGGGGGTCGATTCCGAGAACGACTTCAATGGCCTGATCACGATTTGACAGGCCATCCGCGAGAGCCGCAATGTTCCGGCCATGGAGGCGATGCTGGCGTACGGCGGCGTCCCGAACATGGAGAAGATGGCCTATGCCCTCGGACTGCAGACGCAGTTCCAGCCGTGGGAAGACGGAGCGGCGCTGGCGATCGGGGCCCATTCCGTGCACCTCACGGATATGGTGGAGATGTACGCCACCGAGTCGAACCTGGGCCTGCGGGTGACCCAGAACGACATCCTCCGCATCCAGGTACCGGACGCGAACCCGCTTCTGCCGCCGGCGCCGAGCCGAACGCAGGTGGTCAACGCCGCGCTCGCGTGGCAGTTCCTCAGCGTCCTGCAGGACAACGCCAACAGGAACCTCGGCTGGCTCGACGGCCCCTTCGCCGACCTGGGGCGCCCCGCCGCCGTGAAGACGGGCACCGAGGCGAACTTCAAGGACCTGTACGCCGTGGGCATGGTCCCGCAGATGGTGGCCGGCGTCTGGCTCGGGAACGCCAACGACAGCCCGATGAACTCGGCCCTGCAGTCGAACATCGGCTCCCTGCTGCTGTGGCACCGGTTCATGTCGGATGCGATCAAGCTGCACAAGTGGCCCCCGACGGACTGGACGCGGCCGTCGCAGCTGGTGGCCGCGAACGTCTGCGCGAACATGTCCGAGTTCGCCGGGTACGGCTTCGACGTCAACGGCCCGGGATGCCCCTTCGGGACGGCGGTCAGCTACGTGATCCCCGGGTTCAACGACCCCGCCACGATCCTCAAGCTCCGGCCGAAGCCGTTCGGGACGTACCTGACGGACGGTCACGGGGATGTCCTGCCGTCGCAGTGCACGACGGGCATTCCCGAGACGGGCATCCTCGCCCGCGCGCCCCTGCCGGCGTGGCAGCCATACCTGGACACGTGGGTGAGGAAGGCACGGGCCGGACAGGAGAACCACGGCGGGTACAACAACGAGAGCTTCTTCCCGTGGAGCGGCCAGAACTGGCTCCTGCCACCCACCGGCACGTCGTGCGCCGTGTATCTGCCTCCGCCTCCCTCGCCGGCGGCGTCCGCACCTCCCGGCAACCAGGGTTCGCCGCCGCCGGGGCAAGGCGGGGGCACCGGCACAGGCCCCACGCCGGCGCCCCCTGAGCCGCCTCCACTTCCTGCGCCGGGTCAGCCGGGCCCCAGCAGCGCGCCGCGCGTGCCAACCGGACCCGCGATTCCCTGAGGCGCGAACCCGGACGCGTCAGACCGCGACGAGCTCCATCAGCCGGGCGACCCGGTACCCGGACTCGCCGCTCACGCGATCGAGCCCGACGGCGACGTCAAACGCGGCCGCTGCCGCGGCGCGGAACGACTCGTCCGCGGGCAGGAGAAGGCGCAGCTCGACCACGTCCAGGAGGAACGACCAGCGGACGAGGCGGCCGAACGCTTCGCGGTCGAACCACGTCACGCCGCCGTACTGGTTCACGCCGAGGTGGCGCGACACGACCGGATCGGCGAACCACGCGCGCGCCCTGGACTCGGCCACGCCTGGTGCCGCTCCGGCGCCTTCCGCCAGTGCCTGCAGCGAGGGCGGATCGGGGAGCGCCAGGACGATCCGCAGCGTGTCGAGGACGCGACCCACCGACGGCTCGTCGAGCCCGAGGTCGCGCAGCCCCTCCGCCACGTAGCGAGCGAGGTTCCAGTCGTCGAGCCAGCTCCGGCTCCGGCCGTCCGTGCCCACCGCTCGCCCGAGCGGCGCGAGCAGTGCCCAATCGAGGAGGACGGCCCACGTGGGCAGGTCGTCGGGGAAGTCGGTCCGGAGGCGCGCCGCGGCGGCGAGGAACGTGCTGCCCGGCGCATCGAGACCCGTCGGCGCATCAGAGCCGCTCGGCCCGGCACCTGCGGCCGGTGACGCGTTCCCGACGCCGGGGGGCGTGCCCCCGCCCGTCCCAGCCGGCGCGGCAGCGCCGTCGACGCCCGAGCTCGTCCGGCCGTCCGCCGACGCCTGGTGGCCGGCTGCCGGCGACGCCTCCCCGGCGGGCGCCACCTCGCCCGCCTCGCCCGCGGCCGGCGAGGGCCGGTCCCCGCGCTCCCCGGACCCCGGGTCGGCGGCAGGCAGCCCCGGCAGGCCCAGGATCACGCCCAGGCGCCGGTGCATCTCCGTTGCGACCGGGCCGGCGTCCTCCCACGTGCCGGAGACGCGCGCCGCCGCCTCGATCGCGGCGCGGCCGAGGCGCTCGACGTCGTCCAGGATCGGATCGGCCACGGGAGCTCGTCCGGCCTGCCCTGCATCCTGCCGGGCTGCCAGCAAGCGCCGCAGCACGTCGCCCGAGACCAGCGCGGCCACGGGCTCCTGGACCGGCCGCAGCGCGAGATCCCGCAGGGCGTCGTCCAGGCTCGGCACGCCGTCGCCGCCGAGCTGGCGCGCGAGTTCGGCGTACAGCCCCGTGTCGTCGCGCACCTCCCGGACGTCCACGAAGACATGGCAGCGGTAGGCACCGAGCTCGATGTACAGGCCGCGCTCGCAGAGCTCGCGGCTGGGGCGCAGGTACTCGAGACCGGTCCGCAGGTCGCGGAAGGCGCAGTAGTGGCCATCGTCGCCGGTGAGCCCCAGGCCCTCGCCGAGGGTGCGCCGCGCCGGCACGTGGTCGTCGCCGTGCCCCTTGACGGCGTACGCCACCGACTCGCGGATCCAGCCGCGCGCCTCGGCGTACCGGTTGTGGTACAGGACCAGCGCGCGCTCGCCGCCGGACCGGTTGGAGTAGGCGAAGACGTCCTCGTTCACGTGTCCCTCGACGGTCAAGAAGTCGTACAGGAGGAAGTCGCGCACCTCGGCGAACAGGTGGCGCCGGTGGAGCAGCGGGAAGATCTCGCGCTCGTGCCGCGCGACCAGCCATTCGTTCGGGCGCTCGTCCCAGTACGCGCGGCGGAACTCCATGCCGTACTTCTCGGCGTAGCCCTCGACCTGCCCGTGGCCGAACATCGGCAGGCCCGGCAGCGTCGCCATCAGCGTGGCGACGCCGAAGTACTTGTCGCCGCTTCCCGAACTGGTCGATCGCGGTCCGCTCGTCCGGGTTGTTCATGAAGTTCACGTAGCGCTTCAGGATCTCCGGGTCGAACTCCAGCGTGTTCTTGATCACGCTGCGGTAGTTCGCGTTCTCCTCGTCGCGCAGCATGTTCATGAAGGCGCTGTTGTAGACGCGGTGCATGCCGAGCGTGCGGACGAAGTACCCCTCCATCAGCCAGAACGCCTCGGCCAGCAGCAGCGTGTCCGGCGCCTCGGCCGCCACCCGGTCCACCACCTCGCGCCAGAACTCCTCGGGCATCGCTCGTCGAACTCGGCTCGCGTCATCCCGTGCTCCGCGCGCGACGGGATGGCGCCGCCCGACCCGGGCTCCGGGAACCACAGGCGCTGGAAGTGCTTCTTGGCCAGCGTCATGGCGGCGTCGAAGCGGATGATCGGGAACCGTCGCGCGACGGCGAGGATGGTCTGGATGACCGCCTCGCGGACCTCGGGGTTCAGGTAGTCGAGCTGGGCCGTGTCGTTCCACGGCATGCTCGTGCCGTCGTTGCCGTGGTAGATGAACCGGTTCTCGCCGGTCGCGCGGTCCACGCGGCTGGAAGACCACGGCGGCGTCCGGTCTGTCCCAGTAGTGGTCCTCGATGTAGATGCCGACGCGCGGGATCCGTGGAGAGGTCCGGCCCGTTGAAGGTGTACGACGGGAAACGGCGGCTGGTCGAGCGGAGATGAACCAGTCGGGGTGCTCCACCACCCAGTGCGAGTCGATGCCCATGTGGTTGGGCACCATGTCGCTGGCCAGCCGGATCCCGCGGCGCCAGGCGCGGTCGCGCAGGTCGTCGAACGCGGCCTCGCCGCCGAGGTCGTCGGCGATCCGGTAGTCGCAGGAGCGAGTAGGCGGAGGCCACCGCGTCGGGGTTGCCCATCAGCTGCTTGATCCGCTCGGAGGCGCGGCTGCGCTCCCAGAGGCCGATGAGCCAGAGCCCCGTGAACCCCCAGCGCGCGAGCCGGTCCAGCTCCTCGTCCGGGACCTGGTCGAGGCGCCGGATCTCGCGCCGATACTGGCGCGACAGCTGGTCCAGCCAGACGTACGTGCTCTTGGCCATCAGCACGACGCGCGGCATCCAGTCGCGGTCCTGGCTGAACCGCTCCGGCTCGCAGCTCCTGGTCCCCGAACTGGTAGACGACCGCACGCGCTGGCCCTTGGACAGGGCGGCAGGCCTCGTCCGCTCCGTGGAAGCGCAGCCAGAGCGCGCGCTCCTCCTCGCTGAGCACGTCGAGGCTCAGGGCCAGCCGGCTCCGAGGCGACCCTCGAGGAGCAGGCCCCAGCGCTCGCGGATGTAGCGGAGCTGGCCCGCGAGCGAGTCGGGCGAGGCGACGGCGGGGCTCCGCAGCATCGCGACCAGGCTCTGCTGCTCGGGCCCGAACGGCGGCTGCGAGGCGAAGAAGTCCCCGAGGGCCTCGATCAGCTCCGGGTAGTCGGTCTCGCGCGCGAGGGCCGGTGTCGTCGAACAGCTCCCGGAAGGGCGTGAACGCCGGGTTGACGTTGGCGAGCCAGAGATGCGCCAGCTCCTCGAGCGCGACCTCGCGGTTCGGGAGGCCGTCCGTTCGCCCGGCGAGCCACGCGCGCGCCTCGAGGTCGCCGCGGTACACCGTCGGTCGGAGGAAAGCGCTCGACGAACGCCTCGAGCGCGGCTTCAACGGCCGCGCGGCCGAGCCGGGCCTCGCAGCGGCGACGAGAGCCGCCCCCAGCGCGGACGACGAGCGCTGCTCGCCGGTACAGCGCGGAGACGTGGTGGAGGACCTCGTCGATCAGCCCCATCGCGTTGAGCTGCCCGGGCTGAACGGCAAGCTCCGGGTGCGCGGCGGCGTCCCGCGTCGCGTTCATCCTTCGCGCCACGTCGCGCGTCGCGCGGAAATCGGGCAGCACCACGTTGCCGGTCAGCGAGAACAGCGCCTCGCCGAGGTCGTAGCGGTCACGCGCCTCGCGCGAGACGTGGAACTCCATCGCGGGCGAGCATAGCAGCCCCGGCACCTCCAGCCGGGACGCGAAATCGCCCGCCGCCCGCTACGGCGCCGTGGACGGAGGCGACGTGGCCGGGACGCCGGTCAGCACGCTGAGCTGCGACAGGGCGGCCTTCACGAGGTCCATCTCCTGTCCGTACAGGGCGAAGTTCCCGGCCCGCAGGGCCGCCTGTGCCGCCTCGAAGTGGGCGTTCGCATAGTCGATCAGCGCCTTGACGTCCCCCGACGGCAGACTCTGGCCGGGCCCGAGGGTGGGCGGCGGCCCGGACGCGGCGGGGGCGGAGGCCCCGGGGCGACGGAGACGCGGACGGCTGCGGGCTGCCTCCCGGTGGGGTCGTCGACGAGGTGGCCAGCAGCGCGTTCAGGGCCTCCGTCAGCGTCGCGCCCCAGGCGACCTTCGTCGGCGACGCGACGACGATCCGCTGGAACTCGGGGAACTGGATGCTGGTGGACTGGAGGTAGATCGGCTCGAGGTACAGCAGCGACTGCTGACCGGGCACGACGATGAGGTTGCCCCGCACCACCGTGGACCCGGACTGGTTCCAGAGGGTGATCTGCCCGCTGATGGTGGGATCCTGGTCGATGCGGCGCCTCGATCTGCGTTCGGGCCCGAAGATCGACGTGTCGCGCGGGAACGGCTCCACCATCCACCTTCCCGTAGTCGTCGCCGTCGTTCCGGCCGCGATCCAGGCGATCATGTTCGGGCGGCCTTGGCGGCACCATCGGCTGGAGGAGCAGGTACTCGGCGGCGGAGGCCCCGGGCATGTCGCATCTCGACGTAGTACGCCTCGAGGGCAGACCTGCTGGCTGCTCGTCGGCTGCTGGGGGACCGTCCAGAGGTCGTTGCCCTGGTAGTAGAACGTCGGCCGGGTCGGTGACGTGGTAGCGTCGCGTACATCCGCGCCTGCGACGTCGAACAGGTCCTCCGGGTAGTCCGCAGGTGCGCCTCAGCCACGGCCGGCATGGCGCTCGGCGGCTTGAACATGCCGGGGAAGATCGCCCTCCCAGGCCCGGATGATCGGGTCCGACGGGTCCGACGACGTACAAGTTCGTGGTTCCGTCGTATGCGTCCATGACGATCTTCACGCTGTTGCGCACGTAGTCGAACGAGGCGCCGGACAGGCCGCTCCCGGCCGGAAGGGTGGACGGGTCGACCGCCTGCGCGTTCGGGAAGTAGCTGCTCGTCGTGTACGCGTCCTGCACGTACGCCAGGTGGCCCTGGTCGGTGATGACCAGGTACGGGTCCTTGTCGAACTGCAGGAACGGCGCAATGCAGCGGCAGCCGTCGACGAGGTCGCGGTTCATGAGCAGCTGGCTGTTGGCGGTGACCTGGTCGCTGATCAGCAGGTTGAAGTCGCGGAACCGCATGCGCGAAGAGCAGGCGCGCCAGCGGCGACCCGAGGCCGATGCCGGTTTTGCCCTGCCAGGTGGTGAAGGCCTGCTGGCCGCCACCGCTCGACGAGCCGGACCCGGAGGTCAGCGGGTAGTCGAACTCCTGCGGACGCGGCATCGACCACGACCCACCCGTTCTGCTGCTCGCCGAAGTAGATGCGCGGCTGGGTGATGGTCGGTGCGCCGCCCGTCGAGGCGGGCGGGATGTTGCTGATCAGGAGCTGCGGCAGCCCCTCGGTCGTGACCTCGTTCACCGGCGTCATGCGGCGCCGTACCGTGCGTGTACGTGATGTGCTGGTTGACCCAGGTCTGCGCGGACGGGTTCTTCTCGGGCGCGATCTCCCGCGCGGAAGATCCAGACCTGGCGCTGCTGGCCGCCGATCTGTAGCGGTCGCGTCGACGTCGACGAAGTCGTAGTACTGGCGCACCGTCTGGAGCTGGTCCAGCGTCGGGCCGAGCGGGCGGTAGTCCCACAGGCGCGCGTTCGCGAACGTCGTGGCGTCGGCCTGGATGGCGCCCTGCGTGAGCTCGCCGGAGCCCTGGTACGACTGTTCCTGCCACTGGTCGAGGCCGTAGGCCAGGCGCGTCATCTGGATGTTGTTCTGGATGTACGGCTGCTCGACCGCGAGCTCGTTCGGCTTCACCGTGACCGTCTCGACGACGCTGGGGTAGATGCCGGCCAGCACGACCCACAGCACGAGCCAGCCACCAACCGCCCCGGCGGCCGGCCACCAGCGATGCTGGAACGACGACACGAGCAGCACGAGCGCGACGAGGACGGCGACCACGGTGAGCACGTCGAAGGCGAGGAACCTGGCGGCCTGGTCGGCGTAGCTCACACCGGTGGCGACGCCCTGGTTGCTGTAGGTCAGGCTCAGCCGGTCGAGCTGGTAGCCGGCCGCGGCGGCGACCATCCAGAGGGCGGCCAGCACGGCGAGGTGCACGCGCGCTGCGCGGCTCGGCACGAGCGACCCGCGCGCCATGGCCACGAAGTGGCGGGCGGCCGCGATCAGGATGGCCGCCAGCAGCACGCCGCTGACGAGCCCCTGCACGAGGCGCAGGAACGGCAGGTCGAACAGGAAGAACGAGATGTCGAGCTTGAAGACCGGGTCCGTGACGGCCTGCCCCGAAGGACTGAAGGGCACCCGATGGATCCAGAGCAGGACCGTGTCCCACGAGCTCGCGGCCACGCCGGCGGCCGTGAGCGCGGCGAGGATCGCGACACCGGCCAGCGCCCAGGACACCAGCGGCGTCAGGTCGGGGAGCTCCAGCGGCTCGCCGCCGACCACGATCGGCTCGGATGGTCCGAACGGGCCGAATACGCGCGCCCCGGATGTCTGGTACCGCGACGCCTCGTTGAGGCGCTCCCAGATGCGGCGCATGGAGCCGCCGCCGGGAGGAGGAGGCGGAGCGAGCCGTGACGCCACCCACAGGTTGAGCAACAGGAGAACGAGCACGACGATCCCGACGCCGAAGAACAGCGCGAGCTGGGCATCGAGGCGCGTCCACAGCACCTGCGCATAGCCGATGCTCTGGTACCACATCCCGTCCGTGACCAGGTCGATGAGCGACCCGCCCACGGTGAGCAGCAGGAGGACGAGCACAACGACGGCCGCGAGGATGCCGGTCGCCCCGATGCGGAGCGCGCGGCCGCCGCGTCCCGGTCGGTCCGGGCCCCGGTCCGCCGGCCCGGTCCGCCGGCCTCCGCGTGCCCCCCGTCCGCCGTTCATCGAGGTGAAACCGCCGCGGAAGCGTCGTGCGGGGCCGTCGTCGGGTGCCCCTCCCGGGTTATCGGTCATATCAAGCCGGCAGTCTACGCTGCCGCCGGCTCGCCGCGTATCGTGTGCGGCGTGAAGGACGACATGCGGACGCGGATGGCCGCGACCGGAACGGCGCGATGACCGAACGGTTCGACGTCGCCATCGTGGGCGGCGGGATCGTCGGGCTCGCCACGGCGCTGGCGCTGCTCGAGCGGGCG
The DNA here is from genome assembly GCA_963779375.1 of uncultured Chloroflexia bacterium. GTDB lineage: Bacteria > Chloroflexota > Limnocylindria > Limnocylindrales > CSP1-4 > JAJYNJ01. The sequence continues at coordinate 3,912 of CAVZXW010000021.1, read as the reverse complement.
CCGGGGACCCGCGTGGCCGTGCTCGAGAAGGAGCCGGAGCTCGCGGCCCACCAGACGGGGCACAACAGCGGCGTCCTGCACTCCGGGCTCTACTACCAGCCGGGGTCGCTGAAGGCCCGACTGAGCCGGGAGGGGAAGGCCGCCGCGGAGCGGTTCGCGGACGAGAACGACGTCCCGTGGGAGCGAACCGGCAAGCTGGTGGTCGCGCTCGAGCCATCCGAGCTGCCACGCCTGTCGGCGCTGCGCGGGCGTGGCGAGGCGAACGGCCTGCAGGGCGTCGAGGAGATCGGGCCCGAACGGATCCGGGAGATCGAACCGCACGTGGAGGGCCTTCGGGCGCTGTGGGTCCCGGAAACCGGGATCGTGGACTTCCGGCGTCTCGCCCTTGCGTTCGCCGCCCGGATCGAGCGGGGCGGTGGCCGGATCCTCACCGGCCGGGCCGTCATCGCGCTCACCCGGCTGGGCGCGCGGGCCGGCGTCGGCCGAGCCGGCGGCACGGGGGCCGGCGGCGCGCGCTCCGGCTGGCTGATTTCCACCACCGAGGACGCGCAGGTCGCGGGCGGGGTCATCGCCTGCGCAGGGCTGCAGTCGGACCGGGTCGCGCGCCTCACCGGGCACGAGGACGGCGAGCGAATCGTTCCGTTCCGCGGCGACTACTACCACCTCCGGCCATCGGCGCGCCACCTGGTCAAGGGGCTCGTCTATCCCGTGCCCGACCCCGCATTCCCGTTCCTGGGTGTCCATTTCACGCGCCGGATCGACGGCGGGGTCTGGGCCGGACCCAATGCCGTCCCGGCGCTGGCGCGGGAGGGTTACGCGAGGCGCGATGTCTCGCTGCGCGACATCGCCTCGTCGCTCACGTGGCCGGGGCTCTGGCGCATGGCACTCCCGTACGTTGGAACGGGCGCCCGGGAGGCGTGGCGGGACGTCTCGAAGGCGGCCTTCCTGCGCGGGCTGCAGCGATACGTGCCGGAGCTTCGAGCGGAGGACATCGAATTCGGGCCCTCGGGGATCCGCGCGCAGTCGCTCGACGCGGCCGGCCGCCTCGTGGACGACTTCAGCCTGGGCGAGGGGGCGGGGATCATCCATGTCCGGAATGCGCCCTCCCCGGCGGCCACCGCGTCGCTCGCGATCGGCAGGATGCTCGCCGAGCGTGCCATCGACCGCTTCGGGTTGAGCGCGTCCAGGGGCTGAGCGCGTCCAGGGGATGAGCGCGTCCAGGGGTTGAACGCATCCCGGGGTTGAACCCGCGCCATCCGCATCAGTGGCCCCGGCGGACGTCGCGATGGAGGGGCGCCGGACCGAGCGCCAGCAGTCGCGCCACCGCCTGGCTCCCCTCCCCCGGCGCGGCGTCCAGGGCGGCCAGCGCGGCGCCGGCCCAGGCCCTGGCGGCCTGCAGATCGACGAGCGCAAGGGCTTCGCCAAGTGGACCCGTCGCCGCGTCGGGAACCCGTGCCAGGCGGCCTGCCGAGCCGCGGAGATTCCGGCGGACGCCCTCGGGATTCCCGCGCACGGCGTGCACGCCCGCCGCCGCGAGCTTGATCAGTCCCTGGTAGAAGTCCCGCTCCTCCTGGTCGTCCGTGCCCATCCACGCCGGCTCGAGGATCTCGTGGGCCTCGAAGAAGTCGCCGCCGGAATATGCCCGCAGCGCGCGGGACAGCGCGGCGAGGCGATCGGCGGACGGAAGCGGGCGGAACGCCTTCATCCGGCCGTCGGGGTCGCGCACGAGGCCGCCTCTCCCGCCTCCGGCGCTGACGGCGCCGCCCTCCGGCGGTGCGAGGCGCTCGCCAGCCGGACCGGGTGCGACCGGGCCCTCGGGCGCGACAGGCGCGGCACGCGCCCCGGCGCTCGCGGGTCGGTCCGATGCCACGGCCGCCCAGCGCCCTGCCCGCGCCGTGACCTCCAGGGGGAGCCCGAAACACGCCGTCAGGGCGTCGCCGGTGAGCGTGCCGGCAATGGGCCCGGCCCCCACGACCCGTCCGTCGCGCAGCAGCAGCACGTGCGAGAACCCGGCCGGGATCTCCTCGACGTGGTGCGTCACGAACATGATGGCGCGAACGCGCGAATCCGCGGCCAGCCCGCTCAGGCTGCGCACCAGGATCTCGCGTGCGCCCAGGTCCAGGCCGGCACCGGGCTCGTCGAGGACGAGGAGGTCGGGCGAGGCCATCAGGGCCCGCGCGATCTGCACTCGCTGGCGCTCGCCCTCCGAGAGCGTCCCCAGTTCGCGATCGGCGAGCGCGGTGCACCCGACCAGGTCGAGCAGTTCGCGCGCCCTCGCGATGTCCGCCTCTCCCGGGGCGGCCCAGTACGGGTCCAGGACGCCGGTCCGGCCGGTCGCGACGGCCTGCAGGGGCCTCACGTCCGGGTGGAGCAACCGGGCCAGCGCTGCGCTGGCGTACCCGATGCGGCCCCGGAGCGGCCGGATGTCGGTGCGGCCGTGGACGGCGCCGAGCACCGTGACCGTGCCGGACGAGGGAAACAGGTAGAGGCTCGCGACCTCGAGCAGGGTGGTCTTGCCGGCTCCGTTGGGGCCGAGTACCGCCCAGCGTTCGCCATCCCGGACGGTCCAGTCCACGTCCCGGAGGATCGGCCGGCCGCCACGGTCAAGCGACACGCGCTCGAGCACCACCACGTCCGCCACGACCCGGAATGGTAATGCTGAGCGGCACCGTCAAGACTCCTGTGTAAATGCGGCAAGCGGGCGGCAGGCCAGGAGCTCGTTCAGACGGAGCACCTGACCATAGAGGATGCGGTCGGCCGAGCGGCGGTCGGCCAGGGCACCGACGGCCCGTAGCCGCCGGCGCAGCTCCCGGAAGGCTCGTTCGATGAGGCTGGTCGTGCGCAGGCTGGGCCGCAGCGCGGGCGGCAGGTCGAACACGGCGAGGAGGGCCTCGAGGTCCCGCTCGAGCCCTCCGACGAGGCGCGGGTGGCGGCGCCGCCAGCGCACCGCGAAGCGCCAGTAGGCGGCCACGGCGGCCCGTTTGGTGGGCGCACGATAGATCGCGCGCAGGTCACGCAGGCAGCCCTTCCGCTCGGCGCGCGGCAGGGCGTCGAGGAGATCCCGGATGCGATGCGTCCAGCAGCGCTGGAGGTGTGCCTCGGGGAACGCCTCGGCCACCGCGGCGGCGATCCCCCCGGCCCCGTCGGCGGCCACCAGGACGATCGCGTCGGGGTCGAGGCCGCGCTGCACCAGCGAGCGCAGCAGGATCCCCCAGGCGGCCGCGGACTCACTCGCCGCCTGGCGATAGTCGAGCAGCTCGCGGCGGCCCGCCTCGTCGAGCGCGTAGGCGGCGAGGATCACCCGCTTCGCCGCGCGCCGGCTGCGATCCCGGATGCTGACCCACAGCCCGTCGAGGAGCAGGTAGCGCGCCGGAAAGGTCATCCGTCGCCGGTGGAAGGCCGCCACCTGCGCGTCGAGACGGGCGGCCAGGCGGCTCACCGCGGCGGCCGAGAGCGGCACCCCGGTGAGTTCCTCCGCCAGGCGCGCCGTCTCGCGGGTGGAGAGCCCGCGCAGGAAGGCCTGCCGCAGGAGGCGGTCCACGTGTGCGGTGCGCCGCGCGTGGCGCTCGAGGAACGAGGGCCGATAGGCGAGCTGCCGGGCGCGCGGTACGGCGAGCTCGATGGCCCCGAGCTCGGTGGCCAGCCAGCGCCGGAAGTGCCCGTTGCGGCGATCCACCCGGTCCGCCCGGCGCTCGTAGGGGCGGGCCGCGAGGAGCGTGGCCAGCTCGTCCTCCATGGTGCCCTCGAGGATCCGCTTCACCGCCTGGGCGAGCTCGGGACGCAGGTCGCCCCACAGCGACGCCTCGTCCCGTACCTGGGCCCACCGCTGCGCCGGCGTCCGTTCATCGAGTGCGACTACGCTTCTCATCGGGCGTACTCCTTCGGTGCTTGCACACACACCTGGGTAGTACG
>CAVZXW010000020.1:0-106692 GCA_963779375.1 uncultured Chloroflexia bacterium | reverse complement strand
GGTGCGAATTGCCCGCGGTAGAGAGCAAGGACAGCCAGACCTTCATCCACACTGTCGAGGGCTGCAAGTGCGCGCGCTGCCCGCCGCTGGAACATTGCGCTCTCCGACTGGCTCAGGTCGTGGTCGAGCCACACGAGATCTGACTCGAAACGCACGTACTGAACCGAGTAGTCGTCGTCGTACTCGGGGTCGATGTCCCGACGAAGGAAGTAAAGGGTCTGATTCAAGCTGTTCAACGCTGGCTCCGGGTCCACCTCGGGCCACAAGGCATCCAGCACCTGGTCACGAGCGGCGAGGTGGTTGGTCCGCGTCAATAAGTAGCAGAGCAAGCCTGCAGCCCGGCGGCGAATCGAGGCCGTCTCGACCTTGCGGGCCCCGACCTCGAATTGCATGCGCCCGAGGTCCGCGATCTTGAGGATCGGGCTGCGTCGGCGCGCCAACCCTCGTCCGATGTCCGTGCCCTTGAGCCCCTTGACTTTGGATTTGGCGAGCGACCGAAGGAGGCGCACGTCTCCCATCGAGCCGAACCGGTCAAGCATCTGCGCGCAGCGCATTGCGGCGGGCCGACGCGGATCGTTGAGCTCGATCCGGACCAAGGGCAGCCATCGGTCCGGCGTACCTTCAATCGCTCGAGGAAGAGTCTCATCCTCGGCGGGAATGCCCTGAAGGTGCGTGACAATCGCCTCCGCGCACGACAACAGATCCATGTCGGTTGCCGCCTTTAGCAACCGGCCGATGCTTGGATCGCCTGCGGCCAGCGCGTCGAGCAATCGAAAGCGGGAGCGGTAAAGGTCGGCGCCCTGTCTCTCTACCAGCCGCCGCCCAACTCGAACCACCGCACCCGCTTGTTCGTCTTGCCCGCTGGAGAGCAGGCACAGGGCCTGCTCGAACAGCCATTGGACCCATCCGCTGACCGCTGTAACCTCCAGCGACTCGAGCGAGTGCTCGAGTAGCGCACCGCAAGCGGGGGGTGAGCCGCTGGCCAAGGCTACGCGCGCACCATTCAGCCGGCGCTGGAATGAGGTGCGATCTGCGACCTCGGTGCCCCCGTCGTCTACCAGTTGGACGAGATCTCGGGCGCGGCTGGCCTGTCCGAGCCTGGCGAGCAGGCCTGCCGCCTCCAGCATCCTCTCCGGCGCACCGACACCCTGTTGCAGTAGGCCAGCCTCGATCTCGTGCTTGCTCTCCTCCCATCGTCCGAGTTCGCTGAATACTCGCGCTAGAGCGACATGGGTCGAGCCGACCTCGTCCGGCTGGTCCTTGATCCGCGCGAAAAGTCCGAGGGCTCGATACCCGGCCGCTAACGCTGCGGCGAGGTTTCCCTGGGCCAATCGAACCTCAAGGAGGTTGTGCTGCGTGATCGCGGCGTAGAAAACGAGATCCCTCTTCTCTTGTTCTTCGGCCAGATGTTCGAGGGCCTGGGCAGCGGGGGCCAGTGAGGCGTCCCGCGAAGCCCCCAGGAGCAGATCCGTGCTCACTAGCACAGACCGGGACTCCTCGGGGACCTGTTGGTCCCCAACCGAGGATTGAAGCACGGCCATGATGTCGGACGCCCGTGCAAGCCACCACAAGGCATGGACCTTGGCAACCAGAACTAGCCCCCGCGTGGGGCCGTCGAGTTGCGCGAGGTCGAACCGCTCTAGGCGTGCCAGACCCTCGCGCATGCGGCCCGCGTAGATGTCCTCCCGGGCCAGGATCACGGCGATCCGCGGGTCCTCGTCCGAGGCATGGAGCGTCCGGATGAGCCCGGCACCGTCGCCCCACTGACCCGAGCCGAGCACCTTCGCCGCGTTGGCCACGAGGACACGCAGCGCGTCCGACTCGCAGTCCGCCTTGATGTAGTGCCGGCACGAGGTGAGCCAGTCCGTGGCCTCTGCGGTCTGGGCGACACGCAGGTGCATCCCGCGCAGCTGGTCCGGGGTCACGAGCAGCTCGAGGCGCCTCTCCAGGAACTCGCGCATCAGGGGGTGATAGCGCCGGCTGCTGCTCAGGGCGGAGTGGCGCGCCATCAGCCCGGCCTGGTGGCCGACGTCGGCCCACGCCTGGACCTCCGCCATTGACGGCGGCGGGTCGTCGGCCGCGAAGATGGCCGTGGAAAGCTCGATCCTGACGTCGTCGAGGATGGATGTGTACGTCAGGAACCGTTGCACCTCGGGTGTGAGCTCGCTCATCACCTCTTCGGCCAGGTAGTCGTACAGGTCACCCTCCGCGCCGCTCACTGACCCCACGAAGGCCCGCACGTCGCGGGGGGAGCGGCCGCGGATGGACGAGTGGAGCAATTGCAGGCCGGCAACCCACCCTTCGGTCCGCGCCTCCACCTGGTGGAGGACCTCGGTCTCGAGCGGCTGGTGGTACACGTCACGGAACAGCCGTTCGGTTTCGTCCGAGGAGAAGCGCAGGTCGTCGGCCCCAAGGCGGGGTGCCTCGCCGCGGGCCGCCAGCCGCCCCAGCGCCAGTCGGGGTGGCCTGCGGGACAGCAGGACGAAGGACATGCGATCCGGCGCCTCGGCCAGCAGGCGGGTGATGAGGGCGCGTGCCCGGGGGTCCTCGTCCACGACGTGGTAGTCGTCGAGGATCAGCACCGTGGACCGGTCCGCGAACGCGAACAGCTCGGAGATCAGTGTCGACACGATGAGGTCCGTGGAGGGCCGGTTGGTCAGCATGTCGCCCAGCAGTGCGAGAGTCTGCACCCCGAACGTGGGCATGACCTCCCGGGCCGCGGCCACCACGTAGTTCAGAAACGAGATCGGATCACGATCACCCACGTCCAGCCGGTACCAGAGGCAGGGCATCGGCGCACGCAGCGAGAAGTCCGTCATGAGGGTGGTCTTGCCGAACCCCGTCTCGGCGACGACCGTGATGCAGCGCCGGTGGATGTGCCGCTCGAGCCAGTCCAGCAGCCGGTCGCGCGACAGCGTCGCCTCCCGAAGCGGGGGCGGCATGACCTTGGCGCGGGAGACGGGATACTGGTCCACGCTGCGCTCGACGGAGGCAGCCAGTGGCTCACAGCGGAGTCCGGGCCCGATGGCCACGGGTGTCATCAGAGGCCGGGGCAGGCTCGCGGCCTCCGCGAGCCGTGCGGGCCGCAGCGCGACGGACGACGGCGCGGGCAGCTCGCGCAGGTCGTCTCGGTCGGCCATGCCCGCGAGTCTGCGGCGGAAAGCTGAGCTGCGGCTTAGCTGCGCCCTGCGATCACCTCCCAGCGAATGGTCAACCTTCGTACTCGAACTGGATCTTCAGCTGGACGCGGTATTCCTTGATCTCGCCGTCCTCGACGATGGCGGTGGACTTCACGACTTCGACCATCCGGATGTTGCGGACGGTCTTGGCGGCCGTGGTGACCGCCTGGCGTGCAGCGTCGCTCCACGAACGAGGCGACGTACCCACCATCTCACGGACGATGAACACACCCATCCCTTTCGACCCTCGCACGGGCGCATGATCGGTTCGGCGTCACCCGTCGCCCGGCCGCGTGCCGCCACCGGAGAATTGTGAGGGCCGGCCTCGACAGCCGACCCCCATGTGCTCGCCCTGGTGCGCCCCCGGACCTGCCGGCGAGGCGCCGACGGTCAGGCCGATGTGCCCGCCGTCGCGCGAACCTTGTCGAAGCAGGAACTGCAGTAGACGGGCCGATCGTTGCGCGGGGCGAACGGAACGACCGCCTGCCCCCCGCACATCGCACAGATCGCGGCGTGATACTCCCGAGGCCCCCCCGCCGCCCGCGCATTTCGGGCCGCCTGCCGACAACTGGGGCACCGCTGCGGGTCGTTCTGCAGGCCCTTGGCGGCGAAGAACGCCTGCTCGCCTGCGGAAAAGGCGAATTCCGTTCCGCAATCGCGACAGGTAAGCGTGCGATCCTGGTACACCTGTTGTGCTCGCCCTCCTCCGGGGATACGCGCGGACGCGATGGACCCGGCCACGGCCGTTCGTCGTGACAGGTGGGGGAGCACACCCGGCAGGAGCGACAGCCCGTCGCTCGGAACCGCGCGAATATACGCGTGCTGTCAAGGGCCCCGCAACGCCATTCGGCTCCCCGCAGGGGACGGGAATGCGAAATTCGCGGCCGCGACGTGTCGCACGCGCGACCCGGGTTGCGGGCGCCCACCGTGCGCAGGCGAACATGTCGGGCCCGCCATGGCAGACCGGGATGGCGCGGATCAGGCCAGGTCGGCCGCGTAGCGCTCGGAGTCGGCGTACGACACGAACCGCGTCTGGCGCTTCTTGAACCAGAGCCGAACCTCGCCCGTGGGGCCGTTCCGGTGCTTGGCCAGCTTGAGCGTTGATGATCTCGCCGTCCGCCTCCTGCGTCTTCTGCCGCCGCGTTCCTTCTCGCGCCACAGGAACATCACGAGGTCCGCGTCCTGCTCGATGGAGCCGGACTCGCGCAGGTCCGACAGGCGCGGTTCTTTCGATTCCGCGCATCTCGGGTTGCCGCGACAGCTGGGAAAGCGCCACCACGGGCACCTGCAACTCGCGAGCGAGTGCCTTGAGTCCGCGCGAGATCTCGGACACTTCCTGGACCCGGTTCGCGTCTCGGGACTGGTCACGCTTGACTGCATCAGCTGGAGGTAGTCCACCACCACGAGGTCGAGTCCCGCCTCCGCCTGCAACCGCCGGGCCTTCGTGCGGAGCTCCATGGTGCTGATGTTGGGCGTGTCGTCGATGTAGATCGGGCGCCTCGGCCAGGGCGTTCATGGCCGGGGCGAGGCGCGTGAAGTCCATCTCCTCGAGGAAGCCGGTTCGCAGGCGCTGCGAATTGATGTTCGCCACGGAACTCAGCAGCCGGAGCACGAGCTGCTCCTTGCTCATCTCGAGGCTGAAGATGCCGACCGTCCGCCCTCGCGAACCGCGGCATGCTCCGCGAAGTTCAGCGCGAGGCTCGTCTTGCCGATGGAGGGGCGCGCCGCGACGATGACCAGGTCCGAGCTTCTGAAGCCCCGTGGTGAGCGCGTCGAGGTCCGCGAACCCGGTGCGGACGCCGCTGATCTCGCCCTTGTGCTGGTGCAGGTAGTCGAGCCGGTCGTACGCGGCTGTGCAGGAGCTGGCGCAGCGGGCTGAACCCGCACCTGGACGCGCCGCTGGCTGACGGCGAACAGCTCGCTCTCCGCCCGGTCGATCGCCTCGTAGACGTCGGCGGACTCGTCGTACCCGATGCCGGCGATCCGTCCTGCCGCCGAGATGAGGTTCCGCAGGATGGCCTTGCGCTCGACGATGCGCGCGTAGTACGCGGCGTTGACCGCGGTGGGCGTGAGGTTGATCAGGCTGGTGAGATATGCCGAGCCGCCGACCGACTCGAGCTGGCCCTTCCGCTCGAGGACCTCTGCGACCGTGACCATGTCGACCGGCTCACGTCGTTCGTACAGCTCGATGACGGCCGCATAGACCTCGCCGTGGTGGCGCGGTAGAAGTCCTCGGCCTTGAGCAGGTCCGCGACCTCGATGACCGCGTCGCGATCGATGAGGAGGGCGCCGAGAACGGACTGTTCGGCTTCGATGGATTGCGGCGGCAGGCGATCGATGGACACGGTGGCTCCGGAGATCGCGGGTCGGGCGCCCGCCGGAGACGATGCTCTCGCGTCGGACGCGGAAAGCGAAGGGGCTTGCCAACAACCTCGGCGGCCCATCGCGCCGAACTGTTGACAACTGGCCGCGCCTGTGGACAGCCGGGGCGCAACGGTGGATAAGGCCGGACGGCCGGGATTCGGTCGCCCGGCGCCGGCGCCGTCAATCGAGCCGGCGGATCACCCCGATGAGCTTGCCCTGGATCCTGACGTCTTCGTAGAACTGCGGGGGTACCGGTCATTGGCGGGCTGCAGCCGGACCCGGCCGCGACTCCTTGAAGAACTGCTTGAGGGTGACGGCGTTCTCTTCGACCTGGGCCACCACGATGTCACCGTCTCGTGCGGTCTGCTGCGGCCGGATGACGACGAAGTCCCCGTCCGGATGTGCGCTTCGATCATCGGTCGCCGCGAACGCGGAGCACGTACGCGTCCCCGCTGGGCGCGATCACGTCCGGGACGGCCATGGTCTCGCTCGGCATCCTGGTACGCCTCGATGGGGCCGCCGGCCGCGATCTCGCCGATCATCGGCAGGTAGTACGAGTTCTGGCGAGGTACCTGCGGGACGAGCTCCGACGCCAGTCCGACCTCGAGGGCCGCGCGGGGCGTGAGGCGGAGGGCACGCGACTGCGTGGCGCCGCGCTCGAGGTAGCCCTCGCGCTCGAGGACCGCGAGGTGGTGGTGGACGGCCGACGTGGAGGCGAGGTCGACCGCACGGGCGATTTCGCGCACGGACGGCGGATACCCACGGGCGCGGAGCGTCGCGGCGATGTACTCGATGATGCGCTGCTTGCGCAGTGCGTCGTGCTTCGTCACCTGCGCCTCCTTCGTGGGCACCGTACAGAACGCCTGTTCGATTGTCAAGGTCTGTCGGCCGTCCTGTCGGCGGTCGCCAGCCGCCGGGCGGGCCGGTCGAACTGCCCACTTCGCGTGGGCCCGGTCGGGTGCGGGTGAGCAGCGTTCCCGCCCGCTATACTGCTCGTCCCGATGGCCCGATCCAGGAATTGCCGCTCGAACCTCGTCCGCACGCTGAATTACCTCGCCTTCCTTCCGCTTGCGTCGCGCGTGCCCACATACGGGCGACTCGTGGTGGAGCTGCGTGCAGGGACGAGCGCGTGCCGCTGGCGCGCAAGGCCATCCTTGGCCTCGCGGCCGGATACGTCGCGTCGCCGCTTGACCTCATCCCGGACGCCATCCCCGTCATCGGCGGCATCGACGACGTGGTCGTGCTCGTTCTCGCGTTCGAGCTGTTCCTCGACGGCCTGCCCGCAGGTATGCTCGACGAGAAGCTCGAGGATCTCGACATCGACCGCGAGGCGTTCGAGCACGACCGCGCCCAGGTGCGGCGCCTGATTCCCCGCCCAGTCCGCCGGCTCGCGACGCGCCTTCCGGGCGTCGCTCCGCGCGGCCGGGAACCGCCGCAAGGCATGCCGGGATGGACCGTCGAGTCCGGGCCTGGCTCAGCATGGAGGACGCGTGAAGGTCATCCTGACGGCCGACGTCGAGAAGATCGGCAAGAGCGGAGAGCTCAAGGACGTCGCCGAGGGGTTCGCCCGGAACTACCTGATCCCGCACAAGCTGGCCGTGCCCGCCGCGGGCGGCGCGTACAGGGCCTGGCAGCACGACATCGCCAGCCGCGAGGAGAAGCGCCGGCGCGAGCGCGAAGAGGCCGAGATCGCCGCGAACCGGATCAACAGCACCACGCTCACGATGGGCGTCAAGGTCGGCGAGGGCGGCAAGCTCTACGGCTCGATCACGGCCAAGGAGATCGCGGACGCGCTTGGCCGGCGGGGCATCATGGTCGACCGCCACAAGATCGAGCTGAGCGAGCCGCTCAAGGCGCTCGGGACCTACAAGGTCGCGGTCAAGGTGTTCTCGGGCATGACGCCCGAGGTGACGGTGGTCGTCGAGCCCAAGGGCTGATACCGCCGCGCGGGGAACTGCGGGGAGGCCCGGTCAGAACGCCACGAAGCCGGTTCCGATCGCCCAGACCGCGTAGAGGTTGATCGCGATCGACGCGATCGCGGCAGCGATGGCGATCCTCGACATGCCGTTCCGGAAGACCACCGCCAGCACGACGAACAGCAATGGCTGGAAGTCGAGGCTGAAGCGGTAGCCGAACTGCGTGAAGCCGATGTTGCCGTGCGTGATGATCGGCAGCAGCGTGAGCCCGATCCCGAGAGCCGCCCACCACGTGCGGGTCATCGCGGCGCGCTTTCGCGAGCCACACGAACAGTGGCGTCGTCAGGAACAGTGACAGGCCCCACCACGACGGCTGAAGCCACGGCGGGTGGTCCACGAAGTTCCAGCTCCGCAGGAAGATCGCGTACAGGTGACGGGGGATGTACGAGATCGAGAGGATGCCCTGCTGGTAGTACGGCTCGTTGAGGACGCCCGGGATGCTCGTGTAGCCGAGGTCCATCGGCGTGCCCCACCGCGCGATGTTGTACCCGAGGTAGAGGGCCATCGGTACGGCAAGCCCGAGGACGAACCACACGGCCGTCATGAACGCCTCGGGCACGTCCCGCCGGGCGATGCGGGGCGGCCAACCGATGCCCACCAGCATGGCGAGGTAGAAGGGTGCGCCGAGGCCCACGGGAAGCCGGGCCAGGGTGGCGCAGCCAAGAAGGACTCCGCACGCCCACGGCCACCGGCGGTCGAGCGCCAGCAGCAGAGCGGCGGTCGCGAACATGATCGCCACGGAGTGGCCGATGTACCAGGCCGTGCCCGTCTCGGCCGTGTACCAGAGGGTCGTGCCGAACGCGAAGACCATGGTCAAGAGCGAGCGAACCCGCGTCTCGAGGTCGAAGCGGCCGAGCATGGCCCAGGCCAGACCAACCCCGATCCCGGCGAAGACGCAGCTCGCCGCCTGCTGCGGGAAGCTCGGTGCCGAAGATGGCCACGAGCGGCATCAGCAGGATCGCGGGCATGGGCGGGTACGGGACGTAGTAGACGCCGTCGCGCGGGATGAGCTCGCTCAGCCAGCTCGGATGGTCGGTCAGGTAGATGTGTCCGTGCAGGAACGCGTCCGCCAGCCGCACGAAGTAGTCCTGCGACGTCGGGTCGCGGGGCGCACTGAAGAGGTAGATCGCGGCGGACACGACTGCGACGGCGATGGCGGACATCGACGCCGAGGACCAGACGCGGCGCCACCCGTCGCCCCCCAGTTCGCCCCGGAGGTGATCCAGGATCTCCGCAGGAGTCGGCCACGGGTGGAGGATGTCGTCCGTCGTTCCCGGCGTCCCGCCCGGCTCCACACCCGAACGATACACTGCCCTCGGAGCCCCGCGGGTGAGGCCCGCGGGGGCGGTCGTCAGACCCGACTATTCGTGGATCCACCGGACCTTCACGCGCGCCCGGAGGCACGAGATGATCGGCGACGCCGGTGCGTTCCGGGTCCGTCTTCCCGACGGACTCGCAGATGCGGCCTGGATCTGGCTCGTGCTGCGCGTGACACTCGGGCTGCTGGCCGTCGTGCTGTTCGTGCAGGGCGGGCTCCCGGGGCCCTGCCATTTCGAGCTTGCGCGGGATGGCTGGACGACCTTCCCGCCTCTGGACAACCAGGGAGTTGCCTTCCCGCTCGTGGGTGTCTGGCAACGCTGGGATGCCTGCTGGTATTCGAAGATCGCCGTCCACGGCTACGAGCCCGGGATCTCCGCCACCGCGTTCTTCCCGCTGCTGCCGCTGCTCATGCGAGCGATCTCGGTGCTGACAGCTGGCGACGTGGCGCTGGCCGGACTCCTCATCAACGGAGTCGCCTTCGTGGTTGCCCTGACGGGGATGCGCCAGCTCATCGCGATGGATTTCGATCCCGAGCTGGCCGACCGCTCGGTGATGTACCTGTCGATCTTCCCGGCCGCGTTCTTCTTCTTCGCGCCGTTCACCGAGGCGATCTTCCTCGCGTGCGCCGTGTGGGCGTTGCTGGCCGCGCGGCGTGGTGACTGGGAACTGGCCGCACTCGCCGGGCTCCTCGGCTCGCTGGCCCGGACGCAGGGGATCCTGCTGGCGCTGCCGCTCGCCTGGGAGGCGGCCCGGGCGCTGTGGAGGCGCTGGCACGGGGCGGGCGTCACCAGGCCGAGGATCGGCCTGCCGGACGTGGCACCGATCGCCGCCGCCATCGCGCCCGTCCTGGGCTTCGGAGGGTACGTCCTGTGGACGGCCATCGCCGTCGGGCAGACCCCATTCCAGGCACAGAGTCTCTGGGGTTTCGACCCCCACTGGCCGTGGGAGACCGTCGTTCTGGCGTGGAACTGGGCCATCGGCCGGCCGGACGGGATCGAAGCCGTCAACCTCGCTGCGCTGCTGTTGTTCTCGGGGTTGTTCGTAGCCGGGATCCGCCTGCTGCCCGCGAGCTACACGCTCTACGTCCTTCCCCAGATCGGCATCATCGCGACACGCGTGCTCCCGACTCCGCTCACCTCCACGACTCGCCTCGTGGCGGTGCTGTTTCCCAGCTTCGTCGTGCTCGCGATGGCCGGCCGGTCGCGCCGCCTCAACCAGGCGTGGATTGCCTTGTCGCTGGTGTTCCTCGGGGTGCTGACCGTGATGTTCGTGCGCGGTGACTTCGTGGCATGAGCGCGCGAGACGGCCGCCCGGCGATGGTTCGCCTGACCTGCCAGGCCATCGTTCGCCCGGCCTGCCCGGCCATGGTTCGCCCGGCGACCAGATGAATCGGCCAACGATCCTGCACGTCGACCTCGATGCGTTCTTCGCGGCCGTGGAGCAGCGCGATCACCCGGAGCTGCGGGGGCTGCCGGTCGTGGTCGGCGGCGCGGGCGGGGCGGATGGCGGCCGTGGCGTCGTGAGCGCCGCGTCGTACGAGGCGCGGAAGTTCGGCATCCACTCGGCGATGCCGCTCCGCACGGCCATGGCCCTCTGTCCCGATGCCGTGATCCTGCCCGTCGACGGCAGCCGGTACCTGGCCGCGAGCCGCGAGGTGATGGCCATCCTCGGCCGGTTCACGCCGCGCGTGGAACCGATCTCGATCGACGAGGCGTTCCTCGACGTCGCCGGGTCGGAAGGCCTGTTCGGACCACCGGAGACGATCGCCCGGGCGATCAAGTCGGCCGTCCGGTCGGAGGTCGGGCTCACCGCGTCCGTGGGAGTCGCCTCCACGAAGCTCGTCGCGAAGATCGCGTCGGACCTTCGCAAGCCCGACGGACTTGTGATCGTGCCGCCCGGCGAAGAGGCCGCGTTCCTCGCCCCGCTCCCGATCCGGCGGTTGTGGGGAGTCGGCGAGAAGACGCGGGTTGCGCTGGCCGATTTCGGCGTCCGGACGATCGGAGACCTGGCCGCCGTCCCCCCGGATGCCCTGCGTCGCCGGTTCGGCGAGCACGGTGCCCAGCTCGCCGAACGTGCGCGCGGGATCGACCCGTCTCCGGTCGAGTCGTCCCAGGACGCCAAGTCCGTCAGCCACGAGACGACGTTCGACGTGGACACGAGCGACCGGGAGGCCATCGAGCGGACGCTGCTCGGGCTGTCGGAAGGGGTCGCGGCGCGCCTGCGGGCCGCAGGCGTCCGGGCGGGAACGGTCGCGGTGAAGGTGCGCGACAGCGAGTTCACGACACACACGCGACAACGGTCGCTGGCGGAACCGACCGACCTGGCCGACCCGATCTGGCGGACGTCCGTGGAGCTGGCGCGGCCGCTCCTGCGCGGCATCCGGGTGCGGCTGCTGGGGGTCGCGGCACGAAACCTGGCCGAGCCGTCCCAGCTCGCGCTGTTCGCCGTCGGCGAGGAGGATCGACAGCGCCGCCGCGCGGAGGCGGTCGACGCGATTCGCCGTCGATACGGCCCGCGCGCGGTCACGCGTGCCCGGCTCCTCGACGCTGGCGTTCCCGAGCCATTCGAGCGTGATCCGGACCGGAAGCCGCGGGCGCGAGGGGCCGACACCGACGCCGGGTAGGCACGCCCCCTCGCGGGAGGATCCGGTGAGCCGCGGAGGGTCCCGGAACAGTCCGTGCCGGGGCGCCGGCCGTGGGCGACGCCGCCGGCCGCCAACTTCTCCTCGCGGAGCGGGTGCGACCCCCTTGACACAGAACATCCGTTCTGGTTTCATGGGGGGAGTAACAGAACAGATGTTCTCTCGCCGCCGACGTGCCCACGGGAACGGAGAGACGGAACCGCCCCGGAAGGAGCCCGACCCATGACCATGATCCGCGTCTCCCCGCTCGAGGTCCAGGTTCGGTGTGACTGGTTCGATGGGCGGCCGCGCGCCATCCGCATGGCGAACGAGGTGATCCCGGTTCTGGCCGTCACGCGCGTTCGGCGGGAGTCCGCCGCCTACTCCGCGGCGCTTGGTCCTCGAACCGTGTTCGAGGTGCGCACGGAGGCGGGACGGTACGCCCTCGTGTACCGGCACCGCGCTCGTCGCTGGGTCGTGGAAGGAGTGGAGTCCACCGCCGGGTCGGGCGCTCTCGCAGCATTCCCGCAGCACGGGCTCGCCCGCGCCGCCTGATCGGAAACGGGTGGGAACCGCGAGGACGCCGGATAGCGACTCGATCGGGCCACCATCGACGGTCCCTGGTGCGACAATCGCGCCGATGACATCATCGGAACCGTTTGCCGGCCTCACGATCCGCGCGTTCCTCGACCGTCTCTCGTCCCCCGAGCCCGTGCCGGGTGGGGGTTCGGCATCGGCGATCGCGGCGAGCTTCTCGGCCGGTCTCCTCGCGATGGTCGCGCGGCTCTCGCTCGACCGGCCGAAGTACGCGGCATACGAGGCCACGCACCGTCGCGCCCTCACGTTCGCCGAGCAGGCGGCCCCGCGGTTCCTCGAGCTCGCCGACCGCGACGCGCACGCGTATGCCGGGTACGCAGCCGCCATCAAGCTCCCGCGCGAGACGGCGGAGCAGCAGGCGGCGCGGACGGACGCGATCCACGCCGCGGCTCGACGCGCCGCCGAGGCCCCGCTCGAGGTCGTCCGGCAGTGCGTCGATCTCGCCGCGGAGGTCGAGGCGATGGCCGGCCGCAGCAACCTCAACGCCTCGAGCGACATCAACGTGGCTGCCCTCCTGGCCGAGGCGGCAGGCCGCGGGGCGGCGGCCAACGTGCTCATCAACCTCCCGTCGGCGGGGGACGAGGCGTTCGCCGGTCAGGCGACGGACGAGGTGATGCGGCTCATCGCCACGCTCGAGGACCTGGCGGCGCGCGTTCGCGAGCGGGTCGGCGCCGAGCGCCTCCGTGAGCCCGAGTCGGAGTGACGGCCACTTCGGATCCCGCGCCGGAGACGGCGGCCGCCGACAGTCCGATCCCGGGCGACCGGGTGGGGCCGCACGTCCTGGCGGGCGGCCCGGTCGCGGCCGAGATCCGCGACCGCGTGGCGCGCGATGTCGAGGCATTCCGCCGGCATCATGGCCGGGCCCCGGCCCTGGCGGTCCTGCGGCTGGGAACGAGCCCGGCATTCGAGGTGTACGCCCGCCAGATCCTGCGGACATGCACGCGCGTGGGGATCGAGCTCCGAGAGATCCGGCTCGACGGCCGGAGTTCCGTCGCACGGGTCAGGCAGCAGCTCCGGGAGCTGTCCGAGGACCCGGACATCTCGGGCGTGATCGTCCAGCAGCCGTTTCCTCGCCCGCTCTCGCTCGGCGACGTCGTGGACGCCCTCGACCCCGGCAAGGACGTGGACGGGATCACGCCGGTCAGCGCAGGCAGGCTCGCGATGGGTCACGACGCGTTCGCCCCTGCCACGGCCCAGGCGGCGGCGGAGATCCTCGACCGTGCCGGGAGGAGCCTGGAGGGGCTCGACGCCGTCGTCATCGGCCGAAGCAACGTCGTCGGTCGACCGGTCGCGCAGCTCCTCCTCCGTCGCCACTGCACGGTGACGATCTGCCATACGCGGACGCGGGACCTGGCCAGCTACACGCGCCGGGCCGACGTCCTGGTCGTCGCGGCGGGATCGCCGGGGCTGGTGACCGGCTCGATGCTGAAACCGGGCGCGACCGTCGTCGACATCGGGATCAACGTCGTGGACGGCCGGATCGTCGGGGATGTCGACGCCGACAGCGCGTGTACCGTCGCGGGCGCCATCACGCCGGTGCCCGGCGGCGTCGGGCCCGTGACCAATGCGATCCTCGTGGAGCACGTGATGGCCGCTGCCCGGCGGCTGGCGGAGCGGGAGACGCGCCTCCGACGGAGCGAGGCCCCGCGGGCTCGGCGGCAGCGCTGATCTGCCGCCGGCTCCGTGCGGTCCGCACCTGCCAGGCTGATCTGCCGCCGCACGGTCCGTGCGGTCCGGCCTGCCACGCTGATCTGCAGCCGGAACGGCCCGTGCGGACTCCCGCCGGATCAGCTGCCCGGCAACAGGCTCGTGTCGATCAGCTGTCCCACCGTCACCGGGTTCGGCACGAGGTGCTCGGGGAGGGACGACATGAACGTCAGCGAGGACTGCCATGCCGCCGGGTCGATCGCTCCCAGCCCGTGCGCCTGAGTGTAGGGGCTCTCCACGTCGCGATCGTCGCCTTGAGGATCGTCATCTGCAGCGCCTGCTGCGACGCGAGCTCCGGGACCTGCTTCGATGGCCGCGTCGAGGCCCTTCTGCGGGTCGGCCATGATGTCCTTCATCGCCCGCAGCGTGGCGGCCACGAACGCGCGCAGGGCGTGCCCTTGGCGGCGATCGTCTTCGTGCCGACGATGAGGCCCGGTCCGGGGAGGGGCGTGGCCTGGTCCACGTGGAGTTCCGTCGTCCTGCTGCCCTGTGAGCTGGAGCTGGACCGGCTCGTTGTTGGTGAAGCCCGTGGCCGCGTCGACCGCGCCCTGTGCCACCGCGACGGCCTGGCCGTAGTCCGGATACAGCACGACCTGCACGTCGCTCGGGCGTCAGCTGGGCCGACGCAGCAGCGCCTGCAGCATGATCCAGCGAGCTGCCGTACTTGCCCGGGCGTGCCGATCCTTCTTGCCCTTCAGGCCGGCGGCGGTGGTGATCCCCGAGCTCGCCTTGGCGAAGACGATGTTGGGGAACTGCCGTAGATCGTCGCCACGTACCGGATCGGGATGCCCTGGCTGACGGCGGGGATGACGCTCGTGCCATCGGCGATCCCGACGTCGATCGCGCCCTGGCCGACGAGCGTCGACGAGGTCGGGGTCGATCTTGTTCTGGAACGTGACGTCGAGGCCGGCGTCGCGGTAGTAGCCCTGCTGCTGGGCGTAGTAGAACTGCGCGAACTGGACGCTCGGGATGTAGCCCAGGCCCACGGTCAGCTGCGTCAGCGGGCCCGACGCGCCGGCGACGACGAGCCGGCGGATCCGCCGGGTGACGCGGCCGCTCGACGCCGGACGTGACGGGCCCGACACGGCCGGCGACGAGATGGCGCCCGACGCGCTCGCGCCGCCGACCCCCGTGCGCCGGATCGGCAGGCGAGCGCACTCCGGCCAGCGCGCCACGCGACCGGCACGGACGATGCGAGCACGGCGCCGGTCGCGCCGTAGCCCGACGGGCGTGATGCGCACCTCCGACGACGCGTCACGCCGCGGACGCCGACGAGGCGGCGCTCCACGAGGACGACGAGGAGGTACAGGCCGACGCCCAGCAGGGCGATCGTCAGCAGCGTGGCGAACATCAGCGGGGTGTCGAACAGGCTGCCGCGGGCCAGGTTGATGAGGACGCCGAGGCCGCTGTCCGCCGCCGGCCCACTCGCCGACGATGGCGCCGACGACGGCGAGCGTCACGCCCACGCGCATGCCGCCCAGGATCGCGGGCAGCGCCGCCGGGACCTCCACGCACGGCAGGAGCTGCCAGCGGGTGGCGCGGAACGGCTGCGGCCATCTCGAGCAGCCGCCGGTCGACCGAGCGGACGCCGACCATCGTCGCGACCGCGACCGGGAAGAACACGATCAGGGCGCAGATGACGACCTTGCTCACGAGGCCCGTCCCGAACCACAGGACGATGAGCGGCGCGAGGGCCAGGATCGGCGTCGCCTGCGCCGCCACGAAGTACGGCGAGAGCACCTGCTCGGCGAGCCGCGAGCGCGCCAGCACGATACCCGAGCGACGAGCGCCGCAGGCCGCGCCGACGAGCGAGCCCCAGCGCCTCCTCGAGCAGTCGTCGCGGCGTGCGGCTCGATGGTGCCTGTCCGCCCACGCCGAGACGAACCGGCCGGCGACGACCTCGGGGGCGGGCAGGATGAACGGGGGTAGCCGCCCACGCACGACGAGCAGCTTCCAGCGACCGACGAAGACGGCCGCCGCCGCGGCCACTCGGCGCGAGGCGCCAGCCGGGCGATCCGGGGACGGGCGGCCCTCATGGCCAGCGCCTCCCGGCCGAACGGGTCGAACCGCGCCGTCGACGCCGAGTCCCGATCGGACCTGTCGTGCCCGGCGGCTCGGCCGGCTCGCGGTCGAGTCCGCGGGAGTCGGATCGTCGGCGGCGGCCGCAGGTGGCGGCGGGAGACCGCCGCGGCTCGTCCGGCGCGAGCGTGTCGATGTCCGGCTCGCGGTCCGCACGGTCCAGTGACACGGGGATCTCCGCGACCACGTGGCCCGGGCGCGGCGACAGCACGAGCACGCGGTCGGCCAGGAACACCGCCTCGGAGATGCTGTGCGTGACCAGCACGATCGTCGTGTCCGTGCGCTCCCAGAGGCGCAGCAGCTCGAGGTCGAACCGCTCGCGGGTCAGCGCATCGAGCGCGCTGAACGGCTCGTCGAGCAGGAGGACGGACGGGCCGAGGGCGAGCGCGCGGGCGATCGCCGACGCGCTGGCGCATGCCGCCCGAGAGCTCGATGGGGGCGCGCGCTGGCGAACCCGGCAGGTCCACCAGGCCGAGCAGCTCGCGCACCCGTTCCTCGCGCCGTGCGTCGCGGTCCAGCCGGCAAGCTCGAGCGGGAAGGCGACGTTCTCCAGCGGCGATCGCGCCACGGCAGCAGGCGCGGCTCCTGGAACACGAACCCCACCCGCGGATCCGGTCCGTGACCGGCGTGCCCGTCGAGCTCGACCGTCCCGGCGTCGGGCGGCAGGAGCCCGCGATGACAGCCGCAGCAGCGTGCTCTTGCCGCACCCGTTGGGGCCGACGACGGCCACGATCTGCCGCTCGCGCCACCTCGAACGAGACGTCGTCGAGCGCGCGACGAGGCGCGCGCCGTCGCCCGACGGCGAAGCTGACCGCGTGACGTCCCGGATCGAGATGCTGGTCCAGCGGATGACTGCACTCCTGTGCTGTGCGCGCGTCGCGGATCGGGGGCCGGAGGCGAACGGGGCGGCGGAGCGCGTGTCGACGGCGCCGCGAGCGGCCGTGCGCCGCGCGATCCACGGCGCCTCCCTTCTCCCATCCGGACTGTGACCGTCGGCTCCCTGCCAGGGAATCCACCGTCGCCGACTCGCGGCGCCGGGTCGTGGGCTGGCGGCACGGCTGGCGACGGTCCGCCGACCACCGGTCGGGAATTTCACCCAACCCCGAAGTAGAGGCGTGTTCGTGCCTGCCCGGGCAGGATACCGCAGGCGCTGGTCACCCGTCGGCGATACAGTCCGGCGCATGCTGACGCTCGTTCTCACCCGCCACGGCTCGACGCCGCGTTCCGATCCCGAGCAGCACCTGGGCCAGCGCCTGGACCTGCCGCTCTCCGACGAGGGCCGGGCCGCCGCGTCGGCGCTCGGTACCAGGCTCGCAGGCCTCCCGTTCCACCGGATCATCACCAGTCCGTTGCGCCGGTCGCGCGAGACGGCCGCGCTCGTGACCCCCGGGACGGAGGCCGAAACGGACCGGCGCCTCCTCGAGATGGATTACGGCCGGTGGGAAGGGCTCACGTACGCGGAGATCGAGGCGTCCGACGGACCGGCCCGACGGCGATGGGAGGACGACCCCGCCGGTCTGCCCTGCCCCGGCGGTGAGTCGGGCGCGCAGGTGGCGGAACGGGTCGGGTCGTTTCTCGACCAATTGGTCGCCTGGTCGTCGGGGGCAGCGGATGCGCCGGGTGCGGCGGACGCCGCGGGCGCGACGGGGGGGCCGGCCCCGGCGGACGCACCGGGTGCGACGGGTTCGCCGCCCGGCACTGGCGACCCCCGAGTGCTCGTGGTCGCCCATTCGTCCACCAATCGCGTGCTGCTCTGCCTTGCGATGGGCGTCCCCCTGCGCGACTATCGGCGAAGGTTCATCCAGGCACCGGCGAACCTCACGGTCCTCCAGTTCGACCCCGACCATGGCACCGGCGCGCGCCTCCTCGTCGCGAACGACGTGTCGCACCTGCGTGGGGTCAGGGGCGATACCTGGGACTGAACCGGGCCGGGTGCCGCCCGCCCGGCCGCGACCGGCCGTCGTTCATCGCCGGCCGCGTGACGTTTCGCCGGCCACGCGACCTTCGACGCCGGGAGGCCGGCGTGCCATCGACCCGCGGCCGGCTCCGGTCAGGCGCGGCGCAACCGCGCGACGAGTCCCACCCGCCAGGCGATGAAGAGCGCCACCGCCGCGACGCAGAGGACCGCGATCGCCGTGTCGAACGGGCTCAGGGCGTGGCGGACATCCACCCAGTTCGCCCCGAGGACCGTGCCCACGTAGACGAGCAGCACGGTCCAGGGGATCGCTCCGAGCGTCGAATACAGGATGAAGCGGCCCAGCGGCATGCGGGTCACGCCGGCGGGGAAGCTGATGAAGGTCCGGACGATCGGCAGCAGCCGGCTGAAGAACGCCGTCTGCGGACCCCAGCGGGCGAAGAAACGGTCCGCGAGGTCGATCTCGTCCTGCCGGATGAGCAGGTACCGGCCGTAGCGCACGAGGAACGGGCGGCCGCCCCATGCCCCGATCCGTACCCGATCAGCGAGCCGACGGTGTTGCCGGCGACGGCGACCAGGACCACGAGCCAGAACGACCACGGCCCGTGCGTGAGCGGTTCGACCTGGGACGGGTCGGACACGAGGAAGCCGGCGAAGGGCAGGACCAGCTCCGAGGGGAGCGGGATCATCGCGGATTCGATGGCCATCGCGAGGCCCACGCCAAGGTACCCGACGGCGCCGTAGAGGTGGGAAAGGAAGGGGATGACGATCTGGTCGATGAAGCCAAGCATGCGGGCCGGAGTCTAGCAGCGGCGGCCCTGCGGAGGCCCGGACCGGCTGCCCGCGCCTGTTTCGGTCGCTCGGCCGGCACGCCGCGGACGCCACGCGCGGATGGGCGACACGTCGGACGCTCAACGCCGTCGTCCGGCCCACATCCCGCGCGAGCCCCTCGGTACACTCGACGACATGGGCGAGAGCAGGATCGTCGACGTGACGGGACAGGACGCCTTCGGCCTCGTGCCTCCGTGCGCGGATCCTTCGTTCGACCACCGGTCGTGCGACTACTGGGAGGACGCGGTCGCGGGCAGCAAGGCCAGGCGGGAGTCGTGGCTGCGTCCTCGCGCCGACGGCCCCGGCCCAGGATCGGCCCCGGCCGGCCCCGCCGGGCGCGACACGCGCGCCATCGTGAACCTCTTCCTCGAGGAGGCATCACGGCGGGAGCCCGCTTTCAACCCGTTTGCCACCGGATCTGGTGCCCGCAACCGGCCCGACCCACTCGCCGGCGAGACGGACCGGCCGGCGGATGGCCTGGATCCGTTCGAGCGGGACGCATCGGGCGAGCGCGTCGATCCATTCGCTCCCGCGAGGGAGCCCGACCTGTTCGCCCCGATCGCCGACAACCCCTTCGCGCCCCCACCACGTCGCCCGGACCGGCCCGAGCCCGGATCGCCCCGCAAGCTCGGGCTGCTCATGCGCGGAGCCGGCGTGTTCGGCAGTTACGCACGCGTGCTCGTCGTCGGCGGCCGTGCCGTCGCGTACTGCCAGTTCGGGCCCCTGTCCGCGTACCCACGGGCGCTCCGGCTCCGCGACCTGTACCCGCAGCTGCCCGCCTCGCCCCTTCCCGCCGTCATCACGTGCATCGCGACGACGGCCGACGCGCGCCGGCAGGGGCACGCGCTGACGCTCGTCCGGGACGTCTGCGACGAACTGGCGCGACGGGGCTTCGCGGCCGTCGAGACGTATCCGGAGGCGGGCAGCGGCCGCGGACGCGACGAGCACGGCCTTCCCCGCGTTCTGGGAGCGCGCCGGGTTCGCCATGGTCGTTCGGGATGAGCGCTTCCCGGTGATGCGGCGCGAGTTCTGACTCGCGGCGCGAGTTCTGACTCACGGCTCGATTCGTCGCTCGCGCGGCGGGCTGTGAGCCGCCCTCCGACCCATCGCGCGGCGCTACACTGCCCGCACAACCGGCGACTCGCGGACGAGCGGTCGATCCGGCCGCGGTGCAGCTGCCGCCCGCGCGAAGCTGCCTCCCGAACGGCCGCGACGCGACCCGGACGCGACACCGGAGCCCGCCAACCGGAGGATCGCGTGGCCAGGCTCGTCGAGTGTGTGCCCAACTTCAGCGAAGGCCGGCGGCAGGACGTCGTCGACGAGCTCGCCCGTGTCGTCTCCTCCGTGCCCGGCGTCTTCCTGCTCGACCGCACGCAGGACCCCGACCACAACCGTTCCGTGCTCACCTTCGCCGGCGAGCCACAGCCCGTGACCGACGCCATGGAGGCTGCCGTCGGGTTCGCCCTCCGCCGCATCGACATGGAGCACCACGCCGGCCAGCACCCGCGCATGGGCGCCGTGGATGTCATCCCCTTCGTGCCTCTCGGCGATACCACCATGGACGAGACGCGTGGCGCTGGCACGGTCGTTCGGGGAGCGCATCGCGGCGCGTTTCGAGCTGCCCGTCTTCTTCTACGCACTCGCAGCCACCCGTCCCGAGTACCAAGTCCTGGCCGACATCCGCCGCCCCGAGTACGAGGGGCTGAAGGATCTGCTCGGCACCCCCGGCCACGAGCCGGACGCTGGCCCGGCGCGCATGCACCCCACCGGTGGCGCGACCGTCGTCGGAGCCCGGCCCTTCCTCATCGCCTACAACATCAACCTCGAATCGCCCGACGTCGGGCTGGCCAAGCGGATCGCGGCGCAGATCCGGGAGCGCGGCGGAGGGCTGCCGCGGGTCCAGGCCAAGGGCTTCTACCTCGAGGACCTCGACTGCGCGCAGGTCTCCATGAACCTGCTCGACTTCACGGTCACGCCGCTCTGGCGCGTCTGGGAGGACGTGGTGCGCCTCGCGGGGGCCGAGGGCGTGGCGGTGCGCGAGTCGGAGCTGATCGGCCTGATGCCGCTCCACGCGTTCACGGACGTCGCGGACCACGCGGGCGCCCCGGCGGACCTGCCCGTGGAGGAGCGGCTGCGCATCGCCGCTGACTGGCTCCGGATGCGCGATTTCGACCCGACGATGGCCCTCGAGCTGCGCCTGGCGGCCGCGCGCGGTGAACCGGCGGCGGACTCCCGCGTGCGGGAGGACGGCGAGGGGGGCCTGGCAGGGCCCGGGGATCCGCCGGTCTCCACCGGCCTGCCCCGCGCGGACGGGCCTGCCGCTCGCCCGGGCGACGCGCTGGCGGAGGGAACGGGGCCGGGCTCCGATCGATGACCGCTCCGGGCGTCGATCGATGACGGCTGCTGGGGTGCCCGATCTCCCCGGCCTGCTGGTCGTCGGAGCTCGCGAGATCGTCACGATGGCCGGGGGGCTGCGGCGCGGCACGAGCCAGGCGGACGCGGCAACGCTGACCGCGGACGACGCATCGCTCGCCGTGGCGTGCTGGGAGGGGCGCTTCCTCGCCGCGGGGCGCTGGGAGGACGTCGGGCGCCGGCTTGCTGCCGACGGGCTGGACGCCGGCGACGAGACGAGGTTCGACCGCATCGACGTGGGCGGTGGAACGCTGACGCCGGGGCTGATCGACCCGCACACGCACCTCGTGTTCGCCGGCAGCCGCGAGAGCGAGATCGAGCTGCGTCGCCGCGGGGCGACATACCTGGAGATCCTCGCGGCGGGCGGGGGGATCCTCTCCACCGTGGCCGCGACCCGCGCGGCGAGCGTCGACGAGCTGGCGGCGCATGGCCGCCACTGGCTCCGGGAGATGCTCCGGCACGGCGCGACCACTGTCGAGGCGAAGTCCGGGTACGGCCTCGAGCGCGACGCCGAGCTGCGCCAACTCGAGGCGATCGGCCGGCTGGACGGCGAGGGGCCGGTCGAGCTGGTGCCCACCTTCCTGGGCGCGCACGCCGTGGCGCCCGAGTTCCGCGGCCGACCGGACGCCGCGGATGCGTACGTGCAGGACGTCGTCGACGTGCAGCTGCCGGCGGTGGCGGCGCAGGGGATCGCGCGCTTCTGCGACGTCTTCTGCGAGGACGGCGTCTTCACGCCGGACCAGTCCCGGCGGGTGCTCCAGGCGGGCGCCAGGCTGGGCCTCGTGCCGCGCCTGCACGCCGACGAGCTGCGGCCGTCCGGGGGCGCGGAGCTGGCAGTCGAGCTGGGCGCCGCTGCGGCCGACCACCTCGGCGTGCCCTCGGCTGCCGGCATCGACGCGCTCGCCCGGGCCGCCGACACGGCCTCTCCCGTGATCGCGACGCTGCTCCCGGCCACGAGCCTCTTCCTGAAGGGCGAGGAGTACGGGCCTGCGCGCGAGCTGATCGACCGTGGCGTGCCGCTCGCGCTCGGGACCGACTTCAATCCGGGCACGTCGCCGGCGCCGAACCTGCAGCTGGTCCTGTCGCTGGCGGTCCTGCGGATGGGCCTCGCGCCGGCCGAGGCGCTCGCCGCGGTGACCGTGAACGCCGCGCATGCCCTTCGGCTGGGCGAGTCCCACGGGTCGATCGAGCCCGGCCGCCAGGCCGACCTGGTCGCGTGGGGCGTCCCGACGCTCGCACAGATCCCCTACTGGTTGGGCGCGGGCCTCGTGCGCGGGGTGGTCAAGCGGGGCCGGGTCGTTCCGCTCGACTGAGCGAGGTGGTGTCCGGCGCGTGGCAGGCGCCGCCCGGCGCGGAGAATGGCGGGGGCGGCGCGGGAGCAGTGGCAGGCGCAGGCCGGCGCCGAGTAGGGGACGGGCCGCAGGGCTTTCCTGCAATTTCGCGCTCCTGCGGAGACGTATGTCGGATGGAGGCGCACCGCCGCCTTTGCCCCGGAGCCTCGAGCGCCTCGGAGCGGCGTGTCCGTGCTCGGGCGCGCGTCGGCGCCAGGGCCAGAGCCCTCGACCGACCGGCCAATCCGTCGAGTCGGGCATCCGACTCGACATACGTTTCCCTTCCGAAACGATCTGCAGGAAAGGCAGGCGTTGACCCGCGGGTGGGCGGCGCCAAGGCCGGGTGGGCGCGCAAGGCGCAGGCGGGGCCACGCAGTGCCGGCGACGGGCTGGTTGCAGCGGCAGGGTGGCGGCGCCGGCCGGCGGACTCGCCTGCGGGTCGAGGCCTAGACGCGGGCCCGGGATTCGAGCAGCGCGACCGTGGTCTCCTGCGGCACCGACGAGATGGTGACAACCAGCTTGGGCTGGGGAGTCAGGTCCTTGGCGCCCATCTCGTGCAGGAACTTCGCCAACGCCGACTCGGAGTCCGCCTCGGCCTCGGCGACGAGCAGCGGCACCACGAGCGTCACCTCGAGCTGCGCGATGACCTCGGCGGCCTTCGAGGCGGACAGGTGCCCGCCAAGCGGCACGCAGGCGACGTCCACGGGACCGATCTCCTTGAGCTGCTCCTCGGTGAGGAGGTGCCCGAGGTCGCCCAGGTGGACCGCGTGCAGGCCGTCGAGCTGTACGACGAAGGCGGTATTGAGTCCGCGCTCCGCGCCGCGCGCGTCGTCGCGCGCCGTGCGGACGCCGGTCACGAGGACGTCGTGGATCTCGTACTCGCCGGGCCCCTCGAGCCGGAAGGCCGGCTGCAGGCTGGTCGGCACGGGCTCGTCCGCCCCGGGTTTCCGTCCGTTCGTACGGCCCGCCGCCACGGCGACCGGCTCCGGGTGCGAGTAGGTCACGAGGTCGGCGGTGAGCCCGCGCCCCGAGGGTCCCACGATCGACGGGAACGCGTCGGCGACGACCGTCCCCTCCTTCCCGCGCATGCGAACGCAGGCGTTGCCGTACCAGGTGATCTCCATCGGGGGAATTGTCCCAGAAAAGGGAACGAGGGCGCCTGCCCAATCGGCGCCCTCGTTCGGAGGGAGGGAGGTAGGAACTGGAAGGGAGGCTTCTCGGTTCCGTTGGACATACGGTAGAGATGTCGCGTGAAGGTGAAAGCCGGGTGATGGTTAAGGAAGCGCAACGCACGTATCGCGCGTCCGACATCCTCGCGCCGCACGACCCGTGGCAGCCCGCTGCCGCGGACGTGCGGCGGCCGGGCCTCCCCGAGCCGGGGCGTTGCGGTGGCCCCACTGTGGCCTGGCCGCGGCCCGCGCATCCCCCAGTCGGGACGTTCCGCCGGCCCCGCGCGCTGCCACAATGTCGGACATGAGCGAGCCGCGCACCAGCCGAGCTCCGGACCCGCCGGGTCGGCCGCTCGACGCGGGCCCGGGACTCCCCAGCCCCGGCGAGCGCGGAAAGCGGCGCCGGCCCAGGTCGATCGCGCTCGCCGTCGCGCTCGTCCTCGTCGCGGTCGCCGCGGCGGGCTACAGCATCCGGGCAGGCCTCGGGCCCATCCCGGTCGTGCCGTCAGCCGGAGCCACGCACGCTGCCACGTCGACGACGTCGGCTCGCTCCGCGCCTGGCTCGGCCGCCGCGACGCCCTCGCCGTCGCGCGACCTGCAGGCCGAGGTGGCGGCGGTGGAGGCCCAGGTGCCGCCGCTGCGCCAGCTCCAGCCGCTCGCACACGTTCCGACCCGGATCATCGACGCCGGCCAGCTGCGTGGACAGCTGGAGCAGCAGCTCGACACGCCGGCCACCCTGGCGGCCATGTCCGCCGAACAGGACCTCCTCGTCCGCGTCGGGCTCGCGCAGCCGGGCCTCGACCTGTACGCGCTGCAGCTCACCACCCTGTCGTCGCAGGTTCTGGGCCTCTACGATCCCGCCGGCCACGACATGACCATCGTGAACCGCGTCGGCGACTTCGGGCTCACGGCACGCTTCACGATCGCCCACGAATACACGCATGCCCTGCAGGACCAGCACTTCGATTTCGCGCGCCTGGGCATGGATGCGTCCTTCCCGACCGACCGCGTCCTCGCGCTCCACGCGCTGATCGAGGGCGACGCCACGCTGCTGAGCGGCCAGTGGATGCAGGCGCACATCGGCCTCGGCGATCTGCTCGACATCGGCCAGCTGCTCGTCGCGTCACTGCAGCCGGTACTGCCCGCCGGGACGCCGCCACTCATCGGACGGACGCTGCTCTTTCCGTACCTCGATGGGCTGACGTTCGCAACCGCGCTGCACCAGGCCGGCGGCTGGGCGGCCATCGACGCCGCGTACACCCGTCCCCCGACCTCGACCGCGGAGATCCTGCACCCGGACCGGTACGTGGCCGGCTGGACGCCCACTCCGGTCGTGGCGCCGGACCTGGGGACGGCGCTCGGAAAGGGCTGGACGCGCACCTACCTCGACACCATGGGCGAGCTCACGTTCCAGGTGTGGCTGTCCCAGGCGATGGATGGGGCCGCGGCGACGCAGCTCGCCTCGAGCTGGCAGGGCGACCAGGTCGCGAGCTGGACCGGGTCCGCGGGGGCATGGGCCATCGCGTGGCGCTCGACCTGGGCGACGGCGGCCGCGGCGGGGTCCGTCGCCGCGAGCGCCGGCCACCTGCTCGCCGGGGCAACGGGCGCCGGAACCGCCGCGGCGCATCGAGAGAGCGTTTCGGGCCGAACGGTGACCCTGCTGATCGCCTCGGACCCGGCGACGCTGGACCGGATCCTGTCGGCCACGGGTCGCTGACCGGGCTGCACCCTCGACCCGTCCGACCGGGCCGTGCGGGCCGGCCCGCCCACCGGGCCCTGCGCCCCTCGGGTCAAGTCCGGGCCGAGATGCCCGGCCCGCCAACTGGGCGCATGCGGCCGACCCGGGCGCAGGCGGCCGACCATCATCGAGTCCGGCACCGGCCCACCGACCCTACATCGAGTCCGGCGCGGAGATCCCCAGCAGCGCGAGCGTGTTTGCCAGGGCGAGACGAGCGGCGGTCACGAGGCCGAGCCGCGCAGCCGACGTCCCGGGGTCTCCCGTGTCGATGACGCGCCGGTCCCGGTAGTAGGCGTGGAAGGCGGTCGCGAGCTCGGTGGCGTACGCGGTCAGCGCGTGGACCTCGTGCGCAGCGGCTGCATCCTCGACGACCTCGGGAAGGCGCAGGAGGAGTTTCCCGAGACCGAGCGCGATCGCATCGTCTCCCAGGGCGCCCGCCAGCGTCCCCGCGGGCGACAGCCCCGTCTCACCCGCCTTCCGCAGGATGGAGCTGATCCGGGCATGGGCGTACTGCACGTAGTAGACGGGGTTCTCCGACGACTGCCGCTTCGCCAGCTCGATGTCGAAGTCGATCCCGCTGGTGTGGCCGCGTGCCGCGAAGAACCAGCGGGCGGCGTCCACGCCGATCTCGTCGAGCAGCTCGTCGAGGGTGATGAACTCGCCGGCGCGCTTGGACATCGAGACTTCCTGCCCGTCGCGGACGAACCGCACCCAGGCGATCAGCAGCATCTCGACCGCCGCCCGGTCGAAGCCCATCGCCTCGGCGGCGTTCCGCACGCGCGCGACCGTGCCGTGGTGGTCCGCGCCCCAGATGTAGACGAGGTGGTCGAAGCCACGGTCGAACTTCTCGAGCAGGTAGCCGATGTCCGACCCGAAGTACGTGAACTGCCCGTTGGAGCGCCGGACGACGCGGTCCTTGTCGTCGCCGAAGGCGGTGGAACGGAACCACAGCGCGCCGTCCTGCTCGTACGTCCAGCCGGCGGCCGCGAGCCGCTCGACGGCCCGCTCGACCCAGCCGTCCCGGTAGAGCGATCCTTCGCTGGTCCACACGTCGAACCTGACCCCGAGGTGGGCCAGGCTGGCCTCGATGCCCGGCCGGACCCGCTCGGACGCCCACTGGCCGACGACGGCATCGGCGGCGGCTGCCGCGTCGGGAGCCGGTCCGGCCGCCGCCTCGACGCCCGGGCGCGGATCTCGTCGGGGAGCTCCCTCGCGAGGTCGTGCACGTACGTCGCCCCGGTAGCCGTCCTCGGGAACGTCGCGGCCCTGGTGGATGGCGAGCACGGATGCGCCGAGCTGGAGCACCTGCGAGCCGAAGTCGTTGAAGTAGTACTCGCGCGTGACCTGCTGGCCGGCCGCTTCGAGGACGCGGCAGAGGAGATCGCCCACGAATGCGCCGCGGGCGTTGCCGATGTGCAGCGGGCCGGTCGGGATTGGCCGAGACGAACTCGACGTTGACGTGGCGCGGGTGCCCGGCCGCGACGCGCCCGAACGCGGGCCCCGCCGCCCGGGCGGCATCCACGGCCGCCTCGACCAGCGGCCGGTGCGAGGCGCATGTTCAGGAAGCCCGGCGGAGCGACCTCCACCGAGCCGACGACGGGCCCCGGGTCCCGGCCGAGCTCGTCCGCGAGGGCCTGCGCGATGGCGAGCGGGCTCCGGCGCAGGGGCCGTGCCAGCTTCAGGGCCAGGTTGGAGGCGAAGTCGCCGTGGTCCGGGTTGTCGGGGCGGGAGACCTCGACCTCCGGCACGGCCTGGTCGCCGGGCACGGCCGGCAGGGCTGCCGGTGGCCCGGGCGCCTCACCGACGGCCGGGAGCGGAGGAAGCGCGCCAGAGGCGACCGCGCGCGCCCACGCCCGCTCGACGGCCTCGCGCACCAGGGTCCGGATGGGCGGCTGGAGGCCCATGGAAGGGCCGGGCAGGTCTACCACGTGATCCTCCGGCCGCCGTCTGCAGCGGTCATGCGTGCACCACCTCCAGGCCCGGAATTGACACGTAGTCCTCGTCCTGCGTCACGACGGTGACGCCGAGCGCGAGTGCCGTCGCGGCAATCCACGAGTCGTTGACCGGCATCCGCAGGTCCAGTTCCCGCAGCGTCACCCGGAGCCGCGCCCAGGCGTCGGCGACTCGCTCGTCGATCGGGATGGGATCGAGGGCGAGGGCAGCCGTCAGCGTCGCCAGGCGTCGGTCCCGCGTGGCCACATCGCCGGCGGCGAGCACCCCTGCGCGCAGCTCCCCGATCGTGATCACGGAGACCGCGAGCCGATCCGGCAGGGCATCGACACGCAGCGACCGGCCGGATTCGCGGGCGATGAAGACGGACGTGTCCGCGAGTCCCTGGGTCTCGGAATGCCCGGGCGTCATGGCGACCCCAGGTCGTCGGTGGTATCGGGCGCCATCGCGCGCAGTTCCGACCGCAGCCCCGGATCGGACTGATGCCCGGTGATCCGTGCCAGGAACTCGCCACGTGCCACCCAGCGGGGCCGGCGGCCGACGGGCTGGAGGACGGCGACCGGACGACCATCGACCGTGATCGTCACCGACTCTCCGGCTTCGACACGGGTGAGCAGGTCGCGCGTGTTGTTCCGGAGCTCCCTCGAGGCCACCATCGTGGCCCGACTGTAGCACACATGCGACGCGCGTGGCACAGCGGGAAGCCTGTGCCCTGTCAGCGACCGACCGTTCCGCCCCTGATCGGATTCGTGTCCGGGCGCCCGGCCCCGGCCGAAGCCTGGCGGCCATCCCGCTCGTCGCGTCCGAACCAGACCCAGTACAGCACCGTGCCCGCCGAATACAGCCCGATGATCGTCAGGAAGTTCACCGCGTAGCCCGCATCGAACCCGAGCGTGGCCTGCAGCAGGCTGTACCACGGCGCGGCGATGACCCAGCCCAGCGCCCAGAAGAGCGAGCTCGCGGCCGAGAACGTGGCCCGCTCCTCCGGCCGGACCCGCTCCATGGCGAACGCACCGAAGATCGGGTTGCCCGCGTTCATGAGCGAGTTGCGCACCGCCATCGCGATCGCCACGGTCCAGAAGAGGGGCGAGAAGCCGAGGACGACGATGAACGGGATGCTCGCCCCCTGGACGATCACGACCGACCCGATCTTTCCCCATCGGCGGGCGAGGGCGGGCTGCATCAGGGTCGCCACGAGCGTCCCGAGGCTCGTGATCGCGAACAGGGCGTTGAGCGACGCGAGCTCGAGGTGGAACCGGCCCTCGATGAACACGTTGAGGAACGGGATGACCTGGCCTGCGCCGAGCGAGATGAGAAAGCCCGGGAGCAGCAGCCTCGTGAAGTCGCGCCGATCGGAGACGTGGAAGCCGCCACGGAGGACCGCCACCAGGCTGGATTGGCGCGACCGTTCGGTGCGCCCGAAGGTTCCCGTCGGCCGGCCCGTGCTGACCTCCACGCCCACGCCGGTCGCGTCCCGCTCCCGGACAGCCCTGGGCCTGGCTGCCCCGCCCGGCCTGTCCGTGACCGCATGCCGCAGCGCCGCCGGTCGGTCATCACGGAGGCGCGTGAGCATGAGAATCGTGACGACGCCGAGGCCCGCCATGAGGGCGATCAGGACGCGGTAGGCCTCCGGGCCCTGCGGGTCGAACCCCCACGAGGATGCGACCTGCTGGGCGATGAATCCACCCGCGAGGGCCGCCACGACGTTGGTGCCGCTCGAGATCGCGAACTGCACCGCGAAGAGCTCGCTGCGCTCCTCGGGCCGCGAGTGCTCCGCCAGGAACGGCTGCGCGACCACCTGCATGGCCCCACTTCCCGCCGCGAACGCGGCGGACATCAGGAGCAGGACTGGCAGCCCGCTCGACACCAGCAGGCCGGCGAATGCCGCGGTCATCAGCGCGCCTCCGCCGAGCAGGACTCGTCGGCGTCCGAAGCGGTCCGACAGGATGCTCGCCGGGAACGCCACGACCAGGGAGGCGGCGGATCCCGCCATGGCGATCAGCCCGATCAGCGCGGTGTCGATGCCGAGGCTGCGCAGGTAGAGGTTGAAGTCGATCCACCACAGGCTCACGGCCGAGCCGTATGCCAGCGTGACGAACAGGAACAGCCGGGCGTCGCGCTCGAAGCCGGTCAGCGAGCGCAGGTAGCGGAGGAGCACCGGCGCATTGTCGACCCTGCGGTCCGCGTCGGACATGAGTCAGCCGACCCACTGAGCCGGGCCTTCTGCCGGTGTCCAGTTCCGTGGTTCGGAGTGCCGGGGTCACACCGACGATGGGGCACGAGCCTCGCGGAGAGTCGCGGAACTTGTCATGCGTCCCTCTA
The DNA here is from genome assembly GCA_963779375.1 of uncultured Chloroflexia bacterium. Taxonomy (GTDB): domain Bacteria; phylum Chloroflexota; class Limnocylindria; order Limnocylindrales; family CSP1-4; genus JAJYNJ01. The sequence continues at coordinate 77,182 of CAVZXW010000020.1, read as the reverse complement.
TCGAACAGCCAACGGCCGCTTGTCTGTGGTCGTCCGAACCCGCACGCCGCGTTTGCCGTGGCATGCGTTCTGATGAGACTCCCCGCCCCGGAATGGCCCAGCGGGTCGGCCGCGTGCCCGCCGCCTGGGACTTCCGGGCCATCCCTCCACGCGAACGTTCGTCCCGGCGGTTCCAGTACTCATCGGTGCCGGGAGTCACCGGAAATCGTGCCGCGCCAGGCAGCCTACGCACGAAACGTTGCCGCGATGCGGCAGAAGTACTGGACGTACTGGGGCGAACGGCGGACACTCATGACGGCCGGTACAGGGACCGTCCGCCGCCGACCTATCCGGCGGCTGTATTCATCGAGGGGAGCTGGTATCGATGCACTCGTTGTTCAACCCCAGCGGAGGCGGGACAAGGACCCGCGCCCGCGCCGTCAGTCTTGCGGGGGCGGCGGCACTCTTGGCGATGCTCCTTCCCGCCACCGCAGGTGTCGCCTCGGCGCACAATTACAGCGAATCATTGACGTGCGTTAATAACGTTCCGAAACTCACGATCAGCCTCAGCAACTACGCGTCGAACAAGGTCAACTCGGTGACCATAACTATCGATGGGACACTGGATACGGCGGACTCTGAGGCCAGTTTCGGGACTTCGTACTCGCTGAACAAGGTCCTGAGCCCCGCGACGCTGCCCCACAGCGCGGAAGTGGTTGTAGTTGGCGGAGACGGTATCGGTAGTCATACTTGGAATGGGTCCGTCGCAGCCTGCCAGAAGGCCAGCCCGACGATCTCGACGGTTGCCAGCCCGTCAACTGGTACGGTCGGTGTCTTGATGACGGTGGGTGACACCGCGACGCTGAGTGGCGGTAACAACCCGTCCGGCTCCGTCACCTTCACGCTGTACAGCGACAGCGATTGTCACAATGCCACGAGCATTTCGGGCAGCGGTGCCATTGCTGCCGGTGTGGCGAGCTACTCGCACGGTTGGACGCCCACGTCATCGGGGGCGTACTACTGGGGAGTCAACTACAGGGTGATGGCAGCGACAAGGGCGTGCATGCCTGCGGAGGCGCAAACGAGACGGTGGTCGTCTCCAGGAAGTCCAGCCCGACCGTCGCGACGCGGCCAGTCCCAGCACTGGCACGATCGGTGTCTTGATGACGGTGGGTGACACCGCGACCCTGACCGGCGGCAACAACCCGTCCGGCTCCGTCACGTTCACGCTGTACAGCGACGGCTCGTGCCATGTGTCGACCGGCATTTCGGGCAGCGGTGCCATTGCTGCCGGTGTGGCGAGCTACTCGCAGGCCTGGACACCTGCCGCAGTCGGGACCTACACCTGGGGCGTCAGCTACCCGGGTGACAGCAACAACAACGGGTTCACTGCCTGCGGCGGCGCCGACGAACGGTCGTCATCAGTCAGTCCAGTCCCACGATCTCGACCCAGGCCAGCCCGACCGGCGGCACCGTGGGGGTCGGGATGACCGGTGGGCGACACGGCCACCGTGTCCAATGGCTACGGCCTGGCCGGCCAGAGCGTGACCTTCACGCTCTACAGCGACAACACCTGCTCGACCGCCACCTCCGTCACCGGAAGCGGCACCATCACCAGCGGCGGCGTGGCCAGCTTCTCGACGAGCTGGACACCCTCGGCGGCCGGCACCTACTACTGGAAGGCCAGCTACGCCGGGGACAACAACAACAAACCCTTCGCCGCGTGCGGCGGTGAGACAGAGCAGGTCCAGATCGAGCCCGCCCGCTCCGACCATCAACACGACGCCGATCCCTGCGGGCGGCTATGTGAACCAGGTCACACTCAACGACTCAGCCGCGCTCGCGGGCGGCTACAACCCGACCGGAACGGTCACGTTCAACCTCTACCCGCCGTCGGTCACCAACTGCGACGGCGAGCCTGCCTTCACGTTCAATGCCACGGTCGACGGGAACGGGACGTACCAGACGACCGGCGGGCCTACGGCCAACGCCGCGGGCACTTGGCAGTGGACCGCCACGTACGGCGGTGACGCGAACAACGCGGCGGCGTACAGCCGTTCCAGTCCGAGCCCGTCGTCATCACGACCCCGCCCCCGCCGAACCAGGGCTTCTTCTACTTCACCAAGACGGTGAACGGGAACCTCTCCGGCTGGACCGGTGGCACCTTCACCTTCACGGTGACCTGCAACGGGAAGGCCACCAGCGTCAGCCTGGCCGTTCCCGCCACGGGCGGAACGGTCTCCTCGCAGATCTTCGGCCCCTACAACGCGGGTGTGACCTGCGCGGTGGCCGAGGGAGCCCTGCCCGCCGCGGGCAGCGGGGCGAGCTGGGTCAACAGCCCGACCTACGCCCCGTCCTCGAGCGTCACGATCGTCAAGAACGTCAACTCGAGCCTCGGCGTGACCAACACGCGCTCGGTGACGCCGCCCACGACGCCGCCGACCACACCGCCCACGACCCCGCCCACCACGCCGCCCACCACCAAGCCGTCGCCCAGTGGCGGCGTCCTGGGGGCGACCGGCACGCCTTCCCTGCCGCCCACCTCGAGCGTGCCCGGCAATGGCGGCTCGTCGGACGGCAACACCGTCGGGCTCCTGCTCGCCGGACTCCTCGGCCTGTCGCTGACGCTCGTCGTCACGACCCGCCTGCGCGGTCGCCTGCTGGAGCGCATCGACCGCTGACCTGACCCGGCATCCACCCGGGGGCCTCCGAGCCCCCACACGCACCAGTGACGACGGGCGAGGGACCCTGACCCCCGCCCGTCGTCTCTGTCTGCCCGTGTTCCGGCGGCGGGAGGCGGAGCACTGGGGGCGCGCGACGGACCGCTGGAGCCGGGGATGGGGGCGCGGCGACGACGGGATGCTGCGACAGACCCTTGATGCGTGCGGTGCGGGCCGACACCGGAATCCGCGATGCGGACTGACCTGGAGGGCGCATCGCGCTCGAATTCGCCGCGTCGGAAGGGCTGAAAGTACTCGACGAACCGGTACCTATGTCCTAACGTGATGGGGTCATAAGTCACATCCCCGTTCTCGTTGGGAGTTGTACCGATGCACCCGTTTGAATTTCCGTCACCTGCCGCCGGCGGTCGGCGATCCCGACGGGCCCGGCTCTACGCTGTCGCCGCGGCCGGCGCACTGACCGGCCTGCTGATCTTCCCGGCCGCCGTTCCCCTGGTCACAGCGGCTGCAAGTCCAACCGTTGCCCAGGGAACGCTGTACTTCACGCGATTCTGCAACCAGGGCACGGCAACTGGCTGCCCGGCCGACGGCACGCTCGGGGCGAACGTCGACGTGGGCAAGGTCGACTTCAAGTTCGACGGCACCACGTTCACGCTTGGCACGCCCGCAGGCATCGGCACCACGAGGGGAGCCGATGGAATCGTCTTCGCTCCGAACCAGGACCTCCTGGTGGGAGGGCAGTCGAACGGGATCGTCAGCGAGATCACGACCGGCGGCAGCGGCGTGACCACCAAGACCTCCGGTGTAAGCGGCGCGTATCACCTGTCAGTCATCAACTCGACGACCCTGCTCGTGGCCGGGATCCCGGGCGGGCTGGGCGTCGTGCCGTTGAGCGGAGGACTGGCCGGAAACGGCCAGGCCTGCACGTTGAGCGGCACCGTCACGCAGGTCGACACCGTGCTCGACGTGGGCGGGACGTATTACTTCACGAGCAGCACGCCATCAGGTAACGGGATCTTCGGAACGATTGCGTTCACAGGCCTCGGGAGCAACTCCTGCACGGGTGTCACGACAAAGCTCCTCCCGGCGGGCAACGCCCCCGGCTATCCCGCGGCGCACGGCATGGCATACGACCCGCGCACGTCAGACCTGTTCCTGTTCGGCGCCAACATGATCGCCCAGTTCGACCCGTCGACCGGCAAGGTCGTCGGTGAGCTCGTGTTCGGATCCAACACGTGCACGGGCACCGACTCGGCGCCGTGCAAGGTCGAGTCAGGCCCCACCGGGCTCGTGTTCGACCAGGGAGCAGTGGACGGAGCGGGCCATGCGCTCGTGGCCGACAACGGTGGCGAACTCGCATTCGTCGACTATTCCGTGAGCGGCAACGTCAGCAGTCCGGGGACCGTCGCGGTCAACCACCTGGCCAGCTCGCTCGACGATGTCGCGCCGCTGGTGGGCCCGGGCGCGGCCCCCATCACCACCAAGGTCGTGCAGGAAACCGCCCAGAGCGGCGCCGTCATCCAGGACACCGCGCACGTCAACGGCCTCCAGCCGACTGGCGACGTGACGTTCTTCCTGTACGGCCCGACCGATCCAGCCAATCCGGTCTGCGACGACACAGATCAGTGGGCTCGCACCACTGCCGTGGCACTGGACGGAGCCGGGAACGCGACGTCTCCGGACGTCACGGCACCGTCGACGCCCGGGACCTACGAATGGGTCGCCAGCTACGGTGGTGACGCGAACAATCAGAAGTCCTCCAGCTCGTGCGGCGACGAGCCGGTGACGGTGACGGCGCCGCCGCCCCCCGGCACGATCACGGCGATCAAGACCCTCGACTACCACCACGGTGGCTCGCTCGCGGTGGACAAGTTCTCGATTTCACGTGAAGGGCAGCGCAGGCGACGTCGCCAACAGCCCGCACGCGGGCGTCGCGGGACCGACTGGCTATACGTACTCCCTTGCTCCGGGCACCTACACCGTGACCGAGGACGCGCCGCCCGCCGGCTACTCGACCGAAAGCATCTCGTGCGTCCAGAACCAGATCATCACCGCACCTTCGATCCCGATCAATGTGGTTGACCTGACTTCCGGCGCGTCGGTGGACGTGCACGGTCACTGAACACCGACAGTCAGCCCACCCTGAAGGTCATCAAGGTCGTCGACAACCGAGAACGGGGGGACGCTGGGATCCAGCAGCTTCCAGCTTCACGTGGAGTCCAACGGCGCTAACGTCACAGGCAGCCCTGCGGCCGGATCCGCGAGTGGCACGACTACAGTCTCGACGCTGGGCACGTACACGGTGAGCGAAGACGCAGTGGCCGGCTATGCGCTGACGGGCGTCTCCGGCGACTGCACGACGAACTCGGAGACGCACGTCATCTCCGTGACGCTCGCCGCTTCGGCGTACGCCAAGTCCTGCACCCTCACCAATGGTGATCTCGCCCGCCCACCTGACGCTCATCAAGCACGTCAGCGGCGGCTCAGCCACCCCAGGCGTACTGGACACTCTCTGCGACACTCAACGAGCTCCACGTGAGCTCTGCCGCCACCCCCGATGCGAGCGGGCCCGGCCCGCAGGTGGGGCCGTCGGACGTCGGTGGCCGGCACGTACAGCGCTGGCCGAGTCCGGCGGACCGGCCAACTACACGCCGAGCGCCTGGTCGTGTGACGGCGGCTCGCTCGGGCAACAGCCGCTGGCCAACGGCCAGTCCGCCGACCTGCACCATCACCAACACCTACACCCCGCCGCCCCCGCCGAACCAGGGCTTCTTCTACTTCACCAAGACGGTCGGCGGGAACCTCTCCGGCTGGACCGGTGGCACCTTCACCTTCACCGTGACCTGCAACGGGAAGGCCACCAGCGTCAGCCTGGCCGTGCCCGCCACGGGCGGCAACGGTCTCCTCGCAGATCTTCGGCCCCTACAACGCGGGCGTGACCTGCGCGGTGGCCGAGGAGAGCCCTGCCCGCCGCGGGCAGCGGGGCGAGCTGGGTCAACAGCCCGACCTACGCCCCGTCCTCGAGCGTCACGATCGTCAAGAACGTCAAACTCGAGCCTCGGCGTGACCAACACGCGCTCGGTGACGCCGCCCACGACGCCGCCGACCACACCGCCCACGACCCCGCCCACCACCAAGCCGTCGCCCAGTGGCGGCGTCCTGGGGGCGACCGGCACGCCTTCCCTGCCGCCCACCTCGAGCGTGCCCGGCAATGGCGGCTCGTCGGACGGCAACACCGTCGGGCTCCTGCTCGCCGGACTCCTCGGCCTGTCGCTGACGCTCGTCGTCACGACCCGCCTGCGCGGTCGCCTGCTGGAGCGCATCGACCGCTGACCTGACCCGGCATCCACCCGGGGGCCTCCGAGCCCCCACACGCACCAGTGACGACGGGCGAGGGACCCTGACCCCCGCCCGTCGTCTCTGTCTGCCCGTGTTCCGGCGGCGGGAGGCGGAGCACTGGGGGCGAGGTACCGCCGAGCGCGCCGAGCCGGCCGCCGCGCGGAGAACGGCATCCGGAAGCTGGTCCCGTTCGGAACCTCAGACCGTGAGCGTCAGCCCCGGTTCGGCAAGCATGGCCTCGCCGGCAAATCGCTCGCGTGCCAGGGCGAGCGCGGCAGCCGGGTCGACATCGTCGAGGATGTGGGTGATCACGAGCCGGCCGGCCTTCGCATCGGTGGCGAGCCCGGAGGCATCGGCTGCATTGAGGTGGTTCGGTCCGTCGATCACGGGGCCGGCACCGTGCGAGGCTTCGACCAGCAACGTGTCGCCGGGGCGCACGAGGGGGAGCAGGTCGGCCGCGCGCCCACAGTCGCCCGAGTAGACCAGGCCGGGCGCCGACGGATCGGTCGCCGGTGACACGCGGAACGCGTAACTCGTGCCGACATGGAGCACGGGTGCGACCGACACGTTGAAGCCCGCGACCGCCATGGTCCCGGGGGCGAGCGGATCGCCGGGCAGATCGCACAGGAAGTCGTGCTCGTTCGTCAGCCCATCGAACCGTCGGCGCAGCTCGGCGGGTCCGTGAAGCGCAACCGTCCGGGACGGCTCGCAGCCATAGCGGAGGTAGAGCCGAAGCGGTACCAGGTCGATGCAGTGGTCGGGGTGCACGTGTGAAATGAGTACGGCGCTCAGGTTGGCGGGGTCGCGGAACCCGGCGAGCGCGGAGAAGCTGCCCTGGCCGAGGTCGAGGAGGACGGCGGATGCGCGCCGGATCCCCGGGTTCGCCGAGCTCGACAAGGTAGGACGAGGAGGCCCGGCCGGGCACGCGGCTCCACGCTGCGGCGCAGCCCACCACCGTCAGGCGCATCCCACCGCCCTCACGCATCGTCCCCCTCCACGCGAACGTCCGGTGGATTGTCGCGCAGGCGGCTTGCACCTGCACTACGGGAGCCCAGCAGGGCAGTGACGAGTTCGGTCGACAGCTCGACCGCCTCCCGCCCGCCTCCACGCCGGAACGCGAGCTCGCGAAACCCTGCGCGCCCGATCGTCCGGTACACGTCGGGCAGGCCGAACGCGAAGTGCTCGATCCTGTGCGCATCGCTCCCGGCCACGATCCGCTCCCCGCCCAGCTCGCGGAATCGCCCGACCACGACCGGGGCGGGATACGGCTCGCCCGGTTCCTGCCGCAACCCGGATGCATTCACCTCCAGGGCCGTACCTGTCTCGATCAGAGCATTGAGCAACCGGTCGTAGATGTCGGCGTGTGGCTCGTACTCGAAAGCGCCCAGGTACGGATGGATGTAGCGCTTCACGAAGTCGAGGTGGCCGATCGTGTCGAAGAGGCCGCTGCGGATGGCGCGCTCCACCTCGTCGAAGTAGAACGCGGTGGCTTCCCGAGGTGTCCTCCCGGCACACCAGGCGGCGGCGGTCACGGGGTTGCGAAAAGGGCCGCGGCTCGACATGTGCACGGACCCGATGACGTAGTCGTAGGCGTGGTGCGAGAGGTATGCGGCGATCTCGTCCTGGACGCCCTGCTCGTACGAGACCTCGAGACCCAGCCGGATGGCCGGCTCGCCCGCCCAGCGCTCGGCGGCATCGCGCACGAGGCGGACCCGCTGCTCGTACGCGGCATACCGGTAGGCAGGGTCGCCGGGAACGAAATCGATGTGGTCGGTGACGGCGAGTTCGGCCACGCCCTGATCGCGCGCAAGGGCGGCATACGCATCGAGCGGGACGTCCGCGTCGGGCGACAGGTCGGTGTGGAGGTGCGCGTCGAGGGGGAGGGCGATGGGCATCTGGCGCAGGGTACCCGAGAGGTCGGCCGAGCGCGATGGAGTGAGGGTGCAGGGTCCCGTCTCTGCCGCTCCCGCCGCCACGGTGTCGCCCGGGACGGCAGCAGGCGCGGGCTCCGCCGCCGGTAGAATGCTGGGCCATGCCGACCGAACCGTCGCCCAGGTCCGCTCGCGGAAGGACGCGCCGCGCATCCGCCACGCCCGACGCTTCCGCCACGCCCGACGCATCGGATATGCCCGACGCCTCCGCCACGCCCGACGCATCGGATATGCCCGACGCCTCCGCCACGCCCGACGCATCGGATATGCCCGACGCCTTTTCCACGCCCGACGCCTTCGCCACGCCCGCGCCTCCGCCGTGGCCGACGCGGGCGTCGTTCCCGGTGCCTCGGACATGCCCGACGCGCCAGCGGTGCCAGCCCCCGCCGAGGCGCCGGAAACACCGGCCCCCGCCGCCGCGCCTGACACACCAGCCCCCGCCGCCGCGCCTGACACACCAGCCCCCGCCGCCGCGCCTGACACACCAGCCCCCGCCGCCGCGCCGGCACATGAGATCCCACGCTATGACGATCTGCGCTACCGCGACGTCTTCTGGGCGGCCCGGGAATACGAGGACAGGTGCGACCGGATCGCGATCAGGGCCCTCCTGCCCCGCGAGGGCCAGCGCGTGGTCGAGGTCGGTGCGGGGTACGGCCGGCTGGCGGACGAGTACCGCGGGTACGGGGAGATCGTGCTGCTCGACGCGTCGGCCGCCCACGTGGATGCGGCGCGCGAGCAGTTCCGGGATGACCCGCAGGTCCGGGTCGAGCAGGGCGACGCCTACGCGCTCCCGTTCGACGACGCGTCGTTCGATGCGGTGGTGTGCGTGAGGGTGGTCCACCACCTGGAGCACCCCGGCGCCGTGTTCGCCGAGTTCTCGCGGATCCTGCGACCGGGCGGCGTGCTCGTCCTGGAGTTCGCCAACAAGCGCAACCTGAAGTCGATCCTGAAGTACGGGCTGCACCGCCAGGCCTGGTCCCCGTTTGCCATCGAGCCACACGAGTACCTGCCGCTCCATTTCGATCGGCATCCGCTCGACGTGCGCCGGATGCTGCGGAGAGTCGGGCTGCGCGTCGAGGAGACCCGTGCCGTCTCGCTGTTCCGGCTGCCGATCCTGCGAGGGCGCATCCCGGCCGCGTGGCTCGCCGCGGTCGAGCGTCCGCTACAGGCTCCGCTGGGCGCGGTGACGCCCGGTCCCAGCGTGTACGTCCTGGCACGGAAGCACGGGCCAGCGCGGTAGGGCGGGAGAGGCACCGGGCGAGACTCGGTGGCAATGATCACGGCCGGGATGGCCAGGGAGCGAGACCCCCGCCCGCTGCAGACGCCGGCCCTTTCCTGCGTCGCCCCTTTCCTGCGTCGCCCCTTTCCTGCGCCGGCCCTTTCCTGCGCCGCCCCTTTCCTGCAGAACTTCTCCGCACGGAACCGTATGTCGGTTGTCGCGGGCCGCTGGCCCTCGCCACCATGCGGGCACGGCGACGGTGCGCGGAATTCGTGCGTGGCAAGCTGCCAGGGGCCGTCGGGAAGGCGACGAAATGCCACGGGATGGGTCCGGACCGGCCGCGCATCGGACATACGTGTCTGCACGAGGGCGTTCTGCAGGAAAGCCGGGAATGGCGGCGGCCAGGGACGGGCGACAGGCCTGAGGCGACCCTTGGGGCGACCAGCAAACGACGGGGCGAGAGGCCTGAGGCGGGGCGACAGGCCTGAGGCGGCGGCCAACGACGGGGCGAGGGAGCCCGCGGCCGCGCTCGTGGGCTCCGGACGGCCCGTCGGTCAGATGACGCCGAGCTCCCGGCCCACCGTGGCGAACGCGTCCAGGCACGCCTGGAGGTCGTCGCGCGTGTGCTCGCTGGTGACGATCGTGCGGATCCGCGCGCTTGTCCAGGGCGACCGTCGGGTAGACCACGGCCTGGGCGAAGATGCCCAGCTCGAGCAGCCGTGCGCTGAGCTGCCCGGCCTGCTCCGAGTCGCCGACGATGACCGGCGTGATGGGCGTCTCGCTGATGCCGGTGTCGAAGCCCGAGGTCCTCCAGCCCGGCCTTGAAGAAGCGGGTGTTGTCCCACAGCCGCTCGATCCGCTCCGGCTCGCCCTCGAGGACGTCGATGGCGGCGAGGCAGGCCGCGACGACGGCCGGCGGGTGGGACGTGGAGAAGAGGATCGGCCTGGAGCGCTGGACGAGGTAGTCCCGCAGAGCCTGCGCGCCCGGCGACGTAGCCGCCCAGCACGCCGACCGCCTTGGAGAGCGTGCCCACCTGGATGTCGACCCGGCCGTGCAGGTCGAAGTGGTCGACCGTGCCGCGGCCGTTGCGCCCGAGCACGCCCGAGGCGTGGGCGTCGTCGACCATCACGGCCGCGTCGTAGCGCTCGGCGACCTCGCAGATCCCGGGCAGCGGCGCGATGTCGCCGTCCATGCTAGAAGACGCCGTCGGTGATGACGAGGATCTGCTCGTAGGCGCCGGTCGGGCCGCCCTTCGCACGCGCGTCGCGCAGCACCGTCTCGAGGCCGTCCACGTCCTTGTGCGGGATACACGGCGCGGGCGGCCTTCGAGAGGCGGACCCCGTCGATGATCGAGGCGTGGTTGAGCTCGTCGCTGACGATCAGGTCGCGCTCGCCGGTGATGGTCGGGATCACGCCGCTGTTGGCGGTGAACCCCGACTGGAAGCGTCAGCACCGCCTCGGTGTGCTTGAAGGCCGCCAGCCGCCGCTCGAGCTCCTGGTGCAGCTCCATGGTGCCGGCGATGGTCCGCACCGCGCCGCTGCCGACGCCCAGGTCACGGACCGCGGCCAGCGCGGCCTCGCACCAGATGGGGATGGGTGGCCAGGCCCAGGTAGTTGTTGGACGAGAGGCTGATGACCGGGCGCCCGTCCATGACCGCGTGCGGCGTCTGGCGCCCGTCGAGCACCCGCAGCGGGCGGTACAGGGACTTGGCGCGCAGGTCGGCCAGCGCCTCGTCGAGGTAGGCCAGCGGATCGGGTCGGGTGACCATCGTCGCGCCTAGGCTACCGCGTGCGCCGCGGCGCTACCCGGTCACCTGGGGCAGCAGCACGACCTTGCCGGCATGGCCCGGCGGCGACGAGCTCGAACGCGTCCGCGATACTGCTCCAGCGGCAGGCGGTGGGTGATGATCGGGGAGAGGTCCAGGCCCTCCTCGAGGAGGGCCGTGGTGCGGTACCACGTTTCCCACATGCCGCCGTCCGGTGATGCCGTAGACGCGGATGCCGTTGAAGATCATCTCGGCCGAGACATCGATCGTGGCCGGCTTGGCGTGCGTCCCCAGGAGCGAGATGCGGCCGCCGTTCGTCACGGCGCGCAGGCCCGTGTGGAGTGCGGCCTCGGCGCCGGACATCTCCAGGACCACGTCGACGCCGTCGCCGTCGGTCGCCGCGCGCAGCCGGGCGACCACGTCCTCGTCGGCGCGTCGATCGCCTCGTGGGCGCCCATCCGGCCGGCGACGGCCAACCGCTCGGGGTTGAGGTCCGTGGCGAAGACGTGGCGCGCGCCGGCCTCGCGCGGCGATGGCGACCGCCATGAGGCCGATCGGGCCGCAGCCCAGGATGGCCACCGCTGGCCGGCGATCTCCTCCACGAACAGGGCATGGACCGCGTTGCCCATCGGCTCCTGGAGGGCCGCCATCTCGGGCGCCAGGCCCTCCGACACCCACGCGTTCGTCTCGGGGATCACGGCGTACTCGGCGAACACGCCGGTGCCGTCACGCCCAGGATGCCGCAGGTGCTGGCACACGTTGGCCCGACCCGTGCGGCACTGGTAGCAGGTCCAGTCCACGAGGTGCGTCTCGGCGGCGACGAGCGAGCCGACCGGCACGCGCGTCGCGCCCTCGCCTCGGGCCACCACGACGCCGGCCATCTCGTGGCCGAAGACCAGGGGCGGCTGGACGTTGGCCTGGGCCCATGCGTCCCAGCGCTCGATGTGCACGTCGGTCCCGCAGACGCTTGCCGCCTGGACCTGGATCAATACCTCACCCGGCCCTGGCTCGGGGACCGGCACCTCGCGGATGGCCGCCCCGGGGGCTCGACGTCTCCTTGACGAGGGCGCGCATGCGATCCGGGATGGTGTCCGCCCCAGGCCGATCGTCCGTTGCCGGCCGGTCGTCCCTCGCAGGGCGACCTTCCGTCGCCGATTGGCTCATGGCCCCGCAGCTCCCTTCTCGCCGTGCCGCGTCATCGCGCGGACATGAGGATGGCAGCTGCCGCCGATCCGCGCGGGACGGATCCGTCGGCCGCTACCACGGGGTTGTCGATCCGCCCGATGCCCGACACTTCCACGCTGACGACGTCGCCCGGCGCGAGGAACACCGGCGGATCCCGGAACACGCCGACGCCGGACGGGGTCCCCGTCGCGATGATGTCGCCCGGCTCCAGGGTGACAGAGCCGCTGATGAACGCGATCAGCCGCGGCACGTCGAAGATCAGGTTGCCGGACCTGCTGTCCTGCATGCCGATGGGAGTCCCGTCCGCCGGCGTCCGCCACGAGCGGATCGCGACGTTCGAGATGTCGGGCATCTCGTCGAGCGTGACCATCGCCGGGCCGCTGGGGAGGAACGTGTCCGACGACTTGGCCCGCACCCACTGCCCGTCACCGTGCTCGCCCGGCCGCAGCGCCGGTTCCAGGCCCTGCAGGTCCCTGGCGGTGACGTCGTTCACGGCCGTCCACCCTGCGACGTGGGCGAGGGCGAGCGACTCCGGCACACGTCGTGCGCGCGTGCCGATCACGACGGCCAGCTCGGCCTCGAGATCCAGGGCGTGCGTGACGTCAGGATGGATCACGGGGTCGCCGTCACCCACGATGGCGTTCGCCCACTTGGCGAACAGCAGTGGCCGATCCGGCTCCGGTCGGGCCTGCGACGACGCGCGGTCGTGCTCGGACGCGTGATCGCGGTAGTTGTAGCCGACGCACACGATCTTGCCCGGCCGGTGGACGGGGGCGAGCAGCCGGACCGACGCGGCGGGGAGCCTGGACGGGGAGCCGCCGGACAGGCGCTCGAGACCGGCGCGGACCGCGACAAGGTGGCCGTCTGCCGCGAGGTAGGCGGCCAGGTCGGCGTCATCCAGCGCGCGTGAGCGATCCGGGTCGTCGTCCACGCCGGGCAGCGCGTCGAGCGGGAGGATCGAGCCACCGCGCCCGTCCGGCCCCGGGTCGAACTGCAGCCCCAACCGGGGGCGGGATGGCACGTCGGGGCGGCCGTCGCCTGCCCCGGCCCCTCGGGCCACTCGATAACGGACGAAGCGCATGCGCCGGACCTCGCTGTACCGAAACCGAAACCGAACCCGCTTCGGGGGTCCGCGCCCGCGAACCCTCACCCTCGACCCTGGCGTCTCGAAGGTCGAACCGCGCCGTTTCGACTGCCGACCCCCGACGCTTGGACGCCAGCCCGCGCCGGCCCTCAGATCTCGCTGAACCAGGAGCGCGCCCGTGCACTGCGGAGCCCCCGGAACAGCAACAGGGCAAGGGCAGCCGCGAAGACGGCGCCGGCCAGCCCCGCGGCGAGCCCGAGGAACGGCACGAGCGGGATGGTCAGGGTCGCCAGGCCCTGGCTGAAGGCCCACGCCGCCTGCTTGCGCTGCAGGACGAGCGTGATCGTGAAGATGGTGTACGCGAGCAGCAGCACGGCCACCAGCCCGACCCCGGAGATCGGTGCGTCGCCGGTGGCCAGGTTCACCACCGCCGGCAGCGTGAGTCCGATCAGCGCCAGGATCAGGAAGGCGTACGCGAGGAACAGGCGCACGCCCCCGGGCATCTCCCGGAAGGTCGAGATCATCGCGCCGATTGTGCCACGCCCGGCTCCGGACACCTCCGGGAGGCTGCCGGGACCCGGCCCGTGGGCTTGCCCGGCGGGGGAACGCCGCACGCGTCGCGGTGGAATGCGAGGCGGCCGCAACGCGAGAGCGGCCCGGCGGCTGGGTATTGACATCCCAGCGGTCGCCGGTAGACTCCATTAAACCGGTTCACTAAACCGGCCCAGCGCCCGACCCCCCAGGTGCGTGTTGCCCACCAGCCGTGCATCCCGACCCCGCATCGCCGACGTTGCCCTCGCCGCGGGCGTCAGCAAGGCCTCAGTCTCGTTCGCCTTCAACAGCCCCGAGCGACTGAAGGCGGAGACCGCCGACCGCATCCGCGGCGTCGCCGCCGAGATGGGCTACCGCCCTCATCCGGTCGCCCGCATGCTCTCGGCGCGACGGACGATGACCATCGGCGTGCTCACGCCGCAACCGCTCAGCCAGGTCCTGGCCAACCCGTTCTTCGCCTACTTCGCCGAGGGCGTTGCGGCGGTGACTGAGGAGCGAGGCTTCGGTCTGCTGCTGATCTCGCCGCTCCGCGGGTCGCTCACCCGCGCGCTCGACCGGGCCACCGTCGATGGCGTGGTCGCCCTGGGCCTGGAGGAGACGCATCCCGAGGTCGAGGCGATCCGCCGGGCGGACCTGCCGATGGTGCTCGTGGACGCGCCCGGCTGGGCGGCGCACAGCTCCGTCGAAGTCGACGACGAGGCGGGTGCCCGCGCGGCCGCGGAGCACATCGTCGGACTGGGCCACCGGGACGTGCTGATCGTCGCGGTCGAGGGCCCAGCCGCCGCCGAGGCGTCGATCGAGCCCACGGCCGGCGGCGCCGAGGGCCAGGACAGCGTGACGTCCCGGCGTCTCCGCGGCTACCTGTCCGTGCTCGAGCCGGCCGGGGTCGACGTCGGGCCGGGTTCGATCGTCGTCGCGCCCGCCACGTTCGAGGGCGGGGAAGCCGCCTTCCTGCGGGCGTGGGAGGACGGGCTGCGCCCGACCGCCGTGCTCGCGATGAGCGACGCCCTTGCGATCGGCGCGCTCCAGGCGAGCCGTCACCTGCGCCTCCGTGTCCCGCATGACCTCAGCATCGTCGGCTACGACGACCTCCCGGTCGGCCGTTTCTCCGATCCTCCGCTCACCACCGTTCACCAGCCCGTTCGCCGCAAGGGCGAGGAGGCGGCGCGCCTGCTCCTGGAGGAACTCGGGGCGAAGGCAGGCAGCCCGGCGCAGCACCGCATGCTGAAGACGCGACTCGTCGTCCGACGGTCCACGGCAGCGCCGCCAGCCGGCGCGAGCCGGGAGGAGGTGGGCCCGCCGCAATGACAGGGTCCGACGCACCGCGGCCGGATGCCGGCCGCGAGTGAGTTGGCTCCCCACGGCCTCGCCGCGGGGGATGGTGTGAAGGCCGGGCGGCCGGGGAGTTCGTGGTCGTGGCCGTCAACGCCGGCGAAGCGAGCCAGGAGATCGAGGTGCCGATCGCCGCGGAGGGACTCGCATTCGTCGTGGACGCGTTGCCGGGCTGGACCGACGCACGCATGGACGGGCCAGTCGTGGTCCGGGATGGGCGACTCTCGCTGGAGGTCCCCGGCCGCCAGGGCCGCGTCCTGAGCGCACGGACCTGAGCGCGCCCGCCCCGGTGAGCGGAGTGGACGCCCGCGCCGGGCCATGCGGTCGGCCAGCATACGTGGTGGCCACCGTGCGGGGCGGCTCCCACGACCGCCCCCCTATACTCGCCGGGTAGTGGCAGACCTGCCGTTCACCTTCTCGAACGCCTCCATCGCCTCGCAGCTCGCGGGCGTCGTCGATCGCGAGGCGAAGATCCCGCGCGCGCTGATCGAGCTCGGCGACGCCGTCGATCGCGACGTCGTGGTGCTGCGCGCAGACGGCGACATCCGTGCCTCGCAGCTGCGTGCCGCCGGAGCGCGAGTGACCTCGTCGGCAGACGACGGTCACGAGCTTCGGCCTGCATGCGCCGACGTGGTGGTCCGCTGCTGGGGCGAATCCGGCGCGGTCGCGGTTCCGGAGGCCGCCGGGATGGCCGCTGCCGAACGGCTGCTCCGCTCTGGTGGTCGCCTGCTGATCCTCGCGGACTACGGTCGTGATGACGTGGCACGCCTCCGTCCCGAAGGGGAGACGCCGGCGGTCTATCGGGCGCTGCGCGCACGCGATGCCGCGTTCGCCGAATGGGGCTTCAAGCTCCGCGTGATCCACGGGTGGTGGACGTTCGACTCGACCGAGGACGCCGGCGCCTTCCTCGCCGAGGCGTTCGGGGCGCGCGGGGTCGAGGTGGCGACCGCAATGCGTCGGCCCAGGCTGTCGCACAAGGTCGTCGTCTACCACCGCGGTCCGGTCGAGCCGGGGACGGAGCGGGACACGCACGCGGGTGCCGCGGCCGTGCCCGGAGCCGGCGCGCGCTCCGTGGGCGGACGGCGCCGATGAGTCAGCCGGCCCGCGTCCGCCGCGACGCTCGGGGGCCGGTGGCAGACGGCCCCCACTGGAGCCGGCCCCCGCTCGGGGCAACGCGCACGCTGTTCCTTGTCGCATTCCTCGGATCCCTGGCCTTCCTCGCATGGGGGATCGCGAGCCGCGGCAGCAACCAGGTCGCCATCCTCGTCGCGGGGCTGCTGAGCATGGCGCTCGTCATGGCCTCTCTCGCGCTAGCCGGCGCGATCGGCGCGTTTCGCGCTGGCCGTGCGGGCCGTGGGGCGCGCGCGTTCTGGATGGCATTACTCGGAGGGTGCGCTGCCCTGGCGGCATGGGGGTGCGTGGCCGCCGCGGCCGTCCTCTCGCTGTTGTACGCGTAGCACCCCCCGCCTTCGGGGCATTCCCGCCCCTGTTCTCGCCGGCGGACGCCCGCGGCCGCGCGCCCTGCGGCTCCGGCGGCCGGGTGGCCTGCCGCCCGCGGCGTGAGCGGGCGCCGCCGCACACCGGCCATCGTCCACCCGGTGGCGATGTACACTCCCGGGCCGGGGCCCCATCGTCTAGAGGCCCAGGACGCCGCCCTTTCAAGGCGGAGATCAGGGGTTCGAATCCCCTTGGGGCTACCACGTCCGACGGCCACCCCGGCCGCGACGGTCGGGGCTGCACCGTTTCGCCCCGGATGTCCCTGAACCTGGCGCCCGGCGCTCGACTCGCCCGCCCGTCTCGGGCCCCACGCGTACTGGCGCGCGACTCGGGCCCCGCGCGTACTGGCGCCCGTCCTCGGGCCTGCCGTGCCCTCCCGGCCTCGTCCATCCCTCCCGGCCTCGTCCATCCCTCCCGGGCACGCCCGTCCCTCCCGGCGGTATGCTGGCACGCGAAGGACCGGGCGGCGTGTACAGCGCCCGTGATGCGAGGCCAGATGGCGAAGACGTTCCGCGGCAACGAGTACCTGGGCATCCGGATCCCGACCGTCTTCGGCGAGACCGACGCACGGCTGTGTGCGGGCTGCGGCCTGCGAATCGATGGCCGGCCATTCCGCGTCTCGATCATGGACATCGTGTCGCCGGAGAGCCCCGGCTGGGCGGACGTGGCCGCGCCCGTGAACCCGGGCCCCCACCAGTTCCACGACGATCCGGCATGCGTACGGGCCTGGATCCGCGAGCGCGACTACCTGCTGTGCCGGCTCTCCGGGATCCGCCTGATCATGCGCCCGGTCCGGATACCCGGTGACGCCCCGCGCTGGGGCCTGTGCGACGGCATCCACCGCGAAGCGCACGAGTTCGTCCCGGCGTAGCCCGGCGGGCGACCGGACCCGCCCATCTTCCGGCTCGTCCCAAGGCGCGACCGTGGCGCCGCACCGAGGAACGCGCGGAGGCACACGATCAGCCACCCGCGGCGTTCCGCGGCCGTCGCCGTACCGGGATCTCCGGGCGGGGACCCTCCCCCGGACCTGCCCGGGCCGCAGCCAAGGGCCCCGGATCCGTGGCCGCGAGGGCACCGTTTGACGGCGCGCGGGCCGCCTCATACGATGCGCGAGGCCCGCGGCGACCCACCAGATTTGTCAAGGTTCCACGCCGCGGAAACGGGAGCACGGACAGGCAGCATGGCGTCCCCGCGGAGCACGATGTCCGGCGATGCGTGGCTCTCCCTCGGAGCAGCCAGCCGCCTCGTCGGCGTGGTGCCGGAGACGCTTCGGCGATGGGCCGACCAGGGTCGCGTCCACGCATTCGTCACGCCGGGCGGCCACCGGCAATTCAGCCGGCGGTCGCTCGAAACGATGACCCGCGTCGCGGGTCCCGCGAGAAGCCCGGTCCGTCCTCCTCTTGCCCGCCTGGGCGCAACTCCCGAACGCCTCGCGGCGGCCTATCGTCGCCGGTACGCGTCGTCTGCCCGGATCCGTGAGGCCGGCACGGCAGCCGCCGAGCCGTCGCCCACGGGCGGGGCGCGATCCGGCCGGGCTGTGCTCGATCCACTCGGGGTCGTGCCCGCCGGAGACCGCGAGACATTCAGGGTAGAGGGGAGGCAGCTGATCGCGGCCCTGCTGCAGCACCTGGACGCCCATCCCGCCGCGGCGGCCGACGCCGCACTCGGCGGAGCGGTGGAACTCGTGCAGGCCCTGGGGACCCGGCTCGCATCGTCGGGAGTCAGCCTGACGGATGCCGTCACGCTCTTCGTCGCCGCGCGCCAGCCGTTCCTGGCCGAGATCGGCTCGGTCGGCAGGCGACGGGAGCTCGAGCCGCGCCAGCTCGCGGAGGTCTACGAGCGCGCTTCGTCGGCCCTGGACCGACTCCTCGTCGTCATGGTCCGGGCGCATCACGAGATCGCGGGTGCGTCGGAACGAGGACAGGTGGGAGTGGGGGTGCATCCGCCAGAGGCCGAGGCATCGACGGAACGACGGGGGGCGTCAGCGTCGGTGGAACCGTCGGCGGGCATGGATCGAGCCGGATCGTCACATCCGGCAGCCAAGGAGCGATGAAGTGAGCATGTCCGTGCTGCTGGCGGCGGCGACGTCGATCATCGGGCTCGTGTTCGCGGTCGCCCTGCTCGACCAGTACCGGTCGCGGCGACGCACGTTCCAGCTCGTGTGGGCGCTGGGGATGCTCTTCTACGGCATCGCGGCAGGCTGCGAAGCCGTCGCGGCCGCCGGCGGCTGGAACGAGGCGCTCTATCGCACGTACTACCTCACCGGTGCCGTGTGGTCGGTGGCGTGGCTCGGGCTGGGCACCGCGTTCCTGCTCGCGCGCACGCGCTTCGGGTACGCGTTCGCGGCGAGCCTGTTCCTCGCGGGGCTGTTCACGTTCCTCACCGACGCGAAGTACCACTATCCGAACTCGGGCCTCGCCCCGGGACTGTACTTCGCGGCGGCAGCTGCGCTGGCGATCGGTGTCGCTGTGGCGACCTACTTCGAGAGCCACCGCTGGCCGGTCTACGCGACCGTCGCGGTCGCAGGCGCGACGCTGCTCAGCCTGGTGCTGATGCTCACGACCGCGCTGCCCGCTCCCGGTTACGAGCCTCGATCCCACATCCCACCAGCCGCTCTTCGACCTGCTGCCGGGGACGCTCCGCCTGCTCACGCCCTACATGAACGTCACCGGTGCCTTCTCGCTGCTGCTGGGCGCCATCTTCTCGACGTACGTGTTCATGCCGAAGCGCCGCGTGCTTCCCTATTCGCTGGACCCCTCGCAGTCCGGTGACCAGTTCCTGTTCAACCTGCTGATCTCGCCGTTTGCAATCGCCGTGAACCTGGTCGCGTCGCTGCCCGGTGCCGTTCGGGCCCTGCTCTCGGGCCACCTGCACAGCCGGGTGCCGTCCACGATCCTGATCGCCATCGGGGCGTTCATCCCGACCGTGACGGACAGCGCCAGCCGGTTCGGCGACACGGGGCTCCGCGAGCTCGGCCACTTCCTGGCGATCGTCTTCATCTTCGCCGGCTTCCTCGTCTCGATCGAGGTCTTCGCCGACATCCGCGTGCCGTTCACGGGCATCGTGCTGTTCCACGGGCGCGTGGAGCACGCGATCGGCGACGACCGGCAGGGGGGCGGGGCACCGGCCGGCGCCGCCCACTGATCTCGCGGCCGCGGCCGCGGCCGGGCCGGGTCGGGGCCGCGGACCTCGACAACCGGACCGGGCACACGACCCTCCGGGTCGACCGGACGTAGGCGAGATCGGCGTCGGGCGTCTCGTCGGGCGGCCCGGATGTGGGAGGGCGACCCGCTCGTTGCGATCTGCACTCGCGATCCGGCTGGCCGTGCCCGGGCGCGTCCGGCCTGCGGCAGGCACGCGGCCGGGTCACGGCAGGCTCCGGGCTGTCCGTCCTGCCGCTGGACAGGAGCCCCCAGCCTGATATGCGTTTCGCCGCCGGCCCTGCGCGCCGGGACGAGGTCCGGCAGCCCATCCACCGGGCCTCGACGAGCGTGGCTCGGGTAGCGCCGGGCTCCGGCGGATCACGTCCGCCGTCGGCGGGTCGCTCAACAGGCCCCGGGTTCCTGCGGAGTGGTTCGGCGGCAGGGACGCCGGCGGAAGCGCCGCTGTAACAGGCCCCGGGTTCCTGCGGAGTGGTCCGGCGGCAGGGACCGCCGGCGCCGGAGCGCCGTGTAACAGGCCCCGGGTTCCTGCGCGGTGGTCCGGCGGCAGGGACGCCGGCGCCGCGGCGCGACGATCGCCGGGCGCAGCGATCGCCGGAGCGCGACGATCGCCGGGTCGCCGCAACGATGCGCCGGCGCGCGCAACGGCCGGGGGCATGGGCGGCCGGTATACTGGCGATCGCGCCGAGGCCCTCACCGTCCCGCGGTCGCCGGCGCCCGACGTCACACCACCGGGAGTCTCATGCGCGTTCGCAAAGCTGTCTTCCCGGCTGCGGGCTGGGGCACGCGGTTCCTGCCAGCGACCAAGGCGCAGCCCAAGGAGATGCTGCCGCTCGTCGACAAGCCGGTGATCCAGTACGCCGTCGAGGAGGCGGTCGCCGCCGGCATCGAGCAGGTCATCATCGTCACGAGCAGCCAGAAGCGGGCCATCGAGGACCACTTCGACATCTCCTACGAGCTCGAGCATCTGCTCGAGGAGAAGGGCGACATCGACATGCTCCGCCGGATCCGCCAGATCGGCGACATGGCGCAGATCAGCTACGTCCGCCAGAAGGAGCAGCTCGGCCTGGGACACGCCGTGCTGTGGCGAAGGAGCTGGTCGGCCACGAGCCGTTCGCGGTGATCCTGTCGGACGACGTCGTGATCGGGGAGCAGCCCTGCATGGGCCAGCTGATCGACGCGTACGAGCGCACCCACGCCTCGGTGGTGGCCGTCATGGAAGTCCCGCCCGACGATACCGAACGCTACGGCGTGATCGACCCGGATCCGGGCGCGGACACGGGCGACCCGCGGCTGTACAAGCTGCGCGGCCTCGTCGAGAAGCCGGAGGCCGGGAGCGCGCCGTCCAACCTGGCGATCATCGGCCGGTACGTGCTCACGCCCAAGATCTTCGAGAAGCTCGAACAGACGCAGCGCGGCGCCGGCGGCGAGATCCAGCTCACCGACGCGATCCAGAGCGCTCATGGCCGAGCAGGACGTGTACGGGTACGCGTTCGATGGCGTAGCGGTACGACGCCGGCACGACCATGGGCTGGCTGAAGGCCTCGGTGGAGCTTGCGCTCCAGCGTCCCGACATCGGCCCCGAGTTCCGGAGTTACCTGGCCGGGCTGGACCTGGCGGGGTAGCCGACCTGCGTCGCGAGGGAGACATGCCCGAGGGCGGCCGTGTGGCCGACCCGGGCTGACCGATCGAGGATGAACTGATGGCCGAAGTCGGACGCATCCTCGGCGGTCGCTACCGCCTCATCGAGCTGCTCGGTGAGGGCGGCATGGCGACCATCTACCGTGCTCACGACAACCAGCTGGACCGGGACGTCGCCGTCAAGCTGCTTCGCCCGCAGTACGGCCGCGATGCCGGCTTCATGGCGCGCTTCCGCCAGGAGGCGCAGTCGGCCGCGATCGCTGAACCACCCGAACGTCGTCAACGTCTTCGACTACGGGACCGACGAGGCCGGTCCATTCATCGTCATGGAGCTGGTCGCCGGCGAGAACCTCGCCGAGATCCTCCACGACCGCGGGTTCCTCCCGCCGCTCGCCGCCGCGGGCATCGCCCAGCAGATCGCGGAGGGGCTGTAGGTCGCGCACGCGCGGGGCATCGTCCACCGCGACATCAAGCCGTCGAACATCCTGCTGACAGGCGGCGGGCGGGCGAAGGTCGTCGACTTCGGTATCGCCCGGGCGCTCGTCGAGGCACAGCTCACGCTCCCGGGGACCACGCTCGGCAGCGTCCACTACTTCAGCCCGGAACAGGCCCGCGGCGAGCCGGTCACGGCGGGGAGCGACGTCTATTCACTGGGGCTGGTGCTGTTCGAGATGCTCACCGGCAGGCGGGCGTGGACGGGCGACACGGCGGGCGCGGTCGCCCTCGCACGCCTGGGGAACCCGCCCCCGCATCCCTCGACCTTCCGCGCCGACGTGCCGCCCGCGCTCGACGCGATCGTGGGACGCGCCCTGGCGCTCGATCCACAGGACCGCTTCGCGTCGGCCGCGACCATGGCGGCCGCGCTGGGCTCCTTCCTTGCCGACCCGGCCGCCCCTGCCCGCCTCGGACCGACGGCGGGAGCCGCCGCGGCGATGGAGGCGGCCGGCGAGACGCCGCGCCAGCTGGCATCGGGTGCGGACGGGCTGCCGGGGGCCGGCCCGGACCGACCGGCGGGCATCGTGCCAGGAGGTTCGGTGACTGGAGTTCGGCCGGGCGTTGCCCGTCCCGGCCCGGGCTCCTATGCCCCGGGGACGTACGCACCGCGGCCGTACACCCCGGTCGGCGGCGCACCCATCGAGCCGGAGCCGGCGGAACGAGGATTCGGCTCGGGCTGGGCCTGGGCCGCCGGCCTGCTGGCGGTCGTCATCCTCCTTCTCGCCGTGGGCGGCATCGCGCTGCTCGCATCTCGGGGGTTCTTCGCGTCCCAGTCGCCTGGCGTGACAACGGCGCAGGTGCCCAGCGTCATCGGGATGCGCCTCGCGGCGGCGCAGCAGGCGGCGGCGGCGCAGGGCTTCACGATCACCATCTCCGGTGCCGCGCCCGGCTCGTCTGCCGTCGCGACCGTCGCCAGCCAGTTCCCGCTCGCGGGAGTCCAGGCGCCTCACGGCTCCGCCATCACGGTGACGCTGCAGGCCGTCGCGCAGAACCCCACGGTCCCCGATCTGCGCGGCAAGTCGCTCGTCGACGCGGGCGCCATCCTCGCGCAGAACGGCCTGGTCCCCGGGCCGGTCGTCCAGGTGGCCGACCAGAACATCCCCGCCGGCGAGGTCGTCAGCACGACCCCGGTGTCCGGCTACCAGGTCCCGGCGGGGACCGCCATCACCCTCAACGTGTCCAGCGGACCCTCGCCGACCCCGCCCTCGCCGACGCCCGTGATCACGGCGCCACCGACGCCGCCGCCCACGGTCCCGCCGCCGACGGAGCCACCGCCCACGGTCCCGCCGCCGACCGTCGAGCCGCCGACGCCCTCGCCGCTCCCGTCCTGATCGCCGACCCCGGCGCCGCTGGCACGGGAGCCATCGCCGCGGCGTGCCCGCCGCCGGCGTATGCCGGACGGCAGATTCCGTCTCGCGCGGGCATTCCCGCGAGCGGGCCGCGCAGCTACACTGTGGACGTGGCGACCTGGCGCTGTCCGCACTGCTCGACACCGCAGCCGGAGTCCGCCCTCTGCTGGGTCTGTGCCCGCTCCTCGACCACGTGCTCGACCTGCCGCTGGTTCCGTCGCTCCATCGCGGGCAAGCTCGGGTACTGCGGGCTGGACGCACACCGTGCGCCGTTGCGGGGCGACGAGCTGCGGGCCTGCTGGGTGTCGGGGGACGCGGAACCCGACGGTCTGTTCGGATTCGGGAGCCCCGCGGCGGGCCTCTGACGGTCCGGGCGCCCGGCGGCGGCCGGGGATGCGTCGGCGCCGATCAGTTGACGGCGCCGATCAGTTGATCAGGAACGCGGCCGTCTTCGTGAGCTGCTTGCCGTCCGGCAGCGTGACCAGCACGGTGACCAGGCTGTTGCCGGTCACCACTCCGTCCTTGGGGATCGTCGTCGACCAGGACGCCTGCCCGCCCGCGGTCGTCCCCTCGAACGTCACGGGTGCGAGGCCGCTGACCTGCAGCGTGAAGGCAACCTGGGCGCCGTCGATCGGGGCGCCGTCCGGGTCGAGGACCGAGACATACATCGTGATCTGCCTGGGCAGGCCGGTCAGCGCGAGCCGGGAGTTCGACAGGCGGAGGCTCACCGTCGTCTGCCCGCTGCCGCCGATCACCTTTACCGTCTTGGTGGTCGTGTTCCCGGCCGGGTCGGTCGCGGTCACCGTGAGGTCGTTCGTGCCCGGGCCGAGCGCGACCGGGATGGAGAAGAGGGCGTTCGTGGCCACGGCCGTCGTGGTCCTGCGCGTGTTGTCGTTGCGGACGACGACAGTGGAGCCGGTCTGCGTCCGTCCGGCCACCGTCACCGTCCCGCCGTTGACGACGGCCCCATCGGTCGGCCCCGACAGCACGACCGCCGGCGGCACCGCGTCGAACACGACGCTGATCGGCGTGCTCTGCACGCTCTCGCCGCCGGGCCCCACGATCGTCGCCGTGATGCTGGAACGGCCCTTGGGAATGGGGACCGCGGGCACCGTGAAATCGGCAGTCGGCCCGAGCTGCTGCTCGCTGGCCACGTGCCCGTTGACGTAGACGCGCACGGAGTAGCCGGTCCCGACCTCGGACGACGGTGCGAATCCGCTCACGTCCCAGGCGGGGTGGTTCGTGTAGTCGTTCGTGGGCGCCACCAGGTGGGGGGCGGACGGGTGGGCCGCGACCGTCACGCTCGGCGTCGCACTCGGGCCCGTCACGGCCCCGAACACGTCCTGGATCGTGTGCCCGAAACTCGTCACGGCCGAGTCGAGCATGCCCGAGGCCACCAGCAGCACCGACCCGCCCAGCGCCAGGATCGCGACGACGAGGACCAGCCGCGCCGGCCATGGAAGTCCCGCCCCTTCGCCCGGTGCCCGTCGCGCCGACGGTGGCGACGGAGACCGGTATCGGCCGCTGACGGGTGGCCGGCGGGTCACCCTGGGCCGGGTGCGCCGCGGCTGGGGCGCGAGCGGTCTGTCCCGGTTCGGTCGGTCGGCCATCGGGAGGATTCTCGCACGCCGCGGACGTGCGGTCCTCCCCGGGTTTGACCAGTCCGCCGAACGTGGTCGTGCGAGCCTCGGGCCCGTACCAAGCGGCCATGGTCGCACCGGTACTGGTGTACGCTACCGGCAAGGCAGGGGTCCGGCCCGAGCCCAGCCAGGAGAGGAAGTGGAACGTCCGGCGCGCAGGCCTGCGCCATCGCTGGTGCGACGATCCGAGTCGCCCGCACCTTCGTCGGCCTCGATGGCCTCGCCGGGCGCACGTCCCCGGGCACGCGTCATGGTCGCGCCCAACGCCGGGGGCTCTGGAGCGCTGCACGGCCGGGCGCCACTTCCGGGCGAGCGGCGCCCGATGGGATTCGTCAATCTCCGCCGGAACGTCTGCCCGCACTTCTACATGACCGGCACGCGGGGCGCGCTGCCCGTGCATGCGCCGCATCTCCTCAAGGCACTGTCCAGGCAGGACACGACCGTCTCGCGCTGCCAGCTGCGCGGAGGCGTCCACCTCGAACAGGGGTACGTCGCGGACGTCTGCCTCGCCGCACGGTTCAACCAGTGCGTCTTCTACGAGGACGAGCTGACCCGCGGGGATTGACGTGCCCCTCCCGGATCGCGCGCCGTGCGCGCCCCCGCTGTCGTCGATCACGCCCGGATCGGTCACGCTCGAATCGGTCACGCTCACGTATCCAGCCGCGGTCGGGGCCCTCGTCGCCCGGGGCCGCTTCGGCATCCGTCTCGGCCTTGGACGCACGAGGGCCCTGCTCGAGGAGCTGGGCCAGCCGCAGGCCGGGGTCCGTGGCGCACTCATTGCCGGCACGAATGGCAAGGGAAGCGTCCAGGCGCTCGTGTCGGCCATGCTGGCCTCCGCGGGCCTGTGCGTCGGCCAGGCGCCGAAGCCGCACCTCGCGGAGTACCGCGAGCGGATCGTGGTCGGCGGCGAGCCGATCGCAGCCGACGACATGGCCGCGCTCGTGTCCCGTGTCCTTTCCGCGAGCGAAGGCCTGCCTCGTCGCCTGGGCCCGGCCACGGAGTTCGAGCTGGTCACGGCG
Organism: uncultured Chloroflexia bacterium; assembly: GCA_963779375.1. Taxonomy (GTDB): domain Bacteria; phylum Chloroflexota; class Limnocylindria; order Limnocylindrales; family CSP1-4; genus JAJYNJ01. The sequence goes on along the minus strand of CAVZXW010000020.1, from coordinate 51,311 downwards.
GCCGCGTTCGCATGGTTCGCCGAGCGGCACGTGGACCTCGCCGTGGTCGAGGTCGGGCTGGGCGGCCGGCTCGACGCCACCAACGCGTGGGACGGAGGCGTTGCGGCGGTCACGAACGTCGCCATGGACCACGCCGAGATCCTGGGCGGCACCGTCCCGCTGATCGCCCGCGAGAAGGCCGCGATCCTCAAGCGCGGCGACCGGGCCGTGACCGGAGCCACCGGCGAGGCGCTGGCGGTCGTGCGGCGCCGGGCCCGTCGCCTGGGGGTGCCCCTCACCGAGACGGCGCCGCTGGCGGTGCTCGGGATGGATCGCGAGGGGACGCTGGTCCAGGTGCCCGGGATCGGCAAGGTGCGCGTCGGGCTGCTCGGACGGCACCAGGCGGCGAATGCCGCCGTGGCCCTGGGCGTCGTGGACGCGCTCGAAGAGGCCGGCATCGCCCGCGTTCCCGCCACGGCACGCCGCGACGGTCTCGAACGCGCCCGCTGGCCGGGTCGCCTCGAGTTGGTGCAGGTGCCGGTGTCGCACGACCGCGGTCCGGTGGACGTGCTGCTGGACGGGGCCCACAATCCCGACGGCGTCCGCGCGCTTCTGTCCGCGCTCGCCGAGCTGCGGCCCTGGCTGGCCGCGGGCCCGATCACGGTGCTGCTCGGCATCATGCGGGACAAGGACGTCGACACGATGCTGCACCTGCTCGCCTCCAGTCCGGTCCTGCGCGGCGCCCGCCTCGTCACCGTCCGCATCGGCGTCCGTGGCCTCGAGGCGACGGAGCTGGCGGCCCGGTTCGTCGCGTCGCGCGCGAGCGCCGACGACACGCCGAGGGCCGGCCCGGGCAGGGCGGTGCCCGTGGATGCCATGTCGGGCGACGCGGCCGAGGCGTTCGACACGGCCCTCGGAACCGCCGCGCGCGAGGGAGGCCCGCTCGTCGTGGCGGGCTCGCTCTACCTCGTCGGCGCGGTACGTGGGGCGCTGGCGGCACGGGGGCTCGTGCGATGACGACGGCCGCCCGGGGCGTGACGCGAATCGGTCCCGCGACGTTCGCGTGGGGACGGCGGACCTACCTGATGGGGATCGTGAACGTGACCCCGGATTCGTTCAGCGGCGACGGGCTCCTGCCGGGAGGCAGCGCCCGGCCCGGCGTCATGGGTGCCGCCCCCGGGGCCGCCCGGCCCGGGGCTGCGGGGCCCGGGGTTGCCGGCGCTGCGCCAGGCGCCGCGGGCGCCAACGGGGCCGCGTCCGGCTCGGTCGGCGAGACCGTCGAACGTGCCCTCGCCCGGGCGCGTCGCATGGTGGACGAGGGCGCCGACATCCTCGACGTCGGCGGCGAATCGACGCGACCGGGACACGCGCCCGTGGACGACGCCGAGGAGCTCGCCCGCGTGGTGCCGGTCATCCGGGCACTCCGCGCGGCGTTGCCCGACACCCCGATCAGCGTGGACACCACGAAACCCGCCGTCGCCGCGGCCGCGCTCGACGCGGGCGCGGCCTGCGTCAACGACGTCTGGGGCACGGGATCGTCCGATGCGCTGCCCCGTCTCGCCGCGGACCGCGGAGCGGCGTACGTGCTGATGCACAACCGCGGGGAGGCGCGGTACGTCGACGTCGTCCGCGAGGTGGTCGCGGACCTGCAGCGCGGCCTGGACCGGGCGATGGCGGCCGGTGTGCCGTGGGATTCGATCGTGGTGGATCCCGGCATCGGCTTCGGCAAGACGATGGAACACAACCTGGTCCTGCTGCGCGACCTGGCGGAGCTCTCCGCGCTGGGACGTCCGGTCCTGCTGGGCACCAGCCGCAAGTCGACGATCGGCCGCGTGCTCGGCGGGCTTCCGCCGGACGAGCGGCTCGAGGGAACGCTGGCCACGACGGCGCTGGGGATCGCCGCCGGGGTGGACATCGTGCGCGTGCACGACGTGCTGCCGAACGCCCGTGTTGCGCGGATGTGCGACGCGATCGTGCGGCTCGAAGAGGAGGCTCGGGTTTGACCGATCGGATCGTGCTGCGCCGCATGGAGTTCCAGGGGCGCCACGGGTACACGGAGGAGGAGCGCGCGCAGCCGCAGCCGTTCGAGGTGGACGTGGAGCTGCTGCTCAACCTCCAGCCGGCCGGCGTCGAGGACGACCTGGAGCGCACCGTCGACTATGGCCGCGCCTTCGAGATCGCGCGCGAGCTCGTCGAGTCGACCAACTTCAAGCTCGTCGAGGCGATGGCCGAGGGGATCGCCCACGAGCTGCTCCGGGTGCTCCCGGTGAACGAGGTCGGCGTCCGGGTCCGGAAGCTCAGGGTGCCGGTGGGCGGCCGCATCGAGCACGCCGAGGTCGAGATCTGGCGGACGCGGAAGGACTGAGCGTGGCGCCAGGCGCCGAGCCGTGCGTGGATTGCCGGGCAATGGCATCGAGCCCCGCAGGGACTGCGGGGCTCGATGCGGGGTGGCTGCCGGGGCGGGGACGGACGCCCCGGCGACGGTGACTTCTACGTTGTCCCGGCGATCCCTGCCGGACGCCGGGGTGTCCGGCTACTGCTGCCCGGCGCTCGCCGGCCGGGTCCCGAGCGTGACCTTGACGGTGATCTGCTGTCCGTTGCGCAGCACCTGCAGCTCCACCGTCTGGCCGGGGGAGTGCGTCACGAGGAGCAGGTCCAGCGGGTGGGCCGAGTCGACGCGCTGGCCGTCCAGGGCCGTGATGATGTCGCCGGCCTTGAGGCCCGCGGCGGCGGCCGGGCTCCCGGCTTCCACGAGCGGCTGTCCCGAGGTCGCGTCGGCGGGGCCGATGAAGGCGCCGTAGTCGATGGGCGTCTTGAGCTCCTGCTGGGCCTGCGGGTTGAGCGACGTGAAGTAGATGCCGATCCACGGCCGGCTGAGCTTCTGGCCTGCCACGGCCTGGTTCATGATCGGTTCGGCGATGTTGACGGGGATGGCGAAGCCGATCCCCTGCGCCGTGGAGGCCGTGGCGGTGTTGATGCCGATGACCTGGGCGCTCGAGTCGACGAGAGCCCCGCCCGGAGTTGCCGGGATTGATGGCCGCGTCGGTCTGGATCAGGTTGTGGAGAGTGACGGGCTGCCCGGTCTGGTCGTCGGTGACCTGGATCTGGCGACCCAGGGCGCTGATGATCCCCGAGGTGACGCTGTTGGTGAAGGTGCCCAGCGGGCTGCCGATGGCGATCGCCAGCTGCCCCGGCTGGAGCGACGACGAATCACCGAACTTGGCGGTGGGCAACCCCGTCGCGTTGACCTTCACGATGGCGAGGTCCGTCAGCGTGTCGGTGCCGTAGACGGTGCCGCTGAGCTGGCGCCCGTCCTTGAGGAGCACCTGCACCGGTCCGCTCGCGCCGGCGACGACGTGATGGTTGGTGACGATCCACCCGTTCGAGTTGTAGATGATGCCCGACCCGACGCCCGTGGCCGGCACCGAGAACGGATCGAGCGCGCTGGTCTGCTGCGTCGTGATCGTCACCACGGCCGGGCTCACGGCCTGGGCGGCCGCGACGATGGCGGACTGCTCATTGATCGTGGCGACCTGCTGGGGCGAGCTCGAGGCCGTCGCGCCCACGACCGCAGCGGGTGCCGGGACGGGCCGGTTGAGCGCGCCCGACATGTCGAGGGCGGTGTACGTCCCCGCGGAGGCGAGTGTGGCGGCGATCAGCGCCGCGACCACCACGAACGCCAGCCCGGTGGACCGTGCCGGTGCGGGTTGGGGGGTCGCCTGGGCCTGGTACGGCTCGATCCACTGGCTCGGGGTCGCGGCTGCGTTCCAGGCTTCCTGGGACCACGTCGGCCGGGGTTCCGGCGGCGGGCTGTAATACGAGATCGTGTCGTCAGGTCGAGGTTCGGTCATCTGAGCATGTGCCTCGGATCGGTTTCATTGAGGACGCCGCGACCGGCCCGATCCTCTGCCGGCTTTCGATTGCAGCCGTCACTGTGACACGGCCGTGTTCACGGGCAGTGCTGCGGGGGGTGAAGATTCCATCACTTCGGTGCCTTCCGCACGACGGGGCAGGAACACGTCGACCTGCGTGCCCTGGCCGAGCCGGCTGGCGATGCTGATCCGCCCGCCGTGCATCTCGACGATGGAGCGTGCGATGGCGAGCCCGAGGCCGGACCCGGATGCGCGGATCTCGTTGGCGCGCGAGCCCCGGTAGAACCGCTCGAAGACGTGCGGCAGCTCGTCCGCGTCGATCCCGACCCCCGTGTCCTGCACCGTGAAGCGGGCTCCGTCCCTGGTGCGGACGAGCGCGACCGTCACGCGGCCGCCGGCCGACGTGAACTTGACCGCGTTCCCCACCAGGTTGCCGAGCACCTGGCCCATGCGCGGAGGGTCGTGCGGGAAGCGGAAGGGGGCGGACGGCACGTCGGCGGTCAGCGTGACGCCCTTCCGTTCGGCCGTCGGGCGTGCCTGCTCGATCGCGCTCTCCACCACCGTCCGCAGGTCGTCCGGCCGCAGGTCCAGCGCGACGAGGCCCGAATCGAGCTTGGAGAGCTCCAGCAGGTTCGACGCCAGCCAGTCGAGCCGCTCGATCTGCACCCGGCTCGTCTCGAGGAATTCGGTCCGTGTCGCGATGTCGTTCGCCGCGCCGTCCGTGAGGAGCTCGTTGAACATGCGCAGCGCGGCGATCGGCGTGCGGAGCTCGTGGCTGACGTCGGCCAGGAACTCGCGGCCGCGGTCCCGGTCGCGCCTGATGAACTCGATCGATCGCTCGAGCTCGTCGGCCATGCGGTTGAACGCGGTCGCGAGCTCGGTGATCTCGGGAGATCCGCTCGACGCACCCGCGACGCGTGCGGAGAAGTCGCCCTCGGCGAGCGCCCGCGATGCCGATGTCAGCCGTCGGATGGGGGTCGTCAGCCGGTCGGCGACGATGGCGGACACGACGACGCCGAACAGCAACGCGAGCACGGCGACCGCGATCAGCACGGTGAACAGCGTCCGGAGGGTCTCGGCGCGGAGCGTGTACGGAGACGACAGCGTGACGACCACGGCGCGCACGGGGGCGGTGCCAGAGAACTGCGACCAGTAGCGGTCCGTGATCGTGAAGGACCCCGAGACGCTCCCGGACTCCCTCGTGAGCCCCTGTCCGGGGTTGGTACGCAGTGGGGCCTGCAGCGTCGCCAGCGGTGTGCCGGTCGCGGTCGGCGTGAGGTAGATCCGGACCGTCAGGTCCGCCTGTGCAACCGCCTGGGCCTCGAGCGACAGGAAGGACTGTTCGCCCGTCTCGTCCGCCCCGGTCAGCGCGGCAATCACCTGGTCCGAGAGCCGTGGCGGGTTGGTGGGCGCCACGATGGGCACCAGGCCGGCGCGCGCGGTCAGGCTCAGCTGCGCCCCAAGGAGCTGCTGGACCGCGGCGGCCCGAGCCTGGAGGTTCTGCGTCTCCTGCTGCGAGAAGTACGAATCCAGGAGGCGGGGGAGCACGGCCAGCACCAGGATCAGGGCGAACGCGACGACCGCCGAGATCACCACCGCGAGTCGCGCGCGGAACGACCTGGGGAGCAGGCGTCGCGCGAGCCGCGTCCGCGGCAGCCAGTGCCGCAGGCGCGACAGAGCCGAGGCCTCCGTGCTCGGCAGCGGGGAGGCCTCAGCGCTCGGCGAAGGCGTAGCCGGCACCTCGGACCGTCAGGATGAAGGCGGGAGCGAAGGGATCGTCCTCGAGCTTCTCGCGGAGGTGACTGACGTGGACGTTGATCGTCTTCTCGTCCTGGTCGAGCGACGACTCGTAGTCGCGCACGAGCTCCAGCAACTCGCGGCGCGAGTAGACGCGCCCCGGCCGTGACGCGAGGTGGCGGAGGATCTCGAACTCGGTGGCCGTGAGCGAGATGCGCCGGTCGCCACGGGAGACGCGCCGCCGCTCCAGGTCGATGACCAGGTCGCGGAAGCGGATCACGCGGCCCCCCGTCGCGTCGGCCAGGTCGCCGTAGGCACGCCGGAGCAGGGCCTTGATGCGGCTCATGAGCTCGCGCAGGCTGAACGGCTTGGTCAGGTAATCGTCCGCTCCGAGCTCGAGGCCCACGACCTTGTCGAACTCGTCGTCGCGGGCCGTCAGGAACAGCACCGGGGCCTTGGATCCGGACGCGCGCAGCCGCCGCAGCACCTCGAACCCGTCCATTCCGGGCAGGCGCACGTCCAGCACGACGAGGTCCGGCGCCTGCTGGGTCGCGAATTCCAGTCCTTCCTCGCCGCTCCGGGCGATCCGGACGTCGTATCCCTCCTGCTGGAGCGCGTACTCGACGCCGCGAGCGACGGCGAACTCGTCCTCGACGACCAGGATGGTTGCGTTCATTGGCGGGAATCGTACAACCCGGGCGGTCTGCTACCATCGCGTGGACGCGAATCACGCGAGAGCGCTGCCCACGCGCGCTCGTTCGGCCACACGGGCTCGATCTGGTGTCGCCCGGTCTGCCGCAACACTGAGGACTCGATCGTGACCCGACCCGCACTGACCGCACACCGGCGCGAGATCACCGGCAAGGACGTTGCCCGCCTGCGGCGGCAGGGCATCCTGCCCGCCGTGCTGTACGGGCATGGCGAGGCATCCGAGCCCATCCAGATCGATGCGAAAGAGTTCGAGACCCTCAACCGCGTGTCGGGACGCCACGCGCTCATCGACCTCAAGATCGAAGGCGGGCGCACGCACCAGGCCGTCGTGCACGATGTCCAGGAGCATCCCGTGAAGCGCGTTCCGCTCCACGTGGATTTCCAGCTGGTCAAGATGACCGAAGAGATGACCATGGACGTGCAGCTCGTGGCGGTCGGCACCTCCATCGCCGTCGAGAAGCACAACGGCACGCTGCTCCAGACGCTGGACCACATCCGGCTCCGCGGGCTCCCCGGCGCCATGCCGCAGTCGATCGAGTACGACGTCAGCGTCCTCGACTCGTTCGAGGCCGCGATCCACGTGCGTGACCTCACGATCCCGGAGAAGGTGACGCTGCTCACCGACCCGGACGAGTCGGTGGCCCACGTCCAGCCGTCCCGTGCCGAGGTCGAGCTCGAGCACGAGGCCGCGACGGCCGCGCCGGCCGAGGGCGCAGCGCCCGAGGGCGAGGGCCAGGCCGAGGAATAGCGCCCGCCACGGCGCGGGTCCGGCCGCCGGGGCCCTTCGGGCGATCGGGGGCCACGCGCCCGGCCGGACGCTCGAGAGTCCCGGAGGAACACCGTGGACCTGCCGGTGAACCCGCCGGTGGAGCCGATGCTCGCGAAGCCGGCCGATGCCATTCCAACGGGCGGCGGCTGGCTGTACGAGCCCAAGTGGGACGGCTTCCGCGCCCTCGTGTTCCGCGACGGCTCCGACGTGCTGATCCAGAGCCGGGACCTCAAGCCGCTCGACCGGTACTTCCCGGAGCTGCACGCGCCACTCATGGCCGCGCTGCCGGACCGGGCGGTCGTGGACGGGGAGGTCGTGATCGCCGGCGAGCACGGGCTCGACTTCGACGCGCTGCTGCTCCGCATCCACCCTGCCGCCTCTCGCGTGACGCTCCTCGCGGCCGAGTCGCCGGCGTCGTACGTGGCGTGGGACCTGCTGGCGCTCGATGCACGTGACCTGCTCGCCGTGCCGTTCGGCGAGCGCCGTGCATTGCTCGCCGCGTCGCTCCGGCCGGAGTCCACGGCGGATTCCAGCGTCGTCTCGCTGACCCCCGCGACGCAGGACCCGGCGGTGGCGGCGGACTGGTTCGAGCGCTTCGAGGGAGCGGGTCTGGACGGGGTGGTGGCAAAGCGGCTCGATGGAGTCTACGAGCCGGGACGCCGCGCGATGGTCAAGGTCAAGCACCAGCGCACCGCGGACTGCGCCGTGGCCGGGTTCCGCTGGTACCGGGACGCGCCGGGCGAGATGGTGGGGTCCCTGCTCCTGGGCCTGCACGACGCCGATGGCACCCTGCACCACGTGGGGGTGACGTCGAGCTTCAGCCGAGAGCAGCGGCGAGCGCTGGTCGAGGAGCTGGCGCCGCTCCGCGAGGGCGCCATGGATGGCCACCCGTGGGCGAGCTGGAAGGCCTGGGAGGAAGAGGCCGCCGCACGCGGACAGCGGCTTCCGGGAGCCACGAGCCGCTGGAACCGGGGACGCGACCTGAGCTGGGAGCCGCTGCGCGTCGAGCGCGTCGTGGAGGTTGCCTACGACCACCTGCAGGGCGACCGGTTCCGGCACGCGACCACGTTCCGGCGCTGGCGTCCCGACCGTGCGCCGGCCGAGTGCCGCTACGACCAGCTGCAGGTCACGCCCGCATTCGAGCTCGCACGCGTGTTCGGCCGGGAGACCGGACGGGGCGGGTGAACGTGGCGTCGGCGACCTGCACGGGGTGCGGCGCGCTGGTCCCGGCCGCCGGGGTCACGCCGGACCACGCGTACATCGGCGCGTCGCCCGGCTGCTGGTCGCTCTTCACGGGTCTCCGTGGACGCGAGTCCAGTGACCCGCGGTACCTCGCGCACGGCCGCTCGATCACAGACGCCTACATGGTCCAGCATCCGGGCGTGCAGGGTCGGCAGTCGAGCCAGTCGGTGTGGGTGCACCTCGTGGGACTGCATGCCGCCATCGAACTCGGCCTGACGCCGGCGGAGGCGATCGACCTCATGCGGCGTGCGCTGGCCGGACGCCCGGCGTTCTCCTGGCTCGATCCGCCCGCCATGTCCGACGCGACGACGGTGGTGGACGCCGCAGGGGCGCGGGACGTGGACGCCTATCACGCCGTCGTCCGGCGGTGGGCCCTCGACGCCTGGCAGGCCTGGGAGCCGCATCATGAGGCCATCCGGCGCCTCGCCTCGACCGGCCTTCACGAGGCGCGCCGGGGCGGTCGCCACTAGCATGGCGGGCATGCACCGTCTGCGACGACATCCCCGCATCCTGGCCACCGCGCTCGCGGTGGCGCTGGTCGTGGTCGCGGCCGGCGGCGTGGCCTGGGCCACGAGCACCTCGCTGCCGCCGGTCACCGGAGTCCAGCTCGACAAGCCCGTGCCCGATCTCCCGCTCGTGGATTCGTCGGGGAAGGCCACGTCCCTGGCCGCGTTCCGCGGCAGGTACGTCGTGCTGGCGCCGTTCCTCACGCTCTGCCACGAGGTCTGCCCCATCACGACGGGGGCGTACATCGAGATGCAGCAGGCGGTCGAGAGCGCCGGGCTCGGCGACAGGGTGACGTTCGTGGAAGCGACCGTCGACCCCGGGCGCGACAGCCCCGCCCGCCTCCGCGCGTTCGCGCAGCTCACCGGCAGCGACTGGACGCTGCTCACGGGTTCGGCCGACCAGATCGCCGGCCTCTGGAAGTTCTTCGGCGTGGGCTACCAGACGGAGCCGATCGGGTCGCCCGCTCCGCTCGACTGGTGGACGCACCAGCCCGAGACGTACGACGTGGGACACACCGACGCGCTGTTCATCCTCGATCCGGACGGGCACGAGCGCGTCGCGATCGTCGGCATCGCGGACGTGGGCGGGAAGCTGAACCCGACCCTCACCACGCTGCTCGACAGCCAGGGCCTCCAGAACCTGCGGCAGCCCCAGGCGGCGTGGACGATTCCCCAGGCGCTCGACGATCTCGGCCACCTGCTCGGCCGCCGGATCGCCGCTCCGGGCTCCTGAGCCGGGGCGTAGCCACGCGCCGCCGGCCCGCCGGCCCGCTGATCGCCGCCGTCGCTCTCGCCGCCGGCCTGGTGGCCGGCGGCCTCCTGCTCCCCGCCACCGTGCTCGGGCACGCGCTGCTCGTGTCCGCAACGCCGGCCCCGGGCGCCACGCTCACGACCGCGCCGGCGCTCGTCCGCCTGGAATTCACGGAACCCGTCAACCCGTCCTTCAGCGGGCTGACGATCACGGGCCCCGCCGGCGAGGTTCGGACCGCGGTCCGGTTCCCGCCCTCCGATCCCAGGGGCATCGAGGCCGAGCTGCCGGTCCTGGCGCCGGGCCGCTACTCGGTCGAGTGGCACACGCTCTCCCTGGTCGATGGACACACGCGTTCCGGCGCCTACTCGTTCGGGGTCCTCGATGCGGCCGGCAAGCTGCCGCCCGCGCCGCCACTGGTGATCCGCTCGGCCGTCGCGCCTTTCCCCGGCTGGCTCGACGCCGCGGCGCGATGGGCGCTCCTGCTGGCGCTTGCCTACCTCCTGGGCGGCCTGGCGTTCGCCACGCTCGTCGAGCGGGGGCGCGGCCCGTCGCAGCGCACGGGCGATGATCTCGACAACCGGTCCGCCGGCCCCGATCTCGACCACCGGGCCGCCGACCCCGATCTCGACCACCGGGCCGCCGGCCCCGATCAGGGCACCCTGGAGGCCGCGCGAAGTCCCGGCTCGTGGCGCGTCGGCGTGGTGGGTGAGCGCGGAGCGACCCTGGCGGCTGCGGTCGCCATCGCCGGGCTCGCGGAGTCGGTCGCATCCTCGGCCTCGGGCTCCGCGGGCCTCGCCGCGATATCCGAGGTGGCCACCGGGTCCTTCGCTGGCCAGGCATCGCTGGTCATGGTCGTGGCGATCGTGGTGCTGGCCTGGTCGGCGGTTCGGCCGGCCGGACGCCGGGCGTATGCGGGCGGGGCTGCCGGCGTCATCGCGCTGCTCGCGCTGGCCGCCATGAGCCACGAGGCGGCAGGCCCGGGGGCGGCCTGGGGTACGCTCGCGATGGCGGTCCATGCCGGCTCCGCACTGACGTGGACGGGCGGGCTCTTCCACCTCGCCAGGGTGTGGTCGCGTCCGGACATCGGTTCCGGCGCGCGCACCTCGCGTACCGACCTCATCGCGCGCTTCTCCCGCCTCGCCGGGCCGTCCGTGGCGCTCGTCCTCGGCACCGGCCTCGTCGCGGCCCTGGTCGTGATCCCCGACCCGGGTGCGCTGGTGTCGACGGCATACGGCCGCGTGCTCCTGGTCAAGGCCGCCATCGTGGCGCTGCTGCTCGTCCCGGCGGGCCTCAACGCCCTGCGCCTGCCTCCAGCCATCCGGCGTCCGGACCGCACCGGATCGGGGCCGTGGCTGACCATCGGCGCGGAGCTGGTCCTGGCGGCGGCCGCCGTCGGCGCAGGTGCCGTCCTGGGAGGCGCCACGCCGGCGGCCGGCGAGATCGCCACGCGCGCCGCGCAGCAGGCGATCGCCGCGGACGACAACCCGGCGAACCTCGTGTCGTCCACGGTCGACGCGGCCGGCACGGTCGTGGCGGTGAACGTCATTCCCGGCGAGGCGGGCACGAACCAGGTCGACGTGGACGTCCCCGTCACGCCGGGCGCGCCCGTGCCGGTCCGGGTGCAGCTCGTCGACCCGGCGGGTCATGCCGGCCCGTCGCTCCTGCTCGTGCCCGGCTCGCGAGAGCAGTCCGACGCCGGCCCCACGCAGGCGTACGACGCATTCGTGGAGCTGGCGCCCGCTCCCGGGACGTGGACGGCACGGCTCACGTTCACGGCCCGGGGCGCGACCGACGAGGTGGCCGTTCCCCTGCCGCTCGCCGGGCTGGTTCCGCCGCCGGCGACGGTGAACGCCGGTCCCCTTGGCTCGCCGGCTCCCGACGTGCCGCCACAGGTCCTCCTGGCCGTGGTGATCGCGACGCTGGCGGCGGCCGTGGTGGCGTACGGCCGCGCATCGCCACGGACGCTGGCCCGGCACGCGGCGCCGCCGATCGCCGGTGTCGGGTTCGGCGCTGTCGTACTGCTGCTCGGGTTCGCCGCCGCGGGCGTCGGCGCCCCTTCCGGCACCGCCGGACCCTCGTCCGTGCCATGGGGTGTCGCGTCGAACGCCGTGACGGCCACGACCGGTGGCATCACCGAGTACACCATCCCCACGCCTCGCAGCGGCCTCATGATCCCCGCTGTCGCGCCGGACGGGCACGTCTGGGTCGGCGAGATGGACGGCAACCGGATCGCGGAGCTCGACCCGGGAACCGGCGTGGTCCGGGAGCTCGTGCTGGCGCAGCCGATCCGTTCGGTGATGGGCCTCGCCGTGGGCCCCGACGGGCGAGTCTGGTGGGCGGAGGAGGCGACCGACCAGGTCGGGATGCTCGATCCCGCCACCGGCACCGTGCGCGAGTTCCCGCTCCCCACGGTGCATGCGGGACCGGTGGGGATCGCCGTCGCGCCGTCGGGCGCGGTCTACGTGACCGAGCAGGCGGCGGGCCGGATCGCCGTCCTCGATCCCACGTCCGGAGCCGTGCGCGAGTACCCGATCCCATCTCCGAACTCGATCCCGTACTGGATCGCCCTCGCACCGGACGGGCGTGCCTGGTTCACGGAGATGGACGGCAGGGCCGTCGGCGTGCTGGACCCCGGGACGGGCGCGATCCGGGAGTACCGGGGTGCGGCCACGCAGGGCGAGCCGGTCGGGATCGCCGTTGCGCGCACGGGGATCGTCTGGTTCTCGACGCTCGACGGCGTCCTGGGCCGCCTTGACCCGGCGACCGGCTCGATGACCGCGACCCGGCTGGGTACCGGGACGGCGGGGTACGGCGTGACAATCGACGACGCGGGGCGGATCTGGATCGGCCAGCTCGGCGATGCGATCGCACGCGTCGACCCCGCGTCCGGGGCGGTGGTCCAGGTCCGGATGCCCGTCGCCGCCAGCGGTCCCTGGTGGCCTGCCATGGCCCCGGACGGGCGGATCTGGGTGGCGGAGGGGGCCCTGGAAGCCGATCGTCTCGCGAGGCTCGCGCCCTAGGCTGCCGCGGCCTCGTGCCGCGTCGACCTGCCGGGATGCCCGGCGACACGGGACTACCAGGGGCTGTAGTCGGGATCCAGCGCCTCCTGCGCGGGCCGGTCCTCCTCGGGGACATGACGCAGGTTCACGCGGATGCGGGTCCAGGTCGTGTACCTCCCGCGCATCGCGTCCACCAGCACGTCGTCCGGCTGCAGGAGCCGTGCCGCGTCGGGGTGCCGCGCGCTCCAGCGCGCCAGTCCGGCGAGTGCCTCGTCCTTCGTCGCGGCGCGCCCGATCTCGACCAGGGGCATCGTCATGCGGCGACGCGACGGCATCACGCGGGGAGGCTCGTCGGCGGGCTTGGGGTAGTGGGGGGGCCACGGCGCCTCCCCGAGGCCCTGCGCCTCCTGGCGCGCCGAAAGGTCGAGCAGAGGGTCGAGCGACCCGACCGCTTCGTCGATCCCCTCGCCCGGGTCACCCAGGCGGGCGTACCGTTCGGGAACCGTCGCGAGGGTGAAGGCGGCCGGGTCGGCCGTCGGAACCTCGTCCCACGTCAGCGGGGTGGAGACGCGGGCGTCGGGCACGGGACGGACCGAATACGCGGACGCGACGGTGCGGTCCTTCGCGTTCTGGTTGTAGTCGATGAAGACGCCGTGCCGCTCCTCCTTCCACCATCGGCTGGTGGCGATGTCGGGCACGCGCCGCTCGACCTCCCGTGCCAGCGCCAGCGCGGCGCGGCGCACGTCGCCGAACTCCCACCGTCGCTCGATGCGCACGTTGACGTGGATGCCGCGCGAGCCGGACGTCTTGGGCCAGCCCGTGAGGCCGTGATCCGAGAGCACGTCGCGCACCACGAGAGCCACCCGCCGGATGTCGTCCCACGGCACCGCCGGCCCCGGGTCGAGGTCGACGCGCAGCTCGTCGGGGTGGTCGAGGTCGTCCGCGCGCACCGGGTGCGGGTTCAGGTCGATGCACCCGAGGTTGACGATCCAGGCGAGCTGCGAGGCGTCGTGCACGACGACCTCGTTCGCCGTCCGGCCCGACGGGAACGACAGCTCGACGGTCTCCACCCAGTCGGGCCGCGACTCCGGCGCGCGCTTCTGGAAGAAGAACTCGCCAGCCGCCCCGTTCACGTAGCGCTTCAGGGCCATGGGCCGGCCGCCGGCGCCGCGGAGAGCGCCGTCGGCCACGGCGAGGTAGTAGCGGACGAGATCGAGCTTGGTGAAACCCGGGCCCGTGAAGAAGACCTTGTCCGGGTTGCTGACCGCGATCCGTCGTCCCGCGATCTCGAGCGTTTCGTGTCGCGTGGGCATCGTGCGCCTCGGGTCAGAACCCGGAGATCCGGTCCGGGACCATCCGGATCGGCGTCGAGTAGTCGGCGGCCAGCTCCTCGGTCCGTCCGCCGAACGCCTCGTCGATGCGCCTCCGGTACTTGTCGACGTAGGCCGGCAGGAACGTTGCGGCCGGCGTCGCTGGGTCCACGCGGGCTTCGCCGGTCACGACGACCATGTCGTTCCCGTGCGCGTCCGTGTCGAGATGCAGGGAGGCGCGCGGGTTCGCGGCGATGTTGCGGACCTTCCCGGCCTTCGGCTGGCTGTACAGCAGGATCGTCTCGCCGTCCCAGATGAACCAGACCGGGACGGGCACCGGCGTGCCGTCGGCGCGCACCGTGGTGAACCACCCCACTTCGTCGGCCCTGAGGCGTCGGTCGGCGCGGGCCCCGAATTCGGTCGTGAGGTCGAGCATGTGGCGCCTCCGGCTGCTGTGTCACCCGAACGGGCGAACAGGATAGGCCGGCGTGGCGCGAACCGCGACGGGGGCGATCAGGTCGCGAGCGACGAGGGGTGGAACACGTCCTCCGGGCGCATCGGCGTGGCGATGAGGCCCTGCGCCAGGGCGTGGTCCAGCAGCGTCGCGATCTCGTGCCGGCACCGGACGAAGCCCCACGGGTACGTGTCGTCCGAGCCCGCGGCCGCGCGCTCCTCCTGGAGCAGGCCTTGGAACCACATCGACGTGAGAAGCAGACGATCCCGCCGGAACCGATCAAGGCAGACGAGCTTGGACGCAGTCCAGGCATCGAACAGGCGGCGCGCGAGGGATGGGTCCGCGTCGAGGAGGGACGTCCGCACGAGCAGCAGGTGCATGATCGGAAACACGCGAGTCCGGGCGAAGTACTCGCGCTCGAGGGCGCCGTAGTCGGGGAGCAGGAAGTCGAACTCGGGATGCTCGTACGGGACCCACGCCTCCGACGTGATGGCCGCGTCGACCTCGCCCGAGAGCAGCATCGTGGCCAGGTCGGCGTCCGGTCGAGCCTGCTCCAGGCGCAACCACGGAGGGCGGGTCCACCGCGGGACGTCCGGCGAGGTCTGCACCCACTCGACGGACCCGAGGTCGACGCCGGATTCCTCGGCCAGCACCGCCCTGGCCCAGAGCGCGGCCGTGGTGGCCCAGTGCTGCAGGCCGACCCGGCGGCCGGTGAGGTCGCCGGGTGAGTGGACGGGCCCGCCCCGCCGGACGTAGATCGAGGAGTGCCGGAAGGTGCGCTTTGGAAAGACCGGGATGGCCGAGAAGGTCCGCCGGCCTGCGTCCAGGTCCATCAGGTACCGGCCCGCGTACCCTTCCCAGACGTCGTACGAGCCCGTCAGCCCAAGCTGCTGACGGGCTCGATCGTTGTTCTCTTCGTGGACCTCGAGGTCGATGCCCTCGACCGGAACGTGGCCGTCGAGGAGGGCCGCGTTCCGGTCGTACCGGGCAACGAGCATCGACAGCGTCAGGGCGGGATCCCTCGCGCTGGTCAGGGCAGGTTCAGAGCCGCCGCGGCCTGATCCCATGGTGTCTCATCCAGCCACGCGCTGGCCGGTGGCGTCGAAGTGATGGCTCCGACCTTCGCCGCCAGGGTTTCCTGCGTGGTGGCCGACGCGGCCGAGAAGGCGTTCTTCGTGGCCGGGAACGTGTCCCCCTGCTTCAGCTGGTCGTACAGCGTTCCGGCATCGGTCGCCGAACCGCCCGCGTACTTCACCGCCGCGGCGACCCACTGGGCCTTGTCGTTGTTGAAGACCTGGGCGGCCATGATCCACGCCTCGTCGACGGCCTGCGCCAGGTCGGGATGAGCCTTGACCCAGGCCGGCGTCGCGCCGAGGAACGAGTCGGACAGCTCGGGGGCGACGACCGGCATCTTGGCCAGCACGTTGAAGCCTGCCGCGGTCAGCGTCGCCACGCTGTCGAAATGGACGAACGTCGCGTCGATGTGGTGCGCGAGCATCGCGCTCACGCGCACGGACGCGCCGCCGGCCAGCGTCACGTGCACGCTGGACGGGGCGATGTTGTACTTGGAGAGGAGGTCGGCGAACATCAGGGCCTCGAGCCCGTGCGTGTTCGACGTCCCGTAGATGTGGCCCGGCAGCTGGGAGACCGTCTTCAGCGACGGGGCACCCATGAAGTCGTAGTCGAGCCGCGGCTGGGCCGGGCCGAAGACCATCAGGCCGGAGTTGATCGCGGTCGTCACGGCGATCGCGCCTACCTCCGCGTCGCCCGCGAGGATCACGCGAACGGCCGCCGGGTCGCCGGTCTGGTTCACGACCGAGCTCGTCGCGCCCCAGGACTGCAGGATCTGGGCCATCAGGGCGACCTTCGTGTCGCTCGCCTGCGGCGACGCGCCGACGGCGATCCTGATCGTGTCACCGGAGAGGTTCGGCGGCGCGAAGGAGGCCGCTGCCCCTGCCGATGCGGCCGGCGCGCTCGATGCGGCCGCAGCCGACGCAGCCGCCGAAGCCGCCGCGCTTGCCGGTGCCGCTGCCGAAGCTGCCGGTGCGGATGACGCAGGCGCCGCCGAAGCGGGCGCGGGCGTGCTGTTCGTCGCGGAGCAGGCGGCGACAAGCATCCCGACGGCAGCGATCGTGAAGACCCGTGCCGCACGGCCGGGCAGTGCGGCGTTCCCCCTGGTGGTCCTCATCGGTTCCCCTTTCTCCTCGCGAGCCGCCTCCGGTGTGGAGGCGGGCACTCAGGCCAACCCGAGAACGGTGCCCAGCACGTGGTCGCGGATTTCGGCCACGACTGGGTTCTGCAGCAGGTCCACGTGACGTCGCGGACGTGGCAGCGGGACGTCGACCACTTCCCGGATCGAGGCAGGGGGCGTCCCCATGACGATGATCCGATCTGAGAAGAAGATCGCCTCGTCGACGTCGTGCGTGACGAGGACGGTGGTTGCGCTGGCGGACGTGATGATGTCGGCGATGTCCTGTTGCAGCCGGCGCCGCGTGAACGCGTCGAGCGCGGACAGCGGCTCGTCCATGAAGAGGACGTCCGGGTCGCCGACCAGGGCCCTGGCCAGGCCGACACGCTGCTGCATCCCGCCCGACAGCATTCGCGGGTAGTAATCGCCGAAGTCGTGGAGGTTCGCCAGGCGGAGCTTCTCGGAGACACGGTCCTCCAGTTCCCGGCGGTCCATCGGGTGCTGCTGCAGCGCGAACGCGACGTTCTGGCGGACCGTCCTCCAGGGCAGGAGCGCCGGCTCCTGGAAGACGAACCCGATCGAGGGTGGAATCCCGCGGACCAGCTGCCCGTTGATCTGAATGCTGCCCTCGTCGTACGGGACGAGGCCGGACATCATCCGCAGCATCGTGGTCTTGCCACACCCGGAGGCCCCGATGAGCGAGACGAACGTTCCTTCCGGGATGGCGAGCGAGACATCCGACAGCACGGTCAGTGGCTGCGCCGACTTGCCCGGACGGGCGAACCGCTTCGACACGTTGCGGAGCTCGATGCGGGCGGGAGCAGGAGGAGTGGCGCCGGGGCGGCGCGCTGGCCCGGTGGACGCGTATGGGGCAGCCATGACCGTCGTCCTCAGACCTGCGTGTGGACCTTCGACCGGCTCGCCCAGGGGGCGATCCGCCGACGGAGAAGCTCGAGCACGACCGTGCCGATGACACCCACCAGCGACGACGTGATGATCGCCGCCATGAGCTGGGCGGTCTCGAAGGCGTCGCCGAAGTTCTGGATCAGCCCGCCGAGGCCGGCGAGGCTGACGTCCATCTCGGCGATGATCACGCCGATCAGCGCCTTGGCCAGGGCGATCCTGAGTCCGGCGAAGATGAACGGGACCGCGTAGGGCATGGCGATGTTGCGGATCACCGACCGTTCCGTCGTGTGGTAGACGCGGGCCATGTCGAGGAGCGTGTCCGGCGTGTTGCGGACGCCCTCCGACGTGTTGACGATGATCGACCAGACGGCCAGGAGGAACGTGACGGCGACCTCGGCAACGAACCCGATGCCGAACCAGATGACGATCAGCGGCACCAGGGCGATCAGCGGAGTCGCCTGGAAGAAGTTCACGTACGGGCTGAGGACGCGATCCGCCGTCTGGCTCCGGCCCATGAGGACACCAACGGCGATGCCGACCACGGCCGCCAGCCCGAAGCCGACGGCGAGCACTTCCATCGCGCGCAGGAACGCGGGAGCGAGGCTGCCGTCCTGGACGATCTTGACGAAGGACGTCGCCACCGCCGACGGCGTCGCCAGCAGGATCGGGTTGAGGCCCGATCCGACGAGCTGCCACGCGCCCAGGAAGATGAGGACCGAGAGGATCGGGAGGGTGGGCGAATACGCCAGGAAGCCGCCAACGGCCCCTCGCACGCCGCGTCCCTCGAGTCCGGGTTGCTCGCTCACGGGCGCGGCCAGCGCGGTGCCGCCGAGGACCCCGGGGGCGGGGGCCGCCGGCGCGTTCGATGCCCGTTGTCCTGGCACTGCCACCGTGGCCTCCCGCTATCGCGGCGTTTCGGAGACTTTCTCACCGTGCGTGGGCACAATCTACCCCAGGTTGTACACATCTGCGAGCGCCTCCTCGAGATCCGGGAGGCTGAGGCGGCTGGGGTCCTCGGCAAGGTCTCTCCGCCGGATGAGGGCGCGCACCACGAGCTTCCTGAGGCCGCGGGCATCCAGGTGCTGCGCCACGCACTCGTGCGCCACCGACCGAAGGTGAGCCGGGTCGGGAGAGAACGACGGCGACATCTCGCGCAGCGTGTCGAGCAGGATCGCGGCCACGGCCTCGATCCCTGGCAGGTCCACACGCTCGATCAGGTCGGCGCGCGACAGGAAGGCGGGGTCCACGCCGCGGACGTAGTTGGTCGTCGCAACGAACAGGACGTTGCGGCACGCTTCGGAGACGTGGTCAAGGCCCGCCAGGACCGCATCGGTGGCGCGGTGCACGTCGACCGGGTTGGTCTCCAGGGAGGCGCCTCCGCGGTTGACCGCCAGGGCTTCGACCTCGTCGAGCAGCACGACGACCGGGCGCCCGCGGGCCGCGATGTCGGGAAGCGTCCGCTCGAACAGCCGCGCGACCGCGCGCTGGCTCTCGCCCAGGAGCTGGCTGGGCAGCCCGTGCGGGTCGACCACCAGGAACAGCAGGCTGCCCCCGTTCACGATGGGGGCGAGCTGGTTGGCGAGGCCGGACGCCAGCGTGGTCTTGCCCGTACCGGGCGGGCCCTCGAGGAGGACCAGGCCGTGGACGGGAAGGCCCACCGCCGAGTACCCGGCCCGGGGACCGAAGTAGAAGGTCCCGAAGTTGATGAGCCGCTCCTTGATGCCCGGATCGACGATGATCCGGTCCCATCGGTCGAGCCAGCCATCCTCGGGCAGCTCGGCGAGGCTGGCGAGGCCCTCCGATCCGGGTGGCAGCTGCAGCGCCGTCACGCGTCAGGCATCCGGGCGCCCGTCGAAGTGGTCGGGCCAGGTGATCCCCGACAGATCGGGCGCGTCGAGGACGGGCGGTTCCTCGAACAGGTCGAGCGGGTCGAGCAGGACCCGGATCATGTCGTAGAGAGCGTCGAAGTTGTGCACCCGGATCAGCCGGGCCGTCTTCTCGTGATCGTCGTTGAAGTGCTGGTGCCACGCCCAGTGATCGACGACCACCAGGTCGCCCGCCTCCCAGGGGTACGACACCCCGTCGATGTCGCTGTGCCCCTGCCCGGACACGACGTACAGCCACGCCTGGCCCCCGTGCCGGTGGCGCGACTGGTACAGGCCGGGAGCGAGCTCGTGCATGACGGCGCTCAGGCCGGCCGTGTGGAACCCGATCGACTGATCGACGAGGAACAGGCTTCGGGCACCGCGCTTGGTCACCACGCCCCGGACGTCGTCGAAGCGGGTGATGAGCCGGGCCCCCTCAGCTCCGCCGGCCCCACGCGCCAACCGCCGGACCCGCCGTGCATACGGATCGTCGCCCGCGGGGGGATCCGCCTGTCGAGGGGGGAGCGGGAGATCCGCGTACGGCGCGTCCCCGCCTTCCTCGAGCACGGCGACGCCGAAGGCCTCGAGCATCGGCTCGACGCTCCACGTATGGAACACGGCGGGCGTGTCGGAATCGTTCCCGTGCCGGTGCCAGGACCAGCTCGGCAGGTGCACCGTGTCCCACGGTCGCCACTGCACGACCTGTCCGTCGATCTCGGTCCAGCCCTGGCCCGACTCGACGAACATGATGGCGTCCCAGGAGTGCCGGTGGACCGGCGTCACCGTGTGCGCCGGCAGCTCGTGGAGCGTCGCATCGAGGTTCTTGGTCGGCCGATCGCCGTCCCAGCCCATGTAGACGCCGCGCCGCATCCGCCGCGACGGGACGTCCACCATCTGCACGTCCGCCCGCTTGACGACGGCCTTGTGGTACTGCCGCCACTCCTCGAGCAGCGCATTGCGCCGCTTCTTCTGCACCTCGTAGTGGGTGACCTGCGTCGACGTCGTGGTCTTCATCGGTGGTCTCCTCGCGTTCGACGGGGACGGGTCAGGAACGGAGCGCGGGCAGCACCTGCTCGCCGTACATCGCGATGAAGGCCGCCTGGTTGCGCCCGACGTTGTGGACGAAGATCTCGTCGAAGCCCATCTCCACGAACTTGCGCAGGTGGGCGACGTGCACCGCGGGATCCGGGCTGATGAGCACGCGGTTGACGAAGTGCTCCGGGCGCACCAGCTTCGCCATGGCCGCGAAGTCTTCCGGGTTCCGGATGTCCTGCTTGGAGAAGTTCATTCCGCCGTTGGGCCATTCGGACATCGCGTTCGTCATCGCCTCGTCGTCGGTGGGCGCCCAGCTGACGTGGACCTGGAGGATGCGGCGCGTCCGCGAGGGATCCTTGCCGGCCTGCTCCGCGCCGCGGGCGTATCGCTCGAAGAGCGTACCGATCTTCTCGTCGGCCGCTCCGACGGTGATCATGCCGTCGGCGAGTCGCCCGGTGCGTTCGGCGTTCAGCGGCCCGGCGGTCGCCACGTAGATCGGAACCGGGTCGGCCGGCCGGGTGTACAGCCGGGCGCCGTCCACGGTGAAGAACGGGCTGCGGTGACGGACCAGGGCGCCAGTGAAGAGCTTCGCGATGATCTCGATCGATTCGAAGAGCATGGCGCTTCGCGTGCCGACGTCCGGCCACTCGCCGCCGACCACGTGCTCGTTGAGTGCCTCTCCCGCGCCGAGCCCGAGCCAGAAGCGCCCCGGATACATCGCCCCCAGGGTCGCGGCCGCGTGGGCGATCACGACGGGGTGGTAGCGGAAGCCTGGACAGGTGACGGCGGGCCCGAACGGGAGGCTCGTGCGCTGCCCGAGCGCCCCCATGAACGCCCACGCGAATGCGCTCTGGCCCTGCTGGGGGGTCCACGGGTTGAAGTGCTCGCTGACCTGGAAGCCCGCGTCGAAGCCGGCGCGCTCCGCCGCCTCGCACCAGTCGAGCAGCGGCGTCGGTTCGAACTGCTCGAGCATTGCCGCGTATCCGAACTTTGCCACGTCGCGTGTCCTCCGCGGGCGGTCCGACGGCCGCGCCTGTGGGTGCAGTGTGCCGTCGCTGCGCGGCGGTCAGCCGGCCCGCTCGATCTGCGCCAGGTCGCCAGAGCCCGCCCGGGGCAGCACCTCGTCGGCGATGATCCGGATCTGGTCGAGCCAGTCGGTGAACCGGAACCGGAGGTCGAACACGAGGAGGTCGCACCCGATGTCGGTGTACCGGGCGACACCCTCTGCGACGTCGTCGACCGTTCCGGCGAGGATGGACCCGTCGAGCTCCTCGATGCGGGTGAACTCGCCGGACGGCGGCTTGAGCCAGAACCGCTGGTTGTTGGCGTTCTTGATGAGACCCGGAACGTTGAGCTGGCGGAGCGCCTCCTCGCGGGTCGCGGCCACGCTCGTCACGGGCACCGCGCCGGTCATGATGAGCGGCCGCCCCTGCTCCCCGCATCGTTCTGCGATCTGCTCCCGGCGACGCGCGTAGGTGGGGAACGTGATGCGTCCCGGCAGCCAGCCGTCGCAGAAATCGACCGCCAGCCTCGCCGAGGCCGGCGTCGCGCCGCCCCACCAGACGGGCACCGGCGACACCGGTGTCGGTTTGAGGTCGACGTCCGAGAAGTCGTAGACGTCGCTGTGCTGCTCGACGCTCGCACCCGACCAGAGGCGCCGGGCGATCTCCACCTGCTCCCGCATGAGCGCCGGACGGTCCGCGTCTCCGAGTCCGATCACGTCGAACTCGTGCTGGAAGTTGCCCGCGCCGATGCCGAGATCGAACCGCCGCCGGCTGAGCCAGGAGAGCGAGCCGACGCTGTAGGCGAGGTACACCGGGTGGCGGAAGGGGATCACGGTGGCGGTGCCGAGACCGATGCGGGTCGTCGCCCCCGCGAGGAAGGCGAGCGTCACGAACGGCTCGATGAACGTCCGGTCGGTGCCTTCCATGCCGTGCGGGTGGAAGACCAGGTGGTCGCGCACCCAGAGTGAGTCGAACCCCAGGTCCTCCGCGAGGCGGGCACCCTGGACGAGGAGGTCCTGGTCGGCGTCCTCGCCGAAGTGCGGGACGAGCAGGCCGAAACGCGTAGTCATGGGACGCTCTGCTCCTTGCTCTCCGCCGGCACGCTGCGGGCCGCCGCAGGGATCGGCGTGACGACGGGCTCCGTGGGCCGGACCTGCCTGCCCCAGCCGGGATTGCCGACGACGGTTCCTCGGTCATACACGAGCCGGCCGCGCACCAGCGTCTGCGTCACCGCGCCGGTGTAGACGCGACCCGAGTACGGGGACCAGCCGATGCGGCTGACGACGATGTCGTCGCGAACCTCCAGCCGGGCGTCGAGGTCGACGATGGCGAGGTCTGCGTCCGCGCCCACCTCGAGGCGACCCTTCGTCCCCAGTCCGAGGGCGCGGGCCGGGGCGGAGGACGTGACCTCCACGACCCGCTCGAGGGAGATGCGCCCGCGGTGGGCCGCGTCGAGGAGCATGGACAGGTAGAACTGGATCGACGGGGTGCCAGTGTGCGCCTTCCAGCCGTCGGTCCAACCCGGCTCCTTCTCCTCGCGCAGGTGCGGTGCGTGGTCGGTGGCGATGAGGTCCACCGTCCCGTCGTTCAGGGCCGCCCACAGGGGTTCCGTGTTCACGTCCGGCACCCAGTACGAGAGGGCGTACGCGCCCAGCCGCTCCACGGTCGCCCAGTCGTTGGTCAGGAACAGCGCCCACGGGTTGATCTCGGCGGTGACCGCCTGCCCGTCGGCCTTCGCTTCGCGCAGCAGCCGGATCACCCCGCGGCTCTGCGTGTGCAGCAGGTGCAGCGGCGTACCGGTGGCGCGCTGGAGGCGCAGCAGCAGCGCGGCCGCCGTGTCCCAGATGATGCCGTCGTAGGCGGCGTAGGCCCTGGCGTAGGCCCGGAAGTCCCGCTCGCCGCGGTTCCAGAAACCGTGCTCGATGTGGCTCATGAGGGGCTGGTCGTGCGGGTGCACCATCAGGCGGAGTCCCGTGCCCGCGACCGCTTCGAAGATCTCGAGGAGCTTGCCGTGGTCGTGCACGCCCGTACCGGGCATGTGGGGGTAATCGCGCCCGGTGTCCTCGACCATGAAGACCTTGAACGCCGCGATTCCCATCGTGGCCAGCCCGGGGATCTGGTCGGGCACCGCGCCCGAGGCGTTCACGTTGTAGTCGACCAGCGACTTCTCGGCATACAGCGCCAGCATCTCGGACAGGCGCTCGGGCGTGTTCGGCGGAGGCGACACGTTCGGCATGCCGAAGCTCGTGGTGACGCCGCCCGCCGCGCCCGCGGCCGTCTCGGTCGTGATGTCGCCCTTGGCCGTGAAGCCCGGCTCGCGGTGGTGCGTGTGGACGTCGACCAGCCCGGGCAGGACCATGCGCCCGGTCGCGTCGAGCACGTCCGCGGCGTCCAGCGGCGTGCCCGGAGCCACGATGGCGGCGATGCGTCCGTCGCGGATGGCCAGGTCGGCCACGGTCCGTCCCGAGGGCGAGACCAGGGTACCGCCACGGACGACGAGGTCGTAGGAGCCGGCGGCCGGTGTGGAGCCGTTCATGCGACGACGAGCCTGGTGATGCCGGTCTCCGCGGCCGCGTCATGGACGAGCACGTCCCCGGCGACCACGTGCCGCGTGAACCAGTCGACGATCAGCGGCGTGACCAGGGAAGCGTAGTGCGCATACGCGGCGTAGTGGGTCGTGCCCGTCTGGACGACGAGGCGTTTCGGCGCCCCCGCGCGTTCGTAGAGAGCCATCGCGTGATCCTCCGGGGTGGTCGCATCGCGCTCGACGCAGATGAACATGGCGGCCCGCGGGCTGATCCGGGCGACGTGGTCGATGGGGCGGTAGGCGAAGATCGCCGCGGCACTGGCGAGTGCCACCTGCCCGGGGACGCGCCCGTCGACGTCGCTCTTGACGGTGGTGGTGCGGCGCTCCGGGGTGGGAACCATGATCCCGTCGCGCGGCGGCACGAGCTCGCCCTGGCCGGTGGCCGCGCGCCGCCGGAGGTCCTCCTCGACGCGCTCCTGGAACTCGAGCCACTCGTACTCGCGACGCATGCGGTGCAGCCAGTCGCGGCCGTCCGCAACCGGGAGCTGGCTCACCACGGCCCTGACCCTGGGGTCGATGCCGGCGACGATCACCGCGTTGCCGCCGCCCGTGCCCCCCGAGCCGAAGACGCCCAACCGGCGGATGTCGAGATCGTCCCTGGTGGCCGCGTAGTCGATGGCCGCGACGATGTCGGCGACCTGGGCGGCCGGATCGAGAAGCGTCGCGTCTCCCTCGGAGTCGCCGAAGCCGCGGTAGTCGAGCGTCATCACGGCGAACCCGGCGGCCAGGAGTGCCTCGTGATACGGGCGGTAGAGACGCGCCGAGCGCAGGCCCATCCACCCCGGCCCCTGCACGATCACCGGGACCGGACCCGAGGATGCCCCATCCGGGGTCATCAGCGTTCCCGCGAGGCGACAGCCGTGGCTCCAGAAGCCGACTTCCTCGACGGTCGTCATCGCGACACGCCCACCCCTCCGGACTCATGCCTGGACGGGCGGATTGTACGCATGGCCATGCAGATTGTCCACAAGATAGGTCGGCTTGCATGCTGCCAGCCGAGCCACCAGCAGTGGGTAGCCGATACCGCTACGGGCCGCGCAGGGGGCTCCGGCCGGTGACGTTCGGCGTCGAGGCAGGTGCTCCCCGGCTGCCAGGCGGGCGATCGAGACTAGTGCCGGCTGCTCTCGGATTCGCGGAGGAACCGGCGCAGCAGCGCAACGACCTTCGTGTAGTGGACGCTCAGCTCGCGCGCGGCCGTATCGGCATCGCCGCGCCTGATGGCGTCAAAGAAGACCTCGTGATGCTCGGGTGAATGCTGGACGAGCTTCCAGCGCAGGGATCGCGAGACCTCCTGCCGAAGCCGGGCGATCAACCCGACGAGGCGCGGTCGCGCGGTGACCGAATACAGGCGCATGTAGAAGCGCTCGCGGACGGCCAGCTCGTCGTCCGGATTGCCCGCCGCCAGCATCTCGTCGTACAGCTGCTGCAGGTCGTCAAGATCCTGCTGGGTGAGGAGAGGAACGGCCAGCCGAACCGCGTGGCCCTCGAGGACGGATCGCAGGTCGTAGATCTCCTCGATCTGGTCGGCATCGAGAGTCGTCACCGTGAACCCGCGGTGCGGCTCCGATGTCACCAGGCCTTCGTGCTCGAGGGCGCGCAGGGCCTCGCGGACGGGGATGCGGCTTGCGTCGAAGATCGAGGCGAGGTCCTCCTGGCGGAGGCGCGCGCCCGGTTCGATGGTGCCGTCGAGGATGGCCTGCCGAAGCGTCGTCAGCGCGAGGTCCTGGGCGGTCACGTTGCCGGACCGGTTCGCGGCCACGAGGGACGCGAGGCGTTCGCCGTCGTATCCGCTGTTACGTCGCGTCAGCGTCACCCTGCACCTGCTCAGTTCTGCGATCCAGGCCGCCGCCCGGTTGAGATCCGGGGCCCTGGGCGGTGTCGACCGCGAGAGATCTCGATCCGTCCGTGCTGGTGACCACGGTGCCGAGGACGGGATTGAAGACCCGCCGACCGTTCACGTGGACAATGCGCTGGTCATTGTACACACCGTCAACAGGCTCATCCGACCATTCGGCGGCGACTCAGCATGGCGTGCAGGCTGTCCATATGGATACAATGCCGCAAAGATTGCGTACAGAACGCTCTGGAGGCCACGCGTGACGCCGGATCAGATCGTCGCCCGCATCGACCCACAGGAAGTCGTGGACCTCGCCCTGGAGCTCGGCAACATCGACAGTCCGACGGGAAACGAGGGCGCGGCCGGAGAGTTCGTCCATGCATGGCTGGAACGGAACGGGTTCCGGCCCCGCCGGATCGCGCTCGTGCCCGACCGTATCAACGTCGCCGCGACGATCGAGGGCAGTGGGGGCGGGTACAGCCTCATCTTCAACGCGCACCTCGACACGACCCTCCGCAGCGACGCGGTCTGGTCGGCCCGCGAACCGGCTGACCCTCTCTACCATGGCGCCTGGATCGACGGGGACGAGATCCATGGGGACGGCGTGGTCAACGACAAGGGGCCGATGGCGGCCTTCCTGGTCGCCGCGAAGGCGATCCGCGACGGCGGCTATCCGCTCAAGGGGGATCTCATCGTGAGCGCCGTGGCCGGCGAGATCTCCCGCGAGCCCGTGGACGAGTTCGAGGGCGTCCCCTACCTCTCCAAGGACCTGGGTGCCCGGTATCTCGTGACTCACGGCGCGGTGGCGGACTTCGCCCTCGTCGCCGAGGGTACGGGGTTCGGCATCGTGTGGGTCGAGGCGGGCAAGGCGCATTTCAAGGTCACCGTCTTCTCGGATCAGCCGAGGTACTACACGCCGTACCTGCCCCGGCCCACGTCCATGCGCGAGGCCCCCAACGCGATCGTTCGGGCCGCCGCCGCCATTGCCGAATTCGAGTCGTGGGCCACCGGATACCAGGCGAGGATGACCCACGAGGGCGAGAGCGGAACGATCGTCCCCAAGGCGAGCGTCAACGCGATCCGGTCAGGGTACCCATACAACCTGACCAGCACCCCCCAGGTCTGCAGCTTCTACGTCGACGCGCGCATCCTTCCCGGAGTCAACCCCCTGGACGTGCGCGAGGAACTCCGAGACGTGCTGCGCGCGCTGGGCGTCCCCGGCCATGTGGATCTCGTCCTCTATCGCCCCGGGTTCGAGGGCAAGGGCGTCGAGCGGTTGGTCGATACGATCCGGCGCTGTCACGCCCAGGTGTTCGAGACGCCACCCATCGCCGTGGGGCCACCCGTCTCGAGGCATGTGGCGCGACACCAACGCCTTCAACGAGCTCGGCATTCCGGCCGTGAGCTACGCGCCACGCGGCGCCGACCACGCCGCGCGAAAGGCCTTCAGGATCAAGGACCTCGTCGACGCGTCCCTGGTCTACGCGCGCATCGCCATGGACCTGTGCAACCAGGAGCGGCTGCCCTACGAGCCTCTCGGCGCCCACGTCAATGCCGAGATGGCTCGCGTCGTTCAGCGGCGGAACCTGGACCGGGTGGGGCAGGCCTGAGCCGATGATCCCGAGGTTCGAGCTCCACCGCCCCGCCACGATCCAGGAGGCATCGCGTCTGCTCGACGAGTTCCCGGGGGAGGCCGTGCCGTATGCCGGGGGCACCGAGCTGCTCCAGGTCATGAAGCTGGGCCTGGCGTCGTTCAGCCACCTCGTGGACGTCAAGGGGATCCCATCGCTGCGTGGGATCGACGTGATGCCGGATGGCTGGCTGCGTATCGGTGCGACGTCGACCCATCGCGAGATCGAACGGTCCACGCTCGTTGCATCGCACGTGCCCGCGCTCGCGTCGCTGGAGCGGCAGATCGCGAACGTGCGGGTCCGCAACTCGGGGACGCTCGGCGGCAACCTCTGCTTCGCCGAGCCGCACTCGGATCCCGCAGCCTTTCTCCTCGCGGCCGACGGGCGCGTCCGGCTGTCCTCGGCCGACGCGGAGCGCGAGCTCGCGATCGACGACTTCATCGCCGGTCCGCTGCTGACCGGGCGCGATCAGGGCGAACTGCTCGTCGAGGTACGGGTTCCTCCGCGGGTGGCCAATCGTGGTCACGGGTTCGCCAGGCTCGCGTTCTTCGAGCGCCCTGCCGCATCCGTGGCCTGCCGCATCGACCTGCAGGGCGGCCGGATCGCGGCAGTACGCGTAGCCGTCGGCTCTGCCTGTGAAGCCCCGACGCTGCTTGGGTCGATCGGCCCGGTCCTCGTCGGAGTCCGCGTGCAGGAGCTCGAGGAGGCCCTCGCGACGGCGCGGGATGCGGCACGCGACGAAGTGCTGACATACGACGACATCAACGGCTCGGCCGACTACAAGCGGCACCTGGTCGGTCTGCTCCTCGGACAGGCCGTCAAAGCCGCGCACCGGGAGGCGACACGTGGCTGACGACGCCGGCACGACGATCCCACTCGTCGAGCTCTCCTGCATCGTGAACGGCCGCGGCGTCCGGCTGCGCATCGAGCCACGCGAGACGCTCGCGGACGTGCTCCGCGACCGGATGGGCCTGACGGGCACGAAGGTGTCCTGCGACGCCCAGGTCTGCGGGGCCTGCACCGTGCTCGTCGACGGCCTTGCCGTCAGCAGTTGCACGATGCTCGCGATCGAAGCGGGCGGCCGCGAGGTTCGCACCGTCGAAGGGTTGGCGCGCGAGGCGGTGCTGAGTCCGTTGCAGCAGGCGTTCATCGATCATGCCGCGTTCCAGTGCGGCTTCTGTACCTCGGGGATGCTGATGGCCGCGACGGCCCTCGTCGAGGAGAATCCTCACCCGACTCGCGAGGATGTCGTGCACGGCCTCGAGGGGAACATCTGCCGCTGCACCGGCTACGCACCGATCGTCGCGGCGGTGCTCGCCGCGACGGAGGCACGGTCGTGAGCGACCCCGGTCCGCGGCGGCTGGCAGGCCGCCCTCTGCCGCCCTCCCCGATCGGCGAATCCGTTGCCCGTCGCGATGGCCTGGCCAAGGTGACTGGTCAGGCCCGCTTCACCGGCGACCTTGTGCTGCCGGGCCTGTGCCACGCCCGCGTGCTCCGGAGTCCCTACCCGCACGCCCGCATCGTCTCCATCGACACGTCGGAGGCCGCGGCGCACCCCGGCGTCGTGGCCGTGGTGACGTCGGCGGACCTGCCGGACGTTCACCTGGTGTACGGGCATGCTGTGGCGGACCATCCGCTGATCGCCGTCGACAAGGTCCGGTACGCCGGTGAACCAGTGGCCGGTGTGGTCGCCGAGGATCCCGTCACCGCCGCCGAGGCCCTCGCGCTCATCTCGGTCTCGTACGAGCCGCTTCCGCTGGTGGTCGACGCGGTGGCCGCGATCGCGCCGGGCGCCCCGGTACTCCATGAGCAGGCCGGCGAACAGCGGCCGCATCGCGGCTTCGACGAGAACATCGACCGCACCCACCCGAACGTCTGCTCTCGGTCCGTCCAGGCATGGGGCGACCTCGCGGATGCCTTCTCGGCCGCCGCTTTCGTGGCGGAGGGTTCGTACCGGTACCCGATGGCGTATGCGTACGCGATGGAGCCGTACACGGCCATGGCGTCCTTCGAGTCGGGCGGCCTCACGGTGTGGACATCCGCGCAGCACCCGTACATGGTCAGGGACGA
Organism: uncultured Chloroflexia bacterium; assembly: GCA_963779375.1. Lineage (GTDB taxonomy): Bacteria > Chloroflexota > Limnocylindria > Limnocylindrales > CSP1-4 > JAJYNJ01. The sequence continues at coordinate 21,858 of CAVZXW010000020.1, read as the reverse complement.
CCTGGCCCGCTGCTTCGGGCTTCCGCTCTCGGCGGTGCGCGTCATCGTGCCCTACGTCGGGGGTGGATACGGCAGCAAGTCGTACACGAAGATCGAGCCCCTGACCGCTGCGCTGGCGTTGCGCAGCGGGCGGCCGGTACGCCTCGCCCTCACGGTGGAGGAGGCAATCCTCACCACCAGGGGCGACGCCGCGACGGTGGACCTGCGTACGGCGTTCGACGGCGACGGTCACATACTTGGCCGCGAGGCGCGGATCCTGCTGAACAGCGGTGCGTACGCGGAGAACTCGCCGCTCGTCGCGCGCAAGGCCGCGAACCGACTCGGGGGGCCCTATCGCATCCCTGCCCTCCGGGTGGAGAGCCTGGCGATCTACACGAACACGGCGCCGGCGAGCTCGTTCCGGGGCTTCGGCGCCCCCCAGGCGACCTTCGCCGGCGAGTCGCAGATGGACGAGGCGGCCGCGCGCCTCGGGATCGACCCGCTCGAGCTCCGGCGCCGCAACCTCCTGGCGCCTGGCGAGCGACCGTGGGCCAGGGCGCGCGGCTTCGACGCGGACCTCGCCGCCGATCTCGACCTGGTGGCCGGCGAGCTGCAATGGGGTACGACATCACCGGGCCACGGCAAGGCGATCAGCGTCTCGATGTCGGACGCGGGCTCCGAACCGATCACGACGGCGATCGTGCGAGTCCATCACGACGGGTCCGTCACGGTGACATGTGGAAGCACGGAGATCGGGCAGGGATCGGCGACCGTGCTCGCGCAGATCGCGGCCGGGGAGATGGGCGTCCGGCTCGAGCGGGTCCAACTGCTGAACTCGGACACGGGCGCTGTCTCCTACGATCGGTCGACCGGCGCGAGCCGCACCACCACGCTGATGGGTCTGGCCGTCCAGGCCGCGGCTCGTGACGCCCGTGCGCAGCTGTGCCGGTGGGCGCAGGAGGCGCTCGGGCAGGATGGCCCGGCGGTCGTCGAGGAACGGGACGGCGTGCGGGTCGGGGAGGCCCACAGTGACTGGGGCGCGGTGGTGCGCGCTTGGTTCGGCGGGGACAGCGGCGAGGTCATCGGCCGGGGATACCTGCGGCGCTCCGGCTCGACGGCGGAGATGCCGCCGTTCTACGAGGTCGGCTGCGTCGGAATCGAGGTCACCGTGGACGAGGCGACGGGCGTCATCCGCGTCGAGCGACTCGTCACCGTGGGCGATGTCGGCTGCGCCATCAACCCGATGCTCGCCGAAGGACAGGACGTCGGAGCCGTCATCATGGGGCTCGGCATGGCCACGCGCGAGGAGCTGGTCTACGACGCCGAGGGGAACCTGCTGAACGGCAATCTCTTCGACTACCGTGTGCCTCGCTTCACGGACGTCCCCCCGATGCGGTCGATCCTCGCCGAGCGAGGTGACGGCGTGGGTCCCTACGGCGCCAAGGGCGGCGGCGAGGGGGCGTTGAATCCCGTCGCTTCGGCGATCGCCAATGCCGTCGAGCGGGCTGTCGGGATCAGACTCCGCGAGGCGCCTTTCACGCCGGAGCGCGTCTGGCGGGCACTCCAGGAGCGCGACAGCTCCTGATCCGCCACCGGGTCGAGGCGAGGTTCTTCAGGGCTCTCCCGTCACACCGTCTAGGGCGTCCAGGGCGTCGAGCACGCGCCACGGGTGCAGCGGCAGTTCCCGGATCTGCGCGCCGGTTGCCGCAGCGACGGCATTCGCCACGGCGGGGGCGGCGGTGATGATCGCGCTCTCGCCCAGTCCCTTCGAGCCGTACGGACCGGGACCGCCGCCGTTCTCGACGAGGTGGCTCTCGAGCGCCAGCGGAACGTCGCGCGTGGTGGGAACCCGGTAGTCGATCAGGCCCGGGTTGACCAGGCGACCGTCCTCGTAGAGACACTCCTCGAACAGCGCATGGCCGAGGGCCATCGCCGCCCCGCCTTCCTCCTGTCCGTGCGCGGTGAGCGGGTTGATCACCCTGCCCGCGTCGCCGACCGTGACGAAATCTCGTGACCTCGACGTCCCCGGTGTCGGGATCGACCGACACCTCCGCCGCGCCGACCGATGCCTCCCAGTATCCGGCGCGCATGCCGAACTCCGTGGGCGCGTCCGGGTGCTCGGGGACGAAGTGGCCGACGCCGATGACCTCGCCACCGAACCGCGACGTGGGGCCATTGATCACGCGGTCCAGCGGCAACGGCTCCGGCCCTCCGACCACCGCCCCGTCCCGCAGCGAGAGCGACCCGGCGGCAACGCCGAATGCCGTGGCAGCCGCGTCGCAGGCCTGCCTCGCAGCGTCCTGTGCGGCGCGCAACACGGCCGTCCCCATGTGAACGGTGGACCGGCTCGAGGACGTGCGCTGGTCGAACGGGGTCACCGCCGTGTCCGGCGTCGTGACCCGGACCCGGTCGATGCTCAGCCCAAGCGTTTCAGCCGCGACCTGGGCGAGCATGGTCAGTGTTCCCTGCCCGATCTCCACGCTGCTGGCGAGGACCGTGGCGGACCCGTCGGCGTGCAGGCGGACAATCGCGCTCGATGGCAGGCGGCCACTCGCGCTGTTCTTGATCCCGACGGCGACGCCGACGCCTCTCAGCCGGCCCGGCCGCTGCTCCGGGCGCGCGGGCCGGCGGATGGAATCGGCGGCGAGGCGCAGGCTCGCGGGGAGGTCGCAATCGAGCGGCAGGTCTCCCGGCATGAAGTCGTCTCCGGGTCCGAGGAGGTTGCGGAGACGGAACTCGACGGCGTCCATCCCCAGCGCCGCGGCGATCTCGTCGGTGTGGCGCTCGCATGCGTAGATCGGCTGGCTGGCACCAAAGCCGCGATAGGCGCCCGCCGGTACCCGGTTCGTGTACAGGGCGTAGGCATCGACGCGGAGATTGGGGATGCGATAGGGCCCTGGCGACCGGTAGCCGGCCTGCCGCACCACGCGCGGACCCTGGTCGGCGTAGGCGCCGGTGTCGAAGAGCAACCGCACCTGGCGGCCGACGATCGATCCGTTGCGCGTGACGCCCGTGCGGAAGGTCATCAGGGCGCCATGCCTCGCGGTTGTCCGGAACAATTCCTCCATGGCAAGCTCGATGCGGACAGGAGCCCCCACGGCTGTCGCGGCGAGCGCCGCCAGCGGGAGCACGTTGACGTACTCCTTGCTCCCGAACGATCCGCCGACGAACGGCACCCGAACCCGGACCCTCGACTCGGAGAGGCCCAGGAGGTCGGCGATGAGCTTCGCCATCAGGAACGGGTACTGGTTGCTGGCGTGGATCGTGAGGCCGCCAGCCTCCGGCTCTGCGATGGCAACGTGATTCTCGAGGGCATAGTGGTGAACCGGTGGCAGACGGTAGGTGTGCTCGAACACGCGATCGGCCGAGGCGAACGCAGCCTCCGTGTCGCCGCGCCGATCGTGGTACTGGCCGGCGATGTTCCGCTGCGGCTCCGAGCCGCGGGCCCAGGCGCCTCCGAACTCGCCGCTCTCCGCAGCGCCGTGGAGCGGTCTCGTCGAGGGCTCCATGGAGGCCTCGACGTCGTCGATCACGGGCAGGTCCTCGTACTCGATCTCGACGGCGCCCGCCGCCTGCCGGGCCGCCTCCGCCGAACGAGCGACCACAAGCACCACCGGCTCGCCCTCGTAGCGCACGACATCCTCCGCGAGCACGGGCATGTCACGCACCACTGGCCCGAACCGGTTGCGTGTCAGGATGCGGGCGGCGTCCGCGCCGGTCAGTACGGCCGTGACGCCGGGAAGCGATCGAGCAGCCGACGTGGCGATCGACACGATGCGGGCGTGGGGCGCCTGGCTACGAACGACCGCACCGTGCTGCATGCCCGGAATCCGCTGATCGCCCACGAAGGTCGCCAGGCCCGTCACCTTTGCCGGACCGTCAACGCGGGGGAGCGGCTGCCCGATCACGCGATACGTGTCACTCATGACGGGCTCCGTGGGCCTGCCACGCGGCGGCCCTGCGCACCGCCTCGACGATGGAGCGGTACCCGGTACAGCGGCAGATGTTCCCTTCGAGCCAGCTCCGGATCGTCTCCTCGTCCGGGTCCGGATGCCGTTCCAGCAGCTCCGTGCACGCCATGAGCAAGCCCGGCGTGCAGTAGCCGCACTGGAAGGCGCCGCACTCGATGAACGCCTGCTGGAGGGGCGCGAGCAACCCGCCCTGGGCCAGGCCTTCGACCGTCCGGATCTCGCGACCGTCGGCCTCGGCGGCCAGGACGGTGCATGCGCTCACGCTGAGACCATCGAGGAGCACCGTGCACGCCCCGCAGATCTGCACGCCGCACGAGACCTTGGTCCCGGTCAGCGACAGGCGATCCCGAAGGAGCTGGGCGAGCGTTTCGCCGGCCTCGACTTCGAGCTCGCGGCGCACGCCGTTCACCGTCGTGCAGATGGCCAGCGACCGCAGTCCTTCAGGCATCGCCGGCCTCCGTCGGCTCCGAGAGTGCACGGCGGAGCTCGTCCGCGAAGTGGGTGAGCTCGTCGCGGCCCTTCCGCTCGATGATCCCGTGACCCAGAGTGGCCAGCCGACCCTGCACCGACAGCTCCATATCGATCGCAACCCGGGTGCGGTCCCGGGCGACCTCGGCGAGCGTCGTGGTCAAGGTGCCCTGCACCCGACTGGCGATCCGGTTGTCGCGACCGCTCGCCGACACGGTCAACCGTGCCGGCGGCTGGGCCTCGCGGATGTCGATGGCGAGCGGGAAGGCGACATGGAACGGTCCGATGGTCTGTGTCACGGTCGCCGAATAGGCGCGCAGCGGCTCGATGGTCTGCACCTCGGAGCAGCCGCGGATGCATGACGCCACGAGCTCCACGTCCCACAGGCGAGTCCACACCGCCTCTGCGCCGCGCCCGACCTCGAAGTCGTGCTGGATTCTCACGAGGCTGCCGCCCGTCCTTCTTCGGCGCCCGGCGCGGCGAACACACCGAACGCGTCGACCACGGCTCGCCGCACGAGCACGGACACCAGCCGGCGTTTGTACGCTTCGGGGCCGTATATGTCGGCGACGACGTCGGCCTGGCGGGCCGCGATCGTGCCGCACTCGGCAGCAACGGCCGTGACGTGCTCGGCGGATTGACCGGCCGGGTAATCGGCCAGGAGAGCCTCGGCCTCCGGAACCCGCGTGGGCCTCGGTCCCACGCACCCGACGACGACGCGAACGTCGCGCGCAAGGTCACCATCCGGCCCGACGTGCAGCCCCACGGCCGCACTGGCCGTCGGCCGCTCCAGGGTGCGGGCGCGGTGGTACGCAAGGGCGCTCGGCCCGACCGGCATGGGAATGCGCACGGCGAGCAGGATCTCGCCGGCGTGGAGGTCCACGTCGAATGGCCCAAGCAGCCACGCGTCGAGCGGCACCTGCCGGAGGCCGTCCGCGCCACGCAGGACGACATGTGCGTCCACGGCGAGCAGGAGTGCGGCAGTGTCGCCGTGCGGTTCCGCGAAGCAGAGGCTTCCGCCGATCGTGCCCGTGTTCCGCACCCGGCGGTTTGCGAGGACCGCCTCCGTACCGGCCAGCGCGGCCAGCCGTCCGCGCACCAGCGGCGATTCCGCAACCTGGGTGTGCGTGGCGAGAGCTCCGATCTCGAGCTGCTGTTCGTCCGCCAGCATCTGGATGTCCGCGAGTCCGGCAATACGCTTCAGGTCGACGAGGTTGTCCGCGTCGAGCAGCCCCTCACGCAGAACCAGCAGCAGTTCGCTACCGCCGGCGTAGGGCCGCGCTCCATCTCCCAGCGACACCAGGAGCTCGATCGCCTGGTCCAACGTGGTTGGGCGGTGCAGTCGGAACGTGGGGGCCAAGGGTCAAGCGACCTGGGGATCGCCACCGAAGCCCGTCGAGTCATGGCACTCGATGCGGTAGCCGTCCGGGTCGCGGAAGTAGATCGACAGCCCGTAGGGGGTGCGGCGAATCGGCTCGAACGGGATCGCCGCGGATCCCAGCAGCTGGCGCACCGCGTCGATACCTCCCGGGCAGCGGAATGCCAGGTGGTCGAAGGAGGACCCGTCGCTGGCTCCCGATCGCGTCGTGAGACCCAGCCCCTGCTCCATGGACACGTAGTGTCGGCCGTCACCGAGGACCGCGCGCTCGCGCACGGCAAGTCCGAGGAGCCCCTCGTAGAACGCCACCGACCGCTCGAGATCGTCCACCTCCAGGAGGATGTGCGAGACGCGCCAGATGCCGCTGGCGGCCGCGATAGGAAGCCCGTCGCGCACGACCGTCATCGCCCGGCTTCCCGGCTGCCTTCTTCCGTGTCGCTGGACAGCAGGCCTCCGCGGCCCCACGCATCCTTCGGAACCTCATGGATGATCACGTGCAGATGGTCGGGGTTCGAACCGAAATGGTCGACCATGGCTCTCGTGATGGCCTCCACCAGGGCGCGTTTCTGCTCGATGGTCCGCCCCGCCCAGGCTTCCACGGTCACGACCGCCATCTCAGGACACCTCCGCCCGAGTACCCATCGCCGGTTCAGCCGACGGGCGCAGTCCTCCGAGCGCCAGTGGGGTTCCCGCCCCGCGCTCGATCGCCCGCCGATATGCGAGGTGGGCGATCGCGATGTCCTGGCTCGCCATGCCTTCCGTCACGAGGAGCACCCGCTGCGCGGGATCGGTGCGGCCGGGGTGCCGGCCCGCGACGATATCGCCGACGGTTGCGTCGACCCAGCCTGGTGCGGCGTCACCGTACAGCTCGACGAGTTCGCGGTGCAGCTGCTCGCGGCTGTCGACGACGAAGAGATCGCTGCGTTCCGCAAGCTCCGCTCCGGGCTCGCCCGTTCCCACGCACGCGGTGACCGTGCCTGGCCCGATCCAGGAGTCCTCGATGACCGCGCTCGTTGCGCTTGTCGCCGTCACCACCAGGTCCGCGCCCTCGACGGCTTCCTCGGCCGACGCGCAGGCCCGGGCCGGAACTCCGAGGGTCGACGCAATGTCGGCCGCCAGCGCCGCCCGCTGCTCGTCGCGCCTCGCGTTTACCCGGACCTCCCTCAGGCGGAACTGGCTCGCGTAGTAGCGGGCGGCCATACGCGCCAGCCGTCCCGCACCCACGATCGCGAGGGTGGAGGCACCCGGCGCTGCGAGGAGCCGTGCCGCCAGTGCGATCGACGCCACCGTCCGCTGCACGTAGTTCCAGCTCTCGTCCACGAGTGCCAGCGGAAGCGTGGTCGCGGGATCGATCAACAGGATGAGGCGGGTGCAGACGGGCGAGGCTTCGTCCGGTGGGTGGGAAACGAACCGGATCCCCGCGACGGGAATCTCCTCGAGGATGCACGCTTTGACGTGGTAGTCGTTGCCCCAGCGATCCGGCGCGATGTTGAGGCTCTTCGGAGCCGGCCACTGGATCGCACCAGCGACATCCCAGCGCAGCGCCCGCTCGACCTCCGCGACGACGTCGGCCGGCGCCAGCAGCCGCTCGCACTCGGCCGCGCTGATGAGGATGGGCGCTTGGGTCATCGATGCCTCCGTGATAGCGTCGACCAGGTCCGGGCCATGCGATGCCAGCTTGCAGGAGCCGCCATCCCTAGCCTCTTGTGAGCCGTCCGCTCAGGACGACGGACACCGGATGCAGCGAGGCGTCCATGGACCGCCGCGCCTCGAGGAGACTGGCCCCGACCTCGTCGATGTCCTGCACCACGCGGGATGGGATGCGCATTGCCTGCAGGACACCCGGCAGGGCGGCGCCCGTGTGGACCGCGTACCACTCCTGCTCGCCCAGCTCCCCCCGATACGTGGACAGCAGCAGGGTGGGGATGCCGAAGGTGGCGTGGCAACGCAGGAGGGCGTACGTCGCAACCAGGATTCCCGACGTCTCGATGACCATGAGCGGCATGCGGCCGCCCATCCAGGACCCGGCACAGATGGCCGCCCCCTCGCCTTCGTTCGCGACCGCCACGGTGACGAAGTCCGGATCTTCGGCCAGGGCCGCCTGCAGCGTGTGAACCTGTGTCGCGGGCAGGGTCACGGCGAAGTTGAAGCCGGCCTTCTTCAGCCCGCTGACGACGAGTCGAGCATCTTCGGGACGCATCCGGCCTCAGTCCTTCCGACCCACCACGGACGGCCGCAGGATGGTCCGCCCTTCCGTCGCCTCGATATGGCGCACGAACCGGTACTTGTTCTCGCGCCCATCCATCAGCTTCGGTCCGACGGCCGGCGTCTCGGCGCTCACCTTCGCGACGACCACTGCCGGTCCCGGACCCGCCAGGGCCATCCGAGCAGCCTCCTGGAACTCGTCTACCGTGCGCACCGTCACAGCGGATGAAATGCCCGCCGCGACCGCCATGGCGGCGAGATCGGTCCGGCCGGCCGTCGCCGTCGGCAGGCCGCCCGTCGACGCGTAGGACTCGTTGTCGAAGACGATCGAAACGAGGTTCGCCGCCGGGTGATTGGCGACCGTCGCGAGGACGCCGAGGTTGAGGAGCAGTCCACCATCGCCGTCGAGCGCGAGAACGCGGCGGTGGGGGAGGGCGAGCGCGAGCCCGAGGGCGACCGGTGTCACGAGCCCCATGCCCATCGTGTAGAGGTTGCCTTCGCGGGGAAGCACGGCGTGCCATTCGAACGCCGTTCGGGCGACGTTCGTGACGACCAGCTCGTCCGTGATCAGAGGCGCAAGTGCCGCCATGCACTCCAGGCGGCTCATCCGCGTGGCATCTCGCGCTGGCTCAGGTGAAGGGCTCACGAGTCGAGCCGACGCCATCCCGTACTCCTGGCTGGGGTCTCTTGCTCCGCGAGGGTTTGGATACAATATCCACGCAGGTCGGGACCGTCAACCGCACGGACCGGCTCAGGAGCTCTCCCTCAAAGGGCCTCCGGCATCGGGTGCGTGTCGAATAGCTTGGCGGCGGCTTCCTGGTCGAGCACGGCGACGAGCTCCTCGGCGACCTCGTGGAAATGCTGCGCCAGCCAGGCGGCGGCGCCGTCGGCATCGTTCTGGCGGGCGTACTCGAGCGAGTGGGCGGTGGCCGTGCTCGTGCTCTGACGCCTCGCGTCGGACCGACCAATATCGGCCGACGTCGCCTCGAAGCCGGTCGATCATCTCGACGAGCACTGGGTTGCGGCCGGCATCGTAGAGGGCGTCGTAGAACGCGGTCCGCAGCCGTACGGAGGATGGGGACCGCTCGGCCCTGTCCAGCTCCTCGCCGAGTCGCTCGAGAGTGGCCAGACGTGCCTCGTCCATGCTCGCGATCCCCAGGCGGACCGCGTGGGTCTCCAGCAGGACACGCAGCGTGTAGATCTCGCGGATGCGCTCGCGTGAAAGCACGTTGACCGTGGCGCCGCGGTGAGGATTGACCACCACGAGACCGTCCGCGGCGAGCTGGACGATCGCCGACCGCACGGGTTCCCGCGAGATCCCGATGGCTGCGGCGAGCTCCTCCTGGCGAAGCTTCTCGCCTGGCGCGAGCTTCTCCAACAAGGATCGCCTGTCGGAGGACCGAGTAGGCGAGGTCGCCGACCGTCCGGTACTGCGGCGCCAGCGCGGCGACGAACTCGCTGAGGCCTCGCCGGCCGTCTCTGGAATCTTGCAGGTGGCCTGCTCGCTCCCCAACCGTTCCTCCCCGGCGCGTGCCCTCGACCCGCGGTGGTCCGACCCGCGGCCGCCGACGTCAACGCGGCGCCAGTACTGCGCCTCCTCCATCCCATCCGCAACCAGCATCTTGCATCCAATATCCAAGAAGCTACAATCTGGCGCCTGCCACAGTCGCGGAGGGATCGGAGTGGACGAGGCGGTCATCGCCCGGCTCAAGGAGTCGGCAGTCCGGCGGGGATGGTCGGCGATCGTACTGCTCTCACCCGAGAACGTCGCGTACGGCGCGGGGTTCGTTGTTCCCTCCAGCCGCTCATGCGGTGGCGCCATGCCGCGTTCGTGGTGCCCCGTCCAGGGGCCGCCCCAGGTGATGGTGGTCGACATGGAAGCCAGGACCGTCGCGGATCACCTGCCGGACATGCGCGTCCACGTCTACAGCGAGTTCACGGGCGACGCAATGGTCACATTGGCATCCGTGCTGCACCAGCTCGACACGGGCGGCACGACGGTCGGCATCGAACTCGGATACCTGCCCGCGACCGACGCGGACCGACTTCGGGAGGTCGTACCCGACGTCGCCCTCGAGCCGTGCGACGATGTGATCGCGGCAGCCCGCGTGATCAAGACGCCCGCCGAGATCACGCGGTTGCGCGAACTCAGCCGCCTGACTGACGCGTCGATCGGTGAGGCACTCGGCTCGGTCTCGGCGGGCATGACCGAGCTCGCCCTCGCCGGCCGCGTCACCGACGGGCTCTTCGAGCGCGGGGCCGAGACGTTCAAGCTGCTGATCGTCGCGTCCGGGGAGCGCAGCGGGTATCCGAACGTCGGGCCGAGTTCGCGCCGGCTGCGGGCCGGTGACCTCGTGCGCCTGGAGGTCTTCGGCGTCGTCGCCGGCTACCACGCGGGGGTGTGCCGAACGGCGATCGTGGGTTCGTCCACGGCCGAGCAGGAGCGCATCTGGGGCGTCATCACGCAGTGCCGGGACCTGGTCCTTGGGCAGATCCGCCCGGGCGCCAGCGCGGCGGCCATCTATCGGGATTTCGCGCGAGTCTTCGAGGCCGAGGGGCTGCCTGCCATCGACTTCGTCGGCCATGGGATCGGCGTATTCCTGCACGAGGCCCCGTACCTGGGGCGCTTCGGCGACGCGACGCTCGAAGCGGGCATGGTGCTCGGCATCGAGCCGCTCGTCTACGCGCCTGGGCAGGGGATGCAGAACAAGGACATGGTCCTCGTGACCGAATCGGGCTGCGAACTGCTGTCCAACGTCACCCCGACCGACCACCTGTTTCGGATCCCGGCCTGAGCGAGACCGGAGAGAGGAGAGACCATGCGCCTGGGGGGCTTCCGGTCATGGGTCGTGACCCTTCCGCCGCGGCGCGTCCACAACTGGGCCAGCAAGATGTGGGCTCCGATCGGAAGGCACTACATCCTCCGGTTGGAGACGACCGACGGGATCGTCGGCTGGGGGGAGGCGCCGGCCCTCGCCACGTGGGGCGGACCCGCCGGCGCGTACTTCGGCGAGACCGTGGGGACCGTCGCGCATGTGGTCCGCGACTACCTCATTCCTGCGCTCCAGGATGAGGACCCCTGCTCGATCGCCTCGTGCCATGCGGCCATGGACCGCGCGATCAAGGGCCACCCGTACGCCAAGGCCGCCATCGACATGGCTCTGCACGACATTGCGGGCAAGGCAGCCGGTCTCCCGGTGTACGCCTTGCTCGGCGGCAGGCTGCGCGACGGGATCGACGTGTGCCACAGCCTTGGGATCATGGAGAACGAGGCGGCCATTCGGGAAGCGGAGCAGGCCGTCGCAGAGGGCGTGCGGACCGTCAAGTGCAAGACCGGCCTGGAGCCCGACCGCGACGTCGCACTGGTACGCGGCCTGCGCGAGGCGCTCGGCCCGGACGTCACCCTGCGCGTCGACGCGAACGAAGGGTACGGCTCGCCACACGAAGCCGCGGCCGTCACGAAGGCGATGGCCGAGTACGGCATCGCATTCCACGAGCAACCGGTAGCCGGCTTCGAGGGACTCGCCCTCGTCGGGCGGTTGTCAGGCATCCCGATCATGGCGGACGAGAGCGCGTGGACCACGGCCGATGTGCTGCGCCTGCGAGATCTGGATGCCGCGTCGATCATCTCGCTCTACGTCACGAAACCGGGCGGCCTCTATCGCGCGATGCAGGTGGCCGCCGTCGCCCGGGCCTGCGGAATCAGCTGCGACATCGGAGGTTCGATCGAGATGGGGATCGGCGTCGCGGCGAACCTGCACCTCGGGGTGGCCGTCGAGGCGCTGCGCTGGGCGAGTGTGTGCCCCGTGCCCAACCCCGACGGCCGGGCATCCACGCGGATCGCAGGCATCTACTACCTCGACGACATCATTCGGGAACCGTTGCGGTTCGAGCAGGGACGCCTGTACGTGCCGGAGGGGCCGGGACTCGGCGTCGACGTGGACGAGCAGAAGCTCGACTCCCTCTCGGAGTGACCGCGGCGGACAGGATCGCGATCCTGGGGGCCGGCAACGGCGGCTTCGCGGCGGCCGTGGACCTTACTCTGCGGGGGCATGTCACCACGCTCTGGAACCGGGGCGAGGCCGCCCTCGAACCGTTGCGGTCCGGAGGGCGGCTATGGTACGAGGGGGTCCTGGGTAGCGGGCACGTCACGGCCCCGCCCCTCACGACGGACCTGCGCCAGGCCATCGCCGGTGCGGACGTCATCCTCGTCTGCCTGCCAGCGCACGCCCACACCGAGCTCGCGCGGTCCCTTGCCCCTCACCTCGCGGATGGCGCAACCGTTGTGCTCGATCCCGGCGGCCTGCTGGGGTCCCTTTCGTTCGCGCGCGAACTCAGGCGTGCGGGGTTCGGGGGCGCGCTGCACATCGGCGAGACCTCCACCCTCACGTATATCGCTCGCAAGACGTCTCCCGCGGGTGTGGCGATCACCCACGTCGCACGGGACCTCCCGTTCGCAGCCCTGCCCGGTGACGAAAGCCAGATCCTGGCCGCGGACCTCGACGGCGTCCTGCCCAATTTGCGCGTCGGGCGCGACATCCTCGAGGTGGGGCTCGCAAGCATCAACACGGTCCTGCATCCTCCTGCCATGGTCCTTGCGGCGGCGTGGATCGAGCACACGGGCGGGGACTTCTACTACTACTTCGACACCGCGACTCCCTCCGTGGCCCGCTTGATGTCCCGCCTCGACTCCGAGCGCCTTGCCGTTGCCCGCGCGTGGACGCGGGACGCCGAGCCGTTCCTCGACGTCTTCGCGGCAATCGGGTCGACGACGCGTGAAGCAGCGGCCTCGGGCGACTTCCGCCGCGCCCTTCTCGAGAGTCGGCCCAATCGCTGGATCAAGGCACCCGAATCACTGGACCATCGCTACATGCGGGAAGACATCCCGTGCGGCGTCGTTCCGCTCGCGGAGCTGGGGCGCGTGGCCGGGGTTGCCACCCCGGTGCTCGACGCGATCGTGACCATCTGCTCGACGAGCGCCGGCATCGACTTCCGGGAGACCGGCCGGAACGCCGAGGCCCTCGGAATTGGCGGCCAGTCGATGGAAGCGGTCCTGGATCTGCTCCTGCACGGTCAGCCGTGATCGCACGTCCCGCTCGAAATGATGTAGACAAAGTCTGGTGGATTGAGTACAGTTCGCGGCCAACAGGCGTACGAACGGCCCTTGTGGGGATCACGAACCGACTGCGCAGCGGTGAGGGCGACGTGTTGCAGGCATCGTCAAACGGCTTCGGGACAGGCGGCGCGAACGCCAGGCGCCAGCCTCGGTTGCGCCGACCACGGGCGCGGACGTGAGCGAGCAGGCGGCACCCGCGACCGCCCCGGCGGTCGTGCGTCCCTCGCGAGCAACCTACGGTCGACCCTCGCGGATGCGGCGCATCGCGCGGGGTGTGGGAGTCCAGGTTCTCTCTGTGACGGTATTCCTGCTTCTGTGGCAATGGGTCGGCGGGCAGATGAACCCGATCCTGCTGGCCACGCCCACCGCCGTGATGGCTGCCTTCGTCGATCTTGTCGCCACGAATCAGTTGCAGAGCGCGTTCGTGATGGCGATGGCCGACCTGACTCTCGGCTTCGCCCTCGCGGCCCTGGTGGGCGTCGCGGTCGGCGTCGCCATGGGCCGGAGCCGCACTGTCGAGCAGGTGCTCAATCCGTACATCAATTTCATGCAGGCGACGCCGCTGGTGGCACTCGTCCCGCTCATCGTGGTGTGGTTCGGGATCGGCTATGAGGCCCGCGTCGCGGTGGTCTTCGTTCTTGGTGTCTGGTCGATCATCATCAACACCTCCACCGGCGTGAAGGCCACGCCGAAGCTGCTCATGGAAGTGGCCGAGACGTATCACCTCTCGACGCTGCAGCAGCTGCGCACGATTTCCCTGCCGTTCGCGGTCCCGTACATCTTCTCCGGACTGCGCATCGGGTTGGGCAAGGCCCTGATCGGCATGGTCATCGCCGAGATGGAGGTGAGCGTCGTCGGTCTTGGGGGACTGCTCAACGACTACGGCATGGAGTTCAAGACCGCCTACCTCCTCGCGGGCATCGTGACCGCGTCGATGGTCGGCGTCATCACGGCGGTCGGGCTAGACATCATCATGGCGCGCTTCTTCCCGTGGGTCCACGCGACGTCGTCACGCCACCAGGCCTAGGGCTCGATGTCGATCCGGTCAGCCAAGGGGATCGGTCGACGGTCGGACATATCGGGGTCAGTTAGAGGGGAGAGTACTCAGCATGCAGCCGAAGCGTCTCGTCGGCCTGTTGGTCGGCCTGCTCCTGGTGGGAGCCGGCTGCACGAGCAGCCTCTCGCCGACTTCCGCACCCGCAACATCCGTCCCGGCCGCTGGTGGCTCGGCCGCCCCAGCTGCCGGGGGCTCGGGAACGGCCTTCCAGCCCCCCAACCTCAGCGGCAAGAAGTTGACCATCGTTGTCAACGGCGATCTCGAGCAGAGCAAGATCACCCTCGCACACGCCTATGACCTGCTCAAGCAGTGGGGTCTGGACCTGACCGTCGACTACGGGGGCACGTCCCAGGTGGTGATGGCGGCCATGGTGAGCGGCCAGGCGCAGGTTCTCGAGTTCTCCGTGCAGGGCACACTGTCATCCGTGAACAATGGCGTGAACCTCCAGGCGTTTGCGCTGGCCCAGCCGCGCCAGGACTACGCGATGATCGGCCGGCCGAATATCAAGACCCTCGCTGATCTCAAGGGTGCGAAGATCGGCGTCCTCGACACGGTCGGTATCAACGGCGTGCAGGCGACGCTCGCACTTCAGGCGGCCGGGCTGACCCAGAAGGACGCGAACATCATCCAGGTCGGGGGACAGGGCGCCCGCGTATCCGCTCTCGTGGCGGGACGGATCGACGCCACGATGGTCGGCTTCTCCAACTACCTTCAGCTGAAGAGCCAGGGATACAACCTGCTCTACTCGTACACCAAGGAGCAGCCGAACCTCTGGGACGACGTCCTGTGGGCGTCGCCGACCTGGCTCAGCCAGAACGCGGACATCGCCACGGCGATCAACGAGGCGGTTATCGAGTCATTCCGGTGGTTCGACAATCCAGCGAACAAGCAGGCCTACGTGGACGCTTCGACGGCGGCCGTCAAGGGCCTCGATCCCAGTCTCGCCGGCCAGATGTACGACGTGTACACCCAGAACACCATGTACCCGCCCAACACGATCCTGACAACCGACGGTCTGTCGTTCAATCAGGACGCATTCGTGAAGGCGGGCAGTCTGCCCAAGGCGTTGCCGATGTCGCAGGTCTGCAACACGACCTACGCACAGCAGGCGCTCCAGGCTGTCGGACAGGTCCAGCAGTAGGTTCGTGGAAGCAACCGCGATCAGCATCGAGGCGGTCTCCCGTCGGTTCTTCGGGACCGACGGGGGAACCCCGCTCCTCGTGCTCGACGGCATCGACCTTGAGATCCGACGTGGCGAGTTCGTCAGCCTCGTCGGGGCGTCCGGATGCGGCAAGACGACGCTCCTGAAGATGGTCGGCGGGCTCGTGTCGTGCGAGGAAGGCACGATCGCCATCAACGGCCGGCGCGTGCACGGCGTGCCCGACAACATCGGGTTCGTCTTCCAGGAACCGGGACTGCTGCCGTGGCGATCCGTGGCGGGCAACGTGGAGCTGGCCCTGCAGCACAAACGCGTGCAAGGGGACGAGAAACGCAAGATCGTGGACCGGTACCTGAGCGTCACGGGTCTGACGGAGTTCGCCAGGTACCCGCCGTACAAGCTGTCAGGAGGCATGCAGCAACGGGTGGGCCTTGCCCGAGCCCTGGCCGTCGATCCCGAAGTGCTCCTGATGGACGAGCCGTTCGGGGCGCTGGACGCCCTCACGCGAGCCGCCCTCCAGGTCGAACTGGGCCGCATCGTCGAGACGGTCGGATCGACCGTCCTGTTCGTCACGCACGACGTCGATGAGGCGATCTTCCTCTCCGACCGCATCGTCGTGATGGGCACCAGGCCTGGGCGCGTGCGGGCCATTCTGGACGTACCCGGTTCCCGGCCACGGGGCCGAGAGGAATTCACTGCCAACCCGGCATATCTCGCCCTGCGAATGAGAATCCTGCGCCTGATCGAGGGGCTGGGAGACTCGCCCCACTGACGTGGACGACTGGCGCGCACACATTCCCCCGGAGGCCTGGTCCGCCTACCGCAACGCCGGATACGGGGCGGGCCTCAATCTCGGCGGCCACCCGGCGCTGCTCGTGGTAGACGCCACGCTCGCCTTCACCGGGCCCGCCGGCGCCACCATGGATGAAGCCGTCGCCGCCTTTCCGGGGGCCTGCGGACCCGCCGCCTGGGAGGCCGTCCCCCGGATGGCCGAGATCCTTGCTCTGGCGCGCCTCCTCACGCTGCCAGTGGCATACACCATCGGTGCGAACCCGCACTGGCTGGCCTGGAGCGGGCGCCCGAAGCACGACCTGGCTACCAGCCACGTTGATCCGGCGGGGCGGGAGGTCGTCGAGCCGCTCCGGCCCCGCGCGGGGGAACTTGTGCTGGACAAGCTGCGGCCCAGCGCGTTCTACTGCACGCCCCTCCTTCCGCTTTTGATCGCGCGCCGCGTCGACACCGTGATCGTCGTGGGAGGCACCACGTCCGGGTGCGTGCGGTCCACTGCGGTGGATGCCTTCTCGACTGGCCTCGCTCCGATCGTGGTCGACGACGCGGTCTTCGATCGCAGCGCCATGAGCCACGCCGTAAGCCTGTTCGAGCTCGGGCAGAAGTACGCGAACATCCAGGCGACAGAGTGGGTGCTCTCGTACCTGGAGTCGCTGAGATTGGCCGGGGCCTGACGGCCGCGGCACCAGCCGGGAAGGCGTCGCGACCCAACCGTCGGAACCTTTGCCCGGTACGTACCGGTCGCTCCGGTACTTCCAGGCCAGCGCGCCGCAGCGCAATGGCGCAGTACACCCTGCGTAGGACGAAGGGATCAACGAGGTAGTGATCCACCAGTCCGGGCAGTGACAATCGGAGGAGTCGGAGCTTCGTTCGTGAGGCGCGTGCAGGAGGCGCCAGCGCCCGACGGAGACCCGGTACGGCGAAGGGGCCTGACACGCCGCAGGCTCACCCGCCTGGCCCGACGGCGTCACGACCGATCAGGTGTCCGATGCACGGGCTCCTCGCCCGTGCCGTTGTGTCCCGCTAGGAGTGCCCCTGGTGGATGCGACTTTCACGCGCCCCTGCCCGGAATCCGACAGGCAGGAGCAGGATCAATCGACGTTCGGACCGGATCGCCGGATCGGCCCGCCCCCGGGCCCCGACGTCCATGGCGATCTCACCATGAGCCGGCAGCCGCTCATTCCTGTCGTGGACCCGTCGAGGGCGCTGTACGCCTTCACGGGTCTGTCGACCGCCGCCGGTCTCCTGGCGCTCGCAGGCGCGACGCTCGTGCTGCCCCTCGCTCCCGCCATCGCGCTCCGTGCCCCGGAGATCGTCGGGCGGGATCCCGTCGCCGCGGGGCTGCTCTTCTGGACGCTCCTCGGGCTGACCGGATCGCTGCGCGTCTCGG
Organism: uncultured Chloroflexia bacterium; assembly: GCA_963779375.1. Lineage (GTDB taxonomy): Bacteria > Chloroflexota > Limnocylindria > Limnocylindrales > CSP1-4 > JAJYNJ01. The sequence continues at coordinate 4,346 of CAVZXW010000020.1, read as the reverse complement.
GCGTGGGCGGCCATGCCGTGCTGACCTTCCACCTGCCGTTCATCGTGGCCGCGATGCTGCTCGGTGGCCCCGTCGCGGGCGGATGGGTCGCCTTCGTGTCGACTCTCGAGTGGCGCGAGGTCCGGGAGGTGCCCTGGTATGGCGTCCTGGCCAACCACGCGACCCAGGCACTCGCTGCCGTCCTGGGCGGGCTCGCGGCCGCGGGCGCACTCGGACTCGCGGACGCGTGGGTCGCTCCGGACGCGGCCGTGCTGGTTGCGGCCCTCATCGGGGCGCTCGTATTCGCGTCGGTCGTGATCGCCCACGCGGCGATCACGGTCTCCCTCCGGGAAGGCCTCACCCTCCGCGAGATGCTGATGGTCTTCGACGGTTCGTGGCGCAGGACGATCGTGGCGGAATGCGTCGTCGCCTGGGTCCTGGCGTTCGTCTATCAGGCGATGGGCTGGTGGGCCCCCGTGATCTGCGTCGTGCTGGTCCTCCTGGTGTGGGACGCCCACGACAGCAGCGAGCGCGTCGCGCACGACGAGATGACCGGCCTGCTCAATCGACACGGATTCCTCGCCCGGCTCTCCGCGGCGGTGGCCGGGGTCCGTCGCAGCGGGATCGCCAGTCTCCTGATCATGCTCGACCTCGACGGGTTCAAGCAGATCAACGATACGTACGGCCACGCGATCGGTGACGAGGTCCTGCAGATCGTGGGGGAGCGGCTGCGGGCGTCGACGCGCATCACGGACGCCGCCGCCCGCGTCGGGGGGGACGAGTTCCTCCTGTTGCTACCCGGCGTGCGGGACCACACGACGGCCACCGTGCTCGCCGACCGCATCCATGCGCGCCTCCAGGAGCCGATCGTGATGGCCGACTGCGAGGTGCGGGTCGGGTCATCCCTCGGCCTCGTCCTCATCGACGGGCGCCCGTTCGTCTCCCTCCTGCGACTCATAGCCGAGGCGGACCGCGCGATGTACGCGGCCAAGAAGGCGGGCGGCGGCATCCGGTTCTCCCGGACGCCATCCGTGGCCCCGGCACCCTCGGCCTGAGCCTCGGCGTCCGCGGCGCGCGGTCACTCCGGCCCGAACGCGGTGCGCCGCTCCGAGCCCGACATGCGGCCCCGCGTCCGGGCGACGATCCTAGACGCTGCCGACGAGCTCCGGCTGCGGTAGCGGTGGCGCGACCGCCGTTGCCTGAGCCCGGATCGTGCCGTCCCGCATGCGGATGACCCGGTCGCACGCGTCGCCGACGTCGGAGTCGTGCGTGACCAGGATGAACGTCTGGCCGTGGTCACGGTTGAACTGCCGGAGCATCGACAGGACCTCTTCCGAGCGCTCGGAGTCGAGGTTTCCGGTCGGCTCGTCGGCGAGGATGAGGTTGGGCCGGTTCACCAGTGCGCGCGCGATCGCCACGCGCTGCTGTTCTCCGCCGGACAACTCCGAGGGCCGGTGTCCGGCGCGATCCTCCAGTCCCACGAGGTGCATCACCTCCCGGCCGGCCTGCCGCGCCCTGGCGCCCCCGATCCCTGCGTAGTCGCACGCGAGCATGACGTTCTCGAGTGCGGTGAGGGTCGGGATCAGGTTGAAGTCCTGGAACACGAACCCCATCTCCCGCGCGCGAACCTTCGTCCGCTCGCTCTCCTTGAGGTCCACCATGTCCCGTCCGCCGAACACCAGCTCCGGGCGAGGCCCGTCCGCCGTCGTATCGGGCGCGTGGAGCAGTCCCAGGATGTGCATGAGCGTGCTCTTGCCCGATCCCGACGGACCCATGATCGCGACCATCTCACCTGGCTGGATCGCGACGTCCACGCCGCGTAGCGCTGCGACGCTGTTGTGCCGGCTCAGGTGATACGTCTTGCGGAGGTTGTGACCTTCGAGCAGTGCCATCGTCCGATCTCCTGCCTGCGGCGCGGTCATTCGTATCGGAGCGCCGCGACCGGGTCGAGCCGCGCGGCGTGCAGCGCCGGGAAGAAACCGGCCAGGGCACCCAGGACCGTCGCGAACACCACGGCGCTGGCGGCCGTTCCGGGAGTCAGCTCGAAGAGGATGGTCCCGGACGACCGGCCCATCTCGTTCGCGGCCATCACAACCAGCGCTCCCAGCACCAGGCCGAGCAGGCCGCCGATGAGCCCGATGAGGCCCGCCTCGACCACGAGCTCACGGACGATCCGCGCGCGGCTGCCTCCGATGGCCCGCTTGATGCCGATCTCGCGCGTCCGCTCCGCGATCGACATCGCCATGGTGTTGATGACCGAGAGGCCGCCGACGATGAGGCTGATGAGCGCGATCCCGACGAGGATCGAGTTGAGGAGTCCGGTCGTGCTCCCGATCTGCTTGTCGAAGTCCTTGCCCGTCATCGTCGCGACGTCGGGGACCTCCGCCTTGATCCGCGCGGCGAGCGCGTCGACGTCCGTTCCGGGCGTGGGGTAGACGACCATCGACGTGGCGATGTCGGTGGCCTTGAGGCTCTGCGCGACCATCGGGGGAAGGCTCTTCACGAAGAGTTGCTGGGCCGCCTGCAGGGGGACCTGCGCCTCCTGGTCGGGCGCCGTGAGCGTCGGCTGCAGGACCCCGACGACCTCGAAGTCGGTCCCCCGCAGGCTCATCGTGTCGCCCGACGTGCTTCGCGTACTTGCGGGCGATGTCGGATCCGAGCACCGTCACGTTGGTGCCGGAGTCCGCCGCATCGAGCGTCCGGCCTTCGGCGGCCGACGAGGTGAACGACTCGCGCCCCCTGTCGCCACCGGGGACGATCCCGACGATCATCGGCGGCACGCCCATGCTGACGCCGCTCGGCTGCTCGTCGAGGAGCATCATCACCGATGGCGTCACCACGTCGACACCCTCGACCATGCGAACGCGCAGCGCCGTGAGCAGCGACATCGGCGCGCTCGAGAAGCCGGCAGTGGAGCCGGACGCGTCGCTCAGCGTGATCTTGTCCGCGTAGTAGGTGCTCCCGCCCTGCACCAGCGCGTTGATCTTGTTCGACATCGACCCGAACACGACGAGCGACCAGATCCCGATCGTGATGCCGAGGATCGTCAGCGTCGTCCGGACTTTCCGCCTGCCCAGGCTGCGCACGTACCGCATGGTCCCTCCCGTACCTGCAACCCCCCTCTCCCAGGCAAATGCTGCATGACTGCCGGGTTGGGGCGAGGGCCAGATGCCCCGTTGTCGGGTGGGCAGTTGACCATGCGAGAGGGACGGGCTCGCCGCGATCCACGGCGGGATTCGCCCTCTGGCCGCCCGTGTACGGCGGACTCGAGGAAGGCGACGGTGACCGCGGCGGCGACGCGGGGAGTCGTCGAGGAAGGTGCCCTCGCCAGCGGGCGACAGGCGGGCCAGGTCAGGACGCAAGACACTCACGTGCCGGGCACATGCGTGCGACCCGGCCCACGGCCGACTGTAGCCGCCAGCCACTCGCGAACGCTATTGGCAGAACAGCGTAGTCGTGGCCAGCGCGCCCGCCTCTCGCCGACCCGTCACCGACGCCGGCACGTGGCGGATCTCCGAAAGTCCGAAAGCGCGCCTGCCGATGATCGCGACCGTGGCCGCCACCAGGATCCGCACGGAGGCGATGGTTCGATCGGTCCGAGCCGTGAGGGGCCGGTTTCGCCGCCCGTCCCCGGGTCGCGTGTCGCCGCGCGAGGCCGCCTCATCGCGACAACCGCCGCGAACGACGCTGCACAGACGCCGAAACCGCCATCCCGGACCTCCCGGAACGGCGGTTTCACGTTCAGATCGCTGGAGCCGACACTCGGACTTGAACCGAGGACCTGCTGTTTACGAAACAGCTGCTCTACCACTGAGCTATGTCGGCGCGGTGGCCATCCTACCACGCGCCACTGAGCACGAATTCGCGGGTCCTCCCGGACCGCCGCGTGAACATTCTCGAACTGTTCACGCCAGTGCGCGAACCCGTGGAGTACGGCTTCCGCCGGCAGGAAGTCGGCGCGGGCCGCGTCGAGTCCTCGCCCACGGTCCGCGCCGGGGAACGCTCAGCGCCCCCCGCGCCGGCTGCCGTGAGTATCGGGCAGAACGGCCAGGGGCGCCTGGGACACCCTTGGGGAGACCAGGGGTATGGTGCGACCGCAATCAGCGGGTTCATGACTGCGCCGCGATGATCGCGGCCCGGACGAACCTGGACCCGCCGGCGAACCCTACCGGTCGGCTCGTCAGATGCCCGATCTGGTCGGCACCCCGTGGCTGTGGTCAGGGACGCTCGCCTGCGTGCTGCCCGCCTTCGTGCTGCTGGACCGCCCGCAACCTGCCTCGGGCAGCCTGGACCACAGCGCGCAGCATCAGCCCGGCCACGAGGATGCCCGCGACCACCGTGGCAATACCCCTGACCCAGTAGTGTTG
>CAVZXW010000019.1:0-38086 GCA_963779375.1 uncultured Chloroflexia bacterium | reverse complement strand
TGGAGTTCCTCGCCAGCCCGGTCGAGCTGATCGGCGAGAGACGGCAAGCTGACCGGCGTGCCGCTTCATCCGCAACAGGCTGGGCGAGCCCGACGCGACGGGCCGCCGCGCGCCGGTGCCCATCCCGGGCACGGAGTTCGTGGTCAAGGCCGACACCGTCATCCCGGCCGTCAGCCAGGCCGCCGACAACACGTTCCTGCCGGTCCACCCGAGTTCGAGATCAACCGCGGCCGCGTCCGCGTCGACGCCGGCACCTACGCCACCAACGTCAAGGGCGTCTTCGCCTGCGGCGACTTCGTGACCGGACCGACGACGCTCATCGAGGCCGCCGGCCACGGCAAGAAGTGCGCCTACGCCATCGATCGCTACCTCTCCGGCCGCTGACGGTCGAGGTCGCCGCCAACGTGCGGGTCGTCAGCTCATGGCGCCACGAGATGCCCGAGTTCTACGACGTCCTGCCCCGCCAGCACGTCCCCATGGTCCCGCTCGAGGCGCGGATGCCGTCGACCGACCCGACCGTGAACTTCACGACCCCCGTGGAGGCGGGCTACGGCGCCCCCAGGCCGTGGCGCGAGTCGACCCGCTGCCTGATGTGCAACTACAACATCTGGTTCGACCCGTTCCGCTGCGTCCTCTGCGGGGCCTGCGCCGACGTCTGCCCCGAGGGCGTCATCCACATGATCGACGTCAACCAGATGAAGTCGGAGGGCCCGCTGCCCGAGCTCGTCGACGCGTACGGCTGGGACCAGGGCGCGGCCATGGTCCTCGACGAGGAGCGCTGCATCCGCTGCGCGCTGTGCGTCAAACGCTGCCCCTACGACGCCATTACCATGGAGCGGTTCGAGCTCCAGGAAGTCAGCGAGCGACGGGCGGCTCTACAAGGAGAGCTACCGCGACGCGCAGTTGGGGCTCGCTGGCCTCGGTAACCGGCCGGTGACTGGAGGAGTGTCAGCGGTGAGTTTCCTCGAGCGGGTCGACCAGTCGATCCGCCGCAGCGCGGTGTGGCGCTCCATCTTCCGCCAGCCGTACCCGACGACGAGCGTTCGCGCGCCATGGCGGTCATGAACAACGTGTTCCTGCACCTGCACCCGGTGCGGGTCCGGCAGCACGCCGTCAAGTTCGCCTACACGTTCTGCCTTGGCGGCCTCTCGTTCTTCCTGTTCCTGGTGCTGACCATCACGGGCGTCTACCTGATGTTCTTCTACGTGCCGTCGTCCACGCCAGGCGTACACCGACATCCTGCAACATCCAGTCGCAGGTCGCCGTTCGGCCTGCTGACCCGCAACATCCATCGCTGGGCCGCCCACCTGATGGTGTTCTTCGTCTTCCTGCACATGATGCGGGTCTTCTACCACGGCGCCTACAAGCCGCCGCGGGAGTTCAACTGGGTCGTCGGCGTGGTCCTGCTCTTCCTGACGCTCCTGCTGTCGTTCACCGGCTACCTGCTGCCGTGGGACCAGATCGCGTACTGGGCCGATCACGATCGGCACCAACATGGCCACCTACGCGCCGCTCTTCAACAAGCCCATCGCAGCTCATCCTGCTCGGCGGCATCGAGGTCGGCCAGAACACGCTGCTGCGGTTCTACGTGCTCCACGTGATCCTGCTGCCCCTGGTCGCGGCCGTCTTCCTGGCCGTCCACTTCTGGCGGATCCGCAAGGACGGCGGGATCTCGGGGCCGCTGTGAGCGACGAGAAACCCGGCCGAGCCGACGCGGACGCCCGGCCGGGTCCTCGCGCGCCGCGCGGCCCGCGGCTGAGGCGCCGGCTGCGCCGCACGACCGCTCCCGGCCGCCCCGCCGGAGCGGCGCACCACGGAGATCGACAAGCAGCGCGTGCCGATGGCGGCCAAGCCGTACCGCCTGCTCGCGCTGGTCAAGCAGGACGCCGTCGTGCGCGTCCAGAAGGAGCCCGACGACACGGTCATGACCTGGCCGCACCTGCTGGCCATCGAGTTCTTCGCGGCCGCCGTGATCAGCGTCTTCCTGCTGCTCATGGGCATCTTCATCAACGCGCCGCTGGAGGACCTGGCCAACCCCAACGTCACGCCCGCGGTGGCCAAGGCGCCGTGGTACTTCGTCGGGCCTCCAGGAGCTGCTGGCCTACTTCCACCCCACCGTGGCGGGCGTGCTGGTGCCCACGTTCGTGCTGGTCGGCGCGGCGCTGGTCCCGTTCATCGACCGCGGCCCAGAGGGCGACGGCGGCTCCCCCCGGCCGCGCGACCGCAAGGTCGGGGTGATGCTCTTCACGCTGTTCTGCATCGCCGGCCTGTCGGTCACGTTCCTCGGCGCCATCTTCCGCGGCCCGGGTACTCCTGGATCCTGCCGTGGCTCGGCCTCGAATTCTCGCTGTAGGGCGCGCGAGCGACCGTTGGGTAACTGGAAACTGACGCCGCGCGACCAGCCGCCGGCGCTGACCCGGGAGGCCCTGCGCGTCGCTGCGCCACGGCCAGCCCGGCGGCCTGTCGCGGCGGCAGCTCCTGCGCCGCTCGATCGGCGCGGCGGTGGGCCTGTGGCTGGCCGAGGTGGCCGGCGGCACGCATCGGCTTCCTGTGGCCCAACCTGTCCGGCGGCTTCGGCGCCAAGATCACACTGGGCAATCTCGAGACCGTCGCCGCGGCACCCGGCCGTGCAGGGCGCAACCCTGAAGGACGGCGCGCCGTCCTACTTCCAGGCCGCGCGGACCTACGTCAGCTGCTCGACCCGACGCCGCGGCTTCCAGGCCGGGCGACAGCCCCGAAGGCGACGGCGCGGCGACCAACGTGCGGACGCTCTACCAGCGCTGCCCGCACCTGGGCTGCAAGCCCAACTTCTGCACCATCAACTACTGGTTCGAGTGCCCCTGCCACGGCTCGCGCTACGACCGGCTGGGCATCAAGGTGCTGGCAGCTTGGCCCGGCCCCCCGCAGCCTCGACCGCTTCGCCTCGCACGGTCGACTCGACCGGGGTGCTGACCGTCGACACGGCAAGATCACGCTCGGGCCGCTGCCCGTCGCGCTCGGCCAGCCCGGCCTCATCCCGCCCAAGTCGCCCACCGGCTGCATATGAGCGACGAGCGAACCGGCCGCGAGCTGAGCCGCGCGCCGCGAGCTGGCGACCGCTCGCCCGCCGCCCCGCGCAGAGTCGGCCCGTGGAGCGCTTCGCCGCCCGGGGAGCGGCGCACACGTCGGGCTGACCGAGGAGCGCGCGGCCCAGATCGTCCGGCAGAGCGGCAACGCCCGGCGCTCGCCGTTCCTCGCGTCCTGTTCGTCGCGCTGTTCATCCCGGTCTACTGGCTGTACGACCAGGGCGTGCCGTTCATGCCGGTCGCCGGCACGGCCGACTGGCGAAGGACCCAGGACCAGCAGGTCACCGCCATCCAGGCGGGCTACGCGCTGTTCCTGGCCAACTGCGCGCGGTGCCACGGCGACCACGGCCAGGGCGGCATCGGCCCGCCGCTGAACGACCAGGCCAAGCTCTACAACGCGGTCACGGCGACGGGGGCGCCGGGCCCGGCCACCTCAACCCGAACTACATCCGGAACGTGCTGACGGTCGGCGGCCGCTACGTCTGCGGCGACCCGAACAGCGTCATGCCCATCTGGTCGCACGCGAACGGCGGCCCGCTCAACTACGTCCAGATCGACGACCTGATCGCGTTCATCACGGCCAGCAAGGACCAGAGCTGCGGTGTACCAGCCCGCCGCGTCCCGCCGGGCAGTCGGCGGCTCCTGCCGCGATCCACTCCGGCTGGCGCGACCCGAGCTACACGCCGCCACCCGGCGCGACGCCGGTCCCCGCGTGCTGGCGCAACCCGAGCGGCGTCATCGGTGGCGCAGCCCCGGCTGCCAGCGGCGCGGCTGGTGCCAGCGGTGCCCCGGCGGGCTCGGCGCCCGCGATCACGAACCCCGGGACGGCACAGAACCCGCGCGTCATCAAGCTCGACGAGACCGCCCAGCTCGAGATCACGGATGCCAGCGGGCAGCCGGCCTCGACCGTCTACGTGAAGAAGGGCGAGACGGTGCGTTTCGAGATCACGAACACCGCGGGCTTCACCCACAACTTCTACGTCGGGCTCGTGTCCGACCTCCAGGCGAGCAACACGGCGAACCTGAAGGGAGTGCCCGACTTCTCGACGGGCACGGAAACGCTGGACTACACGTTCAACCAGGACGGGCAGTTCGGCTTCGGGTGCCTGGTGCCGGGCCACTACACGACGATGCACGGCACGATCCAGATCGAGCCGTAGCCGGACAGAGCGAGGAGCAGGAGGGACCGTGGCGGAGCGCGCGTTGCCGTCGGGCGGCAGCCGGAGGCGAGCCTTCTTCGGCGCATTCGACGCCGACGGCTGGACCTGGGCGGGCATCAAGGCGTTCGGCTGGTTCCTGGTGCTGATCGTTCTGCTCGGCTACCTTCCCGACCGCGCGTACTACTTCACCGTCTTCCCGACGATCCAGCTCGGGTTCAACGTCGCCAGTCCGATCAACCTGTGCCCGCCCGACAACGCGGACCTTCCCTGCCCCGCGCCCGAGGGAGCCGTCATTCCCTGGCAGGGCAGTCCGGCCCAGCTGTCGCTCCCCGAGGGACGCGTCGACGCCGTCGCCATCACGGCGGGCACGACCGTGTACCTGGCGGGCGGCAAGGGCCCCGGCGGGGCCAGTGCCGCCGTGTACGAGACCACGGTCACCACGGATGGGAACCTCTCGCCATGGAAGACCGCCACGCCGCTGCCGGCACCCGTCGTGAGCGCCGCGGTCGCGTCGGTCTCGGGGACCACCTTCGTCATCGGCGGAGCCGACCAGTCCGGGCATGCCACCGACACGGTCTACCAGGCGGTCGTCGACAGCAGCGGCCGGCTCACCGGATGGAAGGCGCGACCCGACCTGAAGCTCCCGAAGCCGCTGGCCGGTGCCGTGGCGGTGGCCGGTCCTTCCAGTATCTGGCTGCTGGGCGGCCAGGACGCGACCGGTGCCTACAGCAGGACCGTCTACCGCTCGCTGGTCGACGCGACGAGCGGCGCCCTGGGCCCGTGGAAGGAGCAGGCCGCGCTCGCCCTCCCCGCGGGACGTGCGCTCGGCGTGGGCGCCCAGCTCGGCAACTTCCTGTACCTCGTCGGTGGCCAGGACGCGCAGGGTGCGCAGGCGACGGTCTTCCGCCTCTCGCTCGACTCGAAGGGTGAGCCCGTGGTCGACCCGGCCACGCACGGCGTCATGGGGTGGAACGCCAGCCTGTCCGGACAGGCGTTGCCCGCACCGCGCACGGATGCCGCCGGGTTCGTCAACAACGGCGCGCTCTACGTGGTGGGAGGACGCGACGCGTCCGGCAAGCCGACCAATTCCGTCTACTGGGCGACACCCGACGGATCGGGTAACCTGCCGGGCGGCTGGCAGCAGCTCTCTCAGGACACCCTCTCGACGCCCGGGACCCAGGGACGCGTGTCGCAGCCCAGGGCCGGGGCAGCCGCCGTGCTCACGAACGGACACGCCTTCGTGATCGGTGGCGACGGCGCCAGCGGCCCGTCGGTCGCGACGTTCCGGAGCGACGTGTCACCCAGGCCGCCGTTCTTCCAGCTGGGCCTGATCGGAGCGACGATCCCCGCGATGTCCATCACCGGCGACATCGGGCAGCAGCTGGGGTACGTCGACGCCGGGATCGTCGGCGGCACGGACTTCGTGCTGTTGATCCTGGTCGGGGTGGCCCTGTCGCACCGGCGCGCGACCCGGCGGCTCCTGTCGAGGCTGTCGCGCGGCCGGATCAAGCCGCCGCTCGAGGACGAGTACTCGGCCTGAGCAGGGCTGGTCGGACCTGGCGGCCCGCCGGGAGGCCGCGGCCGAGGGTTACGGCGCCGCCGACAGGCCCGGAGCGGACGATGGGCTCGGGCTGGCGCCGGCCAGCGCGGCGTCGATGGCGGCGGAGGCGGCGTCGAGCCCCCAGGACGTGAGCGCCGTGCCGTTCACGACGAGCGTCGGCGTCCCCTTGATCCCGGCCTTGACGCTTGCCGCGGTATCGGCCTGCACCGCGGCTGTCTTTGCCGGGTCCACCATGCAGGTGTCGAACGCCGTCCGGTCGAGGCCGAGGCGATCCGCGATCGAATCGAACAGGGAACGTTTGAACGTTCCGCCGTTCTCGACGGGACCCTGGTTCGCGAACAGGTACTCCTGGTAGGCCCAGAACTTCCCCTGGTCCTCGGCGCATCTCGCGGCGACGGCGGCCTGGATGGACTCGTTCTTCGACGTGTCGGAACCCGACCCGAGGAACGCCATGTCGTGGAACACCATCCTGGCGGAACCGGTCCTCACGTACTGGTTGACCAGCCTGGGCTCGACCTGGACGGCGTACGCGGCGCAGTTCGGGCACTGGTAGTCGGCGTAGAGGTCGATGGTCACCTTCGCGTCTGCCGGCCCAAGGGTCCGGGCGGTCGCCAGCGCGGCCGGGGCGGGCTCCGCCGGGTCGACGAGCCGGCCCGTCGCGGACGTGGTGCCCAGGAGCACGTTTGCGACCAGCGCGAGGATCCCGATCGCGACGGCGGCGGCGGTGATGAGCACCAGTGGCGAGCGAACCAGCCCTGCGAGGCTGCCGGAAGCCGGCTGCCCGCGGCGACCGGCGGGCGAGCCGCCATGGCCCACCGAGGTGCGGTCGCGTTCGGCGGCGCGGCGCTGTCGCCGGTTCGCCGCGTTCGAGGTCGGTCGTTGCGCGCTCAGTCCGGGTTCCTCCTTCGTACCTTCGGACCCGCAGCGTCGCGTCGGCGGAGGCGGGAGTCAAGGACTGGATGGCCCGGTCAGCCACGGGCCGGACAGTGCCGGCGCGGCGGATCGCCGCGCGCAGGTGGCCTCGAGGGGGTCCGCCGTGCCTGGCCTGCGCCAGGTCGGAGCCCCCGGAGCGCGCCGGAGCGCGCCGGAGCGCCCGCCTCCGCTCAGGGACGGCGACGGGCCAGCCAGGTCGGGGTGCCGGCCTCCGAGGGCTGCGCCGGCTCGAGGCCCGCGATTCGCGCGTCTGCCCGCAGAGCGTCCGCGGCGTCCGCGCCCTCCACGAGGAGCCACGCTCCGGGCTCGAGCGCGTCGACCGCCCGTCCGATGCGCGTCGCCAGGACGTCGCCGACGAGGCCGCCCTCGGCGGCGACGATCGCGAGCCGGTACCGCTCGCCGGGCAGCTGGCCGAGGGCACGGCCATCCACGACGTCCCATTCGAAGTGGTCGGGCAGAGGCAGCGCGCGGTTCCGGCTCGACCCTGGTGGCTGGACGGCACGCCGGGCCGTTGCGCCGGCCTCGAGCGGTCCGCTCACGACCCACAGCGCAGGGCCGGGCACCGCGCGCCCGGCGGCCTGCTCGACCCACGCCGCCAGCCGGTCCCGTCTCTCGTCGAGCGTGCGCCGACGGGCCTCCCGAGCGCGATCCGCGGCCGACCGCAGCAGCGCGACGCGGGATGGCGACCCGTCGGTTCCGGCCGACAGGATCGCGGCCCCGGCGTCGATGAGCGTCGTTTCCCGCGGCGGCGCAACGTCCGTCGTCGTTTCCCGCGGCGGCGCAACGTCCGTCGTCGTCGTCGTCGTTTCTCCGCGGCGGCGCAACGTCCATCGCCGCCCCGCCGTCGTTCCCGACCTGCGCCACGGGAGGGCCCGGAGGGAGGGCCACGCCCAGCGCCACCGACCCGGATGCGTCGAGCGAGTCGAGGATCCTGCCCGCTTCCCTCAGCCCGGCGGTCGCCGCCGCCCACGTCGGCGCCTCGAGGAGCACGGCGGTCGGCGCCAGCGGGACGACGACGGACAGCCAGGTCGCCAGCGACTCGCCGGACGCGAGCGTTCGGCCGTCCGCGTGGAGGGCGATCGAGGTCCAGGTCTCGAGGCCCGTCTCGCGCGCGGCGAGCGTCGCCGCCTCGCTCTCGCCCACGGTCTCCATGCGCTCGATCCGGAGGAGCCCGACCCCGGCTTCCGCCAGCGTGCCGGCATGCACGCGGTGCTCGGCAGCGGCGGCGGCAAAGTCAGGGGCACTCGCCGGGCCGCCGCGCTCCTCGAGCGGCCAGATCTGCCCGGCGAGACGCAGGGGAGGGGCCGGCTCTCCGGCGCGCATCGGGCGTCCCGCGTCGTCCGCCTCGGCGACCGCGTCCCGCGCCGCCTCGAGCGCCACGCCGACCCACTCCCGGACGCGACGCGCGGCCCCGACGCGGGCGAGCGCGCGCCGGTGGAGGTCGCCGGTCATGGCCGTGACGACATCGGAGCCTGCGAGCGCGCTCTCGATGTGCACGCTCCGCACCGCGACCGGCTCCCGGACCGGCAACGGCAGCGCGCCCACGGACGGATGGAGCACGATCCCGCGGCGTGCCAGTTCGGGCCGGGGATCGCCGTCGATGACGAGGACGAAGCCGTCGCGCGAGATCACGTCAGGTCGCGCAGCGGACGGCGCCCTGCGATCCCTCCGGAAAGCTCGTGCCACCAGCCGACCTCGTCCTCGTCGAGGCGCCAGCACAGCCATACCTGGCGGCCCAGCACGAGGGCGGGGAAATCCACCAGCCCGTCCTGGATGTCGCGCAGCGTGATCCCCCACGCATCGATCCGTGCGACGGCCTGCTCCATGCGCACGACGATCTCGCGGACGCGCGCCTGGTGCGCCTTGAGGCTCACCCCCGAATCCGGGGCACCATCTGACGCGAGCGTCTCACGGAACTCGCGCTGCACGGCGGCGAGGGTGTCGCGGTCGGCGCGAAGCGACTCCAGCAGCGGGCGGAGATCGAGCAGCCGCTCGTTGGCGGCGTCGATGTCGTAGAAGCGGCTCATCGGGCCGATTCTCGCACGGCCATGGACCTGTCGCCGCGAGCCTGGCGCCACAGCGGCTCCGCCCGGGCACCCGGCGGACGACGGGGCCGGACAGCAGTTACGCCGGACCGCCGGGCGGGACTAGCATGGCGCCATCTGGAGCAAGGAGGCGGCAGCAATGCGACTGGCCACACGCATGGAGGGCATCGGCACCGAGACCGCCTTCGAGGCGGCCGCCCGGGCCCGGGCCCTCGAGGCCCAGGGCGTCGACGTCGTGCACCTCGAGATCGGCGAGCCCGACTTCGACACGCCGCCCGCCGTGCGGGCCGCGGCGGCCCGCGCCCTCGAGGCGGGCAAGACGCACTACGCCCCCTTTGCCGGCATCCCCGAGCTGCGCGCCGCCATCGCCGCCGACGCGAGCGCCCGCAAGGGCTTCGCGGTGGATCCCGAGCACGTCTTCGTCACGGTGGGCGGCAAGGGCGTCATGCTCTATGCCATCGAGGCCCTCGTGGACCCGGGCGACGAGGTGCTCGTGCCCGATCCCGGGTACCCCATCTACGAGTCGCTCGATGCGCTTCATGGGCGGGGTGCCCGTGGCCGTGCCCGATCCGCGCCGCCAACGGCTTCCGCCTCGACCTCGCCGAGCTCGCCGGTCTCGTCACCCCGCGCACGCGGCTGCTCGTGCTGAACTCGCCGGCCAACCCCACCGGCGGGGTCCTGCCGCGCGCCGATCTCGAGGCCATCGCCGCCCTCGCGCAGCGAGCACGATCTCGTCGTGCTGGCCGACGAGATCTACGGCGCGCATCCTCTACGAGGGCGAGCACGTCAGCCTCGCCGCCCTGCCCGGCATGGCGGAGCGCACGGTCGTGCTCGACGGCTTCAGCAAGACCTACGCCATGACCGGCTGGCGCCTCGGCTATGCCCTCGTGCCCGAGTGGCTCACCTTCGCCTTCGGGCGGCTGCTCATCAACTCGGTGAGCTGCGTGGCCACCTTCGAGCAGTGGGGCGCGCTCGAGGCCCTGACGGGCTCGCAGGCCCCGGTCGACGCCATGGTCGCCGAGTTCCGCGCCCGCCGCGACCTCGTGGTCGACGGCCTCAACGCCATCCCGGGCATCACCTGCCTGCGCCCGCAGGGGGCCTTCTACGTCTTCCCCGACGTGTCGGGCACGGGCCTCGCGGGTGTCGACTTCGCCAACCGGCTGCTCTACGAGGCCGGCGTCTCGGCCCTCGCGGGGACCGCCTTCGGCAGCGTCGGCAGCGCCCACATCCGCCTCTCCTACGCCACCTCCCAGGCCACCATCGCGAAGGCCCTCGGGCGCATCCGCAGCTTCGTCGAGACGCTCGCCGTGCCGGCCTAGCGCCATCGCCCGGCCCGGGCGATCCCGGGCGCCACGGGCGCCACGGGCGCCACGGGCCTTCGGGCGATCCGGGCGATCCGGGCGATCTCAGGGCGTCGACACGCGACGACCGGGACGCACCGGATGCTGGCACGTCGCCCGCGTCTGCCCGCGCCTGCGGCGGCGCCGCGCGGTCAGTTCCCGGCGCCACCGTCGCCGGCGGTATCCGCTTCGCCGGAACGACGCGCACCAGCGGCGCCGGCGAGATCGGACCATGACGCAGCGTGTGCCCCGCCCGTCTCCCGTGCGTGACGGGCGATCTCGCGCTCGATGCTCCGGCGCCAGCGCGCGATGTTGCCCGATTCTCGACCGAGACGCACCGGGAAGCCGAGCCGCGCCGAGAGATGACGGTTCGCCGCCTGGGCCGTCCGGCGGGCGAGCCAGTTCCAGCGGGCGAAGGCGAAGACGACGCCGCCGGCCATGACGAGGGCGATCAGCACGGAGAGCGCGTCTCCCTCGACCTGCGACCACACGGCGAGTACGAGCCATCCGAAGCCGAGCAGCACCGCCCGCATGTGCCAGGCGAGGGCGCGCGTGTTCAGCCCGGCGGCTTCGTCGCCGATGATCGGGGCGAGTGCGCCTGCCAGCGGCCGGGCAGGATCGCGTCGTTGGCCGTCCACCGCCGCAGAATCTCTCGCCTGGGCGCAACCTGCGCTTTCGGCGTGTCCGGAGCGGGTCACCTCGGGCGGTCGGCCGCCTCCAGCGCCTCGCGGAGTCGGCGCAGGCGGGCCTCGCGATCGCGGACGAAGCGCTCGATGCCGGCCAGCAGGTATGGCACCGTCAGGTGCGCCTCGTCCATCACCTCGTCCAGGCTGCCGCCAGTGCGCCACCGGTTGTCCCAGTCGGAGCCCATCGAGTACTCGAGGGCGAGCGGACCGTCCACCCAGTCGCGCATGAGGCGGGACGCCCGGTTCGTGATGGCCATGCCGTCCATCCGGTCGGCGGGCGTCACCGTCCTCTCGCGGTAGTCGGCCGCCTGGAGCGCGAAGAGCTGCGGGCTGACCGCGGCCACGATCTTGACGTTCAGCCCCTCGCGGTCGAGGTCGGGCAGGATCCTCACGATGTTGGCCGTGCTCGTGGTGCCCTGCACGAAGACCGTGCCCATCGGGGGGAGATCGGTCCGGAACGGGCGCATCACGTAGGCCCCGCGGGCGGCCTCGAAGTGCGACGGGATCCCGAGCGCCGCGCGGTCGGGAATCTCCATGGCGGGACGGGTCAGGTGCAGCGCCACGATGGGTGCCGACTGCGACAGGGCCGCAGCCAGCAGCACCGGCACTTCGTTGTACTCCCACGGGTGCAGGTCGATGACGTGCCCCTCGGGGAACAGCTGCGTGACGCCGGTCTCGAAGATGCCGAAATGGGTCCGCGAATCCTCGGCCGTCTCGGGGCCCGAGTGGCCGGCCACCCAGATGACCTTGCCCACCTTGAGCTGTGTGTCCTGGGCGAGCTGGCTGAAGAGGCGCATGGGCCCGTACTTGAGGTAGCTGAACGACCCGTACGTCGAGCAGGCGCCCCAGAAGCCGTTGAAGCTCGTCATGGGGTCGTCGGCGAGGTTGACGGTGGCGAGACCCACCACCATGCCGGCGTTCGTGAACTCCGTGATCTCGGTGGGCAGCAGCGCGCCCCGGGGATTCGTGTCCCGCTCGTACCAGCCCCAGCCCTCGCGGTCGCCGAACCCCTTCCCGAACCCGGCCAGGTTCGTCGATTCGGCCAGGTCGGCCGAGGCGGCGATGACCAGGGGCCGCCCGTACTCCGCCTTCGCGAACGAGTTGACCCAGGAGCCCCAGGCGCCGAGCGCCGCGCGGTTCGGAGCCTTCTCGCCCGGCTGCTTCCACATCTCGGCGGGGTAGGCCCGCGCATCGAGGAGGCGGGCGTCCTCGAAGATGCGAGAACCGGCGCCGAGGTTGAACGTCGGGATCGACTGCGGGACGCGGTCGGCCAGCTCGATCAACCGGTCGGAGATGGCCTCCACGACGTCGCGCCGCCCGCGCAGCGCCCCGATCGCGATGCGGAGGTTGGCCTCCGCCTGTCGTGCGCGCTCGGCGGGATCGCTCGGTGCGAGCTCGTCGACGCCCTCGTAGGTCACGCCGTATTTCGCCATGAACTCGTGGCGCACGGCCCAGAACTCCGGGCTGTTCATGGGATGGGGCGACCCATGGCTCTTGTAGTCGTACTTGCCGTAGCCGCGGCCCTTGCGGGTGCGGAACCACGCCACCGAGGGCCGCTTCGCGGGGTTCTCGCCGCGAGCCGCCTCGAGCACGGCGCGCGTCACGGGCGCCCACTCCATGCCTTCCGGCGTCCCCGTCACGCGCCAGTCATAGGCCCCGAACCAGGTCTCGGGGGTGCCCGGCACGACCGAGGAGGCGCGGAACTCGTCGATGCCGAAGTCGTTCCAGTCCACGAGGAAGACGAGGTTGGACAGGCCGAGGCCCCAGGCCGCGTTCCGCGTCTCGTGGCTGGCGCCGGGCGTCAGGCCGCCCTCGCCCTCCACGGCGAAGACGCGCACGTCCTCGCAACCGGCGAGCTTCAGCGCCAGCGCCTCTCCCGCGGCCGGCGGCATGCCGTGGCCCGACGGGCCCGTGTTGAACTTCAGGAAGAGCGTCTTGCCTTCCATCTCGGCGTGCCCCGCGAGCCCTCCGCGGTGGCGCAGCCGGAGCAGGTCCTCCCAGGTCAGGGCCCACTGCCCGTCGTCGGGGAAGGCGAACCGGCCGTCGCCCGTCCACTCGTGGCGCGCACGCAGGGTCTCGTTGAGCACGGCGAGGGTCGTGTAGACGAGCGGCACCGTGTGCCCTGCCGAGAGCACGAAGCGGTCGGCGAACGTGCGCCACGGCGTGCGGATGTCCCAGCGCATCGCCCCCGAGAGCAGCAGCGAGACGAAGAGGTGGACCTTCGAGCGGCTCCCACCGGGATGGCCCGACTGCCGGTAGTTCAGGGACAGGTCGAGCATCTCGTCGACCAGGTCCTTGACGACCTCCCAGTCGCCGAACTGGCGCTCGGCCTCCGCGTACATCTCGTCGACCCGGGTCAGCCCCGTCGTCTCCACGCCATTCCTCCCATGCTCGGGACGCGCCTCGCCCGTCCGCGTCGGTGGACTCAGCGGTCGACGGACCGGTCGACCGGGCCGGCCGGACGGCCGGGCTGGATTGTCGTCAGGTCCCGGGCACGGCCCATTCTCGCCGTTCCGGGCAACGCGCGCCGGAGGTCGCCGCGTGCCGGAAGTCGCCGCGCGTCTCCCGTCAGGCCTTCACGGTCCTCGCGAGCGCCTCCGCGATGGCGGCCTGCAGGTGCGCGCGGTCCGGCGTCCCGGTCATGGGCGTCACGGCGTGGGGCCCTTCCTCCTCGACCCAGTCGAGCTCCAGGCCGGGTGCCGTGAGCACCACCGGGACGTCCGGGTACATGTCGCGCAGGCCACGGATCAACCGGCGGCCCCCGTCGCTCTCACCGGTCGCCCACACGTCATAGAGCAGGACGTCGGCGTGTGCCGCGGCGTCGCAGGGTTCGCCCCGCAGCACCGGGCACCGGTTCATCGCCGGGCCGGCGCACTGGTCGGCTTCATAGCCGGCCATCCGCAGGGCCTCGACTTCCTGGTCGGCCATATCGATGTCGTGGTGCACCACGAGGACGCGCGTCATCGCCAGATCCTCCTTCGTCCCCTGCCCGGCGTGCCGGGTGGGGCGGTTCGAGGACCGATCGTGGCCCGGGCCGGGGGCCGATCGACAGGGGCAAACGTCCCAATTCGGCCGGAAACGGGTGGGGCGCAATGGGTGGGCATGATGGGCCGGTGATCACGCGGGATGGGGAATGCTCCCTCGCGCCATGAGCCCGGCGTCGTTCGTGTCACTGACGCTGCGACGAGGGGCGACCCACTGCCGCGCGCGGTCCCTACGGCTCGACCGTGACCTCGAGGTCGCCATGCACCTCGAGCACGGTCACCGTCACGTCCGGCGCGAGTCCGCGGCGTTCGAAGAGGAGGTCGACGCGGGCGTCGGCGACGCTCAGGTCGCGCAGCTCGAGCTCGTGCACGAAGGAGGGCAGGACGGGCCGGACGATCCGCAACCGCCGTTCGAACCCGTCCGGCTCCAGGCCCAGCAGGCTCTGCATCAGGTAGGGCACGCTCGCGGCCGACCACGCCTGTGGATGGCACGCGACCGGGTATGAGACGGGCGCCGCGTACTCGCCACGTTCGAACCCGGCGAACAGCTCCGGCAGGCGCTGGTGCGGGAAATGGCTCGCCGCCTCGATCATGGAGGCAAGGATCCGCAGGGCGAGATCGTCGAGCCCGTACTGCCGGAACCCGACGCCGATCATGGCGTTGTCGTGCGGCCACACCGACCCGAGGTGGTACCCGATCGGGTTGTACCGCGGCGTGCCGGACGAGAGCGTCCGGATGCCCCAGCCGGAGAACATGTCCGCGGCCATCAGCCGCCTGGCCGTGGACTCCGCGCGGTCTCGCGACGCGATGCCGGTCCAGAGCGCGTGCCCGGCATTCGACGCGATCACTCGCGCCTGTCGCGTGCCTTCCTGGAGCGCCAGCGCGTACGTCCCGGCGCCCTCCATCCAGAACGAGCGCTCGAAGCGCTCGCGGAGGTCGGCGGCCTGGCGCAGCAGCTCGTCGGCACGGTCGGCGTCGTGCTCCCTCCGGAACAGGTCCGCCAGCAGGACCTTCGCAAGCCACGCGTAGGCCTGGGGCTCCACGAGCGCGATGGGCGGCGTCGCCAGCGTGCCGTCGTCGTTGATGATGCAGTCGCCGGAGTCCTTCCAGCCCTCGTTCGTGAGACCACGCGCCGTCCGGCCCTGGTACTCCAGCCAGCCGTTGCCGGAGAGGTCGGCGTAGGTGTCCATCCAGCGCAGCGCGAGGTCCACCGGCTCCCGCAGCTCGCGGAACAACGACAGGTCCCCCGTCCATGCGGCGTGCCGGCCGACGAGTACGAGGAACAGGGGCGTGGCGTCGACCGTTCCGAAGTACCGCGAATGGGGCACCAGGTCGAGGTGGGCGAGCTCGCCGACCCGCACCTCGTGGAGGATCTTGCCGGGCTCCTCCTCGCGGTAGCGGTCCACCACGCGTCCCTGGTACGCGGCGAGCAGCCGCAGGGTCTCGGCGGCGATCCCGGGATCGAACGCGAGCGTCTCCATCGCGGTGATGGCGCTGTCGCGCCCGAACAGGGCGCCGTACCACGGGAGGCCGGCGCTGAAATAGGCACGGCCCGCCATCCCGCTGCGCAGCATGCGCAGGTCGCGGAGTGATCGCTGGACGACGTTGTCCAGGGTCGGGCTGTCGCTGCGGAACTGCGTCTGTCCGGCGGTCCACTGCCGGGCAGACCGCCGCTGCAGCTGCTTCACCCTGGCCGCATCCGGGCGCACACCGATGCGCGCGGCGGCATCGTCCGCCGTCCGCTCCTCGGCGAGCACCAGCGACACCTCGATGGTGCGGGACTCGCCCGGACCCAGCGAGAGCGCGTACCCCCCGCCGAACTGCCGGCGCACGGTCGGTTCCGGCACCAGGTGCACGCCGACGGCGCGCCACAGCTCGTCGGCTCCCGCGTAGGTGAACGCCAGGACGTCGTCGCGCCACGCGGCGCCCAGGTGACGGCCCGGGCGCTCGGTCAACAGCCCGCGGACCTGGAAGATGTCCTCGAACTCGGCCCGGAACACGAGCGAGATGGAGAACTCGGCCCGTTCGAAACCGAAGTTCCGCAGCGTGATGCGGTCGTGGAGCGCGAGCTCGTGGCCGTCCGCCAGGCGCGTCCAGTGGATGCCGAGGGTCTCGTTCGGGATGACGCGGCCGTCCGGCACCTCGAACTCCGGGTTGGTGAGCTGGAGGGTGGCCTCGAATCCGATCGCCGCGCTCGAGGCGAGGGCAGTCGGTGACAGGCCCGACAGGCGCAGCTCGTAGCCGTTCAGGTAGCGGCAGTCGTGGTAGAAGAGCCCGTACCCGTGGTCCTCGGTCAGCGGGATGCTTCCCGACGGTGGGCAGAGGAAGAAGACCTCGTCGTCCTTGACGACCACCGCGTCCGCGATAGGACGCACGACTGGCTTGGCCCGGATCGCCCGGAGCAGGTCGTCGCCGAGGTCGTCGTGCAGCTCCGCTGCCCCTTCCCGCATTCGGCGAAGGGTACCAGCGCACGGGCCGGGGTGGCCGGGCACGGCCAGTCCCCGGGTTGCAGGTCCGTGGCAGGTCGGCGTCCGAGTGCAACGCGCCTGCAATGTCCCGTCACCGCCGCGGCGCCGCAAATCGGGCAGGCGACCGGTACGGTTGAGGGACGTCAACGGAGGTATCGATGCCGGGACACCCCTGGCCGATGCGGATCGCCCTGGTCGCCCCCCCGATGCTCCCGATCCCCCCGCGGGGATACGCGGGGACCGAGCGCGTCATCCACGTGCTGGCGGACGAGCTGCACCGGCGCGGCCACGCCGTCACCCTGTTCGCGGCGGGCGATTCGCGGGTCGACTGCGAGCTCGTTCCGACGGTCGACCGGGCGCTGTGGGAGCGCCCGGACTCGCCCGAGGACCTGGAGCCGTTCTTCCAGCTGACCCAGACGCGCGCCTGGCGGGATCATGAGCGGTTCGACGTGATCCACTCGCACCTGGAGGGGTTCGGGTTCCTCTTCGCGCGCCACTGCCCGACGCCGGTGGTCACGACGCTGCACGGCCGGCTGGACCTGCCGGGCATGCCCGAGCTGCTCGCCGAGTACTCGGAGGTGCCACTTGTCTCGGTCAGCGACAACCAGCGGCGGTGGTTCCCCGATTCCAACTGGGTCGCCACCATCCACCACGGGCTGCCACTCGAATTGATCGCCCACAGTGACCGGCCCGGTGAGTACCTCGCCCTCGTCGGCAGGCTCTCGCCCGAGAAGGGAATCGCGGAGGCGATCCAGCTGGCCCGGGAGACGGGGCTGCCGCTCCGTGTCGCCGCCAAGCAGCGGGCCCCGATCGAGAGGCAGCTGTACCACGATGTCCTGGAGCCGGCGGTGCGCGAGGGCGTCGCCGAGTACGTCGGAGAGGTCGGTCCCGCGGAACGCGACGCCCTGTATGCCGGGGCACTGGCGACGCTGATGCTCGGAGCATGGCCGGAGCCGTTCGGGCTCGTGGCCATCGAATCGATGGCCGCCGGAACGCCCGTGATCGCCCGGAAGGCGGGCGCGCTGCCGGAAATCGTCGAGCACGGAGTGGACGGCTTCCTGGTGGACGACCTGGGCGAAGCGAAGATGGCGATCGAACGCCTGGGGAGCCTCGACCGAAGGCAAATCCGGCAGCGGGCGCTGTCGCGATTCTCGCCGGGCCGCATGGTGGACGCGTACGAGCAGGTCTACCGCCGCGTGATCGAGGAGCATCTCGGGCGCCGCGATCGGCCGTCGCGTGGCGGCCCGACCGGAGCGTCCGCCCTCCCGGAGGATGGCGCGATCGGCGCACACGGCAGGGGCGGCGGACCGAACGGCCGGGCACGTGCGGTCATCCCGGTGGGACCCGCGCAAGCCGCCGGGCGCCTCGTGCTGGTCGACCAGGCCCACGAGCGCCAACGGGACGAGGCGCGCGTGGACGTCGACCCGTCCGGAGACCAGGTCGCGTCGCTGCCGGCGTTCGATCGGGAGCTGCGGCAGCCGCGCTAGCCGATCAGGGTTTCGTTCCGCCGATCTGGAGCGGCTCGGGAGGACCGTCGTCCGCGCCGGCGGGCTCGCCCTCGAGATCGTCCGCCGAGTCCGAGTGTCCGCCTTCCGCCGCGTCCAGGTCGGGAGTCCAGCGCGTGTCGAGCAGGTACCCGATGCCCTGGAACGTCCGGATCGGCCCGCTCGTCCCGACGGGGACGCCGAGCTTGCGCCGCAGGCGGCTGACCCAGATCCGCAGGTAGTTGAACTCGCTCCGGTACTGTGGTCCCCACACTGCGCCCAGCAACTGGGTATGGAGCACGACACGATCCGTGTGCGTGGCCAGTTCCTGCAGCAGCAGCCATTCCGTGCGTGTCAGTGCGATGCGGGCGCCGCTCCTCGTGACGGTCCGGCGGCCCAGGTCGATGTCGATGTCCGCGATTCTCACGATGCGGGCAGGCCCGACCGGCGTGCGCCGCAGGACCGCACGGATGCGGGCCGCGACCTCGTCAGGATGGAAGGGCTTGGCGATGTAGTCGTCGGCGCCCAGGTCGAGCCCCCCGGCGATCTCGCCGGGATCACCCTTCGCCGTGAGCAGGATGACGGGCACGGCCGACGTCTCGCGAATCCTGCGCAGGACGGTGAGGCCGTCGATGTCGGGCATGAGGATGTCCAGCAGCACCAGGTCCGGCTTGAGGCGGCCGAACGCGGCGAGCCCGTCCTCGCCCCCAAGGGCCGTCTCGACGTCGAATCCCTGGTCGCTGAGGGCGGCGGACACGATCTTGCCGACCCACGCCTCGTCGTCGACGACGAGCACGAGGCGCCTCGAACTCACGTGATCCTCCTTCCGCAGGAGGGGACGCACCCACGACCTGATGGCCGAATAGTAGTGCCGCCGGTGGTCCACCGTGGCCCTCGCCCGCATGCGGCCCCGGCCGTGCGCGCCTCGCGCCCGCATGCGAGTCCCGACTGTGCACCTCGCGCCCGCGCGCCGCCGCCGCTACGCTGTGCCGGGGCCGGTAGCTCAGCGGTCAGAGCAGGGGGCTTTTAACCCTCGTGTCCTGGGTTCGAATCCCAGCCGGCTCACCAATATCTGGTGCATCGCGAACGTAGCAGCCACTAGATGTTGTGCTCCTGCCCTTCAACCAGAGCGATTGACAGCCAATGTGACAGCCACTGGGATGCCGCTACGCGGTCTGCGTCAACACTGCATCCAGTCGCGATGCGGCCTCACGGGTCGCCGAAACCGCCGCAGGCGCGAGAGCCCAGAAACGGAAACGCAGACCACCTACGTGGTGTGGGACTCTCTCCGCCAACCGAGCGATCGCCAGGCCTGATTGTTATGTGCTCTCGCGGCTGAGCCGCTCTGCCGTGACCTCGTCGCGTCGGGCCCGTATTTCGTCACCCGAGGCGCGCCACGCCATTGCGCGTGCCCGGTACCCGAAGTCGTAATCGGGTTCAGGAGGATGGCGTGATCCAGATCCTCCATCGCCCCCGCGCGTCTCCGGCTCTTCCGCGCGCCAGACCTCGGTTCGCCCATGTCCGGAAGTTGGTCGCATCGATCGCGAGCGCGCGATTGAAGTCATCGATCGCCTCCCCGAGGCGTCCGAGTGATGCTCGGACCATCCCGCGACAGTCGAAGCCGGCAGCGTCCTTTTCGCTACGGGCGACCGCCTCGATGACGAGGCGCATGGAGGTCACAAGCGTCGAGTACAACCGCCCAGCAGCCTCGTCGGGTGCGTACCTTGGAGCAAAGATCGCGGGCTGGCACGCGTCGGGCGGTGAGGAACGTGTCTGCGACGAGATACACCATGCCGCCGAGGCGGCGCGCGACAACCAGGCTCATCGACGCCGAGTATGGCTGCCGGGCGCTTCCGCGATCGTGCATCTGTGAAGTTCGCATGGGCCTACAGGAACGGCGACCCGCCTTGGGACATCGGAGTGCCGCGGCTCGCCCTCATGCACCTCGCGAAAGCGGGGGGCGTTCGGTCCGGCGGGCGGTACGCGCTGCTCTGCATCAGCGACCTCCGCCGGGGACTTCGGCCCGAGCCGGGTGGCCCAGGGGAGATCCGTCACCGCTCTGCCGACGACTGGGCGATCGACTCGATCGTCGCGAAACGTTCGAGGCACCGGTTCTGGGCGATCGGGCCCACACAAGCGGTGAGTACCCTAGCGACGACCGGCGCTCCCGGACCCCGTCACGAGTTGCTGGCCGCGGACCGCCAACAGCGGGCTCGCGAATGCCACTCTTCACCGCGCCAACTGGTCGCGCAGCGCCTCATATCCGGCGAGCTGCGCACCAGTGAGCGATGCGGATGACCTGGCGATCTGGCCTTGGAGCCCGCTCATGGTGATGGGCACCCGCTCGTCCCGCGCGGCTGCCTCCTTGGCTGTCGCAACCGCCGCTGACCTGCAGACGGCGGCGATGTCGGCGGCGGAGTAGCCGTTGGTCGCCGCGGCCAACGCGGCAGGATCGACGTCGGCGGCCAGCGGCTTGCCGGCCAGTTCGTGGCGGAAGAGCGCCTCGCGGGCTGGTGCGCCCGGCGGCGGAACATACAGGACGCGGTCGAAACGGCCGGGGCGAAGCAGTGCCGGATCAAGCACGTCGGGACGGTTGGTGGCCGCGACGACTACCACGCCCTTCGCCTCGTCGAAGCCATCCATCTCGACGAGGAGCTGGGTGAGGAGCTGTGTGCGTCCGGCTTCTGCGGTGCCGCGCGCGGTGGCGAACGCGTCGATCTCGTCGAAGAACAAGACGCAGGGCGCGTTCTCGCGGGCTCGGGCAAACAGGTCCCGGAGCTGTGCCTCGGACGCTCCCACGTGACTCCGGAGCAACTCGGGGCCCCGCACCTGGAGGAAGTGGGCGCTTGCCACCGACGCCACGACTCTCGCGAGATACGTCTTGCCACAGCCAGGGGGTCCGAAGAGGAGCACGCCCTTGGGCGCCTGCACGCCGTACTCGCGCAGTAGATCGGGCTGCTCCAGCGGCAGCTCGATCGCCTCGTGGAGCGCCTCCTTCACCTCATCGAGCCCGGCGACATCGTCCCAGGTGAGCGTCGCGCGCTCGACGACCTGCACGTCCGCTGCCCGCTCGGAGCGCCGGCCATGGCGGTCGGCGAGCGCCTCGAACTGGCGCAGCATGTCGAGCGTGACGGATGGGCGCATGCCAGCGAGCGCCGCGTCAAAGTCGGCCGCGTGGATGGGGGTGACCCCGCGTCCGGCAGGATCTGAGCGCCGCAGGGCCGCCCGGGCTGCCTCACCGCACAGTGCCGCCAGGTCCGCACCGGTGAACCGCTCGGTCCGTCCCGCGAGTCTGGCCAGATCGACATCCTGTGCCAGCGGTCGGTCCCGCAGGAGAGTGGCGAAGATCGCCCGCCGGGCCTCCCGGTCGGGGGGACTCACGTAGATCGCCTTGTCGAAGCGACCCGGTCGGAGTGCCGCTTCGTCGATGAGATTGGGGTAGTTGGTGGCGGCTACGAGCAGGATGCCGTCGAGACCTGCGACCCCATCGGTGAGCCCCAGGAAGGTCCCCACGATGCGCTTCTCCGGCGCGTCGGCGCGGCTCATCTCGGTACGCTTCGGCAGGAACGCCTCCAGTTCGTCGAAGAAGAGCACGGCCGGCCTATCCCGCTGCGCCTCGCTGAAGATCCGACGAAGGTTCGACTCGGACTGGCCGAACCAGCGGCTGGAGAACTCCGAGCCACTGACGGCATAGAACGAGACTCCTGCCGATGCGGCGATGACGCGCGCGATCTTGGTCTTGCCGGTCCCGGGCGGTCCAAAGAGCAGGATGCCGCGGGTCGGCCGCAGTCCCATGCTGGCAAGGCGCTGCCGGACGACCGGGTCGAACTGCGAGGCGACGGCCTCCTCGATCTCCGCCCTGATGCCGCCCACTCCGCCCAACTCATCCCAGGTGTCGCGAGGCACTTCGTGCCGGAAGCTCGGCTCGTCGCCCGCCGGCGTGTCGTCCTCATGGCCACGAACCGAGTAGCTGGGCTGCCAGCGAGGTGCCTGCAACGCGCGAGCGAGCGGGGCCAGCAGGGGCAGCAGCAGGGCCACAGCGGCGCCGCTTCCGAGCGCGCCGCCAAGTATCGACACCGTGTCGAGCGGGTCGTGCGTCAGCAGCGCGACCACGGCTAACTCGCCGAGCCCGAGGACGAGGGCGCCTCCAAGGATTGCCGGGGCGCCGCGCCAAGGCGTCAGGGCCGACGACTGGCCGATACCGTGGCTCGCGAGGACTCGGTCGAGGGGTGCGTTCCACGGGGCGCTCCGCAGGGAAACGGCAGTGAGCGTCCCCACGATCGCCCAGAGACCAATCTGGCCGAGCAGGACGGGATACAGGAGGAAGGGCTGGAGCAGACTGCTGGCGAAGTCGGCGAACTGCTGGCTGGTCACTGTCGTCTGCAACCAGGAGAAGTCGACGAGCGACCCCACACTCACCGTCGGCGCCGTGAGCAACGCGGGCAGCACAGGCGCAGCGAGCGTGCCCGGGGCCAGTGTGTGACCGGCCAGGACCGACAGCGCGAGAAGCCCGATGCACGCGAGCGCGGACCCGACGGCGGCACGGCCAGGAAGGCGGAGAGCGAGTCCCAGCGGGACGGCGCCGAGCGACCAGGCCGGGGCCCCCACCGCGAGCAGGCCAGCGCCGGCCGCCAGAACGACGAAGCTGTAAGGCTCCAGGGCGATGGCGGCCCAGACGGCGATCGCGGCCGCGAGACCGAGCCCGTAGGCGCCGTATCCCAAGGCATGGCCAAGTGGCAAGACGAGCGCGAGCATCGTCGCGAAGGGACCCAACGTCGGGCGGACGAGCCAGGCGCCAGCCACCACGGCAACGACGAGCAGTTGCCACGCGACGGGGTAGTACGGCAATGCCTGCGTGGCGGCAAAGGTGGATGCGGCGGCAGCGACCGCGGTCAGGACGAGCAACGCCCGAACCTTGGTATCGGCGGCCCCAACACCCGGTTCCCGCGCCCGTCTGACAAGTTCGGGCGCTGCTGCGGGCGATCTCACGGAAGTGGGCGACGCGGGACAGACCGCGCGACGAAACGGTCAGCACGCAGGTCAGGGCAACCGTCGCCCACCTATTCCTCCGGAGCTGTGCGGGACGAGTCTATCTGGCCCACGAGCGGCCGAACAACGGCCACTGCACCACCACGGCCCTTCGCCTCGTGCGGCAGGCGTCCGCACCTCCCTCGCCCGCACCACCGGCAACGCACGTGCCACCTGGCGGGACATTCCTCGTCTTCGGTCTGACATGCCAGCACCTGAACCAGGTCGAGCACGTCGAGGACACCTTGTCCGGCAGGACGCATATCGGCCGTGGACCACAGCCCTTGTGGCACTCCCGAGCTCCGTCCCCGCGCGCAATCATCAGTGAGCGCGACGCCGGTGCGAGCCCCGCCCGGGGACTCTCTGCCGGGCGACGCTCGAACGGAGGCGACCCATGACAGCACCCAGCCGACCGCAACGCGGGATGTTCGCTGGAAGTGGCATCGCCATCGGCGCCGCGATCGGCATGCTCTTCGGGTTGCTTCTCTCGGCCGACCTCGTGCTGATGGTCGGTCTGGGCGTAGCGGTGGGGCTGGTCGTGGGCGCCATCGTCGACCTGCAACACCGGCGCTGACGCCTCAGGACTTCCCGGTCTCAGGCCACCGCCGAGGAGCATGTCGGCTCTCGCCCGTACCACAGGCAACACAGGCGCCACCGGGTGGGGCGGGCGGCCACGGCGTCACCGGCGCTGCTCCTCGTCACCTCGCGTCAGCGTGCGCGACCCGGCGCCATCCGGCGTCACCGGCATTGCCGCCTGCCAGAGACGCCCGGGAAGGCGCGTTGACGGCCGGGGCATACTCGTCGTGCTGGCAGAAGGCGTCGACGCGCAGCCCAAGCGTCCCGGTCACCCTGCTGTGCCGAGCCAATGGTGAGCCCGCTCTGCCGGCACGGGAGGGGATCACGTGCCCAAGTACATGGACGTCCATCACGGCATGGCCGGCATCACACCCGAGGCGCTCCGGGAGGCCCACAACGCCGACCTCGCGATCCAGGGCGAGGAGCGGGTCTCGTTCGACCACGCCTGGGCGGACCCGGTCACCGGGACCGTCTTCTGCGTGTCCGAGGCCCCCAACGCCGACGCGGTCCAGCGCATCCACACGCGCGCGGGCCACCCGGCCGACGAGATCTACCCGGTCCCTGTCGAGGCCTGAGCGTCGCCGACGGCCATCAGCGCGACGACGGTTTGATCGTCACGCAGCCGTAAGACCGAGGGCGCCCCACGAACGGGCACGCCCACGGTGATGCGCCTTCGAGGAGGGCGTTGACCGCGCCCTCCTCGCATGTTTACCGCGGCCGGCTCGCAGTGGCCGAGCGCCACGGGCCGGTAGGCCCGGGCGAAGCCGCGTCGCCAACCTTTCGGGCACCCCGGGTAACGCACGCGCCAGGAGGTGGGGCGGGTCGAGCGGGTCAGACGGGCTCACAGAGTCCCTGACGTCGCGTGATCCTGCGGGAGGTCCGATCAGGGCACGAGGTTCCAGCTCGGCAGGACCGGCCCCACGACGTCGAGGTACACACGCGCGAGATCGGTTAGAACCGGCAGTAGCCCTTCGGTTGCCAACGATGGCCCCGCGGCGATCGCCTCATCGTCCGGCCAACTCCGCCACACGAAGCACTCGCGCCACTCGGTATCGGCCAGAGCGCGAAGATGAGCTTGGAACCATTCCCAGCCGACACCAACGATGGTGCCGCCTCGGTCGCGACTGACGAGTTCGTCCTGCTCGACACGTGCGATGGCACCGATCGCGGTGCTGTCATCACGGCCGGCTTCGACTCGGTAGTCACCCAGGCGCAGACTGTGCCGCCGCATGGCCGCCGACAGCTCATGCTGGACGTGCTCATCGCCGAGGGCTTCGACGAAGTGCGGCCAATCCCAGTCGTCGTTGACCGGACCGAACCGCGGGTCGCCATCTCCTTTCTCGATGTAGAGCCCGGCAGCCACCTGGGGCGAGACGCCCGGCTGTTCGGTGGTCGGGCCGTGCGCGTAGACGAATAGCCTGACGGCGCGGAACCCACTCGCATGCTCCCCGTGCAATCGGTACCGTTCTGCGATCGCGACATGCAGTTCGGGGGAACGTTCGACGGCGTAGGACTCGAAGTGTGGATGCTGGTGGCGAAGCGCGCGAGTCAGGACCGGTGCGAGACTGGTGGCGCCGTCCCGGCTGCGCCACCGGGTCCCGGCGATCTGTCCGAACTCGAACGCTTGGAAGCCCGGCCACGACCGACCGGCGCCGGCCGCCACCGAGTACACCGCGTAGGGATCGCTGGGCGTCCGTGGCACCGGCACCGGCGTGGAGGCGCCGAGGCGTGCCAACGCGTCGGCGATGTCCTGCGCGATGGATGGTGAGCCGGTGCTACCTCGCGCCTGACGCAAGATCGAGATCGCCAGGTCGTGAGCGTCGCCCTTGGCAGCGGACCCACGACGCGCACGGCGAAGGCGCCGAGACGACGGTCGGCGATCCATGGCTGCACGGCAGCCACAGCAGGCTCTCCGAACGCCGCAATCCGATCTCGCAGGTTGATCCGGTCGCCTGGCTCTGCCCGGGCCGCCTCGCCGAGAAGTTGTTGCAGCTCGGGTGCCGTGGTGCTGCCCACCGTTAGGTTCCTTCCGCCAGGACGGGCGACCGCAGTGATGCCCCAAGGGACTCCAAGAACTCGTTGCCGGCCTGTGCGAGCCCGGCTGCCCTTCCATTGAGCCATTCGGGGTAGTTGACGATCGTCATCGAGGCGACATCGGGCTCGATGTACTGCTTGCTGAGCTTCGTCGCGGTTATGAGGTACCGATCGATGCAATCCATGGGGTCCTTGGCGCTGATGCGGATGTTGATCGTTGGCCCGATGACGGCGATATTCGCCAGGGCGTCGACCTTGTCGTCGCTCAACTTGCCTTCGAGGAACTTCCGCGGGAACACGTGATGCCACTGCGGCAAGAAGAACCAACGCCCGAAACGCCCGTCATCATTGATGGCCGGCACCCACCAGGGTCTGCGCCGTCGCCACCTTGGCCGCCTTCTCTGCCTTCTGCTCGCCGGTCACCTCGATGAGGAGCGTGACCGGTTCGTCGCCGGCTTCGCCTGGGCCGATGCGTACGAGGAGGTCGGGCACGTAGTTGCGGGCCTGTCCCTCGTACGTGTAGGGGATCTTGAAGTTGAGGCCCTGATTCTTCGCGTACGCGTCCACCTCGGGCATCCCGTCGAGCACCTCGGCCACCTTGGCCTCCCAGCCCGAGGTCGGTCACGATCGACTCACCCACGATCGGTCGAGCTGCGTGTTGAGGGCGACTTCCTGCGTCGAGAGCACCTTCACCGACTCTGGCGTGAACTCGGCGTCGAGGCGCTCCGTGGGCAGCACGACCTGGCCGTTCCCGGTGGTCGGGATGAAGCTGAACGGGACGCCGTAGACCTCGGCGTACTCGGGCTCGAACAGGCCATCGGCGTTCGGGCTCGTAGCTCGCGCGGCGGAGGGCCCGGCCGACGACCTGCTCGCACAGGAGCTGGGTCCCGAAGGCGCGGATGCCCAGGATGTGGGTGACGGTGTTGGCGTCCCAGCCCTCGGTGAGCATCGAGACCGAGACGACGCAGCGGATCTGCTCGCCGAGGCGGCCCCGTCTTCCCGACCGTGTTCATCACCTCGCGCAGGATGTCCTCGTCGGTGATGTCGTCGGCGGAGCGGCCCGGGAAGCGGGCGCGCGTACTCGGCGCTTGAACTCGTCGATCTCGGCGGCGGCGGCTTCTTGAACGCCGGGATCGAGCGCCTCGCCCGACTCGAGCTGGGCCGAGTCGACGAGGAGGCGTGTTCGGGCGGTCGGGCCAGCGGCCGTCCTCGACGTTGCTGAAGAGCGGCAGGCGCGCCCGGCACGGGGACGCGTCGAGCCGTCGGGCAGCGTCCTCTCCCAGCCGGCGATCCAGTCGAAGACGAGCTTGCTGATGGTCGTGTTCTAGCAGACGACGATGAACACGGGCGGCGTGCCGGCTGCCGGCCTCCGTCCACGCCTCGTACGACTCGTCTCGTAGTCGCCGTACAGGGTGACGCAGGGCGCCCTCGAGTTCCTTGGGGAGGATCGGGCTCGCCGTCGATCGTCGTCGGTCGGCGCGGCCCTTCCGCGGCAGGTCCTCGCGGACGCGCAGCCAGAGGTCGCGGTACGTCGGGACGTCGCCGGTCATCGAGTCGTCCGACACCGGCACCCGCGGGATCTTCACGATGCCCGACTCGATCGCGTCCATGAGGCCGAAGTCCGACACGACCCAGGGGAAGAGCGTGCCCTCGGGGTACCCGGAGCCCCGCAGGAAGAACGGCGTGGCCGACAGGTCGTAGACCGCCCGGACGCCGATCTTGTCGCGCGACCGCCCGCAGGCCGTTGAGCCAGACGCGGGCCGCCTCCTCGTCGCGCTTCGCCTCGGTCCGCTCGTCGGCGCGTGAGCTTCTCCTCCTCGCTCTGGGGCGCCGACTGGTAGCAGTGGTGGGCCTCGTCGTTGAGGACGACGATGTTGCTGCTTGGTGCCGAAGGCCGGCAGACGCGGCGGACCATCTCGGCCGGCGTCTCCTTGAACTGCTCGGTGTCGCCGTCGGGCCGGCGAGGACCTTCTTCGTCAGTGACGGCCGCCGTCGAACTTCTCGCGGCGGATGAAGGCGTGGAAGTTGGTGATGACGATCTGCGCCGGCCTGGAGCCGCTCGAGCTGCTCGGGCGTCACGAGGTCGCGCTCGCCGGTAGTAGTTGCCGGGCAGTTCGGGCAGCAGGACCCGCAGGCGGTCGCGGATCGTGATGCCCGGCGTGACGACGAGGAACGTGTCGGTGAAGCGGCGGTCCTGCGGGTTGGCGAGCTTGTTCAGCGTCTGCCAGGCGATGAGCATGGCCATGACGACGGTCTTGCCCGATCCCGTGGCCATCTTGAAGGCGAGGCGGTAGAGCCCGGCGTTCTTGCGCCTCGTTCTCCTCGCGCAGCCGGTTCTCGATCCAGGGCTGGCGTGCGGCCGGCGACCTCGGTGAGGAAGATGGCGGTCTCGAGCGCCTCGATCTGGCAGAAGAACAGCGGCTTGCTCGCGGGTCGGGCGTCGGTCCAGTAGTCGAGCAGCTCGCGGGTGACCGCGGTGATGCCCGGGTACCCCGAGCCGCGCCACTCTCCACGGCATGTCGACCCGAAGCCACGGCTCCACGGGCGGCACGCGTAACCCAAGGAGCACCATGTCATCTGACGATCCCACTCCGCCCCGTGCCCTCTTCCCGGACGGCCCGAAGGAACCCGACCTGCACCGGCCACGCCAGACGTGGACGCCCCCGCGACAGGAGGCCGGCATGGGGGATGTCTGGTCCCTCCAGGCCGAACACGGGTGATCAACCCCGCACTCTCGCCCGAGATGGCGCACACGTTCGCGATGCCGCGTACCACGTCGCCGACGATGTCGCCGCGATCGAGCGGTACGGCGAGCGCGAGGCCGGGCTCCTGGGGGATCTGGCGAACGAGCTGGCCGACGTGCTCGATGCCCTGGGACGAGTGGGCGACGCGAGGGAGGCCAGGAGGACGCGGTCAGCCCACGACGTACCGCTGCGGCACATACCACACGGTGTTCGCGTGAAGGGGGTCGGGTTCGCCATCGACGTGACGTACCAACTCCCGCGTGTGGAAAAGGTCCAGGCGAGCGAGGCGACGCCCGTGGCGCCCGCGGTGACCTTGACCTCGCGGTGAGAGGCTCTGCACGAGCGACCTACCAGGCGAAACACGCGATACGTGACTGACGGCGGGGGAAGTTCCGGTCGTGACGGTCTCGCCGTGGTAGTGAAGGTCACGCGCCTCCCGAGAGGTATAGCCACCGTCCTGCTTCCGTTGTCGGGCCGTAAGAGCGCGATCTGTCGGACAGACCACGCGCACCGTGGCGCTGACCTCTCCCCGCGAGGTCGGCGCCTCCTCCGTAGGACGCCCGATACCAGAGGTTGGTGGCTGGTCGATACACGAGACTCGCAGCGCCCGTGCCGTCGGTCGTCAGCCGGGACAATGCGGTCCACGTGGTCCCGTCGAGCGAGACCTCCGGCACCACCGCTCGTCCCGCGAGCGCCGCCCCCGGCGAGACCGACGAGAGGTGGACGGAGAGGGTGGTGCCATGCCCCCACGTCAGGACGGTGGAGGAACTGGCCAGGGTCAGCGTTGCAGGAGCGATCCCCGCGGGCCACACCGAGATCGGCGCCGACTGGATCGCCGGGAGTCCCGGCGTCAACGCGGTCAGGACGTAGCCCTGACCCTCAGGGGAGATGCTGCACCCACTTGAAGCTCGCGACACCGGCGGCGGCGGCCACGGTCGGGCCGCCGGTACACGTGAGCGTGCCGCTGCCCGTGCCGCCCGAGAGTGCAAGGGTCACAGGCAGGGTGCTTCCCGTGCCCGCAGTCACCGTCGTGCCGCCGCTGTCGACGATCCGCACGGCTGGCTGGACGATGGGCGGCGTTCCTACTGATCCACCTTGCGGCTGCGTGGTGAACGCGAGGCCGGCGGGCGCATGCGGGACCGCGCCAGAGTCAGACGGCCGTACCCGAACGTGTCGTTGGGAACGGGCGCCCCAAGCGGTGTCGCGTGCGCTCTCAGCGACGCCGCGAGCTGGACCGGCATCAGCGCCGGGTCCGCCTGGAGGATGAGCGCGGCCGCACCGCTCACGAATGGCGCCGCCTCGCTCGTGCCGCAGAAATACCTGAACATGCTCGTCGGCACGCAATCGGGCGCGACGAGGTCGGGCTTGTCGCGACCATCGGTGGTCGGCCCGCGGGAACTGAACGGCTCGATCGTATCCGGCGACGCGACGCCGACCGCGCCAACGGTGACCATGCCCGGGTTGGCGCTATCAGCCGGGCTCGCCAAAGTCCCGGCCGGATCGCTGTATTCGAGCGCCTGGGTGCCCTCCAATCCCTGTACGAGCAGGCTCGCTTTGGGGGCGCCGACCGAGCCCGTCAGGTGCCTGATGGCGATGCGGTACGTGCCTGTGGCGGGCACCACGAAGTTCGGGATCGCAGCGAGCGGAACCGCCAGGCTGGTGAGGTGGTAGTCGCCCGACCAGGCCAGCGGCTGCTCCCCGGCGAGGCTGTAGATCCCGACGCCATAGTCTGGGGCGGACCCGCCCCAGGACCCGCTCCAGCGCAAGGCAATGCTCACTGATTGCCCAGCCACCAGGGGAACGGTGTTCTCATCATCGGTGCCACTGAACTCGATCCACGAGTTGCCATCGGCGTCGGCGAGCGTTCCCGACCAACCGCCAGTCGCCTCGTTTCCGGCAGCGTTGACCCACAGGGCCCCGCCGCGCACCGCGGCATCGATGAGCAGGTACGACGAGTTGGAGAATGGGCTCGTTCCGTCGCCCGGGCCCTCGAAGACACCGTCGCCCCACGAGGCATTGATGACACGCACGCCCTGCGCTGTCATCCAGTTGACCGTGTCGAGCATGTCGGCCCATGATCCGGCGCCGGCTGCGTTGGAGATGTAGAGCTGGGCTCCGGGGGCCGTGCCGCTGACGGTTTCGGCCACCGCCGTGCCATGGGAGGCATCGTCCGCCGCGCCCGTGCCCGCGCAGTCCGTCACAGTGGAGGTGAATGACCCGACGGCCGGATAGCAGCGGAAGACGCTATTCGCGGGAACCGCCGTACCGAGCAACGGCCCAACGCCCGAGAAGCCCGCGTCAATGATCCCGACCTTGATGCCCGTTCCACTGAGGCCACTGGCCTGCCACGCATCGCCTCCAAGCAGCGCGACCCCTGGGCTCACGACGCCGTCGATCGTCGCGCTGCGGATCGGTGCCACGTTCAATACGCCGGGCAGGGCCGCCAACGTCGTCAATGACGACAGGGACACGTAGCCCTCGACGAGACCAGCGTCTGCGCGGACGAGGTCGCCGGATCGAGCGACCTGCGCGGCAACGGAGGCCGAGTCGGCCGGCTCGACATCGATCGATACCGCAACGGTCAAGCCATGGGGTCCGTAACGCGTATGCAGTCCGCCGTTGCGCAGAACCCGCTGCGCCGCCGGCGTGCCAGCCTGGGTCAAGGCGTCAAGGCCCCCGTCCAAGACGGTAGACCCATTCGTGCGCAGTCCCGCCGGTGCCACCATCCTGACCGGCAGGTCGTGCGCCGCGGCGCCATGCACGAGTGGCGTCGGTGCTGCCGACGCGAACGCCACCGACAGCGCCACCAACAGCACGAACCCGATGTGCCGGCCACGGAGCATCGACAGGCCTCCTGCGGTACCGGGACGCGAACTGGGCGTGAGGGGTTCGGGCTGGTCCGAGGCCCTGAGCGAACTGGACCGCCGCTCAAGCCCGGCGCGTCGCATGCGACGGGGGATCGGTCCGAACGTAAGGCCTCTCGTGTCACAGGCCCCGCCGCGATACTGTGCCCGCTCATCCGGCACGACAAGCGGTACAAGCGGATATGACCGTGGTACTTACGTCGTTGTGGTGAGGTAGAACATCTGAGCTATTCGCGGGAGGATGAGACGCGGGCCACGCGGCGGTTGCGGAGCGACTGGCGAAACCGACCCCCTCACAGTGCGGAAGGAACGGGCCATGTCGCCGGTGCTGATCATGGTGGCGGGCGTGCTCGCGATCATCGTGCTGAGCGCACTCGCGGAGATCCGCCACATGCCGTCCTCGTCGCTGGGTCGGCGGTAGGCGAGGCCACCCCGGAGCCTGGCTACGCTGTTCTGCTCATAGCACCCGAGGGTGGTCGGTCGCTACAGTCGGCGGTGGGCCAGGTTCCACGCATGTGCCCGGCACGTGAGTGTCTTTGCGTCCTGACCTGGCCCGCGTGTCGCCCGCTGGCGAGGGCACCGCCAGCGAGCGCCTACGGCCTCACTCGCGCCGTGGGCCTCGACCGCAGGATCGCGCCCGAACCGCCGTGTACGGCCTCCAGGGCGGTCTCGATCTCTCGCACCAGTAAATCGTCAAACCGATGAGCAACCCTGAAATCCGGCCACGTAGTCAACGAACCCAGACTGTGCGCCTTCGCCCTCGATACACCCGCGGATGTCCCGCACGGGCGACCGATACCGATGTGGGCGCACGGCTGGCGCATCGCCGAATGCCCGACGCACCTCTTCCTCCGATCGGAAGAAGGCGAGGATCACTCCGTCATCATCCTGGAGCAGGAGCAGCACTGCCCATCCGCCACTTGCCGGAGGACATTGGGCCATCAGAGGAGCTGGCAAGCCCGTGAGCTGGCCACCCGGTTTGCCGCCTGCGGACGGCGCGTAGGTCACGTCACTGACGACCGGCCCCTCGCCGTCATGCCAGAGGATAGGGCCCGAGACCGGCCATGCAGGATCGCTCGCGCGCCGTGAGTCGGCTGCCGGAGCGTTCACCAGGAGGTCGACCAGGCCCGTGGCGACGAGCGGGTCGGGCAGGTCGATGTGCGACGATGCCGGAGCGCCTCCGCGTTCCTCAACGCACCGTGCCCAGAACAGCCGTCTGACCCCGAGCGGTTTAAGAGCGGCGGCTGCGCCGTGTGTTGCGTCACGTCCGGGTTCTCAGTTGACGACACGAGCGACGGGATGCGAGGGGGTGGCCCCGCCCGCATCCCGTCCGTCACGCCGTGGCCCACACGGCGCCAGCTGCCTGGCCCTCGGGAGGCCTTGCCTACTTGACGTACCAGTCCTCGACGTTCCAGGTGTCCGAGATGGCGGACTCGCCGATCCAGTTGCCAGCGCGCGCGCCGACGCCCGTGGTGTTAGCCCGGTAGTAGAGCGGGATCTCCGGCACGCCGGCGTTGTAGGCATCCTGCACGGCCTGTGCGGCCGGCAGCACGGTGGCCGGATCGACGGCCGTCTTGAGGGTTGCGAGCGCGGCGTCCATGGCGGGGCTCGAGAACCGCGTGTCGTTGACCCCGGAGTGATCGCCCAGTTCGGGGAACGCGCTCGACGAGTAGGCGAAGTAGTAGTCGTTGTAGGGATTGCCCGAGTCGCCGCCCGTGTACAGCGAGATGTCGTACGTGCCCCGGTAGATCGAGCAGTCGGTCGTGGGCGTCGTGCTGCCCCACGAAGCGAACACGACGCTGCCCGCGTCCGCCGTCACGATGTGGCTCTTGACGCCGATCGCCTTGAGATCGTTCTGCAGCAGCTGGATCTCGGTCAGGCGGGTCGGATTGCCTGACGTCGTGCACAGCTCAAGGTTCATCTCGTGGCCGGCGTTGGCCACGTACCCGCTGGCGTCCTTCACCCAGCCGGCCTGCGCGAGCAGCTGCGAGGCACCGGCCAGGTCGTAGGCCGGGCACGTCTCGTCCTTGCGGTACCACTCGCCCGGGGGGGTGCGCGAGCACGCCGGTGCCACCGTCTGACCCGGGAAGATCGTGGTCAAGAGCGCAGCCTTGTTGACGGCCATCGCCAGTGCCGTGCGGACCTTGACGTCCCAGAGGCCATTGCCGCGCGCGTGCGTCGGGTCGTTGTTGATGCCGAAGTGCTCGTACGTCAGCGACGGCAGGAGCTGGGCCTGCCCGACCGATGGGCTGACCACCGACACTGCCGGGTAGTCCGCCTGGGTGAGGTCGAAGATGAGATCGACATTCCCGGCCAGGAAGTCGGCGATCATGCCGTCCTTGCTGCCGTAGTACACGAGCTTGAGGTGATCGAGATAGGCCGGGTGGGGGCCGCTGACGCCACCGTGCCAATACGGATTGCGGGCGTAGTCGATCTCCGACGGCGTCGCGGCGGTGATCTCGAAGGGGCCCGACCAGGGCACCTTGGCGATGGCCGGGCTCTTGGGCATGCCCAGTTTCGCGGCATCCTTGACCGGGATCGTCTTGAAGTAGTGCTCCGGCAGAATGGGATGGGTCAGCCAGCCCAGCCAGCCGCTGTAGAGATCCTTGAAGTGGATCGTGGCGGTGAGACCGTCGGCCGAGACATCGATGGCGCTGATGTCCGGATACCCCGAGCCGCACAGTGTGCACCCGGATTGGGCGGGGTCGTTCGCCCACTGCCACGTGTAGGCCAGGTCGTGCATGGTGAGGGGCTGGCCGTCGGACCACTGGAGACCAGGCTTCAAGCTGATCGTGACGGTGAACGTGTTGCCGCTGATCACGACACCGCCGTTGGCGACGGTCGGGATGGAGGCAGCGAGGTCCGGGATGTACCTCCCGTCGGTGGAGATGGTCAGGAGCGCGCGCAACACCGGCGACGTGACGTCGTTCGACGTGTTGCCGGAGTAGAAGATGTTGAGCTGGGCGGAGCTGCCGGTCGCCCATCACGAGCGTGCCACCGGGCGTGCCTGGCGCGGGCTTGTCGTTCGTGCCGAAGAGCACGCTGTTGATGTCGGATGTGCCGGGCGAGGAGGCCGCACTGGCGACGGCACTGGCCATCGCGCTCGACTGGGGAGCCGACGTCTGCGCGGGTGCGCTGGACGCGGCGACACTCGGGGCCGGCGTGGCCTGACTGCTGCAGGCCGTCACCAGCACCACGGTCACGGCTCCGATCAGCAGGCCTCGGAAGCGAGGCATGGGGCCGGTCCTCAGAGCGGGCCTCTCGCCGCGATGATCCATCGTTCCTCCTCATGGCTGCGGGCCAGTGTGCGCGACGCGCCCACGGTCAGGACGGCTGGCAGCCGCGACAAGCTTAGGGGCACTCCCCGTCGCGCGCCGTGAGCAGGGTGACGACCCGAAGGCCTCCCAGGCTGCGGCGCCCTCGCGCACCGGCGACGGATAGAACGGACATGCTGGGGCATCGTGACCGACGGGGCCACCTGCGAATGCCCCGAGTCGCGACCGTCGAAGTGGTCGCTATCGGCAACCCTCCAGGCGCGTCAGTCAGCGGCGTGTTGGCGCGCGCGAGGATTGCACCAGACAACCAGGGCGGAGGAGACCCACGGGCAGCGGGGCCGGAGACAGCCCGAAACGTGTCATCGTGGACACCCTTGGGGGACCGACCCATGCTCCGACGCGTCTCGCGGGGCCGCCGCGAGGCAGCCACCTGCCCCGTCTTTGGTCACGCGCCCCCCCTCGCCCGCACCACAGGCAACGCCTGTGCCACTGGGGGGAACGGGCCGAGGGGGCGACGCTGAGGCGTTCACCGCAGTGAGGTCAGCACCCGGTCCTCGCAACAGCGTTACCCACATTTGACCGGCGCGTGCGGATGTCGCCCCGGCGACTACCCGGCGAACGCCGGGAGGGGGTTGTCGCCGGCGTCGATACAGCTCGTGTCCAGGCCGGCCAGCGAACCCGCCTGCACGAACGCGTCGATGATGCCGGGCATGCACCCGAGGTGGCCCACGGTGTGTCCCTGCCCGGGCATGACCACGACGCGGCTGTTCGAGAGGACCTGCTTCGACATCCCCAGCAGCGCCGGTGGGTCCTGTGGGTCCGCGCCTCCCACGAGCAGCAGCGTCGGAATGTCCGAGTGGAGCGGTTGGGCATCATCCGCCGGGACCACGCCCTTTGGAACGAGGGCACACGACTGGGCCTGCGCCTCGGCACCAGCCATTTGCGAGTCGAGGTCGTAGCTGCCTGCCCCCAGCCTCGCGACCTCGGCTGGATCGTAGCGCGCCCATGCCTCGGAGCAGCGGATCTCGATCGACATGACGAGCAGGGCCCCGCCGCCGCCCCCCGAGAGGCTGCTGGCGATCTCGTCCCACCGGCCCAGGAACGCCGCGTGGATCAGCCTCGGCAGGCTGGCAGCGGAGGTCGCGGTCAGGAGCGCCGCGTGCACGCCGGACGCGAAGCCCACGCGGTCGATGACCAGCGGTCGTCCCGTCGCCGGGTCGGTCACGGACGTCGTCACCGGCAGGCGGTCCAGAACGGCCCGGAACTCGTCGGCCACATCGGGATAGGCAGCATGGCACGCCACGTCCGCCGAGCAGCGGGCGAACAGACTGTCCAGCGCGGCCTGGCTGCTCGCGGCGATGTGCTCGAAAATCGGGACGTCGAGCGGCGTCCCACCATCAAGCACGACCGCTCGCACGTGATCGCCGTGCTGACGCATGTAGTACTGCGCCGCCGTCGCGCCGTATGACGGACCGTACAGGTCGATGCGGTCGTATCCGAGCGCCTCCCGGACCTGATCGAGGTCGTCCATCGCGACGGAGGTCGTGTAGAAGCGCGGGTCAGCTCCGAGCGAGGCGAGGAACGAGCGCGCCCAGGCTTCGACGGTCGACCGTGCCTTCGCTTCGGACATGCCCGTCGTATCGGGCGTTCCCGTGACGTCGAGCTGGTTGGAGCCGCCCGTCCCGCGCTGGTCGACGAGGACGATGTCCCGGCTCGCGTGGATACCCGCGAAGGTCGCAGGCAGCCAGCCCAGTGAGGTTGTCGCCGCGCCTCCCGGCCCGCCTGCAAGACCGAAGAGCGCGTCCGGTGCCGGCTCGGTCGCCGCAGACGGAATGACCTTGACCGCAAGTCCGATCCGCCGCCCGGAAGGCTGGGCGGGATCCTCGGGAACGGACAGGCTTCCGCACCACGCCTCGATCCCGCCTCCCGCGCACGCGTGCATCGGAGCGCCGCCCAGGATCGGAGCGGGCCGTGTGCTGGCACCGGACGCCATCACTGTGGCCACCGGCGATGCCGAGGGTTCCGAGAGCACGAGGCTCGTGGTCGGCGCCGATGCCGGCCCCGCGGCGCAGGCGACCAGGGACAACGCGGATGCGACTGCCACGGCGACCAGACGAGCAAGTCGACCCGGCGCACCGGACACACGACGCGCACCCGTGCCTGTCGATCGCTCATGCTGGCCAGCCTCCGGCTCGTCGTCATCCTCGCCTTCCCGATCGGGCGGCACGCGGCCCACCCGTGCCCATCACCGATGCTGTCGGGGGGTGCCGCGGCCGACAAGGGCCGAACGGAGCGTGGGTTCGAATCCCAGCCGGCTCACCAACATGACAGCGAGGCTCATCGGCGCCGAGTATGGCTTCCCGGCGCTTCGGCTATCGTGCGTCCATGGGCTTCGAGTGGGCGTACCGGAACAGCGAGCCACCCTGGGACATCGGGGCGCCGCAGCCCGCCATCGTGCGTCTCGCCGAAGCGGGCGTCATCGGCGGCGATGTCGTCGACCTCGGCTGCGGCACGGGCGACAACACGCTCTACCTGGCGGCTCGCGGGCTGCGGGTCGTGGGGATCGACGCGGCGCCGACGGCCATCGCGCGGGCGCAGGCGAAGGCCGGCACGGGCGAGCACCGGGCCACCTTCCTCGTGGCCGACGCCTGCGCTCTCGACGACCTCGGGCGCACATTCGACACGGCCATCGACTGCGGTCTCTTCCACACCTTCAGCGACCCCGATCGGGTGGAGTTCGCCCGCAGTCTGCATGGGGTCGTCCGACCCGGCGGGCGCTATGCGCTGCTCTGTTTCAGCGACCTCGAGCCGGGTGACTTCGGGCCGCGCCGGGTGGCCCAGGCGGAGATCCGTACCGCCTTCGCCGACGGCTGGAGGATCGACTCGATCGTCGCCGAACGGTTTGCGGCCCGGGTTCCGGGCGATGGGGCCCACGCGTGGCTGGCCCTGCTCACGCGAACCTGAAGGGGGATCGGGGGCGACGAGCGCCAATCCGGCCCGCCCGTCCCCCGCCCGCACCACAGGCAACCACGCGCCACGGGGTGAGACGGGCTATGCGGGCCAGGCGGGCGGCCACCCGAAACCACCCATCGGCAACCCGAGCGCATCCGGCGTCGTGATCCCCGCGGCTCGCCTCGGGATCGGGCTGGGTGGCACTCGTCCATCGCCGGGCCAACTGACAGGCTGCCCACGGGCCGCGGGGTGCTTCGACGGGCAGTTCTCCAGGTGCGGTGCCGGGTTACGCGCGTCCGCAGCGGAGGCCTCGGGTCCTGCCATGTACCACCGAGTCGGGTTCTGGGCAGCCATCCTGACCGTCCTCGTCACGGCGACGTTCGCGGTGGCCGGGATCGCGACGCCCGCGAGGAGCGGGCCCTTCTGCGGGCCCACCACCTGGGCCTGCGTCCCCGCCCCGTACGTCGACGTCGCCCAGTTCATCCCCGGCGACTACCTATGGCTCATCCCGGGCCTCCTGCTCGTCCCGATCTTCGTCGTGCTCGTGGCTGCCATCCACGCCGGCGCACCGGAGCCGCGGCGGATCTTCAGCGGCATCGCCCTCGCGTTCGCGGTGGCATACGCGGTCGTCATCGGGGTCGACTACTTCGCCCAGGTCGCGGTCGTGATCCCGAGCCTCCAGGCCGGTGAGACCGAGGGCCTCACGCTCTTCACCCAGTACAACCCGCACGGGCTGTTCATCGCCGGGGAGGCGTTCGGCTACCTGGCGATGAGCCTCGCGCTCCTCTTTGCCGCTCCGGTCTTCGCCGGCGGCCGGATCGAGCGCGCCATCCGCTGGCTGTTCATCGGCGGCTTCGTCCTGGCGGTCGCGGCCTTCATGGGGTTCT
>CAVZXW010000018.1:0-222418 GCA_963779375.1 uncultured Chloroflexia bacterium | reverse complement strand
AACAAAGGGCTCGTCGGCGAAACCATGCAGGGTGGTCGGGCGTGTCCGGTTTGCTGCCGGCCGGCCTCGATCTCGTCAATGAGCATGCCGCCGACGCGGAATTTCTTGTCCAGAAGTTCAGGGCGTCACTGCGGGACCGTGCCATCCAGATCTTTGGCGACGCGGAACCATCGTGCGCTCGTCGCGGATGCAGCCGAGGCATTCCTCAAGGAGTGCGTCGAACGTCGCGCGGTGGGTGTTCAGGCTTCTCGCCCAATCCGGGGACATCCAGCAGTTCCACATGGTGGCGCTGCTTCAGGCTTTACCGCAGTTCATGGCCCAGCTTGAGGGAGATGCCGAGGCACGCGCCCTCGTGCGTCTGGTTGAGGACGTGCTGGCGACCCGCGACCGGGCCGAGCTCGCCTACTTAGGGTCCACCCTCCAAGCGCGCTTCGGCGTGCACCTCCTTGGGCTCGATCCCGACGCACTACGGGCGCGTATGGATGATTTCAGGCGGACACTGTTCCTTATTGACGCCGTCACACTCATCCACCTGCTGGCACGATCCAGTGGCGGGTGGGCTGCTGCCCGTCTGCTGATGGACCGGCTACATCAGCTCGGTGTGCCTGTCGCAACGACCGACAAGATTGCGACGGAGGTAGCCGAACACGCTCGTTGGGCACGTGATCACGCCCAGCTCGATGCTCGCGGCGCGATGGTCGCGTCCGGTCGAGCCGGCTTTCGAGCTAACCAGTTTGTCCAGGGGTTCCTCGCCAGAGGTGGCCGCCGGGCAAGTGGCAGAGTTTCGAGAGTACCTAGAGTCGGCGGTCGGTGCCGGGGCCGGCTCCGCGTCAGATGAGGCGTTCCGCAAGGCGATCGCCCGCGCTGGCATCCCCTGCCTCGCATTCGACGAGTGGCATGGCTTCGATCAAGCGCTGTGGACCGACGTTGAGGAGAGCGAAGAAGAGCTCACACGCATGCGGAAGGCTGGCAACAGCTACCGACACGAACGGCAGGTGCGCGCTGAGGCCGAGGCGCTCGTCATTGTCGAGGCGGTCCGTGCGGGCGCCTTGACGTTGGACGGGAGCAAGCTGGATACCGCCTTCTTCATGTCCCCCATGCGCGGCATCGAGGACATGGCGAAGGGCGGCACGCCAGGTATGCGCCCCAGGCACCGTCCTCCCAGTG
Organism: uncultured Chloroflexia bacterium; assembly: GCA_963779375.1. Lineage (GTDB taxonomy): Bacteria > Chloroflexota > Limnocylindria > Limnocylindrales > CSP1-4 > JAJYNJ01. The sequence continues at coordinate 221,251 of CAVZXW010000018.1, read as the reverse complement.
GATCAATTCGCTCGTTCCATCCACGCCCGATGAGCTGGCGGGTCTCGTCGACGGGTTGCTCGCCAAACTGGCCGACCGAGGACTCGCCGTCGTCGACAGGAAATCAGCTTAGGCTCGCCTTTCACCCCGCCATCGAGGCGTCGAAGGAGCGGCTGACCGAGGAACTCGCAAGCTACCACCAGCTCGTTACAGCTCGTTGGGGTCAGACGTGGGAAGCCCTCCGGGGCCTCGACGACCTCGACCTCATGGTCGCAGAGAAGCCGTACTACGCGATGAAGGCTGAGGAGCTTCAAGCGGAGCTGGACCGTGAGCGAGCAGCGCGTGAGAACGCACAGGAAACCCGGCGACTGACCGAACGAGAACGGTCCCGCCTGCAGGAGCTTGATGCCGCGGAGAAGGCACGCCGAGCAAGAACCCTAGCCAAGCAGCGGAAGTCAGCTGACAAGGGCCGGCGACGGCGAAGGTAGGCGAGTCGGGCAGACGCTACCGGCACGGTGCGGACGGCGGGCTCCACCGAGGCTCGCGGCCGGCACTCTAGCGCGCAGCATCCCCCGCGGGGATGCTGACTGAGCATTTGCACGGGGGAAATGGCCTGAGCAGCACACCCTGGAGGATGAAGGGCTGCTAGTGCGCCGACGTCCCACGCTCAGTGGGTCGCGGAGGCCCGAGGAATTGGTCAGCGTTTCAACCGTCCGCGTGGGGGCCTGAGATGCCGGTTTCGCACCACCGCAGGCGGCTCCGAAGTGGGACCACAAGTGAACCGGTTGGTCGGGGCGAGAGGATTTGAACCTCCGACCTCATCGTCCCGAACGATGCGCGCTACCAAGCTGCGCCACGCCCCGACCGAGTGCCGGCGGCCCTGAAGGCCGCGCGAGCCCGACGAGTATAGCCGACGCGGGCCACGATCCATCCGTGGGCGCGACGAACGGAAAGCGGCTCCCCTACGCCAGCGCCGGCAGGCTCGCCGCCGCGACCGCCTGCCCGTGCCGCTTGTCACGCTCCGAGGCCGTGTGGAACGTCGTGTCGTCGGCGAGTGCCGGATCCTCGGCGCGCAACACGTCGCGGGCTCGCTCCAGGATCACGTCCCCTCCCCGGCCCGTCATGACCCGGCCCAGGAGCAGCAGGTGCCGGAACTCGTAGAAGTCGCGGTATTCCATGAGGGCATACCCGAGGTACGTGCCGATCGTCTCGTACACGAGCAGCGCACGAGGGTCGTCGCGGGCCATCAGGCGCTGCAGCAGGACGAGCCGCTCGGGCAGGGGCGTCGCCGGGTCGGCCTCGATCCCGGCTGCCGGCAGCAACCGGCCCACGGCCTGCTGGGAGAAGTACTGCACGCCGCACCCGCGGTCTCCCGACCACTCGTCGACCGGGGCGTCGGGCGCGTAGTCGATCGGGACGAACGCCAGCTCGTTCAGCCACGAGGTCAGCTGGCCCTCGGGCGTGACGTATCCGGCCGCCTCGCTCGAACCCATCGCGATCCCGAGCAGCGCGCCGACGCCGGACAGCATGGAGCCCGCCAGGGCCGTGACTTCGCCGTCGTTGACGACCACGAACGGGACGTCGTTCCACGCGCTCCGGAGCTCGCGGAAGAGCCCCCGGACCCGCCTGTCGAACGCGTCGCGGGGCACCGAACGGAACAGCGATGCCGCCCGGACCTCGTTGTCCACGTACACGCCCGCCGCGCTCCCCCCGATGGCATCCACCCTGGGAAGGTGCGCGGCCGCGCTGCGCAGCGAGTCCATGATCTGGTCGACGTGCCACTGCGGGTCGGACTGGCGTGACGGGTCCCAGACGATCTCCTCGCTGAACACCGGCTCGCCCTCGAGCACGGCGGCCACCTTGCGGTCGCTCGCGCCCAGGTCGAACCCGATGCGACACCCGTCCAGGTGGCGTCCGAGCAATGAGGTGGCCGCGCGACTCGGCGGGAAGTCGGCCCGGGCCGCACGGACGACCTCGAACGGGCGCCCGTAGAGCTCGTCGCCCATCATCCGGGCGTCGAAGGCGCCGGTGGCCTCATCGACGTAGTGCCGGCGCACCGCATCCACCAGCCCGTCGGGACCGTCCACCCAGACCCGGAAGCCGCCGCGGGACCAGAGCAGGAACTTGATCAGCCGCTCGCAGTAGGCGTGCCCGACGGCGGCGTCCGGATGTCCGTCGTCGAAGACGTCGGTCTCGCGCGTCGACACCGTGCCACCGGGTTGCTCGACCGCGATCGACACGTGCACGGCATGGCCGGACGCGGCCACGGCCGCTGCCATGGCGCGTCGCGCAAGCGTCGCGGGCCGGAAACCTGGGTCGAGGGGAGGGACGATCCCCGGTGCGGGCAGATACGGGCCGGCGGCCCCCGGGGCGCGCTCCCTCAGCTCCATGATGCCTCCCATCCTCGCGACCCCCTCGTCGCTCATCGTGTCAGCGTGACCTTCGTGATGTTGCGTGGCGCCTCGGTGTCCAGGCCCCGGGCGAGGGCCAGGTGATAGGCGAAGAGCTGGGCGGGGACGATGGCGACCAGCGGCGACAGCCATTCGGGCACGGCAGGAATCCGCACGCCGGCCCCCAGCGCCAGCGCCTCGGGCGAGTCCGAGAGGATGACCATGTCGGCCCGGGCGCCGGCCAGGCGCCGCAGCAGCTCGACCATGCCGTCCAGCGCCGGCCCCTCCGTCGCCACGGCCAGCACGGGGAACCCGGGCTGGACCAGCGCGATCGGGCCATGCTGGAAGTCGGCCGCGGAATACGGATCCGCGAGGACGTACGCCAGCTCCTTCAGCTTGAGCGCCCACTCGCGGGCGGTGGCGTAGTGGAAGCCGCGTGCCAGGACCGCGCACCGGTCCTGCGCCGCGCGGACCGCTGCGAGGCGCGCGACGGCGTCCTCGACCAGCAGCGCTTCGCGCAGGGCGGCCGGCACCGCGCGCAGTTGGACCGCCGATTCCGGGTCATCGGACAGCGCCGACGAGATCATGGCGAGGAGCGCGATCTCCGCCAGGTACGTCTTCGTGGCCGCGACCGCTCGCTCCGGGCCCGCCTCGAGCTCGATCACGTGCTCCGCCGCCGCCGCGAGCTCGGACGAGGGCTCGTTCGTGATCGCCGCGGTCAGCGCGCCCTGGCGCCGCGCGTCCTCGAGGACGGCCACGACGTCGGGCGAACGGCCGGACTGCGAGATCCCGAGCACGGCCGCGTTGCGGAGTCGCGGCCCGCCCCCGTACACGGAGACGAGCGACGGCGCGGCGAGCGCCACCTGGAGCCGGTTCCGGGAGCCCAGCACGTACTGCCCGTAGATGGCCGCGTGGTCGGAGGTCCCCCTGGCCGCGATCAGCACGAGATCGACGTCGCGATCGCGCACGGCATGGGCGAAGCGCCGCACCTGGTCCACCGCGGTGTCCAGCAGCCCCTCGACGACGCCGGCCTCCTCTCCGAGCTCGGAACGCATGGTCATCGCGCGTCTCCCCCTGCACCCAGCTCGACTGGAAGGCTGCCGGCGAACGGGATCCGCCCGACCAGCGCGTCGGCCAGCGCCTCCACCTGGGGCGGCTGGATGCCATAGGTGCAGGTATACGCCGGCGCCTCCGGAAAGGCCTCGAGATCGAAGGGCCCCCGGAGCGCGACGACGACCACGGGACGCCCCGTGCGGATCGCCGCGCGGACGGTGTCCGCCTGCCCCCGATGCCCGAACGCGTCGAACGTCCCGACGACGACCGCGTCGCAGCCGGCCGTCGCCTGGGCCAGGGCCGATGCCTGCACCGGCGTGGGATCGATCGGCGAGACGAACTCCTCGACGGCGACGCCGCGTTCGCGAAGCCTCTCCGCAAGGCCGACCCTCAGATATGAGGCCGTCTCGGCGGGCGTCAGGTCGACCGGGACCGGCGCGATCAGCGCCACGCGCATGCCCGAACGCAGCGGCAGCGCGCCATCCCGGTCGCGGACGAGCGTCACCGAGCGTCGGGCGATCTCGGCGGCGAGTGCCGCGTGCTCCGCGCTTCCGACCACGCCGAGTGGCGGCTGCGTCGCCTCCCCCAGCCAGCTCCGCAGGTCCAGGATCCTGCGGCGCGATGCCCGCAGCTCGGAAGCGTCCAGGCGGCCGCCGGTCGCGGCCTCGACGAGGGCGGCGAGCGTGCGGTCCTCGGCATCCGGGTCGTGCACGAGGAGCAGCAGGTCCATGCCGGCGCCCACGGCCGCGATCGCGACGGAGTCGAGGGTGCCGGCCGCCGCCGCCCCGCCCATGTCCATAGCGTCGCTCACCGTCACGCCGGTGAACCCCAGCCGGTCACGCAGGAGGCCGCGCAGCAGGACCGCCGACACCGTGGCCGGGATCGCCGCTCCGCCCGTCAGCGCGGGCACGGCCAGGTGTCCGGGGAGCACCGTCCGGGCGCCGGCGGCGATGGCGGCACGGAAGGGCAGGAGCTCGTCGGCTTCGAGTTCGTCGAGGTCGCGCCGGACGACGGGCATGCCGGCGTGCGAGTCGCCCGTGGCCGCGCCGTGGCCCGGGAAGTGCTTGAGGGATGCCGCGATCCCCACCGACTGGATCCCCTCCGTCATGGCCGCCGCGAGACGGGCCACGAGCTGCGGGTCTCCCCCGAACGGGCGCGTGCCGAGGGCCGTGGCGGACTCCCGGTGGAGGACGTCGCAGACGGGCGCGAACACGAGCGTGCCGCCCATCGCCGCGACCTCCGTCGCGATCGCGCGGCCCGCCCGCCTGGCCAGGTCCTCGGAGCCGGTGGCACCCAGCGCGAGGTTGCCCGGCCACGCGGTGGCGCCGTAGCCGACCGCCTGCAGCTGGCCCCCCTCCTGGTCCATGCCGATCACGAGCGGCGGATCGCCGTCCGGCCGCGCCGCCTGGAGTGCGGCGCAGAGTGCGCGCAGCTGGGCCGGCGAGACCACGTTCTTCGCCCGGAAGAGCGTGATCCCCGATGCCTCGCCTCGCCCGATCGCCGCCAGGACGCGCGCGCGTGGGGTGGGCACCCTCCAAGGTCCGCAGCAGCCGGCACCCGGCCAGGAGCCTGGCCTCGGTGGCATCCGGCAACGCGGCCGCGTCTGTAAACGCCGCCCCGGGCAACGCAGCCGCATCCGGCACCCCGCCCGCATGGGGCGGTGCGCCGTGCGACGCCCCGTCCGTGGCCGCGCTCATCCCTTCACCGCGCCCGCCGTCAGGCCGCCCACCATGCGCCCCTGCACGATCAGGAAGAACACGAGCACGGGCAGCGTGAAGAGCGTCGAGGCCGCCATCGTCGCCCCCCAGTCGGTGCCGAAGTTCGTCTGGAACGACACGAGCCAGACGGGCAGCGTGTACGTGTCCCGCATCAGCGAGTTCGCATACAGGAACTCGTTCCATGCCGTGATGAAACAGAACGTGGATGTCGCGACGAGGCCGGGCCACAGCAGCGGCAGCGTCACCCGAACGAATGCTCCCGCGCGCGAGGCGCCGTCCACCATGGCCGCTTCCTCGAGATCGACGGGGATCCCGGCGATGAAGCCGCGCAGCGACCAGATCGTGAACGGCAGCGTGAAGATGAAGTAGATGACGACGAGGGACGTCAGCTTGTTGTCGAGCCCCGCATCGCGCAGGACCAAAAAGAACGGGATGAGGAGCGCCTCGAACGGCGCCATCTGGGCGATCGCGACGAGGACCAGAAAGCCGCGCCGGCCTCGGATCCTGACCCGGGCCACGGTCGCCGCGGCCAGGAAGCCGACGACGAGGGCCAGCGCGAGCGTCGAGACGGTCACGAAGATGCTGTTGCCCAGGTACTCGGTGAAGTGGGGCGCCGCGATCGCGCGGGCGAAGTTGTCGAGCGTCGGCACCGGCAGGAACACCGGCGTGTAGGTCTGGATGTCGTTCGTGTTCTTGAAGGCGCTGATCACCATCCAGTAGACGGGGAACGCAAAGAAGACCGCAGCCGCGAGCCCCACGAGGTTCACGAGGGACCGGCGGGCGATGCGCTTCACGCTTCCTCCTGAGACCGGATCATCGTGCGGATGTACGGGACGAGCACGATGAGGAGCAGCGCGACCATGACCATCGACACCGCGGCCGCGATGTCGTAGTGGCTCTGGCTGATGCCGACGATGTACGAGTAGACCGAGAGCGTCACGGTCTGCCCGTCGGGGCCGCCCTGCCGCATCGCGTAGACCTGGGTGAAGACCTTGAAGTCCCAGATGACCGACAGGAACGTGAGCATCAGGAGCAGCGGTCGCAGCATCGGCAGCGTCAGGTGCCAGAAGATCTGCCGCTCGCTCGCGCCGTCGACTCGGGCCGCCTCGTGCAGCTCTCTGCTGATCCCGAGGAGCCCCGCATACAGGCTCAGGGCCACGAAGGGCACGGCCTGCCAGACGATGAGCAGGACGATGATCCCGAACGTCGAGGGACCTGTCTCGAACCAGGAATGGTTGAGCCAGTCGCCGAAGATGCCCAGCCTGCTGATGGCCCAGTTCACGACGCCGAGCTTGCTGTCGAACAGCCACTGGAAGACCACGACGCCGGTGACGACCGGGGTCGCCCAGGCCAGGACCATGGCCGTCGACAGCACCACCTGGACGCTGTGGGCCAGGCGTTCCATGAGCAGCGCCACGAGCGTGCCGACGACGATCGTCAGGCCGACGCAGGCTGCTGTGAAGAGGAACGTCCGAACGAGGATCGTCGCGAACTCGGGGTCCGCGAGGATGCGCTGGTAGTTGGCGAGCCCGACCCACGTCGTTGTGCCCGAGAACAGCTCCTTGAGGCCCCAGTGCTGGAAGCTCGTCTCGACGAGCCGCAGGACCGGGTAGCCGAGCAGGAGCACGAACGCGACGAGTGTCGGCAAGAGGGCCAGGTATGGCAGCGTCCTGCCGAACCCCCGTCGGACGCGCATGGGTCGGGAGGGAGCCGCGTGACCCGGTGCCTGGCGCCGGACTTCCGCCGCCTGGGTGTCGATCACGCCCGTGCTCCCTCTCAACCGCTGACTTCGCTGCTTCCCGAACGCCGCGCTACTGCGCCGCGTTCAGGACCGCGTCGATCTTCTGGTCGGCCTCCTTCGCCGCATCGGCGACGCTGGCCTGGCCGGTCAGGATCTTGGTCATCATGGCCTTGATGGGGTTGCTGGCCTCGACGCCCGCCCAGCGCGGGTCGTTCGGCGTGAAGCCGCTGCCGGCAGCGGCCTCGGCGGCCTGGACCTTGAGGATCGCATTCTCGGGCGTGTTGGGGATGTTCGCGGCCGCCGCCTTGAGCGACGGGATCCACCCGTTCGAGATGAGCATCTGCTGGCCCTGGTCGGACGTGAGCTGCTTGATCCACTCGATCGCCTGGGCCTGATTCTTGCTCTTCGCGGCGACGCCGAGGACGGACCCGCCCAGGAACACCGGGACGGTCTTGCCGTCGGTCGCGCTCGGGATGGCGATGACGCCGACCTGGTCGGCCGACTTCACGACGCCCTTGGGATCGACCGCGCTGCCGATCTCCCAGCCGTTGCCGACGAACATGCCGACCTTGCCCTGCGCGAACAGGGTGTACTCGGGCGGATTCATCTCGTCGTTGTCCTTGGGACCGGTCGAGCCTGCCTTGTAGTAGTCGACGTAGTCCTGGATGCCCTGCATCGACTGCGCCGACTCGAGGTTCGCCGTCCACTTGCCGCTGCTGTCCTGGGTCGCCAGCGAGCCGCCGCGATCCCAGATGTTCTGGAGCAGCTGATACCAGTTCTGCCCGGCCACGTAGAAGCCGGAGAAGTCGGTGACGCTCGAGTTCTTCTGCTGCAGCGTCTGGGCGGCAGCGATCAGCTTGTCCTTGCTCGTGATCGTCGTCGGGTCGATGCCCGCTGACTGGAAGAGATCCTTTCGGTAGATCAGCACGCGGTCGCCGGCGTAGAACGGCACGGCGAAGAGCTTGTCCTGGTAGACGGACGCGCTGTTCAGCGAGTCCATGAACAGCTGGCCGCCGCCGCTGTTCGCGGTCCCGCCGCCGAGGGCCGCGCGCTGGGCGCTCAGATCCATAAGGGCGCCCGCGGCCTCAAAGGTGATGGCCTGCGTGTTGCCCATCTCGATGATGTCGGGCGGGGTGTTGCTCGCGAGGGCCGTCGTCAGCTTGTCGACGATCCCGTTCCACTGCTGCACCTGGTAGTTGACCTTCCAGCCCGGGTGCGCCATCTGGAAGTCGGTGTCGAGCTGGACGACGCTGTTGTCGTTCAGCGACCCGTTCATGAGCCAGACCGTGAGCGTGCCGCTGCTCGCGGCCTGGGTCGCGGGCGCCTGCGTCGCGGCGCTCGAGCAACCCGTGAGGCCCAACACGGCCATGAATGCGATCGGTACCAGACTATTGGCTCTCACGCCAGCCTCTCCTCGTGCTTGTCCAACCTTCTCCCACGACATGTCCCGCGACCGTGCGGGACGTTGACGGACCGGTTCCGCGCTCCGCGGCCGTTGCCTCCGTGTCCTCGGCCCTTCATTCCTCCTCCGTGCGCACCTCCGGCTCGTTCACGGGACCGCCACCGGCTCGGCGGGGCGAGGTGCGCGGGACGGGCGGAGGTTCAGCCCGAGCTCGCGCGTCATGAGCAGTGCGGATGCGCCAAGGACGACGATGTCGTCGACACCGCCGAGCTCGAGCCTCGCCTGGCGGGCGAGCGCGGGCAGTGCGCCGTGGCGCAGCGCGGCGCGGACGGCATCGAGCCACGGCTCGCCGAAGGCGGCCATGGTGCCGGCGAGCACGATGCGGTGGACGTCGAGCGCGCCGACGAGCGCGGCGACGGCGGTCCCGAGCCGGTCGCCGGCCTGGAGGACGACGCCCCGGACGACCTCGTCTCCCTGCCGGAATGCTTCGACGGCCGTTTCGAGGGAGACGGGCTCGCCGCGCAGCAGCTCGAGGCGTGCCAGCACGGCCCGGCTGCTCGCCACGGTCTCCAGGCAGCCCCGGCTGCCGCAGCGGCAGAGCTCGCCGTCCATTTCGACGACCGTGTGCCCGATCTCGCCGGCGCCGAACCCGTCGCCCTGGAACAGCTCGCCGTTCAGCACGAGGCCGGCGCCGATACCGAGGCCGGCTTTCACGGCGATCAGGTTGGAGCTGCGGACCGCCCCGAACACGTGCTCGGCGAGCGCCGCGACCTGGCTGTCGTTGGCGACATAGACCGGGAGGCCGTAGCGGCGCGCGACCATGGACCCCAGCGGGAGGTTGCGCCACTCGCGCTTGACGGCCTGCACGACGGTTCCGTCGGTGGTGTCGATGAGGCCGGGCGCGCCGATCCCGATGCCCAGGATGGGGCCGGCCCGCATCGAGAGCAGCCGGTCGACCAGGTCCAGCGCGCGATCGAGTGCCGCGTCGCCGTCGGCGTCCTCCGACGGAACCTCGATCCGGTGCAGGATCTCGCCGCGAAGATTGACCGTCGCACCGCGGAACACCGCGTCGCCCAGGTCGACTCCGACGAGCAGCCTGGCATCGTCGGGGACCTGGAGCAGGATGGGCGCCTTGCCCCCGGTGGACGGCCCGCGGCCGACCTCGCGTGTCAGGCCGGAGACGAGCAGCTTCTCGACGACGTCCGACACCGTGGTCCGGGTGAGCCCGGTGCGTCGCGCGACATCGGCCCGGCTGACGGGGCCGTCGTCGTAGATCGTCGCGAGCACGAGTTGCTCGTTGTGCTCGCGCGTCTCGCGAAGGGTCGCCTTGGCCGGTCGTTCCACCGTCTTGCCCTGCCGTGTGTCCGGACGTGACGTCTGCCGCTCCGGGTCGCGCGAGGCTGGAGGCCGGTCCCGCGAGGATGCGGGACTTTGTCCACACCGTTGACAAACTTGAGGATACGGGCTTTGTCAAGAGTCTGGACATAGATTTGCCGGGCGGTCAGAACGCGGCAGACTCCCGCCCCATGCCGGGCGCTCGGATCGGGATGCAGGCGAGACCGGCCACGACGAACGAGGCGGACATGATCCAGAAGGCCAGTGGCAGCCCCGCCGACTCCCCCGCCACGCCGATCACGGCGCCAAAGACGGCCGCCCACAGCGAGCCCACGCCGAAGGCGAGCGTGAAGTAGGTCGAGAAGGCCACGTCGCGGAGCCGGGCCGGCGCGATGTCGGCGAGCAGCGACTGGAGTTGCGGGCTCTCGACGAACGAGAAGGCGGACATCAGCACGATCCCGACCCAGAGCCACGGCCCGCGCCCGCCCGCCATGGCGAAGAGGGCGAGGGACGCCGCGCCCGCGAAATACGCGCCAAGAATCACCGGCTTCCGTCCGATGCGATCGGACAGCCAGCCGGCCACCAGCGGCGCGGGCACGCTGCCGAGCAGGAATACGGCGTACATCAGGCCCACGGTGGCGGCGTCCAGCCTGGCGATCCGGGCGAGGTAGAGCGGCACGAAGAGGTTCAGGATGCCGAGCCCGCGTCCACCGGCGGCCACCATGGACGCGACGTAGATCCACAGGAGGTTGCGGTCGCGCAGGATCGAGCCGAACGCGGCCCTGACGCTCCCGCCCGCACGTGCCGCGGCCCGGTCGGCGCCGGACTCCCGGATCAGCGGGACCATGAGGAGCGCGATGAGGATCGCGGGCGCGCCGAACAGCACGACGGTGATCCTCCAGCCGACCCCGGCAAGGAGCCAGGTCCCGACCAGCGGGATCGCGATCGTGCCGACGTTCCCGCCGGCGATGTGGACGCTGATCGCGAAGCCGCGCCGCCTGGGCGCGAACTGCTCGGCGATGAGCGCGTTCCCGACCGGGTGCTGGGGCGAGCCACCCACCTTGGAAAGGACGTTCGCGATCGAGAAGGCGGCGAATGTCGGGGCGAGCGCCTGCGCCGCCATCCCGCCGCCGAACAGGATTCCTCCGGCGACGAGGATGCCCTTGCGCGAGACGACCCGCGTGAGGCCGCTGTACGCCAGCTGGACGAGCCCCGCCATCAGGCTGCCGATCGCGGTCAGGAACGCGATCTGCGCCGCTCCCACGCGGAACTCGTCGATGATCAGCAGGTAGACCAGTGGCAGGAGCGCCGCCTGCGCGTGGTTGACCGCATGCGCCACCGCGAGGAGCCCGAGCGTCACGCGCGGCCGCACGCCATCCACCGGCGATCCGGTCGGGAGCTCGACCCGGACCGATGTCACCTGCGTCCGCCTGCCCGCCGCGGCCTCCCCTGAACCGGCCGGAGACGAGCCATCCGCTGCGCCGCCACGACGGGCGGCGCGTCATCTCCCGGGGCGACCGGAGACGCATCGGGCGGTATCGGGAGACGCACGCGCCGAGCCTAACAGGCGTGCCTCGAACGTCGCGCCGGACGTCGCGGCATGCGCCGGATGGTGCAGCGGGCACGTCGAGGTGCCTCCTCCGGAGCCCCGGGCGCCGGTCGCCTGCGGCGCAGCGACAGCGGCCCTGGATCCATCGACCCCGGCATGGCGGCTACACTCTCGCGCGGATGGGAAGCGACACGGAGGGACGGATGGCCGGGAACGATCGGCGCGAGCGCTGGGCTCTGGTCCTGGGGGCGAGCAGCGGGTTCGGCGCCGCCACCGCGATCGCCCTGGCACGGGACGGCTGCTCGATCGTGGGCGTCCATCTCGACATGCGGGGCAGCGCGGCCGCGGCCGACGAGGTCCGCGCGGCGATCGAAACGGCGGGTGTCCAGGCCGTGTTCCACAACGTGAACGCGGCCGACGAGCAGAAGCGACGCGCCGTCGTGGAGGACATCTCGCGCCGTTTCGCCGAACGCCGGGAGGCTGGCGCCGACCCGTATGTCGCGGTGTTCCTGCACTCGCTCGCGTTCGGTACGACCCTGTCGTACGTCACGTCGGACCCGGAACGCCGGGAGGTCTCCCAGCGCCAGCTCGAGATGACCGCCGACGTGATGGCGCACTCCATGGTGTACTGGGTGCGCGACCTGTTCCATGCCGGCCTGTTCGCGAACGGCAGCCGCCTGTTCGCGATGACGAGCGAAGGGGCCGTGAAGGTGGTCCCCACGTACGGTCCCGTGAGTGCCGCCAAGGCCGCACTCGAGTCGCACGTGCGCCAGCTCGCCCTGGAGCTCATCCCGCACGGGATCACGGTCAACGCCATCCGCGCCGGCGTGGCCGACACGCGGGCATCGCGTGCCATCCCGGGTCACCTCGAGCTGTTCGAGTTCGCACGGGAACGCAACCCGGGCGGCCGGCTCACCGTGCCGGAGGACGTCGCCCAGGCCATCGTCGCGCTCGCGTCGCCGCGGCTTTACTGGATGACCGGCAACACCATCGGCGTCGATGGGGGCGAGATGATGGGCACGAAGCAGGCGGAGGGCTGACCCACGGCGACGTCCACCCCGGCATCACCCCCATCCCCGCACGCACAGGTGCCGCAGGCGTCGTCGGCGCCCTCCACGCCCCCGCCCGTCACCCTCACGTTCCGGCTCGTCAATGCGGGCGTGCGGGTCCTGATGGCGATCGGACGGGAGCGGCTGGTCGTCGAGGGGCTCGACCTGCTCCCCGATCGCCCCGGCGTGATCCTCGCGAGCAACCACCTGTCGTTCGCCGACCCCGTGCTGCTCGCGATGGTCGTGCACCGCGCGCTGGGCAGGCGCGTGCGTCACATGGCAAAGGCCGAGGCCGTGGCAATTCCCGTGTTCGGGGCGCTCCTGCGAGACTACGGCGGGTTCGGGGTGCGCCGCGGCCGGCCCGACCGTGAGGCCTATCGCATGGCGAACGAGGTGCTGGCGGGCGGGGACTGGCTCGGCCTGGCTCCGGAAGGCACGCGCAGCCGGACGGGAACGCTCGGCGAGCCGAAACCGGGCGTCGCACTGCTGGCCCTCCGCAGCAGTGCCGAGGTGGTGCCCGTGGCGCTGTGGGGCACCGAGGCGCTGTGGCCCGTCGGCGCGCTCCTTCCCCGGCCGGGCAAGGCAGTGCACATCCGGTTCGGAGCCCCGTACCGCATGTCGAGCGAGGTGCCCGACGCGGCGGGTCGTCGGACCGGGACGACGGGCGGGCGCGAGACGGCCGACGGCCAGCAGGCGCCGACGGGCGGGCTCGAAGGCCCGACCGGCGGGCGACACGCGGCGCTCGAGGCCGCCAGCGAGGACCTCATGAACCGGATCGCCGGACTGCTGCCCGAGAGCTACCGCGGTCGCTTCGGCTGACAGGCTCGGCGTGAGCCCGGGCCAGCCGTTCGCGGGGACGGCACCCTCCCGCGGGTCGTGAAGCGGCCCGCCGGTTCGTTGCCCGATCTGGCGGCGGTCAGGACACTCCCGTCACGACCGCCGCCGCCGGGGCCCGGGACAGATCAGAACTGCTCGAGGTAGCGGTCGAGCTCCCAACTGGTGACCTGCCCGCGGTACTCGTCCCACTCCGCGCGCTTGGCCTCGATGAAGTGGCTGAGCACGTGGTCGCCGAGGGCGTCGCAGATGACCGGGTCCGCCTCCAGCTCGTCGATCGCCTCGCCCAGCGTGCCCGGCAGCTGCCGGATCCCGCGTTCGGCGATGCGGGCGGCATCCATCTCGTAGAGGCTCTCCTCGACCGGGTCCGCGAGCTCCAGCCCCTTCTCGACCCCGTCGAGGCCGGCGGCGAGCATGGCCGAGAAGGCGAGATAGGGGTTGGCCGACGGGTCGGGACAACGCAGCTCCACCCGCGTCGCCTCGATGCTTCGGCCGGGCGACACCATGGGAACGCGGATCAGCGCCGAGCGGTTGACGCGGCCCCAGGTGAGGTACGTCGGCGCCTCGTAGCCGGGGACCAGGCGCTTGTACGAGTTCACCAGCGGCGCGAGGACGGCGATCATGCCGCGCGCGTGCGCGAGGATGCCCGCCATGTACGCGCGTGCCAGGTCTGAGAGGCCGTACTTGTTCGACGGGTCGGCGAAGGCGTTCCGCTCGGCGGCCAGGTCGTACAGGCTCTGGTGCGTGTGCATGCCTGAGCCGTTGATGCCGAACAGCGGCTTGGGCATGAACGTCGCGTAGAGGCCGTGCATCTGCGCGACGGCCTTGAGGGTGAACCGGAACGTGACGGCGTTGTCGGCGGTCTTCAGTGCGTCCGAGTATTCGAAGTCGATCTCGTGCTGGCCGGGGGCGACCTCGTGGTGGGCGGCCTCGACACGGATGCCGAACGCCTCCAGCGCGTTCACCATGTCCTGCCGGACGTCCTGCGCGAGGTCGGTGCTGAAGTCGAAGTAGCCGGCCTGGTCGTGCGGAAGCGGCTGGATGCCGCCCTGCTCGTCGCGGCGGAACAGGAAGAACTCCAGCTCCGGGCCCGTGTTCATGCGGTAGCCGAGCTTCTGCGCGCGCGCGAGCTGGCGCTTGAGGACGTACCGCGGGTCGCCGACGAAGGGCTCGCCCTTCGGCGTGTAGACGTCGCAGATCATCCTGGCCGTGCCGCGCCCGCCCAGCGGGCCCGAGTCACCGTGCCCCGTCTGCCACGGGATCTCCGCGAACGTGCTGAGGTCGGGCTTCAGGTACTGGTCGCTCTCGGCGATCCGGGTGAACCCCTCGATGGAGCTGCCGTCGAACCAGGTTCCGTGCTCCAGGGACGCCTCGAGCTGGTGGAGCGGGATCGCGATGCTCTTCACCGATCCGATGATGTCGGAGAACTGCAGCTGGACGAACCGGATGCCGTGCTCCTGCGCCGCGGCGATCACCGCCCGGGGATCGTCGCTCTTGATCTCGATCGTCATCGCGTCCGTGCTCCTCACCTGCGACGGGTACGCAGAAGCGTCAGTGCTTAGGCACCCTGCACAACCGCGCCAGTCTAACGGACGTAGGCGCCGTCATGACCGGCGTGATCAGCCCGCGGTCGAGCCTTCCCTTTGGTCATTCTGCACAAGTCTGACCGCTATCGCGAGTGCCAGCCTCAGGTCCGGATCGTCCAGGCGCCAGCCGGTCCGCTCCTCGATGCGAACGACCCGGTACAGGAGCGTGTTCCGGTGGATGCCGAGGGCCTCCGCGGCCGACGCGGCGCCGGAGTGCGCCAGGACGGCCCGTAGCGTGGCGAGACGCTGGGCCTTCGAGGCGGCCGACCCGCCCGCCAGCAGCGGGGCGAGGAGCGCGGCGGCGAGGCGTGGACCATTGGGAAGATTGTGCAGGTCGCCCAGCATCCGGTACGCCGCGAGGCGTTCCGCGAGCACGACTCGGGGCGCGGCCGACGACGTCGCGGCGTCCATCCCGTCCGACCCTGCGGGGGTGCCCGGCATGGCGTGCCGGCCCTCCGGCGCCGGGGGGATCGCCTCGCTGGCCTCGAGCGTGGCTCGCGCCTCCGCCTCGGCGGCCGAGCGCTCCTCGGGTCGCCCGAACGGCCGCGAGGCGGCCACGTCGCGTCCGATGGTGGCGGCGATGCGGGCCGCGAGCGCGAGGCCGCGCGCGTCGTCCGGTGGCAGCGCGGCCACGAGCCGGTAATCGACGCTCGTCGCGTCCCCGCGAAGCAGCAGCCGCCTGGGGGGAGCCAGCCGCGCAAGCCGCTCGCGCCGTCGCTCGCGCTCCTCGGGAGGGGCATCCTCGCCGGGCACGATCTGGCGCCCGATGACGACGACCCACGGCGGACCGTCCGCGGGCAGCGACTCCGACCTGCCGGTCCCCCGGGGCCGCCGAGCGACCGCCTGCCGGCCCATCTCCAGGGCCAGCAGCGGTGCCACGCGTTCGGCCACGGCGCGGTCCAGGTCGCTGACAGGTTGCGGACCGAGGAGCGCCAGGCTGCCCGCCCCCGGAAGCGCCACGCGCAGGGCCGCCTGGCGGGGCTGGGCCAGGTACCGCGTCGCGGCCGCCGCCGCGCCGGGAACGGTGGCCGGTGCGTGGATCGTGACGGCCAGACCGCGCTCGTCCTCGATCACGATGGCGCGCCCCAGCGAGGCGCCGACGGCGCCTGCCAGCGCCTCGAGCCCGCGCCCCTCCAGGGCCAGTCGCTCGACGGCCGCGTCGACCTGTGCTGCCTGGCGGTCGAGCTCGGCCCGCCGGTTGACGAGATACCCGACCAGCGAGCGCTCGAGCGCCCCGGGGTCGGCCGCGGCCACGCGGAGGACCGGGGTCGAGCGGGCCCGTGCCGCTTCGACCAGCCGGGACGCGATGGGGCCCGCCGGGTCCTCCGCCACGAGGAGGATCGCGGAGACGCCCACCCTCGTCAGCTCGGCGACCACCGCCAGCGGATCGGCCGGCCCCGACGCGAGGGCGGACAGCACGGACTCGGGCACGATGGCGAAGTCGCCGGCCTCGAGCCCCTCCAGCGCCGGGATCCTCGCGCGCAGGACGCGGACCCAGGCGATCTCCGGGTCAGGCCATGCCGGCTGGTCCGCGCCCGGAGCCGCGACCTCCGGCGACAGCCAGGTCGCCGTAGGCAGGACGTCCCTCCAGAGCTGCGTGAGCGTCGGCACGGCGCGATCGTCTCACGTCCGGCGCGTCATCCGGGAGCGATGGCCCGCAGGTCGCGGAGCAGACCCCGGAGCTCACGCGGCACGTCCACGTACCGGTCCGCGAGCATCGCGACCTGGGCCCGGTCCGGCAGGAGGCGGATCCAGACGCGCCGCCTGGGGAAGTAGAACGTCAGCACCAGGCCGGCCACCATCAGGATGAACGCGATCCACACGAACATCTCGCCCGGATCCTTCCGGATCACGAGTCCGCTGAAGGCCGTCGTGCTGTCCCAGCGCACCGAGTAGCCCCCGGTGACCGCGGGGTCGCTCGTCTGGCCGACCGCCAGCGACTGGAGGAACACGGTCTGCGTGTTGCCGCCGGACGGATCGGCCGTCAGCCCCTGCAGCGTCAGCCGCGGTGCGCCGCTCGCACTCTGGTCGAGCACGACGAGCAGGCCCAGGCTGGACCCGGGGATCGTCAGGAACCCCTGTGGCAGGCCCACGAGGGTCCCGGCGAGCAGCACCGGCCCGGTCCAGACCAGCCGTCCGCTCCCGTCGTGGATCTCGATGTCGGCCGCCGGCCCGAAGGTGTTCTGGTGGATCACGAAACCGTCCACCGTCAGGGGGTCGTTGACGTGGATGACCTTCTGGACGATCGGCCGCCCGTCCTGGTAGACGATCACGTTCGTCCAGAAATCGATGAAGGAGCCGTTGGGCCGGGTCGGCGCGGCGAACTGGACGTTCTTCACGATCAGGTTGCCGGGCGTCCCGACAGGTTGCACGGGCGCCGTCTGGCCGTTCCCGAGCACGAGCACCGTCTGGAAGCCGAACGCCCCTGTGATCGCCGCTGCCAGGAGGAACAGGACGAGCCCGGCGTGGGTGAGCAGCGTCGCGAGGCGGAAGTACTGGTTGCGGTCGCCGTAGACGATGCCGTCGGCGCGCCGGACCGTGAAGTGGTGGCGCCGGAGGACGGCCCCCACGCGCTCGTCGGACAGAGGCGCCCCCAGCGCGGCGCGGTTGGCGAGCTGCATGTCGAAGAAGCCGGCCGGCTGCGAGACGCGCACCTCGCGGACCGAGCGCCACAGCTTCGGCGTCCGGTCGGCCGTGCAGACCACGATGCTCACCACCAGCAGCGTCAGCAGGGTGGTGAACCACCAGACGCTGAAGACGTGCAGCAGGCCGAGCCGGTCGAAGGTGTCGACGAGCGTCGGCCCGATCGCGACCCCCAGCACGGACAGGCCGGCGTACTGGGCGTGGATGGTGGCCATCTGCTGGGCGTACTGCGACGGGTCCTGGATCGCGGACGCGGGCATCTGCGGCAGGAGCGTGCCGAACACGGCGGCGACGGCGATCGCGATGATCTGGATGACGGCGAACCTGACGCTCGTGAGCAGGCGCCACACGCCGAAGCCGAGCCCCGCGAGCGGGTCGGATACGCGAGCAGTCCCCTGCCGCGCGAACGACGTGGTCGCCATGGATCAGGCGGCGTCTCGCGCGACGTCGAGGGCCCTCGACACGTCGGCGAGCAGGTCCTCGGGATCCTCCAGCCCGACCGACATCCGGACGAGCCCGGGCGCGATCCCGGCGCGCTCCAGCGCGACCTCGTCCATCTGGCGGTGCGTGGTAGACGGAGGATGGACCGCGATGGTGTGCACGCTGCCCAGCGAGGCGGTGCGCTCCCCGATCTCGAGTCCGTCCAGGAATGCGGTGCCGGCCACGCGGCTGCCCAGGTCGAACGCCAGCATGCCGCCGCCGAGCCGCAGCTGCCGGCCGCGCGATCTCCGCGGTGGGATGCGACGCGAGACCCGGGTAGTGGACGCGCACCACGATGTCGTCCTGTCGCGACAGGTACTCGGCGAGGGCGAGCGCGCTGGATGCATGCCGCTCCATCCGGACGGCGAGTGTCGCGAGCCCGCGGAGGACCAGGAAGGCGCTGAACGGCGCGACGATGCCGCCGGTGTCCACCTGGACGGCGCGGACGGCGGCCATGCGGTCGGGATCCCCGGAGACCACGCCTGCGGTGACGTCCGAGTGCCCGGCGATCCACTTGGTGGCCGATTCGACGACGAGGTCGGCGCCGAGCTCGGCCGGACGGCACAGGTACGGCGACGCGAACGTGTTGTCGACGATGAGGACGACGCCGTGGCGATGCGCGATCGACGCCATCAGCTCCACGTCGGCGACCACGATGGTCGGATTGGAGATCGTCTCGATGTAGAGGACGCGCGTGGACGGCGTGAGGGCCGCTTCGACGGCCGCGGCGTCCGTCACGTCCACGAAGCGGGACCCGACGCCGAACCGGCGCAGCTCCCGGTCGAGCAGGGAGCGGGTGCTGCCGTACAGGGCGTTCGATGCCACGACCTCGTCGCCTGCGCCGACCTGCGACGCCAGGGCCGCGAAGATTGCGCCCATGCCGGTCCCGAAGGCGAAGCCCTCGGCGGCGCCTTCCATCTCGGCGACGGCGTCTGCCAGGGCCGCGGCGGTCGGGTTCGCGATTCGCGAGTAGGCATAGCCCGGGCGCCGGTCGGTCAGGACGTCGGCCAGCTCCGACGCGTCGGCGGATCTGAACGTCGCCGTCTGGTAGATCGGGACGGCGGTCGCCTCCTGGTCGAGATGGGGAGAACGTCCGGCAGCCCTGATCGCACGCGTGGAGAACCCTCGCGGGGGATCGTGGTGCATCGCCCGGCATCGTACACCGGCGGGCGGTCCCGCCCGCCTGCGGCGGCAACCCGGCCCCCGCCGCCGCGGCAACCCGGCCCGCGCACGGCGACAACCCGACACGAGGTCGCGGTGCATGGCGGCAACCCTGTCCGGGCCGCCTCCGTCGCCCGGCGTGCGAACCCCGCACTCCGCGAGCGCCGCGGCGACGAATTGCGTTGTACCGTCCCGGCGGGACCTGCTACTGTCGCACCGTGGAACCGATCCGCTCCCGCTCCCTCACCGACCGGATGGGCGACGAGCTCGCCCCGGTCGACAAGCGCATCATCGAGCACCTCCAGCGCGATGGCCGCCGGCCGTTCACGCAGATCGCCGCCGAGATCGGAATCAGCGAGGCAGCCGTCCGGGCGCGCACGAACCGGCTGATCGAGCGGGGCATCCTGCAGATCGTCGGCGTCACCGATCCCCTGAAAGTCGGCTTCCACCAGATGGCGATGATCGGCGTCCGATGTGACGGCGACAAGCTGGTCTCGGCGGCCGAGGAGATCGCCGGGCTGCCGGAAGTGTCATACGCCGTGATCACCGCCGGCCACTACGACATCCTCGTGGAGACCGTCTGCGCCGACAACGAGGCGTTGCTCTCGTTCCTCGTCGATCGGCTGCGGCACATCGACGGCGTGCGCGAGACCGAAGCGTTCGTCTACCTGCGCATCGTCAAGGAAACCTACCAGTGGGGGACGCGCTGATCCCCTGACGCACCCGGCGGAGGGCCAGCGCGCCGTGCCCCCATCGGTCGATCAGGGAATGCGCCCGAGGGCCACCCTGGCCTGGGCCTCCAGCGCCGAGGCACTCGGTGCCCCCGTGCCCAGCACGAGGTCGCTGAACCCGAAGAAGATCACGCCCTTCAGGACGTAGATCGCGCTGACGGAGATGGTCTTGCCGCCGATCGTGGCGCCGCCCTGCGCGACGGCGGCGTCGGCGCCGCTCGCGAACCCGGACAGCTCGGTGACCTTGAGGCCGCTCACGTTCGAGGCCTTCTGAAGCTCTGCGAGGGCGGCCGTCTCCTCGCTCTTGGCCGTGGCCACGTCCGGAGCCTGTCCGACGACCACGGTGAAGACGTTGAGTGTCTGCGAGCCGTACACGCAGAGGCGACCGTTGCCGGATGTCGTCTCCGGCTTGCCGGGGCCGAATGTCGTGCCGGCGAGCTGCCCGGCCTCCGCCGCGGTTACCAGCTGGCAAGGGTCGACGGAGGTCGGGACGGCCGTGACGTCGGGCATCGTTGCCGCGGGCGGCTCGCTTGCAGGCACTGCGGCGGACGGCACGCTCGCAGCCGCCGACGGGGCCGTGACCGGCGCCGCACTGGCGGCAGGCGCCGCGGTGGCCGCCGCGGGAGCGCTGGTCGCCGCCGCCCCGGTGGACGGCGCGGCGGAACTGCACGCCCCCATCGCGAGGGACGCTGCCGTAAGGATGACGAAAGCTCGGGACGCGCTCATGGCTCCCCCAGGGTCGTTTGGCTGGGCCGCGGGACGCGGCGATGGGGGCAACTGTAGGTTGGGGCGTCGGGCGGGATGAAGGGGGGATTTCCCTCCTTTCGTGGCGGCGGCCTTCGCCCGACTGCATTGCGCACGATGAGGTCCGCACGGCATCCGGCCGCGGCCCTCACGAGCCCGTCCCTCCCGGCGTGGCCGACGTGCGGCTCCTCGTCCGAGACCATCGGGCCACTTCCGTGATGCGGTCGAAGGGCAGGCCCACCCTCCCGGTGGCGTCCCGGACGGTGGCCGGGGTGTCCGCCTCGAAGACTGTAAGGACGACCTGTTCGCCGACGACGAGGAGCGCGTCCACGAACCGGAGGGCCTTCCCCTCGGTCGTCATCGAGCGGGCGGCCTCGCGCGCCGCGGCCGCGGACGCTGCGAAGGCCTCGTCGGTCACGCCGGGCCAGTACCGCTCGACGACGAACGTCGTCGTGGGGCCGCGGCTCGAGATGGAGCGGGACGACATGCCGCCGACCCTACGGACGCACAAGCCCGGATTGAAGGGGGAGGTTGCCCCATCGTCAGCGTTGCGGCCATCGGGGGAACGGGCGCCGGCAGGTCGGCGGCCCGCTGCGGCACGCCTATCGCCCGGCTCGCCATGTGCGCACCCAGTTCTGCGCGTGAATGCACGTCCAGCTTCTGGTACGCGCGGGCCAGCGCCTTCTCCGCTCCCTTGGGCGAGAGAAACGCGGCGGCGGCGATCTCGCGGGTGGTCATCCCCCGGGCGGCGAGCTCGGCCACGCGTCGCTCGGTCTCGCTCAGCGTCGCCGGCGAGGCCGGACGCAGCCCGACGCGCTCCTGCTCTCTGCGTGCACGGTTCGCCCAGTCGGGCGAGCCCAGAGACTGGAAGATCGCGCCCGCATCGGCGAGAGCCGCCGCGGCCTCGCGCTTCTCCCGGCGGCGCCGGTGCGCGGTCCCGAGGACGAGCAGCGTGCGAGCGCGCTCGAACGGCATCGGCAGGTCCGCGTGCAGGGCGATCGCCCGCCCGGCGAAAGCAAGCGCCCCGTCCGTGTCCCCGCCCGCGATGGCAAGCAGCGCACGGCAGCGGGCGGCGAGCGGCATCGCCGAGGCGCGCTGAAGCTTCCCGGCGAGGGCCTCGTACGGACCGAGCACGGCCTCCGCCTCGGCCACGCGCCCCAGGCTGGTCAGCGCCTCGACCAGGTCCGGCACGAATGTCCGGACGCCGGGGTCGAGCACGCCGGCAACGTCCATGAACGGCACGATCGGGGCGAGTGCCTGCACCGTGTCCTCCGGCCGGTCGCGCGACAGGCCCACGAACCCCAGAACGGCGGCATTCTCCTGGATAGCCGGGCCGTAGCCACGCTGCATGGCCGTAGCGAGAGCGGCGCCGGCGCCCTCGGATGCCTGCTCGAGGCGTCCCTGAAACGCATCGACACGGGCGATGGCCGATTCCAGGAGCGACCGCATCAGGCCGCCCGTCTCCTGCACGTACGTCCTGCCGGTCTCCGCGACGGCCTGTGCAACGTCCCAGCGTCCCGACGCGAGCTCGACCTGGCAGCGCACGTACAGCACGTAGGGGATGGCCGCCTCGTCGCCGGTCGCCTGTGCCTCCGCGTGCAGTCGCTCGAGCAGTACCCGGCTCTCATGGAGGTGCCCGGTCCACGCCTGCACGAGCGCGTGGATCATCGATGGCCGCCACTCGACCAGCATCTGCGGCGCGCCAGCGGCCTCGAGATCGAGCGACCTGGCCATCAGGTCCGCCGGGTATCCGCGCCCCTGCAGGAAATCGAGCATCGCCATGAACGCGAGCGGGCCCGCCTGCGCGACGGGGTCCGCGGCCGCTCCCGCCAGCGCGAGCGCGCGGCGCCCGTGCGCTTCGGCCGCGGTGAGGTCGCCCATCATCGTGGAGACCAGGCTGAGCTGCTGCTCGAATCCCGGCGGCGAGCGTGGTGTCGCCGTCCGTCTCCGAGAGCCCTCGCATGAGCACGTCCCTGGCCGCCCGTCCATCTTCCTCGCGATAGAAGATCGCGGACATGGCCAGCAGCAGGCTCGCGTGCTCGGTGTCCGGCGGTCCTGCCTCGATGAGACCCTCCAGCAGTTCGCGCGCCTCGGCGGGACGCCCCGCCGCCACGAGACAGTCGGCGGCGGAGCGGATCCATCCGACTCGCTGGCGGTGCGCCGGTGAGACGTGTGCTGCCGCCGCCAGGAAGAGCTCGCCGCCATCGTCCGGCGCGCCCCGTCGTCGCGCGAGCGCGGCCCCCTTGGCGATCGCGCGGGCGGCCCGTGCGTCCGTGCCTTCCGTGGCCGCGGCCAGGTGGCGGGCGCGCTCGACGGGATCGCGGACGATGGCGGCAAGGCGACGGTGACGCGCCCGGCGATCGGCCGCGGTGCCCAGGCGATACGCCGCGGCCCGCAGCAAGGGATGCGTAAATCGCAGATGTTCGCCGTCCGCGGCGATCGTGCCGTCGGCGATGGCGGCATCGAGCAGACCGGCAACGGGGACGCCCACCGCCCGGCCGACGAGAGACAGCCTGGGCTGTGCGAGGGTCGCGGCAAGGGCGAGCGCCTCCCGCACGGCCGGGTCGAAGGCGCCGAGCCGGGCCCCCAGGAGAGCACGCAGCGAATCCGGCAGGGTGGGAAGCGGCTCTCCCGGCCGCCCGGAACCGACCGCGACGGCGCGCTGCAGCTCGAGAGCGTAGAACGGATTCCCGGCGGCGACAGTCACGACCTGGCGCGCCTGGCGCGCGGAAATCGGAGCGCCTCCCGATCGCAGCGTCGCGAGGATGGCGTCGTCGCCGATGGGTCCCACCTCGAGAACGGCAGGCTCGCGACCTGCCGCACGCAGCCAGGTCATGTCGCGAGCCCGATCCTCCCCGGACCGGAAGCTCGCGAGGAAGCCCACGGGCTCGTCGCGAAGTCGCCGCGCCACGAACCGGAGCGTGGCCGCGCTCGCCTCGTCCATCCAGTGGGCATCGTCGACCACGAGCAGCAGCGGAGCGTCGCGAGCCAGGAGACGAACGAGGCCAAGCAGCCCGACGGCCACGGCCAGAAGCTCCGTGGGCCTCTCGCCCGGGGAACTCCGCTGGAGGGCGACCTGGAGCGCCGCACGCTGCGGTGGCGGCAGCAGGTCCGACACGCCATCCAGCACCGGGTCAACGAGATCGAACAGCGTGCTGAACGGCAGCACAGCCTCGGGGACGTCGGGGTTCGCGTGGAGGACGCGGGTGCCGTTCGTCTCCGCCGTGGCTACGGCGATGCCGAGCAGCGTGGACTTCCCGATGCCCATCTCGCCACGAAGCAGCAGGCCGGACGGGCCGAGCGGGATCCCGTCCACGAACTGCCGGAGCGTGGACGTCTCAGCGTCACGACCCGTGACGATCCGCAGGGCTCGAGCGTCGTGCGCTCCGCGGTGCTCCATGACAACGTGGCTCCATTCCGGCCCTGAACCGGGATGATCGCCGTCGCCTCCTCCGCGGCCGGAGGAGGCGACCCGCGGATTCGGTCCACGGGAAGGGACGCGCGCCGATTGTGGGGCCCCGGGCACGCGCTGTCGAGTCCCGACGCGAGGGGACGTCAGTACCGGCTGCTCACGGCCCTACCGTGACCTGGCCCACACTGCTGAGCGCGCTGACGCCGGCACCCTCCGACCCGGCGACGAACTGGTACGAAGACCCCCCCTGGACGGGGAATGTCGCGATCCAGACCGGATGGCCTCCGAGCAACGCCTGGTCGAGCGTCGCCGCCGGGAGCGCGTCGGCGACCGCGGAGGCCTGCCAGTACGTGAACGAGGAGGTACGGCCAGACTCGAAGATGACCTGCGCGATCCCCGGTTGCGGGAGCGACGCGTACAGCAGATCGACCGGTGACGGCGACGATACGGGCGGCGTGAGATGGCTTCCCCCCGGGTACAGTGCCGGAATACCGGCCGGACACGAGGCGGGGGCGGGCACCGCCAGGCATGCGCCGAGCGTTGCGACGATCGAGAAGCCGCCGACCGATGCGACGATGTGGCCGAACTTCGACACGCTGGGCGGAACCGCCGGTCCCTGATCGCCCGAGGATCCGTTCGGCGGGCTAGCCTGCGGCGTGGGGAGCGGCACGAGAATCGGCGACGCGGACGGCGACGCGCCCGTTGCCGGGCTGGCAGCGCCGGGCGACACCGGCGCGGCCGTCGGGAGCGGTGAAGTCCCGGGCAAGGCAGACTCGCCGGGCGCGGCCGACGGGAACGCCGACGGCGGCAGCGCCGGGAAATGTGCCGGGGGTGTCGACCCGCCGGCAAACGCCCAGGCCGTGTCGACCAGTCCGCCCCCGAAGTCGGTCGCGAACTTCTCGACGACGTCGGCGGGCCACCAGCCGCCCTTGTATCCCTCCGCGGGCAGCCCGATGGGATCGTCGACGAAGTAGGCGGCAGGACCGGCCGCGGACGGTGGGCGGAACCCGTCGAGGTAGATCGCGTGCCCGCCCGTGAATTCCGGGTCCAGGCGCAGGCCGACCGGTATGTCGGCGTACGTCCCCTGCACCACCGCACCGGCACCCGCGTACAGAAGCGCCCGCAGCTGCAGGGGCGTGATCGCCGCGACGGCGAACTGGACCCCCCAGCCCGTGTGGAGCGCCGCCTCGAGGTCGCCAAGGGTCGTGCCACCGGACTGGTCGGACTGGAGGGCCCTGAGCTGGCTGCCGGTGGTCACGATGCCGTACGCCAGTCGCGCCAGCATGGCCCCCGAGGCGACCGTGCAGTTCGCCGCCTGGAGCGGACCCCCGTCGAACTGCGTGATCGGTGCCACGCGCGAGTGCCCGGCCGACGCCCACCAGGCCGGCGTGTACCCGTCCGGAGGGTTCGACGGCACGGGATGCGCGGTGAACGAGATGAGCTGTGCGCCCGCGCCAGCAGGCGGCTGGGGTAGTGCCTTCCCTCCTGCCTGCGGCTGCACGGCGAACGCGACCGGCCCTGCCGGCGTGTCCGCGGAGTAGAGGCCCGCGGGCCCGATCCTGGCTGTCGTGGTCGGGCCGGCCTGCGTCACGCCGGCGATGCCGAGCGTGACCAGCGAGCCGACGATGGCGGCAGCGACGAACCGGGCGATGGTGGCCGTCCCGGGAACGCTCATCGGTACTCGCTCATCTTCCGCACGAGACCTCGGTGACCGGGAGGTTCGCGCCCGGATCCACCCTCGTCGTGAGCTTGGCGTCATCGACCAGCACGACGTAGTAGGTGATCCGCACCGCCACCGCCGTCGTTGGCGTCGGCCAGTTCGCGTTCCCGTACATGGTCCCGGTCCAGAGACCGGAGGCGGGGCTCAGCGTCATCGCGACGCTCTGGACGGGGATGGGCGCGGCACCGGGCGCCGACCACGGCTGGAAGTACAGGTAGGCCGCGACGACTTTGCCGTCGTCCGTGGCCTGTGCCTGTACCGTCGCCTCGGCGCATCGGCCCGGGTAGGGGAGCACCGACAGATAGGGCGGCGTCGCGCTCACGATCGTGCCGGACGGTGGCAGGTCCGGAGTCGCCGTCGGCGTCGGCGTGATCCTGGGTGTGGGCCTGGGGGTGACCCTCGGCGTTGGCCTGGGTGTCGGCCTCGGCGTGGGAGTCGGGGTGCGTGGCGGTTTCGGCGTCGATGCCGGGGTGGGGGCGGATGTGGCAGTCGGCAGCGGCTCGGGCAGGGATGGCGCCGCCGCCGCGGGCGTCACGAGGGCCGTCAGGCTCGGCGCGGGCGGCTCCGGGGTCGACTGCGCCGGCCGGCCGCTCGGGGCCGCGCAGTCCGTCACCTGGAGCGAGGCGACCGAGCCCGCCGGCTGCAGGTCGGCCGTCCGGACCCACGCACGCTGGACTCCCGGTCCCGGGAAGTCCACCTGCAGCCAGGTCCCGTCGGCGCTGCGGCCGGTCACGAACACGCGCGTGTTCGGAGCGACCTGACCCAGGACCTGTCCCGATCCCGGACACGCGAGCAACGCGAGCGCCGACCCCGTCGGGGCCGGCGTCCTTCCACCGAACGAAACCGTTCCGCTGGCCAGGAGCCCCGCGGCGACGAGGACGCCCGCAAGGAGGCCCGCACCGATCGCAGCGACGCCACCCGCGACGGCGCTGCCCGGCGACACCCCGCCTCCTCCGACTCCGCCGGCCGTGCCCCCGCCCGCGCCGACAGGCCCGCCTGCAGCCATGCTCCCTCCACCCCGGAACAAGGTGGCGCGGACTATAGCAGCCTCATGTGCCCCCAGCCATAGGCCCTTCGGGCAGTCTTCGCCGGCGGGAACGGTCCTGCCAGCTTGCACACGGCTGCACCACGTAGGACCTTGCGCTGCCGCTGACAACACCGGTAGGGGGCTGGACCCCGGCGCCACCGGGCGCCACAATGTCGTCCTTCCAAGCGGGTCGGGAGGCTCCGTGGGGGGGGACGGCAGCACCGTGGAAGATCCAGGCCGCGACGACTGGGTGAGCTATGCGAACGGGCCGCAGACCGTGCGTGCACGGGTGCGAGGCCCCGGGGTCCGCTGGCTGCCGCGCGAGCGTCTCGATCGGCGGCTCCCGGAGGTCTGGGGCCATCCCTCGACCTTCGTCGTCGCGCCGGCCGGATCGGGCAAGACCACACTGCTCGCGGAGTGGTCCGCGGCGGCGGTCGCGGTGGGAGACACCGCGGCGTGGTACCGCGTCGAGAGCTCGGACGGAAGCCCCGAGGTATTCCTGTCCTACCTGCGCGCCTCGGTCGCCCACGCGCGGGCAGCGAATGGACTCGCCGTGGACGCCCTCCGGGAGGCGTGGGCCGATGCGGAGGTGGCCGCCGCGGGCCTCGAACGCCTGGACGGAGGGCGCCTCCTCCTGGTGCTCGACGACCTGCACGCGATCGCCGGCTCCCCTGCCGAACACCAGCTGGGACGGCTGATGGAGTACCTGCCACCGGCGGTTCACCTCGTGGCCGGGGCACGCAGCCTGCCCACGTTCGACACCTCGCGGCGGCGCCTGTCGGGCGAGTTGCTGCAGATCACGGGCGACGACCTCCGGTTCCGTGCCTGGGAGATCGAAGGCCTCTTCCGCGACTTCTACGGCGAGTCGCTCCGCCCCGACGAGCTGACGCGCCTCGCGCGCGGCACGGAGGGGTGGGCTGCCGGGCTCCAGTTGTTCCACCTCGCGACCCGGGACAAGTCGCCGGGCGAGCGGCGCCACCTCCTGGAGGGCCTGGGCCGGAGCTCCTCGCTCGTGCGCGAGTACCTGGCCCGCAACGTCCTCGACATCCTTCCGCCGGAACTGCGCCGGTTCCTCGTGGACACCTGCGTCCTGCGCCGCTTGTCGGCACCGCTCTGCGACGAGCTGCGTGGAGCGAGCGGCAGCGCGCGACTCCTGGAGGAACTCGAGCGACGCCAGGTCTTCACGGTCCGGGTCGACGACATGGGCACGTACCGGTACCACGAAGTCCTGCGAAGCCACCTCGAGGGCGTGCTCGTCGACGAGCGTGGCGAGGAGGGAGCGCGGCAGCTGGCGATCCGGGCTGGCGCCCTGCTCGAGCGCGAGGGTGCCGTCTCGGACGCGCTTGCGGCCTACTGCAGGGCGTCCGCGTGGGACGCCGTCGGCCGCGTGCTTGGTGCCGGAGGAGACCGCCTGACGGGCGGTTGGAGCTGGCTCGACGCGGTGCCCGAGGGCATCCTGCGTCAGGACCCCTGGCTGATGCTCGCGACGGCGCGACGCCTGCGTTCCGACGGCCAGTGGTCGAGGGCAGTGGAGATGTACCGGCAGGCCGAGGCGGCCTTCGGCGCGGCCGGGGGGGGCGATTCGGCACGCGCCGAGCGACTGCTCCTCGCCGCGTTCCTCGAGGCGGTGCCGCCTCCCGTCAACGGTTGGGTGGGGGGACTCCGCACGGCCATCCACGGCCATGCGCTGCGCCGCACGTCGGCCCACGGGGAGGCCCGTCGCCTGCGGGACGATGCCGGCCAGGTCGAACGACTCGGCATCCGCCTGACCGCGGCCCTGGGTGAGCTCGCCGCAGGACGGGTGCTCGGCGTCCCCGCCATGATCCAGCCGATCATCGACGAGGAGCCGGCGGCGGACGTAGCCGGAGTCGCAGCGTGGCTATCGATCGGGACGGCGCGGATCCTGGGCGGCGACGTGCGCGGGCTGCGCGACATCGAGGCGGGCGTGGCAGCGGCGGAATCGTCCTCGGAGAGCTGGCTCGCACGACTCGGCCGCGCTCTCGCCCTCCTCGCGGATCCCGCACCCTCGCCGCGGGCATGGTCCGAACTGCACGAGATGCGAGCGACCGCGGAACGCAATCACGACGCGTGGGGCATGCTCCTGGGCGAGCTCGTCGAGGGGTGGGCGCTCCTCGATTTCGGTGCCGGACTCGACGCGGGCATCCGGCCGGTCTCCCGGCGACACCGTCGAGCTCCTGGACGCGGCGGCAGCACGCGCGCGCCGCATGGGCGCCACGGCGCTGGAGTCGTGGGCGCGGTCGCTGGCCGCCCTGGCCTGCGCACGCGCGGGCGCCGCGGACGCGCGAGACCGCGCCGCCCAGGCCGAGAGCCTGGCTCGAACGGCAGGGGTGACCGCGGGCCGGTACATCGCCCACCTCGCGCTTGCGCGATCGGATCCGATGCGGGCGAAGGAGCACGTCGAAGCGGCCGAGGTTGCGCGGGCGCAGGCCGGGCTGCGCGCGTTCCGCGGAGAGGGCGAGGGCAGCGCGCCGCCTCCGTCGGACAGAACCGTGACGGGCTCGAGGGCAACCCGCGCTGGCGCCTCCCTCGCGACCGCCGACGGGCACCGCGGCACGGTGGCAGGCTCCGGACCGGCGCGGACATCCGATGCCGACTCTCCCGGCGATCCGGAGTCCGACCCTGCCCCGATCGTCGAGATCCGTCTGTTCGGCGGGTTCGCGCTGTTCGTGCGGGGAACGCCTACCGACATGCCGTCGCTCAAGCCTCGGCCACGGGCCCTGCTCCGACTGCTCGCGGCAAGCGGGGGGAGGCCCGTCCACAGGGAGGCGCTCGCGGCGTCCTTCTGGCCGGACGCCGACCCGGAGACGGGCGCACACAACCTCAACGTCGCCCTGTCGTCGCTCCGTCGGGAGCTCACGGATGCTGCCGGCGGCGACGATCCGATCACGCTCGTGCGCGAAGGGGACGCCTACCGCCTCGTGCTGCCTCCGGGGGGTCGCGTGGACCTCGCGGAACTGGAGCGCGCGCTCGTCGAGGCTCGCGCCGCGTGCGCCCGCGGCGATGCGCGGGTCGCGACACGCCGCTACGAGGCCGCGCTCGCGGCGGCCGGCGGCGAGCTGCTGCCGGAGGACGGCCCATCCGAGTGGGCGGTGGAGCGGCGCGAGGAGGTCCGCCGTGAACTCGCGGACGCGGCCGTCGGCCTGGCCGAGCTTCTCCTTGACGGCGACCCACAGGCGGCCGCGAGGGCGTGCGAGGCCGGTATCCGCATCGACCCTTACCACGATCCGCTCTGGCGGATGCTGATCGACGGGCGGGAGCGGGCCGGCGACCACGCAGCGGCCAGGGCCGCCCGTCTCGGCTACCAGAAGCTTCTCGAGCGCCTGGGAGTCGAGAATGGCGCGGCGCGGTCCGGGCCATCGGGCCATGGGAGCGACGGACGCGGAGATCCATCGGCGGCCCCGGGGGATGGCCACACGCAGGCCACCCGGTCCGCGCGGGTCAGTGCCGCGCCCGGAATTCGACCTCGGTGATCGATACGCTGGCGCCGCCGACCGAGGCGTAGACCGTCTCGACGGTGATCCGGACCGACGCGGCTCCGTGCGCGTCGACGTTCACGGTCTGCGGGCCCGCCGTGTCCTGCAGTTCGGCGGTCACCGTGTTCACGATCGCGCCGGCGACATCGAGGAACTCGAACTTCACGGAGCGTGGCCGGGGCTGTGACTGGTAGTCCGCCGCGTCACCGGACGTGACCAGCACTTTGGCGACGTCCGACGGCGGCGAGAAGTGCGCAACGATCGTCGGGAGCTTCCGGCCCGCCGGTGCCGCCCACCACGTGTTGCTGAAGCCGTCGAAGGCGGCCGCCGCCGGATGACCGGCAATCGCCGCGCCGCTCGCCGTCCCGGAGGTGCCGACCACCACATACGACGGAGCGACCGCCATTCGGAGCTGGTCGATCGCACTCGTGATCGTGTCCCGGAACGACGGAAGGACGACGAAACCGGTAACCGCGCCCGCGATGACCGCGACGAGAATGAGAGACACGACGGTGCGAAGCGCGCCGCCGATCCCCCGTGACTGCGTCGCCGCGGCATTCGATCGCATCGAGCGCGGTCGCTCGCCGGCGGCCATTGGCTCCTTCCGCCGCAGGATGCGCCGCCACCATGGAGTCCGGCGGGTGGCGACGGATGCGGCCGCCAGGGACGTCCCGCAGCGGTGGCAGAAACGCCGAGCTGGATCGTTGCCTGCGCCGCACTTCGGACAGACGAGGTCCCCCGCCTGGATCGCCGGCTCGGGCGAAGCCGGCGGCGCAGACACGGGTCGCGGCCTTGCGGCACTCGGCGCGACCGCGGCCGGTTGAACGGGCGGCGGCTCGAGTGGCGCGCCGGACCGGGCGACCCGGCCCGGCGGCACGGTCACCGGAGGTGGCGCCACTGCCTGAGCAGGCCGGACAGGGGCGGGCTGGGCAGGCAGCGCCTCGGGAGACGCGGGCCCAGGCACGTCACGTCGCTCGCGCGGCGCGACCGGCGACGGTGCCCCGGACTGGGGCACTCTGGCCGCGGGCGCGATGGGCGCCGCCAAGGTCGAGTGGACCTCCGGGGCAGGGGCCAGGGGCTCGGTCGTGGATGCCGCCGCGGGCGGCGAGGGCGCCGCCGCCTCGGACCGAAGGCGTCCCGCGACCGTGGAAGGAGCAGGCGGGCCCGGCGTTTCGGGCGCTGCGGGAGTCGGTCCCGGAGGGTTCGCCCCGGCCTCCGACGCGAGGGTCGTGCCGCGTATGGAGGATCCCGTCGCGGCATCGGGCTCGGGTGGTAGCGCCGCCAGCGCCGGGGCCGGACGTGCCGATTCGTCAGTCGGGCCACCGGCCATGTCGGCACGCGGCTCGAACGCCGGGCGCGGCGCGTCGCGCACCGGCACGGGAGGGGAGGCACCGGCACGGGGCCCGGCGTCGGGCGGCGCCGAGCTGACGTCCGGCGGGGCGAGGGTGGCCTCGGATGGGGTCGGCTCGGCCTCCGGCACGAGGTCCGACGGGGTTTCCGGTATCGGCGCCGCGGCTTCCGGCGCCGGGCCTTCCGGTGGCCGGGCCTGCGTCGGCGCCGGTACCGGCGAAGGTCCGGGCGCGAGAGCAGGCGCAGCCGTCGGAGACTTCACCACGCGGCGCCTCGAGACGACGACCGGCGCAGGCGCAGTGGATTCGAGTGCAGGCTCTGCAGCGGTGCGCGCGGCCTCGTCCGATCGATCACCCAGCCGGCCGGTCGCCGCCCCGCCCTGCAGCGCAGACGGACCGACGGCCTCGGCCGCCTCGTCGAACCCCAGGGCGCGCCTGGCCCGGTCGACCAGGCCCGCTCGCTCCGGAGCCGCGAGATCGGGCTCGGGCTCGGCCGTGGGCGCCGCCGGCTCGGCCACCTTCTGCCCGGTCCACTCGAGGAAGCTGCCGCACGAGCCGCAGAACTGGTCCGTCTCGAGGTTCTGATATCCGCACTTCGTGCAGACGATCACGCCGCGTTCCCTCGATGTCGGCCGGGCGGCCGAGGATCCTCCCTGGCAGCTGGCGAATCGTACCGTACCGGGCCACGTGCCCCGTGTGGCCTGTCCACGCGCGGCGTCACGCCTTCACGACCTCGATCCGATGCGGCACGTGCGCGGGCTTCGCCGATGCGACCAACGCCTCCAGGCGTGCGATCGGCACGCTCGCTGGGTCTGTGACCGTCACCCGGACGAGAAGGCTCGGGCTCGGATCGCCCGGGATCGAGGCGTTCGGGACCGGAGAGAAGCCCGCGGCACCCGATTCGACGATCTCGACGTCGCCGCCGGTGAAGATCGCGGCGTGCGCGGCCAGGCCCGATGCGGTTCCTCGCATGCGGAACAGCTCCACCGCAGAGGCGACGAAGGCGCGCCGGCGGTCCAGCGGCCAGGTGTGATCGAGATCGGCCCCGACCCAGCTGCCCAGCCAGTCGAGGAAGTCCTCGGGTGCCAGGCCCGGGTCCAGGTATGAGGGGAAGTCGTCGAGCGTGGCGAACACGGGTGCCAGCACCTCGTCGAACGCCCCGACGAACCGTTCGGCGAAGGCGTCGCTCTGGAGGATCCCGGGGAGCGTCGGGCCGATCGGGTGCGGCGTCGGGAGGCCGGGGACGAGCCCACGCGACATCACGCGCCCTCGACCATGAGCTGATGTTCGTAGGAGAAGACCAGGGCGTTGGGTTCGAGGTCGAGGCGCTGGGTCGCCTGGCCCCGTTGCCCCGAGACCGGGTCGGCGCCGAACAGTCTCACGTCCTGCACGAGCTCGGTCCCGGTCACCGCCTGGAGCACCGCGTAGACCTCGCCGACCTGGACGGGGCGCCCGAACGGCCACCCGCTGCCCTCGGGGCCGCCCGTCAGCGGGTTGAAGTAGCGGTACAGCGCGACCAGCGCGTTCGCCTGGAGTCGTGCCGGGTTCACGCGCGGCCTCGGCTGCAGCCGGGCGACGATCGTGATGCCCTGGTACACCGGTGGCTCCACCAGCACGCGGGCGCCGATGACACGGCATTCGTCGAGGCGTGCGCTGATCCTTCCCAGCGTGTCCTCCGCCGGGATCAGCTGATCGAACCGCAGCCGGCCATCGTCATCCGCGGCCGCAGGTACGACGAGGACCCGCACGCCGCCCGCGTCGGCGCCCGCGCCCGCAGGGACGGCCCGGACCCGGGCAACCTCCGGCGCGACTTCGCGCACGATCTGCTCGTAGTCCTCGCTGGTGACGGCGCGTCCGCGAGTCCGAAGTGACAGCGGGCCGCGGACCTTTGCGTTGTCCACGTCCTCGCCGTCCACCCCGCCCGACGCCGGCCGGCGGTTCGTCACGCGTCCGACGAGAGGGAGCGACGTCTTCATCACCGCGATGGCTCCGGTCGCGACGTTGCCGCGGCGCCCGCCACCGCTCAGGTACGAATCGAGCCGCACCCGTGCGCCCTTGGCCGGAATGGCTCCGTGGCACCGCAGCGTGCCGTCCGCCTCGCGCACCGCGGGTCCCAGCAGCACCTCTCCGGAGACCGCGTCGAGCACGAAGTGCCGGTCGGCCGGGCCGGAGGCCGAGAAGTCGGAAACCTGCTGCCACGGCGTCCAGCCATCGCCCTCGGCGACGGACAGCATTGCCGGGCCCTCCCCTGGCACGACGGGTACGTGGCGGATCGGAAAACGTTCCCCTGCCACGCCGCTCGCCACGCCCAGGATCTCATCGGAGATCAGCTCTGCGTTCACGGCCTTGACCGTCGCCCCGACCGTTGCCGCGGTCACGCCGTGGATCCGGGGCGATGCGGCGTAGGCCGGCACGTCCGGCTCGGGGTCCAGGACGCGCGCGCGCAGCCAGCCGGCCCGCTCGCGGTTGACCAGGGATGCGACGTGCCCGTCGGGGCAATGGAGGAGTACCTCGCCGTCCCGGTTCAGTCCGCCCGTGGTGTCGTGTTCGACGTCGCACGCTGTCCAGCCCTCCCCGGTCCACGCCTCCCACGCGAGCGGCGGCCGCGCCGGGTCGACGCCGACGCCCTCGATGGTGCAGCGGAACCGGAGGCTGACGGCGCACGACGGGACGGCTTCGGTGAGCCCCACCAGCAGGACATTGCCCGGCCGCGGCACGGCATCGAACGCCTCGACGGCCTTCGCCTTCTGCAGCTGGTCCGTGCGATCGGTGCTCGCAGCACCATCCGGCCCCGTGGCGATCCGGCCGAACGCGCACGGCACGATCCGGAGCTCGTCCAGGGTCGTGAACGCGATGGCCTCGTCCGTCGCCGATCGGACGGTGGCGACCACCGTACCCACGGCGATCCGGACCACGTCGGGTTGCGGCGCGGTCAGGTAGATCGTCACGGGAACGCGCGCCCCGGTCGGAGGAAACAGTCGGACGCCGAGCAGCTCGAGGAACTTGACGTAGTTGCGGTCGGGTACCCGGTTCAGGCGGTACAGCAGCTGGTCCGTCATGAACGCGAACGCCTCGATGAGCGTCACGCCGGGGTCGGACACGTTGTGGTCCGTCCATTCGGGGCACCGCTGCTGGACGAGCCGCTTCGCGTCGTCCACGAGGTCCTGGAATCGTCTGTCGTCGAGGTTCGGAACGGGAAGCGCCACCTCACTCCACCTCCCGGGGGATCGTGTAGAAGGGGAAGACCAGGTTCCGCGGATCGTTGCCGGCCCGGGCCGTGTAGCGGATGTCGATGTACAGGACGGACGCGTCGTCGGCGTCGAAGGTCACGGTGACGTCCTGCACCTCGATCCGCGGCTCCCAGCGGCGCAGGGCGGCCCTGACATCCGACGCGATGCGGCCGGCGGTTGCGGCATCCGCTTCGGCGAATACCTCGTCGTGGATGCGGCACCCGAACTCGGGTCGCATCGGGCGCTCGCCCGGTGCGGTTCCCAGGATGAGCCGGATGCTCTCCTCGATCTCCTGGAGCCGCGACACGAGCGCGATACCCCCGGTCGCGTCCACGCGCAACGGAAACGCCCATCCCGATCCGATGAACTCCTCGCTCACGACACCCCTCTCATCCGATCGTGACCGTGGTTGTCGTGGGCTGCGGGATGCCACCGGGGATGCCGCAGCACG
The DNA here is from genome assembly GCA_963779375.1 of uncultured Chloroflexia bacterium. Classification (GTDB taxonomy): domain Bacteria; phylum Chloroflexota; class Limnocylindria; order Limnocylindrales; family CSP1-4; genus JAJYNJ01. Next base: position 186,173 of record CAVZXW010000018.1, on the reverse strand, counting down.
TCGCCTGCGACTGATCGGTCGCGGCCGGCTTGCCCCCGATCATCACGGTCACCACCCCGGAGATCAGCAGCGCCTGCTGCGCCGCCGGCAGCATGAACGGATCGCTGGGATGGAGCCCGACGTGTGGCGGCGTGTTGACGCCCGACGCCCCAAGCACCGCGACCGGCTTGCCCCCGATGGTCACGGAGGGGGCGAGGCCGAGGGTCAGGGGTGCGGCGAACGGCAGGGGCGGCGACGGCTGGGGCGCACCCGTGGCGGGATTCGGGACCATGTGGATCGCACACTGCGCCGTCACCTGGTCGCCCTGGACGAGCGGGAACCCCATCGCGGTCCTGCCTCACCCCGGCGGGTTCAACTGCACGACCTGGCCCTTCACGGTCGTGGTCGCCGGGCTGGTGAGCTCCGCGCCCTGCTGGCCCGAGAGCGTCAGCTTCCCCTGGGCCTGGAGGGACAGGTCGCCGCCTGCGCTGATGGTCACTTTCGACGACCCGGCGGCCTCGATCGCGATCCTGCCGTTCGACTGGTCGAGGACGACGGTCAGCGAGCCATCGGCGCTCTTCAGCTCGATCGACGACTCGCCGTCGGCGTCGTGCAGCACGACCGCGTGCCCAAGGCGCGAGACGAGCGCACGCCCCTGGAGGTGGCCCCTGTCGAACTGGTGGGAGGGACAGGCATCCTGCCCGTTCCACAGCCCGCCGAGCACCACGGGGCGTCGCACGTCGCCCTGCTCGAACGCCACCAGCACCTCGTCGCCACTCTCCGGCAGCCAGACGATCCCGCGTGCCGATCCGGCTCCGGGCATCACGACGCGGGCCCAGTCGGACACGTAATCGGCGGAGAGCCACGGGAACTGCAGCTTCACGCGCCCCCGGCTCATCGGGTCGGCCACGTCATCGACGATCGCGATGACCACGCCGGCCATCGCACCAGGGCCGGAACCGGGTGAACCGGCTGCCTGGTTGAACCCCGCCGTCAGCCCCGCGAGGGACCGGTCCTGGCGGCCGGTGATGGACAGGTGGGTCCGGTACCCATGGAGCCGGTCGAGCACGTGCCGTGTGTGGGTGAGCGTGTAGCGACCCACGAACGGAGAGCCGACCAGCGAGACGCTGACGGGCGTGCCGGCGCGAAGGTGCGGGTTGCCATTCGCCAGCCCGGCGGCCTCGGCGAACGTGCTCCCGACCACTTCGGCGAACCGTCCGGCCAGGCGGTCTGCGGCCGACTGATCGGTGGGTCCACGATCCGTGGACACGAACTTCGTACTGCCGAACAGCGCCGCGAGGCTGGCCGGATCGTCCCCGAGAGCCGCGCTCGTCGTGCCCGCCTGGGCTGTGCCGATCACGGCCTTCTTGTCGTCGGGGCTCCAGCCGAGCACCTCCATCGAGCCCACCTGTCCCGCGGACGAAACGCGCGAGCGGAACTCGAGCAGGTCGGCGCCGAAGACCAGTTGGAGCGGATCGCTGGATCCGTAGTCGCCGTCCACCGGCGCATCGGCTGCCCGGGACGGCCTGCGGAAGTCCAGCTTGCCATCGACCACGGCCACGACGAAGTCGATCTCGGCGGCCTTCTCACGGAGGAAATCCCAGTCCGACTGGTTCGCCTGCGAGACGTGTTCGTGCACGTCGCCCGAGTCGTCGATGGTTCCGGTATCGATCGACGCGCGGCCCGCGATCGTCCGCGCCACGTCGGAGTACTTGACGTTGTTGTACGTCTCGGTGTGGCGACCGCGAGCGAGCCGGTGGGAATGGTCGTATCCCCTGATCACGAGGGTGGAGCCCAGTTCGTCGTACTCCGCTTCGAGCGAGGTGACCTCTCCGCCGATCAGCAGGACGGGCGCGGTGTCGGACGGGGATTGCGCGGAGACGCGGAAACGCGATCCGATCCGCACGTGCGACTGTCCGAGGGCCAACCCGTCCGGGTCGGAGAGCGTCACCTGGAACATGTCGGGCAGGTAGAGGTGGTCGTCGACGACGACCTCGGCCACCAGGCTGACGAGGGGCGCCGGGAGCTCGGCTCCATCGACCTCGATGGTCGCGACGCTGGACAGGCCGGCGACGGGCACCTCAGGACTCCTCCCGGCCCGCCAGTCGCGTGGCTTCGGCCACCGACGGCACGAGGAGCCGCGTCCCGGAGCCCACGGCCATCGGGTCGTCGACGCCGTTGAACCTGGCAAGGCCGCGCCACAGGGCTGCCGACCCGTATTCCTGGTACGCCACGGAGGCGAGGGTGTCGCCGTCGGCGAGGAGGCGGCTGCGGCGGCTGTGGAGCGAGCCGGAGGACGGGTTCTGGCCGGCCGGCTCGCTCGGGATCTCCTCGAGGGTGAGGCTGCAGGTGGCGCGAATTGGCGTCCCATCGTGACGGAACATGGTGTACCGGGCACTGACGGACTTGACGTAGCCGCGGAAGTCGGCCAACGCCCGGCTCACGCCCCAGCGGAACGACACGACCGGCGGGCTCGGTACATGTCGCGTTCGCGATGCGTCCGTGGGCCGGGTCCACCCGAGCAGGCGGTTGACCTGCACGGAGACGTCGCCGTCGGGATCGCTCCAGGCATCGAAGAAGATCTCGAGGCTGACGCTCTGCGGCTGGGATCCCGTGAACTGCGGATTCGTCGCGGATTGCGCGGCGTTGGTGGTCGGCCTGCGCCACGTCGCCGACTTGGAGGTCGACACCGAGGTCGGGTTGTAGGTGAAGGTCAGGTCGTCGAAGGGCGCGTCGTTGTCGTGCGCCACGAGCGAGGCCTTCGTCAGTCCGCCGAGCCCGGCGGTGCCGAAGCTCATCAGACAGGGGCCCCCAGGAACCCGTTGTGGACCAGCTCGAGGGTTTCCATGGCGGCGGCGTTCGAGCCGACATCGAGCGACGGGCCGCTCCAGCGAGCCGGGTACACGCCCACCAGCGTCCACGAGGCGACCGTGTCGCCGTTCGTGTCGAGCACGCTGATGCGCGCCGTCGACGGTGACACGCTGGCCTGGACGGAGGCGAGCCAGGCCATGACGTCCGACGTCGACGAGTCGACCGGCCGGCTCAGCCTGATGTTCTGGTACTTGCGCCGCCCGGGCAACCGGTGGACGTAGTCGTTGTTGCCGCCCTCCTGGTATTCCTGCACGTCGTACTCGACGGTCAGGCCCTGGCACGTGCTCCAGTCGCCGAGGCTGATGCCGTGATCGATGGAGACCGTGAACCGGAGGCTCAGCCCCTGCTCGCTCATTGCCGTGCATCACCCCCGGGCGGATACGGTGTCATGACCGCATGTCGGCGAGCAGGCCGGCACGCTCGCGGTCCAGCAGCAGATCCGCGACGAGCCGTCTCCGGATGCCGTCGTACAGGCGGCCGGCCATCTGCTCATCCGATTCGCGGTCGTGTTCACGGCCGGGCGCCGGTTCGACGTCCGTCGTCATCTCGTCGATCGTGACCGAACGCTGCACGACGGCGGTACCCGCGGAGCCCGGCGCAGTCGGGACGGCTGCGCCCGACCCGGACGCTCCCGAGTGGAAGGACGGCGGGGAAGGCCGATCGGCCAGCGGCACCGGCGTCACGCCGGACCCTGGTCGCGCGGCCTCGTTGAGGGCAGAGAGCGACCCGCCCGGGACCGGAGCGGACGTCGCTGGCGTCCCGGGAGTCCGCTGGACGACGCGAGCGACGAACGGGAACGGATCCTCCGGTACGGCACCGGTTGCCGGGCCGGAAGGACGCGCGGATGCCGCGCCCGGGTCCTGCAGAGCCTGCTCGTCGCGTTCGGGGGCCGGGCGCCGGATCCGGGCCGGGCGGCTCGACACGGCCGCGTCGTGCCGCCAGTCCGGCACCCCCGTCACCGGCCGTGCCGGACTGGTCGCGCCCGCGACGCCACGTTGCTCGTCGGGGACGGGGGCGCCGCCGCCGTTCGTCCGGCGCTGGATGGAAGCTCGCACGTCGCCGCGCGACCCCACGAGTGGCCTGGCCGCGGCGATGCCCGTGGCCGGCGTGGCGGACCCGACGGAAGCTCTCGCAGCCCCCCGGGGAGCGGGGAACGCGGCAGCCTCCACGGGACGGGCAGACGTCACGACCGCGGGCGGGTCAGGGCCGTCCGGTACGGACCCCCATGCCGCGGCGGCGGCACGCGCGGGGCCGCCCTCGACGTCCACGGAATGGATCGTCGGGTGGGCGGGCGGCCGAACCCGGAGCACGGGCAGCGGGTGCGCGGCACCGCCTGCGGCGACCCGCGGCCCGGTGGTCCCGGGGCTCGACGCCGGCTGCACGTCGGCCGCGGGGAACGCGACTGGGGCGGTGACCGGTCCCGGGTCGCGGGACATACGGGCCCGGGTCACCGGCGGTGCCGCGACAGGCTCGGGCTTCCGCGACACGAGTCCGTGGCCGGCGGCGTCGACTCCCACGGCCGGCACGACCACGTCCGTCCGCTCGACTTCGGAAGGGACCGCGCGGGAGCCGGCCGGAACTCTGGCCAGCGGCGCGCCGAGACCCAGGCGCCGAGCCTGTCCCAGCGTGAGCCGGTCGGCCGGCGCCGGACGGGTCGCGGTGGCGCCATCTGGCGGCGCGTCGGAAACCGCTCCCGGCGCCGACCCGGTCGGCGGGACCTCCGCCATCGGGGCACGCGAGGGCTCGGGCGCGGGTCGTCCGGCTCGGCCGGGGCGGTCGAGGCCGAGATCGGGGCCGACGGTCACCTGCGTGAGCGCGCGGGCACCGTCCGGACGCCCGCTCGCGACCGGCAGGCGGCGTTGCACCCCTGCGACGACTGCCTCGCCCGACGCCGGCTCGACGTGAAGCTCCGCGGCGAGCTGCCGTCCGGGCCCGGGGCCCGATGCCGCGTCGTCCGCGCGCGGTGCCGCCGGGGGTCGGGAGACGCCCGCCGGCCGCGACTCGAGTCCGGCCTGGGACGGCACGACGACCGCGCGCACGAGCCCGGCAGGCCCCCCGCTTGCGGACCCATGACGCAGCGGATGCAGGATCGGGTCCGGTGAGCGGCGCCCTGCAACCGAGGATGGAAACGCCGATCGCGACGTGATAGGCATGCTCGGCAGGGTCCGGCGTAGCGGCGGCACGTCCCGCCACTCGCCCGACGGGCCGGAAGCAGACGTCCGCGGCCCCGCCGCGGACCGACCCGGGCTCGTCGGTTGGAATCCGGGCTGCCCGGCCGGGAAGTCGGGCCGCGCCGGTTCGTCCGTCCGGGGCGCCGTCGGCGAGCGCCACGATCCGATCAACTGCCCCAGCGACCAGCGCACGACGGTGTCACTCCTCTTCGGCCAGGCGCCGGTTGATACGCGCGATCTCCGCCACGAACCGCTCGCGGACCGGATGCTCCATGTCCAGGATCTCGTCCATTGCCCAGTGGAAGTGGTAGGCGACGTACGCGACTTCCTCGAAGAGGCGGTCGGTCGCGTACGTCACGATTCCCCCGGCGAACCACCGCCGATCTCCACCGCGAACTCGTTGCCACAGCTGGGACACGTCACGGCCGCCAGCGACGTCCCCTCCTGGTTCACGCGCCGGTAGAGGTCCTGCAGGAACGCGAGGTCCGACGCGAACATGCCCTCGATCACGGCGGGATTCACCTGGGAGAGGCTCCCGAGCCGGGTGATCACGCGGCCGAGCAGGATCACCGTCAGGTACGCCTCGTTCTCCCGCACCCTGGGGTCCCGGAGAGGCTGGATCTCGTCGCGGGCCGTCGCGAGCCGCATGATGCCCTCGCGGTGGACCGTCCCCTGTTCGTCGACGTAGCCGCGCGGCAGGACGAAGGGGAACTCCGTTCGCAGGGGCGCCGGCGTGTCCTCCGCGCGTCCGGGCATGACGGTCGCGGGCGTGAGCATCGAGTGCGCCAGCATGGGCTACTTCACCCGCTCGAACTTCTCGCAGACGATCGTGACCTCCTCGACCGACGGCGAGTTCTCGCCCGCCTTCATGCCGCTGATCGACAGCTTCGAGACCCAGGCGTTCTCGAAGTTGTAGCGCGCCACCTCGGCGAACTCGAAGTCGTACTGGACGATCGACCCGTTGCGGCGGGCGTCCTTGAGCTTGCCGTCGAGCGCAGCCTTGTGCCAGTTCCAGAGATCCATGGACGCGTTCGCCGCACGCTTCAGGGTGATCGTGGGCGGCTTCACCGCACCGATCGCCTTCTTCAGGGTCAGCTTGCCCTGCGCGTCCACCTCCTTGATCTCGACCACGTCCACCTCGGACGCCGTTCCGCTCACTTCCTGGAACTGGGCGAGCGACACGGAATCGATCTCGATCGAGAAGCGCTGCGCGGTCAGCGCGTCCTGCGGCAGGTTCGGCACACCGGCGGCCATTGCAGGTCCTCCTTGCGGTCAGCGGTCCGGCTGGAGCCAGCTATTCGGTCAGGGATGCACCGCCAGAGAACTGGGCGATGCGGAACACGACGAACTCGGCGGGCTTCACCGGCGCGATCCCGATGTCGACGATCAGCTGCCCGGCGTCGATCGTCTCGGAGGTGTTGTTCTCACCGTCGCACTTGACCCAGAACGCCTCGGCGGGCGTCGCCCCGAACAGGGCGCCGTCCCGCCAGACGCGCACGAGGAACGCGTTGATGGTCCGCTTGACCCGCTCCCAGAGCGCCATGTCGTTCGGCTCGAAGACCACCCACTGGGTGCCCTCGAGGATCGATTCCTCGACGTAGTTGAAGAGCCTGCGGACGTTGAGATAGCGCCAGGCCGGATCGGACGACAGCGTGCGGGCGCCCCAGACGCGGATTCCGCGGCCGGGGAAGGCGCGGATGCAGTTGACGCCGACCGGGTTCAGCTGGTCGTGCTCGCCCTTGGTGAGCTGGAGCTCCAGGGCGATGGCGCCGCGCACGACTTCGTTGGCCGGCGCCTTGTGAACGCCGCGCTCGCCATCGCTGCGCGCCCAGATTCCGGCCATGTGGCCGGCTGGCGGCACGAAGATCGGCTGGCCGCTCGGCGGATCGTAGACCTTGATCCACGGCCAGTAGAGCGTCGCGTACTTCGAATTGTAACCGGCCTTGTCCTGGCGCCACTCGTTCGCCTGCTGCGCCGTGTAGTCCGGCGGCGCGTCGAGGATCGCCACCCGGTCGCCCATCAGCTCGCAGTGCGCGATCATCGCGAGCTGGACCGCCTTGACGGCATCGAGGTCGATGACGCCGCGCTGGTAGAGCGCCATGAGGTCGGGCGCGGCCAGCATCGTGACCTCGTCGACAGCCTCCAGGCCGCCGAAGCCCGTGCGGTCCGCGGCGTCGCCGACGTACTCGTCCGGCGTCACGCGAACGGTTCCCTGGACGGCCCCTCCGGAGAGTGCGGTCCTGCCGGCGGCAGGCGCCACCTCGGACTTGCCGACCTCCTCGAGCCGGACGAGCCGCGATGCCTTGACCGCCTGGAAGACGTTCGACTTCCCCTTCTTCAGCGAGACGTTGTCGTAGACCTCCTCGTCCTTGCCGCGCGTGACGACGAGCCTGAACACGCCCTCGGCCGGCTCCGACGGCTCGCCGACCTCGACGGTGATCTGGTCCCCCGCCGCGCCGGGCTCCAGGGCAACGACGCGGAACGACGGCGTCGACTTGTCGGTGGCGCTCGGGAGTTCCAGGCGGGCTGCCGGGGCCGATCCGTCGGCGCCGATGCGCACCACGTAGGCCGCGCCACCACCGTTGAGGAAATAGCCGTACACGGCGTGGGCGAGGTACGAGCCCTCCACGTAGTCGCCGAAGGTGGACGTGAACTGCGTCCAGTTCGTGACGAGGGTGGGTGTGTTGGCGGGTCCACGCTGCGCGAGTCCGACGAAGGCGGCGACGGCGGTGCCGACACCCTCGATCGGTCGCGAGCCGGCCTCGACCTCCTCCACGTAGACGCCGGGCGACAGGTAGTTCGGCATGCGAGTCGTCTCCACGCTGCGGACGTGTGCGATACCGCCAAGCGTCACGCGCGGGCGGCCCGCACGCAATGGACTGCGGGGCGGCCTCCGGGGACCTAACTGCTGCCCGAAGGGGAAGCGACGCAGGCCCGAACGCCTGCACGCGGGAAGGCTTGCGAGCAGGGACGCAGCGACCTCATCCTTGCCACGCGGCCGTGTCTGCCCGGCGCAGGCAGTGGCCCGCGTCACGGACGACCATGCGGATGATCGAGCTCTTCGACGAGACCCTCCGTGACCTCCTCCGACGGGAGGTGGCGAACGGCAGCCAGGTGCAGATCGCCTTCGACGCGCCCACGAGGGACTGGGCCAGCCGCCGCAACACGCCCACGCTCAACGTGTACCTGTACGACATCCGGGACGACCTGCCGCGGCGCGAAGTAGCCTGGGCGGAAGTCCGCGACGCGGCCGGACGCGTGACCGAGCGGCGGCCGCCGGTGCGGCGCTTCCGGCTGTCCTACCTCGTCACGGCATGGACGCAGCGTCCGGAGGACGAGCACCGCCTGCTTTCGGCGTGTCTGGCGTCGTTCCTGCGACACGAGGCGCTCGCCCCCGGGGAGCTGTCCGGCGCGCTCGCAGACCAGCCGCACCCCGTGGAGATGACGGTAGCCATGCCCCCGCGCGAGGATCGTTCGATCGCCGACGTCTGGACCGCTCTCGGGGGCGAGTTGAAGCCATCCCTGGATGTCGTCGCGAGCGTCCCCTTCGTGCCGGACCTGCGCCAGGTCGCCGGGCCCCCGGTGCTCGAGGCGCCGCGCCTCGTCGTGGCCGGAGATGGTGTGGCCGGGCCCCGGCGCGTGGCGCCGGCAGACACGGCCAGAACGGGCCGCGCGGGAACCCGCGGCGAGCCGGATCGGCGCCGGACGGGGACGTCCGCGCCGGCCGAGTCGGTCCCGGACGTCCTGTCCGGGGGTCCGCCGTCCCAGCCCGGCCGCATCCTGCGCGTTCGGGACATCACGGCAGGCTGATTTACGTGCGATCGAACCTCGTGCAGCCCGCGGCGTCACACATCGCCGCGACGCCGGGCCGCCGCCCCACGGCGGCAGACCCACCCGCGGCACGGCCGGCCCCGGAACCGGCCGTCGACCACTCGCTCGTCCACGTCCTGGGCCGCCTCGACGCCATCGTGCTGCGCGTGCGCGCTGCTGTCGCGACTCGCCGGCGCGGCGATCCCGAACCGGACGATCCGTTCCGGGGCCTGTACGTCTCCGACGATCTCGCGGAGCGCCTCCTGGAGGGGCCGGGGCGCGATCGGACCACCTCCGTTGTCACCCGGCCCGCCACCACCGAGGGCTCGACGGCCTCCGGCCTCGCGCGAGACGGCCCGGCGGATACGGCCGCGCTGGAGGCGGTCGAGGCGACTGCGGACGCGGCGGAGGAGGACGGGGCCGTGCTCCGCCTGCGACGGCTTGCGGCAGTGTTCCGGCTCGACGCCCGTGACCTGGAGCTGCTGCTGATCACCCTCGCGCCCGACGTGGACCCACGGCTGGAACGCCTGTACGGGTACCTCAACGACGACGTGACGCGGCGTCGCGCCACCGTCGCGCTGGCGCTCGAACTGAGCGGGCTGTCGCCGGCATCCGCCGCGGACCGGGCACGCCTGCACGCGCAGGCGCCTCTCCGGGCCGGAAACCTGGTGACCATCGAAGAGTGCGAGCGGCCCTTCCCGGGCCGCGAGCTGCGGGTGCCCGACCGGGTCACCGCCCACCTCCTCGGAGAGGATCGCGCGGATGCGTCGCTTGCGCACGTCCTCCACGTGCCCGTGGGGGAATCGTCGCCTGCCCCCGGGTCGGCGTCCGAGTCGTCGGCGTCCGATCGTCGGCTCCGAGTCGCTGGCGCTCGGGATCGCCGCCGGCGCGGGCCTCGCGTACCTCATCGAGCGCCCCGGCACAGATGCCGCCGCGGACGCCCGGGCTGCGCTGGCGGCACGTCGCGCTGACGGTGCCGCACGGATGCGTGGGGCCATCGACCTCGACCTGTCGGCTCTGCGCACGTCCGATGATGCCGTCGGACTCGCCGGCCTGGCCGCCCGGGAGGCGGGTCTCGCCGGGGCCGGGCTCGTCGCGGGACCGGTCTCGGCGATCGTCGCGCGGGGTGCGGCCGAGATCCGGATGGTCGTCCGGGCGTTGACCACGGTGCCCGGCGTGCCGGTCGTGCTGCACGGTCCCGGGAACTGGGACCCGGAATGGACGGCCTCGGTCCCGCTGGTGCTCGAAGCCGGGGACCCCGGGCGGGCCGGGATGGACGCGTGCTGGTCCGCGGCCCTCGACGGCGTGCCGGGAGGCCGCCCCGCTGCGCAGGCGATGGCCGGTCTCCCGTACCGGCTGAGTCGCGCCGACATCCGTCGCGCGGCCGCCACGGCGCGGCTCGTCGCCGCGTCGCATGACCGGCCCGTGAGCATCGAGGACCTCACGGCAGGCGTTCGTGCGGGCAACTCGGTCGGCCTCGAGTCGGCTCGCCCGGAGGATCCATCCCGCGGCCGGGTGGGACGATCTCGTGCTCCCCTCCGACGTCATGGAGCAATTGCGCGAGCTGGCCGCACGGGCGCGGTATCGGGCCACCGTGTTCCGGGAGTGGGGCCTCGGAAGCACGTCCCGAGGCGACGGCCTGACTGCGCTGTTCGCCGGCGATTCCGGCACCGGCAAGACGCTTTCGGCCGAGGTAGTGGCCGGCTCGCTCGGGCTGGATCTCTACATCGTCGACCTGTCGTCCGTCGTGGACAAGTACATCGGCGAGACCGAGAAGAACCTCGATCGTGTCTTCGACGGGGCCACCGGCGTGAACGGCGTGCTGTTGTTCGACGAGGCCGACGCCCTGTTCGGCAAGCGCTCCGAAGTCCGCGACGCACACGACCGGTACGCGAACGTCGAGACCGCGTACCTCCTCCAGCGCATGGAGGCGTTCGACGGGATCGCGATCCTGACGACGAACCTGCGGGCGAACCTCGATGAGGCGTTCACGCGGCGCCTGGACGCCGTCGTGGACTTCCCGATTCCCGACGAGCGGATGCGCCGCCGGCTGTGGCGGCTGCACCTCCGGCCGGGATTGCCGGTGGAGGACGGCGTCGACCTCGACTTCCTGGCCGTCCGGTTCCCGCTCTCCGGCGGGAACATCCGCAACGTCGTGCTGTCCGCCGCCCACAGGGCCGCGGCGCGCGGCGGTCGCGTCTCGACGGAGGACCTCGTCAGATCGGTCGATCGCGAATACCGGAAGCTCGGGCACCTCTCGACCGAGACGGAGTTCGGACCCTGGCTCCGGATCCTGGACCGCAGCAAGGAGGAGACCGATGCGACGCCACGTCCCTGACACGGGAGCGGGGTCTGATCAGGTGCGCCTGCCGGGACGCTCTCCTGCATCGAAGAAGGAGCCGGGGCTTCCCGGCAGGCCCGACACCGGCATCACCCCGCGCCTGGACGCCGGAACCGTGCTGCGGTTGCAGCGCGCGGCGGGTAATGCGGCGGTTTCCGGGCTCCTGGGCTCGGAGGCGGTCGGTGCGGTGGTGCCTGGCGATTCTGCCCCGCTTCCGCACGACCTGAGGTCGCGAATGGAGACGGCCTTCGGCGCGGACTTCTCCGCTGTCCACGTCCATTCGGGTGCGGACGCGGGCACGTCCGCGGCGGCGCTTGGGGCGCGGGCCTACACAATCGGCGAGGACATCGTCGTGGGCGAGACCGGCGCGGACGACCGCACGCTCGCGCACGAGCTCGCGCACGTGGTCCAGCAGCGGCAGGGGCCGGTGGCCGGAACCGACCGAGGCGGCGGCCTCGCGATCTCGGATCCCGGCGACTCATTCGAGCAGGCGGCGGAGGTCGCGGCCGCGAGAATTGACGGTGGCGCGGCGACCGGCGCTGGCTCCACGACGCCGTCTGGCGCAGCGACCTCCTCCCGGTCCACCGCCCAGCGGGCGACGAGCGACGAGCAGGAGCTGGCGGCATCGACGTACGCCTCAGTCCCCGATCCGGACGTACGCGGCATGTTCGACGTCCAGAAGACCACGACCCAGGCGGGCGGGGGACGTTGTCCCAATCGACCTCCGCCATGGGCATAACGACACTGTCGGCCGGCAGCGGTCCGGCCACCCAGGGAGCTCAGTCGGGCTCGGGAGGCACTCCGTCGACGGATCGCGGGGCGGGCGGAGACACCGGATCGAGCGCGCAGGCGGAACCAGCCGCCAGCAGCGGCCAATCCCGTGCTGGCCGCGATGTGGGACCATTCCGTCCAGGCCCCGCTTCACGCGGCCGCGAACGCAATGAGCGACCCGAAGCCCGACTACCGCGTTGCGTTCGACTCCGCGGGGCAGGCGCGTGAGGCCGCGCGGGCGGCCATCGAGCCGCTTCCGAAGGAGGATCCGCGGATCCCGAAGGCCAATTACCTGCTGGATGACCTCGTGCTCATGCAGACGGTGCTGGCGCCCCGGGCCAACGTGACGATCAGCACCACCGACGACGAGGCCGCCGGCAAGCTCGGCGAGATGGAGTACGACGCGCAGGTCGTGGGCGAATCACTCGGCGGCAACCCCGCGCCGCGCCAGCGGCACAGGCCGGAAATCGCGCAGTGAGAGGCGGGGGGTGCGGGCATGCCCGGTGTCCGGCTCCAGCGTGGGCTGCAAGGTCTAGATCAGCCCCTCGCGGATGGCGTACGCGACCGCGTGGGCGCGATTCCGCAGCTCGAGCCGGCTCGTCACGTCGTGGATCACGTTCTTGACAGTGCGCTCGGAGTAGTAGAGGCGACGTCCGACCTCGGCAGTGTCGTGGCCATCCGCCAGGAGCCGGAGCACGGCCACTTCCCGCTCCGTCAGGCCGCCCAGCGTCAGGCCGCGTGGCGCGAGGACGCGGCGCTGCAGGCGCCCGACCTGTGAGAGCAGCCGGCCCAGAAGGTCCGACGGCAGCGTCCCCTCGTCCGCGGCGGCCGCCTGGATCGCCCCGACGAGCATCGCGCCGGAGGCGTCGGCGCGGCGGACGACGCCGCTGACCCCCGCCTCCACCGCCGCCAGCAGGCCGGCGTCGTCGATCCGGCCGACCAGCAGGACCACCCTCCGACGCGTGCCGGCCTGCGCGACGCGGATTTCATGGGCCGTCGCGCGGTCGACCTCATCGGCCACCACGAGCACGACACAGTCCTCCGGTCCACCCTCGATCGACCTCACGAGGTCCACGTGGCCCCGCAGCTGGGACTCGATCCCGCTGCGCGTGAGCGGGTCCGCTCCGGCGATGGCGACGGCGGCGCGCGCGACGGTCGCCGCGGGGCGAGAGGTCGCGACGGGGCGGCGGTCGGGGTTGGCCGGGTGGGACGTGCTGAGCCCGGGCTGCACGGACGGCATCATCGCGTTTCCTCCGCGGTCTCATCCGACCATGGGCGAGCCCTTCGGCATTCGATCGGACGCAACCAACAGTCTCGCGAGGCCGGCATTCCGCACAGTCAACGTGCGCTCAACGCGCTTCCGGCGCCCTCGATGTCTGCCCCTTCGGGCAACACCGTCGCCCTCCGGAACGCTGCCGCGCCGCGAGCGAGCTGCGTACACTCCGCGGCAATGGGGGCCATCGTCAGACTGTCGAGCGACGCGCTGGAGGTCGTCCCGGGAACCGACGTCTCCCTCCAGGTGACGGTGCGCAACACGGGAACCGTCGTCGATCAGTTCGCGATCGACGTGCTGGGGGACGCCGCCCAGTGGGCGACCGTCGAACCCGCGACGCTGTCGCTCTTTCCCGCGGCCGAGGGCGCGGTCACGATCCGGTTCGCGGCACCGCGCAGCTCGTCGGTCGCGGCGGGCGACATCCCGTTCGCCGTCCGGGCCTCCTCCCATGAGGATCCGCAGGGATCCGCCGTGGAGGAGGGCACGCTCACCGTCCACGCCTTCTCCGATCTCGTTCGCCGAGCTCCTGCCCCGGACGTCACGCGGGAGTCGAGCCGCCCGACACGAACTGGCGATCGACAACCGCGGCAACAGCCGCCTGAACGCGACCGTCGAACCGAGTGACCCCGACCAGCTGCTTTCGTTCGACGTGAAGCCGCCGGGGATGCTCGTGGAGCCGGGCACTGCCGGTTTCTCGAACATCCGGGTGCGACCGCGGCGGGGCTTCTGGCGCGGCACGCCGAAGACGCGGCCGTTCAAGGTGGCGGTGTCGGCTCAGGGCCAGGCGCCGATGACGCTCGACGGGACCATGGTGCAGGAGGCGCTCCTTCCCGGCTGGCTGATTCCTGCGCTGCTGGCTCTCCTGGGGCTCGTGATCCTTGCGATCGTTCTCTGGGCAACGGTGCTCCAGCCCTCGATCAAGAGCGCGGCCACGCAGGCGCTCGCCGATGCCGGCTTCACGCCGATCCCCGCCGGTGCGGGCGGGGCTCCAAACGGTGGGGGCGCCGGCACGAGCCCCACCTCGGGAACGCCCGCGCCCTCCGGTGGCTCGGTGCTGACGCCGCCGCCCTCCCCTTCCGCGGGAACGGGCACCGGCACCGGTGGCTTCCCGGGCCACCCCGTGGACGGGCGGCTTTCGGTGGACGGGACCAATCCGACAGGCGTGACTGCCTCGAAGACGACTCTCTATGTGACGGACCTCGTATTCGCCAATCCCAATGGCCGCGCCGGCACCCTGAACCTCAAGCGCGGGACGTTGACGATCATCACGCTGCGACTGGAGAACTTCCGGGATCTCGACTATCACTTCGTGACGCCGGTCGTGATCCCGAACGGCCAGTCGCTGGTCCTGGCGGCCACCTGCACCTCCTCCGGCCCGTGCGACCCGTCGGTCTTCTTCTCCGGCTATACGAACCCCTGAGCCGGCCGCGCGGGGCCGTCTCCGCCGGGATCGTCGCCGTGCTGGTCGGCTCGGCGGCCTGGATTGTGCCGCTGCCCGCCGCAGGGCCGACCTCCGGCCCGGGCCGGTCCGGAGGGACCGTGGATTCAGCGGGGCCAGTGGGCGGAGGCTCCGCGAGCGCGGGCGTCCAGGCGGCGGCCCGGCCGGGTGCCACGACCGTGCCACGGCCGCCCGCGGCGCCCGCGGATTCCCTCGAGGCGCCAGGCACGACCGAGCGCGAGTCGCTGGACGCGGGCGGGACGCAGCTGGCGACCGCTAGCGGCGCCGCACACATCTCCGCCGACGGCCGGTTCGTGGTCTTCCGCCAGTCCACGCCCGTGCAACTCCCCTCGGGGGCCTCCCAGGACCTGGGGCGCATCCTGCTGCGCGATCGCGTGTCCGGCACGACGACCGTCGTCGCGCAGGGCAGCGTCACGGCCGGCATCGCGCTCACCGTTGGGGCGGTCAGCGAGCCGGACATTTCCGCCGACGGGCGGTGGGTGGCCTACGTGGTCGGCAGCCCCGGCACGACCGGCCCGAGGACGATCCGCCTCTGGGATCGGACGACGGCGCAGACGTCGTCACCAGGGCCGCTCCGGGGCGCCTGTGACCTCCCCGCGCTTTCGGCCGATGGCAGGTTCCTGGCGTTCCGAACCGACGCGGCGCTCGTCGCCGGCGACACCAACCAGCTGCCGGACATCTACGTCCTCGACCGGCAGGCGTCGACGTTCGACCTGGTCTCGCCAGGCGTCGCCGGGGGCCCGGGCTACCGCGGGCAGGTGGGCCAGCCGTCGATCTCGGCCGACGGCAACCGGATCGCTTTCGCGTCCACCATGATCGGCCTGGTCGCCCGGCAGGTGCCCGTCGGGGTCATGCAGATCTACCTGCGCGATCGATCTGCCCGTACGACGACGCTGGTCTCCGCGGCCGCCGATGGCAGCCCGGGAGATCGCTCGAGCCAGGAGCCGTCGATCAGCGGTGACGGATCGATGGTCGCGTTCTCCTCGACGGCGACCGCCTTCGCCGGACCATCCGCGCCGGAGGGGATCTTCGTGTGGAGCCAGGTGACCGGGCAGATGCGGGACGCCACCGTGAGCACCGAGGGAACGGCGGCGGCCGGCGGCAGTTCCCAGCCGTCGCTGTCGGCCGGCGGAAGGTACGTCGCGTTCTCGTCGGTCGCCACCAACCTGGTGCCCGGCGACGCGAACGGAATCGCCGACATCTTCGTGCACGACCTCGTGAGCGGGCGGACCACGCGCGTGTCCGTTGGCCCGGGACCCGTGGAGGCCGCCGCCGCCACTGCGGGGCTACGTGCAGGCGGGAGCTTCGGACCGGCCGCCTCCTCGGACGGGAGGTACATCGCCTTCGAATCGGACGCGACGAACCTGGTCCCGGATGACGCGAACGGGGTCCGCGACGTCTTCGTCCGTGACCGGCAACCGGCTGTCTCCCTGAGCCCGTCACCGCTTGACTTCGGGACGGTCGGGGTCGGCAAATCCGTCCCACCGGGCACGATCACCGTCCAGAGCACCGGGGCCGGGGCGCTCGCGGTGTCCGGCATGGCGATCACTGGCGCCTCCGCCGCGGCCTTCTCCGTCACGGTGGACGGATGCACGGGAGAGACGCTCTACCCGGGCGATACCTGCCAGGTGGGCATCGCGTTCGCGCCCTCGTCGCCGGGCGCAGCGACGGCCGCGCTCCAGGTCTCCGACTCCGCGCCCGGGGCGCCGCACGCGGACGTCCTGACGGCACTCGTGGTCCGCGGCGGGGCCTCGATCACGATCACGCCCGCCGTAGGACCGCCGGGGATCGTCGTGACCGTCGCCGGGACCGGCTTCACGCCCAAGCAGACCGTTTCCCTGGCCTGGAAGCCGGGCATCACGCCGGTGCCACTGTCCCCGATCGTCGCGGACGCCAAGGGGGCGTTCCGGGCGCAGGTGCTCGTGCTTCCCAACGATGTCCTGGGCCCGCGCAGCCTGTTCGCATCATCGCCGGGGAGCGCTCCGGGGACGCCGTCCGCCGCCGCGCCGTTCCTTGTCGAGCCTCACACGGCTGGGCCGCCCGTCGGCCCGGTCTTCCGCGAGGGTCCGGCAGGCCCCGGCTCACTCCTGTTCCGGCACTGACA
The DNA here is from genome assembly GCA_963779375.1 of uncultured Chloroflexia bacterium. GTDB lineage: Bacteria > Chloroflexota > Limnocylindria > Limnocylindrales > CSP1-4 > JAJYNJ01. The sequence goes on along the minus strand of CAVZXW010000018.1, from coordinate 169,394 downwards.
GGACTGTCCATCCGGCTGCGACGTGCCGCGCGTGCCGGAGTGCGGAGGATGGCCCTTGACGTGCCGGACTACTATCGCGGTGATATCACTTCGATATGAGGAGCGGCTGTGATCCAGGAACGCAAGGCTCGGGCGCTTCCCGGGTACCCGATGCTGTTCGCGCTGCTCGCGGTCACCGTGGCAGGGGCCCTCGCCCTGATCTTCGGCGTCGTCGATGTCGAGCGCGCCGGACGAGGCAGCACGCTCGGGGTGATCGTGGTGGGCATGCTGATCGTGCTCGGCTGGCGCGGCCTGACGGCCGTGAACCCGAACGAGGCACGGGCGCTCGTGCTCTTCGGGCGGTACGCGGGGAGCCTCAAGTCGCAGGGCCTGTGGTGGGTCAACCCCTTCACCCGTCGCCCGCGCGTGTCGATCAAGGTGCGCAACTTCGAAAGCCAGAAGCTCAAGGTCAACGACCACGACGGCAATCCCATCGAGATCGCGGCGGTCGTCGTCTGGCGCGTGCACGACACCGCGGAGGCGCTCTTCGAGGTGGACGACTACGAGCAGTTCCTGAAGGTCCAGACGGAGGCCGCGATCCGGACGCTCACCACCTCCTACCCGTACGAACCGCATCAGGACGACGAGCTGTCCCTGCGCGGCAATCCGCACGAGGTCGGGGAGCGGCTCCAGGCGGAGATCCAGGGACGGTTGCAGAAGGCCGGCCTCGAGGTCATGGACACGCGCATCAGCCACCTCGCGTACGCCCCCGAGATCGCGAGTGCGATGCTCCGCCGCCAGCAGGCGGGCGCGGTCATCGATGCGCGCACCCGCATCGTCGAAGGAGCCGTGAGCATGGTCCAGATGGCGCTCGACCAGCTCTCGACGAAGCACATCGTCGAGCTCGACGAAGAGCGCAAGGCGACCATGGTCAGCAACCTCCTGGTCGTGCTGTGCAGCGAGCACGACGCCCAGCCGGTCGTGAACACGGGGACCCTGTACCAGTAGCCGGCGAGCGGACGATCCCGGAGGCGCCGATGGCGGAGCGCAAGCCCTTCCTGCTGCGGCTCGATCCCGACACCATGGCCGCGCTGCGAGCATGGGCGGCCGACGACCTGCGGAGTCTCAACGGGCAGATCGAATTCCTGCTTCGACGTGCCCTGCGGGATGCAGGTCGCGCGTCCTCGATTGCGGCACGTCGCCGCGGTGGGAGCTCGAACGAGGACATCGACGATACGGAGGACGGGGAACCAACCCTGGCGGCCCTGAGCGAAGGACGTGGCGATGGATGATCGAGTGATCGAGATCGACGGGATCTCGAAGCGGTACGGGCAGACCGTCGCGGTGCAGGACCTCAGCTTCGAGATCCATGCCGGCGAGCTGTTCGGCTTCGTGGGCCGCAACGGCGCCGGCAAGACCACCACGATGCGCGTCGTGCTGGGCGTGCTGGCCCCCGATGCCGGCGTGGTGCGCTGGCTGGGCGTGCCCCTGAGCTTCGCCGCGCGCCGGCGCATCGGGTACATGCCCGAGGAACGCGGCCTCTATCCGAAGATGCACGTGGCGGAGCAGCTGGCCTACCTCGGCGAGCTGCACGGCATGACGGACGGGGCAGCCCGCGCGGCCGCGCTCGGCTGGCTCGAGCGCTTCGGCCTCGCCGAGCGGCGCGACGCCGAGCTGCAGGCGCTCAGCCTGGGCAACCAGCAGCGCGTCCAGCTGGCCGCAGCCCTCGTCTTCGGGCCCGACGTGCTCGTGCTCGACGAGCCGTTCGCCGGGCTCGACCCGGTCGCCGTCGACGTGATGGCCGACGTGCTGCGCGAACGGGCCGATGCAGGGGTCCCCGTCATCTTCTCGAGCCACGAGCTCGAGCTCGTCGAGCGGCTGTGCGACCGGGTGGGCATCATCGACCACGGCCGCCTGGTGGCCTGCGGCAGCGTGGCCGAGCTGCGCGCCGGGGGCCGCGAACGGCGCTGGCTCGACGTGCCCGCGGCGCCCGAGGCCTGGCAGCCCGATGTGCCCGGCGTGCACCTGCTCCAGACCGACGGCGCACGACGCCTGTTCGACCTCGATGCGGGCGTCGACGACCAGGCGCTGCTGCAGGCGGGCCTGGCCACGGGACCCGTGCGCGCGTTCGAGCGCGTCGAGCCCAGCCTCGGCGAGCTTTTCCGGACGGTCATCGGGGAGGCGGCGGCATGAGCGTGCCGTCCGGGCGTCCACCCGGATCGCGCCACCTGCCGACGGTCGTCCTCGTCGCCCGCCGCGAGGTCCGCATGCGCCTGCGCTCGCGGGTCTTCGTGGGCGGCACCATCGTGATGACGGTCCTCGTGGTGGTCGGCATCGTGGCCGCGTCGCTGCTTGGCGGCAGGACCAACCCGGTGCGGGTGGGCTTCAGTGGCGGATCGCAGGCGCTGGAGCGTTCGTTCGTTGCCTCCGCCGCGTCCCTGGGGGCGAAGGTGACCGTCATCGACGTGGCCGACGTCACCGCGGGCACGGCGGACCTGAAGGCGGGCACGCTCGACGTCCTCGTGACGGGGTCGGTGACCGCACCGACGGCCGTGGCGAAGACTGCGGTCCCATCGAACGTCGAGTCCGCCCTGTCCCTGGCCGCGGAGGCCGCACGCCTCGTCGACGCCGGCCTCTCACCGACGGCGGTCCGGTCAGCCATGGCCCTCGTGCCGGTCCAGCTGCTGCAGCCCCCCAATGCGAAGGACACCCAGAACCTGTTCGCCAGCCTGGCGCTCGGCATCGTGCTCTGGATCGCGCTCGGCCAGTACGGGAACATGGTGGCCCAGGGCGTGGTCGAGGAGAAGGCGACCCGGATCATGGAGATCCTGCTCGCCACGATTCAGCCGACTCGCCTGCTCGCGGGCAAGGTCATCGGGATCGGCCTCGTCGGCCTGCTGCAGCTCACCATCGTGGGCGCTGCCGCGCTCGTCGCAGTCCACGTGACCAGCGTCGCCGCGATCCCGGCCCTCGGCGTGGCCTCGATCCTGGGCGACATCTTCTGGTTCCTGATCGGCTTCCTCTTCTACGCCACTGCCTACTCCGCGGTTGCGTCGCTCGTCTCGCGCCAGGAGGAGGTCCAGAGCGCCGTCGCCCCCATCTCGATCCTCCAGATCGCGGGGTATCTGCTCGTGTACGCCACGCTGCCGGATCCGGCGGGCCCCGTGGCGACGGTGGCTTCGGTGCTGCCGCCGTTCGCCCCGATCCTCATGGCAGTGCGGATGGCGTCGAGCAGTGTGCCGGTATGGCAGGTCGGCCTCGCCGTGGCGCTGACCGTCGCCAGCATCGTCGGCCTGACCTGGCTCGCCGGCCGCATCTACAGCAACGCCGCGCTCCACCTCGGCGCGCGGGCCCGGTTCATGGACACATTCCGTGGGTGACGCTCGTGGGTAGGCCCCGCGTGTTCGGGCCTGTTCGGGCCACAACGATCGAAGGAGTAACCAGATGCCGCCTCGCATAACGGCCCATCCATTCCTGACCCTGATGGCGGTGGTATCCGCGATCCTCATCCTGGTCGGCCGGATCAACAAGGACATGTGGTGGGGCACCTGGGCCTTCGTCGCCGGAATCGCGGTGCTCGTCGTCGCAGGCGCCCTTTTCCTCCTGGCAGATCGGCACTGATCGGACACATGACGTCGTGTCCCGGTCGCTGTCAATTCTGCTGGTCGGCGTGGCCGTGATCCTCATCGTGGGCGGCCGGCTCAACCACGGGGTCCGGTGGGGCAACCGGGTGGCCGTCGCCGGGTTCGCGGTGGTCGCCCTGGCGGGCGCCCTGGCCCTGGCCACGAGATAGCGACGACGTGAGATCTCCGGCGACGCCGTCGAGCCGGGGCCGCGCGCGGCTCGCCGTCCCCTGGCCTGTGCTCGCGGTCGCCGGCCTCATGGTCGGCCTGCTGCTCGCCCTCTCGGGCGCCTACGGATTCCACGGCGACGAGATGTACTTCGTCGTGGCCGGCCAGCACCCGGCCTTCGGGTATGTCGACCAGCCGCCCCTCACCCCGCTGCTGTCGGCGGCCTCGGTCGCCCTGCTCGGCGTCTCGCCGACGGCCGTCCGGATCCTTCCCGCCGTCGAGATGGGGCTCATCGTGGTCCTGGTCGCGCTCATGGCGCGCGACCTCGGCGGGTCGCGGCGGGCGCAGGTCCTTGCCGCCATCACCGCCGCGCTGTCGGGCTACCTCGGCGCGGGGCACCTCGACACCACCACCGACCCGGACCTGCTGGCCTGGGCGATCGTCCTGTGGCTGCTCGTGAGGCTCCTCGACGGTGGGGACCGGCGCCTGTGGCTCGCCGTCGGCGTCACCACGGGGATCGGCCTCGAGAACAAGGACACGCTGCTGTTCCTCGGCGCGGGGCTCGTCGTGGGACTCGCGCTCGCCCGGCGCTGGGACGTGGTCCGCTCGCCGTGGGCCTGGGCTGCCATCGGGATCGCCGTCCTTCTCTGGCTGCCGAACCTCGCCTGGCAGGCCGCAAACGGGTGGCCACAGATCACCATGGCCCGGGCGATCGCCGGGTATGCCGCCGACAACCGGGCCCAGGTCGTGCCGCTGCTCTGGCTCTTCACCGGGCCGCTGCTCTTCCCGGTCAGCGTGGCCGGCCTGCTCTGGGTGCTCCTCGCGAGGGCCGCGGCGCCCTGGCGGTCGATCGGGTTCGCCGCGCTGGTCGCCCTCGGCATCGTCCTCGTCAGCGGCGGCAAGGCCTATTACGCGATCGGCAGCGCGCCGGTGTTCATGGCGGCCGGCGCCATCCTCGTCGATCGCTGGCTGGCACGGGGGCACGTCCGCATCAAGGCCACGAGCTTCGCCGTGGCGGCGGCGCTCTCCGCCGCATCGATCGCCTTGCTCACACTGCCGGTCCTGCCGATCGCGACGTACGCGACGTCAGGGTTGCCTGCAGCCGTTCCCGACACGGCCAACGAGGTCGGCTGGCCGCAGTACGTCGCGACGGTCGAAGGTGTCGTGGCCGCCCTGCCCGCATCGGAACGTGCCCGCGCGGTGATCGTGACCAACGACTACAGCGAGGCGAGCCCGCTCGTCCTGCTGGGCTCGGGCCTTCCCCCTGTGTATTCGGGGCACAACGCCTACTGGGATTGGGGTCCGCCGCCCCCCGATCGGACGGTCGTGGTGCACGTGGGAGACTGGAGGCCGGCCGACTGGGGCGCGTTCTTCGTCGGGTGCCATGTCGTGGCCCACGTCGACAACGGGGTCGGGGTCCAGAACTCGATGCAGGGGGAGCTCATCTGGGTGTGTACCGGGCTGCGGCACCCGTGGTCCGCGATGTGGCCGGAGCTGCGCACCATAAGCTAGCGGCGGCGCAGCGGGGCCGCTGTCCCGGCCACATGTGTTCTCGAGCCCGGGGGTCACACCATGGCCAATCCGACCTCAGCGACCGCGCGGATCGACGCGACGCTCGCCGCCCTGCCCCCCGACCAGCAGGCGGCCCTGCAGTCCCTCCGGGAGACGATTTCCGGCGCGGCTCCGGAGGCGGAGGAGACCATCACCTACGGCATGCCGGCGTTCCGGTACCACGGCCGGGCCCTCGTGTCCTACGCCGCCTTCAAGACGCACTGCTCGTTCTTCCCGATGAGCGCCAGCATGATCGAATCTCTGCGCGACGAGCTCGCGGGTTTCGTGACGTCCAAGGGCACCCTGCGGTTCTCGCCCGAGCACCCGATCCCGGGCGAGCTCGTGGAGCGGATGGTGCGGGAGCGGATGGCCCAGATCGACGCACGACCACCGCGATAGGTTGCGGGCACGTCCCATTCGAGCACCCGCGGCGGCCACGACTCCAGCACGCGCCTACCCTGTCTGGTCCGCTCTCCGCCACCACAGCAGCGTCGCCACGATGCCGAGGAGCGCGGTGACCGCGACGATCGCGACGCCGCCCGCGGACACCGCCTCGGCATCGGGGCCGGCCGCGCCGGAAACGAGCGCCGGGACCGACCATGGGAACCAGGCGCGGATGCGGGCCCCGATCTCGTACCCGTAGAGCTCGCCGTCGCGCCGGACGCCCAGCACGAGCAGTGCGGTGGTCCCCTTCAGCAGCTGGGAGCGCATCGGCCTTCCTCTACCTCACGATGTGATGTAGCGGTACATTCGCCCAAGGCAGGCCGCGTGTCAAGAGCCCTCCCGGCCGCCCACCGACTCTGGCCGCCTGTCATCGGGATGCCTCTGCCGGCAGCCCGACGCGATCCCGCTACGCCCCGAGATGCGGCAGGTGTGCGGGGTAATGCCGGGTTGAATCCCAGGCGACCGCAGCCGCGAGCGTCTCCTCCTCGAGCCAGGGAAAGCGGCCGGCCGTGAACAGATCGTCCTCCGTCGCGGCCTCGACCGCCGCGACCAGTCGCTCGAAGGCCGCCGTCTCGAAGGCGCGAACCTCGCCCGGGTCCCGGTCGCGGAACTCTTCGAGGATCGCCCTGTTCTGGACGTCGATGTCGAAGTCGGGGTCCTGGTCGTACGGCACGACGCCCGCCCGCAGCGCCGTGATCACGCGCACCGAATGGTCACTCCACCAGCCGATGTGCGCGAGCGCATCCTTGCGGGTCCAGCCGGCCATGTCCGGGAGCGGTTCGTCCCACGCATCGTCGGACAGACTGCCGGCGACGGCGGCGAGCGGGTCATGGGTCTCGCGGATTTCGGCAAGGAAGGTCTGCTTGTTCACGGGGACAGGATGCCCCAGAAGGCCACCGTGCGCTCTGCGGCCCGAGGCGGGCCCCGGCCGATATTGGCTACGGCTGCTCGCAGTGCCAGGTGAGATCGACGGCCACGCCGTGTCCGGCGTCGGCCGGCAGCGGATCAGCCCAGGCGGCCGGTGCGCCGGCAGGACGGTTCGAAGTCTCGAGGAGAACCCCGATGCGGTCCTGGCCTGAGCTGCCGTCCATCGTCCGTGCGGGTCGCCCGTCCGGGAGGCGCGGAGGCTCGAGCACGTCCTGGTTGCCGTTCGCGTAGGAGGCACGAAGGGAGCCATCGGCGGCGGTCCGGTCGACCCGCACCTCGGGCAGCGTGAACGAGGCCGCGAGCCGAAGGCGTTCACCCCCGGGACCGCTGACCGGGTGTGAAATGACTTGTATCAATGGCCGCCGGTGAGCACGGGCCTCCTCGTCAATCGCGGCCGAGTTCGGGCATTACGACCGCCTATCTCTGTCGGCAATTTCACCCCTCGGAAGCCCACGGACGACGGCTGCCCCGCAACGCCAGGTGGCGCGATCGCCATCACGGCGCCGCCACCCGCACGAGCAGCATCGGGGTGCCGGGCGCCGCGGTCGTCACGAAACACGAGGCCCCGTCGGGCGCCCACGCCGCGCTGCTCCCGGGATCGGCCGGCAGCGTCAGGGTCGTGCCGTGGCTGATGAGGGCGAGCACCGTGCCGCCGCTGGGCGGACGGAGCGCGACCTGGGCGAGGGTCGGGCCGCAGACCGGATCGCCCGGTGGCAGGCCGCTCGGGGTCGCGTTCCCGTCCGGGCTCCACAGCCGCCAGGTGCCATCGGACGCGACGAGCACGAGCCGCCCGTCGGGCTCCACGTCACCGCCTCTCGCTCGACATCGGTATCGATGAGCGCCATCGTCTCGGGCCGGAAGTAGCGCCGCCCGTCCTGTCACTCCGGGCGGCATGTCGACCGCGGCGGACTGACGAGGATCGTTCGGGTCCGCGTGTAGAACTGCAGAGCCGCGCGCCCCTGCTCCCGTGGTCCGTAGCTGGACGCGCGCTCGCCGCCGAACGGCGCGTAGTAGTCGACGCCCGCCGTCGACGCGTTGACCCGTATGAGGCCGGCGTCGAGCTGCCCGGCGACGGTTGTGCCGTGGTGAAGATCCCGGCTGAAGACCGCCGCAGACAGGCCGTATCGCGTGCCGTTGGCGATGCGCACAGCGTCCGCGTCGGAATCGGCGATGCAGCACGGATGCCGCAGGCCGAACGTCTCCTCCTGTGCGAACTGGTCGCCGGCATCCTCGACCGCGAGGAGGTGGGCGCGTAGAACCAGCCGCCGCGATCCGGCTCGGCGGCCGGCGAGCACGCGCGCGCCGCGACCGACCGCGTCCTCGACTGCGCTGCGGACCTGTTCGCGGCGTCGCGGCTGATCAGGGACCGACCGCCGTGCCCTTGTCCAACGGGTCGCCGACCGCCAGGCCGCGCACCCGGTCCACGAGGAGCGGCACGAACCGCTCCGCCACCCCACGCAGCACGACGACCCGGCTGGTCGCGGTGCACTTCTGACCGGCGTACCCCATCGCCGCGCCGGCGATCGTCGCCGCCGCGGCGTCGAGATCGGCGTCCTCGAGGACGACCGAGGCGTTCTGGCCACCCATCTCTGCCTGCACCGCCGCGCCCCGGGAGGCCGCCCGGGTTACGATCGCGTGCCCGACCTCGGCTGAGCCCGTGAACGAGATGCCGGCCACTGTGAGTCGTCGAGCAGTCGTCGGTCAGCTCGCCACGCGCGGAGACCACGCACAGGACACCCGACGGCAAATACGGCTGCCCGAGCTCGACCAGCCGGGTGGCCGTCGCGAGGGCCGCAGAGGAGGGCTTCAGCAGCACCGTGTTGCCGACGGCGAGCGCCGGGGCCAGCTTCCACACAGGGATCGCGAGCGGGAAGTTCCAGGGGCACACGAGCGCGACGGTCCCGAGCGGCCGCCGTTCGACGGAAGCGAGGCACGCCCGTCCGGCGAGGGGTACGTCTCGCCGACCGGTCCAGGGCGACCTGCGCGTAGTAGCGCAGATGGCCACCGTCCGGGCGACCTCGCCGCGGGCTTCGGAGATCGGCTTGCCCACCTCGCGCGCGACCAGCATGGCCAGGGGTCGGCCTCTGCCTCGACGCTCGCCGCCCAGCGGTTCAGGGCGGCCGCGCGCCGCGGTGCAAGGCTCGCCCACTCCGGCTGAGCCCGGACGGCCGCCGCGATGGCCTCCTCGAGCCCGGCCCGGTCGAGCGCCGGGAACCGGCCGACGACCTCCTCGGGACGGGCGGGTTCGCGCGTCTCGATCATCAGTTCAGGCATCGTCACTTGACCTCCGGGTGCGGCGGTGGCAGGACGCCGGCCGTCTTGCCCCCATCGATCGGGATGGCGGTACCGGTGACGAACGACGCGGCGTCGCTCAGCAGGTAGACCGCCAGCGTGGCGACCTCGTCGGGCTCGGCGATGCGACCGAGGGGCGTGGACGCCGCGCTCGCGACGGGATCGGGGATGAAGGACGTGCGGACCGGACCCGGGCAGACGGCGTTGATGCGATCCCCGCCGCGGCCACATCGAGGGCCACTGCGCGCACGAGCATGATGAGTGCCGCCTTCGACGCGCAGTAGGCGGGATCGTCGGCTCGCGCCACGAGGCCGGCGTTCGAGGCATTGACGACGATCGCGCCGCGACCCCGGCGGCGCATGGCGGGCAGGATGGCGTGCAGGAGCAGGTACGCGCTCCGCACGTTCGTCTCGAAGACGCGGTCCCACGTGGCGCGGTCGAGCTCCTCGACGAGCCCGACGCAGTCCATCCCGGCACTGTGGAAGACGAGGTCGGGTTCGCCCATGTCGGCCGCCAGGACCGCGAGGGCATGCTCGAACGCCACGGCGTCGGCCACGTCCGCAACGATGAAGCGGTGCGAGCGTCCGGTAGCCGTCCCCAGCCAGCGCAGCGCGCGTTCCCCGCGGTCTGCGTCCCGCCGACGAGGCCCACCGTCGCACCGCGCCGGGCGAGCTCCGAGGCCACGGCGAGCCCGATGCCCGACGTGCCGCCGGTCACCAGCGCCGTGCGGCCCGTGAAGTCACCCTCGGGCATCGATGACGACCTCCTCGCCATGCCCGGGGACGACGACCCGCGTCGCGAGCCCGGCCTCCGCGACGCGCACCACGAGTCGCTCCGGCCGCTCCGTGTTGTCGGCGAACATCCCGTAGTGGGTCGGAACCGCGAGCTGCGGCCGGATCCAGGCCAGGGCGGTGACGGCCCCGTCGATGCCGAGGTTGTCGTACTGCGCGTTGATGGGCAGGAATGCGGCGTCGACTCCGGCGGCACCGAGCGCCTGCATGCCGAGGAACAGGCCCGTGTCGCCGCGAAGTAGAGCGTCGGACCGTCGGTGAGACGACGACGTACCCGACGGCGCCCGATACGTGGACGGCCTTCACCGCTTCGACCTCGCCCGCCGGGAGCGTGATCCGGGCGCCGGGCGCGACGATCGTGACGCGCGCCTCCGGCACGTCCCAGGCGGCCAGCAGCGCCCCGACGGCCGGCGGCCCGACGAAGCGGCAGTCGGTCTCCGCGGCGAGCCCGGTCAGGAAGACGTTGTCGCAGTGGTCGGCATGCTCGTGGGCGAGGAGGACGCGTCCGCCGCAGCCGCCCCTCGCCCCGCAGCGCGAGGGCGGGGGGGACGAGGCGCTCGTGCGTCGTACGGCCGGTACCCGTGGCTGATGCTGTCCGAGACGAAGGGATCGACGAGGATCGCGCCCCTGCGCGGCCCGCGCACGGCGAAGCCGTTCTGGCCGAGCCACCAGGCGCGCGCGGTGCCGGCGTCGGCGCTCGAGCGGGCGACGACCGCGTCGAGCGCGTCAGGCACGCGCCATCTCCGAGCGTCGTGCGGCGAGCGCGTCGTCGAGGTACGCGAGCCAGGCGAGCATCTCGGCGCGATCGATCGCGTCGAATTGCGGGACGCCCTGCTCGCGGATGGTGGCCATACGGATCACGCCGCGCGCCACGAGCACCTCCTTGTGCAGACGGGGACCGAGGTGGTCGCTCATCAGCACGAGGGGGAGCATCGCCGCGAAGGATGCGCGGGCCGTGCTGTCATCCCCGCGCTCGAGGGCGTCCCACAGCATGACGTGCGCCTCCGGCAGCGACGAGGCCGGCATCGTGCCGATCGCGCCGCGGCGGTGCTGGCTGATGACGTAGCGGGCACCCTCGCCGCCCACGACCTTGAGGTCGGGCATCGCTGCAAGCAGGTCGCCGACCTTGTGCGTCGAGTTGTGCGTCTCCTCCTTGGCGTGCGTGACCGCCGCGACATCCCGGGCGATCGAGGCCACGAGGGCGGGGCGCATGGCGGTGCCGACGGGCGGGCTCGAGTCCTGGACGATCACGGGGAGCTCGGCGGCCTCGGCGAGCGCGGCGTAGAAGGCGATGATCTCGCCGTCGCTCGGCACGCGCGGGAAGGGCGGCATGGCCATCACGGCGGCCGCCCCGATCTCCGCCGCGTGCGCCGCGAGATCGAAGCTGTCCCGGGGCGTGGCACTGGTCACGCCCACCACGAGCGGCAGCTCGGGCACGGCGCGGCGGGCGGCCTCCGCGACGGCGCGGCGCTCGTCCTGCTGGAGGCTCACGACTCGCTCGCGTTGGCGTTGCAGACGAGCCCGTCAACCCCGCTGTCACGGCAATACGCGGCCAGGCGCTCCAGGTCACCCACCGCCAGCGATCCGTCCTCCTCGAACGGGGTGGCCAGGACCGGATACACGCCGTGGATCAAGGGACGCATGCACGTTCTCCGCAACTCGGGTCACTGCCGGGAACTCTACCGCCCGCCCCCAGCGGACGCATGTGGTGGGACTTGATGGAAGATGATATACCAGATACGATGACGCGCCGCCAGACCGATGTGGAGGCACAGCTCGGCAGGCGAGGCGATCGGGCCGTACAGGAGACCGCGATGGCGACTCGGGTGATCAGTCCGCTCACAGTCAGCGCCTGCTCACCGACCGCGTCTACGAGACGCTCCGCGAGGCGATCTTCGCCTCGAGCTCGAGCCCGGCTCGCCACTCGTCGAACGAGACCTCGCCGCCCGCCTCGGCGTCAGCAAGAGCCCGGTACGCGAGGCCCTGCAGCGCCTGGCGGTCGAAGGCCTGGTGACCCAGTCGCCCTATCGCGGCACGACCGTCGTCGCCATCGCTCCCGACGAGGTCGACCAGATCTACGCGCTGCGCGAAGTCCTGAAGGCGTTTGCCGTGGAGCTCGCCACGCCCCGCCTGACGAGAGCCGACGTCGAGCGTGCCCGACAGATCCTGGCGCGATCCGAGGCGGCCATCGAATCCGAGGACCGCGCCCTGCTTGCCCAGGTCGACCGCGAATTTCACGGCCTCTTCGGCGAGTGCAGCGGCAACCGCTTCCTGGCTGGCACCGTCGCGTCCCTGCAGGATCGCGTCCGGGTCATCTCCGTGATGGGCTGGCGCTCGCGGCCGACGATGCGCGAGGAGTACCTCCAGCATGCGGCCGTGCTCGATGCGGCTGCCACGGGTGACGCGGGCCCGGCTGCGGCCGCGATGCGTGACCACATCCATCGGTTCAGGTTGGCGTTCGAGCTCGGGAGGCGCGATGAAGATCACGACGGTTGATGCCATTCACCTGCGGCTGCCGCAGGTCGCCGAGATTGCTGACGGGACACAGGACGTCCTGCTCGTGCGGGTCGCGACCGACGAGGGGCTCGTGGGGTGGGGCGAAGTGGCCTCGGCGCCCACGGTGGCGAAGGCGGCCATCGAGGCGCCCCGCTCGGCGGCCCGCCGCCACGGCCTGGCCGCCGTCCTCATCGGCACCGATCCCCTCGACCCGCCGGCCCGCTGGCAGGAGATGTACGACGCGAGCCGGTGGTACGGGCGTCGGGGCGTGGCGATCCACGCCATGAGTGGCATCGACCTCGCGCTGTGGGACATCGTGGGCAAGGCGGCCGGTCAGCCGGTGTCTGCGCTGTGGGGCGCCAAGCGGGACCGCGTACGCGCCTACGCGAGCACGCTGTTTCCCGACACGCCGAAGGAGGCGGCAGCACTGACCCGCGACTTCATCGAGCACGGCTTCGGGGCCGTCAAGTTCGGCTGGGGCTCGTTCGGACGGGACCCGGACCACGATCGAGCCCTTCTCGACGCGATCTGTGAGGCCGGCGACGGTGTCGAGCTGATGGTCGACGCCGGCCTCGCGTGGACGGCGAACCAGGCAGTCGAGCGAGCCCGCGACCTGTTCGCGCGATACCCGATCACATGGCTCGAGGAACCTCTGCAGGAGGACGATCTGGATGGATATGCCTTGCTTGCCCGCTCCGTGAACGGGCGAATCGCGGCCGGCGAGTCCGACTCCACGGTGTACCCCTTCCGGACGCTGCTCGACTGCGGGGTCAGCGTCCTCCAGCCGGACGTGTGTCGCGCCGGCGGCCTCACGGCATGCCGACAGATCGAGGCGCTCGCGCAGGAGCGCGACGCCTGGTGCATCCCACACTGCTTCAGCACCGGCATCAACCTGGCCGCCTCACTCCAGTGGATGGGCGCCGCATTCGCCGCCCCATTTGCCGAGTACCCAGTGCGCAGCTCGCCGCTGCGCAACCGGCTCGTGCACCACGGACCCGTCGCACTCGACGGGTGGGTAGCAGTCCCGCAGGGGCCTGGGCTCGGCGTGGAGGTGGACGAGGCGGTCGTCAACGAATTCAGGGTGGCCTGACCAAAGGCAGCTTCGGTCACGAGGAGAAGATCGATGCGAACCAGACGCGTCCCCATCGCGGCGATGATCACCGCCGCGGCGCTCATCTTCGGGGCGTGCAACAGCGGCACAGTCACGAACGTACCCAGCCCGCCGGCGTCGAGCGCGGCACAGGCCAGCGCCGCCGGCGCACCGAGCAGCGCGGCGTCCGCGGCCGCCGGCTCGCCCGCGGCATCTGCCAATCTCACCGGCACGCTCCGCATCGGCGCGAACGGCTGGATTCTCTCGAAGTTCCCCGTCCAGAAGGCGGCCCAGGACTTCATGGCCCGTCACCCCGGCGTGAAGGTGACGGTCTTCGCCAACGACCAGACCGACTTCGTGCAGAAGTACCTGCTCGACTGGACGGCCGGGCATACCGACGTCGACCTCGCCATCGGCGGGACCGAGGGCCAGCTGGCGCCGCTCGCCGCCAAGGGCCTCCTCGTCAACTGGGACAACTTCTTCACCGGCCAGTTCACCAAGGACAAGTTCATCGCGCCGCTGCTCCAGCTCGGCATGTTCGGGGGGCACCAGATGACCCTGCCGTTCATGGGCGAGGTCATGATGTTCAGCATCAACAAGCCCATGTTCCAGAAGGCCGGGCTTCTCGACAGCAGCGGACAGGCGATCCCGCCCAAGACCTGGGACGACCTCGTCACCTACGGCCAGAAGCTCACCGCGGCCAACGGCGGCAATCCGGGTCTCTCGATCCACTGGGGCTTCAGCTTCGCCACCTACAACTACTTCACCTGCCTCCTCGGTGAGCAGGGGACGATCTACGGCTCCGACGGGAAGACCGTCGACTTCGAGAGCCCGGCCGCCCACGACTGCCTCAACGTCGGCCGCCAGCTCATCGCGAAGAACTACTCCATGAAGGGCACCACCTCGAACGACGACGCCGGACGAACGGCCTACAAGGCCGGGCAGGTGGCGGCGATCCTCGAGGCGGCGTCGCGCGAGGCCGAGGCAGCCGCGACCCTCGGGGCGAGCAAGGTCGGCGTGATGTTCGCGCCGGGCACCCAGCAGCACGGCACGATCGTCTTCAGCCACGCGGTGTTCATCCCCAAGATCTCGCCGAGCGTCGCCCTCGCCCAGGAGTTCGTGCGCGAGGAAATCCTCACGCCCGCCTTCGAGCAGTCAGGGCTCACCAACTTCGGCAAGCTGCCCATCCTGCAGTCCGCCTACGCAGGGCTCAACGACCCGACCATCCAGCTCGAGCTCAACGCCGTCTCGCACGGCGTGAACGCCCCGCGCTACCGCGATTACAACCAGCTCGATACGGAGATGCAGCAGCAGATCCAGAAGGCCGTGCTGGGACAGGAGAGCGTCGACCAGGCGCTGACCAACCTGCACAACTACATCCGCACGCTCGATCTGACCAACGTCGCCGCGGCTCCGTGAGTCCGGCGCTACCTGGTACCGCGATGCGCGAGGAGCCCGGGCGCCCGTCCCGGCTCCTCGCGCACCTGCGCGCCCACGCCATCGCCTACGCGTTCCTCGCGCCCGCGTTGGCGTTCATTGGGGTCTTCCTCGTCTACCCGATCGTCGATACGCTGTACCTGTCGTTCACCAGCTTCAACTTCGTGTACGACAGCGGGCCCCGGTTCATCGGGCCCGCCAACTATGTCCAGCTCTCGACCGACAGCGGATTCCAGTCGTCGCTCGGGAACACCGTCGAGTTCACCGTGCTGTTCCTGCCCGTGTTCGTCGTCGGCGGGCTCGTGGCGGCGGCGGTGATCGAGTCACTGCCGCGCTTCGGCGGCATTTTCCGGACCATCGTGTTCCTGCCGGTGATCGTCGCCCTGTCCGTCACCGGCGTGATGTTCGACTCGGATCTTCGACGCGCGGTTCGGCCTCGTGAACCACGTGCTCGACATGGTCGGCCTGCATGCGCTCACGCGCGACTGGCTCACCGATCCCGGCCTGGCCCTGCCGGTCATCGTGGCCGTCAGCCTCTGGCAGCAGATCGGGGTCTCGATGCTCATCTTCATTGCGGGGCTGCGGAGTATCCCCGGGGACATCTACGAGGCGGCCTACTGCGACGGCGCGAGCCGGCCACGGGCGTTCTTCGCCATCACCGTGCCGAACATCATGGAGTCCGCGGTGATCGCCACCGTGTGGGGCATCGTGCAGGCCATCAAGGTGTTCGACCTGCCCTACGTCATGACCAAGGGCGGTCCGGGCGGAGCGACAGAGACGCTGTACCTGCACCTCTGGAACACCGCGTTCCAGGATTTCCGAGATGGGCTTGGCATCCTCCATCGGCTACGTGATGGCGATCGCGATCCTCGTGCTGTCCGCGATCACGCTCCGCGGCTCACGCTCGGAGGCCACCTGATGCGCTCGCTCCGGCGACACGCTCCGATCGCCGCCGCCTACGCCGTCGCCATCGGCTTCGCGGTCCTCTTCCTGCTGCCCCTGGTGTGGATCCTCGTCACCGCACTGAAGCCGTCGGCCGAGATCTACACCGCCGACGTCCACTTCCTGCCGCGACAGCCGACGCTGGCGAACTTCATCGACGTTGCACACTCGCTGCCCCAGTTCCCCTCGTACATGTGGAACTCGATCGTCGTGCTGCGTCGCATCCGTGATCGGCGTCGTGGTGGTGTCGGCGCTCGCGGCCTTCCCCTTGGCTCGTACATGCGCTTCCGAGGCCGAACGGTCGTGTTCGCCATCATCCTGCTGACCGTTGCCGTCCCGTTCGCCCTTTACCTCATCCCGGTCTACCTGCTCGAGTCCCACATGGGGCTGCTCAATACGATTCCCGGGCTGATCCTCCCGTACATCGCGCTCAACCTTCCCCTGGCCATCCTCCTCATGCGCGGGACGTACCGAGGGATCCCGCTTGAGCTCGAAGAGGCGGCGCGGGTGGACGGCGCGTCGAGCTTCGAGGTCTGGTCGAGGATCCTGTTGCCGCTCGCGGGGCCAGGGATCGCATCAGTCGTGATCCTCACGTTCGTCGCGGTCTGGTGCGAGTTCCTCTTCGCTGTCACGCTGTTCAGCAGCGGGGGGAACACGACGTTCCCGGTCGGGATCACGTTCCTGCAGGAGGAAGGGGCGGCGTACGCCTTCGGCCCGCTCAGCGCGACCATCATCATCGCGCTCATCCCCGCCCTCGTGATGTTCCTCGTGCTGCAGCGCTACTTCGTGCGCGGGCTGCTCGAGGGCGCCATCAAGGGGTAGCCGCCGGTCACTCGGCCCTCCTGGCGCAGCCTGGTCGCTCCATCAGGCTGTCGGCCTCCGAGAACGATCAACCGCCGCCTCCAACCCGCGGTGGCTCCCTGAGGCCCTGTATATGAAAGTCCCCGATCGTCCTGACCGATCCGTGCCATAGAACGTGGCAGGCGGGCCTGGCAGCCTGCTCGCCGTTGCAGGTCGGGCACCGCGCAGTGATCGTGAGCGACACGGTCCAGCCTCGACCCGAGACCGACAGACAGATCGCGTAAGCCCGAGGTCGACGCGACCTCGCGAGGGCGCAGCCGGCTGAGGGATCTCGAGGAGTGTCCCTGCTACGCGGGACCCCCAGCTGGACAACGTCGCTGCGATCGACAGTGTGGATCGCAGCAGGCGCGTTCTTCTGTGGCCCCCGGGCCTGAGGACGCAGCGCCCGATGCAGCACGAGGTGTGGTGTGACCTACCGGATCGGGCTCAGCCCGACGCAATCGAGCAGGAAGCCATCCTGGCGGAGGAACTGTGGCGCGGCGGGCTGCGCACAGCTCCGATCCGAATGGCGATCGCCCAGATGAGCAGGTCCGTCGTGGCCGCACTCATTGCGGAGTTTCCGCCGGCGCGCGTGGTGCGCGACATCTATGGCGCGGCGAGTGAGGCCGAGGACGAACGACGGGCTGCCACGGCGGAACTCGTCAAAGCCGCCATCGCCATGCTGCACTCGTGGGCGCGTACGATCGAAGAAGAATGGCGGGATCCGTCGAATGCACAGGTTCGCTGGTACCAGGACACATCGGACGACGTCAAGCTCGCAATCTGGAACCTCGCAGAGGGCGATGAGGTTGACAAGTCCACGGCCGTGCTACTGCGGGAAGTGAAGAACAACCATCAGCGCAACTGGGGCTGACGCCCGGCGCGCGGGATCCGCGGTGGCAGGGCCGCCCGGCTGTGGCGGAGCAGTAGGGACCGGAGCACCAGGCCGTTCGCCGCACCGCGCGCTCCCCGCCCGTCATACCTCTGGGCGTTGGCCAGACTGCTGCCCCCACTCCGCTACGACCCATGACGCGGCGAGGAGCGCACAGCCACGCACGACGAAGCCGAGACAGGACCAACAGGCACCCGGTATCCGCGGTCCGTCGTTCGGCCGGCCCTGAGCCAGTTCCAACGCGCCGGATCGCCTCCGAGGCTACCCGTCGACGGTGACAGGTAGCTTGTCGCTGTACGGGAATTCGGCGGTCGCACCCTCCTGCAGCCTCCCAGCCGTGGGCAAGATCAACGGCCCAGGCGATCACGTCCTCGGGACGTGCCTCCTCATCACGGCGGCGGCCATCGTGGCCAGTCTGCCCTTCCTACGGACCTTCCACGGGCCACCGTCCTCGCGACGAGAACTCCCCCGATCGGCCATTGTGGACAACCGGCGACAGTGCGACGATCGTCACATGGACCGGACACTCTCTGACCCGTTTTGGCGAGTGATGCGGCGAATCTGGGCGGCGCGGCGCGGGCTGCCGGCCATCGGTCGGTCGACCGGTCGCCGCTGGTCAGGCCGTGGCGGCGAGGACCGGTGGAACCGCGACGTCGCGGCCTTTCTCGCCTCGGAACACCGGGAGCGGCGCGCGCCCGACCCGGCCGACCCTCCGACGGTCACACCGCGCGGCACGCTGGTCAGGCCCGCGGCCATGCCGGGCGAGCGCAAGGTCATGGGGTCCTCCTGCCAGGTCCTGTACGCGGTCGACGACCCGCCGGGCTACGGCTTCCGGATCGTCGGCCTCCTCGAGGACGGGGTGGCGCGGATCTGGGAGCTGCCGGGCTACAACGACGGGGACGCGGTCGTCATCAGCCGGACGTGGTCAGAGTACCCCGAGATCCTGCTCGGCCTGCCCATTCGCCCGGGCCCATCGTAGGGGCTCAAACGGTCACGCGCTTATCCGGTTGACTCCGACCTGATCGGGCGGTAGCGTCTGGGCGTGCCACGCCCGACGTATCCGCGCAACGTCGCCGACTTCAACCGGATGTTCCCTGACGAGGAGGCGTGCCTGGTCTACCTCGCCGCCTGCCGCTGGCCCGAGGGATTCCGCTGCCCCATCTGTGGTCACGATGCCGCCTTCGCCCTGCCGCGTCGGCGTCTCTGGCAGTGCAAGTCGTGTGGCCACCAGACCTCGGTGACCGCCGGGACCGTCATGCACCGCACCCGGACGCCGCTCCTGACCTGGTTCTGGGCCGCGTTCTGGATGACCGCCCACAAGCCCGGGCTGTCGGCGCTCCAGCTCCAGCACATGCTCGGACTCGCTCGCTACGAGACTGCCTGGCTCATCCTCCACAAGCTCCGCCGGGCGATGGTCAACGCGAACCGTGAGCCCCTCAAGGGCACGGTGGAGGTCGACGAGACGTTCATCGGCGGGGAGCAGCTTGGCCTGCGTGGCGGGCGGCAGTTGGCCGGGCGCAAGGCGCTCCTCGTCGCAATCGCCGTGGAGGTCCGCGACAAGGGGTCCGGACGGTGCCGCGCCGAGGTCATCCCCGATGCAAGTGCCCCCACCCTTTCAGAGTTCATCGTCCGCAACGTCGCGCTGGGCTCGACCGTGCTGTCCGACGGCCACCGCGGCTACCAAGGCAAAGACGGTGTGGCGGCACAGGGTTACACGCACCTGCCCCGCACCCAGGAAAGCTTCCGCCTGGCCGGCACGGAGGATGTCGTGCCGCACGCCCATCGCGTGGTCTCGAACCTCAAGGCATGGCTGCTGGGCACGCACCGGGGCGTGGGGGCCGACCACCTCCCGGTCTACCTCGACGAGTTCGTGTTCCGCTGGAACCGACGTCGCACGCCGATGGCGGGCTTCCAGACGCTGCTCGGCCTCGGTACCCATCGCGAGCCGACGACATACGAGGCGATTCTCGGCGCGCCGTCCGTGCCTGGAACTGCCCGATCGAGAGGCCGGAAGACGGGTCTCACCATGGTCTCGGTTACGGACGATCCTCAGCCAGCAGGTTGAGGATCAGGCGGATCACGAGGTCCTTGTGCGAGGCCTCGCTCTCCGCGACGAGCAGGGCGAGGGCGACGAGGGCGGTGTCGGAGAACCGCGGCTTCCCGTTGGAGCCGAGCAGCGCGCTGTTCCGGCGCAGGTAGTCGAGGAACAGCAGCGAGGCCGTCCGCTTGTTGCCGTCCGAGAGCGGATGGTCCTTGATCACGAAGTAGAGCAGGTGCGCGGCTCGGGACTCAACGGTCGAGTAGAGCGCCTCGCCGCCCCACGTCTGCTCGATGTTCAGCAGGATCGACTCGAGCGCGTCACCTCGCTCCTGGCCGAACAGGCCGGGGTTCTCGCCGCGCGTCAGCATCTCGTCGCGCATGGCACGGATCGCCTCGCGTGCCGACGCGATGGTGAGCGAGGCAGTCGGAGCCGAGGTCCGGCCCGGAGCAGCGGAGAGCTGGTCCTCATCGTAGGCGCGCAACATCCGCCAGGTCCGTGCGTAGTGCTGTACGACCTCCAGGACGGCCTGGCCCTCGGCCGTCACCAGTCGCTGGTTGCGCAGGGTCGTCGTGAGCAGGGCTACCGCTTGGTCGAACTCCACGCCGCGGTCGAGCAGCCGCTTCTCGTTGAGCGTGTAGCCGCGCAGCAGGTGGTCCTTCAGCACCCGGTTGGCCCAGATGCGAAACTGCGTGCCGCGCGCAGACTTGACCCGGTAGCCGACCGAGATCACGACGTCCAGGTTGTAGAACGTGGTCGGGCGGCCTCGCGGAGTTGTTTGCAGAATTTGCAAAGAAGTCTCCCGAGGCAGCTCCCCCTCGCGAAACACGTTCTCGATGTGCCGCGACACCACCGACACGTCGCGCTGAAACAGCTCAACTATCTGCGCCTGGCTGAGCCATACCGTCTCGTCGCCGACGATCACCTCGACTCGCGGACCATCAGACGCTTCGTAGACCGCGACCTCTCCGCCGATGGGTCCCGTTCCCTCGCTCATGATCCCAGCCTACGATGCGGTCGAGTCGGAGTCAACCGGATAAGCATGAGCCCGATACTGGCTCGTACGTTTCGCAAGGTTGAAACGACCCGCCAACGTCGTCCGTGGCGCCGCGGCCTGCGAAGCCGCAGATCCATACGCGACTTGCGCAGAGGAGGCTCTCGCGCACGTGCGGAGCCGCGCACTTTCGCGAACTCAAGTCGGCCCTACCGACGGGCGCAACGTTGACTTCGCGGTCGGGATGATGAGCGTGAACAGGCGAAGTCAGCCACCCGCGGCCACCACAGGGAGGATCTGGTCGGGGCGGCGGGGCTCGAACCCGCAACCTCGTGCTCCCAAAGCACGTGCGCTACCGTTGCGCCACACCCCGACTTCTCGCAGGCCGATCGCAGCATACACTCGACGCGCCCGGTGCTGGCTGGCACCGAAATACGCTGCACACCGTACCGGCAGCGAAATCGGCAAGTACGAATGTACTAGCATCCACGACGTACCGCGTCCCCCGAGACAGGCCGGACATCCGGCTGTCGGCGCCGAAACGTGGGGAGGCACGGTCCGATGAAGCGACTGGTCATCGTTGCGGTGGCGCTGCTGGCGCTCACCGCCCCACCGGTTGTCGCGTCCACTCCGCCGGCGTGGAACCTGACGGGAACGTACACGCTCCAGTTCACGTGCACGTCGATCTGCACTGACACCTACATCCACACGATGACGATCGCGACCAGCGACAACGGCACGGGCGCGGTGACGGGCACCGGCTACATCCCGTCCACCCCGGACTTCACGTGGACCATGACCGGCACGGTCAGCGGTTCCGCCGTCGAGCTGGACATCGCTTGGTCCGGCCCTGCCGGCATGGAGGATTACAACCCGCTGGTGCTCCTGGGGGCCATCGATTCGTCGGGCGGGATGTCCGGCATGGCGACGGACAACGGGGGCCGCGCATTCACGTGGGAGACGACTGACGGCGCAGGAACGCCGCTGGCCACGCACCTCGCGTTCACCGCCTATCCGGCGAATCCCAGCACCACGGAACTGGGTGGCATCACGGTGCAGCTCGAGGACGTGAACGGCGATGTCGTTTCCGACACGCGCACGGTCACGCTCTCCATCAGCCAGAACGGGTCGTCCTTCACGTGCGCGGGCGGGCTGAGCCAGGCCGCCGTCGACGGCGTTGCGACCTTCACCGGCTGCACGCAGACGACCGCTGCCACCGGGTACACCATCACGGCCGGGGCGCCTGGCGTGCCCGACCTGACCGGCAATCCATTCGACGTGACCGGGCCTCCCGCGCCGACGGACGGAACGATCACCTTCGTGAAGGTCGTCGACAACTGGGCGGACGCACAGGGGGCGGCTCCTCTCGCGGAGTTCACGCTGACGTATGCGCATGCCGAAGCAGCCACGAGCGCGCCGAGCACCACGGCCCACAGCGGGGACGTCGTCCGCCTGCCGTTCGGTGACTACGTCGTTGGCGAAGACGTGTCGGCACTGCCGAGCGACTTCGTGGCACCGTCCGACAACGTCGAGTGCACCAACGGGGGGGCCACGAACGAAGGGGACCAGGACGTAGCGTACCTGGCCGTGGACGCCCCGAACTGGACATGCACGGTCCACAACCTCTACAGCGTGCCGATCATGAGCAACGTGATCGTCGGCGGGACGGCGGGTCTCGACGACTTCTCGTTCGGAATTCGCTGGGAGACGAGGTCACCGCGGTGCCCGGCTCCGAGTTCGTGCCGTCGAACGGCACCACGGGCACCTACTACGGCGGCGCCCTGGTCGGCTCGTTCACCATCGCCCAGACGGTCACCCCCGCCCGGTACCGCACGAGCTACGAGATGGATGGTCTCGTGTCGTCGACCGGATGCTCCTGGGAGGCAACCGAGCCGTACGAAACGCCTCCGGTCTGCACGATCACCAACACCTACGTGCCGCCGTCTCCGACGCCGACCGTTCCGTTGATCGCCATCTCCGCCAGCGCAACTCCTGCGTCGCTTGCCGCAGGCGGCACCGTCGCCTACACGTACACCGTCACGAATCCCGGCTCCGTTCCGCTGGTCGGCGTCTCCGTCGCGGATCCGACCTGCTCACCGGTGGCATACGTGTCCGGGGACTCCAACGCCGACCTCGTCCTCCAGGCCAGCGAGACCTGGACGTACGGCTGCTCCACGACCCGCACTGCCACGACCACGAGCGTGGCAACGGCCACCGGCACCGGAAGTGGGCTCACGGCCAGCGCCAGTGCGAGTGTCACCGTCACGGTCGGGCCCTCGGTCCCGACGCCCACAATCATCACCGACGGCATCGCGCCCGGCGTGAACCGGGGAACGTCGGGCTTCGGCACCAGGAGCCTCGTCGTGCCGGCGAACACGTACGTCACCGTCATGGCGACGACGAACCCGAGCCTGGCGGGCTCCCTCGTCGAGATCTGGGTCGAGTCCCGGAGCACGGGCTGGCACCTGCTCACGTTGCGAGAGGTGGCCGCGGACGGCACTGCCCACTACTTCACCCGAGTCAATGGCTGGACCGCGTACTGGGTGAAGTTCGCGGGCGACGACACTCACGGGCCCGGCCAGAGCCACGGGCGGATCGCCACGAATCCGAGCTGAACCGGAGGCGGCCGGTTGCTGAGCGAGCCGGCCGCCCCAACTCCTCGCGGGATGGCCCATGAGTGTGTCTGCCGCCGCAACTCCCCGGGGACGGCCGCGAACCTCGGTCGAGTTCGGCTTCAGGCCCGGTCCTCCGGACACGAGTGGACAACCTCCACCCGAAGAATCCCGGTCGCCCGGCGAACGTCGGTGACACGCGGCGATTTCGGTCAGTACCTGGCGGGGCTCGACTGGACGGGCGCGATCGCAGCGGCGGCCCTGGCAATCCTGATCGCGGGCCTGTTCCTCGTCGCGGCGCTTGCCGCCGGCGAGCGAGCGGTTCGCGATCTCCCGGGAATGCCGCCGAGGCTGGCGGGAGCGATCGGCCGGCTGAGACGGATCGGGCGCCGCGGAGGTGAACCGGCGATGCGCTGGCTGTGCGGCACCTGCCATTCCTGGAACCCGCCCGGATCGGAGGCATGCACGAGCGGATGCGGGCCGCGTGCCGACCGGGAAGAGCCCGTGCCGGTCGTCCCGGACGAGCTCGGCAGGCAGCGCGGAGGGCGCGGCACGCGTCGTGGCTGAAGGCCCGCAGCGAGTGGCGCCGGCGGGCCGGCGATGAGACCTGCCGATCGACCGGCTTCGGTGCGACGCGCTCAGCCGCCGATGAGGAACGCCAGCCCGCCGACGATGAGCACCGACCTCGATGATCGCGACGAAGACGCGCTCCGGCAGCCGGTCGACGACCTGCTTGCCTGACGGCCGACCCGACGATCATGATCGGCCCGAGGGCCAGGCCGATCGCCACCGACGCCGTGTCAGCAGTGACGCGCTGCCCGTAGGCGACGAGCTTCGTCACGTGCATGACGACGGTGGAGAGTGCCTCCGTGCCGATGTACGCCCCCTTCGTCAGGCCGTACGCGAGGAAGAACGGTGCCATCAGCGGCCCGACGCTGCCGAGGAGTGCCGACAGGAAGCTGAACACCGCCCCGATGAGCGTGAAACTCCGCAGCGGAGGCCTGCGCGGGCCGGCCCGCGTCGCAGATGGCGCCACGCCACCGTCAACAACAGAAACACGCCGAGCAGGCGCGTCAGAGCGGCGAGGGGCGCCGCTCGCGAACAGCAGGCCGCCGAGAACGCGAGCGGGACAGCCGCCGATCGCGAACCACCCGACGACGCCGAGGTCCAGCTCCTCGGCGGTTGAACCAGACCCGCGGCTGCCGTTGCCGATGAGCTGGGCGACGGTGAGGATCGGGATCGCGTCCCGCACCCCGAACGCGGCGACGAGCACGGGCAGCAGCACCGCGGCGCCGCCGAACCCGGCGACCGCCGCGAGCGTGGCCGCCAGGAACGACGCGACGATGACGACGATCGCTTCGACGTCAGTACCCGCGCTGCATGAGGACGCGCCGCATCGCCCGGGCCGCCGCCGCACGGTGCGAAACCCGGTTCTTCTCATCCGGGGAGTAGAGGCCCACCGTCCGTCCCCCGGCGGCTCCAGGGCCGGTTCGAAGATGGGGTCGTACCCGAAGCCGCCGGTGCCGCGCGGGCCCTCGGCGATCCGGCCCTCGAAGGTCCCGCGGCGGACGGTCGCGTGCCCGGACGGCGGCGCGGCGGCGCGGCGAGCGGACACGTCGGGCACCACCGGATCCACGAAGGCCAGCACGCACCGGTACCGCGCGCCGCGACGTTCCGTCGGCATTCCACGCAGGGCCGCGAGCAGCTTGACGTTGTTGTCCTCGTCGGTCGCCTGCTCGCCGGCATACCGCCGGGTCCTCACGCCCGGCAGGCCGCCAAGCGCGTCGACTTCGATTCCCGAGTCGTCCGCCAGCGTCGGAAGCCCGCTCAGCTCCGCGTAGTAGCGAGCCTTGAACACCGCGTTCGCCTCGAACGTGTCGCCGTCCTCCGGCGCCTCCTCCGACGACGCCGATGTCGTCGAGCGACACGAGCCGTGTCCGAGGCAGATGCAGCAGCTGCCGCAACTCACCGAGCTTGTGCGGGGACCGGGTGGCGACGACGAGGACCCGGTCGCCGGCCAGCGCTTCGACGGGGACGCGCGCGCCCACTCAGCGCCTCGCCTGCGCCAGCGCCTCCGCCTGGACGGCGAACAGGGCGCGCAGGCCGTCGTCACCGAGGGCGAGCAGCGTCGCCATGGAGGCGCGGTCGAACGGCTTCCCCTCCGCAGTCCCCTGCAGCTCGACGTACGTGCCCGCGTCCGTGCCGACGACGTTGAAGTCCACCTCGGCGTGCGAATCCTCCTCGTAGTCGAGGTCCAGCACCGGCCGGCCCTCGACGATACCCACGCTCACCGCCGCCACGCGGCCGGCGAGAGCGGCCTCGCGGCCGATGCTGCGCAGCGCGAGCGAAAGGGCGACGTATCCGCCGGTGATCGACGCCGTCCGCGTCCCGCCGTCCGCCTGGAGCACGTCGCAGTCGATCGAGATGCTGCGCTCGCCGAGCTTGGCGAGGTCCACGACCCCGCGCAGCGAACGCCCGATGAGGCGCTGGATCTCCTGGGTCCTCCCGCCCTGCCGTCCGCGGACCGCCTCGCGGGGAGTCCGCTCGGCCGTGGCGCGAGGGAGCATGGAGTACTCGGCCGTCACCCAGCCGAGCCCCTTGCCACGCAGGTGCGGGGCGGTGCGCTCCTCGATGCTCGCGGCGCACAGCACATGCGTGTCGCCGACACGGATCAGGCACGATCCTTCGGCCCACTTCTGGGTGCCGAGCTCGAGCGTGACGGGTCGCAGCTGCCCCGGAAGACGTCCGTCGTGGCGCTGAGGCGCCGCACCGATGCTCATGAATGCTCCTCTTCGGTCGCCCTGGATCGCTCGACGGCCTTGGCACGGTCCCACAGCTCGTCGAGCTCTTCGAACGTCATGGTGTCGAGCGTGCGGCCGCGCTCCTGCGCGAACCGTTCGACGAGTGCGAACCGCCGCGCGAACTTGGCGTTGCCGGCGCGCAGGGCCGCCTCCGCATCGATCCCGAGCTTGCGTCCCAGGTTCACCAGCACCAGGAGGAGGTCCCCGAATTCCTCGGTGCGGTGCGCGTCGTCCTCCGCCTCCAGCAGCTCGACGGCCTCTTCCTCGAGCTTCTCGATCACGCCCTCGACGTCGGGCCAGTCGTAGCCGAGTGCGGCAGCGCGATCCTGCATCTCGCGGGAATAGGCGAGGGCAGGCAGCGAGCGGGCGAGACCGGCGAACGCCGCCGGAAGCGATTTCGTCGCCCGGGATTCTCCGCCCCTGTCCGCGCGTTCGACGGCCTTGATCCGCTCCCAGTTCTGGATCACGTCGCCGGCAGTGGCGGCGTGCCCGTCGGCGAAGACATGCGGATGGCGCCTGACGATCTTGGCCGAGATGTGCCGGTAGACGTCCGCCAGGTCGAAGAGCCCCTCCTCCGCGCCGAGCTGCGCATGCAGCACGATCTGCAGGAGCAGGTCACCCAGCTCCTCGGCGAGGTGATCGGTGGCGCCGTGCTCCAGCGCGTCGTACACCTCGTAGGCTTCCTCGAGCAGGAAGGGGCGAAGGCTGGCGTGATCCTGCTCGCGATCCCAGGGACACCCGCCCGGAGCCCGGAGACGGGCCGCGATCCAGGGCAGCCCGTGCGGACTGGCGAGGTTGCGGAGCGGATCCAGCGACGGCAGCAGGTGGGACCCGGCCGCGAGGGCCGTCGGGTCGAGCGTGGCCACCGTCGCATCGGCGGCACCCGAGAGCCCGAGTACCGGATGCGTGCCGGGATAGAGCGCGCGCAGCACGTCCAGGGGTGACGCGCCATGGGCCGCCCGCCCGGGCAGGACGGACGCCTCGAACGGGGGTTCCGCGGCCGCCTCGGGAGCGCCGGGGGACGCGGGCGCCTCGGGGTCGCCGGGAGCCTCGCGGGCCTCGGACGCCTCGGGGGACTCGGGCGCCTCGGGATCGTCGGGAGCCTCGATAGTGCCGAACGGTTGCCCCCCGGGTTCGACATCCGGCCCGGCCGCCACCGCCTGGCCATCCCCGTCCGGGAGGACGAGCAGAGGCCACGACGGATCGAACGCGCGACGGGCAAGGGCCGCCACGCCGACGATCTGGAGGCCCTCCGAGGGGCGGATGCCGTACCGGCTCGCCGCCTCCGCGAGGATCGTGTCGATCATCCCCCCGCGCGCTCCCTAGCCCGTCGTCGCCGCGCCGGCCACGTCCGGCGAGCGCCAGATGGTCGCCTGCGACTTCTGCTGGTCGTACCAGTACGTGAAGGCGCTCGACTCCAGGGCCGTCTTCTGCGTCGCATCGACGGGGCGTTCCACTCGCTCGCTGACCCGGTAGATGTAGACGCCGTCCGACTGCGTCACGGGCGCGCTCACCTGGCCTGCCTGGAGGCCGAAGAGGACCTTCTCGACGTCGGCCGCGTTCTGCAACCGGGCGATCCACCCCATGTCGCCGCCGTCCGCGGCATCCTCGGCATCCGAGTTCGCCTTCGCGACCGCGGCGAAGTCCGCGCCCGGTGCGGCCAGGGCCTGTTGCACCGCCGCGACGCGATCGGCCGGCGCCGGGCGTTCCGCGACGAACAGGATCACGTGGTAGCCGTACTGGGACTTCACGGGACCGATGATCTCATCCACTGAGTGCGAACCCGTGAATACGGCGTCCGCGAACTCCTTGACCATGGTCGCCTCGGAGAACCAGCCGAGATCGCCTCCCGTCGCGCCCGACGACGCGTCGTCACTCTCCGCCTGCGCGAGCGTCGCGAACTCCGTCGCGCGCGCGGCCGGATCCGCGATGGCACGCAGCTTGTCGGCCGCCGCCTGTGCCTTCTTCAGGGCATCGGCCCAGGACGGGTCGTCGGCCGGCACGGTCGACGCGGTGCTGGGGTCGCCCTTCGGGCTGTAGAGGATGTGCGACGCCTGGACCTGGGGCCCGGTGATGGCGGAGCCCGAGGAGGCGTCCGTGTTGCCGACCTTGATCTCCCAGGCGTGCACCTGCTCGACGTTCCCGGTGGTGGCGTCGGCGGTGACCCTGTCCGACAGCTTCTGGCGGTAGAGATCGGCCTGCGTGGCCGCGCGGTAGGCGGCCAGGTTCACGCCGGACTGCTCGATGGCCTTCTGGTAGTTGCCGTCCGTCTTCGCGGGGACGATGTCGACCACCCGGCCGATGCGGTAGGTGCCGTCGGCTCCCTCGACGACGCCGGTCGTCCCGTTGAGCGAGAGCGAGAAGAGGGCCTTGATCCACGCCTCGTCGACCGTGTCGGTGGCGTACACGTAGCCGTAGTTGCCGCCATTGGTGGCGCTCGAGTCGGTGGAGTACTCCGTCGCGACCTGGTCGAACGCCTTCCCGGCGTCGAGAGCGGCGAGGGCCTGCCCCGCGCGGGACTTCGCCTCAGCCTTCTGTGCCGCCGTCGGGCCGGAGGGGACATCACCGGCCGAAGGCGCGGGCGAGACCGGGGCCGGCGATGCCGCCGGGGCCGGCGCGGCGCTCGGGACCGCCGTGCTCGTGGGGGCGGCCGATGCCGACGCGGGGCTGGCCGAGGCGCCCGGGGAAGCGTCCGGCGACACGCTCGCCGCCGGACTCTCGCCGGGGGCAACGAAGATCGCGAGCACCTTGCGCTGCTCCGGGGTGGTCGCCTCCTTCGCGAGCTGCGCGTCCACGTCGGCCTGCGTCACCGTGATCCCCTTCCCGGCGGCGAGCTTCTGCTGGAGCACCGCATCGACGAGCTCGTCGACGGCGGTGGCGGGAATGGCCGCGACCTGCTGCTGGACGTACTGCATCTCCTGGTCGGCCGTGGCCTGGTCGAGTTGGCCGTTGTTCACGGCGGACGTGACCTGCTGCTCCAGGAGCGCGTAGCGGTACTGGTCCACGGTCTGGCGGTCGTTCCACTGGTCCCTGGAGATGCTGGTCCCGTCGATGGTCGCGACGGCGGCGAGATGGTCGCCGTAGTAGGTCGCGGCGACGACACCACCAAGCATCAGGACGCCGATGGCGATCACGACGATGAACCCGAGCGTCACCATCAGCTGCTGGCGCTGATCGTCGTGCGGGGAGGAGCCGCGGTTGCGGCGCTTGACAGGTTGGGCCCTGAAGGTCATGGCGAGCAAGGAGCTCCGTTGATCGAAGAGGGCCGACCGCGCCGCCCCCGCCGGGGCATCAGTTGCGCCCCTCCGACGGTCGGACGTCCAAGTCTACCGTATCGATTCGGCCCTCCGGGACCAACCGGGCCGCCACGGCGAGCAGTGGACGCACCTGGACGTCCCACCGGAAGACCTCCCGGTGCAGGGCCAGCGCACGCTCCCGCCTGGCCGCGCGTTCCGCGGGCGGGGCGTCGAGCACGCTCGCGAGCGCGCGCGCAAGGTCGTCCGCGTCGGCCGGATCGGCCACCGCGCCCAGGTCGTGCTCCTCCACGATCCGGCGCATCACGACAAGGTCCCTCCCGACCACGAGCGGCACGCCGGCGGTCAGTCCCTCCCAGAACTTGTTCGGCGTGGATAGGCGCTGGTTCAGCGAGTCGCCGGGAACGGCGACGATCACGGCGTCTGCGCCGGCGACCCAGCGCGGGACGTCGTCCGGGTGCACG
The DNA here is from genome assembly GCA_963779375.1 of uncultured Chloroflexia bacterium. GTDB lineage: Bacteria > Chloroflexota > Limnocylindria > Limnocylindrales > CSP1-4 > JAJYNJ01. The sequence goes on along the minus strand of CAVZXW010000018.1, from coordinate 139,759 downwards.
GGGGGCAGCGTCACGTGCCGGCCGGCGAACGCCGGGTCAGCGTCGCGTGCTCGCAGGCGGTCGTACCAGGGACCGAAGCCCATGGCGACGAACGCCGTGTCCGGGAGGCGTCGCACGGCCTCGCCGGACTCGAGGATGCCGCGGTCGGCGCCGAGGATGCCGAGGAACAGGACGAGGCGCATGGCCGGCGGAAGGCCCGTCGCACCGCGCAGATCGTCGGGCCGCCCGGGAGGCGCGGGAGTCCACGGCGGGCAGTTGCGGATCACGGCCGGTTCCGTGGCCAGCCCCCAGCGGCGCCGCAGCTCCGCCGCCAGTGCCTCGTTCACGGTGACGATCGCGTCGGCGCGGCGGACCAGCGCGCGTTCGCGGCGCGCGTACAGGTCGCGCAGCGGCCCGGGCATGGTCGCGTAGGCGTTCCCGTCCAGGAACAGGTCGATGACGTCATACACCACGCGCCCGGCCCGCGGCGGTTCCCCGGCACGGGGGAGTGCGGCATGTGCAGCGAGCTCGGTCGCCGCCACGAGTGCCGCGATGCCGCACGCGTGGTACAGGTCCGCGGGCGGCAGCGTCCGCCTCAGCCCCTCGGCCCACGCACGCGCGGGGAGCGGCCAGCGCACGACACCCAGCACGCGGCGCGGGGTGGGCGTGCGGATGCGACGGAGCAGGCGCAGCCCGGGAATGCGGCCCGCGGTCCGGCCGAGCACCGCGAAGGCGCGGTCGGAGCGCGCGACGAGGGCCGCGGCGCGGCCACCTGACGGAAACACGAACCGGGCGAGGGGCCCGGCGGGGGCAACCCGGACGATGCGGACGCCGCCATCCAGTTCGTCGGCGGGCAGTCCCTCGCGGGCCGTGCCGGCGATCAGCACCTCCCAGCCCTCGGATTCGAGCGAGCGGGCGATCCGTAGCGCACGGGAGTAGGGAGCCACCGGGTTGTGCACGAGCACGATGGCCCGGCGAGGGGCGATCACCCCGGCAGTCTAGCCTCCGCGGTCGGCGGCCGGCCCGCTGCCCACGCCGGGCCCACCGGTGATCCGTGGCGGTCGGGCCGTACACTCCCCTCCATGCCGCCGCTCCGCGTCCTCGTGATCGCGCGCTGGTATCCGGCCGTGGACGACGCCGTCCGCGGATCCTTCGTTGCCGACCAGGTCGACGCCCTGGCCGGGACGGGGGACGTGGAGCCCACCGTGGCGTCGTTCGAGTTCGTGCGACTGAACCGCGTTCCCGACCGGCGCGAGCCCGAGCGGGAGGCGATCCACGCGCGCTACGGCCCGGCGGCGCGGGCTCGGGTGGATGCACTGGTCCGTGGCGGCTGGCCCGCGAGCGTGGGGACGTGGTCGCACCTGGCCTCGGTCCCCGTGGCCCGCCTTCCGGTGGCCAGCGGACCGGAAGATGCGCCGTCCCGCGAGGGAGACGACCACGGCGCCGTCTTCGCGCCGTTCGTCGAGGGCATGAGAGACCGCGGACCAGCCGACCGGCCCCCGTTCGACCTGGTCCACGCGCACACGGGCTTCCCCGACGGCGAGCTGGCCGCCTCGGCCGCGCGCACGCTCGGCATCCCGTACGTCGTCACCGAGCACTCGTCGCGGACTCGGGAACTGCTGCAGGATCCGGAGGTGCGCCAGCGGTACGCCGCGGTCGTCGCCGGCGCGGCTCGCGTGATCGTGGTGTCCAGGGCGCTCGGCGCGGAACTGCGGGCCGCCCTGCCCGAGCTCGCCGCCGTGCTCGACGAGCGGCTCATCGTGGTTCCGAACCTCCTGCCCGTCGAGTTGTTCCGCGCCCCGGCCCGGGCCGGGCGAAGGGCGGGCGAGCTTCTCTACGTCGGCACGCGCAAGCCGGACAAGGGCATCGCGGCGCTGCTGGAGGCGTTCGCGCTCGCCCGCCGGCAGCGGCCGGACCTGACGCTCCGCATGATCGGCCGGTCCCCGACCGCCGACGACGAGGCTGCCTGGCAGGCGCGCGCCGGCGAGCTCGGGGTCGCGGACACGGTCTCGTTCGAGCCCCCCACCGACCGGGCGGGAGTGGCCGACGCCATGGCCCGCGCCGATCTCTTCGTGCACCCCAGCCGTTACGAGACCTTCGGCGTCGTCGTGGCCGAGGCGCTCGCGTCCGGGCTGCCCATCGTCGCGACGCGCTCGGGCGGCGTCGAGGACATCGTCGACGATGGGCGTGCCGTCACGGGGGCTCTCGTGGCCGTCGACGACGCGCCGGCCATGGCCGAGGCGATCCTCGCCACGCTGGAGCGGCGGGACCAGATCGACCCGGCGGAGATGCGCGCGGACGCGACGGCGCGGTTCGGCGCCGGCTCCGTGGCGCGGCGGCTCCTCGAGATCTACCGTGGGGCGACTGCGACGCCGTCCGCCCGCCCGACGGGCGGCGGTGCGGACAGTGGCCGACCCGCAGCGAGCCGGGTCGCGGATGACCGGCTCCCGCTTGTCGTGGGCTTCAACCGCGTCCGGGCCGCACGCCTGCTCGGGAGCCTTCCCCCCGATCTCCTGCGCGCGCTGACGCTCGTCACCGTCAAGGACCCCGGCGAACAGCCGCTTCCCGCCGGGATCGGCACCGTCCTCGCCGCCGATCTCGACACGGACTACCAGGCCGCGGTCCAGGACGTCAGGCGCGCCGCTCCCCCGCGGGGCCTGCGCGGGAGGATCGTCCGGCTGACGGACCCTGGGGCGCCCGGGCGAATTGCCGCGCGACTCGCGGAGGTGCAGGTGAACCATGCCCGCTACCGGCTGGAGACGGCCCAGCGGACGGTGGCCGAGGCGGCCGGAGCAGGAGGGGCGCCGGACCTGGTCTGCCTCGACGGGTACGACGTCGTCGCGGCAGGCCCGGCACTCGACGCCGGCGCGGCGCGGCTCTGCCCGGGCGGAGTCCGATGGCTGGCCGACGCATGGGCGGCGCGAGGCGCACCACGTCCGCCCGCTCCCGCGCCGTAGCGCTGTAGATCACGCGGCCCGGGGCCGTGGCGGCGCGCCAATCGCGGCGACGCATTCCGCGCGTCGGCCGCGAGGCCCTCGGTAACCACCAGTCGCCGCCCGCGCGCTCGCCGAACAAGCCGCGTGCCGGCACCCATCCGGACGACGGGATCGCACGAACAAGCCGGTGGAACCACAACCACCCACCGGAGGCACCACCCCATGCCCGAGCCCGCAATCCTGGTCGAGGGGCTCCAGAAGTCCTACGGTGCCGTTCAGGCACTCCGCGGGATCGACCTGGACGTGCCCACGGGCACGATCCTCGGCCTTCTTGGCCCCAACGGCGCCGGCAAGACGACTGCCGTGCGGATCCTGGCCACGCTCCTCAATCCCGACGGCGGTCGTGCCGTCGTAGCCGGTCACGACGTCGTCCGCGAGGCCGACGAGGTCCGCGCCATCATCGGCCTGACCGGCCAGTACGCGGCGGTGGACGAGAACCTCACCGGGCGCGAGAACCTGGAGCTGGTCGGGCGCCTGCTCCACCTCGGACGCGGCGTGGCCCGCGGTCGCGCCGACGAGCTCCTCGATGAGTTCGACCTCGCCGACGCCGGTGGACGCCCGGTCCGCACCTATTCGGGAGGCATGCGCCGGCGGCTCGACCTCGCGGCGTCGCTGGTCGGCCACCCGGCGGTCCTCTACCTGGACGAGCCCACCACCGGCCTTGACCCCCGCAGCCGCGTGACCCTCTGGGAGATCATCTCCAGGCTCGTGAGCGCCGGAACGACGATCCTCCTGACGACCCAGTACCTGGAGGAGGCCGACCGCCTCGCCGACCGCATCGCGGTCATCGACGAGGGGCGCGTGATCGCCGAGGGCACCTCGAGCGAACTCAAGGACCGGCTCGGCGAGGACGTCGTGGAGGTCCGCGCCGCCAGCCTCTCGCGCGGCAGCGATCTCCTGGAGTTGCTCCGCCCCCTGTCGGCCACGGAGCCGAGACTCGACAGGGAGACGGGCCTCGTGACGGTGCCGGTGCGGCATGCCTCCGGGACGCTCGCCGAGTTCGTTCGGCGCATCGACGCCGCCGGCGTCGAGGTGTCCGAGCTCTCGCTGCACCGGCCGAGCCTCGACGACGTGTTCCTCGCACTGACCGGGCGACGGACGGCCGCCGATGCCGCGCCAGGCGCCGGGACACCACAGCGCCGCCGCGGTCGCGGCCGGCAGGACAGGAGGCAGGCGGCATGAGCGCGATCACCCGACCCGCGACGCGGGTCATGCCCTCGGTCCGGCGACGCCCGTCGTGGATCGTCACGGACGCGGTGACCATCACGTGGCGGAACCTGCTCCAGGTGATCCGCAATCCGCAGCTGGCCGTGATCGACACGATCACGCCGATCATGTTCGTGCTGCTCTTCGCGTTCGTGTTCGGCGGGGCCATCCGGGTTCCCGGCGGAGACTACGTCTCGTACCTGATGCCGGGGATCTTCGTGCAGACGGTCGTGTTCGGGGCGACGGGTACGGCGATCGGGCTGGCGGAGGACCTGCAGAAGGGCGTGGTGGACCGCTTCCGGTCGCTGCCTATGGCGTTCTCCGCCGTCCTGGTCGGCCGGACGATCAGCGACGCGTTGCGCAACCTGTACACCGTGATCGTCATGACGGTCGTCGGGTACATCATCGGCTTCCGTTTCCACGGAGGTCCTGTCGACGCGGTGCTCGCCGTCGCCCTGGTGGTGGGCTTCGGCTACGCGATCTCCTGGCTCAGCGCAAACATCGGCCTCCTCGCGAAGTCCGCGCAGGCGGCACAGGGCGCGATCTTCATCCCGGTATTCCCGCTGACGTTCGCCAGCTCGGCGTTCGTCCCCGTGCAGACCATGCCCTCCTGGCTCCGGCCGATCGCCGAAGCGAACCCGGTCACCGTGGTGGTCAACGCCGCCCGCGGCCTGGTCGCCGGCACGCCGGATACGGGCACGGTGATCGGCGCAGTGGCCTGGATCGCCGTCATCACGCTGGTCTTCGCCCCGATCTCGATGCTCGTGTACCGCCGGCACGCCTAGGCGAACGACCACCCGCGTGATCGTCGACCCGGCCCACCCGCTGAACCTCCGGGGAGTCCTGCGCGAGCCGGCAAGGCGTACGTGCCTCCCGGGGTGAGCGGGCCGTGCCGGGCCGAGATCAGTCCGGCGCGGGATCGCGGATGCCCGCGAGGGCGACCACGGTCTCCCACAGCCGCCTGCGCTGGCTCGCGGACAGCCGGGTCGAGCGGATCCTGTCGAACGGGCGGGGACGCCGATCGAGGAACAGCCTGCCGCTGAGCGCAGGCACTCCAGGGTCCGTCGCCAGCCAGGCGATCGTGTCGACGCCCTGGGCCGGGGTGCGGAGCACGGGGCGCATGAGCCGGTAGAAGCCGGGCAGCGACTCGGACAGGCCGGGCGTGTCGGCCCATCCCGGGTGCATCGCGTGGAACGTGACGCCGGTGCCGGCGAGCCTCCTCGCCCACTCGCGCACGAGTGCGACCTGGATGCGCTTGGCCATGGCGTATGCGCGGGGACCAGAGTACGGGCGCGACGCCCACTGCAGGTCGTCGAAGCTCACCGCCCGGGCGTACATCCCGCCGGAGGTCACCGCGATCGACCCGGCCACCGGCAGAGCGCAGCAGCGGCATCAGGCCGGCGATGAGCACGAACGGGCCCACCACCATCGTCGCGAGGGTCTGCTCGATGCCGTCCGGGCTCACCTGGCGCTCGGGCGGCATGAGGCCGGCGTTGTCGACGAGCACGTCGAGGCGGGCCTCGCGGTCGAGGATGGCCGCGACGGCGGCCCGCACCGATCCCAGCGATGACATGTCGGCGATGACGACCGGGAAACGGTCCTCGCCGTATCGCGCGACGAGGGCATCTCGCACGTCCTCCAGGCGCTCCTGGTTCCGCCCCACGAGCAGGACGCGGGCTCCCGACGCGGCGAGCGCGTCCACGGTGGCCCGGCCAAGGCCGGACGTCGGCCCGGTGACCAGCGCGGTCCGACCGCGGAGCGCATCCGGCCCGGGCTCCTCCCAGCCGAACAGGCAGCGCCTGACTGCGTGCCCTGGCGCGGAGAAGCTCCCGACCACGGACAGCTCGAGGACCCAGTCGACGGCGGTGCGGAGATCCATGTCGCGGACCTTACATCCAACCGCAGCCGGCCCACGAACAAGTAGCGAGCCGCGGGAGGAGCGGCAGGTGAGGAACAGGAGCCGACTCATGACCACACTGCGCGAGCAGATCATCACGCCGCTCGCACTCGACGAAACCTTCGCGTTCGTCGCCGACTTCGCCAACGCGATGCACTGGGATCCCGGCGTCGCCACGTCCGAGCGCCTCGACGAGGGTCCGCTCCGCGTTGGCGCTCGGTATCGCCTGGGCATCCGGATGCGCGGGCGAATCGCTCCGATGGAGTACCGCGTGTCCGTCCTCGACCCGCGGCGCCGCGTCGTGCTGCTCGGCGAGGGCTCCGGCGTCTCCGCCGTTGACGACATCCGGTTCGAGCAGGCCGGCGACGGGCACCCGGATCGACTACACGGCGGATATCCGCCTCTCCGGCATCGCCCGCCTGGTTCAGCCTCTCCTCGGCGGGGCCTTCGCGAAGGTCGCGCGCGACGCCCTCGAGGGCATGCAGCGGGCGCTGGACGGGCGCGTCGGACAGGCCGTCGCGACCGGCCTCGGGAGCGATAGCAGTGACCGCTGACCTGCTCTCACCGGGGATCGGAACGCCGACCATCCGGATCGGTGTCAGCCACGGATCTCGGACGACCCGGTTCACCGGGGACGTCGGGCCTCACGCGGCCCGCTCCTCCGGCGGCCTGCACGTCGCCGTGGTCGGCTCGGGCGTCAGCGGGCTGACCGCGGCCCACGAGCTGGCGAAGACGCACACCGTCCGGCTGTTCGAGCGCGACGCAGAGGTCGGTGGCCATGTGAAGACCATCCCGGTGGACGACCGGGGCCGGACGGTTCCCGTCGACACCGGATTCATCGTCTACAACGAGCGCACCTACCCGCGCTTCGTGGGTCTGCTCGCGGAGCTCGGCGTGCAGACCCGGCCGACGGAGATGTCCCTCGGCTCGAGCTGCCGGGCATGCCGGGTCGAGTTCGGCACGCGCGGTGCCCGGGGCATCTTCTCCGGCACCAACGTCCTGCGGCCGTCCCAGTACGGCCTCGTCCGCGACCTGCTGCGCTTCTACGGCGACGCGCGCCGCACGATCGACACGGGCTCGGCCGGGCGCGCCACGCTCGGCGAGTACCTCCGGGACCGCGGCTTCGGCGACGAGTTCGGACGACACTTCCTGGTCCCGCTCGTGTCCGCCGTCTGGTCCACGGCGCCCGAGCAGATCCGTGACTTCCCCGTGGACTACCTGCTCCACTTCCTGGACAACCACGGGATCATCGGCGTTCGCAACGGGATCCAGTGGAGGACCCTGGTCGGCGGCTCGATGGAGTACGTGCGCCGGATCGTCGCGGGGCTGCCCGCGGGCACCGTCCGGCCGGCCAGCGTGGTGACGGCCGTCACGCGCGATGCCCGGGGCGTCACCGTCGCGACCGCGGACGGCTACCGGGAGCGCTTCGACGCCGTGGTGGTCGCGACCCACGCGGATCAGGCGCTCTCGCTGCTGGCAGACGCGGACGAACGGGAACGCGCGGCGCTCGGCATGTTCGAGTACACGGCCAATCGCGTCGTGCTCCACACGGACGAGCGGCTGGTCCCGCGCCACGGGTCTGCGCGCGGATCGTGGAACGTGCACACGGACGACTGCAGGCGGCCGGGCGCGCCCCTCTCGATGACGTACGACATGAACCGCCTCCAGGGGCTCGTCACGGACCGGCGCTTCCTCGTGTCGGTGAACCCGGGGGAGGAGCTCCGCTCGGATCGTGTCATCCTCGAGCAGACCATGAGCCACCCGATGTACACGTTCCGGACGCTGAACGCGCAGGTGGCGCTCCGGTCGCTCCAGGGCCACCGCGGGACGTGGTACGCGGGGGCACACCTCGGGTATGGCTTCCACGAGGACGGCTGCCGCTCCGGCTACGAGGCGGCGGCGCAGCTGGTTGCGGCGAGCGAGGCGGTGGCGGTGTGAACTCGCACCTGCTCCAGGGCAAGGTCCGCCACCGGCGGTCGAGGCCCGCCGTGTACGAGTTCGAACACGATGTCTACTACTTCGCCCTCGACCTCGGCGAGCTCGACCAGGTCGCGTCGCGCCTGCGCCTCGTCAGTCGCAACCGGCGCAACGTCTACTCCTTCCGCGACTCGGACCACCTGTTGCCACCGGCGGAGGACGTGCGCGCCGCCGTGTGGGATCACCTCCGTGCCGAAGGATTCGACCCCGACGGATGGCGCGTGACGCTGGTGACCAGCCTCCGCGTGCTGGGTTACGTGTTCAACCCGGCCAGCTTCTACCTCTGCCGCAACCGCGCCGGCGAGCTCGAGGTCGTGGTCGTCGAGGTGCACAACACGTACCATGAGCGCCACGTCTACACGCTTCGACCGGCCCTCACCCCGGCCGCACACGTCGCTTCGATGGACAAAGGGTTCTACGTGTCGCCGTTCATCGACCTGGACGCGAGCTACACGGTCCGCGTCCAGGACCGGCCGGACGGCCTCCGCATCGTGATCGACGAGACCGAGCACGGACTGCCGCTGCTCCAGGCCAGCATGGTGCTGCAACGCGTGCCGCTCCGGGACCGCACCCTCCTGCGCCTGTTCGCGCGACACCCGCTCGTGCCACACAAGACCACCGGCATGATTCTCTGGCACGCGCTGCGGCTGCGGCTCATGGGCGTGCGCTTCCACCGGCACGGCGAAGTGGCGCGATGACCTCCCGGTCCGGGTCGATGCCCGTGCTCTCCGCCGGCGGCCGGATCCTCGAGCGGGCGGCCCGCCGAATCGGGCTCGCGGCAGCCCGGCGCATCCGCATCGGGTGCCTCACGGTCGTCATGCCGGATGGCGCGCGGTACGTGTTCGGCGACCGTTCGTCCGACAGGCGTGGCGAGATTCGCTTCCGGGATGACGCGGCGCTGGTCCACATGCTGCTGCACGGCGAGACCGGGGGCGGCGAAGCGTACATGGACGGCGGCTGGAGCAGCCCCGACCTGCCGGCGCTCCTCGAGCTTGCCGCGCTCAACCGCGAGGCGCTGTCGCTGTCGGCGGGCTGGTGGCGCGTTCCCGCGCAGGTGCAGCGCACGCTCGCACACCGGGCGCGTCGGAACACGCCAGGTGGGAGCCGGCGCAACATCGCCGCCCACTACGACCTTGGCAACGATTTCTACCGCCTCTTCCTCGACGAGACGCTGACCTACTCGTGCGCCGTCTTCGAATCGCCCGACCAGCCGCTCGCCGAGGCACAGCGGAACAAGTACCGGCTCATCGCGCAGGGGGCCGGCCTTGCCCCGGGCACACGGGTCCTGGAGATCGGTTCCGGCTGGGGCGGCTTCGCCCTGTACGCAGCGGGCGAACTGGGCTGCCGGGTCACCACCATCACCCTCTCTCGGGAGCAGGTCGAGCTCGCCCGGGAGAGGGTCCGGGAGGCCGGCCTCCAGGACCGCGTGGACGTGGAGCTGCGCGACTACCGCGAGATCACGGGCAGGTACGACGCCATCGTGTCGATCGAGATGCTGGAGGCCGTGGGAGCCGAGTACTACCCGACGTTCTTCCGCGTCTGCGATGAGGCGCTCGTGCCCGGTGGCCGGCTGAGCCTCCAGACCATCGCGATGCGCCACGATGCCTACGAGCCGCAGCGCCGCGGCGCCAACTGGATCCAGCAGTACATCTTCCCCGGCGGCCTCCTGCCGTCGCTGTCGGCGATCGAGGAGGCGGTCGGTGGGACGGGCCTGCTGTTCTCGAGCGTGCGGGACATCCGCGAGCACTACGTCCTGACGCTGCGGGCCTGGCGGACCCGGTTCCTGGAGAACGCCGACCAGGTTCGCGCCATCGGCTTCGACGAGCGGTTCATCCGGATGTGGGAGTACTACCTGTCGATCAGCGAGGCCGGCTTCGCGATCGGCCTGTCGCAGGACTACCAGATCGTCCTCGAGAAGCGGCGCGGCATCGCGGTCTGACGCCCCGACGAGCGTGCCGTCGGTGGCGGCACGACGCCCGTCACGAGCCCAGCACGTTCGGTCAGAGATCGACAGCCCCCGTGCCGCCGCGCGCCAGGTCTCCGCGTCCCCTGGCTTGCGCGTCCCCGGTCCCCCGTGTCGCCGGGCTCCCGGCCGCCCCCGCCATGGTCGCGATGGCGTCCAGGAACCTCTCCGCCTCCGCGAGCGCGGCGCCGACAAGGTCCGCGCCGACGATGTCGCCCTCGATGCCGGAGACCCCGTGCCCGCCGACCATGATCGGCACGTGCGCGCCGCTCGCCCGGATCGCGTCGATCGCCCGGCGCAGTGCCGGGAGGCGGTCGCGGGTGCCGATCGAGAGAGCGACGAGATCGACGGATCGGTCGCCCAGGAACCTCCGGAGATCATCCTCCGGCACGTTGGCGCCCAGGTTCTCGACCCTCCAGCCACGCTCCTCGAGCACCTGGGCCAGGCAGGCGAGGCCAGAGACGTGCTGCTCCCCCTCCGGCCCTGCGAGGACGGCCACGGGGCCGATCCGCGTCTCGGCGGGGTCACCCGGCCGCAGGCGGGCCAGGGCGGCCATGAGCGCGACGGACGCGAGGTGCTCCTGGGAGACGGTCCACTGTCCCGACTCCCAGCGTGCCCCGACGAGCTCCATCGCGGAGCGCACCAGGCCGTCGAACACTGCCGCCCTGGGCTGCTCTTCGAGCGCCTGCCCGATGGCCCACGCGGCCAGGTCGTCGTCGCCATCGGCGAGCAGGGAGGCGATGAACTCGGGAGTGGCGATGCCCTCCGCGCCAGGAGTCGGTGGCGGCGTCCCGCCGGGGAGATGCGGGCTCGTCTCAGGCATCGACCATTCCTCCATGTGACCCCGGGAGAGGGGCGGCGCGGATGCACCGCGGCGCTGACTCAGTTTCGATCATGTGAGCCCCGTGGATTGGCCAGTCGGAGGTCCCCCGTGGCCTGATCGGGCGATTGCGGCCCCCGGACGTCCACCGCCGGCGCGTTGCGGTCCGGCGGATGCTCCGGGCCGATGGACGGTGCAAGGTCGTCGCGGAGCTTCAGCAGCGCAGTGCGGATCCGCGTCTTCGCCGTACCGAGCGGGATCCGCTCGCGTTCGGCCACCTCCACGTGCGTGAGCCCGCCCAGGAACGCGAGTTCGAGTGCCCGCCGCTGATCGTCGGGCAGGCGCGTGATCGCCTCGCCCAGCCGCTGCCGGCGGATACCGAGCCACGCCTGGTCATGGACGTCGTCCGGGGCCTCGCGAAGCTCCAGGTCAACGTCCGCCGTGTGCCGGCGCACCACCGCCTCGCGCCGCACCGCGTCGATGGCCTTGTAGCGCGTCAGGGTGAGCAGCCATGGGCCGAGGCTCCCCCTGGCCGCGTCGTACCTGCCTGGTTCGCGCCACACCGCCATGAGCGCGTCCTGCACGACTTCCTCGGCCAGGCGCTCCGTCCGCGTGACCCGGAGCGCCACCGCGTGCATCGCTCCACCGAAGCGCGCGTACAGCTCCTCGAGCGCGCCCTCATCGCCCTTCGCCACCCGCTCGAGCAGAGACGCGCCTTCCGCGGCGCGGTCGGCGACGCCCGCCTCGGGGGTGAGTCGACGAGGCATGCCCGGAGTATACGAAGCGGCGCCCGCTGTGCCCGCCGGTCCCTCGGGCCGGCCAATCCGCGCACGCGGCTCGCCCGAACAGGAGGTGTCGGGCAGTCCGACGGGGCCGGGACCGCCCGGTCGCCCAAGTCAACGAGGAGTACCGCGATCATGAAGCACCGCATCTCCATCCTCGCCGCCCTTGGCCTTGCCGGGGCCGTCTTCCTCGGCTCGGTCGGCGGCGTGGCCGCCGCCGATACCTCGAGGATCCGCGTCCTGCACGCGGCGCCCGACGCGCCCGCGGTGGACGTCTACGCGGACGGCAGCAGGATCCTCGGCAACGTGCCGTTCGGCACCATCTCCAGCTACATGACCGTCCCTGCCGGCCCGCACCACCTGCAGGTCTTTGCCGCGGGGACCACGAGCGGCGCCGTCATCGACGCCAACGTCACGCTCGCGGCCGGGATGTCCTACACGGTCGCGGCAACCAACGCGCTGTCGAAGATCGAGGCCCAGGTCATCGTCGACGACCCGGTGCCCACCTCCGGAATGGCCCAGGTGCGCGCCGTGCACCTCTCGGCGGACGCGCCCGCGGTCGACGTCGCCCCGCGCGGATCGGCGGCCGACGGCGCGCTCGTCAAGGGCCTCGTCTACCCGAAGAACAGCGGCTACCTCGACCTGAAGCCCGGCTCGTACGCCCTCGATGTCCGTGTCGCCGGCACGACCACCGTGGCGCTCGCGCTTCCCACGCTCGACGTGGCCGCCGGCACCAGCTACAGCGTGTTCGTGATCGGCTCGGCCGCAAGCCCGGCCGTCGGCGGCCACGGGCTGCAGGCCGTCGTCGCCGTCGACGCCACGGCCGCTGCGCCGGTTGCCACGGCGACCCCGGCGGCGTCGCTGCCGCCCACGAGCACGGAAGGGACCTCCACCGGCACCTCGTCGGTCCCGCCGGTTGCCCTCGTGGTTCTCGCCGTCGTGGCGCTCGGGGCCTTCGCCGGCACCCGTCTCTCGATGGTGCGCCTGCACTCGCGCGACTGATCCCAGTAGCACGCGTCTCCGCGCGACGCCGGTCCGGTCCAGTTCCGGGCCGGCGTCGTCGTGCATGGCCGCGCGGCCTGGGGGCCGAGTTCCGGGAGGCACCGCCGGGGGGTGGCGACGGAGCCGTCCGTGCCGCTCGACGAGCGCGGCCGACAGGGACGGCTGAGCCTCCGTCAGGGGGCGCCAGCGGCCAGCGACGCCAGGAGGTCGACGTATCGTTCGGCCTCCCGCTCCCACGAGAGCTCGCGCACCCGCCGTCCGGCAGCCGCCACGAGAGCCTCGCGATACGCGGCGTCGTCGGCGAGGCGCCGGACGGCCGCCGCGAGTGACTCGGCATCGCCGGGTTCGAAGTAGCAGAGCGACTCGCCGAAGTACCGCTCCACCGTCGGCAGCCGCGACGCCACCACCGGCCTGCCCATCGCCGCGTACTCGAAGATCTTCGTGGACAGGCTGAAGTCCGTGAACTCGTCGCGGCGGGTCGGTGCGAGCCCGACGTCGGCCGCCGCGAGCCTGCCCGCGACCGCCTCGACCGGGATGCGGCCGTGGAAGGCGACGCGATCCTCCACGCCCACCTTCGCGGCCAGGGCCCGGAGGAGCGGTTCGGCATCGCCGCGCCCGTACAGGTCGAGCGTGACGTCGAGCGGCGGCCCGGACTCGCCGCGGGTCAGCAGCCCGATCGCATCGACGACGACATCGAGCTGGTAGAGCGGCGTCAGCGCGCCCGCGTAGACGAGGCGCAGCCGTCCGTCGGCCATGAACGGCCGTTCCGCGTGTGCTGCGGGGTCGAAGCGGTCCGCGCGCGGGCTGTTCAGGACGACGGTGATCTTCGATGCAGCGACGCCGAGCCCCGCGAGCCGGTCGCGAAGGGCGTCGTTGACGGTCAGCACGTGCGACGCGAAGGCGATCGATGCCCTCTCCGCGGCGAGCAGCGAGCCGCCGACGAATCCGCCGGACGCCGCGGGAAAGCGGCTGCGGAAGAACTCCGGCATCGCCTCGTGGAGGTCGAGGACCACCGGCACGCCGTCGAGACGGAGCGGTGCCAGCGCGAACACCAGCGGGTCCGGAAGCGTGGCAACCTGCGCAAGCCCGTACCTGCGTCGAGCGTGCATCGGCACGGCCGCGAGCGCGGCACGGGCGAAGAACTCCGCGTACTCCGCGAGGTAGGTGGCGATCCCGGCTCCCTGGTGGCGCCGCACCGGCAGGCGATGGACTTCGACGCCCTCGATGCGGTCGCGGGCCTGCGCTCCCGGTTCGCGCAGGGCCAGCACGTCCACGGGATGTCCTGCCGCGGCGAGCGCCTCGGCCTGGCGCCGCACGCGGGGATCCTCCTCGTAGTTCGAGTGCGTGACGATCAGGATGCGGGCGCGGGCTGCCACCGCCGCGGTCAACCGGGCTGGCCGGATGCCGGGAACTCGTCGAGCGTGACGGGGGCCGGCAGTCCGGCGGCCGCCCTGGCCGCTTCCTCGTCCGCCAGTCGAGCCTTGCGCTTCCGGACACGGTCCCTGTAGAACTCCACCGTCTCCTGCGGGGGGCCCTCGAACAGCACCTGGCCCTTCTCCATCAGCAGGGCGCGGTTGCAGTACTCGGACACGCTGGTCAGGTCGTGCGTGACCAGCACGATCGCCCTCGCACGCTCCACGAGGCCCCGGATGCGCTGCTGGCTCCGGGCACGGAACTCCTCGTCGCCCGTGCCGAGCACCTCGTCGAGCAGGAGGATGTCCGGCGCGATGGCGGTCGCGATCGAAAACCCGAGACGCGCCCGCATGCCCGACGAGTACGTTCGCACGGGCGCGTCGATGAACGGCCCGATGTCGGCGAACTCGATGATCGACGGCGTCAGGTCACGGATGACGCGATGCCGGATCCCCATGAAGGCGCCGATGAGCGCGATGTTCTCCCGCCCCGAGATCTCCATCTCGAACCCCGCCCCGAGCGTCAGGAGCGAGGAGACGCGGCCGCTCACCCTGATCGAGCCCTCGTCGGGGGCAAGGATCCCGGCGAGCGCCAGCAGGAGCGTGCTCTTGCCGGCGCCGTTGGGGCCGAGGATCCCGATCGACTCGCCGTGGGCGATGCGGAACGTGATGTGGCGAAGCGCCCAGAAGAAGTGATCGTCGCGCTGCCGCCGGCCGACCCACTCCGCCAGCGACCCCTTGATGGTGGTGCGGCGCGTCAGGTGCAGGTTGTAGCGGATGCCGAGATCCTGGACGTCGATGGCGTAGGGCGAGCCGGGCATCAGAGGATCTTCGCGAACCCCGTCTCGATCCGCTTGAAGACCCAGATCGAGAACGCGAGCAGGACCAGCGACACCAGCAGCACCGACAGGAGGCCGACCCAGTCGGGGGCCATGCCGTAGTAGGCGACGTTGCGGTACGAGGTCAGGAGGTACGTGAACGGGTTGAGCGCGAGGGCAAGGCCGAACACGCTGCCCTTCAGGGCCGTGACGGAGTAGATCGCCGGCGAGGCGTAGAACCGAATTCGCGTGACGTGGCGGAGCAGGTTCTGCACGTCGCGGTAGAAGGTGTTCACCCCCGCGAACAGGATCCCGAGCGCCAGCGTGAACACGTACTGGACGGCGGCGATGACCGGGATCATGAGCAGCCACGGACTCAGCCGCCCGGGATAGACCAGGTAGAGGACGGCCAGCGAGAAGAGGCCGAACCCGAACGTGATCGTGCCCGCGATCGTCGAAGCGGCGGGCAGGACGATCTTGGGGAACTGGATCTGCCGGATCAGGTTGCCGCGAGCCGTCACCGATGTCGTGGCGTCCACCAGCGACGTCTGGAACCACTGCCAGGGGAGGATCGCCGCGAAGAGGAAGAGCGGGGCATCGGGGATCTGCTTCGCGAAGACCACCGTGACCAGGATCGCGTAGATGGCCATCGAGAAGAACGGGTCGATGAGCCACCACACCTGGCCCATGACCGTGTCCGCGTGCGTCCGCTTGAGATCGGTGCCGACCAGGTACTGGAGCAGGCGGCCGCGGGTCCGCAGGTCGAGCACGCCCCGCATGACCAGGCGGACGAGGCCCAGTCGAAGGAACAGCTCGCGGAACCCCGGTGGCCGCTGGGCGGCGGTGGTGCGAGCACCCGGGGCCACCCGGACAGGAGTCGTCATTGGCAGCCGGAACGGTAGCATGGGTGATCGGCGACCGTACGCGGCTCCGGGGATGTCGACGCCACGCGCACACGCCGGGAGCCGGCCCCGGGGCGCGACGCACCCCGCTTCGGAGTACTGTGACGGCCTCGTCCCCGAACGACAGGAGCGTGACTGCGCGGCATGGGAGAACTGCGACCTTCGGACAATTCCCGCTTCGAGGGCCTGGGCGACTGGCTGGTCAACCGTAGCCAGGACGCCCTCGCCCGGGGATCGGGGAAGGGCCGGCGAGACCGGCGCTGGGGGATCCGTCAATTCGTGCGGCTCACCCTCACGGTGCTCGTCCTGGCCGTCCTCGCCTGGCTCGTCCTCTCGGCGCTGTCCGGCGCGCTCGCCAACTACCTGTGGTTCCAGAGCGTAGGGTTCGGCCGCACCTGGTCGACCCAGTTCGGATATGGCGTGGCGCTCTTCCTCGCCGGGCTGCTCGGCGGCGGGATCGTCCTGCTCGCGAACGTCGTCCTCGCCTGGCGCCTGGGCCGCGACCCCACCGACGACGAGGTGATCGTCCGGGGACGCACCCGCTCTGCCGGCGCGCGGGCCGAGGCGTGGCTGGTCGCCGCGGCCAACCTGCCCCGACGACGCGGCCGGCTGGTCCTCGTCATCGTGGCGCTCGCACTCGCGCTGCTGGCCGGGTTGCTCGCGGCAGGCGCGTGGCAGACGGTCGCACTCTGGCAGCACGCCGTGCCGTATGCGTCGTCGGGCCCCGCAATCACCGATCCGGTCTTCGGTTTCGACCTCGGCTGGTGGCTGTTCACCCTGCCGCTGCTCCATCTCGTGGCGTCCGCGATCGCAGGCCTGCTGCTCGCCAGCCTGCTGCTCGTCGTGGTGGCGTACGGGATCGCGGCCGTGCGAGGAGCCGACATCACGCGCCGCGGGCCCGTGCTGCACGTTGCCCTGCTCGCCGGCCTGGTGCTCGTCGTGGTGGCGGCGATCCAGTGGCTGGGACGGTACGACCTCTCGTACGCGCAGAACGGTTTCGTCGGCGGGATCGGCGCCACCGATGCCGCGGTGCGCCTGCCCCTGGCCGTCCTTACGGCGGCGTCGACGGCCGTCATCGCGGCCGGCGTGGTGGCTCTCGCGCTGATCCGGAACGTACGGGTCGCGCGGCGCGCCGCGCTGGTCGCCGGTGCCTGGTACGTCGCGCTCCTCGTCGCCGGGGCCGTGCTCCCGGCCGCGTACCAGCGGATCGTGGTCGGGCCGAGCCAGAACGTCGCCGAGGCCACCAACATCGCCAACAACATCGCGATGACGCGGCTCGGCTTCGCCCTGAACTCGTGGACCGTCCAGCCCGACCAGCCCCGCTCCGGGCTGACCGCGGCCGCGGTCGCGAACGACCAGGCCACGTTCGACAACGCCCGGCTGTGGGACCCGCGCCCGCTGGCGGCGACCCTCGACCAGCTGCAGACCGTCCGGCAGTACTACACGTTCACGTCGGTCAACATCGACCGGTACGCCATCGGCGGCAAGCCGACCGAGGTCCTGCTCTCGGCTCGCGAGATGGCGCTGAGCAAGAGCCAGCCGAACCCATCGTGGGTCGCGCAGCGCGTCCTGTACACCCACGGCTACGGCGTCGCGATGGTTCCCGCGAACGGCGTGGACTCGAACGGGCTGCCGCAGCTCATCGTCGAGAACCTTCCCGTCACGTCATCGCCGGGGGCGCCCGTCGTCACGCAGCCCCGCATCTACTTCGGGCAGCGGCCTTCGAGTTGGGTCCTGGTTGACGCGCGGAGCGCGGAGTTCGACTACCCCTCGAGCGGGGGCAACGGCAGCGACGTGGACACGCGGTATGCCGGCAGTGCCGGGATCGCCATCGGGTCCATCCCGGAACGCCTCTTCTGGGCCTGGTCCCTGGGCGACGTGAACCTCGCGATCAGCAACCAGGTGACGGCGACCACGAAGCTGCTGCTCCACCGCAGCCTCGCGGACCGCCTGGGCACCCTCGCCCCGTTCCTGTCGCTCGACGGCGACCCGTACATGGTCATCGCCCCGGATGGACACCTCGTGTACGTGCAGGATGCCTACACGCTGAGCGGCGGCATGCCCGACGCCACGGCGTACGGCGACAGCAGCCTGGGCGCGACGTACGACTACATCCGCAACAGCGTGAAGATCACGGTCGACGCGTACGACGGCACGATCCACCTCTACGTCGCGGACCCGTCCGACCCGCTGATCCGGGCCTGGAAGGGCATCTTCCCCGGCATGTTCGAACCGCTGTCGGCGATGCCTGAGGGCCTGGTCGCGCACCTCCGGACCCCCGAGTCGATGTTCAACGCGCAGACGCAGATGTACGCCGCGTACCACGTCACGGACGTGTCCAGCTTCTACAAGGGCGACAACCTGTGGACGGTCCCGTCGGTGACGGCCGGTGGGACGAATGTCCTGCCTCCGCAGGCCTACTACGTCGAGATCCGCCTGCCCGGCCAGAGCGCTCCCGAGTTCGTCCTCGTGCAGCCCATGGTGCCCGCGTCCCGTCCGAACATGATCGCGTGGGTCGCGGCGCGCAACGATGGGGCCGCACGTGGACAGGTCATCGTGTACGAGCTTCCCTCGAGCTCGACCATCCAGGGCCCGACGCAGATCGAGGCGCGCATCGACCAGGATCCCGTGATCAGCGCGCAGATCAGCCTGTGGAATGCGAGCGGCTCACGCGTGATCCGCGGGAGCATGCTCGTGCTGCCCGTGGGCTCGTCGTTCGTGTACCTCGAGCCGATCTACCTGCAGTCGACGGCTTCGGCCTTCCCGCAGCTGACGAAGGTGGTCGTCGCATCGTCGCAGACGGTCGGCTGGGGAAGCACGCTCCAGGAGGCGCTGCAGTCCGTCGTCACGGGCGTGGGCACCGCGGGGCAGGCCGCCGGCACGGGCACGACGCCCGGCGCAGGGCCGGGCCGGCCTTCCAGCCGCGCCGGGAGCCAGCCCGTCGGCCGGGCAGGGCGGGCTGCCGGCCGACGCGGCCGGGCTCATCTCGTACATCGACAGCCACTTCGCCCAGGCCAAGGCCGACGAGGCGAAGGGCGACTTCGTGGGCTACGGGCAGCAGATGCAGCTGGTCCAGTCGGCCCTCGACGCGCTGGACGCGCTGGCCGGCGCGCCGCCGACGAGCCCGGTCCCGTCGTCGGCGGCGCCGGTGGCTCCCGCGTCGCCGGCTCCGTAGCCATTACCGCTCCCCGACGGCTCCCAGCGAGCGCATGACCTCCAGGTACGTGGCGGCCTGGCGTTCCCAGTTGTAGGTCGCGCGCGCCGCGACGAGCGCGCGAGTGCTGAACCCGGCGCGCTCCTGCCCGGTCGCGTCGAGAATGCCCCTGATCGCCCGCGCGACGTCGGCGGGATCGGCCGGGTCGCACAGCAGGCCGGCGCCGGTCTCCCGCACGATCGCCGCCATGCCCGGCAGGTCGCTCGCGACGACGGGCACTCCCGCGGCGAGCGCCTCGAAGAGCTTGTTCGGTGTCGTCAGCCGGTGGTTGAGGGTGTTGCCCTCGATGGGCATCGCCGCGACGTCCGCGGACGCGACCCAGTCGACCAGGTCCGCCGGCGCCACGCCGGGGATCACGTGGACGCGGTCCGCATGCGGGAGCACGGAGGCGGCGGCCCGGTAGGCTTCGAAGCCGGGCCCGAACCCCATCACGACGAGGTGGGCGCCGGGGACCAGGGCGATCGCGTCGAAGAGGCGTTCGATCCCGCGGTGCGGGAAGAGATACCCGTGGTAGAGCACGACCGGCGTGGTCGCCGGCAGCGCGAGCAGGTCGTGGAAGCGCCGGGGCCTCGGCGGGCCGCCCGGCTCGCCCGGCGCAGGATCCGGCGGCGCGGGCGGGCAATTCATGACCACTGCCGGCACGAGGTCCAGTCGCCGGGCGATCACGCCCGCGTAGGCGTCGCTCACCGTGATGACCGCGGCGGCCGCACGCGCCCAGCGCCGTTCGCGCGCCGCGAGCAGCCGCCGCCAGGGCCCGGGCAGGCGCGCGAAGCGGCCGCTCTCGACGTGGATCTCCAGGGAGTCGTACAGGACCCTTCCCCCGCGGCGGCGCGCGAGCGCGAGCGCCACCGGAAGCATGACCAGCCCGTCCGCCTGCCACACGTCCGCGGCCGGGACGGCGCGCGCGACCGCGTCCGCCCAGCCGCGGGCGACGAGCAGGTAGCGCAGCGCCTGCAGCGCCCGTCCAGGCCCTTCCCGGAGGACGTCGCGCACGCGCGTGGTCGCGCGCGAGGCCGTGACGGACACGGGCCTGGCCCCCGGGATGCGGGCCTCCGGGCTCCCGACCGCGGTTCCGTCGGGAAGGCGCGGCCCGGGAAGCCAGCGAAGGCCATGCGGTGCCGCGACGCGGATCACCTGGTAGCCCGCCGCCCGCTCGCGGTCCGGGATTCCCGGCCCCGAGCGTCCGACCAGCGTGACGTCGCAGCCCGCGCCGGCGAGGCTCGCAGCCATCCGCATCGCCCGGGAGTTGTGCTCCACGGTGTTGCCGAACAGGAGGACGACAGTCGGCCGGCGGCCTGCGGCCGCGACGGGCGAGGCACCCGGCAATGGGTCGGGTGCGTCGGGTGACGGGCCCGGCGACGGGTCCCGAGCCAGCCCCGCGGCTGGAGGCAGGGCTTCGGCTGCGGGCCGAGCGGCTGCGGGCCGAGCGGCTGCGGGCCGTGCGGCTGCGGGCCGAGCGGCCCGTGCCCGCATCATCCCTCCCCCGCGTCCCCGTCCGCCGCCGGGCCCGGCGGCGGCGTTTCCGGGACGGACGCATCGCCGGAATCGGACGCCGGTCCGGGCGCGGGCGAGGCCAGACGTTCGGCAAGCGGTCCGGCGACCATCGCGAGATCGCCGTCGCCGAGCAGGTCCCGGTACAGGCCCACGAGGCTCGACACTTCCGTCTCCCAGTTGTACCGCTCGTGGGCGGCCCGCAGGCAGCGCTCCCGCAGGGCCGCGGCCTGCTCGGGCGGCAGGACCAGGATGCCCTGGATCGCGCGGGCGACGCTCGCCGGATCGGCCGGATCGCAGGCCGCGCCAAGGGGTGAATCCGGATCCTGCAGGACGATCCGTCGCATCTCCGGGAAATCGCTCACCACGACGGGCACGCCGGCCGCGAGGCTCTCGAACAGCTTGTTTGGCGTGGAGAGGTAGTGATTGAGTGTCGACCGCTGGATGGGCATCACGCCGACGTCGGCGGACGCGACCCACGGGGGCAGCTCGTGGGGCGGCACCGCGGCAAGCACGTGGAGGCGGCCACCGTAGCGGGGATCTTCCGCGCGCCGGTCGAGGTTCGCGCGCTCGCTTCCGTATCCGAGGAAGACAGCGTGGACGCCGTCCATCCCGGGCTGCATGATCGCCTCGGCGATCTCCTCCATCCCGCGATGCGCCGAGAACCCGCCGTGGTACAGGATGATGGGACAGCCCGCCGGGACCCCGGCGGCCGCGCGGAGCAGGTCCGGGCGCGGAACCGGCGGCTCCCATCGGGCGGGGCAGTTTCGCACGACCACGACCCGGCGGGGCCGGTACCGGCGCCCGAGGTCCTCGGCCAGGGACTGGTTGACCGTCACGAGCGCGTCGATGCCCCGCACCCAGGCACGCTCCTGGCGAGCCAGGATGCGGCGCGCCCACGAGGGCAGCTTCGCGATCCTGCCGGATTCGACGTAGATCTCGTGGCTGTCGTACACGAGGGCGGGGCGCGTGCCCGGGGCGGTGCGGCCATGGCGCGCCGACGCCGCGACGGCGCCCGGAAGCCCGGACAGGTCGTGCCCGTGGTATGCGTCGGCCTCGGGCGCGACGGCCGCGGCCGCGCGTGCCCACCCGCCGATGGACCACTGCCAGCGCGTCAGCCAGTCGATCGTGTCCCCGCCCGGCCGCTGCCCGGCGCGAAGCTTCCGGAACAGCAGGTTGAACGGTGTGCGCACCGCGGTCCATCCGAGCCACGCCACCGTGACCGGCAGCAGCCAGACGAGCTCCACCCATCCCTTCGGCCCGCGCCGCAGGTCGAAGAGCAGCCGGAAGCGGACCCACCAGCGGCCTCGCCACGGGTACCGGGCGAGGATGTACCAGCGCTTCCAGCCCGTGGGCAATGGGACGCGGACGATCTCGAAGCCGTCGCGCCACTCCCGGTCCATCTCCTTCGACGTCACGTCCTTCGGCCGCGCCATGATCGTCACCGAGTGGCCCGCACGCACCAGGCTGCCCGCCTCGCGCAGCACCCGCGCGTCCGTCGTGCAGTCGTTGTAGACGAACATGACGATGCGGCTCATGGTTCCGTCTCCGGTGTGCCGGCCGTCGCCCCCGCGGAAGGGGCGTGCGACGCGAAGCGTGATGCCACGGCAGGACCGTCATCGAGCCGGCGATATGCCTCCACCAGCCCCGCTCGCTGGCGCTCCCACGTGTAGCGCTCGAGGGCGACCGTTCGGCAGTGGCGGCGCAGGCCCTCCCGCTCCTCCTTCGGCCGGCCGAGGAGATCCGCCACGGCGCTCGCGATCGCCCCGGGTTCGATGGCCGAGCACGTGCCGAGTCCCTCCACGGTCACGACCCGGCAGTGCTCCGTTCCGCCGGCCACCACGACCGGCACCCCGGCCATGATGCTCTCGAAGAGCTTGTTCGCGAGGTTCAGCCGCTGGTTGAGCGTGCGCGGCGGCTGGCCCACGTAGCCCAGGTCGGCCGAGGCGGTCCAGGGCAGCAGCTCCGAGGGCGGCACGGCATCGAGCACGAACAGCCGGCCCGGCCGCCGGACGGCCTCCGCGACGAGGCGGTCGCGCAGCCGGCCGTAGCCGAGCAGGACGACGGCGGCGTCCAGCGTCCGCAGCGGCTCCCGGTCCAGTGCCTCGATCAACTCCTCGATCCCGCGGTCGACGCTGAACCCGCCCTGGTAGAGCACGACCGGCCGGCCGGGCGCGATCCCGGTCGCTTCCCGGATCCGGCCCGAGGCGGGCGGAGCCGGGTTCTCGGGATGCCAGGCCGGCGGGCAGTTCAGGACCACGACCGGCGGCCGGACGTGGAACCGCCTCGCGGCCTCCCGGGCCACGCCCTCGCTGACGGCCGTGAGCAGCGCCGCGCGCCGCACCCAGGCGGCTTCCCGACGCCGGACCAGGGACCGCACGGGCCCGGGCATCCGCGCCAGGCGGGCGGCCTCCGTGTGCAGGTCGGCGAGGTCGTACGCGAAGCGCGCACGGGAGCGGTCCGCCGCGCCGGCCACCACGGGCAGCGCGACAAGTGCCTTGCAGTGGTAGACGTCGGCGTCGGGAACGGCCGCGACGACGGCATCGCGCCAGGGCCCGACGCGCCGCTGGTGGGCGAGGATCTCGATGACGCGGCGCGCGAGCGCGCGCACGCGGTCCGCGCCGCGGGAAGCGGATGCCGGAAGTGCCGTCGCGGCCGGATCGAAACCCATCAGCCGGGCCAGGCCGGCGCGCATCGGTTCGGACAGTGGCCGGAACACGCTCGTCACGCGACGGTCCACGTCGAGGCGGCGCAGGTCCAGCCGCTCGCCGAGCTGCTCGTGCGACGCGAGGCCGGGCGACGCGAATGCGAGCAGGGTCACGCGATGCCCGTCCTCCGCGAGTGCGTGCCCGGTGCGCAGCAGGCGGGAGTCGTGCTCGAAGGTGTTGGCCGCCACGATCGCGATGCGCAGCGACCCGCGCGGTGGCCCTGCCGCCGTGCCACTTCGATCGTCTGCCGGCCTTTGGCCGGGGAGGCCGGGCATCACGCTGGCAGCCAGAGACCGAGCAGACGGGCGATGGCGTCGGCGGCGCCGGACGGGGCGATCGCGGCGGTTGTCACTCGCCTCGCGGCATCGGCCGCGGCGCGCTCGGCGGGAGCCAGTCGGGCGAGCGCCGCGGCGGCACGTGCCGGGTCACGCCCCACCAGTACGCCCCGCCCTCCATGCGCCTCGAGTGTCGCCGGCCACTCGGTGGTCTCGCGGAGCACGAGGGCCGGCGTCCCGAGCCACGCCGCCTCGCGCTGCACCCCGCCGGAATCGGTCACCACGGCCGCGGCATGCAGCTGGAGAGCGAGCGTGGTCCCGTAGCCCTGGGGAGGCACGATGCACACGTTCGCCGGCACGACGGCATCGATCTCGTCGAGGACGTGCTTCGTGCCCGGGTGAAGTGCGAGCACCACGCGCCGTTCCAGGACACCCAGCAGGGCAAGCCACCCATGGACCGCGCCCGGCGCGCGGTTCTCCGCGCGGTGGATCGTCGCGAACAGGTACTCGCCCGGGACGAGCCTGAGCGATGCGACCGCGGAAGGAGCATCGTGGCCGATCGTGCCCGGGTCGCGCACCGTCGGCAGCGTCGCCGCGCAGAGGTCCTGCATCAGGTCCCCGACGACCTCGACCCGGACCCCGGTGCCGGCCGGCCCTCCGACGCCCGGACCGCCCAGTGCCCGTCCGATCCCCTCGGCACGCAGGTTGGCGGCGGCGTTGTCGTTCGGAGCGAACAGGAGCTCGGCGAGGTGGTCGACCACCACGCGGTTGACCTCCTCCGGCATGCGGCGATCGAACGAGCGGAGACCGGCCTCGACGTGCGCGAGCGGCACCTCCAGCTTCGACGCGACGAGCGCACCGGCGAGCGTCGAGTTGGTGTCGCCGAACACGAGGACGGCGTCGGGCCGTTCGTCGATGACGATGGGCTCGAGACGGTCCATCATCGCGGCGACCTGGCGGGCGTGCGTGCCGCTGCCCACGCCCAGCTGGTGCACCGGCGGCGGGAGCCGCAGCTCGCCGAAGAAGCGGCCCGCCATTTCCTCGTCGTAGTGCTGGCCGGTGTCGATCAGTCGAGGGATGGTGATCCCGCTGCAGCGCCGGCCACACGGCCGCCGCCTTGATGAGCTGGGGGCGCGTGCCGACGACGCAGGCGAGCCTGAGCGCGCGGCCACCGTCGAGGCTCATGCCCCGCCTCAGCGCTTGCCCGAGCTCCCGGCGCCCGCGGTCCGCCTGACGTGTCGCTCGACCCGCGGGTCCGGAACACCCACGCCCACGTACGTCACGCGCTCGGGTAGCGCCAGGTCGCGCAGCGCGTTCCTCCCGTCGAAGACCAGGGCGAGATCCGGGAACCAGGCCGGGTCGATGGCGCGGAACTGGCGGGCCCCGGTCTGCACGACGATGGCGCGGAACCGGGCGGGCTCGCTCCAGTGCCACGGGCGTGCGCCGATCCGGGCGACTTCCTCGTCCGAGAGGAGCGGGTCGTAGGCCCAGACCTCGGCGCCATGGAACGCCAGGCGCTCGATCAGCGGGATCGCCCGCGTGTACGCGAGCTCCTTCACGTCCTCGCGGTACGTGAGCCCGAGCACCAGGACCGGCATCCCCTCGAGGGGCCCGAGCTCGCGCTCGACCGCCTGCACCGCGGCACCCACCTGGCCGTCGTTGACCTGCCGCGAAAGGGCGGGCATCGTCAGCTCCGGGGCTCGGCTGATGAGGAAATGGGGGTAGACGGGGATGCAGTGGCCGCCCACCCCGATGCCGGGCTGGTGGATGTGGCTGAACGGCTGGCTGTTCGACCCGCGGATGACCTCCTGGATGTCGACGCCCATGCGCTCGGCGTACTCGGCGAACTGGTTCGCCAGGGCGATGTTGACGTCCCGGTAGGTCGTCTCGGCGAGCTTGGCGAACTCGGCGGCCTCGGCGGTCGAGAGCTGCCATACCTCGGCCGGCAGGACGCTGCGGTAGAACGCCGCCCCCCGCGCGCCGCTGGCCGGGTCCACGCCCCCCACGAGCTTGGGGTACGTCTCCAGGTCGTGGAAGATGCGGCCGCTGTACACGCGCTCCGGGCTGAACGCGGCCAGGAAGCCCTGCTCGGGATCGCCACAGCGGAGGCCGCTGGCCGCCTCCAGCATGGGCCGGAACCGGTCCCGCGTGTCGCCCACCGGCAGCGTCGTCTCGTACAGCACCAGCAGGCCCGGATGGAGACCTGCCGCGACCGCCTCGGTGGCCGGGTCGATGTAGCGGTAGTCCGGTTCCTGCGCGTCCGAGAGCATGACCGGGACGATGATCACCACGACGTCCGCATCGCGCGTCGCATCGGCGTGTGACGTCGTCGCGCGGAACCTGCCCGCCGCGTGGGCCTCGGCGATGCGCTCGGCCAGCCCGGGTTCCTCGGCGAAGTGGACACGACCCGCGTTCAGCGTGTCGACCACCCACGGCTGGATGTCGACCCCGATCACGTGCCACCCGTGCGCGGCGTACTGCGCGGCCAGCGGCAGTCCGATCTTGCCCATGCCGATGACGGCGACGGTGCCGACCGTCTCGGGCTCACCGCGCCAGGGGCTGACGAACTCGGTCATGCGTGGGCGACCTCCGGTGGGTGCACGGCGACCGGGCGATGGGCCGCCGCGGACTCGAGCAGAAGGTTGGCGAGCGCGACGGCCCAGAGGCCGTCGGAGCCCGGGATGGCGGCGGGGCCGCCGGTTCGGATGGCGTCGAAGAACGCATCGAGCTCCCGGCGCAGGGGCTCGGCGGGGGTCACCGGAAGCTGCACCGTCTCCCCGGCGAACGTGGGCGCGTAGCCGTCCAGGTAGGTCGGGCTGAGCTCCGCGGCGCCACGCGTGAACGTCAGCGACTGGCTGAGGTAGTCGACCTGGAACATCCCCTCCTCGCCGAGCACGGTGATGCGGCGCTGCTTCTCGGGGGTCAGCCAGTTCACGTCCAGCAGTCCGACCGTGCCACCGGGGAAATGGAGCAGGCCGAAGACGAGGTCCTCGTGCGACGTGTGGATGTGCTGCGTGGTCTCGGCATAGACCCGGTCGGGGCGCAGGCGGGCGAGGTGGCACATGATGTCGACGTCGTGGCGTCGCGAGGTCCACCGCCACACCGACGTCCCGGATCCGCGCGGGAAACGGGCCGGCGCGCAGGGTCTTGATGCTGAAGATGCGGCTGAGCGCCCCTCCGTGGAGCCGCTCGCCGAGTGCCTGCACGGCCGGGTTGAAGCGCTCGATGTGGCCCGCCTGGAGGAGGACGCCCCGGCGATCTGCCGCCTCCACCAGCTCGCGACCCTCGGCGACGGTGGTCGCCAGGGGCTTCTCGACGAGGACCGGCACGCCGAGCTCGATGGCATGGAGCGCGATCCCGTGATGGAGGGTCGTGGGGGCGGCCACGACCAGGGCATCGAGCCCCTCCTCGTCGAGCATGTCGGCGGGGTCCGCGTACCCGCGGACGCCGGCCTGCTCGGCGGCGTGCCCGAGCGCCTCGTCGTTGGGGTCCGCCACCGCCGCCAGGATCACGTCGTCGCGGGACGCAAGGTTGCGCAGGTGGTTCCGCCCCATCGATCCCAGGCCGGCAAGCCCCACCCGCAGCCTGGCAGGCCCGCTCACGGCGCGCCCGTCCCGGGATCCCCGGCAGACCCGGCGGCGACCGCGTCGACCGGGGTCGCGACCTCGCGCACCGCCCGCACGATCGTGTCGAGCTCCTCGTCGGTCAGCTTCGGGTGCACGGGGATGGACAGGACCTCGTCGGACAGGCGGCTTGTCACCGGAAGGTCGAGATCGGCGGCGCCCGGGACATACGCCTGCAGGTACGACTGCCGGTGGATCGGCACCGGGTAGTAGATGAGCGACCCGATGCCCCGTTCCGTCAGCCCCGCCACGACTCGCTCGCGCTCGCCGGGGAACCGCATCGTGTACTGGTGCCAGACGTGTTCGCGGCCCTCGGGGACCCGCGGCGTCAGGTACCCGCCCAGCCCGGCAGTGAGCCGCGCCGCGTTCCGCCGGCGCTGCGCCGTCCGCTCGTCGAGGCGCGGCAGCTGCGCGAGGCCCAGCGCCGCGGCGAGGTCGGTCGGCTTGAAGTTCGTGCCGAGCTCCTCGTGGTAGTAGCGCTGGCGCATGCCGTGGTTGCGGTAGAGCCGGAGCCGGTCGGCGAGCTCGTCGTCGTCGGTGGTCGCAATCCCGCCCTCGCCGGTCATGAGGTTCTTGGTCGCGTACAGGCTGAACATCGCCGGCCCGAAGGAACCCGCCCTGCGACCGTGGTACGTCGCGCCGTGCGCCTGCGCCGCATCCTCGATGAGATGGAGCCCGTGGCGGCGCGCGATGTCGGCCAGCGGATCCATGTCGGCCATGAGCCCGTACAGGTGCACGGGCATGATGGCCTTCGTCCGCGGGGTCACCGCCGCCTCGACGAGATCGGGGTCCATGGTGAAGTCGGACTCGCGGATGTCGACGAAGACGGGCGTCGCACCGGCCTGCAGGATGGTGCTGACGGTCGCGTTGAAGCTGAAGCTGACGGTGATGACCTCGTCGCCGTGCCCGATGCCCAGCGCGCGCAGGATGGCCTCGGTCGTGACGGTCCCGTTCGACATCATGACGCCGTGGCGGACACCGCAGTAGGCCGCCCAGGCGGCCTCGAACTCGGCAGTCCGGCGGCCCATGGCCACCATGCCGGACCGGAGGACGTCGAGGACCGCCGCCTCCTCGGCGGGGCCGATGTCGGGCCTGGAGATAGGAATCACGGGCGGGCCTCCTGGTTGTGCGGCGCGGGTGACCAGGCCGTCGCCGTCACCCGGCTCGGCTTTCGGCGCATCCCTCCGCGACGATCGTGTAGTGGCGGCTGCACGCGGGGCAGCTGGCCTCGCCCTCGCCGTCCGCGGCGAAGTGCGCGCCCGATGCGTTCGCGAGCCGCTGCCCGCAGGCGCACACCCAGCCCAGCCTCCGGGCGGGATTGCCCGCCACGAGGGCATGGGCCGGTACCGGCCGCGTGACGACGGAACCGGCACCGACGGTGGCGAACCGCCCGACGTCGTTGCCGGCCACGATCACCGCCCCGGCGCCGATCGAGCAGCCGTAGCGCAGGGTGATCGTGCTGACCGTCCAGTCGTCCGCGCCCGCGAGCGCCCCCTCGGGCGTGATGCTGCGGGGGAAGCGATCGTTCGTCAGGATCGCGCCCGGGCCGATGAACACGCCGGGCTCGACGGTGACCCCGTGGTACACGAGGGCCCCGTTCTGGATCTTGCAGCGGTCCCCGACGTGGACGCCGAAGTCGATGTAGGCGTCCTTGCCCACGATGCAGTCGTCGCCGATCACGACGCCTTCGCGGACCTGTGCACGGTTCCAGATGCTGGTGCGCTGACCGATGCTGGCATCGGCCGCGACGTCGGCTGAAGGATGAATCACGGCGGCGAGTGTACCGGATGCGATGCCGCCCCCCGCTCTGCCGGACGGCAGGACGGTGCGGGCCGGGTGGACGTTGGCAGCGGGCAGGCCGGCCGCGGGCGCTTGACGGTCGCCCGCGTGCATGTCATCATGCCGTGCAAATGCGACTCATTCTCATTCCCAGGCGCTGACCGATGCCCCTCGACATCCTCGCCCCCCACGCGGGCACCGGACTCTTCGCGCTGCTGATGAGTTCCTTCCTGCTCGGCGTCCTCCATGGCGTGACGCCCGACGAACACACCTGGCCGATCACGGTCAGCTACGCGATCGGTGCCGCATCCGGGCGGCGCGGCATGCAGGCCGGCCTGCTCTTCTCGGCCGCGTTCACGCTGCAGCGGGCCGTGGCGTCCGAGCTCGCGTACCTGGCCCTCGCGCCGATCCTGGCCAGTGGCTCGCTGAATGCCGCGATCGACCTCGCCGTCGGAATCGTCATGGCCGTGTCCGGCGCGTACATCCTGCGGCTGGGCCGCGAGCTGCACCTCACGGAGTGGTTCGAGCAGCTCCTCCACCGGCTCTTCCACCTGGGCACCCAGGACGGCACCAACGGCATCCTGAACGAGGCCGGTCGGCCGATCCCGCTGCGGATGACGCTCGTGCACGGGTTCGTGGCGGGCTGGGGCACCGGGGCCTTCGCGATCATCATCTACACCGTCCTCGCGCCGGCCATGCCGAACGCCGCGGTGGCATTCCTCCCGGGACTGCTGTTCGGCGTGGGCACGATGCTCGTCCAGGCGCTGGCGGGGGCCGCGATCGGGGCGTGGATGCGCACCCGCGGGTTCGGCGAGCATGCCATGACGTACGTGTCGCGGGCCGTCGCCGGCAACACGCTCCTCTACGGCGGCCTGCTGTTCGCCGCCTGGGGGCTCTTCTCGCTCACATTGCCCGGCATCGCGGATGCGCTGGACCGCGGGATCCCCACCGGGCTGCTGATCCCCAACCTCGACAGCGTGAACGCGGGCCTGATCCTCGTCGCGGTCATCGTCGCGGGCATCGCGGCGGGCAGCTTCGTGCGGGCAGTGCGCCGGCTGGACGTGCCGGTCAGGGCCGAGGAGTCACGACAATGACGGCCACGGCGACGCCTGTCGTGGCTGCGGACCGGAACGAGCAGGGGACCCGGAACGCCGCGATGGCCGACGCGCTGGCCATCATCGGGCCGTCCGTCACGGCTCCACGACGGGCGATCCTGGAGGCGATGCTCGGGTCGAGCCGCGTCCGCACGCCCGAGGATCTGCTTCGGGAGGCGCGCCTGGTCGCGCCGGCGACCAGCCTGGCGACCGTGTACCGGACGCTCGAACGCCTCGGTGCCGCCGGGCGGATCAAGCGGGCGACGCTCAGGTCCGGGTCGGTGGGATACGCCTACTGCGGGACCGAGCATCACGAGCACGCGATCTGCGTGGGGTGCGGCCAGCTGCGCCCGCTGTCACCGTGCCTCATCTCCGGGGCGCCCGCGCTCGGCGGCTTCGTGGTGAGCACGCACGTACTCGACTTCTACGGCCTCTGCGAGCGCTGTGCCGTCGAGCCCGACCGCGCGGCGGCGCACGACAACGCACCAGGCTCCGCGGGACCGGCAGCGGCCGAGCACGTGCCCGAGACCGGCACCGTCACGGCGAGGCGGGGCTAGGCCGAGGGGATCGGGGGGAAGCGTTCAGGCCCGGCGGCGCGGCCCGCCCTTCCGCGGCGCGCGACGTCCGACCACGGCGCCGACGAGCGCGAACACGGCGCCGAAGACCGCGGCTCCGCGCCAGTCGAGCAGCGGCCGGACATCGCCCTCGACGTGCCTGGCGACCAGGACTGCGACCGCCGTGCGCGGGCCCACGTCCACGTGATTGCCGATCACGGTCGCGGCCGCCGAGGTGTCGAGCCGGACGGAGTCGCGTGCCAGCGCGAAGCGCACGCTCGACTGGCGGAGCTCGATCTCGTCGCCCATGGCCAGCCCGACCGCGGCCTGGCCGATCCGGACGTCCCGGCCGCGCGCCATGCCGACGGCGCCGAGCGTGAAGTCGATGCGTTCCGCGTCGAGGCCGCTGACGGCGCCCGGTCCGGCGTGGGCCGATCCGCCGTCCTTGTCGGCCGAGGATTGCCGCTCGTCCATGTCGCTCCCTCCTGGAGTGGTGGCCACGCATCCGGCCGCGGCCGCGCATCGACCAGCCTACGCGGACTGCCGCAACGCGACGGCACCGGCCGACACGCCGGCTGGTAGGATGCGTGCCCATGGCCGCGCCAACGAGGGGGTTCGTCGTCGCCCGTCGATCCCGCGTCGGACTGGCCGGGTTCCGCAGCCATGTGTCCCGGTCGACGCGCGCGGCGCTCACCACCCCCGCCGGACGGGCACAGCCGGCGGCCGCTGTCGCCGCCCTCCTCGTCGCCGCGCTCCTGCTCAACAGCTGTTCGGGCGCGCCCGTCGTGCCCGAGTCGTCCTCGGCCGCGGCGGCGGTGGCACCCGCCACGCCGGTTGCATCGGCGGTCGCGTCGGCCGCGCCCACGGCCATCCCCACCCCGACGCCCGTCCCCCTGGTCGAGGCGCCCACCGACGGCGTGCTCGAGACTGCGGCCGAAGCCGCGCGGCCGGTCGTGGCGGTCATGATCGACGACGCTCCCGCCGCGCGGCCGCAGTCAGGGCTCGCCGCCGCCGACATCCTGGTCCAGGCCCCGGCGGAGGGCGGGATCCCGCGCTACATGGCGCTCTACCAGACCACCCCGGCCCCGGCGATCGGCCCCATCCGCAGCAGCCGGCTCTACTTCGTCGGGTGGGCGGCACAGTGGCACGCGCTGTACGCGCACGTGGGCGGGGCCCCGAATGCGCTGGCCGCGCTGCAGCAGCTCAACGGCCAGCTCGTGTGGAACGCCGACGAGTACATCTGGGCAAGCTACATGCCGCGGATCACGACGCGCGTGGCGCCACACAACGTGTACTCGAGCACGACGCAGCTCGACGAACTCGCCAAGCGGCTCGCCGTTCCGGCAGCCCCGGCGCCAGGCTGGTCGTTCGTCGACCCCGCGCCGCCCGCGCGACGTCCGGCGGCCGGTTCGCTCCGGGTTCCCTATCCGGCCGGCGTGATCACCTACGAGTACGATCCCGCGACCGACCGATACCCGAGGTCCGTGGATGGCGTCGGCGCAGGTGGATCCCGTGACCGGCGCGCGCGTCGCGCCGTTCGACATCGTGGTCGTCTACGTGGCCGTGGGGCCGCTCCTCAACCAGCCGGGCCAGCCGACGAACCAGCTGAAGGGCAGGTTGGAGCTGGGGTACACGGGCAGCGGGCGGGCGCTCGTCCTGCGCGACGGCGTGGCCGTGGACGCGACGTGGAGCAAGGCCTCCGACGGCGCACCGCTGCTCCTGACGCAGGCCTCCGGGGCCGGCGCGGGCACGCCGGTGCAGCTCGTGCGGGGCCAGGTGGTCATCCAGGTCGTGCCCGAGGGGACGGCCGTCACCGTCTCCTCGGCGACGGCTCCGCGGAGCGCCACGGCCGCGCGTCCCAGGTAGCGCGGCGGCACGCGGCAAGGGGGGTCGCGTCCGACGGCCCAGGCGGTCCGGCCGGCGCGGGCGCGATGTCGCTCGGTCAGTCGCGCCGGAGAGCGGCCGCGTAGACCTCCCGGGTCTCTCGCGCGACGTCCGCCCACGTGCGCCGCCCCGCCAGCGCGCGCTGGCGGGCGACGCGGCGCAGCTGATCGTGGATGTGCCCGGACCACGCCGCGCGGAGGGCGGCCGCGAGGCGCGCCGGGTCGCGCGGCTCGACGATGATCCCCGCCGGCCCTACCAGTTCGGGCAGGGGACCCACGCGCGACGCCACCACGGGGATGCCGACGGCCAGGGTCTCCAGCACAGCCAGGCCGGTCCCTTCGCTGATCGCGGGGAAGACCGCGGCCTCGGCTCCGGCCTCGAGGGTGGCCAGGTCGTCGGGAGACAGGTGAGGAACGAGGACGACGAGGTCGTCGACGCCATATCTCGCCGCGGCACGTGCCAGCGCGGGTGCATCGCTCTCCTCGGCGCCCTGCGCGCCGGCGAGCACCACGATCGGCGGCCAGGGAACGGCCTCGGCGCCCTCCGCGTGGCCTCCCTGCTGCGCTCGCGTGGCTGGCGTCGTGGCGGTCCGCGAGCCGGCAGCGTCGTCCGTCGGAGCCGTGCGGCGGCGGCGCGACGACGTGTCGGGCGACTCCTCGCGCAGCGCGGCGAGGGCGCGGAACAACGTCCCGAGATCCTTGCGCGCGTCGTACCTGCCACTGAACACGAAGTACCTCGGCGGCAACCCCAGGCGGGTGCGCAATCCCGCGACCCGGTCGGCGCGGCCGGCGGCGGGCACGAACGCCTCGCCGGCCGCGAGCCCCACCACCGCGATGCGCTCGGGCCGGATGTGCACGAGCCGGCGGGCCGCCTCCGCCGTCGCGTCCGAGCAGACGATGAGGCGCGTCGCGTCGCGGAGGATCCTCGCGCGCAGGCGATGCCCGAACCGCGCGGCGGGACTGGCCGCGTAGATGGACGGCAGCTCCCACGGCGCGAGATCGAGGAGCGTGGCCACGACGGGCAGGTCCGAGCCGAGCGGCACCGCGCCGCCGGCAGTGTGGTACAGCACGCCGGCCGCTCCCACCTGCTCGTAACCCCGCCCGCTGCCCAACTCCGCTCCACGGAGCTGGAACGCGTCGACTGTCAGGCCCGCCGAGCGAAGGAAGCGCGCCGTGGGAAGCACCCGCCTGCGCCCGGCCACCGTCAGCGCCTCGAGGTCCGGCTCCCGCGTCGGGTCGGCCCGCAGCAGGCGCAGTACCGGAACGAACGATTCGCCCGGCAGCGGATCGGCGGCGAACGCGGTCAGCAGGCGCCGGAGATAGGCGGCCGTGATCGGCGTCCGCTCGGGTTCCTGCAGCGGCCGCAGGTCGATGACGATGCGCGCGGCCGCCGGCGGCGCATGCGACGGCGGTTCGACCCCTACCAGCTCGCGCATGTCAGCCGGGCTGCTCGTCGCCGCCCGGTCCGGCGGCGGGCAGGGGCGCCATGGCGTCGGGCGGGGCGGCGTCGGGCAGGGGCGCCATGGCGTCCGGCGGGGCGGTCGGGCCGGCCGCGGGCTGCACGCGGGCCTTCGGGCCCCGGCCGCGCAGCTCCTCCCAGCGGAGCGTCAGGACCACCAGCAGCGCCTCGGCCACGATCCGCCGCGACATCTTGCTGACGCCGACCTCGCGGTCGCGAAAGACGATGGGCACCTCGACGACCGTGGCGCCGGCGCGACGTGCCAGGTAGGTCATCTCGATCTGGAACACGTAGCCGCCGGCGTGGACCCCGTCCCAGGGGATCGCCGCGAGCGTCTCCCGCCGCCACGCCTTGAATCCGCCCGTCAGGTCGTGCGCGGGCAGCCCGAGGACGATCCGGGCGAACGTCGAGCCGCCACGTGAGACGGCGCGCCGGCCGATCCCCCACTTCGTGACCCCGCCGCCACGGACGTAGCGCGATCCGATCACGAGGTCCGCGCCACCCTCGATCGGCTGGACGAGCCCGGGCAGGTACGACGGATCGTGGGACCAGTCCGCGTCCATCTGGACGACGCGGCCGGCCCCTCCGGCCAGCGCGACGCGAAAGCCGTCGATATAGGCCCGGCCCAGTCCCTGCTTGCCCGGCCGGTGGAGCACGCGCACCCCGGGGTCCGACGCCGCGAGCAAATCGGCCAGGTCGCCCGTCCCGTCCGGCGAGGCGTCGTCCACGACCAGGAGGGTCGCGCCCGGCAGGTTCGCCATGATCGCCGCGGCGATGCCCGGCAGGTTCCCGGATTCGTTGTACGTGGGGAGCACGACCCACGTGTCGTCGTACGTGCGGTTCGGCTCGCGCGGGCTCATCGCGTGCAGTGTACCGATGGTGACCCGGGTCATGCCGGACCGGGTTGCTTCCCTGCCGCGACCACACGCGCGCCGGGAAGGTGGGTCAACGTCGGGAAGGCCCCTAGCGGAGCGCCAGCGTCGTGGCCATGACCACGGATCGGCCGGTGCGTTCCGTACCTGCCACCCGCAAGGTGACAGTCCCGGAGTGGCCCGCGCGCACCCGGAACACCGCCCTGAACGCCAGCCGACTGCCCGGCACGACGCTCGCCGTCACCGAATAGGCGGTCATCCCGGGCTGGCTCACCAGCAGGCGCGGCGCCACCCGGAGCGCCTCGGCGGCCACGATCGACACCGTCACGACCTGCCCGGCCGAGGCGGTCGTCCTGGACGGGGTCACCCGGAAGGGCATGAGCCAGATCGAGGCCCGCATCAGCAGCGTGCCCGCGGCGGTCGTCGCCGAGACGACGGACTGGTAGCGGCCGGCCGGCATCGGCACGAGAGCGCTCGACCCGGCGCGCCGGCCGGTGCCGTTCCACGATTCGGCCCACGGTCCCGCCGGGGTCTGCCGGTGATCCCACAGGACCCGGACGGTCTTCCCGGCCGCATCTTCGACCGTCCAGGTCACGACGGCCGGCTGGGTCAGCGTCATCGAGAGCGACGTCGTGTCCGCGACGCCGTCCCGGTCGAGCGGGTAGAAGACGGCGGGCGCAGCGGCAGGCGAGCTGATCGCGGTCATGACCCGGGTCACGATGGTCACGGTGGTCCCCGCCGCACCGTCCACGCCGACCGGCGTGGCGCGCAGGAGGTACGTGCCGTCGGGGACCGTCGCTCCGGCGTCGTCGCGCCCGTCCCAGCTGAAGCGGCCGCCACCCCTGGCCGCCGCGACGGAGAGATGGCGGACGGAGGCGCCGGCCACGGTCACCACCGAGACGTCGAGCGTCGCCGGGGCCGAGAGGTCGTACGCGATCCCGAGGGTGTCCGAGATCCCGTCGCCGTTGGGCGTGAAGACGGACGGGGCGACCAGCGAGACCAGGGCGGGCGCCGGCGCCGGCACGAACGCGGACGAGGTGCTCGACGGGTCCGGTGGGCTGGTGGGCGCAGGCTGCACGGCGGGCACGACCGCTGCACCGGCGTCGCCGCCGACCACGGTGGACGTGAGCAGGTCGAGATTGCCCGACAGGGAGCGGTAGAAGCCCGAGGTCGCGGTCTGGGGGTCGAGATGGAGCCGCGCGCCGGGCGTTCGTACGGACGCAACGGTGAGCGTCGCCGTGCCAATTCCGCCATCCGCCATGAACAGCTGGTCGAGCGTCTGGGGCGGGCCGAACAGCCCGTCGACGATGTCACCGGCGTCCTGGGTCCCGAGGGCCATGACGGCGGACGCGCCGCCGGCCAGGAACCCGGCGGCGAAGTTGTCGACCCGCTCGACCGCCACGGCCTGGGTCGGCTGAGGCTGGCCGGGCTCGCTGTTGCCGCTCGCGTAGCACAGGTGGTTCAGGATGACGAAGGCTCCCGGCGCCAGGTGCAGCGTCGCCATGTACTGCTCGCCGTAGTACTGGACCTTGTCGTCGGGCGCCCCGTCGACGGGATCGAGGCCCATCCCGTCCTGGCGGTCCCGCATGAGGGTCGTGGTGTACGGCGAGGGGAACCCGTTGCCGTGGCCCAGGTAGATGAGGACGTTGGCCCCGACCGCGGCGGCCGAGACCTCCGTCCAGGTGGCGTGGGGATGGAACACCGTGACGACCTGTGCGCCATGCGATGCCGCACGCTGGGCGATCGCGGCCGCCCACTGCAGGTTGCTGTCGGTCAGCGAGCCCGTCGGCCCGACGACGACGACGACCTTCACCGGGGAGGCCGCGCGGACGGCGGGGACGATGCCGACGACGGCAACGAGCGGTACGAGCAGCGCCGCGCTCATCACGGCGGCGACGATGGCAGCGGGCAGTCGGCGGTGCATGGCGGCTCCAGGCATCTGCGTGCGTTCGAGCGGGCGAGACAGCCCCGGGCGCCCGTGGTCACACGAGCCTGCGCCGCCAGGCAGCCCGCGGACATCGCGCGATGGTCCCTCGGGTCATGGTCCCATCGGGGCAGTGCGAGCTCCCGGACTCGAACCCACGCCGGCGGACGTGGCACGATGGACCTCACCCACGACGGAGGCAGGCGATGGATCTCGGTCTTGACGGACGGGTGGCGCTCGTGGTCGGGGCGAGCCGCGGGCTGGGCAGGGCCTGCGCCCATGAGCTGCTGCGGGAGGGCGCGACGGTCATGCTCGCGTCGCGCGACGAGGCCTCGCTCGCCCGAACGTCCGACGAGCTCGCATCCCAGGTCGACGACGAGCAGGCGGGCCGCGGACTCGACCCGGTCACCGCGGACGACGCCGACATCTGGCTGGGCGGGTCCCGTGCCCGCCGCCCGGCGCGGGACCGGATCGCGTGGACCGCCGGGGACGTCGCGCTCCCGGATACCGGTCAGCGCCTGGTCCGGGCGACCGTGGATCGGTTCGGGCGGCTCGACGTGCTCGTGGTCAACGCCGGCGGTCCTCCGCCGGGACCGTTCGAGTCGATCTCGGACGAGCAGTGGCGGCACGCAGTCGATCTCACGTTCCTGTCGGCCGTGCGCCTGGTCCGCGCGGCCCTCCCGCACCTTCGCGACGAGCGGGCACGCCGGTCGGGCGGCGGCCGGATCGTGTTCATCGAGAGCACCAGCGTGAAGCAGCCCGTGGCGAACCTCGTGACCAGCAACGCGGTCCGGTCCGCCGTCCAGGGCCTGATGAAGACGCTCTCGATCGAGCTGGCGCCCGACGGGATCCTGGTCAACGCGGTCGGCCCCGGACGGATCAACACCGAACGCATCCGCCAGCTCGACGGTGACACGGCGACACGCACGGGGTGTTCCGAGGACGAGGTACGCGCCGGCCAGGAGCGCACCATTCCCCTCGGCCGGTACGGGGAGCCGTCCGAACTCGCCGCGGTGGTCGCGTTCCTGGCGTCCGCACGGGCGAGCTACGTGACCGGGACGCTGGTGCCGGTGGATGGAGGGCAGAACCGCTCGATGCAGTGACCGCGAGCCGCGCACGCGAGCGCGCATCGGCCGCACCAGGCGAGCGCTGACGGGACGGGCCGCAGCGCGCGGCCGCTGACGGGTGGGACCTCATCGGGCGGCCGCTGACGGGACGGTCCGCAGCGCGCGGCCAGCGGTCCGGCGGCGCCGCCTCCCGGGTACCATCGGGACGACAAGCTCGCGTCCCCGACCAGGAGTCGTGCGTGCACCTGTTCCTCATCGGCGCCGGGCCGGTCGGCCTCGTCACTGCCGCCGGCTTCGCCCGCCTCGGCCACCGCGTCACCGTCTGCGACATCGACGCGGAGCGGGTCGCGAGCCTCGTCGCCGGCCGTACGCCCATCTTCGAGCCGGGCCTGGAGGACGCGATCCGCGCCGAGTCGGCCGCAGGACGCCTCGAGTTCCACGACCGCCGCGTTGCCGCCGGCTGGATCGGCGGTATCGATCGTGTGCGTGGGCACACCGACGGACGCGGACGGCCCCCTGTCCACCGTGCACGTCGAATCCGTCGTGGCCGGACTGCTGGAGTCGGCGCCACCGGACCACGTGATCGCCGTCCGCTCGACGCTCCCCGTCGAAGGCCCCGACCGCCTGTCACGCCTGGTCGAGCGCCGCCTGGCGGCGGGTCCGTGCGCGACCGTCGTCACGAACCCGGAGTTCATGCGCGAGGGTGCCGGCCTCCGGGACTTCGACGCGCCGAGCCGGGTGGTGACGGGCTGGCTCCGCCCCGAGGACCGGGATGCGGCGCAGGCCGTCGCGGACCTCTACGCCCCGCTCGGCGCGCCGACACTCGTGGCCGACGCCCGTTCGGTCGCGCTGATCAAGCTCGCCTCGAACGTGTTCCTCGCGACGAAGATCGCGTTCGCGAACGAGCTGGCGCGCATCTGCGACGCCGTCGGGGCGGACGTCGACCTCGTGACGGCTGGCGTGGGCATGGACGATCGGATCGGCCGGGCGTTTCTCAGCGCAGGCCCGGGGATCGGCGGGTCCTGCCTGCCCGAACAGGCCGTCGCCCTGCCCCTGCTGTCCACGAGGCTCGGCGTTCCCACGCCGCTGATCGACTCGGTGAGCCGCTCGAACGCCTCGCACCAGCAGGCGGTGGTCGCCGCGCCTGGAGTGGCTCGTGGGCCGGCCGCTGCCGGGCGAGCGTGTCGGCTTGCTGGGGCTGGCGTTCAAGGCGGGCACCGACGACGTGCGGGAGTCGCCGGCCCTCGCACTGGCACGCGAGCTCCGGGCCGCGGGGGCGATCGTGGTCGGGTTCGATCCCAGGGCGGCGGAGACGGGTCGTCGCGCGGATCCGCAGCTCGTTGTGGCATCGGACGCCGTGCAGGCCGCGAGCGGCGCGGTGGCGCTCGTGGTGGCCACCGAGTGGCCGGAGTTCGGCGTCCTCGACTGGGAGCCGGTTGCCGCGGCGATGCAGGGCGATCTCGTCTACGACACGCGCAACGTCGTGGATCGGGACGCCGTGCGGAAGGCGGGCCTGCGCCTGGAACTGCTGGGCCGGCGGGCCTGAGGACCGACGGACGGGCGATCCCTAGGGTGCCGGCGCGAGGGACGGCGCCGGGAGCGGCAGCGACGTGGAGGACGGCCCGGGCGATCCGGCCGCCGGCGCACCCGAAGCGGCCGGGACGGGGCGGCAGGCCGCCGTGGTAGTCGGTGATGACCAGCACGTACTCGAGCTTGTCGAGGTCCGACGCCGGGTTGATGAACGCGGTCTGGACCACGGCGTTCGGATCGCGCTGGACGTCGACGATGCTCCCGATCAGCAGGCCCTTGGGGAACGGGGAACGGATGCCGTTGCCGAGATCGATGCCGGCCGTCACCACGGTGTCGTTGAGGTTCACCCGTTCGGTGGCCGGGATGTTCTCCATCACGAGCGCGCCGCCCAGCTGGCCGATCACCTCGCCGGTCGCGCGGCTCGATTCGATCAGGCCGATGACGGTGGACCGGGTGTCGCTGATGAGCAGGATCCGGCTGAAGTCGCTGCCGACGGTCGTCACCGTGCCCACCAGGGCCCCGCCGTCGGCCACGACCACGTCGTTGAGCTCGATGCCGCGGTCGGTGCCGGCGTCGATCGTGATCACGCGCGTGTACTGGGACACCTCGCGGCTGACCACGGTGGCGGCGACCGTGTGGTAGTCCAGCGACCCCTGGACCCCGAGCAGGCGGCTCAGCTGGTCGTTCTGGACCTTGATCTCCTGGAGCTGGCGGTTCTCCACCGCGAGCTGCTGGTTCTGCTGCTCGAGCGTCCGGTTCTGGGCCTGGAGCTGGTCGATCTCGGCCAGGGCCCCGACGAGCGAGCCCACCGTGCGCGTCGCGCCGGACAGCGCCGATTCGGCCGGGGTCAGCAGGTTGCCCAGCGCCACCTGGAGGTCGCGCATCGGCGGCGTCGAGCTCAACGCCAGGAGGAACAGCCCGATCGCAAGCAGGACGGCGTACAGGATCCCGCGCCGGCGGCTGGCGCGCGTGGCGAACATGACCGGCCGGTCAGCGCGGAGGGCGCGAATACGTCTCTGCGACGAGCGAACGTTCCATGGTGGCCAGCTCCTCGAGCGCCTTCCCGGTGCCGCGAGCTACGCAGGTCAGCGGGTCGTCGGCGATGTGAACGGGCATCTGCGTGGCCTCCGCGATGCGACGGTCCAGGCCCTGCAGGAGCGCACCGCCCCCGGCCAGCACGATCCCCTGGTCCATGATGTCGGCGACCAGCTCCGGCGGGGTCTCCTCGATGGTGTCCTTGACGATGTCGACGATCTGCTGGACGGACGGCTCGATGGCCTCGCGAACCTGCTCGGCGGTGATCTCCACGGCCCGTGGCAGTCCCGTGAGCAGATCGCGACCACGCAGCGTCACGCGAAGCTCGTCCCAGTCACCGGGATAGCCCGAGCCCAGCGCGATCTTGATGTCCTCGGCGGTGCGCTCGCCGACCAGCAGGTTGTACTCGCGGCGACCGAACCCGACGATGTCCATGTCCATCTCGTCGCCGCCGATGCGGATGCTCTTGCTGATGACGATGCCGCCGAGGCTGATCACGGCGACCTCGGTCGTGCCGCCGCCGATGTCCACGATCATGCTGCCCGACGGCTCACCGACCGGCAGACCCGCCCCGATGGCGGCCGCCATCGGCTCCTCGATGAGGCGGGCCCAGCGGGCGCCCGCGTTCATGGCGGCGTCGCGCACGGCGCGCTTCTCCACCTCGGTGACGCCCGACGGCACGCCGAGCAGCATCCGCGGGCGGGGAATCAGCCCGACTCGATCGTGCACCTTGTTCACGAAGTGCTTGATCATCTGCTCGGTGACGTCGAAGTCGCTGATGACGCCGTCGCGCAGCGGGCGCACCGCGATGATGTTCGCCGGCGTGCGGCCCACCATGCGCTTCGCCTCCGCACCGATCGCGAGCACCTTGTGGGTCTTCGTGTCGAGCGCGACGACGCTCGGCTCGCTGATCACGATGCCCCGGTCGCGCACGTGGACGAGGGTGTTCGCGGTGCCGAGGTCGATGCCGATGTCGCGGGAGAAGAGCCCGAAAAAGGCGTCGAGGATGCTCGTGGCGGGACCTGCATGCTGCGGGTGGCTGGGCGGGGCGGCGATCGCACCTCTGTGGATCCGGATCGATCGCGGCGACGGTGAGTGCGGCGAGCAGTATACCCGGCGGCCCTGCCGCGACGGCGATCGGAGGCCACCACGGGATCGTGGCCCGCGCGCGACGCTCGCCGGCCGGTCCCGGTCCGGCACCGGGCAGGGCGCAGCCGCCGCGTCATCCGCCGCCGGGGCGCTCGAAGGCGACACCCCGGTCCCGCAGGCTCACGAAGGCGTCGTGCCCGATGACGAGATGGTCCAGGACCGGCACGTCGAGCAGGCGGCCCGCGGCGACCGCCTCCGCGGTCAGGTGCAGGTCGTCGGGGCTCGGCGTGGGATCCCCCGACGGATGGTTGTGCACCAGGATCACGCCCGCCGCCGACTGCCGCACGGCATCCCGGAACAGCTCGCCCACGCGGACGAGCGCCGTCGACACGTTGCCCTGGTACACGGTCTGCACCGCGAGCACCTGGTTCTTCGTGTTGAGGAGCACGACACGCAGCTCCTCCCGCTCCAGCCGTCCCATCTGCATGACGAGGCGGTCGGCGACGTCGCGCGGCGTACGAACGGTGAAGCGCCCGGTGGGCCAGTCCGCGAGGAGGCGCCGTCCGAGCTCGAACGCCGCGACGAGCTGCCCGGCCCGGGCCGTGCCGACGCCCGGCAGCGACTCGAGCTCCACCGCTCC
The DNA here is from genome assembly GCA_963779375.1 of uncultured Chloroflexia bacterium. Classification (GTDB taxonomy): domain Bacteria; phylum Chloroflexota; class Limnocylindria; order Limnocylindrales; family CSP1-4; genus JAJYNJ01. The sequence goes on along the minus strand of CAVZXW010000018.1, from coordinate 97,768 downwards.
GGCGGCCGCGAGTGCCGTGAGGCCACCGTGCGCGGCGAGGGCCTCGGACGCCATCTCGACGGCACTCCGTCCCGCCGCGCCGCTCCCCCAGACGAGTGCGATCAGTTCTGCGTTCGTCAGGCCGGGACGCACCGCGGGCCGCGAGGCGCTCCCGTGGCCGCTCCTCCGGAGGCAGCTCCCGCAGCAGCCGCGGACGGGCAACTGCCGCAAGACCGGCGGCGGTTGCGCCGCCGCCCGGAGCCTGCCCGCGAGGGTGGGTCCGGACGGACATGCCAGCGCTCCTCGAGGCTTCGGCAGGCGGGCGGGCGGTGGCGCCCCCGGGCCCGAACGACGGAGCCCGCCGATTCCTCCGCCATCCGGACCCGGGAGCTGCCGCGATCCTAGGATCCGGCACTCAACGCGGGCTTCACGCCGGCTTGCCGGGCGATTGCCGGCCGGGCGCCCCTGCGGGGTCCGTGCTCAGGCGCGGATCGTTCCCGAGGTCAGGAGCAGGACCACCGCGACGGCGTTGAACGTCATGTGACCGGCGATCGACGCCACGATCCCGCGCTGCGAGAAGAGCCACCCCAGGACGTACCCGACCGGCAGGATCACCGCGAACTGGAGGATCGCCGTCCGCAGCCCGTCGCCGGCGTTCGTGGCCGTCACGTTCAGGATGTGGGCGGCGGCAAAGAACAGGGTCGCCCGCACCAGCCCGCTCCGGAGCCCGAGGTCCCGCCACCAGGCCGTCAGGGAGAGCCCGCGAAAGAACGACTCCTCGCCGATCGGCGCGATCACGATCGCGGCCACGATCGTGGCGAGGGCGTCCGGGGCCGTTCGGGGGACCGGAAGCGCGCTGGGCAGTTGCGCTCCGAGCGCCGCCGCGAGCACGGCACCCAGCAGGATCGTGACGAGGTACGTGGGGACCATGAGGACGACGCCGGACAGGACGTCTCCCATCAGCCGCTCCGCCGACCCCCGCCACCGCGTCGGCCAGCCCATCCCCGCCCAGCCGACGGCGCCGGTCCGCACGACGAACAGCCAGATCGCCAGGAGGTAGGCGCAGGTGGTGAGCACGACATCGACCAGTGCGCCGATCGAGTTGGACTCGGGTGCGATCAGCCCGGTGGCGCTCAGGAAGCCCACCACGAGCGTCACGGAGAACAGGACGATCCCGAAGAGGATCAGGGGCGACGGACCGCGATACCGGTCCGCGCGCCGGGCCATGCGAGCCAGCACCTGGTATCCCGCCGCGCTCGCGAACGAGAGGGTGAGAGCCACGAAGGCCGCGAACAGCAGCACGACTGCGACGCCGCCCGCTGGCCGGCCGGCCGTCGCGCTGGACGCCGCACCCCCCGCCACGACGAACAGTCCCAGCCCGGCCAGACCCAGGAGCCATGCCATCACGTAGAGGCCGGGCGCCGGGCGATTCTCGAGGCTGAATGTCCCGGAACCCGGCGGCCCGCGACGGACGGCGACGGCCGGCGATCCTGACCCTGTCCGCGGCGGCTCGGGATCGGCGCCGGCGTGCCCGTCGCGATTCACGGCGGAACCCTCCGAGCCGTTCTCCTCGGGCCCGCCGAAAGGGACCGGGTGCAGTCCCCCGTCCGGGCCGGCACTCACCGAAGCGGCGAACCTCCGGGTTGCTGGTCCGCGCGAAGCGCCTCGAGGGACCCGGCGATCGTGGCCTGCGTGGCCTCGGGCCCGGTGGCGATCGGCGTGACGGGGGTGCCCGCGCGAACGCCCCGCCGCCCCGACGACGAGGGCCGCGACGTGGCCGACACGGGCGGCGGCATCAGGTCGACGCCGCACCAGGCGCACACGCTCCAGTCGAGCTCGACGCGATGACTGCACGACGGGCACACCCGGCGGAGCTGGTTCCGGCAGGAGGGGCAGACGAGCCAGTCCGCCTCGACCCGGCGGTCGCAGTTCGCGCAGTGGGGCTGTGCCTCGATCTCGCGCAGCATCGCCTCTTCCGCGATCGCTCGCTCGTTCGATTCCGCGAGCGTCTCGCCGGGGCGGACCAGGCGGTACAGCAGGATGCCGAAGGGGAACAGGATGGGCGTGAACAGGATGATCACCACGGCGGCCAGGTACGGCGCGATGGGGTTCGCCGTACGTGCCTGCAGGTCCTTGTACGCCCAGTAGGCGCAGGCGAGCCAGAGGAACACGACGTACACGGCGACGGCGCGGCCGACGAGCTGCACGTGCGAGTCGTTGAGGAACGTGTTGATCGCGTCCGCAAGGGGCGTGAGGATCTGGTCCATCTGCCTGGCTGGCGCCTCCTGGGGAAGCCCTCGAAGTCGCCCGAGTGTAGCAGAGGCCCCATGGCGCTCTCGTTACGGAGCCGTGGCAAAGCTCCACAGGATCGTACGGATGGCTGACCCCAGCCCGGCGATGAGGAGGGCCGCGACCCAGGCCGCGACGAAGACGATCGTCGCCACGACGAGCATGTCGGCCGAGGGCGGGTTCCGCGACATCGTGGCCGTGTACGCGTCCCGAAGACCGGGCCACGCGAGCCCGATCGCGATCAGGCCGGGGACGACGGAGGCGAGCGTGACGATCCATGCGCCCGCCCAGGTGGCGCCGATCCTCACGAGCGCCGGCAGGCCGCGCCGGACCCGCCGGCGTGGCGCCGGTGTGGCGTGCTCCGGCGGCAGGGACGACGCGTCGGACGGCGCCGGGGCGCGAGTTCCCACGCCGTGCCGGCGCACGTCGCGCCGGAGGACGCGTCGCGAGATCAGGGCGTTGGCCACGTCCGCCAGCAGCAGGCACGCGACCAGCGCGACGACGGGCTCTGCCGCGCCCTGGACGACGCGCACGGGATATGGCACGTCCACCGACGACGGAAGCAGGTACTCCTGCTCCCCGACCGAGATCAGGCGGCTGACCGTCACGAGCCCGGCGGCAATCGCCGGCAGCAGCGCGAACAGCTCGGCCGCGACGAGCCGCGCAACCAGGCCGGGGTGCGTGTCACCCGGCCCGGGCACCCGATCCGTGCCGGGCCTCGCGGTGTCCGGGTCCGCCGTGGGCGTGGCCGGCGTTCCGGATCGGACGAGGGCAGCGTCCGATCGGTCCACCATCAGCCGGAACGACACGGCGTCGGCCAGCGCGCCGAGCAGGAGCGCGATCACGGCGACGAGCAGGATGGCGGCCCCGAGCGCGACGAGCTGGGGAACGAACACGGACGAGACCCCGCTGGTCGTGACGGACAGGGGCGGGATCAGCAGCGTCACGCCCACGGGCGTGGGCAGCGACAGGACGGGAAGCGCGAAGATCAGGATCCCGCCACGGGCCAGGAACCCGGCGGCCGCCACGATCCACGCCGACGGCGAGCCGAGCGCGTCGCGGATCGCCGACCTCACGAGGGCCTGCCGGCGGCCACCAGCGACTGCCGGAACGCCCGGAGCGCCGCCTGCGCCAGCTCCGCAGGGCGCATGGTCACGGCCCGCATCGGCTCCCAGCGCACCGCCATGCGCAGCACCAGCGGCTGGCGCCACGGACGGCGCTCGTCGACGGACGAGGGGAGCGCGAGCCGGATCTGCTGGCGCCCGCCGTCCTCGAGGATCATGCCGGACAGGGCACCCGCCAGCGCGGGGCCCATCACGAACAGTGGCGGCACGGGCGGCGGCCCCGACCGGGGCGCGAACTCCTCGGCCTCGACGACGCCCGCGTCGTCGTGCGCGAAGAGCACCGCGAGCCACCAGCCGTCGTCGGTCGTGGAGGGCCGGGTCATGCCCACCAGCACATGCACGGGCAGTTCGCCGGGTGGGGCGGGCAGCGCCACTTCCTCTTCCTTGAGGAAGGACGGGCCGGGAACGGGCGGTCGGGTGCGCACGTTGACGAGCATAGCGAGCGAAGGGACGGCCGGCGCCCGGTGACCCTTCCATGTGGCGCCCGGCCATCCGCGCCTGGCTGATGGACGCCGCGTGCCGCCGGCGCCGGGGCTCAGTCTCCGGATTCGGCCCCCGGCACGTCGACATCTGGAGGCGGCCCTTCGGTGGTCACGGGCCCACCGGACGTCTCGCCGGCGGCGGCGAGTGCCGCGCGCTGGGCCTCCAGCTCGAGCTGCAGCATCGCGCGCCTCACCGAGGCATCGGGCGGCCCGAGTTCCGGCCGGGAGCCCGACAGCGCGATCTGGTCGCCGACGGCGGGTGCGACCAGGGCAAGGATCTCGGGGCTCACGCCGCGGACCGTGTGCCGCACGTCGGCGGGCGCGACCGTCACGCCGGGGATGTCGGGCATCCCGGCGACCGGGTGCAGCGCGGCACCGCACGACGGGCACGCCGCGGCGTCATGCTCCGGGATGGGGCCACCGCACCAGGGGCATCCGGCCGGCTGCCGGATGGCGGAGGTGAAGCCCAGGGCCTCGTCGTCGAGGCCGGGCGCGAACGCCCTGGCGGGCAGCGGATCGCCGCCCGCGTCGAACGCGGGCTCGGCCGCGTCCGCCTGGCCGGCCGTGTCGGACGGACCGATCGCCCCGGTAGGCAGCGTGGGGTCCGACGGATCGGCCGGTTCGGAGAGATCGGCCGATTCGGCCGGATCCGCGAGATCGCCCGGCTGCTGCTCGTCCACGGTCACTCCCACTCGATGGTCGCCGGTGGCTTGCTGCTGATGTCGTAGACGACCCGGTTGACGCCGGGCACCTCGTTCACGATCCGGGAGCTGATCTTCGCCAGGACGTCGTACGGGAGCTTCGCCCAGTCGGCCGTCATCCCGTCGTCACTCGTGACGGCGCGGATCGCGACCACGTTCGCGTAGGTACGTCCGTCCCCCATGACCCCGACGCTGCGCACGGGAGTCAGGATCGCGAAGCTCTGCCAGACCGCGCGATACAGTCCGGCCGCCTTGATCTCGTCGATGACGATCCAGTCCGCCTCGCGGAGCGTGTCGAGCCGTTCCGACGTCACCTCGCCGATGATCCGGATGGCGAGGCCGGGCCCGGGGAACGGCTGCCGCTGCACCATCGCCTCGGGAAGCCCGAGCGCGAGCCCGACCGCTCGCACCTCGTCCTTGAACAGGTACCGCAGCGGCTCGATGAGGCGGAACCGCAGGTCCTTCGGCAGGCCGCCCACGTTGTGGTGCGTCTTGATCTTCTGCGCGGCCTTCGTCTCCGGCGCGGTCGATTCGATGACGTCCGGATAGAGCGTCCCCTGCGTCAGGAAATCGATCCGCCCGAGCTTCTCCGCCTCCTCCTCGAAGACGCGGATGAACTCGTCGCCGATGATCCGACGCTTCTGCTCGGGGTCGTCGACGCCGGCGAGCCTGGCGAGGAACCGCTCGCGCGCGTCCACCATCACGAGGCGCATGCCCAGGTTGCGCTCGAACGTCGCCCGGAGCAGCTCCGATTCCTTCTTCCGCATGAGCCCGTGGTCGACATAGATGCAGGTGAGTCGGTCGCCGACCGCCCGGTGCACGAGGGTCGCGGCCACGGCGGAGTCCACCCCGCCCGACAGCGCGCAGATGACCCGCCCGTCGGAACCGGTGGCCCGTGCGTGCGCGTCCACGCGCGAGCGGATCTCGGACACGGTGGACTCGATGAAGTTGGCGGACGTCCAGGTCGGGCGTGCCCCCGCGATGTTCAGGACGAAGTTGCGGAGGAGGTCGCGCCCTGCAGGCGTGTGGACGACCTCCGGGTGGAACTGGATGCCGTAGAACCGGCGACGGGCGTCGGCCATGGCCGCAACCGGCGTCGATTCCGTCTGCGCCGTGGCCCGGAAGCCTTCGGGCACCCGCACGATCGAGTCACCGTGGCTCATCCACACCGGCTGCTCCCGGGGCGTCCCCGCGAACAGCCGCAGGTGATCCGCGCTGCCGTCCGGCTCCACGACCTGGATGCTGGCGGGCCCGTACTCGCGCTTCGTCGCGGCAACCACCTCGCCGCCGAGGGCCTCGGCCATCAGGTGGAGTCCGTAGCAGATCCCGAGCGTCGGGATGTCCCCGGCCCACAGGCCGGGATCGGGGTGCGGCGCATGGTCGTCGTACACGCTGCTGGGACCGCCCGACAGGACGACCGCCTTCGGCCTCCGGCGCACGATCTCCTGCCACGGCGTGTCGAATGGAAGCAGCTCGGAGTAGACGTTGAGTTCGCGGATCCGCCGCGCGATCAGCTGCGCGTACTGGCTGCCGAAATCGAGCACGACGACGGTGTCAGGGTGCGACCCGCTCGACTCCCCCCGCGGCACGCCGCCCCCCGGCCGGTCCCCGGGCGAGCGATCCGGGGCGGGCGCATGGAGTGCCGTCTCCAGGTACGCCTCGACCTCGGCATCGTCGGGGGCAAGCACGCGATGGCCGGCGTTCGCCGCCTCGCCGTGGACCGTCTTCCCCCGCTCGGGTCGGAGCGGCCGAGCGTGGTCGGCATGGGCGGTGGGCTGGTCTTCGGGCAACGGTCCCTCCCCGGCGCGAATCCTGCGCGCAGTCTAGCGGCTGCAATCCCGCTCAGGCCCATGCCGGACGCGCGAGGACCCGGCACGGGTGGTGGGCGCCCTTGACCGCGACGGTGCCGGCGCGAGCGCAGGAACTCCCATCCGAACTCCCGCCGGAACCTGCGGGCGCGGGGTCACGGGAGGGCGACCGGCCGCAGCCGGAACGATGGTCCATGCCCCAGCCCCTCCGCAGGCGTGCCCACCCCGCAGGATCAGGGCGCGGATCGCGTCGGCGTGGGCCGCACCCTCCAGCGGCTCGGCGACCGCCTCGAAGCTCCGGTCCGCGATGGTCACGCGACAGGCCGGATGCGACAGCAGGTTCAGGGCCCAGGCCGTCGACTCGTCGCCCGCCGCGACAAGCACCGACCCATCCTCGTCGTCCACGAAGCCGACCACGGCGTGCCGCGCGAGCCCGCTGCGCCGGCCGCGCGTCCGGATCCTGGCTGCGTGTCCCCACGCGACCATGTCATCGCCGATCGAACCGCTGGCCGATGCCGTCGCGTCCGCGAACCCGGGACCGGCCTCCCCCGGGGCACCCGATGGACGCGCGTCGCGCGTTGGCCGCGCGTCGCGCGTCGGCTGCGTGCCGCCTGATGGCCGCGTGACGCTCGATGGCCGCGTGTGGCCGCGGCCCACGATCGACCCCTACCTGCCGCGTTGCCAGGACTTTCCCTCGGTGGCGACCGAGGGCGCGTAGACCATCTCGACCTGCTGCATGTCGCGGATCGTGCGGGCACCGAGCGCCGCCATGGACTGGCGAAGAGCCCCGACGAGGTTCTCCGACCCGTCGGTCACGTGGGCGGGACCGAACAGGATCCGCTCGAGCGTGCCAACCGTCCCCACCCGGATGCGCGTCCCGCGCGGCAGGGTCGGCGAGGGAGCCGCCATGCCCCAGTTCGTGCCGCGCCCGGGCGCCTCCTCGGCGCGGGCGAGCGGCGAGCCCAGCATCACGGCGTCGGCCCCGGCGGCGATCGCCTTGGCAACCTCGCCACCGCGCCGCATGCCTCCGTCGCCGATGACGGGCACGTAGCGGCCGGTCTCGTCGCGATACGTATCGCGCGCCGCGGCCACGTCGCTGATGGCGGTGACCTGCGGCACGCCGATGCCGAGCACCTCGCGGGTCGTGCACGCGGCACCGGGCCCGACCCCCACGAAGATGGCCGCGATCCCCTGCCCCATCAGCTGGTACGCGGCCTCGAACGACGTCGTGTTGCCGACCGCGACCGGGATGGGCATGAAGCTCGTGAACTCGGCCAGCTCGAGCGGGTCGTACCCGGTCGCGAGATGGCGCGCGGAGCTGACCTGCGACTGGACCAGGAAGAGGTCCGCGCCCTGCCTGGCACAGAGCAGGCCGAAGCGGCGGGCGACGGCGGGCGTCGCCGACACGGCCACCGGGCTCCCGGCCGCCCGGATCTCCTCGATCCGGCGGCCGATCAGATCCTCGCGGATGGGCTGCGCATAGGCGTCCGCGAGCAGGCGCTGGACATCACCGTCGGAGGCGGTGGCGATTTGCTCGAGCAGCGCGTCCGCGTCCTCGTACCGTGTCTGGACGCCTTCGAGGTTCAGCACCGCGAGGCCGCCGAGGCGGGCGAGCACCCCCGCGAACGCCGGATCGACGACGGCGTCCATGGCCGCAGCCAGCACGGGAATGCGGAGGCGGATGCCGGCGATGTCGACTCCCGTGTCAACGTCGGCCGGTTCGACCGTCTCGGTCCCGGGAGCGAGTGAGACGTCGTCGAATCCGTAGGTGGGGCGGATGGAATTGACCTTGGACGCGCGGCGCCGCTCCGGGCTGGACGGCTCGACGGGGACGGGACGGCGCGAGGCCTGCAACACGATCGATCGACTCCCTCTGCAGCGGTCGAGATGGTTGCAGTTCAGTATACCGGCATGGATTCGCCCGCCCGCAACCTCGACCAGGTCCCCGCCGACGCCGGCTCGACCGCTCCCGGCCGGCCGCTCGCCGCGGCACCCCCGGCAGGCGCCGGCTCGGCCGAGCCGGCGCTCGTCACCCTCGAGACGATCCGGGCCGCGGCAGCCGTGCTCCGCGGCGTGACGGTCCGCACCCCGCTGCTGCCGTTCGGCGCGCCGGTCCCGGGCGATCCGCGGGGCGGGACACGGGCCTGGCTCAAGCCGGAATCGCTCCAGCCCATCGGGGCGTTCAAGCTCCGCGGCGCCTACTACAACATCGCGACGCTGTCCCCCGAGCGGCGCGCGGCCGGCGTCGTGGCGCATTCGAGCGGCAACCACGCGCAGGGCGTGGCGCGGGCGGCGCGGCTGCTCGGCGTGCGGGCCGTCATCGTCATGCCGTCCGACGCCCCCGCAGTGAAGGTCGAGCGTGTCCGGGCGGACGGAGCGGAGATCGTCGTCGTGGGGCCGTCGAGCGAGGAGCGGGCCGAGCGGGCAGCGGAGCTGGCAACCCGGGACGGGCTGACGATGGTCGCCCCCTACGACGACGCGGCGACGATCGCGGGACAGGGGACGATCGGGCTCGAGATCGTCGAGCAGCTGGCGGAGATCGAGGCCGCCGCGCCATCGGGCGGCCCGTCCCCGTTCACCGTCCTGGTACCGGTCGGGGGCGGCGGGGTCGCCAGCGGCGTGGCGGTCGCGGTCAAGTCCCTCCGGCCGGACGCAACGGTGTTCGGCGTCGAGCCGGAGCTGGCGGCCGATGCGCGGGATTCACTTCGCGAGGGTCGCGTGGTGACGTGGCCATCCGAACGGGTGGGACAGACGATCGCCGACGGCCAGCGCACCACCCACGTCGGCACGATCCCCTTCGCCCACCTGCGCAGGTACCTGGACGGCATCATCACGGTCTCGGAGGACGAGATCGCACGCGCGATGGTCCGCGCCTCCCGCGAGGCCCGCCTGGTGCTGGAGCCATCCGGCGCGACGACCCTGGCCGCCTGGCTCTTCCACGCCGGCGAGCTGCCGCCGGACGGACGGGTCGTGTGCATCCTCAGCGGGGGCAACGTGGATCCGGCGCGATACGAGGACCTGCTCCAGCGAGGGCTTGCGGCGGGGGGCTGATGCAGGCCCGGGCGGCCGGGCTGGGCGGAGGCGCCGATGCGGAGTCCTGACGGCTGATGCGACCCCGGGCGGCCGATGCCGCCGCGTTGGGCCGGGCTCGCCATGGCACGGGAGCCGCCCCTGCCGACCGCCGGGATTGGCGCCGCTACAGCCGGACGAAGCGCTCCACGGGCAGCACGAAGACCACGGCCCCGCCCATCTCGACCTCGACCGGATATGGCAGGTAGAACTCCCCCGGCTCCATGATCGGAGGCATCGGGTTGACCACCTGCGTCCGGGCGTGGCACTGCTCGCCGACGACCGAGATCACCTCGTCGACCTGGTCCTCCTCCACGCCCACGATCACGGTCGCGTTCGTCTGCTTCAGGAATCCACCCGACGAGTGGAGGCGCGTGGCACGGAATTCGCGCTCGAGCAGCGCGTCCACGAGCGCCCCCGCATCTTCGCTGTGGACGATCGCCACGACCAGCTTCACGGCCGGCAGTATATGCGGGCACTCCGGCGTTGACGAGCCGACGGCCCCGGCGCCGTGAACGGCCGGGGGGCCGGGCACGTCCCGATGCCCCAGCCGGCCGGGTATGATGCGGGACGGGCGTGCGCCTGCGCGGCGCGTGCCCACGGGCAGAGGCCTGAGGCGAGCGCCGTGGTCGAGCCTGCGATCAGGCCGCAGAGGGGAGGCGGCGGGCGCCCGCTCGACGGACGAGCCGGTGCGTGCCGCGGTGGAGACTGCGATGTCGAGCGAACCTTCGGTGCCCCGCGACCCACTCGCGACGTCGGTGCTCTCGCTCGCGGGGCTGAGCGACCTCCATGCGAGGCTCGACGTGATCGCCCGCGAGGCCGCCGGGGCGGAACCGGGCTCTGTCGTGGCGGTCTACCTGCTCGACGACGACGGGCACTCGCTGCGCGCCGCGGCGGCTCATCCGCTCGATCCGGGCGCGCTCCCGCCGATCGCGGTCCCCGGCGACGCCGGAGAGCCGGATGTGGCAGTCCGTACGATCCACGATCGCCACGAGGTCGTGTCGCCCGCGGGCGGGGCGCCCGGTTCCGCGTTCCTGGCGGCGGCCGGTCCTGCCCGGGCGGCGGTGCATCTGCCCCTGGTCGTCCAGCGCCAGGACGAGGGCCCGCACGTCGAGGGCGTGCTCGCCGTGTCCATGGCGTCCGCGCCCCCGGAGGGGGCCGCACTCGAGACCCTTCGCGCGATGGCGGCCCTGGCTGCACTGGTCTCGGTGCAGGCCCGATACGAGGCGGCGCTCGACGAGCGTTCAGACTGGTTCGACCGGCTGGCTCACACCGACGCCCTGACGGGCCTCGCCAACCGCCGGACCCTGGACAGGGTCCTCGACCTGGAACTGGCGCGCGCCGCGCGGCAGGACAGCGCCCTCTGCGTCGCCATCTTCGGCGTCAACCACCAGGGCTCGGTCACCGATCGGCGCGGCGCCCACGCCGCGGACGACGTGCTCCGGCGCGTGGCGGCCTCGCTGGCCGAGACCGTCCGCCTGGTCGACACCGTCGCCAGGTACGGCCGCGCGGAGTTCGTCGTGGTGGCGCCCGGGTCCACGGGTCTCGCGATGGCCCAGCGCGCCGCGTCCGCCATCGGGCGCATCGAGCCGGCGGAGGGTGACCCGCCCATCGAGGTCAGCGTCGGCGTCGCGACGTTCCCCGTCGCCGGCACGACGGTCGACGAGGTGCTCGGGGCCGCCGAGCGTGCGCTCACGCAGGCCCGGGAGCAGGGCCAGCCGATCGTCACGGCAAGCTGAGCATCCCGCCGAAGCCGGTCCTGCCGGTTGCAGGCCGCAGGCCGCAGGCCGCAGGCCGCAGGCCGCATCGACAGGGTCAGACGCGCTCGCGCGTGAGGTCCAGGAACTCCTCCACGGCCAGGTAGACGTCGTGGGCGACCCTGTCGGCGGGTCGATCCGCGTCGACCACGACCCACCGGACCGGCTCCACGCTCGCAAGCTCCAGGAACCCGGCGCGGACGCGCTCGTGGTACGCGGCATCGAACGAATCGGTGGATTCGAAGCGGGTCATCCCCTCGGGCGCCCCGGCCGATCGCCGGCCCAGCCCTGCCGCGACCGGCACGTCGAGGAGGATCGTCCGGTCGGGACGGATGCCGCGCGTTGCGAACGCGCCGAGATCCCGCAGCCGGCCGAGCGGCAGGCCGCTGCCGTACCCCTGGTAGGCCACCGTCGAATCGGCGTATCGATCGCACACGACGATCGCACCCCGCTCGAGCGCGGGCGCGATGACGTCGTCGACGTGCTGCGCGCGTGCCGCGCCGAACAGCAGGGCGTCGGCGCGAGCCGAGTGGGCGACCCCGTCAGGATCCAGCAGCACGCTCCGCACGCGCTCCCCGAGCGGCGTGCCACCGGGCTCCCGCGTCAGGACCACGTCGAGGCCCCGCAGCCGCAGCTGCTGCGCGAGCAAGCCGGCCTGGGTCGACTTGCCGGACCCGTCCGGGCCCTCGAACGTGATGAACTTTCCCCGCCGCTCCACCGCGCTACTTCCAGGCCCTGGCCTTGTCGGGGTAGAGACGCACGCGGCGGTACGGTTCGCGGCCACGCGACTGGGACACCACGTTCGCCTTCTCGGCCATCTGGTGCTGCAGGCGGCGGATGTACGCGTTCTGCGGCGTCAGCTCGACCGGCCGCGCCTCGTGCAGGACGAGCCCGATGGCCTCCTCGGTCTCCCGCAGCGCCGCCTCGCGCGGATCGACCTCGATCGCGTACAGCGACGTGAGACAGGCCTCCATCTGGATGATCGTGTTCGACTTCAGCACGTAGATGGGCAGGGCCCGCTCTTCGGCGTCGCGCAGGGCCGGCGGCTTCTGCCGGTAGTAATTGCGCAACGTGATGACGACCTCGGCCTCCTCCGCGTCCTGGACGACCACAACCGGCAACTGCAGCTCGCGGATGGCCTGCTCCAGCTTCTTCCGGCTGATTCCGAAGCCCATCACGCGGATGGTGGGCAGCGACGTCGGGTAACCGTCGGGCGCACGCGGGCCGAGTCGGTCGAACATGGCCGTCCGGCGAGCGGCCTCGTCGGGCTCCTGCTCGCCCTCCTCGTCGTCCTCATCCTCGCCGGCCGGGTCCCGTTCGGCGAGAGCGGCACCGGCCGCCGCCGGACCGGGCGGCCCGCCGGTGATCCCCGGTGCCAGGCGGCCCGCCTCGTCGGGAGCCCCCTCATCGGCGTCGGCGGCCTCCAACGCCCGTGCGGCGGATTCCCGCCATGAACGGTGCCGTTCGATCTCGCGCGCCTCCCGCGCGCGCTGGTCGAGGATCGGCGAGAGCGATCCGCGCTCGAGCGGCCCGCGGTCCGCGATCTCACCGGAGCGGAAGGCGACCCCTGGGTCTCGCATCGTGGCGAAGTAGGCGTCCCGGTCGGATTCGGACGGCCCCGCGTCTCCCTGGGGGGCGCCGAGCGACGCGGCGTCGGCCGGACGGCCGCGCGTCGTCCGGCTGCCGTCGCGGCCTCGCGAGGCGCGCCATCCTCCCGACGTGCCGGGACGGAAACCGGGCCGGTACCCGGATTCGGCCTCACGGAACGTGCTGGTGCGGTAGTCAGGCTCTCCGCGCCAGCCGGGCTCGGCCCGCCACCCGCCCTGGCCGGACCCGACCAGCCCGGCGAAGCGATCGGCGACGCCCTGCGCGGGACGCGGCCGCGGCCTCGACTGCGAGCGATGGACCCCGCCCTCGTCGCGCCAGCGAAGCTCGGGCGCCACGGGGTCGCCGCGCAGCAGTGCATCCACGGTGTCGGCGACCTCGGCGTGGACCATCACCCGGTCCCGGTCCTGTATCTCGACCACCACGTCGAACGTCGGCGGCGCCTTGCGCTCCAGGACGCTCTTCTGCGTCCGACGACGCCTCGCCTCCTCGTCGCCGAGCGTCACGCTCTGGATCCCGCCGATGAGGTCCGACAGCGTCGGGTTCAGCATCAGGTTGTCGAGGTTGTTGCCGTGCGCCGTCCCGATGAGCTGCACGCCCCGTTCCGCGATGGTCCGCGCGGCCATCGCCTCCAGTTCGGTGCCGATCTCGTCGATGACGATGACCTGGGGCATGTGGTTCTCGACCGCCTCGATCATCACCGCGTGCTGCAGGGCGGGAGTCGGCACCTGCATTCGGCGCGCACGCCCGATGCCGGGGTGGGGGATGTCGCCGTCCCCGGCGATCTCGTTCGACGTGTCCACCACGACGACGCGCTTGTCGAGGTCGTCGGCCAGCACGCGCGCCGCCTCCCGCAGCATCGTCGTCTTGCCGATGCCGGGGCGCCCCATGATCAGCACCGAGCGGCCGGACTCGACGAGGTCCTCGATGATCTCGATCGTGCCGAACACGGCACGCCCGACGCGACAGGTCAGCCCGACGATCTTGCCGCTCCGGTTGCGGATCGCGCTGATGCGGTGGAGTGTTCGTTCCACGCCCGCACGGTTGTCGTCGCCGAACGATCCGATGTGGTCGACGACCCCCTGGATGTCGCGCTCGGTCACCTCGCGATCGAGCAGGACCTCTTCTCCGCCCGACCCGAACCGCGCCTCGGGCCGGCGGCCGAGGTCGAGGACCACTTCGATCAGCTCGCGCTCCGGGGGCAGGGCGCGCAGGCGCTCCGCGATCTCCGGCGGGATCGCCGCCAGCATCGCGTCGAGGTTGTCGGTCAGTTCGCGTCGTCGTTGCAGTGCCACGGTTCTCCTTGCTCGCGGCCTAGCGGATCGCCGGCACGAGTGCCGGTTCCGCGACGCGGACGAGGGCTTCCTTCATCAGCAGGGTGACGGTCGCGACGTTCGTGAACCCGCATTCCTCGAAGCACCGGTCGAGGGGCGCCTCGTACGTCCGCACGGGCGAGATCACCCCCTGGTCGTGGCGGCCGGCCTTCCCGCGTCCGCCGCTCATCCGTTCGCCCACGATCGACAGCCCGAACCGCACGAGCTGGCTCGCGTCGAGGTCGGGACGCGCGAGCACGCGCAGGTAGTGGGGCTGTTCCTCGCGTGCCACGCCCACCTGCAGGAGCCCCACCAGTTCGTCGCCGGTCCGTCCGGCGCCCTCCTGCACGTACGACTCGACTTCGGCGAAGCGCAGGATCGGGGCCAGGCTGCTGCGCGGGATGCGGGCCTGCTGGCCGGGACGCTCCCAGTCGGGCAGCCGGTATGCCTCGAGGCGGGCCACCGGCGCAGGCGTCACCTGCGCGTACAGGCGGCTCAGCGGCAGCGCGTCGAGTGGCCCGGCCGGCCGGATCCCCTGGCGCGCCGCTTCCTCCGCCGTCACGCGCGGGAGCGGAACCTCGGGGGCCTGGTAGAGGATGTGCTCCTGGCCGTACGTGATGAACCCCGCCTGCATGAGCAGCTCGACATTGCCGCCCGTGTCCGCGCAGGCCACGTGGAACCGGATCGCCCCGCGCCTCGCGCCGTCGCGCAGCAGGTGCTGGACCAGGCGCAGGCGGATGTCCCCGGCTTCCTGGATCCCGATCGCGTCGAGCTCCACGATCGTCCATTCGTCGCGTTGCGGGTCGCGCTCCACGCGCGCCAGCCCGGCGAGTTTCCCGTCCTCCTCGTACACGTACAGCTGGTCGCTCGGCCGGAACGCGCCGAGCGGAAGCCGGAACAGGCGGAAGACGCTGACCTGGCTGCGGCTCACGGGAAGCCCCAGCGAGCGAACTTCCGACTGGCGGTCGTCGGACTGGTGGGACATCTGGGACAGCTCGCCCAGCGCGGCGAGGTCGGTCAGCCGCGCACCGCGGACCCGACCCGGGCGCACGCTCATGGCGCGGCCGCCCGGCCGGTGGCATCCCGGCGGAGGGGGTGGCGCCGGCGCTCGGAGCCCTCGCCCGGCTCGTCGTGGTCGGAGGCCATCGTCACGAGCAGTCGATGGAAGCGCGTCTCACCCGCAAGCTCCGGATGGAACGCGGTCGCGATCACGTTCCGCTCGCGCACGGCCACGACACGACCGTCGTCCAGCCGTGCGAGCACGTCCACGGAGGGCCCGACGCGTTCCACCACCGGCGCGCGGATGAACACCGCATGCACGCGCCGTTCGCCGAGGAGGGGCACGTCGAGGTCCGTCTCGAAGCTCTCGAGCTGGCGGCCGAAGGCGTTGCGCCTGATGTCCACGTCGAGCACCGGAAACACGGGCTCGTCCCCGTCCACGATCTGGCTCGAGAGCAGGATCATGCCGGCGCAGGTCCCCATGACGGGCGCGCCGCCATCGAGGAGCCGGGAGATCGGTTCACGGAGGCCCCAGCGCTCGATCAGCTTGCGCATCGTCGTGCTTTCGCCTCCGGGCAGGATCAGCCCCGACACGCCCTCCAGGTCCCCCGGAAGGCGCACGGGCACGCCCTCGACGCCGATCTCCCGCAGGACGTCGATGTGCTCGGCGAAGGCGCCCTGCACCGCGAGGACGCCGATCTTCATGGCCGTCATCGCCGGCCCCCTCGCATCTACCAGCCGCGAACCGCCAGCCTGTCGGCCTCCGCGATGGTCCCGAGCTCGATGCCGCGCATTGGCGCGCCGAGCCCCTTCGAGACCTCCGCCAGGATCCGTGGGTCGTCGAAGTGCGTGGTGGCCTGGACGATCGCGTGTGCCATGCGGGCCGGATCGTCCGACTTGAAGATGCCCGAGCCGACGAAGACGCCTTCGGCGCCGAGCTGCATCGCCAGGGCCGCATCGGCGGGCGTCGAGATGCCTCCGGCGACGAAGTTCACGACCGGGAGCTTCCCGGTGTGGGCCACCTCCGCCACGAGCTCGTACGGCGCCTGGAGGTCCTTGGCGGCCGTGAACAGTTCATCGTCGCGTTTCGCGGCGAGCGCGCGGATTCCCGCGTGGACGGCACGGATGTGGCGCACTGCCTCGACGATGTTGCCCGTTCCGGCCTCACCCTTGGTGCGGATCATGGCCGCGCCTTCGGAGATGCGGCGAAGCGCCTCGCCCAGGTCGCGGCATCCGCAGACGAACGGCACCTTGAACTGGTGCTTGTCGATGTGGAAGGCCTCGTCGGCCGGGGTCAGCACTTCCGACTCGTCGATGTAGTCGACGCCCAGCGCCTCGAGAATCTGGGCCTCGACGAAGTGGCCGATGCGCGCCTTGGCCATCACGGGGATCGTGACGGCGTTCATGATCGATTCGATCAGGGCGGGGTCGCTCATGCGGGCCACACCGCCGGATGCGCGAATGTCGGCCGGGACCCGCTCGAGAGCCATGACCGCGCATGCGCCGGCATCCTCTGCGATGCGGGCGTGCTCGGCCGTGACGACGTCCATGATGACGCCGCCCTTGAGCATCTGGGCGAGACCCTTCTTGGTGGCCCAGGTTGACGTCTCGGTACTCATGCAGGCGCTGACCTCGGAGGCTCCGGTGGCACTCCCGGCCGCGTGCCATGCATCGCCTGGCGCGGCCGTCGGGGAGCCGGTCGCTGATGCGGCTCACCGCGCCCAGACGGAACGAACCGGGCGCCACTCACCAGGGATTATCGCATGGCCGGTCGCCGGATACGCACGGTCCATCCCGGCGACTGCTGCAACGAGGTGGTGGATGCCGGCGGCCCGTCCGGTCGCGTCGGCAGGTCCGCGTGCGCCGGCGCCTCGCCGCGTGCTACAACCGGTCCATGAGCCGCCGCGCCGCACCGCGACCGTCCGAGTCGTCTGACCACGCCCCAACGCACGGCGTCATGCCTCACGCACCGGAAGCCGCCTCCTCCGCGAGGGCCGCGGCACGCGTTCCGGGCAGTCCGGTGCTTCGCGCCGCCGGCGACGCCGTCTCCGACCCGTCCCATGAACGCTTCACGCCGGACGCGACACTGCCTCATGACCTCGAGGCCGATCGGACCCTGGCCGACGTGGCGTCGCAGATCGTCGCGTGCCGGGCCTGCCCGAGGCTCGTGGAGTGGCGCGAGCGGACGGGGCGGGAGAAGGTGGCGCGCTTCTCCGGGTGGACGTACTGGGCACGCCCCGTTCCCGGGTACGGCGACCCGTCGGCACGCATCGCGGTCGTGGGCCTCGCACCAGCCGCGAACGGCGGCAACCGGACCGGCCGCGTCTTCACGGGCGATCGGTCGGGGGACCTGTTGTTCGCGGCGATGTTCCGTGCCGGGCTGGCGAACCAGCCGACATCAACCTCCGTCGACGACGGGCTGGTGCTCAGGGGCGCCTACGTGACGGCGGCCGTCCGATGCGCCCCGCCGCAGAACCGGCCGCTGCCCTCCGAGCGCGACCGTTGCATGCCGTACCTGGTCCGCGAACTGCATCTCCTGGCTGACGTCCGGACGATCGTCGCCCTCGGTGCGTTCGGCTGGGAGGCCACCCTGCGCACGCTGGCCCTGCTGGGCCACCCGGTCCGGCCGAGACCCAGGTTCAGACATGGCACGCAAGCGAGTGTCGGCCCGTATCACGTGCTCGGCTGCTTCCATCCCAGCCAGCAGAACACGTTCACCGGGCGCCTGACCCCGGCCATGGTCGACGACGTGCTGCGGGAGGCACGCACCCTCGCGGGCCTGGACGTGCTGCCGTCGATCGGACGGGATCCGGCGACCGCCCCCTGAACCGGAGATCAGCGCGCGAGGCCGCCGAGCACGCGGGCCGCGAGGCGGGCCGCGCGGGGAGCGACCCCCGGTGAAAGCCGTCCCAGGACCAGGATCAGCGCACGCAGGTCGTCGTCGGACACGGCCGCGAGCAGGCCGAGCATCCGCAACGCCGCCTCGTCCGGCACGCCGCCGAGCGCGGCCATGGCACGCTCCAGGTCCGCCGGCGGCATCCGTGCGACCAGCACGGCCGCCCGGTCGAAGAGCCGGACGAACCCGAGGAAGCCGTCGAGCCAGGCGCCGAGATCCTCGAGGTCGGAGTCGTCCGGTGCCCGCCGCGACGCATCGCGGGCCTCCGTCGCGGCTCGAGCGATCGCGACGACCGCAGGATCGCCTTCGCGCATCCGGCGCTGCTCGACGACCCGGCCGAACCATCGCCAGTGGTCCCCGACCGCCACCCATGCCGCTCCGGGTGGACCGCGGCGGCCGGTGCGGCGGGCCTCCGGGACCCGCTCGACCAGTCCCCACGAGGCCGACTCGGCCAGCGCCAGGCTCGTCGCACGATGGCTCAGACCCAGCGCCAGCCTGATCTCCCGCTCGGACAGCGGGCGCCGGTGCGCGAGCAGGTACCCATGCACGCGCGCCGTGGCAGGTGGCACGCCCCACGACGATCCGATCTCGCCCCAGGCGAAGGCCAGCCCGCGGCGGATGACCTCCGCGGCCGCAGATGGTGCGCCAGCCGGTATCGGGTCGCTCGCGGCCGCAGGTGGTGCTCCGGCCAGTGGCTGGCCGCTCGCGGCCGCACGTGGTGCTCCGGCCGGTATCGGGTCGCTCGCGGCCGCAGGTGTCGGAGATCCCCCGGTCGCTCGTGACCCGGGGCCCGACGCCTCGGGTGTCGGCGCGCGCGCGCCGGCGGATGGCTCCGTCGCCGCCCGAGGGACGGCCTCATCCCATGCCGCCCATATATGCGACTTGACAGTAGCGTGTTTCTCTGTCATGACTCCCATAACCTGCTATCGGAGGATAGCTTGAACACGCAGGCAACGCCATCCCCTCGCCGGCACGGCGTCGTCGCGGCCATCCTCATCGATGCCGCGCTCTCCGTGTTCGTGCTGCTCGCCCGGAACTCCGCGCCGCACGCGTTGACACCGGCGGAACTGCTCGGCTCACTGGCGATCGCGGTCGCCTACGGCACGCCGGCGATCACGGCCACGGTGGCGCGGCATGGACGCCCATCCCTGTTCGTCGCGGCCGCCCTCCTCGCAACGGCCCTTTCGATTACGGCGTTCAGCCTCATCACGCTGGTGCTCCTGCCGCCGGCCCTGCTGTTCCTCGGCGCGGCGGCCGGTGGGCCGCGAGCGGGGTGGACGGCGGCGATCGCCGCGATCCTGGTGCTGCCCGTGATCGTGGTCGCGCTGGCGTCCGGCCTGTTCGCCGTGGCATGGGTGGTTCCGATCGGCGTCGCCGTCAGCGCGCTGGTGCTGCTCGCGCGGCACGCGAGTGCGGCGGGCGGCGGCACGGCGGCGGCGCGTGTCCTGGGCGGCACGGTCCTGGTGGCAGGCCTCGCGTCCCTGGCGTGGCTGCTTCCCCTCGCGAACACCACCACCATCTGCTGGTCGAGCAATGGCGGCTCCGTCACGCAGACCGCGGAGCCGGACGCGGCTGCGGGCAGTGGTCAGATCAGCGTCGGGTCGGCAGGCGTCGCACCGGGCGGATCGGCCGGATGCGACGGAGGCGTGCCGGCGATCGAGGCGTCGGCGCTATCGCTCGCCCTGTCGGGAGCGTGTGCGCTGACGGCGCTCGTCGTCATCCCCCGCTCGCCGGCCGCGGCAGATGCCTGACCCCTGCCGGCCGCCCGGCAGGCCCCGGTGCCGGACCGCAGCTGACGGGGCGGACCGACGCGGACTGCCGCGCCGGGACCCTATCATCCGCTCGTGCCCGATGCTCGCGTGGTCCAGGTCAACGTCTCGCCGGGCGGCGTGCCCAAGATGCCCGTCGAAGCCGCGCGCGTGCGGGAGCTCGGCCTCGAGGGCGACGACCACCAGGACCGGACGGTGCACGGCGGGCCGTTCCGGGCCGTGAGCCTGTACTCCATGGAGGCCATACGGCGGGTCCAGGCGGACGGGCACCCGATCGCGCCGGGATCGGTCGGGGAGAACCTCACGCTGGAAGGCCTGGAGCTGTCGTCGCTCGACGCCGGTGACCGACTGGCGATCGGCCTGGACGTGATCCTCGAGATCACGCAGCCGGCCGACCCCTGCGAGACCATCCGGCGCAGCTTCCTCGACGGGCGCATCG
Source organism: uncultured Chloroflexia bacterium (assembly GCA_963779375.1). Taxonomy (GTDB): domain Bacteria; phylum Chloroflexota; class Limnocylindria; order Limnocylindrales; family CSP1-4; genus JAJYNJ01. Next base: position 77,538 of record CAVZXW010000018.1, on the reverse strand, counting down.
GCCGGATCTCGATCCTGACCCACCCGCTCGACAGCCGTCTTTACGCCCGCGTCCTGGCGGAAGGGGTCGTGCGGGCGGGCGATCCCGTCCAGGTGCTGCCGCCGCTCCCCGGATCCGACGCGAAACTGCACGTGCTGCTCGACAGGATCGACGCCAACGAACGCGAAGCGTCGGTGTCGGAGTGGCGGGCGGCCGCCGAAGGCGGCGTGGATGTCCGGTTCGTCGACGACGGCGAGCTGGCCATGGCCGCGACCCCGAGCGCACCGGATGAGAACTTCAACCGGGCCCTCGGCCTGCGCCAGCTGCCGCATCTGCTCCCCGATGTGCTCGGCTTCTTCGAAGCGCACGGCGTCGCCGGCTGGGTGGACACGGCCGACCCGCCATGGCCTGGCGCCCGTCCCGAGCGGGTCGGGTCGATCCTGGCGGCACCGACGTCCGATCTGCAGGCAGTCAGTCCGGGCGAACTTCCGGGCACGCTTCGTGGCGAACTTCCGGACGCGCTTCGGGGCGACTCCCCGTCCGACCGCGTCCACGTGCGTCATCTGCGCCCCGACGAGGCCGTCGACTGGGAGCGCGTGGTCGTGCGCGGGTTCGAGTTCACCGGGGCGCTCGCCGCCGCGTGGGAGGCCGCGGCAACCGGCATCGCCCGCGACCCGCGCATGCACCTGGTGGTGGCCGAGATCGCCGGCCGGCCGGCCGGCGCGGCGGGCCTGTTCGTGCACCGCCGCGTCGCGGGTCTGGGACCCGGCTCGGTGCTGCCCGAATGCCGCCGCCAGGGCGTTCATGCCGCCCTGATCTCCGAGCGGATCCGCCTGGCCGCCGAGCTCGGCTGCGACGTGGTCGCCGCGTGGGCGGCGCTCGACGGTCCCTCCGAACGGAACATGCTGCGGGCCGGTCTCCGGCGCATCTGGACCCGCGGCTCGTACCGGTGGCAACCCCGGGCGGCAGGCACGTGACGGGGCCTGTACGCGTCCGGCGGTCCGGGCCCGCCGGCGTGGTGGCCCGCGTCACCATCGACCGGCCCGAGGTCCGCAACGCCCTGGATGCGACCACGATCGACGCGCTTCGGCAGCAGTTCGTGGCGCTCGCGTCCGAGGGTGCGTCCGACCTGCGAGCGGTCGTGCTCGGCGGCGAGGGGCCCGTGTTCTGCGCCGGCGCCGACATCGCGTGGATGCGTGCATCCGCGGGGCTCACCCGCGAGCAGAACGAGGCCGACGCGATGGCAGTCTCGGAGATGCTCGATGCCATCGACCGCTGCCCCGCGCCGGTCATCGCGCGCGTCCAGGGCGCGGCGCTCGGCGGGGGGATGGGACTCTGCGCCGTGTCGGACCTGGTCATCGCCGAGGCGGGGGCCAGGTTCGGGTTCACGGAGACGCGGCTGGGCATCCTCCCGGCCGTGATCGCCCCGTTCGTCGTGGCGAAGATCGGCGAGACGCACGCGCGGGCCCTGTTTCCCGGTGGCCGGCGCTTCGATGCCACTCGCGCCGTCCGGATCGGGCTCGTGCACGAGGTGGTGGAGGGCGTCCCCGCGCTCGACGAGGCCGTCGAATCCGCCGTGTCGGACATCCTGGCTTCCGGGCCGACCGCCGTGCGCGCGGCCAAGGCGATCGTCCGCGAGATCCGGGGCCTGCCGCACGAGTCGACGCGCTGGCACACGGCCCGCCGGATCGCGGGTCAGCGGACGGGCGCCGAGGGGCAGGAGGGACTGCGGGCGTTCCTCGAGCACCGCCGGCCCGCCTGGCAGTCGGACGACGAGGAGCCGGGCAGGCCGGATCGCCGAGGGCCGGGCCGCGGCTAGTCGGAAACCGCAGGCCGCGATCACCGGCGCACGCCCACCGGCGCGCTCGAGTCGCGAGCGGAACGATTCCGGCCGCCGGGCGCGGCCGCAGCCGCGCCGGCCGGGGCAGCCGCCGCCCGGCCACAGCCGCCCGGCCGCAGGCGCACGCCCAGCCGCGGACCTCAGTCACCCGGCCGCAGCCGCCCGGCCGCAGCCGCCCGGCCGCAGCCGCGGGCACGGAAGACCCGCGCTCCTCCTGCTACGATGCGGAACAGGTGATCGTGGCTGTGCATGGATAGCGACGTCCTGGTCCTGAACGCGGACTACGAGCCGCTGAACGTATGCGACGTGCGGCGGGCGTTCCGGCTGCTCTTCGGCGCGAAGGCGGAGGTCCTCGAGTACGACCACATCGAGATCCGGACGCCGCGCACGGTCTACCGTGCGCCGAGCGTGATCCGCCTGCAGCACCGCATCCGCCGGCCCCGCCCCAGGGTCAAGCTCTCGCGGCGGGAGATCCTGTCGCGCGACGGGCACACGTGCCAGTACTGCGGGCATCACGGCAGCGACCTCACCGTCGATCACGTCGTGCCGCGCCACCGCGGCGGCCAGCACACGTGGGAGAACCTCGTGACGGCGTGCCGGGCGTGCAACCACCGCAAGGGCGGCCACGTCCCCGAGGAGGCGCACATGCGGCTCGTGCGGCCGCCCGCCGAGCCCCGAAGTGACGTGTACTCGCTCTTCGCTCCGTACCTGGTCGATCCGCGCAACGCTGGCTGGCGCACGTACCTGTTCCTCGGCCACGACTGAGCAGGGTGTGATGCCCGAGCCAGCTTCCCGGCCCTCCGTCCGGGGCGCCCGGCGAGGTCCCGGCGCGGTGCGGCCTCTCGACGAGGATGCGATCCCGGGACTGGTGCCGGAGCACGTCCGTGCGCTGCTGGATCGTCTCTGGAATGCCGGGCACGCGGCGTACGTGGTGGGCGGTTCGCTTCGCGATGCGCTCCTGTCGGGGACGCCCAGCGACTGGGATGTCACCACCGACGCGCGGCCCTCCCGGATCCAGTCGCTCTTCCCGGGCAGCCACTACGAGAACAGGTTCGGCACCGTGCTGGTCCCGACGGACATCGGTGACGTCGTCGAGATCACGACGTTCCGGCGCGATCATCGGTATGGCGACCATCGCCGGCCCGACCACGTCAGCTTCGGGCTCGACCTGCTCGACGACCTCGCCCGCCGGGATTTCACGGTCAACGCGCTCGCATGGGGCCGGCCGAGAGCGGCCTCCGGCGCGGACGACGTGACGGCAGGCCGCGAGGCGGACGAACGCGCAGGCGAGGGCCTGCCATCGCTGGTCGACAGGTTCGGCGGGATCGACGACCTGCGCCGTGGAATCCTGCGCGCCGTGGGAGACCCCCTCCGCCGGTTCGACGAGGATGCGCTGCGCCTCGTCAGGGCGGCCCGCCTGGCGGGACAGCTCGGGTTCGAGATCGACGGGCCGACGCTCGACGCGATGCGGGCCACCGCGGAACTGGTCCGCTACGTGTCCCACGAGAGGATCGGCCGGGAGCTGCGGAAGCTGCTGCGATCGGCCGAGCCGTCCCGGGGGCTTCGGATCATGTCCGACACGGGGATCCTCGCCGCCGCGATCCCCGAGCTGGCCGGGCAGCAAGGTCTCGCGCAGAACAAGGTCCCCGGCATGGACTGCTGGGAGCACACGCTGGCGACCCTGGACGCGGCGAAGCGGCTGGCCCCCGACGACGAGGTCCTGCTGCTCGCCGCGCTCTTCCACGACGCGGGGAAGCCGGCCACGCAGGGCGGCGGCCACTTCTTCGGCCACGAGGAGGCGGGCGCGCAGGTCTCCACGACCGTGCTCCGCCGCATGGCCGTCCCGCACGAGGACGTCGAGGCCATCGCGCACCTCGTCCGCCAGCACATGTTCAACTACGAATTCCTCCTGGAGCGACGCCGCCGTGCGACGCATGGTGCTGCGGGTCGGGCACGACGCCGTGGACCGGTTGCTGCTGCTTCGCGAGGCGGACAACCTGGGAAGCGGGCAGCACGCCGACGAGGGGCACCTCGCCGAGCTCAGGCGGAGGATCGCCGGGCAGGAGGAGCGCGGGTTCGCGCGGTCCACCGCCGACCTGGCCGTGGACGGACACGACCTCCGGCGGGAGCTTGAGCTCGAACCCGGGCCCGTCGTCGGCCTCCTCCTCGCCCGCCTGCTGGACTCGGCGATCGCCGACCCGTCGCGGAACACGTACCGCCAGTCGATCCTGGACGCCCGGGGGTGGCTGCCCGAGATCCGGCAGCGTGCCGGCGAAACGGCCAGCGACGGTGCCGGAGGCGACGCGGCGACGGCCACCCGATCCGCCGGCACGCGGGAGTCGAGCTCCTCCGACGGGAACGACGCATCGTGATCGAGCGGCTGCTCGAGGCCGAGCGCGACCTCGCGGTGGGACTCGTGGACAGGGCCGAGACCATCTACCGGGCGCTTGCGGAGTCGGATCCGAGGAACGCGGTCGCCGTCGTCGGCCTGGCCAGGTGCGCGCTGGAACGCGGCGACGAGCGGGGCGCCTACGATCTCACGGTCCGCGCGCTCGCCATCGATCCCGACGAAGCGGCGGCCCTCCGCATGGAGGCACGGCTGTCAGAGGTCCTGGCGACGCGGGGGAGGCCGGTCGAGCGACCCGCGTTCGTGCGGCAGACGCAGGAAGACGACGTCGTCGGCACCGGCGACACGGGCGGCGCAACGGTGGCCGGCGAGCAGCAGGTCGCCAGGCGTGGCCTGCTGCGGCGTATGCTCGGCCGTCGATGAGGATCCTCGTCACCGGCGGGGCCGGGTACGTCGGCAGCGTGTCCGTCGAGCGGCTGGTTCGAGCCGGGCACCACGTGGTGGCGATCGATTCGCTCGTCACCGGCCACCGCGATGCGGTCGTGTCGGGGGCACGCCTGGTGGAGGCCACGCTGCGCGATCGCGAGGCGCTCGAGCGCCTGCTCCGCGAGGAGGGCGTCGAGGCCGTGCTGCACTGCGCCGCGCGCTCGCTGGTCGGCCAGTCGGTCGCCGAGCCGGCGCTCTACTACGGCGAGAACGTGGCGGGCGGGATCGGGCTCCTCGACGCGATGATCGCCACCGGCGTCCGGCGGATCGTCTTCTCGTCCACGGCCGCCGTCTACGGCGCACCCTCGTCCGTGCCGATCTCCGAGGACGCCGTGCAGGCGCCCGTCAATCCCTACGGTGAGACGAAGCGCACGTTCGAGGGCGCGATCCGGTGGTACGGCGAGGCATACGGGCTGCGAGGCGTGGCGCTGCGGTACTTCAACGTGGCCGGCGCGTCGGAGCGGAACGGCGAGCAGCACGAGCCCGAGACGCACCTGGTGCCCAACGTCCTGGCGGCGGCGCTCGGCCGCCGGTCGCTGACGGTGTTCGGCACGGACTACCCGACGGCCGACGGCACCTGCATCCGGGACTACATCCACGTCGAGGACCTGGCGGACGCCCACCTCTCGGCGCTGGAGCTGGCGGGTGCCGGCTCCTCGCCACCGGGTGCCGACTCTCCATCGCCGGGCGGCGGCCTCACGGTCTGCAACCTCGGATCCGGGACGGGCTTCAGCGTCCTCGAGGTGATCCGGGCGGCCGAGGCCGTGGTCGGACACGCCATCCCCTACGCCACCGGCCCGCGCCGCCAGGGCGACCCGCCGGCGCTCGTTGCGTCGAACGATCGCGCGCGCGAGATCCTCGGCTGGGTCCCGAACCGCGGCAGCCTGGACGACATGATCGGGTCGGCCTGGGCCTGGCGGCTGGAGCACCCGGAGGGCTACGCCCGGTAGTCGGCGTCTACGCGCGAATTGGCCCCGCCTCGTCGGCCGAGGCCCGTGCCGGACGATCGGCGACGCCCTGGAGCACGAGGAACCCGGCGACCATCAACCCCAGCTGGGCCAGCACCGCGAACCGGTAGGCGTCCCGCCCGATCGCGGGCTCCAGGAAGAACAGCATGAGGCCCCAGATCACCGGGCCCGTCACGGCGCTGAACTTGCCGGCCAGTCCATACAGGCCGAAGAATTCGCCGACCATCTCGGGTGGCGAGAGGCGGAGCATGAAGACCCGGTCGCTCACCCAGGTGCCGCCGAGGGCCGCCCCGGCCAGGGCCCCGACCAGCAGGAACAGGGTCTTGTCGAGCGTGAGGGCCGCGAGCACGAGCGCGACGCACCAGAGGAGCAGCACCGTGCTCAGCGTTCGCTTCGGGCCCACGCGGTCCACCACGAAGCCCCAGGCGAAGCTCATCACGATGGCGACCACCGTCACCAGGATCAGCACGGTCTGCGCGTCCGCATCGGAGTAGCCGACGGCGGCGGTGGCGAAGACCGCCATGAACTGGATCACCGTGTTGATCGGGTCCGTGTACAGGAGGCGCGCGAGAAGAAAGCGCAGGAGGCCCGGGAATTCGGAGGCGTGGCGGGCCGTTCGCGCGATCTGCGACCAGGAGCCGCGAAGGTCGATCTGCGTGAGCGCATGGGCCGTCCGGCCGCGCCGCTCGCGGATCACGACGAAGATCGGCACCGCGAGCAGCGCGAAGAGGACCGCGGTGAGCACGAAGCTGAACTCGGTCGGACTGCCGTCGCGGAAGCTCAGGAACCGCACGGCAAGCGCCCCGACGATCGTCCCGACGTATCCGAGGCCGACCCCGATCCCGCTGACGCGGCCCCGCGTCTCGGGCGTGCTCACGGCCGGGAGCATCGAGTCGTAGTAGATCAGCGCGGCCTGGTAGCCGAAGTTCGCGACGGCCAGGATCGCCAGGCCCCACCAGAAGTGGAGGCCGAGCAGGCCGAACCCGGCCGAGTCGCCCACCACGCCGATGACGGCCGTCGGCAGGATGCACACCGCGGTGAAGAACAGCAGGAACGGCTTGCGGACGCCTGCCCGGTCGGAGACCGCCCCCATGACGGGCGACACGAGCGCGTTCAACAGCATGGAGACGCCGACGGCGACGCCCCACACGAGGTTCGCCTCGCCCTGGCCGCGACCGAGCCGTTCGTAGAGGGCGAGCACCCAGAGCGGAGCCAGGTAGCTGATGATGTTGAAGCTGAAGATCGTGTTCGCGAGGTCGTACAGCGCCCACGAACCGACGCCGAGGCGCGACCGGTTGCGGACATCGTCCGCCTGCGACAGCGCCGGGACGGCCGCCTCCGGACCATCGGGAAGACGCTGGGCGGGCGCGGCGCTCACCATCCGCGCGATGATACAGGCCGGGGGTAGGATTCCTGCGTGGCTGACGTCGACCCGATCCCGTCCGATCCCCTCGCGTGGCGGCCCCAGGTGGCGCGGCCGAGCCGTCGTTCCCGTCCCGTGACGGATCCCCTGATCGAGCCGCACTGGATCGGCGACCACGTGCTCGTGCACATCGACACCGAGGCGACCGGACCGGACGGTGCGCCACGCTGCCGGTTCGTGGACGATCGCGGCGACGACGTCACCGACAGGGATCCGGACCTTGCCGCAGCCGTTCGCGACGCGGTCCGCGCGACCGACGTCGTGCTGGACGGGTACCTGACCGACCAGGCGACGAGGCCGGGGACGAGCGTCTCGGTGCTGCCCGTCGCACGGCGGACGGGGAACATCCTGGTAGGCCACCGCCTGGATCCCGACATTGCCGTGCCGCTCGACGACGGAGACGCTCGGCCGACGGCGTTCGTGGCGGTGGACCTCCTGCGGGTGGACGGGCAGGTGCTGTTCGATGTGCCCCTGCTGGAGCGCAAGCGGATCCTCGATTCACTGATCGAGGAGGCCGAGCTCGTGCGCATCTCGCCCTATACGAAGGCGCCGGTCGATCCATGGATGCGCACGTGGCGGGCCGCGGGATTCGACGGCCTGGTCCTCAAGGCGGCCAACAGCCGGTACCGGCCGGGCCACGAGGCGGACGACTGGACGATCTCGCTGGCGACCCCGGGCAGGCAGTGACGGGCGCCGCGCCCGGTCTGCTCCCCGAGCTGCCGATCCGGGTCCGGCGCGCGCGCCCCGGCGACACGCGGGCGGTCCTCGACTTCACGCGAGCGACCTGGGACGGCTGGGACTACGTACCGTCGGTCTGGAGCGACTGGCTCGAGGCCACCGATGGCGTGCTCCTGGTGGCCGTTCCGAACGCGACGCACCAGCTCGACCTGTTCGGCCGGGCGCTGACGGGTGAACGACCGGTGGGCATCGCCCGGATCGCGATGCTGTCGCCGGACGAGGCGTGGCTGGAGGGCCTGCGGGTCGATCCCGGAGTCCGGACCCGGGGTGTCGCGCGCCTGCTGCACGGCGCGTGCCTCGTCTGGGCGCGAGCCCAGGGCGCGACGAGCGTCCGCTACGCCACGGGCCAGGAGAACGAGGGGTCGCACCGCCTGGGCGCGCGGCACGGGTTCCGACTGCTGCGGCCATGGCGCAGCTACCAGTCCCCGCGTGACGCCCACGCCGACGACGAGGACGAGGAGGCCCACCTCGAGGCCGCGGACGAGGACGTCTTTGCGGACCTGGCCGACGACGCGGGCGGGCAGGTGCCGGAGGACGTGGTCGCGCGCGCCACCGGCTCGCCGGCCGACACGGCGCTCGGCGAGGAGGAGCGGAGCGGTTGGAGCGGCAGCGACGGTGATCTCCATGACGCAGGATCGGGCGGGGAGGACGACGATGACGCCCGGCCTGGAGGTCCGTCGCCCACGGACGCGCGACGTCGCCTTCGCCGCGCCGGTCTGACGCTCGACCCTCGCGCATCGGCAGACGCCGTGGCGGCATGGTGGCGGCGACTCCAGGCGGATGAGACGTTCCTGGCCGGCGACCGGCTGTACGAGTTCCGCAGCTGGGCCTTCCGTGAGCTCGACGCCGGGCGGTTCGCGGCTCACGTCCGCGCCGGCGAGGTCGCGTTCGGGATCGGCGGCCGTGCGCAGGTTGCCGGCGACACCGCCGGCATGCCGTGGGGACTGGCGATCCTGCCGCTCGGGGGCCCCCGCTTCGGCGGCGATCGTCCATGGGCCGCGCTGGTCGCGGGCGACGGCGACGAGGTCCTGCGCCTTGCGACGGCGATCCGCGACGAGCTGCGCACGCCGATCCGCCTGCGCGTCCCCGACGGTGCTCCCGTGGTCTCCGGACGCGAGGCGGCGTACATCGCGGCGGGGTTCCCGCCCGCCGACGACACGCTGCACCTGCTGGCCCGGCACCTCGCGGCCGACGACCCGATCGACCTTGGGGCACCGGGATCGGTGACGTTCGAGGAGGAGCCCGCTCGGGTCGCCTCGGCCCCTGACGATCCGCGCTGAGCGGACTGCAGGCTCGGCCCCGGCGCACGCCCGGCTCGGCCCGCGCGCACGCCCGGCCCATCCCGACGGGCGGAGTGGCAGGCATCCGGTACAGTTGACGCGATGTCGTCGCAACTCCCGCCAGCCCTGCGCGACGCCGTCGAGCGCCTCGGAAGCGCCGACATCATGGTCGGCATCCCGAGCTACAAGAACGCCGCGACGATCGGCTACGTCGTGCGTGCCGCCCAGGCCGGGCTCGTGCAGTACTTCCCGGACCTGCGGCCCGTGCTCGTCAACGCCGACGCCGGGTCGCCGGACGGCACCGGGCGGGTCGTCGTCGAGACCGAGCCGCCCGACTACGTCGAGCGCATCCTGCTCGTCCGCCCGCGCAACAAGCTGCAGCGCATCAGCCTCACCTACCCCGAGGTCGACGGCGTCGGCGGCAAGGGCGCGGCGCTCCGGACCGATCTTCCGAGATCGCGGCCCGCTCGAGGTCGAGGCGCTGGTCGTCGTCGACTCGGACCTGCGCTCGATCGTGCCCGAGTGGATCGAGCTGCTGGCCGGGCCCATCCTGAAGGGCGGCTTCGACTTCGTCGCGCCGCTCTACAGCCGCTACAAGTACGACGGCACGATCACCAACACCGTCACGTACCCGCTCACGCGGGCGCTGTACGGGCTGCGGATCCGGCAGCCGATCGGCGGCGACTTCGGCGTGAGCGGGGACCTCGTCCGCCACTACCTCGAGCAGGACGACTGGACGCCCGGACATCAGCAAGTTCGGCATCGACATCTGGATGACGACGACCGCGATCGCCGGCGGCTTCGCGGTCTGCCAGACGCGGCTCGGCGCCAAGGTCCACGACCCCAAGGATCCGGGCGCGGACCTCGGGCCGATGTTCAGCCAGGTGCTCGGCACGATGCTGCGCCTGACCGAGCGCCACGCCGAGCGCTGGCTGGACGTCGGGGCTCGCACGACGTGCCCGTCTACGGCTTCGAGCGCGATCATCGACCCGCCCCCGCTCGAGGTCGACACGCGGCGCCTGCTCCAGGAGTTCGCCAACGGCCGCCTGACGGTCGGCGAGCAGTGGGCCGCGCGCTGGATCGCCGGAGACGCTGCCGCCGTGGTCTGCGAGCTCGCCGCCGACGCCGAACGGGCGGTCGAGGAGGCGGCCCGCGCGGACACGCCGTCGACGGCTCGAGCGAGATGCCGTTCGGCTTCCCGGACGAGGCCTGGGCGCGCGTCGTGTACGACATCTGCCTGGCCGCGCGCGCGCGCGTGCTGCCGATCGATCGGCTGGTGGCGGCGCTCATCCCGCTCTACTTCGGTCGCGTCGCGAGCCTCGTGATCGAGGCGCGAGACCTGACCACGGAGCAGGCCGAGGCATCGTGGAGCGCCAGGCCCGCGCGTTCGAGCTTGCCAAGCCGTACCGGTCGCGCGCTGGGACGAGCCCGCGACTGCCCCGGGGGCAGGGACCCCGGCCGGGCCGGCCGCCCCCGTGGAGCCCCGTCGTGACGGCGCGCCTCCCGGGCCGGATCCTGATCCCGCTGGCCAACCCGCGCACCGCCGCCGACCTGGTCCGCATCGGCGCCGCGCTGATGGAGCACGACGGCACCCTGACGGCCTCGCCATCGTCGAGGTGCCGGAGGGCATGCCCCTCTCCGAGGGCGCGACGCGTGCGCGCCAGGCGCGTCGCCTGCTGCAGCGCGTGCTAGATTTCGTGCCCGAGGGCGTCGAGCTGCGCACGGTCGTGCGGATCGGGCGGCGGGCGGCCGAGGGCATCGTCGAGCTGGCCGCCGAGGAGGAGGCGGACCTGATCATCTTCGGGTGGGGCGGGCACGCCGGCGCGGCCGGCACGGGGCGGCGAGAGCCGGTCTTCACGCCCACGATCGACGAGGTCGTGCGCGACGCGCCGTGCGACATCGCGGTGGTCAAGCAGCGCGGCGTCGGGGAGGTCAGGCGGATCCTGACCCCGTCCGCGGCGGCCCGCACGCTGAGCTGGCGCTCCGGTTCGCCGACGCGCTCGGCCGGCGCGATTCGACGCCGAGGTGGACGTCCTGCACGTCGTCCCGCCCGGCGTCGGCGAGATCGTGCGCGCCCAGACCGAGCGTGCGCTGCAGGCGTTCGTGCGCCAGCAGGCGCGGCGAGCCGCCGCGACCGCTGCTCGCGAGGGCTCGAACGTCGGCAGCGCGATCCTCCGCGAGGCGGAGACCGCCGAGCTGGTCGTCATGGGCGCGACGGTGCCCGGAGCCCCTCCTGGCGGCGGATCACCCGCGGCGGCCGCCACCGCCCAGGCCGGGAAGGGCGCGCTCTTCGGCGCGCTGCCCGAGACCATCGCCCAGCAGGCGAGGCCGACGGTCATCGTCGTCAAGACGCGCGAGCCGCCGACCCGCGCGACGTTCGAGCGGGCCGCCCAGGCAGGCCGAGACGCTCGAGGCGGCCGACCGTGCCGCCGAGGCGGGCCGGAGCGTCGCCGCGCGTGTCGACCGCTGGTTCGCCGAGTCGAACTACCACCACACGGAGTTCGCCGATCTGCGGCGGCTCGTCGCGCTCAAGCAGCAGCAGGGCAGACGATCAGCCTCGTGCTGCCGACGCTCAACGAGGCGGCCACGATCGGCCCGATCGTGCGGACGGCGCGGCTGAGCTGATGGAGCGCGTGCCGCTCGTCGACGAGCTGCTCGTGATCGACTCCGACTCCGACGATGACACCGTGGCGATCGCGACGCCGAAGGCGCCCGCGTCGTGCGGCACCCGGATGTGCTGCCGCGCTACGGCTCGCTACCGCGGCAAGGGCGAGGCGCTCTGGAAGAGCCTCTACGAGACGACCGGCGACCTCGTCGCCTGGTCGGACACGGACATCGCAGGACTGGCACCCGCGGTTCCGTACGGCACGCTCGGCCCGCTGCTCACCGAGCCGCGGATCGGGTACGTCAAGGCCTACTACCAGCGCCCGATCGTGGAGGGCGGCCTGCTGCAAGCGAGGGCGGCGGCGGCCGCGTCACCGAGCTCGTGGCGCGGCCCCTGATCAACCTCTTCTTCCCCGAGCTGTCGGGCATCATCCAGCCGCTCTCGGGGGAGTACGCGGGCCGCCGCAGCCGCTCGAGAAGCTCCCGTTCTTCACCGGCTACGCGGTCGAGATCGGCCACCTCATCGACCCCTCGAGCGGCACGGGCTCGAAGGGCTCGGACAGGTCGACCTGGACATCCGGGTCCACCGCAACCAGGAACTCGAGGGCCTGTCGCGCATGAGCTTCGTGATCCTGCAGGCCGTCATGAAACGCCTCGAGGAGCGCCGCAGCGCGCACCTGTTCGCGGAGCTCGGCTCGACCATGAAGCTGCCGCGCTCCGGGCCGACCACCTGTCGCTGGAGGTCATCGAGCTCGCCGACCCGGAGCGCCCGCCGATGATCCGCATCCCGGAGTACCTGGAACGGCGGAAGGCGGCAACCTGACGATCGCGAGCGCGGGTTCCGGAAGCCACGGACGGATGGTCCGTCGGAAGGCGGGCCGCTGAGGGCATGCCGCTCCGGGTGCTCGTCGCGCCGGATTCGTTCAAGGGATCGCTGACGAGCGTGCAGGTCGCCGACGCCATCGCGCGGGGATGGGCGCGTGCCAGGCCCGATGACGTGCTCGACCGCTGCCCGCTGGCCGACGGCGGCGAGGGGCTCCTGGACGCGCTGCTCGCGGCCGATCCCTCCTGGCAGCAACTCCCGGCCGCCTCCCGCGACCCCCTGGGAAGGCCGATCGCCGCGCGGTTCCTCCGGTCGGCCGAGCGCGCCGTGATCGAGCTCGCGGACGCGTCCGGCCTCTCGCGGGTCGCCGCGGACGAGCGCGACGCCGGCGCGGCCAGCACGTTCGGCACGGGGCTGATGGTCGCTGCCGCCATCGGGCTCGGGGCGCGGGACATCGTCCTCGGCGTGGGCGGGAGTGCCACGACGGATGGAGGCGCGGGTCTCCTGGCCGCGCTCGGCGCGCGCTTCCTCGACCCGGATGGCCGCGACCTGCCGCCCGGCGGACTCGCGCTCGCCAGGCTCGACCGGGTCGACCTGTCCGGGCTCTCCCCCGTCCTCGCCGAGGTGCGCCTGGTCATCGCGTCGGACGTCACGAATCCGCTCCTCGGGCCGGACGGCGCCGCGGCGGTATACGGCCCGCAGAAGGGGGCCTCGGCGGAGCAGGTGCTCGAACTCGACGCGGCGCTGGCCCACTACGCGAAGGTCCTCGCCCGGTCGCCCGGGCGCGATATCGCCGACGTGCCAGGCTCGGGAGCCGCCGGCGGCACCGTGGCGGGGCTGCTCGCGATCGCCGACCGCATGGCCGCATGCTCGGTCCGGAGCGGCGTCGGCGAGGTGATGGCGCTCGTCCGCTTCGCCGAGCGCCTCGCGAGGGCACAGCTGGTCATCACCGGCGAAGGCCGAGTCGACGCCCAGACGGCGTTCGGCAAGACGGCGCATGGCGTGGCGCGGCGCGCCCACGAGGGCGGGAGGCCGTGCGTCGCGATCGGTGGCAGCGTCGAGCCCGGGGGATTCGCCGCGTTCACGGGCCATGGACGTCGTCGTCGTCCCTGCCTGCGAGGACCATCGCGGGCTGGACGCCGCCATGGCGGCGGGCCCGGCTCCCATCGAGCGCGCCGCAGAACGGGTGGCGGGCCTCGTCTCCCTGGGCGCCGGCCTCGAGAGTGACGCCGGAGGGCGCCCTGTGACCGGCGGGCTCCCGTGACCGGCGCGCGCCGCCCGTGACAGCGGTTGTGGACGCCGGGGACATCGAGCGCGACCGGCCGGGCCTGGTCGAGTTCGTGCTCGACAGCCTGCGCGGCCTCTACGGCCAGCCCGACTGGGCGCCCCGGCGGTCGCCGACGGAGGAGCTGGTCCTGACCATCCTCTCGCAGCACACGAGCGACCTCAACGCCGAGCGGGCGTTCGACGAGTTGATGGCCCGGTTCCCGGACTGGCAGTCGGTGGCCGCAGCCCGCGTCGACGACGTGGCGGCCGCGATCGCATCGGGTGGCCTGGCCAGGCAGAAGGCGCCCCGCATCCAGGCCGCCCTGCGCCGGATCCAGGCGGAACGCGGGGACTTCGACCTGGGTTTCCTCTCGGAGCTGGACCCGCGCGAGGCACGCGACTGGCTGGTGCGATTCGACGGGATAGGACCCAAGACGGCCTCGGTCGTGCTGCTCTTCTGCTTCGGCCAGCCGCTCATGCCCGTGGACACGCACGTGCACCGGGTGACCCGGCGAATCGGCCTCATCCCGGCCGGGATGCCCGCCGACCGGGCCCACGACGTCGCCCTGGACGTCTTCCCGGCCGCGCGGATGTACGAGGCGCACGTGAACTTCATCACGCACGGGCGCCGGACCTGCACGGCGCGCAACCCTGCCTGCGGCCGGTGCCCGGTGGCACCGCGCTGCCGGTACGTCGATCCGGCTGCTCCGTGAGCCGGCGGCGCCCCGTCGATCGGATCCTGTCGCGGCTCGCACCCGGAGGTGGCACATGACGTTCCAGTCCCTCGTCGACGAGTTCCTGGCCCGCGAGTACGAGGTCTCGCCCGTGCGCGCGAGCCAGCTCGGGCTCACCGCGTACGACGACCGGGTGGACGACCTGTCCGCGGCGTCCTTCGACGCCCGGGATGCCGAGGCGGCCGAATGGCTGCGGCGGTTCGGCGCGCTCGACGACGGCGAGCTCGGACCGGCGGAGCAGATCGACCGCGATCTCGTCGCCTCCGTCCTCCGCGGGCGCCTGATCATGGCGGACTGGCAGACCTGGCGGCGGGACCCGGCCACCTACACCGACGCGGTCCTCGGTGGCATCTTCACCCTGTTCCTCCACCGGTTGCGCCCCGAGCCCGAACTCGTCGAGTCGGCCCTCGCGCGGATGCGCGAGATTCCGCGCGCCCTCGCACAGGGAACGGCCAACCTGGCCCGTGACCTCGCGCACCCGGTGATCCTCCGGCGGGGAGCCGGAGCCGCGCGCGGCGGTGCCCGCTACCTGCGGGACCTGCTTCCGCTCGAGGTGGCCCCGGGCGACGGCCGCGACCGCCTCGCGGCCCAGGGCGCCGATGCGGGTCGGGCGATGGACGAGTGGGCCGCCCACCTGGACGTGCTCGCGGGTGAGGCGTCCGGGGCATGGCAGCTCGGCGAGGCGCGCTACACGCGCCTGCTGCGTGAGAAGGAGCTGCTCGACGTCGACGCGCGGGGACTGCGCGAGATGGGTCGCGCCGAGTACGACCGCCTGGCGGCCGAGATGGCGCAGGTGGCGCTGCGTGCGCGGGGCACCGACGACTGGGCCAGGGTCCTCGACGAGGCAGGCCGGGATCACCCCGCGACCGAGGCGGACATGCGGGAGGGGTACGCGGACTGGACCGCACGTGCGCGCGCGTTCCTCGCCGAACACGGCCTCGTCACGCTGCCCCCGGGCGAGCGATGCCTGGTGGAGCCCTCGCCGGTCTTCCAGCGTCCCGTCCTCGGCGTCGCGTCGTACAACGCGCCGCCCGCGTTCTCCGATTCGTGGACGGGGCATTTCTTCGTCCCGTTCGCGCCGGACGGCACGCCAGAGGCGGAGATCCAGCAGCGCCTCAAGGCGAACAGCTGGGGCGACATCCCGACGATTTCGGTCCACGAGGCGTATCCGGGCCACCACTGGCACCTGGTGATGCGCAAGCGCGGGCCGAGCGCCATGCGGCGGGTGTTCGGGACGCCGTACTTCACCGAGGGATGGGCCCTGTACGCGGAACGCATGATGCGCGAGCGCGGGTTCTTCACCGACCCGATCCAGGAGCTGTTCCACCTCAACGCCACGCTCTTCCGTGCCGCCCGCATCGTCGTGGACACGAGCCTGCATCTCGGCGAGATGACGTTCGACGAGGCGGTCGGGTTCATGCGGACGAAGGCCGGCCTGCCGGAGCCGACCGCGAAGGCGGAGGTGGGCCGCTACTGTTGCCTGGCCGACGCAGGCGTCCGCCTACCTCACGGGCTGTCTCGAGATCCTGCGGATCCGCCGGGCGTGGCTTGACGCGCACGGGTTCGAGGGTGTGGTTCCCGCCGACGTCCCCGCGGAGGCACTGCGCCGGTTCCACGACACCATCGCCGAGAGCGGGGCACTTCCCCTCGGGCTCGCCGCGCGGGTTATGGCGGGCGCAGAGGCCTGACCGCCGGCGGGAGCGACTCCCCGCGCCCGTCAACCGGAATCACCCGACCGCAAGCTCGCGCCATGCGGTCGGTTCGGTCGGTGCCGGACCGCACCGGGTAATCAGGCACGGTTGACCTACCCGTCAGGGTAGCAAGGAGAACTGTAAGGTCCACTCGCTAGGGTAGTTCCGCCGGTGGGCCCAAACACCGCCGGCGTGAGCGTCCGGTCGAGGGGCCGGACGGACGCCGAGTTCCTGCCCAGGTCCGTGCCCCAGCAGCGCGAGTTGGCGATGCCATCGACTCCGCGGCCTCCCGCAGCACGGCGGTCCGGCCCGCGCCCGTGGCGAGTGGTCCATGGGGCGCACGGCCAGACGCTCGTCGAGTTCGCGCTGATCGTGCCACTGTTCGTGTTCCTGCTGATGGCGCTGATCGAGTTCATGTTCACCTTCAACGCGATCATTGCGGCCGACTATGCCACGCGGGATGGAGCCCTCGTCGCGGCGGAGGCGGGCAATGCCGTAAACGCCGACTGCGTGGTGCTCGCCAAGATCGAGGAGGACATGGCACCGCCAGTCGATCGCGGGAAGATCGTGGACGTCTGGATCTATCGGGCGGACAACGTGGGCAATCCGATAGGTGGGTCACTCAGCCCCTGGTCGGCGCCGGAATCCCGGCACTACACGCGTGGCGGGTCGACGGATCCATGTAACGCGGCGTCGGTGCCGTACACCCTTGACGCGGCGCATGACACCTACCCCCCAGCACAACGCTGCAACGTGCTCAACGGTGAGACGTGCCCGGAGGATCGGACCGGCGTGGACCACATCGGGGTGCTCATCTCGTACGAGTACACGCCGCACGTGCCGATGACGATGCCGTTCCTGGGCGTCATGCTCCAGCTTCGGGGCGACGACCTGTACGTCGTCAAATCGAACGTCATGCGTATGGAGCCGGTCCTGTGACGCGCGCCTCCCAGCCCGATCGTCCAGGCGGCCCATCGCTCGGTCAGGGGCTCGTGGAGTTCGCGCTGGTCCTGCCGATCTTCCTCGTGCTCCTGCTGGCGCTGCTCGATTTCGGCCTGGCGTTCAGCCACAATTTGACGCTCGAGTACGCGAGCCGGGAAGGCGCACGAACCGGTGCGGCTCTGGCGGCGGGCAACTCGTCCCTCGCCTGCGACAAGGTCGACAGCTACGTGATGGCGGCCGTCCAGCGCGTGCTCAAGGCGCCCGGGTCCAGCGTGAGGCTCGGCGACATCGGCGAGGTTCACATCTACAAGGCTGGCCCCGACGGTGCGGAGAAGGACTCGCACGGGGTTGCGTATCCCGTCAACGTGTGGAAGTACAACGCTGGCTCGAAACCGACTGTCGATGGGCAGGTTCTTGACTTTGGGCTCACCTCCGCGGGATGGAGTGCCTGTTCGCGAAGCAACGCCACCCCCAATCCAGATTCCATCGGCATATCGATCACGTACGCCTACCACTTCATCACGCCGCTCGCGTCAGCCATTTCTCTCGTGGGCGGCCACACCTCGGGGGCAGCGACCCTTCCGATGAGTGACCGCACGGTGATGCAGTTGAACCCCACGAATCAGTAGGAGCAGTGATGATCGGCAGGACGCCGGAGACCGGCACCACGCCACGCCACGGATCCAATCGGAGGCAACTCAGCAAGGGCCAGGGCCTCGTGATGTTCGCGATGGCAATCATCATGCTCATGGGCCTGATGGCGATCGTCATCGACATCTCGTGGTATTGGTCCAACTCGCTCCGCGTCCAGCGGGCCGCGGATGCCGCTGCCATGGCAGGCGCCGTATGGCTCCCTGGCGACCCAACTTCCGGGAAAGACAAGGCTGCCCAAGAAGCGATCAAGAACGGGTACACGGCGACCGCTGGCAGCCAGTGCGGCGTCGACAAGACGTGTGTCGTGGCGAGCCAGAATCCGACCAACGACAACCAGATGATCGTGACCATCACCGCTCCAGTGCAGACGTTCTTTATGAGAGTTTTCGGCATCAACACCATCAAAGCCACCCGCACCGCCAAGGCCGAATACGTGCTGCCGGTCCCCATGGGTAGTCCCCTTAACTACTTCGGCGTGTACGGGAAACACCGGACACCGTCGACCTGGTCGGACTGGGATTCCGGGCGCCGGCTCCCCACCGCGACGCAGGGCACGGCCACGTGGACGACGCCTGAGAACGCCTTCGCCCTGGAATCTCCGACGCCGCTGTACGCGTGGACGACCAGCGCAACCCTCAAACAGGCCTACAAGACGTTCAACCTGGCTATCCGCACCGACAGCGGCACGCCGCGGTTCACCAACGGCGGGATCCAGGTCTTCCTGAAGGCTCGCTCGTCGCTATCCTCCGGCTGCAAGATCGGGATCGAGCTCTCGTGGGATGCTGGCGCGCACTGGACGACGCAGAAGACCGCGAATTTCAACGGAAGCGATCAATTGCTGATGTTGGGGGGGAACCAGGCGACCAGCAGTACCGACGCGGCCAACTGGTGGAACTCGAGCTCCGTGAACCCGTCCTGGGCCAGCAGCGAGTTCAGTAACGCGAACTTCGTGGCTCGCATCCAGGGCGGGATCGGGTCTGGGTGCGGCGGATCTGCCACGTACGTCGACTACATCCAGGTGCAGGTCTACTACGAGGTCCCGGATCCCCTGGTGGATGGCCCCGACCAGGAGACGCTCGCGCCGCAGGGTTCGTGGACCGGCATGCTCTCGCAGGGTGCCGACATGCTCAACGGCGACCCCTACCTGACCGGCGTCAACGGGAGCGGCTCGAACACCTCGTACAAGCCCTACGTGTCCCCATACACCTGGGCTCCCGGCGCAACCCTCACCCCGTACTACGACTATGCCGTGGAGATGGCCGCCGGCACAACCAACGGCACCGTGTCCATATTCGATCCCGTGTACTGCGCCACCGACACGGAGATGAAATACGGGATGGGCGACCACTGGTACTCGGACACTGACGGTGTCAGCGCCTTCTACGACATCTACGACACCAGGAACACCCCGTACGACCTGTCGGACGACGTGTGGATCGCCGGGAACACCGGCCCACAAGGCGCGAGCAACCCGCAGTACGGCATGTTCCGTCAGGTCCGGGCCGCCGATCCGACGCTCTTCGATTTGTCGTCTCCCGCACCCTCCGTCACCAGCTGCGCGAAGGGCGCCGTGAACGATCAGAACAGTGGCCTGTACTGGCACGACCGCTGGTGGCCACTCGCCGCTGGGCTCGACGGCGGTGCAGCCGGCGGCCTTGGCAAGGTCTACCGGATCCATGTCACGTCCACGGACCCGTATGCTCCGACGCAACAGGCGGGCACGAACGCGCTGAACAACTTCTCGATCTTCGCCACCGCAGACAGCCAACTGCCCAGGGTGTACGGCCTCGGATCGATGGTCGCGTTCTCACCTCTTCCGGGCGGCAAGGACACGTCGTTCTACATGGCCCAGATCGCGGCCGTCCACGCCGGGAAGACGATGCGGATCCTGCTCTACGACCCCGGTGACACGAACGGGCTGACGGCGACCCTCAAGATCCTCAAGCCGGACACCGACAACTACGTTCCCGCAACCTTCTCCTACACGGCGAGCCGGGCGGCCTCTGGGGCGGCGAGTTGCACGAACAGACATGGTGAGAACGTCACTTCGGTGCAGTCGGCCAGCGGCAGCACCAGCTACTACAACGGCTGCTGGCTGACGATCACCATCCAGTTGCCTGACAGCTACAGCGCCCCAAGACCCGCGGCCGAGACAAACCCGAACGCCGGCGGCGGCTGGTGGAAGGTCGTGTACTCGATGGGCACGGGATCGGACACGGCCTCGGATCTGACCACTTGGAAGGTGAACCTGAGCGGTAACCCGGTCCACCTCGTCGTCCCCTGAACGCGGGCTGGTCGCTTGTCGGGGCGGAGACGCGGCCTGCGCTGCCCCGTACTTCCGGCCGACCTTGATGGTACGAGTGTCCGGTCCGCTCGGCCACGACCGCAAGCCCGCCTGCAAGGTCGATGCCTGACAATGCTGCCTGCGCCCCACGATTGAGAGTCCCCTACAGGCCTGCCCACATGCCAGGACAATTGCGCGGCGCCCGACGCACCCGTACCTTGGTGCGTCGTTGCCACCGGCGGGGCCAGTCCCTCGTCGAGTTCGCCCTCGTGATCCCCATCTTCCTCGTCGTCCTGATGGGGGTCATCGAGTTCGCGTTCCTGCTCAACGGCCTGCTCGCCATCAACTTCGCCACGCGTGATGCGACGCTGATCGCGGCCGAGGCGGGGAACGCCGGGCTCGACAAGAACAGCCACGACCTGGCCGACTGCGTGATCCTGCAGAAGGTCGAACAGGACGTCTCGGCGCCGGCCAACGCGGCCAACATCACGGAGGTCCAGATCTACTGGACGAACACGTACGGGCAGGCCCTCGACACGAGCGGCAACGTCACGACGCTCGGCAGCGCGAGTCAGGCGGTGGACACGTACGCGCGCACGGGCTCGACGACGTGCACGTATCCAGACAACACCACGGTTACCGTTCCGTACTCCGAGACCAGCACCGCGTACCCCAGCTCGCAGCGCTGCAACGTTGTCGGCGGCTGCCCCCTGATGACCGGCAGCCATCCCGGGCTCGACACGATCGCCGTGCAGGTGACGTACCACGACACCTGGAAGACCCCGCTGCATGACTTCGTGGGCCTGCTCGGCTCGGGCTGGACGGTCACCCAGTCCAACGAGATGCGCATGGAGCCCGTGCTGTGAGCGCGCCCGCGAGGCGGCGGCGCCGACGGCGCGCCACGCGTGCCAGTCCC
The DNA here is from genome assembly GCA_963779375.1 of uncultured Chloroflexia bacterium. Taxonomy (GTDB): domain Bacteria; phylum Chloroflexota; class Limnocylindria; order Limnocylindrales; family CSP1-4; genus JAJYNJ01. The sequence continues at coordinate 56,563 of CAVZXW010000018.1, read as the reverse complement.
TCGTCGAGTTCTCGCTCATCGTGCCCCTCTTCCTGCTGATCCTCTTCGGCATGATGGAGTTCGGCTTCATCTTCACCCACGACCTGACCCTCGAGTACGCCACGCGCGAGGGGGCCCGGGCCGGCTCCGCGCTCGACAACGGCGGCGGCCAGCTCGGCTGCAACGCGGGTCAGTCCCCCAACTGGCAGAACGTCGACCCGCTCGTCATCGCCGCGGTCGAGCGCGTGCTGCAGTCACCGGGCTCGCAGGTGGTGGTGGCCCGCGTCACGCAGATCGTCATCTACAGGGCCGAGCGCCGACGGCACGCCGATCGCGGGCACGCACGACGTGTGGACCTACTCGGCGGGTGGCGGGCCCATCCCCCAGGGCTCCACCATCCCCCTGAACTTCAAGGACACCGCGTACCCCAACGGCGATGCCTGGAGGGCCTGCGCCCGCAGCAACGCGTCCCCCACCATCGATTCGATCGGGGTCAGCCTGACCTACACGTACCAGTTCGAGACGCCGCTGGCCTCGGTCCTGGGCTTCTTCGGCGGCGGCTCGCCCACCCTCACCATGAACGACCGGACGGTCATGGTGCTCAACCCGAGCGCGTCGTAAGGAGTGATGGAGATGCAGGCAGCGGACTCCGCGACGCCGCACCCCGCGGACGAGGCCACGATCCGACCAGCGGCGGATGACACCCCCGTCACCCGCGCCGAACGCCGCGCGCGACGTCGACGGGGCGCGGCGGACGGGCAGGTCCTCGTCATCTTCGCGCTCTCCATCTTCGTCCTGATGGGACTCATGGCGATCGTCATCGACGTCTCCTGGTACTGGGCCAACACCCTGCGCGTGCAGCGCGCGGCCGACGCGGCCGCCCTCGCCGGCGTGGTGGACCTGCCGGGGAACGTGCCCCAGGGAGTCTTCGATGCGAAGGCGGCCGCCACGCAGAACGGCTACACCAGCGGCGGCGGCGTCACCGTGACGCCCATCCAGGACCCCGACAACAGCCGACGGATGGACGTCACCATCTCGGCACCGGTGAACACCTTCTTCATGCGCCTCATCGGCATCAACTCGATCCCGGCAACGCGTACGGCGAAGGCTGAGTTCGTCCTGCCGGTCCCGATGGGCAGCCCGCTCAACTACTACGGCGTGGGCGACTACTGGATCAATACAGCAGGTCCGCCCCTGACATCGGTTCGCCCTTCCGTTCCAGGCCGCCGAGCGGTAACTGGTCCAATCCGAACAACGCATGGTCGTCGACGTCCTTCACCACTTCGTCCACCAACAACCAGGCGCAGGCCTGGAAGTCACTCAACATCCCCGCCGTGTCCGGAACCGTCACCGGAGTCACGGTGTCCTTCCATGCCAAGAAGGGGGGCACGGGACGTCCTGTACGGTGCAGGCGGAGCTGTCCTGGGACGGTGGCTCACTGGTCGAACCAGACCCAGGGCAGCCCCAACCTGACGACCTCCTCCACGTCGTACACCCTCCCGACGGGCGACTGGGACAGCGGCCACACGTGGGTCCGCCGGTGACTTCACGAACAGCAGCTTCCAGGTGCGCCTCACCTACTTGAAGGGGAGAAACTGCGGCACGCTGTCGGTCAACCAGCTCAGCGTGACCGTGTCCACCAACTCGCTGCAGAAGCTGGACGTCAAGGATCCCCAGGGCACCGTCCTCGCCAGCCAGGGCGGCTGGGGCGCCATCATCACGCGCGGAGGCAACGAGCAGAACGGCGACGCCTACGCGCCTGCCAACAACGGCGGCTCTCCGTTCAGTGGATCGAACGCCCTCTACAACGGCGGCAACCAGAACGGCGGGGGCTACCAGTACGTGGTCACGATCCCGACGGGCCAGACGGGCAACATCCGGGTCTTCGATCCGGGATTCTGCGCCATGGGCGGGAATCCGTCCGGTGCTGGGAACCTGGGATGCGGGCGATCACTGGATCGGAGGGGCAGGCACGCCGGTATCGACGTACTACACGCTGTGGAATACCGGCGGCAACCTCGGCCTGGGCATGTCGGCGTGGGGCACGCCGGTCTACGGGTCGGGCACCCTCTTCGTTAATGAGACCGGTTACGACCCGGACAACGGTAACGATCCCGGCGGTGCGACAAGCGGGTGCGACGCGTACCACGACACGTGGTGGACGTTGCCGACGGGCAGCCTGTCGGCCGGCACGTATGTCGTGCAGGTGGCGACGACCAACCCGACGAACGCGTCGGTCAACGACTCGACCAACGCCGAGAACATGTTCGCCCTCGAGGTCACGGCGACCGGCGGCCTGCCCACCGTGTACGGCAACGGCAAGATGGCCGTCTACAACAACCTGCAGCCCGGCAACTCGTACCAGCTCTTCTACCTCGCCAGGATCGACCAGACCACGGGCGCCGGCAAGACGGCCCTGATCGACCTTTTCGACCCGGGTGACGTTCCTGGCGATGCGACGCTCCAGATCCTGAGCCCGGACGGCGGCAGCCAGAGCCTCGTCAGCTTCAGCTACACGACGGACGCCAACTGCAATGCCAGCCTCGGCCAGTCGAACACGGCCGCCCCATGCGCATACGGCAAGACGATCGGTCCCGTGACGTCGATCAAGACCGCGACCGGCGGCAAGTCCCCGTTCAACAACACGTGGATCCACATCAGCATCCCGATGCCCGCGTCCTACGGCTCGGGCGGGTTGTGGCAGGGTGGATGGTGGCAGATCAAGTACGCGACCCCGGGCGGGGGCAACGACACGACCACGTGGCAGGTCTCGATCGCCGGCAATCCCGTGCACCTGGTCGTTCCCTGACGTCGGAACGGCCTCGTCGAGCGGCGACCGCCGGCACCGAGATCCCGTTCCCGGCGCCGAATCCGTGGCGTCGACGCACCGGATCGGCGCTGCGAACCATACCGGTGTCGGTTCTGCAAGGGAGTCTGTAAGCCCGGGACCCGACAATTCGTTGCCTGCCGCGGTCGCGAGACCGCTTCGTCCCGCAGGCATTCGAGAGTGCAGTGAGCAGACGTCCCGATCCCCATCTCCGCGCGCAGGTCCGCGGCGCGCCATTCCGACCGACGACGGCAGGCGTTGCCCGCGACCGCCGATTCCCGTTTCGCTCTCGTCCACGACGTGCGGGCGGCCAGTCCCTCGTCGAGTTCGCCCTCGTGATCCCCATCTTCCTCGTGGTGCTCATGGGGGTCATCGAGTTCGCGTTCCTGCTCAACGGCCTGCTCGCCATCAACTTCGCCACGCGTGACTCGGCGCTGATCGCGGCCGAGGCGGGGAACGACCCCGGGGCCGACTGCGTGATCCTGCAGAAGATCGACCAGGACGTCTCGGCACCGGCCAACGCGGCCAACATCACGCAGGTCCAGATCTACTGGACCAACACGTACGGGCAGGCCCTCGACACCAGCGGCAACGTCACGACGTTCGGCAGCGCCAGCCAGGCAGTGGACACGTACGCGCCGGGCGGGACGACCACGTGCACCTTCGCCGACGGGACGACCCTCCAGGTTCCGTACACGCTGCAGGGCACCGCCGCCTATCCGGACTCCGCCCGCTGCAACAACATCGGCGGCACCGCGGAGGGCTGCGATCCGGGCCATCCCGGGCTCGACACGATCGCCGTGCAGGTGACGTACCACGACACCTGGAAGACCCCGCTGCACGACTTCGTGGGCCTGCTCGGCTCGGGCTGGACGGTCACCCAGTCCAACGAGATGCGCATGGAGCCCGTGCTGTGAGCGCGCCCGCGAGGCGGCAGCGCCGACGTGGCACCAACGGTCAGTCCCTCGTCGAGTTCTCGCTCATCGTGCCCCTCTTCCTGCTGATCCTCTTCGGCATGATGGAGTTCGGCTTCATCTTCACCCACGACCTGACCCTCGAGTACGCCACGCGCGAGGGGGCCCGGGCCGGCTCCGCGCTCGACAACGGCGGCGGCCAGCTCGGCTGCAACACGGGTCAGTCCCCCAACTGGCAGAACGTCGACCCGCTCGTGATCGCCGCCGTCGAGCGCGTGCTGCAGTCGCCGGGCTCGCAGGTGGTGGTGGCCCGCGTCAGCCAGATCGTCATCTACAAGGCCAAGCCCGACGGCACCCCGATCGCGGGTACGCAGGACGTGTGGACCTACTCGGTGGGTGGCGGGCCCATCCCCCAGGGCTCCACCATCCCCCTGAACTTCAAGGACACCGCGTACCCCAACGGCGATGCCTGGAGGGCCTGCGCCCGCAGCAACGCGTCCCCCACCATCGATTCGATCGGGGTCAGCCTCACCTACACCTATGACTTCGTGACGCCGCTGGCCTCGATCCTGGGCTTCTTCGGCGGCGGCTCGCCCACCCTCACCATGAACGACCGGACGGTCATGGTGCTCAACCCGAGCGCGTCGTAAGGAGTGATGGAGATGCAGGCAGCGGACTCCGCGACGCCGCACCCCGCGGACGAGGCCACGATCCGACCAGCGGCGGATGACACCCCCGTCACCCGCGCCGAACGCCGCGCGCGACGTCGACGGGGCGCGGCGGACGGGCAGGTCCTCGTCATCTTCGCGCTCTCCATCTTCGTCCTGATGGGACTCATGGCGATCGTCATCGACGTCTCCTGGTACTGGGCCAACACCCTGCGCGTGCAGCGCGCGGCCGACGCGGCCGCCCTCGCCGGCGTGGTGGACCTGCCGGGGAACGTGCCTGCGGCGCAGACTGCGGCCGCGGACGCGGCCGCCCAGAACGGCTACACGCTCACGAACAGCTGCAGCGGCAATCCGCCCGCCCCGACCAGTAATCCCGGGATCTGCGCCCACGAGGATTCGGCCAACGATCGCCAGCTGGACGTCACCCTCACGGCGCCCGTGAACACGTTCTTCATGCGCCTGGTCGGCATCACCTCGATCACCGCCACGCGCAGCTCGAAGGCGGAGTACATCCTGCCCGTCCCGATGGGCAGCCCGCTCAACTACCTCGGGGTGGGGTGCTTCAAGACGCCCTCGGGCACCGAGCCGACCTGCACCAAGTCGGGCCAATCGAATGGGGCCAGCGGTATCCCGGATGCATCGGTCGTCAATCCAAGCCCCCTGACCGGTCCGACCGCGAAGAACCAGGTCAACAGCCAGGGCTTTTTCGACGGCGTCGAGACGAAGGGCAGCCAGGCAGGGTACGGTGACGCCTACGGACCGGCCAACGACCCCGGGCGCGGCGGCACGAACCCGACGTACAACCCGGCCGGTGTCTACTACGAGGTGCTGATCCCGGCGGGAGACAGCAACGGCAGCGTCTACGTCTTCGATCCCGGGTTCTGCTCGGTCGACAGCAGCGGCAACAACGGCGTCGGCGACCACTGGATCGGAGGGTCGGGCGCGGTCTCGACGTACTACAACCTGTGGAACACCAACGGCAACGTGTACGATCAGTCCCAGTACACTCTGGTGACGGCCTCGAATACACAGTTCCAGGACCAGTCCGGGCAGGACCCGGCGCTCGGCGGGAGCAGCGGCCATCCCTGTGACGCCTATCACGACAAGTGGTGGCGCATGACCACCGGCCTTGCGCCCGGGCTGTACTACCTGCAGGTCACGCCCACCAAGGTCCTGACCACGCAGCCGGCTGCCGACGGCGGCCAGGTCGCGGACCCGGCTGGCGCCTCGTTCAACCAGAACACGAATGCCGAGAACATGTACTCGCTCGAGGTGACCGTCGGGAGCGGAGCGACCACTCCCCAGGTCTTCGGGGCAGGAAAGATGGTCGCGTACAACAACGTGGTCGGCGGGGATCAGAAGTTCTACCTGGCGCAGGTCCCGAAGATCGACGCCGGGAAGACACTCGAGATCGACCTGTTCGACGTCGGGGACGTGGGCGGCCAGGCGATCCTGTACATCGAGAGCCCCGACGGCAACAAGTACACCAACGCGACCTTCAACTTCACCGCCGACTCGCTGTGCGCGAACACGTGCTCGGGGACGAGTGCCACGTCCATCACGGCAACCACATCCAGCGGCGCCCACCCGTACAACGACTCGTGGCTGACCATCCTGATCCCGTTGCCGAGCACGTACGGCAGCACCGGCCTCACACCGTCGGGCGAGACCCAGGCCGGCTGGTGGAAGATCGACTACAAGATCGCATCGGGGGTCCAGTCGAACGACACCACGACGTGGCGCGTCGGGGTTCGCGGCAACCCCGTCCACTTGATCGTGCCCTGAGGTCGGGCTCCCAGGGGCCCGGCATGGCGATACCCGGCGCCGGGTCACTCGTCGCCACGCGTCGCGTGACACCCTCGGAGTACTCTGAGCTCCGAGGACGGGGGCGCAACGCGAGGTACTGACATCGGCTTCCTGAGGCGCCTCATCGGCGGCGGCACAACCCGCGCTCACGCCGAGCGCGGAGCGGCGCCGGACGAGGACCAACAGTCAAACCCCGAGGTCGTTCCATCGGATCGGGGCGGGCAGTCACCAGAGACGCCGGCGCACGGCTCCGTCGCGGCCTGCCCGTACTGTGGCGTGCTGCTCGATCCTGCGCCGGAGCGCGGCCGACTGTGTCCTCGATGCAGGCAGCGGATCGTCCTCCGGCGCGTCGACGGCCGGCGCGTGCTCCTCACGGAGGCCGCGCTCACGGTCTTCGACGCGCAACGAGAACGCGAGATCAACGAGCGCGCGTGGAGCATCGCGCGCCGGCGCTGGCTATCCCTTGCCCGGGGCGTTTCGGCGCCGGGCGCCAGGATCGCGCGGCTGGCCGCTGCGCCGCCCTCCGAGGCGGCAGTCCAGGCGTCGCGAGAGATCTATCTCTCGTCGGCGGAACGGGCAGTCCGGGCCGCGCGACGTGAAGGGCGCCTGGAGGAGATCGCGCGGATCAGGCGGGAACAGGCGGCCACCCTGCACCGCGCCGCCGGCTTCCCCGTCCCTCCCCCCGCGGAGCTGGTGCTGCTGCACCGTGAGTGGTCGAGGACCGCGCTTCGCGCCCTTGCGGCATTCGGGAAGCGGGTCGAGCTGGTCTCCGCGGGCTGCTGCGAGACCTGCGCGCGCGACGACGGGCGATCGTTCAGCATCGCGGCCGAACTGCGCGGGCACCGCCTGCCACACGAGGGCTGCCCGAAGGGCCTGTGTGCGTGCGATTGGTACCCCCTGCCGGACGCCAGGGTCGCGAAGCGCCGGACACGGCGGCGCGGGGCACGCCACGAATTGGAGCCGGTCGGATCCGCCGCGTCGATACCCGATGCCGGACAGCCGGCCGTCGAGTCCGGGACGACGGCCGGGTCGGCGCCGATCCCGGCTTCCCGGCCGGAACCGCCCGGTCCCGTCGCCGAGCGCGAGCCCTGACGAGGCCTGGCTCAGTCGCTGATCGAGCCCGCCTTGCCCGCCTCGGCAGCCGCGGTCATCTGCGTCCGGTTGACCAGCAGCAGGTCGAAGTGGCTGATGACGCGCCGGTCGGCGAGCGACCGTGCTGTCACCTTCGTCATGGTCACGAAGCGCGGGTCGGTCGTATCGACGAAGGTCTGAAGCGACATCTCACGGTACACGTGCACCGTGCCGGTGATGCTGTGACCGGGCGTGAGGATCACGAAGCGGCGCGGTTCCCGCTCGAGCGTCGGCCGGTCGTAGCCGCTGAGCGGCGTCGACTCAACGGGGGCAGAGCGTTCGGCTCCGGCAGACTGGCCGATGAACGTGATCTCGTCCTGGTTGACCATGAGCTCGTCCACCACGAGGTTGGTCGGCTCGCCGTTTCGGCGCAGCAGCCTCGCGTCATGCAGCAGGATGTAACCCCGCGTGAGGTTGACGAAGTCCGACAGCCTGTTGAAGTGGCTCACGACCAGCCGGCCTCCCAGGCGCAGGTGAGGACCGACCAGCTCGATCTCCTCGGAGCGCTGATCCGCTTCCGACGGCTGTCCCGCCGGGCCGAACGTGGGATCGAACTGCATGGGGCACCTCCCGGTCATCGTAAGCCACGCCCGAGCCGGGCGTCGGCCGGCCGGGGCCGGGGCGCGCAGCTCGTGCTGCCGGCCCGAGCCATTCCGGCCGGACGACGCTGCTAGGCTCTGCAGTTGATGGGTGGCCTGCAGCACCGAATTCTCCTCGTGGACGACGACCCGAACCTGCTGAGACTGGTCGCCGAGCAGTTGCGTGACGACGGGTTCGACGTGACGACCGCCCGCGACGGCGCCGAAGCGCTCCGGATCCTCGAGCGGACGTGGCCCGACCTGCTGATCGTCGACCTCATGATGCCGCGAATTGACGGGCTCACGCTTGCCCGCCGCGTGAAGGAACGCGCCGACCTTCCCGTCATCGTCCTGTCCGCGATAGACAGTGGAGACTCCAAGGCAAGCGCGCTCGAAGCGGTCGCCGAGGACTACGTCACGAAACCCTTCCACTACCCGGAGCTGCGGGCGCGGATACACCGGGTCCTCCGCCGGGTGGGTGACAACGTCCCCGCCGGAGCCCTGCCCCTCGGCCCCTCGCTCGTGCTCGAGTTGCAGCGGCGGAGAGCCATCGTGGACGGCCGCGTCGTGTCGCTGACGCCGACGGAATTGCGGCTGCTGTATGCGCTCGCAGCGACGATCGGACGTGTCGTGTCGACAGAGACGCTCCTGACACGGGGCTGGTCGGAGGCCGAGGTCCCGGATCCGTCCTACGTCTGGGTGACGATGCGCCGGTTACGCCAGAAGCTCGAGAAGGACCCGGACCACCCCATCCACCTCGAGACGATCAGGGGGGCCGGCTACCGGTTGCGTCGCCTGGATGACACCGAGGGCAGCCATCGTCCATGAGCAGGCTGCCGCTCCGGTCGCGCCTGTTTCTGGCCCTGGCCACCGTCGCGCTGCTGCCGGTGGTGCTGTTCGGAGTCGTCGCGCTCGTGCGGGTCACGACCTCGGCGTCGGAGCAGCAGCAGGCGGCGGTCCTGGGCCTCGCGCGCCTGGCTGCAGCCGAAGCGTCGGTTGACGGCCTGCCCGACGCCGCGACCGTCGGACGGCTCGCCGCGTTGACGGGTGACAGCGTCACGATTTTCGGGGTGGATGGTCGCGTCCGCGCTCGCTCGGGGACCGAACCGATCGCCGAGCTGCCGACGGGGTGGAACGCGCAGGCGACGGGGTCGGCCGTGCAGGTTGCATCTGTCCTCGTCGGCGTGGTGCCGATCCAGGGCTCGACCGGCGGGACCATCGGGTACCTGGCCCTCGCCCAGGCGCAGGCAGGGTCGGCAGACGTGGGCGTGGTGCTGGCCGTCGCGCTGGTCGTGGCCGTCATCTGGGCCGTGTTCCTGAGCTTCGCGCTGGCGCGCGCGCTCATCCAGCCGCTCCGCGAACTGACGGTGACACTGGACCGGCTGCAGGCGGGCGACCTCACGGCACGCCTCGTGGCTCCCGCGGATGACGAGCTCGGGCGGCTGGCCAGCAGCCACAATCGACTCGCGGCCGCCCTGGACGAGCGGAACCGCTCGCTGCACCTGGTGCTCGAGGCACTCGCAGGCCTTTCGCAACGCGAGGGCCCGGCCTCCCTGGTGGCAGCGGCTGAACGTGCCGCCACCGGGGCCTTCGGGTTCCGTTCGGTCCGCATCGAGCTCGCCGGCAACCGGTCGCCGGACCCGCCGGTGGAGGACGAACGCGTGCCCGGCGAGGCGTTCACCGTGGTCGCGCCATTGCGGCTCGACGACGATGACGTGGGCTGGCTCGTCGCCGTCGTCCCCCCGATGCGCGACTGGAATGCCGCCGACGCGGACCTGCTCGCGCTCTACGGACGTCAACTCGCCGCCGCCGTCCGCAACGCCGAGTTGTACCAGGAGACGCGCTCGCTGTCCGAACTGAAGAGCGAGTTCCTGCGAGGCGTCAGCCACAACCTGCAGACGCCTCTCACGAGTATCCGCGCCTTCGCAGAGCGGCTCGCCGGGCGCAACCAGGATCCGGCGCTCCGCATCATCGTGGAACAGGCGGACCGTCTCTCCCGACTGGTCGGGCAGCTGCTGACCGTCTCGCGGCTCGAGGCGGGGACACTGCATCCGCACGAGGAAGTCGTCGCCCTGGCGCCCCTGGCGAGGCGGGCGTGGGAGAGCCTCGCCCACGACGACGTCCCGTTCTCGCTCCGGGACGATTCGGCCGGCTGGCTCGCGCTGGTCGACCGCGACTGGCTCGACCAGGTGATATGGGCGCTTCTCGACAATGCGGTCAAGCACGGTGGAGGAGCGCCGATAGATCTGACGATCCGTGCGGTCCGGGCCACGGCACCCGCGTCCGACGGCGCCGGTGGCCACAAGGCCGGGGCGACCGGGCGGGAGCCCGGCGACGCAGAGGCCGGATCACGCGACCGCCTCGTCGTCACCGTGCACGATCAGGGACCGGGCATCTCGATCGCCGTGCGACAGCGAATCTTCGACCGATTTGCGACCGGGGCGAACGGCGGCACCGGGCTTGGCCTCAACGTCGCACGAGGCCTGCTGCATGCCATGGGCGGCGATGTCTGGGTCGAGGACGGCCGCGACGGCGCAACCTTCGCGTTTGCTGTCCCCGCGGAGGCCCCCGAAGAGGGCTGATCGCCCGCGTCGCCCGCGCCCTCCGGCACGGATTCACGCCGTGACGTCGGTGCGACGTCCGACGAGCGCGCGGTAGATGGCAACGACGATGATCGCGCCGATCACGGCGATCACGATGCTGCCGATGTTCAGCCCCGTCACGGTCCCGATGCCGAGCGCAGCCGCGATGAACCCACCGACGAGCCCGCCGATGATGCCGAGGATGATGGTTCCGATCACGCCCTCGTTGGAGCCCATGATCAGGTTGGCGATGAACCCGGCGATGGCGCCGAGCACGATCCAGGCAATGATCCCCATGCAGTCTCTCCTCCGTTCCTGGGGCGAGTCGGCCCCGCAGAACAGGATGCAGGCGCAGCGCGCCGGGGGGACTACAGACTGCAGGAGGAGGCTTGCATTCCGCGGACGTGCGAAGGCACCATCGGAGCATGACTGAGCGAAGAGCCGCGCATCTGCGTCGCCCCGGACGACCACGAGCGAGGGGGCGTCGGCCCCACCCCGATCACGCGCACGGGTGGAGCGATCCCCGATCGAGATGCCCTACGGGGGCGAGCACGACCCTGGGACGAGCGCTGCCGCGGCGCGGGCGCACCAGATCGAGGACGCGGCCTCGCAACCCATCGCCGCCCCATCGGGCGGCTGGATCCGCGTGGGTACCGCGTCGTGGACCGACCCGACCATGACCGCGTCCGGCGTCTTCTACCCACGGGAGGCCGACACCGCGGAAGAGCGATTGGCGTACTACGCACGACGGTTCCCGGTGGTCGAGGTGGACGCGACCTACTACGCGCTCCCGTCCCCTGCGACGGCCGAGCTGTGGGTTCGCCGGACGCCTCCGGACTTCACGTTCGACATCAAGGCGCACGCGCTCATGACGGGCCAGCCCAGCGAGACGAGGCGGCTGCCCAGGACAATTCGTGAAGCCCTGCCGGCCGAACTGGCCGCGAAGCCACGGCTCTACGCCAGGGATCTGCCCGCCGAGCTGCTCGACGAGACCTGGCGCCTGTTCGCCGAGGGTGTGGAGCCGTTGCGCGCCTCGGGCCAGCTCGGGTCGGTCCTGCTTCAGTACCCCCGCTGGGTCTTTCCCTCGTCGGAGGCGCGCGACGCGATCCTGGAGGCCCGGGAGCGGCTGGGCGGGCTCGCCTGCGCGGTCGAGTTCCGCAGCGCGTCGTGGCTGAACGAGAAGAACGCCGACCGGACGATCCGGTTCCTGTCGGACCACGCGATCCCGTTCGTGATGGTCGACGGCCCTCAGGGTCTCCGCAGCAGCCTTCCTCCGATGGTGGCGACCACCTCGCCCGACCTCGCGATCGTGCGGTTCCACGGGCGGCGAACCGAGACGTGGGAGGCCGCGGGCATCCCGACGGTGGAGCGCTTCCGGTACCTCTACAGCCGGGAGGAACTGGAGGCCTGGGTGCCCCGGATCCGGGAGGCAGCCACGACCGCGCGCGAGACCCACGTCCTGATGAACAATTGCTTCGCCAACTACGGCACAACGAACGCGCGGGAGATCGCCGCGCTGCTGGAGGACGTCCGCTCGGAGTGAGACCCGGGATCGCGCGGCGCCGGTCCGCCGCCCGTGCCCTGGCGGCAGCGGATCAGCGGTCAGCGGTCAGCGCAGGGTCAGCTGAGCAGGCTCCGCGACGGCCCCGGACATGCGACGGCCCCGGCTGTCGTTGGCCCGATACAGCCGGGGCCATGCAGTGCGACGTTCCTGGCGCGCACCCGCATCGTGAGCGCACGGAGCCCGGACCGCAATCGTCAGAGCTGCGTAGTGTCCGCGCCCTCGCGTCGATCCGGCGACGATTGAGGCACCGGTGGCGCCGCCGGGATGGCGACGCGGAACGTGGACCCCACGCCCTCGGCGCTGTCGACCGATACCAGCCCCCCGTGATCCTCCGCGATGTGCCGGACGATGGCCAGGCCCAGGCCGGTTCCACCTGCGCCGCGCACCCGGGCCTTGTCCACCTTGTAGAACCGCTCGAAGATCCGCGGCAGATCCTCTGCCGGGATGCCGACACCGTGGTCCTCGACCTCGAGGGTCACGAAGCCGGGCCGGCCCGTCGAGACGTCGGGTCGGGCGCGCACCGTCACGTCGCCGCCGGCCGGCGAGAACTTGATGGCGTTGTGCAGCAGGTTGATGAGGAGCTGCCCGAGACGCTCCGCGTCGCCCAGGACCGGCGGCAGGCCGTCGTCGATCTCGGCACGCAGGCGCACGCCCTGGCGCTGCGCGAAGAGCCGCAGTCGGTCGAGCGTGCCGGTCACGATCGGCTCGATGTCCACGTCGTCCAGGTACAGGGGCTGGCCGCCACCCTGCTCGATCCTGGCGAGGTCCAGCAGTTCGCCCGCCATCTGCACGAGGTGGCCCGTCTCGACGTCGATCTTCTCGACGAGATCCACGATGCGCGCCGGCACCTCGATCTCCTCGAGGTCCCGGGACAGGGTCTCGGTCAGCAGCCGGACGGTCGTGAGAGGCGTGCGGAGCTCGTGCGAGAGGTTGTCGACGAACTCCGTGCGGATACGCTGCAGGCGGCGCAGGTCCGACAGGTCGTCGATCACGAGCCACACGCCTCCCCCCGGCGAACGCCGTGCTCGCACGGACAGTGCACGCCCGTCGGGGCCACCCAGCAGGATGTCGTCGGCGGCGCTGCCGTTGCGCCACGCGGTGCGCACGACGGCATCGAGTCGGACGTCGCCGAGACCGGTCGGCTCGCCGGCGGCGGCGGTCCCGTTGCGCGCGGGTGGCCGGCCCGGGAGCTGCCTCCCCACGAGCGAATTGGGAGCCACCTCGAGGTAGAGATGCGCCGCGCGGTTGGCGGCGAGCACCTGCAGCTCGTCGTCGAACCGCATGATCCCCGAGCCGACCAGCCCGGTGAGGTACTCCACGTCCTCGGCCCGGACCCGTGCCAGCTCGTCGGCGCGGTCGGCCCGCTGCCGCAGGTCGCTCACGGCCGATTTGGCCGTCTGCGCTGCGTCCGCCCCGGCCGTCGCCCGGATCCGGCGAAGCGATCGCTCGCGCGCGACCGCGAGGCCCCCGGCAAGTGCCAGCAGGGCGGCCGCGACGGCGACCACCACCACGTCGACGCTCATGCCCGCGGCACGCCCGGCGCCCGCGGCCGCGTCACCGGCCGGGCCGCCTGAACACGTAGCCGACGCCGCGGACCGTGTGCAGGAACCGGGGCTCGGCTGAATCGTGCTCGATCATGGTCCGCAGCTGGTGCACGTGGACGTCCACGGTGCGTGTCTCGCCTGCGTACTCGTATCCCCAGACCCTGTCGAGGAGCTGCTCGCGCGTGAAGACCTGGCCGGGATGCCGCATCAGGAACGCGAGCAGCTCGAAGGCCCTCGCGGTCACCGGCAACTCCTCCCCGTCGCGCAGCAGGCGGTGCCCGGCATGGTCCACGACGACGCCGTCCAGGTGCTCGTCGGAGGCGAGCGCATCGTCGGCGACCGCGTGCTCCTGCTCCTGGGCCGTCTGGGCGTGCGCGGCGGCGGATGGCGCCGGCGGCTCGGCCCCCGCGTGGGCGGCCTCCGCCTCCCGTGCCTCCGTCCGGCGCAACAGCGCGCGCACCCGGGCCATCAGCTCGCGCAGGCCGAACGGCTTGGTCAGGTAGTCGTCGGCGCCGATCTCGAGGCCGACGACCTTGTCGATCTCGGAATCCTTCGCCGTCAGCATGAGGATGGGCACGTCCGACTCGCGCCGGATGGCGCGACACACGTCGAGCCCGGACAGCTCGGGCAGCATGACGTCGAGCACGACGAGGTCGGGGCGCTCGGTGGCGAACTGCTCCAGCGCCTCCCGGCCGTCGGCCGCGGTGACGACCCGATACCCGTCCCGGACGAGGTTGTACTCGAGCGTCTCCCGCAGGATCGCCTCGTCATCGACGACCAGGAGCGTGCGTGCCACGCGGTCGATGGTACGCCGTGCACCCCGAGACCGAGGTACACCCGGAGCCCGAGGGCCACGCGATGGACGGCCCTCAGTCTCCCCCGACGAGCTCCGGGAGGCGCTCGCGCCAGGCATCCCCGGCCCGGGCACGGGCCAGGATCGCGCCCTCTCGCAGGCTCCTCCGCGAGATCGTGGCAGACGCGAGCCCGTACCGTTCGAGGAACGCCTCGGCGAGCACCGCGCCGCCGGGGAGGATCCGCGCGCGCTCCGGGCGGATGGGGTAGCCGGCGACGAGTCCGGCAAGGTCGCGCGCTCGAGCGTCCGGATGACATCCTCCAGGCGATCCCGCGTCAGCGAGCGCCAGCGGGCCGAGCCGGAGACCATCCGGAGCAGGTTGGTCGCGGTGCCGCCGACCATGATCGCCCGTGCCGGAGCCCCCGCCAGCGTCCGGCCGACGGCTTCGGCGGCGGACGCGCGGAGCGCCAGGAACTCGTCCTCCGTCGGCGGGTCGTGCCGGACCACGCCGTCGGTCAGCCGGGCGGCGCCGGTCCGCACCACGTCGAGCGATGGTGTTCCGTTGGGGCGGGCGAGCACGTATTCGGATGAGCCACCGCCGATGTCGAGCACCAGCGTCTCGACTGCCGGTCGCCTGCCGCCCAGCACGGCGTACAGCGCCAGCAGTGCCTCCTCGTCGTGGCCGAGCAGGATGAGGGGCGTGGAAGCCGACTCGTGCACGGCCGCCGCGATGGCCGCGGCGTTGGCCGCGCGACGGAGGGGTTCGGTGCCCATCACCGTGAGCGGGCCGGAATCGACGGCGGCAGCGGTCGCGGCATACTCCCGGAGCGTCTCGGCCAGGGCATCCAGGCGGTCCGCAGGGAGGTGCCCGTTCGCGTCGACGGCGGAACCGAGCCCCAGCAGGACGCTCCGATCGGCAAGGATGCGGAGCCGGCCCTCCGTCACGGCCGCCGCCGTGAAGTGGACACTCGTGCTGCCGATCACCACGACCGCGAGTCGCACGGCGGCCGACCGCTCGCTCACGTGCCGGGGACGCGGGGCGTGTGCGACATCCGGACCTCCTTGGCCACCATCCTCGCAGATTTAACAGGCCCGTTACACACGGCCCACGGGGGATTGACGGCCGTCGGCGAGAGTGCGGCCGTAACGGACAGGATCATGCCGGTTCGAGTCGCGCGCGGACGAACCGTGGCCGGGGAGCCACGGCGCCGACGGGAACCGGCCCTCGAGGAGGATCGCGTGTTCAGACATCTCCCGGCCAGGTGGACGGCTCTTGCGCTCGTGGCCGCTCTCGGCTTCGGCGCGTGCTCGGCATCGGCCACGACGGCTCCGGCCGGCAGCGCCGCACCAGCCACGTCCAGCGGCGGAGGGGCACAGGCGTCGGCCGACTACAGCAGTGTCACCCCGTCCACGACGATCGGCAAGAACGACAAGGCCGAGATCACGGGGGCGGGTTCCACGGCCATCTACCCGTGGCTGAGCGCCGTCGCCCAGTTCTACCAGCAGAAGGTCGCGCCTGGCGTGTCCGTCAACTACCAGGCCATCGGCTCCGGTGGTGGCATCGCCCAGTTCACGGCCAAGACGGTCGATTTCGGCGCCTCGGACATCTACCTGAGCGACCAGCAGGAACAGCAGATCGGCGTGCCGGTCCTCAACGTGCCCATGATCCACTGGGCGGCCGCGATGACATACAACCTGCCCGGGTTCACGGGCGATGTCCGCTTCAGCCCCGACACGATCGCCGGGATCTACCTCGGCAAGATCACCAAGTGGAACGATGCGGCACTCGCCGCGGACAACCCGGGCGTCACGCTCCCCGACCTCGGGATCACGCCCGTGCATCGAAGTGACGGCTCGGGAACCACGATGAACTTCACGAGCTTCCTGGCCGGTACCAATGCCGGATGGAAGAGCCAGGTCGGCGCGGGCCTGTCGGTCAACTGGCCGGCCGGTGCCGGAGGCAAGGGCAGCGCGGGCGTGACCGCGCTCGTCAAGCAGACGCCGGGAGCCATCGGGTACGTCGAGCTCTCGTACGCACTGCAGAACAACCTGCCGGTCGGGCTGGTCAAGAACGCCGCCGGCAACTTCGTCAAGCCCACCCTGGCGTCGACGACGGACGCGGTCGCGGCGGCCGTTCCGAACGCACCGGCGGACCTCCGCTTCCTCATCGTGAACCCGCCGGCTTCGCACCCGAACGCCTATCCGATCGGCGCGAGCACCTGGGTGCTCCTGTACAAGGACTACCCGGCGAGCAAGGCGACCGAGGTCAAGGCGATGATCGACTTCCTCTGGTGGGCCATCCACGACGGCCAGAGCTACGCCGCGCAGGTCGACTACTCGGCGATGGCCCCCGACCTGGTCGCCAAGGTCGAGACGGTCCTCAAGAGCGTGACCGTCGGCGGGCAACCCGTCCTGCCGTGACACGCAGCCTGGCCGACGTGGGTCGGTGACCCGCGACACGCGGGCCGGCCGACTCGCGACCGACATGCTCCGCATCCCTCCCCGGGCCCGTCCCGGGGAGGGATCTGCGGCATCGTGTCATGATCGGCGCCGGGGCCAGCAACCTTGCGAGGAGCCGCACGCATGACCGCCCTCTCCGCCGACACAGGCCGCATCCGGTCGCTGCTTGCGCAGCACCGGCCCCGGCACGGCGAGTCGCTGTTCCGCGCGCTCGTGACCGTCGCCTCGCTGACGGTGCTGGCGATCATCGCCGGGCTCGTGGTCGTGATCGCGAGCGAGTCCGTGCAGGGAATCGAGCACAACGGAATCGGGTTCCTGTGGGGCCGGACGTGGGACCCGGTCCACAACGTCTTCGGGGCGCTCCCGTTCATCTACGGAACGCTCCTGACCGCGTTCACGGCACTCGTCCTGGCCATGCTGATCGGGGTCGGCGTGGCCCTGTTCCTCGTCGAGCTCGCGCCGCGGCGCCTGGCCGGGCCGCTCGGCTTCATGATCGAGATGCTCGCGGCCATCCCCAGCGTGGTCTACGGACTGTGGGGCATCTTCGTGCTCGCACCCTGGCTGCGCCAGTTCGTCGAAACGCCCTTGCACGACACGCTCGGCTGGCTTCCGTTCTTCAGCGGGTATCCGATCGGGATCGGGAACCTGGCCGCGGTCGTCGTCCTCACGATCATGGTGCTCCCCACCGTCGCGGCGGTCTCGCGCGACGTGGTCGCCGCGGTCCCCGGGTCCCAGCGAGAGGCGGCCCTGGCCCTGGGCGCAACACGCTGGGAGGCGATCCGTGTCGGCGTGCTCCCCTACGCCCGCAGCGGCATCCTGGGTGCCGGCATCCTCGGCCTGGCCCGCGGCGTGGGCGAGACGATGGCCGTGACGATGGTGATCGGCAACGCGCCGACGATCTCGCTCTCGTTCCTGTCCCAGGGCTACACGATGGCCAGCGTGATCGCCAACGAGTTCACCGAGGCCACCACCGACCTGTACCGCAGCTCGCTGATCGAGATCGGGCTGCTCCTGCTCGTCGTGACCCTCCTGGTCAACGCCGCCGCGCGCCTGCTGGTCTGGCGCGTGACGTACACCGCCGGCTCGAGGAGCCTGCTCTCGTGACCGCCGCCACGACGCTGAGGATCCCCGGCCGCAACCTCCGGCGCCGACGCGCGACCGACCGCGTCATGCGGGTGCTCCTGGGACTCGCCGCGGTTGTCGCGGTGATCCCGCTCCTGCTGGTGCTCCTCTACGTGCTGCTCCAGGGACTCCCGGCCCTCAACCTGGCACTCCTCACGCAGTCGCCCGTTCCCGCGGGGTTTCCGGGTGGGGGTGTGGCCCCCGCTGTCGTGGGGACGCTCATCATGGTCGGGCTCGGAACCCTGATCGGGACGCCCGTGGCGGTGCTGGCCGGCATCTACATCCGCGAGTACGCGGGCGGCAGGGGCGCGACCATCATCCGCTTCCTCGTGGACGTGCTGGCCGGGATCCCGACGATCGCGGTCGGGCTCTTCGCCTATGGGCTCGTCGTGATCCCCATGGGCTCCTTCAGCGCGCTGGCGGGAGCGATCGCGCTTGCCGTGATCATCATCCCGATCGTGGCCCGCATCACGGACGAGATGCTCGGCCTCGTGCCGGGTTCCGTCCGCGAGGCCGCCTACGCGCTCGGCATTCCGCCCTGGAAGACCATCGTGCGGGTCGTGCTTCCGGGCGCGGCGACCGGCATCATCACCGGCATCCTGCTCGGCGTCGCCCGAATCGCCGGCGAGACGGCGCCGCTCATCTTCACCGCCCTGGGCAACCAGCGCGTCACCACGTCGCTCGGCGAACCCATGGACGCGCTCCCCCTGCGGATCTGGGTGTACGCGACGGGCCCGTACGACTCGTGGCACACGCAGGCGTGGGCTGCGTCGCTCGTGCTGGTGTTCCTCGTGCTCGCCTTCTCCATCCTGACCCGCCTGGTGCTGCGGCGCCGCGGCGCGGGCCGTGCATGAGCCTCGGAGACTGGAACGTAGACTGATGACCCTCATGACCGACCAGACGACCGATACGACCCAGGCGACCGACGCGACCGGGGCGGGGACGGCCGACGCCCCCCGTTCCCGACCCATCGACGTTGCCCAGCGTGCCGAGGTCTCCGTCGAGCACGCCGGCGTCGCCGTGGACATCGACCACCTCGATGCCTTCTATGGAACGCACCGCGTGCTGCGCGACATCACCCTCGCGGTTCGCCCCAACTCCGTCACCGCCATCATCGGGCCCTCCGGATGCGGCAAGTCCACGCTCATCCGCTGCCTGAACCGCATGCACGAGGTGACCCCGCGAGCGCGCGCGACGGGCCAGGTGCGGCTGGACGGCGAGGACATCTACGCGCAGGACGTCGACCCGGTCGTGATTCGCCAGCGCATCGGGATGGTGTTCCAGCGGCCAAACCCGTTCCCGACCATGTCGATCTATGACAACGCCGTGGCCGGCCTGAAGCTGGCGGGTGTTCGCGACCGCTCCCTGCTCGACGAAGTGGCCGAGCGCAGCCTGCGACGCGCCGCGCTCTGGGACGAGGTGAGGGACAAGCTCTCCGCGCCCGGCGGGGCCCTGTCCGGCGGACAGCAGCAGCGGCTCTGCATCGCCCGCGCGATCGCCGTCGAGCCCGAGGTGATCCTCATGGACGAGCCGGCGTCGGCGCTCGACCCGATGTCCACCCTCAAGATCGAGGAGCTCATCGACTCGCTTCGCGCCAGCTATACGATCGTCATCGTGACGCACAACATGCAGCAGGCGGCGCGCGTCAGCGATCGCACCGCGTTCCTCACCGTCGGCGAGGAGGACCGCGCGGGCTATCTTGTCGAGGAGGGGCCGACGCCGCAGATCTTCACCAACCCGCGACGCCAGCTGACCGAGGACTACATCTCGGGCCGGTTCGGGTGAGCGAGGGAGGGCGAAACGTGACCGACCAGATCCACCCGACGTCCATCCTGCACGGGCACCGCGAGGCGTACGACCGCGAGCTTGGACAGATCCAGGCCGAGATCGTGCAGATGGGCTCGTACGTGGAGGAGGCCGTCCGAACGGCGACCGACGCCATGCAGGCGCACGACGCGGACCTGGCGGCCCGCGTGATCGCGGACGACCAGCGCATCAACGAGGTGCAGGAGCGGCTCTCCGAGTTGATCACGACCGTGATCGCCACGCAGCAACCCGTGGCGCGCGACCTGCGCTATCTGCTGGCCCTCGACCGCGTGGCCCACGAGCTCGAACGGATGGGCGACCATGCCGGGAGCGTGGCCAAGCAGGTGCGCAAGCTGGCCCTGCAGCCGCCGCTCCGCCGGTACGTGTTCCTGCCGCGGATGGGCGAGCTGGTCGCGAGCATGATCCACGACATCCTGACCGCGCTCGTCGAGGTGGACGAGGCGAAGGCGCGTGCGGTCGCGAGCCGCGACGACGAGGTGGACAGGCTCTACCACGCGAGTTTCGACGTCGTCCTCGACCTGATGCGCGCCGACCCGGACAACGTGGACCGCGGCACCCGCATCCTGTTCGCGGCGCACTACCTGGAGCGGATCGGCGATCGCGTCACGAACATCGCGGAGGACGTGCTGTTCCTCGCCGGCGGGGTCGTGGAGGACCTCAACTAGGCCGGCCGGCGCGCGCGGCTGAGTCGACGGCGGCCGCGGGCCGCGATGTCCTAGCATCGTCGGCGTGAAGACGACGGAACTGACGGTCCGGACGGGTTCGAGGCGGGGACTGTTCGACCTGACCGGCGCCTGCGAGCGCTTCGTCGCGGGCACGGGGGACGGCCTGCTCCACGTGTTCGTCCCTCACGCGACCGCCGGCATCGTCCTCATGGAGCTGGGCTCGGGGTCCGAGGACGACCTCCTCGCGACGCTTGACCGCCTGCTTCCTCGCGACGACCGGTGGCGTCACCGGCACGGGTCGCCGGGCCACGGCGCCGACCACCTGGTGGCGCTCGTCGCGCCGCCCTTCGCAACCGTGCCGGTCCTCGGCGGGCGGCTTGCCCTGGGGACGTGGCAGTCGATCGCACTGCTCGACACCAACGTCGACAACCCCACGAGGACGGTGCGGCTGAGCTTCCTGCCGGCCTGAGGCACCCGGCGAGAGACCTCCGCCCGGGAGGCCGACCGGAAGGCGGGATGTGGTCCGGGCGGCACTTCGCCAGCGACGCCGTCGCGGTCGACGCTTGCCGCCGAAGGCCCCGCGCCGACCGGCGCCCGGGGACGCCGTCGATCGGCGGCGCGCAGCGCAGCAGGAGCCGTGCACCGTGCCCACCGTCGCCATCAGACCCGTCGAGCGCCACGACCGGGAGACGTCTGCGGAACGCCGCTTCGACCCGATGATCTCGTCGCCGGCGGATCTCGCCTTCCTGCTGGCCGGAGCGTCCTGGCGCGACTCGTTCCTTCACGGGTTCCGGAGCCTGTACCTGATCATGGAGGTCATCCTGCTGGGGCTGTCGGGCGGGTTCCTTGCGGCCACGCTCACGTGGGATCTGCCACAGGCGGCCGTGGCACTGCTGCTGCTCGCCCTCCTCGTTGCGGGCAGCCTGATCGTGCTCGTTCGCACGCGACGCGTCGCCCTGGCCCTGGGCGACGATGTCCGGTACTGGCATCGCGAGATCATCCGAGCCGAGCGCGCGCTGCCGGTGGAACGTCGAGCGTTCACGCGGTTCAAGTTGCTGCAGCGGTCCCGCCGGCAGGACGTCGGTCGGCTGGCCGGCGCCGCGCTGTCGATCGACGGGCTCGGCGAGGACGGGATCGAAGACCTCGTGGAGCCCTTCAGCAAGACGCGCGAACTGCTGGAGGTGCGCGTCCCGGAGATGATCGCCGTGCTGTGGGTTGCGATCCTGCTGGCCGGTGCCGCCGGGGTCGGGCTCCGGGCGCTGGCCGGGATGGCCTGACGGGACGGCGTCTCGCGCGGGTCGCGGACGCCACTCGCCGCGATCCTGCAAGCCGCCTGCCCCGCGACATCGTCGGGCGTGGGCGGCCTGCCGCACCGGCGCCGCCTATCCCACGCGCCCTCCGGCTCGCGTCATGCCGGCGACCCCGGACCCGGTCGTCTTGGCCTGGAACATCGCCAGGTCGGCCTGCTTCAGGAGTTCGTCGAGATCCGTCCCCGCGCCGTCGATGGCGGTGGCGCCGATGGATGCGCCGATGGAGACCGTGGCGCCGTCAACACTGATCGGCATGGTGAGGGCCGCGTGGAGACGGTCGACGAGGTGCGCGCCCGCGTTGCGCGGAATGCCGGACAGGATGACGGCGAACTCGTCGCCACCGAGACGGGCGACATGATCGTCGGGGCGTGTTTCGGCCCGAAGCCGTTCCGCCACAACGCGCAGCACCTCGTCCCCCGCGGCGTGGCCCAGGTTGTCGTTGATCGCCTTGAAGCCGTCGAGGTCGATCAGCAGGAGCAGGCTCGGGCGGCTGCCGACGGACGCCCGGGCGATCGTGTCCACCAGGCGATCCCGGAACTCGCGCCGGTTGACCAGCTCGGTGAGGTCGTCGTGGGTCGCCGTCCAGCGCATCCGGTCGAGATCGAAGGCCTGCCAGGCGAGCAGCGCGGGGAGCACGAACGCCAGCGGCGTCCACCAGCCGCTGGTCAGGTACATCCGGGCCATGAGCCAGCCGATCACGATCTGCGCGCTGTCCGCGGCAAGGAACGACCGGGAGAGCAGCACCGGCAGGACGTCGCGCCAGCGACCGGTGCGGATCACGGCAAGGCTCAGCACGGAGTTGCACACCTCGAACGCGGCGCCTCCGACGGCGGTCGCGACGAGGTCGGCGAACGACGGGTCGGCGAGCCCGACATGCGCGAGGCCACCCCGGACCGCGGTCATCGTGGTCGCCCCCACGACTGCGGCCGTGACGAACTGCGCGTGGTTGTTGAGCACCCCGAACCACGGCACGCCGCCCCGCAGCTCCCGGGGTTCCGTCGTGGCGACCAGCGCAACCCAGGCCGCGACCAGCGGCCCTCCCAGGCTCATGGCCGCGACGAGCGGAGCGAGGACCCACACGATCCTGGCTCCACCCGGCAGCTCGGCGGACACGCTGCTCGCCAGGAGCGTGAGCAGGCCCCAGAAGACGGCCCCGAGGAGCACGTCCGTCGCCGCTCCGGAACCGGTCCACGCCTGTCCGATCCGGGGATCCGCGGACGTGGTGAGCGTGACCAGCACGAGCAGCACCGTGCCGATGCCGATGACGGTCGCGACGCGCGCCATGACGGATCGCGATATGCCGGTGGGGGCCGGCGCGGATGCACCGGCGGCGCCGGGCTGTGCGCGGCCGCCGGCACCCTCGGTGGCCTGAACCCCGCGCCCGACCCGCCTGGTCCAGCGTGGCCGCCGGCTCTGGCCGTCGTCGGGGCGCCGGTCAGGCTCCTGGTACGTCTTCATCGCGCGCCGCGCCGCGGACGCCCCGAATCGGCGCCATGGGACGGCAGCCGCCCTGCGTCCCCATGGAGCCGGCCGAAGGTGATCCTGAAATTGGACGGCATCCTGCGCACGATGGACGCGCACGCCATGGACCGGGGACGTCGGCGCCAGGGGCCGGCGTGCGGGCGGCCACGGGCATGAGCATGGTCCCCCATTCGTCGCGGCGCGTAAGGCGTACCAAGGTCCTGCATGCGCCGGGACCGGGGCGGTTCTGGTCGACGCGTCCCGGAGGAACGCCTCGCGGACGGCGTGGGTGGCTGAGCCCTCAACCTTCCTCGCGCACGTACGGCACGCCGAGCGCCGCCGGGGTGCCGATGCGCCGCCTGGCGAGCGTCGTGGATGCGCCGGCGAGCACGACGATGGTCATCAGGTACGGCAGCGACGAGAAGAACTCCGACGGCATCTGGACACCGTACGCCTGCAGCGTGTACCCCAGGCTCGAGAGCGCGCCGAACAGGTAGGCCCCGAGCAGGAGCAGGTCCGGGCGCCAGAACGCGAAGATCACCAGGGCGATCGCGATCCAGCCGGCGCCTGCCGTCAGCCCGTCGGTCCAGATCGGCGCGATGGCCAGCGTGAAGTACGCGCCTCCCAGCCCCGCGAGGGCTCCGCCGAGCAGCGTGTGCACGTAGCGGTAGCGGGTGACGTCGATGCCCATGGCGTCGGCGGAGCGCGGCGACTCGCCGACCGCGCGGAGGTAGAGGCCCGTCCGCGTGCGGTACAGGTAGTACGCCACCGCGACGACGAGCGCCCACGACAGGTAGACGAGCGGATCCTGGTGGAACACGATCGGCCCGAGGAACGGCACGTCCGACAGCCCGAAGATGTCGATGCGGTTGATCTGGTGCAGCCCGTGCTGCCCTCCGATGCCCCAGACCTGGCCGACGTACGACGAGAGCCCGATGGCACCGGCGAAGATCGTCAGCGCGAGGCCCGAGACGATCTGGTTGACCCGGACGGTGATCGAGAGGAACGCGTGGATGAGCGCCATCGACGCCCCCGCGCAGGCTGCGACGATCAGCGCCACGATGAGGACCGCCCAGCCCGGGCCGGCGAGCTGCTGGGACGTGAAGAACGCCGCGACGGCGCCCATCAGCATCATGCCCTCGACGCCGAGGTTCAGGACGCCGGACCGTTCCGCCAGGAGCTCGCCCAGCCCGGCGAGCACGAGCGGCGTGCCGTAGGCGATGGCGGAGACGACGATGGCGACGATCAGGTCCGTGTTCACCGGGAGTCCGCCGCGATCGAGCCGGGGGCCCCGTCGGCGGGCGCCAGGCCGGCCGGCTGCCGTCCCAGCCGGATCCGGTAGCGGCCGAGGATCTCGCCCCCGAGGACGCTGAACAGGATGATCCCCTCCATCGTGCCGACGAGGCCGGACGGGAAGGACGGGCCCTGGAGGGCGAACCCGGCGTTGGTCAGGGCACCGATGAGGACCGCCACCACGGCGACCGCGATCGGGTTGTACAGGGCGAGCGCGGCGACCACGATCCCGGTGTATCCGTACTGGGCCTGCTGCAGCCCGCGCGGATCGAGCACGTGCCCGAAGTCGCCGATCTGGCTCGCGCCGCCGAGGCCGGCGAGTGCACCCGAGAGCGCCATGACCGCGAGGATCACGCGCCGCGTCCGGATGCCCGCGTAGGTGGCCGCGGACGGCGAGTCTCCCATCACCCGCATCTGGAAGCCGAAGCGCGTCTGCCGGACGAGCACGAGCAGGAGCACCGCGAGCACGACGCCCGCGATGAACCCGAACGGCACCGTCACGGAGTCGATGGTCAGGCCCGGCCAGCTCGCGGCCGGGACGAGGGTCTTCCCCTGCGGGAAGACGAGCGCGCTCGCGGTCGTGAGGTCACGCCAGTACGAGCGGCTGTCGTAGATGAGGAAGTACATGAGCAGCCCGGCGACGTAGTTCAGCATCAGCGAGACGAGGATCTCGTTGGTGCGGAGGTACGCCCGCAGCAGCCCCGGGATCAGGGCCCAGAGGGCACCGGCCGCGAGGCCGCCGAGCATCATCGCGACGATGAGCAGCGGCTGCGGCCACCCGCCCAGCAGCAGGCCCACGCCGGACGCCCCGACCGCGCCCATGTACAGCTGGCCCTCGCCGCCGATGTTCCACACCCGCATCCGGAAGGCGACCGCGACGCACAGGCCCGTGAACAGCAGGGGCGTCGCATACACGAACGTCGCCGTCAGGGCCCCGGGCGAGGTGAACGAGGCGGCGTAGATCTCGCGGTACGTGGCGATCGGGTCGTGGCCCGAGACCGCGAGCACGATCCCGGACAGGATCGCCGCGAGGATCAGCGACATGACCGGCAGGCCGACGCGCATCCAGCGGGGCGTGTCGAGGCTGCGCTCGATCGCGATCACCGCGATCCCCCGGCCATCATCAGCCCGAGCTGCTCGTAGGTGGCGCCCGCCGCGTCGACCACGCCCACGACGCGCCCTTCGTAGAGCACGGCGATCCGATCCGACAGCTCGACGATCTCGTCGAGGTCCTCGCTGATCAGGAGGATCGCCGCTCCCTGGGCCGCCGCATCCACGAGCACGGACCGGACGTACGCGGTGGCGCCGACGTCCAGGCCGCGTGTCGGCGACGCCGCGATCACCACCCGGGGCCGCGACGAGAGCTCCCGTGCGAGCACGACCTTCTGTGCGTTGCCGCCGGACAGCTGGCGCACGAGCGTGTGCGGCCCCAGGCACCGGATGTCGTACTGCTCCATGAGCGCCGCCGAGTCCCTGTCGGCGCGGTTCATCAGCAGCACGGGGCCTGCGTGGGCGGCGCCGGTCCGGTACGACTTGAGGATCAGGTTCTCGGTCACGGACAGGTTCGGCGAGACGCCGGTCCCCATCCGGTCCTCGGGCACGAACGCGATGCGCCGGTCGATGGACGCTCGCGCGTCGCCCTTCGGCAGCTCCGCTCCATCCACGCTGATGCTGCCGATCGCGTGGGCGCGCAGCCCGGCGATGACCTCCGCGAGCTCGCGCTGGCCGTTGCCGGAGACGCCGGCGATCCCGAGGATCTCGCCACCGCGGACGTTCAGGGAGACATCCTTCAGGACCTCCGTCCCGAAGTCCCCCTGGGCCGAGACGCCGTCGAGCCGCAGCACGTCGGGGTGGCTCGTGCCCTGGTCCGCCGTCGCGCTCGTCGCGCGCCGCTGGCGGCCCGAGGCCATGTCGTGCCCGACCATCAGCCGGGCGAGATGCGCCGCGTCCGTGTCCGCGGCGTCGACCGTCGCGACCGACCGGCCCTTGCGGAGGATGGTGATCCGGTTCGCGATCGCCATGACCTCGGGCAGCTTGTGCGAGATGAAGACGACGGTCCGGCCCGCGGCGACCAGTTCCCGGGTGCTCGCGAACAGCTGGTCCGTCTCCGCGGGCGTGAGCACCGTGGTGGGCTCGTCCAGGATGAGGATCCGCGCGTCGCGATACAGCGCCTTCAGGATGTCGATGCGCTGCCGTTCGCCGAGCGACAGCTGCCAGATCCGCGCCCTGGGGTCCACGTGCATGTGGTAGCGGTCGGCGATCTCGGTGATCTCCGCCTCGACCTGCCGCGGCGAGAATTGAAAGCCCCGATGCCGCGACCAGCCGAGGACCACGTTCTCGGCCACGGTCAGACTGTCCACCAGGCTCAGGTGCTGGTGGACCATGAAGATGCCGGCCGCCTGTGCCTCGTGCGGAGAGCGCAGGCGGACCGGGCGGCCCTCGACCAGCACCTCGCCCTCGTCCGGGCGGTAGAGGCCGGTCAGGATGTTGCAGAGGGTGGTCTTACCGGCCCCGTTCTCGCCGAGCAGCGCGTGAACCTCGCCGTGCCTCGCCTCGAACGAGACCCGGTCGTTGGCGACGACGCCGCCTGCGAAGCGCTTCGTCACGCCCGCGGCCGTCACCGCCGGGATCGGCCCGGCGGTGACGGTTCCTGCGGACGCGGGACCGGCCTCAGCGTGGATGCTCAACGTCACTCCCTGCGGCGGTGGTCCCGACCTCGGTGGAGGACTAGCCCGCCGGGCTGCCGATCACGCCCTGCACGAACCAGTTGATCGAGTACTTGCTCAGGCCGGTCGGCGTGTAGACCGGCAGCGTCGTGCCGGCCGGGACGCCGATGGTGCCGTCCTGCTTGGTGATGGGCCCGGTGAACGGATCAAACGTGCCGGCCTTGATCTGGGCCTCCTTGGCCAGGATCGCGGCCTGCGTCTCGGCGCTCACCGACTTCCCGAACGGGGCCATGATGACGAAGTTGTCGTTGAGGCCGCCGTAGTAGAAGTGCGTCTTCCAGGTGCCGTTCATCGCCTCGGCGATGTCGTTGATGTAGTACGGACCCCAGTTGTACGTGGTGGCCGTGAGCCAGGAGTCCGGAGCGAACGATGTCTGGTCGGAGTCGTAGCCGGTCCACTTGAGGCCGGCGGCCGCGGCGACCTGGCCGGTGGTCGGGCTGTCCTGGCCGTCGCCGAGGACGTCGACGCCGGCGGCGACGAGGCTCTCGGCCGCCTGGCGCTCCTTGGCCGGATCGAACCACGTGTTCGTCCAGACCACCCGCACCGTGGCATTGGGGTTCATGGATCGCGCGCCCATCGTGAACGCGTTGATCTCGCGGATGACCTCGGGGATGGCGTACGGCGCCACGAACCCGATCTTGCCGGTCTTCGACGCCGCGCCCGCGGCCATGCCGGACAGGTAGTCGCCGTTCTCACCCGCGCCGTAGTACTCGGCGAGGTTCGGGGCCTGCTCGGTGCCGGTCGCCTGCTCGAAGAGCACGTTGGGATGCGCCTTGGCCGCGGCGACCAGCGCGTCCTGGTACCCGTAGGAGGTCGCGAAGATGATGTTCGCGCCCTGGTTGATCAGCTGCGTGACAACCTGCGCGGCCTGCGGCCCCTCGGGGACGTTTTCCTTGTACAGGGTCTGCACGCGGCCACCGAATGCCGCCTGTACCGCCAGCCGTCCGACCTCGTGGGCGTGCGTCCAGCCCGCGTCGCTCGGCGCGCCCACGTAGATGAACGCTGCCTTGAACGGATTGCTGGTCGTCCACTTGCCCATGGCATCTGCGGTGAGTGACGGCGAGGGCATCGCCCCTGCCGAGGCCGCCGGAGCAGCAGACTCGGCTGCCATCGAAGCCGCGGCCGCCGACGCCGGCGCCGCAACGGACGCCGGGGCCGCGACCGATGCCGCCGGCGCCACCGAGGCCGGTGCCGTGGTCGCCGTCGAGCTGCAGCCTGCAGCGAGAACCCCGACCAGGCCAATCGCCACGACCGATCGTGTCACGCGTGTCGTTCCGCTCATCAACCCCGCCTCCTGGCGCACAACCCTATGGGTGTCATGACGTGGGGCCCACGCGGCATCATCGACTGAGCGCCGCGCGTCCGGCCACCTTCCTCCTCGTCATCGGCGTGGCCTCCCCGACCGCACCTGGCCGATCCGATCCTTCAGCGGCCGGGCCACCTCCTCTCGATCGCGCCCTGGCCGTCGGATCCTCTCCGGATGGGGGAGGCCCTGACCTGTACGGCCCCATCTTGGCATTCCCGGAGACCGCGCGGAACCACTCCACGCATGCCCCGACCGGCACCCGCACGAGTGCGCGTTGGGCAATTCGCAACGGATCGCCCGTCCTCGGCCTGCCGGCGCCTCACCCGGCTGCTCCGCCGCCCGGCGATGGAGCAGCCCCGGGTGAGCGGACGGGGCGTCGTCCGGCGATGCGCCCGGGCGCACGCCGGCCATCATCAGCCCGATGGTCTCGCGCGTGCCGGCGCCCGGTCCGACTCGCCGATGATCGGCTCCCTCGTACATGACCAGGATCCGGTCCGCGAGCGACATCACCTCGTCGAGGTCCTCGGAGATGATCAGCATGGCGGTTCCCCTGGCCGCGCTGCTCACGGAGCCGCTCGTGGATGTACTGGCCCGCGGCGACGTCGATGCCTCGGGTCGGCTGCGCGACCAGCAGGACCTTGCGGCTCGCCGGAGAGCTCGCGGGCCATGATGAGCTTCTGGATGTTGCCGCCCGACAGGTTCCGTGCGGGCGTTTCGAGCGACGGCGTCCTGACGTCGAACGCGGCAACGAGCGCCGCGCAGTGCTCTGCGGATCTCGCCGAGCGCAGGAAGCCCCAGTCGCGAGAAGCGCGGGCTTCCGCGTGTCCACGAGCATCAGGTTCTCGGCCACGGTGAAATCCCCGACGACGCCGTCGCGCATCCGCTCCTCGGGCACGTACCCCAGCCCGGCCGCGCGGCCCCGTGCCGGGTCCTGGCCCGCAAGGTCAGTCCTGCTCGAGGATGATCGATCCGCCCGACGGCTTGCGCAGGCCGGCGATCGCCTCGCGCCAGCTCCCGCTGCCCGTTGCCCGAGACGCCGGCGATCCCGACGATCTCGCCGGCGCGGACGTCGAGGACAACGCCCGCACGGCCTCCGGTGCCGCGGTCGCCCAGGCACGCGAGGTCGCTGCACCTGCCAGCCGGACCGCGCCGCGCCGTCGCCGGCCGTGGCGCTCCTCGGCGGCGAGCTCGTGGCCGACCATCATGTCGCGCGAGCTGCTCGCGCGTCGCGCTCGACGCGGCGTGACGCGTGCCCACCTTGCTGCCCGCCGCGGAGCACGGTGATCCGGTCGCGAGAGCTCCAGCACCTCGCGCATCTTGTGCGAGATGAAGACCAGCGCCCTGGCCGTCGAGCGACCATCTGGCGCAGGACGGCGAAGAGGTCGTCCACCTCCCGCGGCGTGAGAACCGCGGTCGGCTCGTCGAGGATGAGCAGCGGCGCGTCGCGGTAGAGCGCCTTGATGATCTCGACACGCTGGCGCTCTCCGACCGACAGCTGCCAGACGAACGCCTCGGGCTCCACCTTCAGGCCGTACGCCTCGCGACAGCTCGCGCGATGCGGGCCGCCACGCGGCTCGAGGTCCGAGAGCGGGCCGCGCGACGAGCGCAGGCCGAGCGCCACGTTCTCGGCGACCGTCAGCGTCGGCACCAGCATGAAGTGCTGGTGGATCATGCCGATCGCCGTGCCGGATCGCGTCGGCGGGCGAGGTGATCGTGACGGCGAGCCGTTGATGAGGATCTCGCCGTCATCCGGGCTGGTAGAAGCCGTAGAGCACGCGCATGAGCGTGCTCTTGCCGGCTCCGTTCTCGCCGAACAGGCTGTGGACCTCGCCGGCGCGGACGTCGAAGTCCACGCCGGTCGTTGGCGAGCACCCCGGCGAACCGCTTGGTGATGCCGCGCATCTCCAGCAGCGGGACACCGTCCCGGATGCGTGCGGACGCCGGGGCCGTGGATTCCATCGTCAGCCTGCCTGCGGGTCGAGGGATGTCACTGCGGGACGCTGATCGACCCGTCGGTGATGCCCTTGATGATCTCGTCGGCCTTGGCCTTGACGTTGGCCGGGAGCGCATAGCCGGGGTTGAACTGGATCACCTCGCTGCCGTTGCCGAGCGTGATCGTGTACGTCGCGCCGCCGAGCTTGCCGGCGCGGATCTCGGTGAAGATCTGCGTCAGCACGCGCGCCCAGTTGTAGACCTGGTGCCGACACCTCGTTCTTGGGCGCGATGGAGGCCTGCGACCACTGCGTGCCGAACCACGGGAGGTTGTCCTGCTTGGCAACGCCGATCGCGCCCACCACGGCCTGGGCCGTGCCGGTGAGCACGTCCGCGCCCGTCGGAGACGATACGACTTGGCCGCGGCGGCCATGAGGCTCGGGTCGCTGAAAGACCCCGTGTACACGGGGTTCACGGTGACGGACTTGTCGATGGCCTTGGCGCCGGCCACGAACCCGTCCACGTACAGCTTCGCGTCGCCGACCGCGATCGGGCCGATCACGCCGAGCACGTGGGACTTGCTGAGCATGGCGGCCATGTACGCCCTGCACGTACCCGCCCTCGTTGGAATTGGCCTGGTACGCGAACACGTTCGGCAGGTTGTAGGTCGAGCCGGCGGTCCCCCACGCGAACGAGACGTTCGGGAACTGCGGGGCGAGCTGCTGGATCGTCGAGCCGTACTGCGACCCGTGGGCGATGACGAGGTTGTAGCCCTCGGACGCGTACTGCCGGATCACGTTGCCCGCATCGGCGACGACGAACTGGTTGTCGGAGATGGCGATCTGCAGGTTCTCCGACTGCTGGAGGCCCTGGAGCGCCTCCACCATCGACTGGGTGAACGCCAGGTCGTTCTTGGCGCTCGGCCCGACGAGGGCGACCTTGAGGACGGGGCCGCCCGCGGCGGACGTGTCGCGGCCGGTGCCGACGCGGGCGCGGTGCTCGCGGCCACGGACGCGGCCGGCGCGGAGGCCACGGGCGCCACCGAGGCGGGGGCCGCGGCGCTTGCAGCAGGGGGCGCCGGCGTGGCTGCCGAGCTGCATCCCGCGGCGACGAGCACGATCGTGCTGGCTGCGACCAGCAGCGACAGGCGTCGTCTGTTCTCGTGTGCATGGTTCCTCGCTCTGTCTCGGTGATACCTGGACCGGTCAGTGGAATGCTCCGTGCCCTGCGGGGACGTCGATGGGTCACTCTCCTCCTCGTAGGGCCTGCCGAGGACGGCGGGGCCCGGAACCGGCGCCCGACCGAGAGAAGCGCAAGAACGGTGAGCACCGCGGGCGCGGTCGCGGCCAGGTCGGAGGCGCTCAACGGGATGATCCCGAGCGATTTCCACGCCAGGACGGTGGCGCCGACCAGCCCGTACAGGAGCGAGCCACCCATCACGCCCCAGGCCGTCCAGGCGCCGAAGTAGACGAGGGCCACGGCGATGAAGCCCTGGCTCTGGGTGAGGTTCTGCTGGAAGATCCCGTCGTAGAGCAGGAGGCTGGCGCCGGCGAGGCCCGCCATCGTGCAGCCGATGAGCACGGTCGACCAGCGGATCCGGGCCACGCTCACGCCCAGGCTGTCGGCCGCGGACGGGTTCTCGCCCACGGCCTTGATCTGCGTGCCGTAGGTCGTGCGGTTGAGCACGAACGCCACGACGGGCACGAGCAGGAAGGCGACGTACACGAGCACGGTCTGCTCGAAGAACATCGGCCCGAGCAGCGGGATGTCGCTGAGCAACGGAATGCGGAGTGGGTCGAGCGACGCGATCGGCAGCGGCGTGCCCACCAGCTTCACGAACAGGAGGTCGCTGAGGCCGAGGCCGAACAGGTAGACACCGATGCCACTGATCCCCTGCTCGGCCTTCAGGGTCACGCTGATGAACGCCGTCGCGACGCCCATGAGCAACCCGACGGCCATCCCCGACGAGCACGGCAAGCAGCAGGTTGCCGCGTCTGGAGCGCGACGTAGTAGCTGGCGAAGGCGGAGAGCAGCATGATTCCGTCCAGCCCGAGGTTGATCACGCCGCTGCGCTGTCCGAGCGTCTCGCCCAGCGAGGCGAGCAGGAACGGCGTGGCGAGTGCGATCCCCGACGCGACGGTCGAGGTCAGGATCGCCGTCCGAGAAGAACTGGTTCATCCGCGGCTCCCGCCCGCCAGCGTCACCGGTGGGGTCGCGTCCGCGTGGGGATCGGACGGCTCTGCCGTCCTGGCCTGGACAGCACCAGCACCTCGGCTCGGGCACGCCGGCGCAGGTACTCGAGCGAGACGATGAAGACGACGGCGAGACCGATCAGCGTGGTCACCAGGTCGGACGGCACGCCGGTCGTGACCTGCATGGAGCTTCCGCCCACGACGAGGCCGCCGAACAGGAATGCCGACACGATCGCCAGCAGCGGGTTCAGGCCGCCGAACAGGGCGACGACGATCCCGTTGAAGCCGGCCGAACCGGTGAAGCCCGTCAGGCTGCCGTCGCTCACCAGCCGATGGGACAGGCTGCCGAACACGAGCAGGGCGCCGGCCAGGCCGCACATCGCCCCGCTGAGAGTCATCGCCAGCGTGATGGTTCGCTTGACGGGCATGCCCGCGTATCTCGCGGCGGCGTCGGAAAGGCCCACCGCGCGGATGCGGAAGCCGAAGCCCGTGCGCCACAGCAGCAGGTACGCGCCGGCCGCAACGAGCACGGCGATCACGACACCCAGGTGCAGCTGGGTGCCTGGGACGAGGATCGGCAGCCATGCGTTGGACGAGAGGAGCTTCGTCTCCGGGATCAGCCCGCCCGTCGAGTTGAGCGACTGGTCGACCATGGGCCCTGCCAGCAGGTAGTTCATCAGCTGGACCGCGACCAGGTTCAGCATGATCGTGCTGAGGATCTCGTTGACGTTGAAGTACGCCTTGAAGGCGCCCGGGATCGCGCCCCACGCGGCACCGCCGGCTGCGCCGGCCAGGAGGACGAGCGGGATCAGCACGATGCCGGGGAGGCCCGGGACCATGAGGGCCACCGCCGCACTCGCCAGCCCGCCCATCGCGATCTGGCCCTCGCCGCCGATGTTGAAGACGTTCGCACGGAACGCGATGCAGATGCCCACGGCGACGAGCAGGAGCGGTGCCGACTTCACGGCCGTGCTGCCGAGGGCGTAACTGCTCCCGAACGCGCCGGTGAGCAGCGCGCGGTACCCGTCGAGCGGGTTCGCGCCGAACGCCAGCATCATGACCGCGCCCACCAGCAGCGCGGCGAGCAGCGCGCCGGGCAGGGCCAGCCAGCTGAAGAGGAGCAGGCGCCAGTCGGCGCGCCCTCGCGCGGCGGCCGCCACCGACCTCGTCACGGGGCGGCCGGCCCCGGAGACATGACCGGCGCCGGGCCTGTCACCCGATACCCCAGGGACGACGGGAAGCGGACCCCGCGCGAGTCGGCCGGGCCGCTTGGCGGCCACCCAGCTGTTGCATTCCGTCTGGCGTGAGAACCGGGAACAGGACCCATCGCGCCGCCGACCAGCCAGTTGGGTGCCAGACGCTAGTCATCCGACATCCGCGCCGCCTTTCTGCGCCACCCGGCAGGCGGGTCCAAGTGCCATTCGGCCCGTTGTCCCTGCCGTGCCCCGGCGGGCCCCTGTGCCGGGGGAGGTGCAACGGGCGGTGGTGGGACTCGCGCGGCTCCGGGTGGGTCGGTGATCTGCCTCCGCCGGGGACTTGCCCGCTGCCGTTCAGGGATCCCCAGCCTGTTACGAGGCCGGCCACCTGCCCGCGCGGGAATTGTCGAGGGCGGGCGCGTACGCGGGGCCCAACGAGCCGTGCGCGCGACCCAACCCTGAGCACGTCCATCATGTCCAGGCGGGCGGCGGCCCTGCCCGGCCGTCGGACATGGCCGGCAGGAACCCGCGAGAGCCGCTCAACAGGCCCGGGGTTCCTGTCCCGTGAGCATTCACGGTCCCGTGGTCGTTTGCAGGCTCCCCATTCCTGCCGCGAAACGCCGGTGCACCACCGCCCGGCCGATCACTCGGCCCTGGCCGTACGGGTCTCGCCGCGCCCGTCGGCCACACCCGGGAGCCGCGCCAGGGGCCCCGATCCCGGAATGGGCCGAATGGCACTTGGGGCGCTGGGTGTTTGGGACTAGAAGATTTGGTCGTCAGACGACCAACGTCTGCGCTACGCTGGACAGGTGCGCGAGAGGCCCGTGTGATGGTGAGCCGCAGCCCGACGCTTGCCCGTCAGGCCGCCCTCGAGATCGTGGCCGGCATCCAGGCCGGAACGCTCGCGGGCGCGGACGGGCTCCTGCCATCCGAGGCCGTGTTGAGCCAGCGCCTGGGGGTCAGCCGTGCGACGCTGCGCGAGGCACTCTCCCAGATCGAGCAGGGCG
The DNA here is from genome assembly GCA_963779375.1 of uncultured Chloroflexia bacterium. GTDB lineage: Bacteria > Chloroflexota > Limnocylindria > Limnocylindrales > CSP1-4 > JAJYNJ01. Next base: position 21,680 of record CAVZXW010000018.1, on the reverse strand, counting down.
GCCTGATCGTCCGCCGCCACGGGATCGGCACGTTCGTGCGACCCGCGCAGTTCGTGATGGAATTGGGCCTGGAGCTGCTGGAGAGCATCGAGACGCTCGCCCGGCGCATCGGCGTCGAGATCCACATGGGCGCATGCGACATCCGCGAGAGGATGCCCACGGCGCTCGAGAGCGAGTCGCTGCAGCTCCGCGCACAGGGACCCGTCTTCGCCGTCGAGCGCGTGATGATGTCGGGCGAGCAGCCCATCGCATTCCTGGTCGACGTGGTTCCCGCGGACGTCCTGGACCCGCAGCAGCTCCGCGACTCGTTCCACGGGTCCGTGCTGGACCTCCTGCTCGGACGCGGCGAACCCCCGCTCCAGCAGTCGCTCACGGAGCTCGTCGCGGAGGCGGCCAGCGCCGAGCTGGCCCGCGGCATGCACCTGCGGGCCGGAGACCCGCTGCTCAAGCTGACCGCGCAGCTGTACGCCGCCGACGGCCGGATCGTCGACTACTCCGTCAGCTACTTCGCGGCCGGGCATTTCAGGTTCCACGTCATCCGCCGGGTGAGCCAGCTGCCCTCGATGGGCCCCGATCTCGGGCTGGCTGCCTTCCAGGACCGCCCCCAGAGGGAAGCATCCGTCGTGAGTCCGTGATCGACGTCACCCGGGTCGGGCGACGAGACGTCGCCGCCCGCGTGACCCAGCACCTGTTCGATCCATCGGCGTCCCATCCCGTTCCATTGGAGGGTTCCAGATCATGCGCAGCTTCGCCGGCCGGGACATCCTGTCGCTCAAGGACTTCAGCCGCGACGAGTTCTTCCGGGTGTTCCAGGTTGCCGACGATCTTGCGTCCGTTCGCCCGCGACCGGCGCAACACGGACCTGCTGAAGGACAAGACGCTGCTGACCGCCTTCTACCAGCCCAGCACCCGCACCCGCCTGTCCCACGAGGCGGCCATGCACCGCCTGGGCGGGCAGGTGCTCGGCTTCTCCGACTCGAAGATGACGCGCGCCGGCGACTTCTACCAGGAGTCGATCAAGGACACGTTCCACATGCTGGAGTACTACGCGGACGTCATCGCGATCCGCCACTTCCAGCAGGGCGCGCCGGCCGAGGCGGCGAAGTGGGCGTCCGTGCCCGTCATCAACTGCGGCGACGGCTGGGGCGAGCATCCCACGCAGGTCCTCACCGACCTCTACACGATCCTCCTCGAGAAGGGCACCCTCGACGGCCTGACGTACCTGCTCGTCGGCGACATGCGCATGCGGACGATGCACTCGATCCTGTACGCGCTCAGCCAGTTCGACGCCAAGGCGATCGTCGTCGGCCCGCCGGACATGTCGCTGCTGCCGGAGTTCAAGGCCGAGATCGACGAGCTCAACGTCGACTATGTCGAAGCCGGCGACGTGCGCGACGTGGTCGCCGAGGCCGACGTCATCTACATGGAGCCGGTCGTCCAGGCCGACTACACCGCAGTCGCGCCAGGAGCGCGGCGACAAGGTGGGCCTCACCCCGCCCGAGTACTGCATCACCCGCGAGCTGCTGCGCGAGAAGGCCAAGCGCAGCTCGATCATCCTCCACTCGCTCCCGCGCATGGACGAGCTTCTGCCCGACGTCGACCAGACGCGCCACCAGCGCTACTGGGCGGAGGCCTTCAACGGCGTCGTGCTCAAGATGTCGCTCCTGACCCTCATCCTCGGCGCGGCCGAGTAGGCGCCGGCGAGGCGAGGAGGAGTCCGATGCAGACGAACCTGCGAGGCCGCGACCTCATCGGCACCCAGGACTGGACGAAGGAAGAACTCCAGACGGCGCTCGAGGTGGCCGCGCAGCTCAAGCGGGACCGTGCGCTGGGAGAGCCGCACCCGTACCTGCGGGACCGCGTACTGGCCATGCTCTTCTTCTTCTCGAGCACGCGCACCCGTGCGTCGTTCGAAGCGGGCATGGCGCAGCTGGGAGGGCACGCCCAGTTCATCGAGAGCCGGACCACCCAGATCGCCCACGGCGACACCCCCAAGGAGATCGGCGAGATCCTGGGCCGCTACAACGACGGGATCGCCATCCGCAACGTCGACTGGGGCCTCGGCAACAAGTACATCAACGACGTCGCCGCGGCCAGCCGCGTGCCCGTCCTCAACATGCAGTGCGAGCTGTTCCACCCGTTCCAGGTGCTCGCCGACCTCTTCACGATGTACGAGAAGTTCGGCGACGTCCGCGGAAAGACGCTCACCGTCAGCTGGGCGTACGCGTCCAGCTACCAGAAGCCGATGAGCGTCCCGATCGACCTGACCCTGCTCGCCACGCGCTTCGGGATGAACGTGCGCCTGGTGCATCCGCCGGAATTCAAGCTGGTGCCGGAGCTGGTCGACCAGGCCCGCGAGAACGCGCGGCGCTCCGGCGGCAGCCTCGAGTCTGATGGACGACTTCGACGCCGGGATCCGCGGCTCCGAGATCGTCTACGCGAAGAGCTGGGGCCCGCTGCTGGTCGCGAAGGACGACGCCGAGGGATCGGCGATCACCGGGCGGTACACCGACTGGATCACGGACGGGCGGCGCATGGCGACGGCCGCGCCCGATTCGATCTTCATGCACCCGCTCCCGGCCGACCGGAACATCGAGGTGACCGACGAGGTGATCGACGGTCCGCACTCGGTGGTCTACGACGAGGCCGAGAACCGGCTCCACGTCCAGAAGGCGGTGATGGCGCTCACCATGCGGTGAGTGCCATTCCCGTCGGGGGCGCGTCCCCGTTCGCCAGGTCGATGGGTCGAGGGAAGACATGAGCAAGATCGCAGTCGTCGCGGTCGGCGGCAACTCTCTCATCAAGGACAAGCAGCACCAGACGATTCCCGACCAGTACGCGGCGGCCGTCGAGTCCTGCCGGCACGTCGTGGACATGATCGAGAAGGGCTGGGACGTCCTGCTCACGCACGGCAACGGCCCGCAGGTCGGCTACATCCTGCGGCGCTCCGAGCTCTCGGCCGGCGAGCTGCACCCCGTGCCGCTCGACTACTGCGGTGCGGACACGCAGGGCGCCATCGGCTACATGTTCCAGCAGGCGCTGCAGAACGAGTTCCGGCGGCGCGGGATCGCCAAGTCCGCCACCACCATCGTCACGCAGACGCTGGTGGACCGCGGCGATCCCGCGTTCCAGAACCCCACCAAGCCGATCGGCTCGTTCATGGACGAGCAGACGGCCCAGGGCCACGCCCGCGACGCGGGCTGGCACGTCGTCGAGGACGCGGGCAGGGGGTGGCGGCGTGTCGTGCCGTCCCCCGCGCCGGTGAAGATCGTCGAGTTCGACGCGATCATGACCCTGGTCCGTTCCGGGTTCACGGTCGTCGCGTCGGGCGGCGGCGGCATTCCCGTCGTCGAGCAGGACGGACAGCTCGTGGGCGTGGAGGCGGTCATCGACAAGGACTTCGCCGCGTCGACGCTGGCCCGGGACCTGAAGGCCGACCTGTTCCTGATCACGACGGCGGTCGACAAGGTGGCGCTGAACTTCGGCAAGCCCGACCAGCAGCTGCTCGACCGGCTGACGCTCGCCGAGGCCCGCGAGTACCTGGCGCAGGGACATTTCCAGAAGGGCTCGATGGGCCCCAAGGTCCAGGCGATCATCTGGTACCTCGAGGCCGGTGGCACCGAGGCGCTGATCACGACGCCCGAGAACATCGAGCGCGCCCTGGCCGGCGAGACGGGCACGCGGTTCGTGCGCTGAACGCCGCTGCGACGTTCTTCCGCGCATGGAGGATGATGGGTGCCAGGTGCGGAGCGCGGCTGCGGGAGGTGTCGCGCTCGTGACGTCCCGCGCCCCCTCCCGACCGCAAGGACTGGGTGAGTGTCATGGCTGAGATCGAGCGACAGTCCGAGGCCGGCCTCGCGCACATCGACTTCACGCTGAACGGCGCGCCCGTGAGCGCCGACGTCGAACCCGACACGACCCTGCTCGATCTCCTTCGGGAGACGTTCGGGGTCACGTCGGTCAAGGATGGCTGCGCGCCGGAGGGATCCTGCGGCGCGTGCACGGTGTGGATCGACGACCGCGCCGCGGTGTCCTGCGCCCAGCTCGCGACGAAGGCCTCCGGTCGGCGCGTCGTCACCCAGGAGGGACTCGCGGCCGCCGATCGCGATCGCTGGAGCAACGCCTTCGTGGCGTCCGGCGCGTCGCAGTGCGGCTTCTGCTCGCCAGGCATCGTCATGAAGGCGGAGGCGCTCCTTCGCCGCAACGAGGCGCCGACGCGCGAGGAGATCGCCCACGCGCTGGCCGGCAACCTGTGCCGGTGCACCGGCTACGTCAAGGTGATCGACGCGGTCGGGATCGCGGCGGCGACGCGCCGCGGCGAGCCCATGCCCGCTCTCGAGATGAGCGGGCGGGTCGGGACCCGGACCGCCCGCCAGCGGGGCCGCGAGCTGGCTCTCGGCGACAAGCCCTACGTCAACGACCTGTCGGTGGCCGGCATGCTTCACGGCGCCGTGCGGTTCTCCGACCATCCACGGGCGCGGGTGCTGCGGATCGACACGAGCCGGGCGATCGCTCTCCCGGGGGTCGTGAGCGTCGTCACCGCGCGCGACGTGCCGGGTGAGCGCACCCAGGGCCTGATCACCCGCGACTGGCGCCAGTTCGTGGCCGAGGGCGAGATCACCAGCTACGTCGGGGACGTGCTGGCGGTCGTGGCGGCGGAGACGCGCCGCGCGGCCAGGGAGGCCGCGAAGCTGATCGACGTCGAGTACGAGGTGCTCGCGCCGGTGACGGATCCGTTCCGGGCGCTGGAGCCGGGCGCGCCGAAGCTCCAGCCCGGCGGCAACGAACTGTCGGTGTCGCGGGTCAGGCACGGCGACGTCGACACGGCGCTTGCCGGCGCCGCGCACGTCCTGACGGAGACGTTCCGGACCCAGTTCATCGAGCATGCCTTCCTCGAGCCCGAATCGTCGCTGGCCGAGCCGCAGCCGGACGGGACGCTGGACGTGGCGTCCCAGGGACAGGGCATCTGGGAGGACCGCCGGCAGATCGCCTCGTTCCTGGGCGAGCCCGAGGAGAACGTCCGCGTGACGCTGGTCTCGAGCGGAGGCGCGTTCGGCGCGAAGGAGGACCTGAACGTCCAGGCCCACGCCGCGCTGCTCGCCCGGGTCACCGGGCGTCCCGTGCGGATCACGCTCAGCCGGGCCGAGAGCCTCCGGTTCCACCCCAAGCGCCACCCGCTGGTGCTCGAATACACCATGGGCTGCGACGCCGAGGGCCAGATCCTCGCGCTCCGGGCGCGCATCGTGGGTGACACCGGGGCGTACGCGAGCGTGGGCGACAAGGTCCTCGAACGCGCCGCCGGCCATGCCTGCGGGCCGTACAAGGTCCCGAACGTGGACATCGAGGCGCGGGCCGTCTACACGAACAACCCGCCGTGCGGGGCCATGCGCGGGTTCGGAGCGAACCAGGCCAACTTCGCCCTCGAGGGCATGCTCGACCGCCTCGCCGCGCTCGTGGGAATCGACGGCTGGGAGATGCGCTGGCGCAACGCCGTCGACGTCGGCGACAGGTTCGGCACGGGGCAGAAGCTGGGGCCCGGCGTGGGCCTCAAGAAGACACTCCTCGCGGTGAGGGACGCCTACAGGAGCGCCCGGTATGCCGGCATCGCCTGCGCGGCCAAGAACTCGGGGATCGGCAACGGCATGGCGGAGTACGGAAAGGCGATCCTGCGCCCCGAGACGGACGGCACCGTGACGCTCTTCCACTCGTGGACCGAGATGGGCCAGGGATGCGACACGGTGCTGTCGCAGATCGCGTGCGAGGAGCTCGGGCTCACCGCCGACTGCGTCCGGGTCAGCGTCAACACGGGGCACGAGCTCGACACCGGCCAGACCACGGCGTCGCGAGCCACGATGCTCGGAGGCAGGGCCGTCATCGACGCGGCGACGAAGCTGCGCCACGAGCTGGCCGATCGCCCGATCGCGTCGCTGGCCGGGCGGGAGTTCTACGGCGAGTTCAAGGTCGACTGGACCACGCCCCCCGACGACCCCACGGTCGAGGAGCCCGTGACGCACTTCGCGTACGCCTGGGCGACCCAGGTGGCGGTGCTCGACGACGAGGGCCGGCTGGCGAAGGTGATCGCCGCGCACGACGTCGGGAAGGCGATCAACCCCACGCTGCTCGAGGGCCAGGTCGAGGGCGGCGTCCACATGGGCCTGGGTCACGCCCTCACGGAGGAGTTCGTCGTCGAGGAGGGGCGGCCCACCACGATGACGCTCAAGTCGCTGGGGATCATCCCGCCGTCCGGCATGCCGCCGGTGGAGTGCATCTTCATCGAGGACCCGTCGCCCGAGGGACCGTACGGCGCGAAGGGCGTCGGCGAGGTCGCGCTCGTGCCCACCGCCTCCGCGGTCGCCGGTGCGCTCTTCGCCTTCGAGGGCGTGCGCAGGACCAGCCTGCCCATGCGGGATTCGGCGGCCGCCCGCGCGGCCGTGCCACGGCTCGCGCGGCGCAGCGCGGCCACGTGAGCGTGACGGGGGAGAGACGGGCATGTCCGTGACGAGCGAGGGGCGCGTTGCGCTCTACCTCCAGGACCAGCACACCATCCGCGAGGGCATGGCCTACGCGCAGTTCGCCGAGGCCAGCGGGTTCGAGGCGGTGTGGCAGGCGGAGAGCCGCCTCGCCCGAGAGGCCACGGTGCCCATGGCGGCCATCGCGGCGGTGACGGAGACCATCAAGGTGGGCGCCGGGGTGGTGAACACCTGGACCCGGAACGTGGGCCTCCTGGCCGCCACGTTCTCCACCCTGGACGACCTGGCGCCGGGCCGGGTGATCCTCGGCCTCGGGGCATGGTGGGAGCCGCTGGCGTCGAAGGTCGGCGTCGACCGGCGCCAGCCGGTGCAGGCGATGCGGGAGATGGTCGAGGTGACGCGCCGGCTCCTCGCCATGGAGCGCGTCACGTACCAGGGCTCTTTCGTGCGGGTCCACGACATCGAGCTCGACATCGTGCACGGTGACCGCTCCCCGCGCCGGGTGCCCATCTACATCGGCGCCACGGGCATGAAGATGATGGAGCTGTCCGGTGAGATCGCCGACGGGGTCGTGCTGAACTACATGGTGTCGCCGCGCTACAACGCGGAGGCACTTGCCGCCCTGGAGGCCGGTGCGGCACGAACGGGGCGCCGCCTCGAGGACATCGACCGCCCCCAGCTCGTCGTGTGCTCCCTGGACGCGGACCGCTCCGTGGCGCTGGATCGCGCCCGGGCGCTGCTGACCCAGTACCTCGGCCAGCAGCCGCACATCATGAAGGCGTCGGGGGTGAGCCAGGACCTCCTCGACGAGATCGGCCGCGTGCTCACCTGGCCGGCCACGCCGGCGCAGATCGAGCGGGCGATGCGCCTGGTCCCGGACGACGTCGTGCAGCTCATCACCGCCTCCGGGACGCCGGACGAGTGCCGGGCAAAGGTTCGCGAGTACGTCGAGTCCGGCTGCACCTGCCCGATCCTGTACTGCCTGGGAGACGTGCCCGCGACCATCGAGGCGTTCGCGGGAGGGAGTTTCTGACCGTGGAGGTGTACCGGCCGTCCTCCCTGCCCGAGGCCCTCGAGATGCGCGCCGCCCACCCCGACGCCATCCCCATGGCGGGCGGGACCGACCTGATGGTCGAGATCAACTTCGGCCGGCGCCGCCCCACGGCCATCCTCGACATCTCCCGCCTGCCCGAGCTGCGGGCCGTGCGGCGCGAGAACGGCCGGGTCGTCCTCGGCGCGGGCGTCTCCTACGCCCGGGCCATCCGCGAGCTGCCCGACCATGCGGCGCTCGTGCAGGCTTCCCGCACGGTGGGCTCGCCCCAGATCCGGAACCGCGGCACGGTGGGCGGGAACCTCGGCACCGCATCGCCGGCCGGTGACGCCCTGCCCGTGCTCGCCGTCTACGACGCGGAGATCGTGGTCGCGTCGACCGCGGGCACGCGGCGGATCCCGTGGCACCGGTTCCTCACCGGGCCCAAGCGGAACGCGCTCGCCCCCGGCGAGCTGATCGTGGCGGCCGAGTGGGCGGCCCCCGACGGCCCCGGCTCCTTTTCCAAGGTCGGCACGCGCAACGCGATGGTGATCTCGATCGCGGGCCTGTCCCTCCAGGTGGACACGGCCGCCCGACGCCTTCGGGTCGCGCTGGGGTCCGTGGGGCCCACGATCCTGCGGGCGCCCGAGGCCGAGGCGTTCGGGTCGGGCGCGCTCGACGAGGCGGGGGCCTGGACGAACCCGCACGCCGCGGTGCCCGAGACCGCGCTGGCGCGCTTCGGCGAGCTCGTCGCCGCGGCGGCGCGGCCCATCGACGACGTCCGGGGGACCGCCGCGTACCGCCGTCACGCCTGCGCCGTGCTCGCCCGGCGGGCACTGACATGGGCACTGGACGACCGGCGGGTCACGGCGAGCCAGGCGTAGGAGGCATATCGTGCTGATCCGGCTGAACGTGAACGGCAGGTGGCGCGAGGCCGACGCCTGGCCCGGCACCAGCCTGCTCTCGCTGCTCCGCGACGACCTCGGGCTGTGGGGCACGAAGAACGGGTGCGAGCAGGGCGAGTGCGGATCCTGCTCCGTGTGGCTCGACGGCGACCTCGTCTGCTCCTGCCTGGTCCTCGCCGCCCAGGCGGACGGCTGCCGCGTCGAGACGGTCGAGTCGCTCGCAACCGACCACGCGCTGCACCCCGTGCAGCAGGCGTTCCTCGAGGCAGGCGCCGTGCAGTGCGGCTTCTGCACGCCCGGGTTCGAGGTTGCGGTGGTGGACCTGCTCCGGCGCGACCCGCGCCCGTCCGAGGAGACCGTCCGCGAGGCCCTGTCGGGCAACCTCTGTCGCTGCACCGGCTACCAGAAGATCCTCGACGCGGTGCGTCTCGCGGCGGACCGCATGGAACAGGGGGCGCCATGAGCCGCATGCTCCTCTCCCGGTGCGCCGCGATCGCCACGATGGACGACGCGGGGACCGAGCTCGCCGGCGGGTCGATCCTCGTCGAGGACGGCGCGATCGCCTGGCTGGGAACCGGCGATCCCCCCGCCGGGCTCGCCGATGGCGCGGACGTCGTGGACGCCTCCGGGTGCGTGGCCATTCCCGGGCTGATCAACACGCACCATCACCTCTACCAGTCGCTGACGCGGGCGCGTGCGCAGCAGGACGGCCTCTTCGGCTGGCTGACCGAGCTCTACCCGGTGTGGGCGGGGCTCGACGCGGAGTGGGTCGGCGCGGCGGCCGGGGCCGGCCTCGCGGAGCTCGCCCTCTCGGGCTGCTCGACCTCGACCGACCACCACTACGTGTTCCCGGCGGGCCGGGGGGACCTGCTCGGGGCCGAGATCCAGGCGGCCCGGGACCTGGGCATCCGCTTCCATCCGACGCGCGGCTCCATGGATCTCGGCGCGTCGCAGGGCGGCCTCCCCCCGGACGTCGTGACACAGGATGCCGATACGGTCCTGGCCGAGACCGAGCAGGCCATCGCGACGTTCCATGACCCGTCGCCGGGCGCCATGGTGCGCATCGCCGTGGCCCCGTGTTCGCCGTTCTCCGCGAGCGAGCGGCTGATGCGCGAGTCCGTCGCGCTGGCGCGCCGCATGGGCGTGCGGCTGCACACCCACATCGCCGAGACGTCCGACGAGGAGGCGTTCTGCCTCGAGCGCTTCGGATGCCGGCCCGTCGAGCTGCTCGACCGCCTCGGGTTCCTGGGTGATGACGTGTGGCTCGCCCATGCCGTCCACCTCAGCGCGCCCGACATCACCCGGCTCGCGGCGACCCGCACGGCGGTGGCCCATTGCCCGGCATCCAACATGCGCCTCGGTTCGGGCACGGCCCGGGTTCGCGAGCTCGTGGACGCAGGGGTACCCGTCGGCCTCGGGGTGGACGGCTCGGCGTCGAACGACGGGGCGCACATGCTCGGCGAGGTCCGGCAGGCCATGCTGGTCGCGCGTGGTCGCGGCGGGCCGGGGGCCATGACCGCGCGAGAGGCGCTGTGGCTCGGGACCCGGGGCGGGGCCGCGTGCCTCGGACGGGACGACGTGGGGTCGCTCGAGCCCGGCAAGCGCGCCGACATCGCGCTGTTCGACGTGACGGGTGTGGCCACCGCCGGGATCGAAGCAGACCCGGTGGGGGGAATCGTGCTGGCCTGGCCGCAGCCCGTGCGCCACCTGGTGGTGGAAGGCCGCTTCGTCGTGCGCGACGGGGAGCTCGCCAACGTCCGGGAGACGGACGTGGCCGCACTGGCGCACCGGGTCGCGCGGCGGATCGTCGCGGACGGCAGCACGACGGCGATGGCCACGCCGCCCGCGGGAGCGAGCTGAGATGGCGGTCGCGGCACCCGGGGTCGACCTGGCGGCGCGTGCCGGTGGCGTCGGGACCTCTGCGTCCCGCGTGGACGGCACCCCCAAGGCGCTCGGGTCGTTCTCCTATGGGAGCGACCTCTGGGAGGAGGGGATGCTGTACGGGGCCACCGTGCGCAGCCCGCATCCCAGCGCCCGGATCCTGTCGATCGACGCTTCGCGCGCGCTGGCGATGCCGGGCGTGCGTTGCGTCCTGACGGCGGCCGATCTGCCCGGGAAGCGCCATTACGGGCTGGACTTCGCCGACCAGCCGGTGCTGGCCGAGGACGTCGTCCGCTACGCCGGCGAGCCCGTCGTTGTCCTCGCCGCCGACGAACCCGAGCAGGCGCGCGAGGCCGCGGCCGCGGTGCGCGTCGAGTACGAGCCGCTCGTCCCGGTGACGGACATGGAGGCCGCGCTGCTCCCCGGCGCGCCTGCGGTCAGCGAGGTCGGGAACGTGCTGCGGCACGTCCGAATCGAGCACGGCGACCCAGACGCCGAGGCCGACGTCTGGGTCGAGGGCTACTACGAAGTCGGGATGCAGGACCAGGCACCGCTGGGCCCGGAGGCCGGCCTCGCCATCCCCGCTGCCGACGGCGGCATCGACCTGCACGTGGCGACGCAGTGGCTGCACGTGGACCGCGCCCAGATCGCGCCGTGCCTGGGGCTGGCCGAGGAGAAGGTGCGGCTCCACTGCGCGGGCGTGGGCGGGGCGTTCGGTGCCCGCGAGGACGTGCACATGCACATCCACGCGTGCCTGCTGGCGCTCGTGACCGGACGTCCCGTCAAGATGTCGTACGGGCGGGAGGAGTCGTTCTTCGGCCACGTCCACCGGCACCCGGCGCGCATCTGGGCACGGACCGGCGCCCGCCGCGACGGCACCCTCGTCAACACACGCGTGCGCCTCCTGATGGACGGCGGCGCCTATACCTCGTCGTCGCCCGCGGTCATCCTGAACGCCTCGACGTTCGCGGCCGGGCCGTACGAGATGCCCAACGCGCTGATCGAGGGCACGCTCGTCTACACCAACAACCCGCCGTGCGGCGCGATGCGCGGGTTCGGCGCGGTACAGACCTGCTTCGCGCACGAGGCGCAGATGGACCGGCTCGCCGCGGCACTGGGGATGCCGCCCCTCGAGCTGCGGCTCAGGAATGTGCTGCACACGGGCTCGGTGCTGCCCACGGGGCAGGTCATCCGCGGGTCCGCGCCGGCCCGTGAAGTGCTCGAACGCTGTGCGGCGCTGCCGATGCCGTCCGAGCTCCCGCCCGCCGAGCGGGACCGGCTGACGCTTCCCGGGGGAGCCGGCAACGTGGGCCGAGGGGAGCGGATCCGCCGCGGGACGGGAATCGCCTTCGGTTACAAGAACATCGCCTACAGCGAGGGGTTCGACGACTCCTGCGAGGCCGGCGTCCGGCTGGAGCGCGGGACCCATGGCCCGGTCGCCGACGGTCCACACGGCGGCCGTCGAGGTCGGACAGGGCCTGCACACGGTCCTGGCGCAGATCGTCCGGACCGAGCTCGGCGTCGAGGACGTGATCGTCGACCAGCCCGACACCGAGATCGGGTCGGCGGGGTCCACGTCCGCCTCGCGCCAGACGGTGATGGCGGGCGGGGCCGTCGCGGCCGCCTGCAGGATCGTGCGCGAGCGCCTGCTTGCGCGCGCGGCCGCCAGCCGCGCGGGTGCGGCCAGGGACGACGCCGAGGGCTCCGTTGCCGGGCTGCGGCTGGCCGGCGGGCACGTCCTCGACGGAGACGAGATCATCGGCGACATCGGCACGTACCTCGATGCCCCGGTCGAGGCACGCGAGGTCTTCCGGCACCGGCCCACGACGCCGCTCGACGATCGTGGGCAGGGCGACCCTCACGTCATGTTCGTGTTCGGCGCGCTCCGGGCGGTGGTCGAGGTCGACGAAGACCTCGGGCTGGTCCGCGTGGTCCAGATGGCGGCCGTCCAGGACGTCGGCCGGGCGCTGAACCCGCGCGGCGTCGAGGGCCAGATCGAGGGCGGTGCCGCGCAGGGGCTCGGACTCGCCCTCATGGAGGAGATCCAGCTGCGCGACGGCCACATCGCGAACGCCTCGTTCACCGACTACCTGCTGCCCACGATCCTCGACATGCCCCCGGTGGTGTCCGCGTACGTCGAGGAGCCGGAGCCCGGCGTCGCCTTCGGGGCCAAGGGCGTCGGCGAGGGCTCGACGATCGTCGCCTCGGCCGCGATCGCGGCCGCGCTCCGGGACGCCACCGGGCGTGAGCTGAACCGGATCCCCGTCACACCCGACGATCTCGTCGGGCTGGCGCCACCGCACCCGACGGGTGGCCCGCCGCCGAGCCCGCACGTTCCGGGGCCCCGGCCATTGCTGGCCTATCGCTGATGCGGGACCTCTCGAGGACCCCGGCCACCCCGGCGGAGGACCGCGCCCGGCGCATCGTGGCGGCGAGGCGTGACGGGCCGGCCGACCGGGTGGAGGCGGAGACGGTGGGGCCGGGGAGGTCGACCACGACGCGGTCGTAAAGGCGCCCGGCGAGGCGCGAGGGTCGGCCGCCCGCGGCCGGCGGTCGGATCGCGCCGCAACAGGCCGAATGGCACTTGGGACGGCCCGGAGCGTGTGCCATGAAGCATGTGTATGCAGCAGATGTCAGATGACTAGCGTCTGGAGCAAGGAGGCGGCAGCAATGCGACTGGCCACACGCATGGAGGGCATCGGCACCGAGACCGCCTTCGAGGCGGCCGCCCGGGCCCGGGCCCTCGAGGCCCAGGGCGTCGACGTCGTGCACCTCGAGATCGGCGAGCCCGACTTCGACACGCCACCCGCCGTGCGGGCCGCGGCGGCCCGCGCCCTCGAGGCGGGCAAGACGCACTACGCCCCCTTTGCCGGCATCCCCGAGCTGCGCGCCGCCATCGCCGCCGACGCGAGCGCCCGCAAGGGCTTCGCGGTGGATCCCGAGCACGTCTTCGTCACGGTGGGCGGCAAGGGCGTCATGCTCTATGCCATCGAGGCCCTCGTGGACCCGGGCGACGAGGTGCTCGTGCCCGATCCCGGGTACCCCATCTACGAATCGCTCGTGCGCTTCATGGGCGGGGTGCCCGTGGCCGTGCCCATCCGCGCCGCCAACGGCTTCCGCCTCGACCCCGCCGAGCTCGCCGCGCCTCGTCACCCCGCGCACGCGGCTGCTCGTGCTGAACTCGCCGGCCAACCCCACCGGCGGGGTCCTGCCGCGCGCCGATCTCGAGGCCATCGCCGCCCTCGCGCAGCAGCACGACCTCGTCGTGCTGGCCGACGAGATCTACGGGCGCATCCTCTACGAGGGCGAGCACGTCAGCCTCGCCGCCCTGCCCGGCATGGCGGAGCGCACGGTCGTGCTCGACGGCTTCAGCAAGACCTACGCCATGACCGGCTGGCGCCTGGGCTATGCCCTCGTGCCCGAGTGGCTCACCTTCGCCTTCGGGCGGCTGCTCATCAACTCGGTGAGCTGCGTGGCCACCTTCGAGCAGTGGGGCGCGCTCGAGGCCCTGACGGGCTCGCAGGCCCCGGTCGACGCCATGGTGGCCGAGTTCCGCGCCCGCCGCGACCTCGTGGTGGACGGCCTCAACGCCATCCCGGGCATCACCTGCCTGCGCCCGCAGGGGGCCTTCTACGTCTTCCCCGACGTGTCGGGCACGGGCCTCGCGGGTGTCGACTTCGCCAACCGGCTGCTCTACGAGGCCGGCGTCTCGGTCCTCGCGGGGACCGCCTTCGGCAGCGTCGGCAGCGCCCACATCCGCCTCTCCTACGCCACCTCCCAGGCCAACATCGCGAAGGCCCTCGGGCGCATCCGCAGCTTCGTCGAGACGCTCGCCGTGCCGGCCTAGCGCCATCGCCCGGCCCGGGCGATCCCGGGCGCCACGGGCGCCACGGGCGCCACGGGCGCTTCGGACGATCCGGACGATCCGGACATCTCCCCCTCCCGACAGCTCAACGAGGTACAGATCCGATGCAGCGACTTGGACTCGAGAAGGAACTCGTCGACGCGCGTGTGTACGACAACACGGTCGAGCGCTTTCGCGAGGCCCGCATCGGTCTGCCGACGTTCGCCCAGCTCGCCGACCCGTCCCTGATCCCCGACAACGTCCGGGCGGCCCTCGCCGGCGTGGGGCCGGACGACGCGAACCCGCTCAACCTGTTCCGCGTCCACTGGTACAACGACGGGTCCCGCCGCCAGCTGCAGGATGTGCCGGCCTACGTGGAGCTCCCGGCTTCACTGACCGGTGTGGACGCGCGCATCGTCGTGGCGCTGGGCGATCGCTTTCCGATGATCAACGCGCACAAGGTTCTGGCCGCGTACGGCTGCCTCGCGCCCCGCGTGATCACCGGACAGTTCGACCCCACCCGGCACCGCGCGATCTGGCCCTCGACGGGCAACTACTGCCGCGGGGGCGTGGCGATCTCGAGGATCATGGGCTGCCGCGGCGTGGCCGTCCTGCCCGAGGGCATGAGCCAGGAGCGGTTCGACTGGCTCGAGGACTGGGTCGTCGACGAGACCGACATCATCCGGACGCCCGGCACGGAGAGCAATGTCAAGGAGATCTACGACAAGTGCAACGAGCTCTCCGCTGACCCTGAGAACGTCATCTTCAACCAGTTCTCCGAGTTCGGGAACCACATCGCGCACTACCTCGCGACGGGCACGGCGCTCGCCCACGTGTTCGAGGCGATGAAGGAGCAGGAGCCAGGCCTCCGCCTGCGGGCGTTCACCTCGGCGACCGGATCGGCCGGCACCATCGCCGCCGGCGATTTCCTGAAGGAGCGCTACGGCTCCCTGACCGTGGCCGTCGAGGCGCTCGAGTGCCCCACGATGATCCTCAACGGCTTCGGCGAGCACAACATCCAGGGGATCGGCGACAAGCACATCCCGCTCATCCACAACGTGATGGCGACGGACGTCGCGCTCGCGATCTCGGACCGGGCGACGGACCGGCTCGGCGTGCTGTTCAACACGCCGGTCGGCCGTGCGTACCTCGCGGACCGGCACGGCGTCCCGGCCGCGACCCTGGACGCCCTCCCCGCCCTCGGCCTCTCGAGCATCGCCAACGTGCTCGCGGCGATCAAGACCGCGAAGTACTACGAGATGGGCCACGACGACGTCATCGTCACGGTGGCGACGGACGGCGCGGCCATGTACCACAGCGAGCGCGAGCTGGCCCTCGGCAAGTACTTCGGCGGCGGGTTCGACGCCGTCGCCGCGGGAGAGGTCTACGGCGAGCACCTGCTCGGCGCCACGACCGACCACCTGCTGGAGCTCTCGCGCGAGGACCGGGAGCGGATCTTCAACCTCGGGTACTACACCTGGGTCGAGCAGCAGGGCGTCTCGATCGAGGAGTTCCGGGTCCGCAAGGATCCGGCCTTCTGGACCGACATGCGCGGGATCGTGAAGGACTGGGACCGCCTGATCGAGGAATTCAACGCCCGGACCGGGGTACTGGAGTCGATGTGAGCGCGTCGCCCGATTCCCGGGAGGCGGCCGAGGCGCCCCCAGCCTCCCTGCCCGCCATGCCCGGCACCGCCATCGGCAGCACGCTCATCTGCGCCGGCTGCGGCGCGTCCTCCGCGCCCGGCGATCCGTACCCGTTCCGGTGCCCCAACGCGGCCCGGGGCGACGACACGGACCACGTCCTGCGCCGTCGCCTCGACGGGCCCGTCGCCTTCCCGACACCGGCCGAGGTCGCCAGTGAGCCCAATCCGTACCTCGCGTACCGCCGCCTGTTCCACGCCTACCACCTGGCGCGCGCCGGCGGCATGGACGACGCGCAGTACGGCGACCTCGTGGAGCGGCTGGACCGAGCCGTCGCGGACGTCGACGGCCACGGGTTCACGGCCACACCGTTCCTCCGGTCGGACGCGCTGAGCGACCGGCTCGGGTTCGCCGCGGACGGCGGCGTCTGGGTCAAGGACGAGACCCACAACGTGTCGGGATCGCACAAGGCACGGCACCTCTTCGCGCTCCTGGTGCACCTGGAGGTGACCGAACGGCTCGGCCAGACCGACCCGTCGAACCGGCCGCACCTGGCCATCGCGAGCTGCGGCAATGCCGCCCTCGCGGCTGCCGTCGTCGCTGCGGCCGGCGGTCGCGTGCTCGACGTGTTCGTCCCGGTCGACGCCGACCCGGTCGTCGTGCGCCGGCTCGATCGCTCGGCGCGCAGGTGGTCGTCTGCCCGCGCGAACCCGGCGTTCCCGGTGACCCGACGTACCACCGGTTGCGCGCCGCACTCGCGGCCGGTGCCCTGCCGTTCACGTGCCAGGGCAACGAGAACGGCCTGGCCGTCGAGAGCGCCTACACGCTCGGTTACGAGATGGCCACCGCCCTCGCGGGCACGCCCGGGCTCGACAGGCTCGTGATCCAGGTGGGCGGCGGCGCGCTGGCCAGCGCCTGCATCGAATCGCTCGACGAGGCGCACCGCCTCGGGGCGCTCGCACGCGTTCCACGGTTCCACGCCGTGCAGACCACCGGTGCGTGGCCGCTTCCCAGGGCCTTCGAGCGGCTCTCCACCCGAGTGGCCGCCGGCGCCGACCCGGGGACGTTGCGGGCCGCCGTGACGTACGCCGCGACGCACCGGTCGGAGTTCATGTGGCCGTGGGAGGAGGAGCCACACAGCATCGCCCACGGCATCCTCGACGACGAGACGTACGACTGGGTTGCGATCGTGGACGGCCTGCTCGCCACGGGCGGCGGGACGGTGGTCGTCGACGAGGACCTCCTGGCACGTGCGAACACGCTGGGGGTCGAGGCGACCGGGATCGACGTCGACGAGACCGGATCGTCGGGGCTGGCCGGCCTGCTCGCCCTCCGTCAGCAGGGCGCAATCGGCGACCACGAGCGCGTCGGCGTCCTCTTCACCGGCATCAGGCGATGAGCGGGGCCGGGGACGTCGCGAGCGCCACCGGGGGTCCGGGGGCCTCGCTGCACGCGGGCCAGACGCCCGGCCTCGTCTGCGCCCATCACCACCTGTACTCCGAACTGGCGCGCGGGATGCCCGCCCCGCCGGCGACACCCCACACCTTCCGTCAGATCCTCGAACAGGTCTGGTGGCGACTCGACGCGGCGCTGGACCTGGAGATGCTCGAGTGGTCGGCGAAGCTCGGCGCGCTCGAGGCCCTCGAATCCGGCACCACGGCCATCGTGGACCACCACGAGTCCCCCAACGCCATCGAGGGATCGCTGTCCGTGATCGCGGACGCATGCGCCGAGGTCGGCGTGCGCGTCGTGTGCGCGTACGGCGTGACCGACCGCCACGGCCCCGACGGCGCGCGGCGGGGGCTGGAGGAGAACCGGCGGTTCCTGTCGGGGGGCGGCCGCGGCCTGGTCGGGATCCATGCCGCCTTCACGTGCAGCGATGAGACGCTCGGGGCGGCGGCCGGCCTCGCGCGCGAGTTCGGTGTCGGCGTCCACGTGCACGTGTGCGAAGGCCCGGAGGACGAGGGCGCGCCGGCGCGGCTGGCGCCCCACGCGACGGCATCGTGGCTGCTGGCCCACGGCGTCCACCTTCCGACCGACCACGGCCTGCCGGGGACGATCCTCCACAACCCCTTCTCGAACCTGAACAACTCGGTGGGCTACGCCGACCCCGCACGCTTCGCCAACCCCGTGGCGCTGGGGACCGACGGGATCGGCGCCCAGATGATCGAGACGTTCCGGCTCGCCTATGCCCTCCAGCGTTCCGTCGACGTGACCGCCACGCCGGACACGGCCTGGCGCTGGCTCGAGACGGGCTGGGACCTCGTGCCCGAGGCACGCGAGGACCGCGTCACGTGGTCGTACGAACCGATGGACCCCTGGCACGTCGCGTTCACGCCGGGCATCCGGCCTCTCCGGGTCGAAGTCGGCGGAGAGGTCGCCTGGGACGAGCATGGCCCCACCCGCGTGGACGGGGCCGAGATCCGGGCAAAGGCCCGCGAACAGGCGGCGCGGCTCCATGCCCGCCTGTAACGGCACGATCGCAGGTGACTTCCATGGCATCTCGAGCTGACCCGTTCGTTCCCTTCTCCCTGCGGGTGCTGCTCGGCCGCATCGACCGCGAGTGGACCACGCGACGGCGCATCTTCGACCTGCCGCCCAACCGGTTCTACGACGCGTCGGCGGGCCCCGACCTGGCCACCGAGTTCCTGGGCCGGCCCGCCGGGACGCCCATCGGACCCGCCGCGGGCCCGCACACGCAGCTCGCCCAGAACATCGTCCTCGCGTGGCTCGGCGGCGCGCGCACCGTCGAGCTCAAGACCGTGCAGGTCCTCGACGAGCTCGATGTCGCGAGGCCCTGCATCGACATGCAGACCGTCGGGTACAACGTCGAGTGGAGTCAGGAGCTGCGCATCGGGCAGTCACTCGAGGAGTACGCCAAGGCCTGGATGATCATCGAGATCCTCCGCGGGTGGCCCGAGCTCCGACCCTTCCTCGGTCCGGACCCCGGGCCGCTCGTCTTCGACACCTCGGTCGGCTACGACCTCGCCGGCATCTCGTCCGCGCCGGTCGCCGCCTTCCTCGACGGGCTCGTGGACGCCGGCTCCACGATCGAGCGCCTCCGGGCGGAGATCCCCCAGCCGTTCGCGGCATGGCGCGACCACGCCTTCCCGCCCCGGATCTCCGATTCCGTGACGCTCTCGACGTTCCACGGCTGCCCGGCGGACGAGATCGGCGCCATCGCGAAGCACCTGATGACCCGCCACGGTCTCGACGTGGTCGTGAAGCTGAACCCGACCCTGCTCGGGTACGAGCGAGTCCACGAGATCGTCGTCGAGGAACTCGGCTACGACGAGATCCGACTGAGCCGGGCCGCCTTCGATGCAGACCTCTCGTTCGCCCGGGCCCTGGAGCTGATCGGCGACCTCGACGCGTTCGCGGCCGCCCACGGCCGGCGGTTCGGGATCAAGCTGACGAACACGCTCGTCGTCGAGAACCACCGCGGGTTCCTGTCGGGCGATCCGATGTACCTCTCGGGACCGCCGCTTCACGTCCTCGCGATCTCGCTGCTCGCGGAGCTGGACCGTGCGCTGCCCGGCATGCTCCGCGTCGGCCGCGAGGACGGCCGTGTCCAGGTGAGCTACTCGGCCGGGGTGACGAAGCACAACCTCGCGAAGGTCGCGGGGCTCGGCCTCTCGCCGATCACCATGACGTCGGACCTGCTCAAGCCCGGCGGGTACGGGCGGCTCAAGCCGATGCTGACCGCGCTGTCGGCCGAGATGACCGCGGCGGGATGCGACGACCTTCCCGCCTGGCGGGCGCACGAGCGCGAGGCAGCGGCTGCATCCGGCTACGGGAGCCCGGTCGAGGCCTACGCGGCGGCGCTGCACGACCCGGCGCGCAACGAGGCGTATACCCGCACGGGAACGGCGAAACTGCCGCGCGAGGTCGACGCGGTCCTCCAACCCTGGGACTGCGTCTCCTGCAACCTGTGCGTGACCGTATGCCCGAACGACGCGTTCTTCCGCCTGCCGGTCCCCGAGACGGTTGCGCCCGGCGGCGGGCAGCAGTACCTGCTGTTCGCCGAGCTCTGCAACGAGTGCGGGAACTGCATGGTGTTCTGCCCCGAGGCCGGCGATCCGGCGAAGGTGAAGCCCGCGCTGTTCCTCGATCCCGACCGCTTCGCCCGCGGAGACCGACCCGGATTCCTGCTCACCCATGACGACGGGCACGTGCGCGTGACGGCATCGCCCGGTCTCGAGGCCGACGTCGATCGGCTGGTCCTCCTGCTCGACCAGCACGAAGGGCTGCCCCTGGACCCGGCCGGCCTCGTGCCTTCGGGGGCACGGACAGGGAGCTGAGGGGGCTGACGCTCACGGACCGCGACGGCGGCGGCGCGGCTCGAACCCGGTGACGTGGCCGGTGCCTGCCGTGGTACCGGCGGACGCGTGCCCGCGCCCGACTCGCCCGTTGGACCGCGTCGACGGGACCAACGGCTCGCCACCTGCCGACGGTGGGCCCTGTAGCCCGGGAGGGCGGCACCGGAAGATGGGCGGCGCTGGCGGATCCACCAATTCGATCCGCAGCGATCGAGGGGAGCCGCCCTGTGATCAATCCTCGGCCGGCCCGACGCGCGGGCGCCGGCACCATCGTCTTCGCCGTCGTGCTCATCGTGATCGGCGGGTACTACGTGCTCCGGAACACCCTCGGGATCGAGCTGCCGGAACTCAGCTCGGACGCGGTGGTCCCGGTCATTGCCGTGGTCCTCGGGGTCGCGCTGCTGTATCGCGCCTGGAGCGAGCGGTCCGACGTGGCGTGAGCCAGTCCGGCATCCGCCGTGCGCCAGAGTCTCCGGCAGCCGGGTTCCTCATCGAGCACGCCGAGCACCTGGAAGACGAGTGTTCAGGGCGTCCGTGGCCGAGCAGAACGGCCGGGAGCAGCATCGGTTCGTCCCCGGTGTGCGGCGGGACGGTCTCGCCAGTGGCTCCGCTAGTCCTGCCCGTCGAGGTAACGCCCGATCAGCCAGTCTGCCGCCGCCCGCTCATTGCGCCACGCCTCGCATTCCTCGTCATGGCACACGTGCAGGTCGCAGGTGAATTCGCAGTAGCGAGCCAGACGGTCCAGCGTCGCCAGCGCCTCCCTGGAGTCCGGAAGCTGCCGCTCCACTCCGGGAACCATGCGCGCCGTGGCCGTGTCTCCGGCGGCCGGTGCCTCGATGGTGACTCCGCGCGATCCCACTCGGCTCATCTCCCGCTGCGTGATCCCGAGGGCAGGCTAGGCCGAACCGATCCCCGCCCGGCAGGGTCTTTCGGCACCGAATGCCGTTCAAGACGCCTCGCGAGGATCGAGCGAAGGACGGGGCCGGGGACCTGCCGAGCGTGGAGCGGGCTGGTACCACTGCCACCGCGCCGACATAGCTCAGCGGTAGAGCAGCTGTTTCGTAAGTCCCCCCCAGCGCAGTGCGCTGAGCACGCCGGGACCACCGAAACTGGTCTACGTATCTGCTCTGCACCGAGGGCACGGGGCCCAGGGTTCGGTCAGTACGGTCTGATACCCAAGTACTCGTACGGGATCCCAATGATACCTGGCCAGCTGGAAGGTATCATTGCGGCGTGAATGCACAGGACTTCAGTCCCGAGCGCCGGCCGCTCCTCGTGCCGCTTCCGGACGGCAACTGGGCGTTCGTGCCGCCGGACCTGCCCACATCGGTGGACCTGTCGGCTGATGCCGTCCTCGCCCTGGGCCGAGCCGACAGGGCGGTGGGCCGACTCAATGGCATCGGCTCGTGGATGCCCAACCCGTACCTGCTGATCCAGCCGTTCATCCGACGCGAGGCCGTGCTGTCGAGCAGGATCGAGGGCACGCAGGCGTCGCTGTCAGACCTCGCACTCTACGAGGCATCACCGGCGCCCGTGGCCGGCCTCCCGCGCGATGTGCAGGAAGTAGCCAACTACGTGCGGGCCCTGG
>CAVZXW010000017.1:0-47087 GCA_963779375.1 uncultured Chloroflexia bacterium | reverse complement strand
TACTGCCGTCTGCTGGTTCCGTTGGGTCTTACTCCGTGGACCATCATGGAGGTCTGCGGCGGCCAGACCCACACGATCGTCAAATACGGCATCGATCGCATCCTGCCGGCCGAGATCGACCTTGGTGCACGGGCCGGGCTGCCCGGTCTGCGTTACGCCGCTGGAGTTGATCGATCGGGCCCATGCGATCGCGGCCCGGCCGGGCGTGATCTTCTGTTCGTTCGGCGACATGTTGCGGGTGCCGGGCTCGCACGGCGACTTGCTGAGCGTCAAGGCCCAGCGGCGGCGACGTTGCGCATGGTCTATTCGCCGCTCGACGCTGTCACGTCTGGCCGCAGCCAACACCGGATCGCGAGGTGGTGTTCTTCGCCATCGGCTTCGAGACCACCGCCCCGCCAACGCAATGGCCGTCTGGCAGGCGCAGCGGCGCGGCCTGACCAACTTCTGCATGCTTGTGCTCGCACGTGCTGGTGCCGCCGGCGATCGGAAGCGATTCTCGGTGCGCCCGACAATCGCGTCCAGGGCTTCTCTGGCGGCCGGGGCACGTTTGCACCGTGATGGGCAACTGGCGAGTACGAGCCGATCGCCGAGCGCTACCGCGTGCCGATCGTGGTGACCGGCTTTGAGCCGCTCGACCTGCTGGAGGGCATGTTGTGTGACCGTGCGGCAGCTTGGAAAGCGGTCGGGCCGAGGTGGAGAATCAATATGCCCGCGCGGTGCGGCCGGATGGCAATCCGCGTTCGCAGTCGCTGGTGGCCGAAGTGTTCGAAATCTGCGACCGCAAGTGGCGCGGCATTGGGCTCGATCGGGCACAGCGGCTCCTGAAACTGCGGCCTGAATATCGCCAGCATTCGACGCCGAGTTGCGGTTTCGAAGTGGCGCATATCGACGACCGAGGAGTCGACCGTCTGCATAGCGGCGAGGTGCTCAAGGGTTTGAAGAAGCCGCCACCAGTGCCCGGCCTTCGGCAAGATCTGCACGCCCGAGATCGCCGTTGGGGCGCCACGATGGTTTCCTCCGAAGGCGCCTGTGCGGCTTACTACCCTTATGGCGAGGAACAGGCATGACCGGCGAAACGCCACACGTCGTCAGATTGGAGTTCACTGAACATGCCCGATGCCGCATGCAGCCGGAGGGTATCCGATCGTTTGATTGAACTGCCCGTCCCAAGTCGGGGGCGGCCGGATTCTGCTGGGCCATGGGAGCGGAGGGAAATTGATCGGGCAACTGGTGCGCGATCTTTCGCTGCCCGGCCTTTGGCGGCGAGACGCTGGCGCGGCTCGAGGACCAGGCCACGGTCCACGTGGCCCGTCATCCGCTCGCGGCGGGCGCGGTCCCGCGACTGGCGTTCACGACCGATTCCTTCGTGGTCAAACCCCTGTTCTTTCCGGGCGGCGACATCGGCCAGTTGGCGGTTCACGGCACGTCAACGACCTGGCCATCGGCGGGCGGTCCGCTGTCCCTGTCGGCCGGCTTCATCCTGGAGGAAGGGCTGCCGATGGCGGATTTGTGGCGGATGGTGCATTCCATGCGCAGGCCGCCAATCGGCCGACGTCGATGGTGACCGGCGATACGAAAGTGGTCGACCGCGGCAAAGGAGATCAGCGTGTTCATCAATACCACCGGGCATCGGCCTGGTGCCCGGGCGGGAACTCTCGATTACCCGCGGCCCAGTCCGGGGGACCAGGTCATCGTTACCGGCACGGATCGCCGAGCACGGCATCGCCATCATGTCAGTCCGTGAAGGGATCGCATTCGAGACCGACCTGCAGAGTGACACGGCCCCGCTGGCCGACTCGGTGGCACGGAAGAGTTGGAACGTCGCCGGCGACCGAGTTCACGTCCTGCGCGATCCGACCGCGGGGGGCGTCTCCAGCACCTTGAATGAATTGCTGGCCAGGCGTCGCGTCGGCATCCGGCTGCGGGAATGCGCAATCCCCATCGGCGACGAGGTGCGCGGGGCCTGCGAAATGCTGGGACTGGATCCGCTCTACGTGGCCAACGAAGGGAAATGCTGATTTCCGTGGCGCCGCGAGACGGCCGAGGACTGTGTGGCGGCCATGCGCGCGCACCCGCTGGGCGCAGGCCGCGGTGATCGGCGAAATCGTGCCCGAACATCCCGGCAAGGTAATGTTGCGCAGCCGCATCGGCGGCCTGCGGGTGGTCGACATGCTGAGCGGCGAACAACTGCCGAGGATCTGTTGACCCTTGACAGTGTTCATGGTTCGGTGTAGAATTGTGCTGCAACTTTGATGCTGAGGCATAGGTTTTTGCGAGGAGAGACAGTGGGAAAACCTTTTAATTATGGCGGTCAGGCGATCATTGAAGGCGTGATGATGCGGGGCGCTCGCACGATGTGCCTCGTACGGGCGGCTAACGGCGAGATTGTCACACACTGCGAAGCACTCAACCCGCGGATCTATAGTGGTTTCATCGCCAAAGTGCCCTTTGTGCGGGGACTTACGATGCTGTGGGATGCGCTGGGACTTGGTCTACGGGCATTGATGTTTTCGGCTGATGTGGCGATGGCGAACAATATCGTTCTCCGGGCCGGCGGCCTGGGCACCTGGCACCGATGGCCGCCGCGAAAATCCGACCTTCTTCGTGCTACCGCTCTTGTTGATTAGCCTGTAGATCGCTGGATTGCTTCGCCTATGCTGAGCAATCTGTTCGAGGGAGTGATTGGTTGTCATCTTCCTGGGATATCTGGGGGCCATCGGGTTTGTGCCCGATGTGCGGCGTGTATTCGGATATCACGGTGCCGAGCACAAGACGATCAATGCCTACGAGAAAGGGGATGCACTCGACCGTCGACAGAGTGGGCCGCAACAGTGCCGTGCATGTGCGCTGCGGTACCGCCTTTCTGTAGTAGTGGCAGTGATCTCGATTTTGGTGTTTGGATTGTTGGGCCGCCCGTCCACGATGGTGGTGCGCATTGCCTCACGTCTGGTGCTCATTCCGGTGATTGCGGGCATTGCCTATGAGTACATCAAGTTCAGCGCCAGCCACCAGAAGTATTGGCTGATGCGGGCCCTGATTGCTCCCGGCCTGTGGCTGCAGCGCCTGACCACCCGTCCACCGGATGGTCCCATGTCAGAGGTGGCCATTACGGCGTTTCAGCGACTGCTGGTCGAGGAACAGCTGGTGGCGGTCGAGGAGCCGCAACCTGCCAGCCAGCCGGCCGTGGCGACCGGTCCGATTCCGGCCGGCCAGACACAGGTGAGTTAGGCGACGATTGGGGTGTGTATCCCATCGCATCGGCCTCCGATAAACGCACATTGGCGCACTCAACGAAGCGGGATGGGTGCACTATCGGCACTGGAAGTGGAGGCCGCCATTCAGGCATTTACCCAGGCGACCGAGCTGGACCCGGATCAACCGGATCACCATCTGAACCTGGCGCGGGCATTGATCCGGCCGGTCGACGGCCGACCAACTTCTTGGATGACTGGGCGATTTCGTGCGCACCGAGAGTGATCCGACAATTGTGGAGCGTTTCGGGCGTCTGTCTGGAACCGCCATGACGAAGGTGGTGCGTCGGTCAGCCGTGTCATGACGCAGCATGACCTGCCGCTGGAAGTATCATTGGTGCTCGATCCAGATGTGGATGGAGTACCGGATCGCGATGGGTCGCCACCCGCTGGATACCAGCCAACCGGCCCTGTGGGCGGCCGGGTCGACCTGACCATGCGCAACTGAATTTCCGGGAGGTACCACTGCGCCAGCTGGCGGAATGGTATGGGGTTCAATCCGGACAAGTGCGCAAATATCATCTGGACCTGGTCAAGACCCTGGACATCATGCCGCGTGACTACCGCTATTTCCGCGGCAATCCCAACCCCCTGGACAACTGGTGGAAGCGGCGGCGATGTTGGAGGAGGCTGGAGGAGCGTTTTGGAGAAGACTTTTGAGGCGGAATCGAACGTGCCGCCGGAGGGCATCTCACAGCTGGCACACGTGGTAATTGCTTGGTACGATCACGTGAACCGGTTTGGTAAAAGGAAGGTTAAACTCTATGCACGACAAAGTAACCATTATCGGCGCCGGCAATGTGGGTTCAACCGCTGCGCATTGGCTGGCTCAACGCGAAGTGTGCGACATCGTGTTGTTGGATGTTCCGGAGGCCGAGTGCATGCCGGCCGGCAAAGCACTCGATTTGATGGAGGCCGGGCCGATCGCCGGCTTTGACACGGACATCATTGGCACCACCAGTTACTATGACACGCGTGACTCGACATCGTCGTTATTACTGCAGGCGCTCCCGCCGGCCCGGCATGACGCGCGAGCCGCTGGTGGCGACCAACGAGCGTATCGTGGGCACGGTCGTGGGCAAGGTCATTCAGACTGCTCCGGATGCCATCCTGATTGTGGTACCAACCCGCTCGACTGCATGGCCGTACCTGGCGAAACGGATCAGCGGTTTCCGCGAGCGTGTCATCGGCAAGGCCGGGGTGCTGGACACGGCCCGATGCGCACGTTCATCTCGATGGAACTGATGTATCCGCCCAGAATGTACACGCCTTTGTACTGGGTGGTCACGGCGACGAGATGGTGCCCATCCCACGCTATTCCACCGTCGCCGGCATTCCTATTACCGATCTGCTGCCCCCTGAACGGGTCGACTACATCTGCGAGCGCACCCGCCAGGGTGGCGCCGAGATCGTCAACTTGATCAAGACCGGTTCGGCTCTATTTTGCCCCGGCGCGGCGATCGCCCAGATGGTGGAGACCATTCTGAAAGACAGCGAGCTGGTCTTTGCCGTGTTCGGCCTTTCTTGCAGGTGAATATGGGCTGCATGACATCTACTTCGGAGTACCCCTGCAAACTCGGACCACGGGCGGCATGGAAGCAATTATCGAGGTCAAACTGGATGAGGAAGAGCGAGCGGCCGTAAACCGGTCGGCGGGTCTGATTCGGTCCACGATGGCGCAGCTGGCCTGCGGCCGGAGCGGTGCAACGCTACGTCGAGTCGTTTGTGCCGACGCCTGCCAAGCCATGCACGAACGGTGTGTGACGTGACGTGTCGACACCGGTGCGCTGAGAGGTTCCCCGCCGCCGTATGACATTAACCGCAACCAAATATATGCTTGATCAGCCGCCGCAGTCTGACGGCTGATTGCATTTTCTTGGGCGAGTTTTGGAGGTATTGCGAGAGTTTGGAGGCCGGTTTGATTGAGAGACACCCCGTTCCTCCGCTGCCTCTACCTTCAGCAAGTTCAATTAGTAGGGAATTCGCAATATTGCTTGACGCAGCCCGGCAAGCTGCTATAATAGGCGTCCAGTTTTGGTGAGCATCTAACCGGGCACGACAGGGAGGGAGAGGGAACTGATGAGCGCACCGACGAGGCATGACAGACTGAGAGGGTGGGTGCAAGAGGTGGCAGCCTTGTGCGAACCCGATCACGTTCACTGGTGCGACGGTACCAAAGCAGAATTGAGCGGTTGATGGCGCAGATGGTGGCGAGCGGCAGCGCCATTCCGCTCGCGGAAGCGCCCCGAGAGTTTCTCTTCCGCCGATCCGACCCGGCGCGACGTGGCACGTGTGGAGGACCGTACCTTTGTGAGCACACGATCGAAAGAGGATGCCGGTCGCAACTAACAACTGGATTACCCGAGCCGAGTGTTCAAACGCACCATGCTGGAGATGTATTGGGGATGTATGAAGGGCCGTACTATGTACCGTGATCCCGTTCGCTATGAGTTCCGATCGGTTCCCCGATGACCAAAATAGGCGTCGACTGAAGGACAGTCCCTATGTGGTCTGCAAATGCACATTATGATGGCGCGTTGGCACACGGGTTTTGGAGGCACTGGGTGGCGACGGCGAGTTCATCCCTTGTCTGCATTCCATCGGTGCCCCGCGGAAAATGGGGAGCCGGAACCATCCGAACTGGCCCTGCCCTCTATCGAGTGTAAGTACATGAGCCACTTCCCGGACGAAAATCTGATCTGGTCCTACGGTTCCGGCTACGGCGGCAACGCCCTACTGGGCAAAAAATGCCTGGCGCTGCGCATCGCCTCCGTCATGGCACGGCGTGAGGGTTCGATGGCAGAACAATGTCGATTCTGCGCCTGGTGAACCCTGAGGGACGGCGTTATCACATCGCGGCCGCCTTTCCTTCGGCCTGTGGCAAGACCAACCTAGCGGATCATCCAACCCACCATTAGCGGCTGGCGGGCAGAATGCATCGGCGATGTATCGCCTGGATGAAGATCGGGCCCGATGGCCGATTGTATGCCGTCAATCCCGAAGCCGGCTTCTTCGTCGGGGTGGCGCCGGGGACGTCGAACAAGTCCAATCCCATGGCCATGGAAACTATCAATGGGAACACCATCTTCACCAACTGCGCTTTGACCGACGACGGAGACAGTCTGGTGGGAACAAATGACGGATGAACCGCCGCCACGCACATTATTGCAAGGGACGAAGATTGGTCGCCGGCTCGGAACGAGCCCGCCGCACCCCAATGCCCGTTTTACCGCCCCGGCCTCCCATGCCCGGTCATCTCCCACGTTGGGAGAAACCAGAGGGGGGTGCTGATCGATAATCTTTATCCTTGGCGGCCGGCCACGCCGGTGTCGTCCCCTGGTATATGAGGCGTACAATTGGGACCATGGCGTCTTCCTGGGCGCCACGGCGGCCTCCGAAACTACGGCGGCCAACCTCGGCGCCGTGGCAATCTGACGCCCGATCCGTTTGCCATGGAGCCATTCTGCGGCTACAACATGGGCGACTATTTACCGTGGCGATGGCGTTCGAGCGGGTCTGACGGCCGCTATCATCCGCCGGAGTCCACCAAGAGGGCAGCATGCGCCGCGTCGCGATCGTCACCGATTCCGCCTCGGACCTCGATGCCGGCATGGCCGCCGCGGAGGGCATCGCGCTCGTCCCCCTGATCGCGATCTTCGGGGACGAGGAGTATCGCGCCGGGCAGGATCTGACCCCGCGGGAGTTCTGGGCGCGGCTGACGGCACCGGGCGCGCCGTTCCCCCGCACGGCCGCAGCGAGCGCAGGATCCTTCCAGGCCACCTTCGAGAGGTGCTTCGCCGACGGCGCGGAGGCCATCGTGTGCGTGACGGTCGCCGGCACCCTCAGTGCCACGCTCAAGAGCGCGGAGATGGCCCGGGACGCGCTGCCCGATCGCGAGATCCACGTCGTGGACAGCTGGGGCGCCAGCATGGTCGAGGGCATGCTGGCCCGGATCGGCGCGGAGATGGCGGACAGCGGCGCGAGCGCCAGCGAGATCGCGGCCGAGATGGAGCGCCGGATCCCGGACCTGCGGCTGTTCGTGGTCCTCGACGCGCTCGAGTACCTGGTCCGCGGCGGCCGGATCGGACGCGGCCGCGCGCTCGTGGGCGCCATGCTGTCGCTCAAGCCGATCATGACGGTGCTCGACGGCATCGTGGACATCGTGGACAGGCCGCGCACGCGGTCCCGCGCACGCCAGCGGCTCCTGGAGCTCATCGTCTCGAGGCCGGTCGAGCGGCTCGCGCTGCTTCACACGCCGGACGAGGAGAACGTCGAGGCATTCGGCGACGAACTCGCGAGGGCGGCCGGCATCGACCGTGCGACGCTCGGCACCCAGATCATCGGTGCGTCGATCGGGCCGCATGTCGGGCCCGGTGCGTACGGCGCCGTGGTGCTCTGGAGGCACCAGTAGCGGGAGCCCGACTCGGTCGTCGGGGTCCCGCGCCCGCTCGGCGTGCGCCAGGTCGCGTCGGCGTCACCCCGCATCGGAGCCTGCTGGTCGGCGGCGGCGTCGTGGTCAGCCCGCGTCAAGGGCCGCAAGGCCAAGGCCGCGCCCGTCGCTAGACTTTGCCGCGGAGCCGGCCCGCCCGCGCTGATCGCGGCGAGGAGCTCAGCGCGGAGGACCCCGTCGATGACGACAGAGCGCACGTCCACCCCGATCAATCCCTGGGCCGTGGCGCAGCAGCAGTTCGATCTGGCCGCCGACCGCCTGGGGCTCGACCGCGGGCTGCGCAAGATCCTGCGCGAGCCCGAGCGCCAGCTGATCGTCGAGTTTCCCGTGAAGATGGACGACGGGAACATCGAGGTCTTCACCGGGTACCGCGTGCAGCACAACATGTCGCGCGGCCCGGCCAAGGGCGGCATCCGCTACCACCAGGACGTGTCCCTCGACGAGGTCAAGGCCCTCGCGATGTGGATGACCTGGAAGTGCGCCGTGGTCGGCATCCCGTACGGCGGCGGCAAGGGCGGCGTGATCGTCGACCCCACGAAGCTGTCACTCCGCGAGGTCGAGGGGCTCACGCGCCGCTACACGACGGAGATCAGCCTCATCATCGGCCCGGAGAGCGACATCCCGGCCCCGGACGTCAACACGAACGCCCAGACCATGGCCTGGATCATGGACACGTACTCCATGCACGCCGGCCACACCGTGCCTGGCTGCGTGACCGGGAAGCCGGTCTCGCTCGGTGGCTCGCTGGGACGCCGCGAGGCGACGGGACGGGGCGTCACGTTCACGCTCGAGGCCGCTGCGGAGGCCCTGGGCGAGAAGCTCGAGGGCCAGCGTGTCGCCATCCAGGGCTTCGGCAACGTCGCCTCGTACTTCGCCGATTCCGCCCGCCTCGACGGCGTGAAGGTCGTGGCGATCAGCGATGCGTACGGCGCCATTGCCAACGAGACGGGCATCGACATCCCCGCCGCCATGAAGTACGCGGCGGCCAACCGCACCATCAAGGGACTCCCGGGCACGCGACCCGATCGATCCGGCCGGGCTGGTCGAGACCGACTGCGAGATCCTCGTGCCCGCGGCGCTCGAGAACCAGATCACGAGCGACAACGCGGGGCGCGTCAGGGCCCACATCGTCGCCGAGGGAGCCAACGGTCCGACGACGCCCGAAGCCGACCGGATCCTTCACGAGCGCGGCGTGTTCCTGATCCCCGACGTGCTCTGCAACGCGGGCGGCGTGACCGTGAGCTACTTCGAGTGGGTGCAGGCGCTGAACCGCGATCGCTGGGACGAGGCGACGGTCAATGCGAAGCTTCGGGCGATCATGCTCACGGCGTTCGACGAGGTGCTCGCGATGAGCCGGGTCGAGGACGTCGACATGCGCACGGCAGCCTACCTCCTGGCGGTCCAGCGAGTGGCCGACGCGACCGCGGAGCGGGGCATCTACCCCTGACCTTCGAGTGGGACGCCCGCATCGGTCGTCCCCCCTGTATGGGGCCATCCGGCTCTTCGGATGGCGCCCCCCCGGCGTACACTCGCCGCCGAGACGACCGTGCGGCCACGCACCGGCGCTTCGCGGGTCGCAATCGACCCCCGGGGCGGGCCGGGCGAGTCCGAGTCCTGTCGCAGGGCGTCGATCACGGAGGACGTCCGCCAGATGGCGACAGAGCAGATCGGCGCGATCAATGCCTGGGCCGTGGCACAGCAGCAGTTTGATCTCGCCGCCGAGAAGCTGAACCTCGATCCCGGCCTTCGACGAGTGCTGCGCGAGCCCCGACGCGAACTGACCGTCCACTTCCCCGTCAAGATGGACGACGGCAACGTACGCGTGTTCACCGGCTACCGGGTGCAGCACAACCTGAGCCGCGGCCCGGCCAAGGGCGGCATCCGCTACCACCAGGACGTGTCCCTCGACGAGGTCAAGGCCCTCGCGATGTGGATGACCTGGAAGTGCGCCGTGGTCGGCATCCCGTACGGCGGCGGCAAGGGCGGCGTGATCGTCGACCCGAAGCAGCTCAGCCGTCGCGAGCTCGAAGGCCTGACCCGGCGGTACGCCACCGAGATCAGCCTGATCATCGGCCCCGAGCGGGACATCCCGGCCCCGGACGTCAACACGAACGCCCAGACCATGGCCTGGATCATGGACACGTACTCCATGCACGTCGGGTACACGGTTCCGGCCGTCGTGACCGGCAAGCCCATCAGCCTGGGCGGCTCCGAGGGCCGCAACGAGGCCACGGCGCGCGGCGCGGTCTACTGCGTCGTCGAGGCCGCACGGCACCTCAAGCTCGACCTCAAGGGTGCGAAGACCGTCGTCCAGGGCTTCGGCAACGCCGGCTCGATCGCGGCGCAGCTGATGGTCCGCGAGGGCGCGAAGGTCATCGCCGTCTCCGACTCGCAGCGGCGGTATCCACAACGCGGCCGGTCTCGACATCGAGCGGGTCATCGCGTGGAAGCAGGAGCACGGCACCGTCGTCGGGTTCCCCGGCGCCACCGGCTCACCAATGCGGAGATCCTCGAGATCGACTGCGACGTCCTGGTCCCGGCCGCGCTGGAGAACCAGCTCACCGGCCGCGAACGCGCGCCGGGTCAAGGCGAAGATCATCGCCGAGGCCGCGAACGGCCCCACCACGCCCGAAGCCGACGCGATCCTCTTCGAGCGCGGCGCCTTCCTGATCCCGGACATCCTCTGCAATGCCGGCGGCGTCACCGTCAGCTACTTCGAGTGGGTGCAGGACCTGAACCGCGATCACTGGAGCGAGGCGATGGTCAACGCCAAGCTCAAGGAGATCATGACCAAGGCGTTCGCCGAGACGCTCGCGCTCTCGCTCAAGCACGAGGTCAACATGCGGACGGGCGCCTACCTGCTCGCCGTCGACCGGGTCGCCCAGGCCACCGCCATGCGCGGCCTGTACCCCTGATCGGCTGACCAGCCTCGCGAATTACGGAACCGCCGCCGGACGAACCGGCGGCGGTTTCATGTCCGAGGCGGCCTCACGTCCGACTCCCCGGGCCCGCGTGTCGCCGATCGGCACGAGCGCGAGGTCGGGCCCGTGACCCGGCGACTGCCCGTTCGGGGCCCCGACCCGGGCGGGCCCGTTCGCCGGTGCTACCATCGCGCGCGATGCTCGACCACGAAGAGAAGTTCCTGTTCAAGGAGGAGATCCTCCATCTCGCGAACGCGCTCGCGGAGCCCGGCGCGCTCGACAACGTGGAGGACCTGCTGACCGACGTCATCACGAGCCCCCGCTTCGACTCCGAGGTGTTCACGCTCGAGCGCTCGCTCCAGGTGATGCTCGGCGCCGCGCGCCGGCACGACGCTCGTCGGGCTGCTGACGGTGGCGCCGGAGGTGTTCGACGAGGTCGCCGAGGTGCGGATCCCGCCCGAGGTCCACGAGCGCCTGGTGGCGTGGCGCGCCCGGTTCGGCCTCGCCATCGACAACGCCCTGAACTTCCTCAACAACCCCGACGGGATCCAGGGCCACAACTTCAGCACGCAGATCGCCCACGTCGACGATCGCCGCGTCCTCCAGGGCCGCCTCACGCTCGTCCGCTACAACAACGAGCCGCAGTTCTTCGTCGCCGACGCGAGCGTCCTCTCGGCCTCGTCGCCGACTCCTCGAGCGGCTCGGACCCTACATGGAGGTGGACACCGTCGACGCCGAGACGCGTCGACGCAGGCTCAAGGACGCCGTCGCGCTGGTCGAGCGGCGCGCCGTCCCGCGCGAGCGGGCCTGAGCGCCAGCCGGGCGGCGGAGACCCGTCGCGCCAGCATCTACCTCGCCGCCACCGGCATGAACCGCGGCAAGACGACCACGTCCCTCGGCCTGCTCGCCGCGCTCATCTCGCGCGGCCTGCCACCGGCTTCATCAAGCCGGTCGGCCAGCGATACGCGATCGTCGACGACGTCCCGGCCGACGAGGACGCGATCCTCGTGCAGAGCCGTCTTCGGGCTGCGCCGACCCGCTCTCGGCGATGAGCCCGGTCCACATCCCGCGCGGCTTCACCCAGTGCGTACATCGCGCGGCGACGTCGTCGAGGACCTGGGCGCGCGGATCCGGACGCGTTCGACGTCGTGTCGGCGGGGCGCGACATCGTGCTCGTCGAGGGCACCGGCCATGCCGGCGTGGGCGCGGTCATCGGCCTCTCGAACGCGGACGTGGCCGCGGATGCTCGGCGCGCGGCCGTCATCGTCAGCGAGGCCGGCGTCGGCCGGCCGATCGACGAGATCGTGCTGAACCGCGCGCTGTTCGCGCGGCACGGCGTCGACGTCGTCGGGCGCGATCGTCAACAAGGTCGATGTCGAGGCGCAGCCGTCGCTTCCCGCGGTCCTCGAGGCGGGCCTGGCCCGCCACGGCATCCCCCTGCTGGGCGTCCTGCCGTACCGGCCGCTGCTGTCGAACCCGACGCTCGTCCATGCTCTGCGAGCAGACTCGAGGGCGAGCTGCTCCACCCCGGCCCGGACCTGGACCGCCCGATCGAACGCGTCGCATCGGGGCGATGCAGGCGGGCCACCTGCTGGATCGGCTCGGCCCGGGCAGCCTGCTGATCGTGCCCGGCGATCGCGAGGACCTCGTCCAGGCCCTGGTCACGGTCACGCTGATGGGACGCGCCGGGCGTTCCGGCACCACCGGGCGTTCCGGCACCAGCGGCCGCCCGGCCTCCGATGGCCTTCCCGACGCCACGGACCGTGCCACCGCCTTCCTCGGGGACTCGGGCGGCTCCGGATCCGCCGCGGGGCGTCACCCCGGAGTGGCCGGGCTCGTCCTGACCGGGGAGCACGCGCCGCCTCCCCGCGTGGTCGCCGCGATCCGCTCCGCGGACATCTTCGCGATGCGCGTCGCCGAGGACACGTACCGGGTCGCGTCGGAGGTCCACGACCTCCTGGTGAAGACGCACCCGGAGGACCACGACAAGATCGCCCTGATCCAGTCGCTCGTCGCCGAGCACCTGGACGTCGACCGGATCCTGGCCCTCGCCGCGCCCGACACCTGAGCGGCCGCGGCCACCGGCCGGCACGCACGTTCCGGCGCCGCGGGTTCCGGCCCCGGGTCCGGCGAAACCGGCCCGGCGCCCGGGGGCCCGGCCCGGTCAGCCGATCGGCCAGCAGTCGATGAGCCGGGTGGAAGGGAACCGGACGGCCAGGCTGAGCAGGGCCGGGCGGTCGACCACGTCGAGCTCCCGCAGGCTCGCACGGTCCGCGACGCTCACGTAGTCGGGGACCGCCAGCGGCACGTCGCCCAGGACCGCCCGCATCCGGGCACGCAGCCGCTCGGCGTCCCGCTCCCCACGTGCGTGCTCGTCGGCCGCGGCGCGAAGGGCCCGATGCAGGACCGGTGCCGCCGCGCGTTCTTCGGGCCCGAGGTAGGCGTTGCGGGAGGCGAGGGCGAGCCCGTCGGGTTCCCGAACCGTCGGGACGATCGAGATCTCGACCGGCAGCGCGAGGTCGCGCACCACGCGTTCGACGACGATCGCCTGCTGCCCGTCCTTCTGCCCGAAGTACGCGCGGTCCGGGCGCACCGCGTCGAAGAGGATGGTCACGACCGTGGCGACGCCGCGGAAGTGCCCCGGCCGGACCTCGCCCTCGAGCACGTTCCCCAGCGGCCCCGGATCGACCGCCGTCGACGTGCCCCGGGGGATACAGCGTCTCGACAGACGGCACGAACACGACGTCCACGCCGGCCGCCTCGCACACCCGCACGTCGTCGTCGCGGCGTCGGGGGTAGCGCTCGTAGTCCTCGCCGGGTCCGAACTGCGTGGGGTTCACGAAGACGCTCACGACCACGGAGGCGCATTCGCTCGCGGGCGCGGCGGATCAGCGCGACATGACCGGCGTGCAGCGCGCCCATCGTTGGCACGAGCCCGACCGGGGAGGGGAGGCGGCCGCGCGCCGCCGCCAGTTCCGCACGGCCTCGCGCCAGCACCTGACCCGCGGATGGGCCTCCACGGGAATGGCCGGTGTCGGCGCGGCCTCCACGGGCTAGAGGTCGCGGTCGAGCGGGATCAGGAAGGGCGACGCGGCCGCGCGGTCGAGCTCGCCGTGGCCGAGCGCCTCCTCCAGGACCGTCTCGTCCATGCGGACTCGATCTCCGCCGCGCCCGGGAACGTTCCCGCGATCACGTCGGCGGCGTACGCGCGGGCGGCCTCCATGATCGTCTCGCGAATATGGGCATACGGCCGCGCGTGCCGCGGGATGAACGAGCCCAGCCCCAGCAGGTCCGTGATCACCTGGACCTGGCCGCTGCACCCGGCGCCGGCACCGATCCCGATCGTCGGGATCCGGAGCCGCGACGTGATCGCCAGCGCGAGCTGCTCGGGGACCAGCTCGAGCACGACGGCGAATGCCCCGGCCTCCTGGACCGCGATCGCATCGCACAACAGCCGCTGCGCCGCGTCGCGGGTCCTTCCCTGCACGCGCACCTTCCCCAGCCCGAGCTTCGCCTGGGGCGTCCACCCGATGTGGCCCATGACGGGGATGCCGGCGCGGACGATCGTCTCGATCGCCCGGCCGGTCCTCACCCCGCCCTCGACCTTGACGGCCTGTGCGCCGGCTTCGCGGAGGAAGCGCCCCGCGTTCGCCAGCGCCTGGTCGGTGCGCTAGTACGTCAGGAACGGCATGTCGGCGACGACGAGCGCGTGCTCGGCCCCGCGCACCACGGCCTTCGTGTGGTGGAGCATCTCGTCCATCGACACGCGCACCGTCGATCTCGTACCCGAGCATGACCTCGCCGAGGGAATCGCCCACGAGGAGCAGCGGGATCCCGGCTTCGTCGAGGATCCGGGCGGTGGGGTAGTCGTAGGCGGTCAGCATCGGGATCGCTGCCCGTCCGCGTGCATCCGCGCGATGTCGGCGACGGTGAGGCGGCGTCCGCGGTGTCGGTCGTGGCGCTCATTCGGGTACCTCCGTGGCATGACGCCGATGCTGCCACATTCGCGGGATCGCGCGACGCCGCGCGTGCCGGCGGAAAGCATCGCGAACGACGCGATCCAGCAGCCGGTCGGCGACGTCAC
The DNA here is from genome assembly GCA_963779375.1 of uncultured Chloroflexia bacterium. Taxonomy (GTDB): domain Bacteria; phylum Chloroflexota; class Limnocylindria; order Limnocylindrales; family CSP1-4; genus JAJYNJ01. The sequence goes on along the minus strand of CAVZXW010000017.1, from coordinate 32,381 downwards.
GCTTGGACAGGAGCGGCCAGGGCTCGGCGCGCACCCGGCACGACGATCGTCACGCGGTTCGTGTCCGACCGCGAATCCCGCGCCCGGCTCGAGCACGTCGTTCGCGACGATGAGGTCGACGCCCTTGCGCCGGGCCTTCTCCGGCAACGCGGTCGAGCGACCCGGTCTCGGCCGCGAACCCGACGAGCACCGGCCGCGGGGCGGGCTCGCGGCCGTCCGAGCCCGCCGATCCGCTGCGCGCCTCGCGCGAGGATGTCCTCGGCCGGCTCCGAGCTCGCAGCGAGCCGGGGCCGACGTCGCCGCGGCGAGCTTCCTCGTCGCCGCCGCGGCGCGGCCGGAAGTCGGCGACCGCGGCGGCCATGACGAGGGCGTCGAACGGCGCCGGGCCCAGCGCGTCGAGCAGCGCGGTGCGCATCGCGTCGGCGTGTTCGCGTGCCGCGGACGGGGTCCCCGTCCGGCAGCGGGACGGAGGTGCGCCGGCCACGAGCGTCACCGCCGCGCCGCGGTCGCAGGGCGGCCTCGGCGACCGCGACGCCCATCTGCCCCGTCGAGCGGTTCCCGATGAAGCGCACGGGATCGATCGGCTCGCTCGTCCCGCCCGGCCGTCACGACGATCCGGCGTCCGGCAGGTCGCGCTGCGCGACCGCCGTGTCGCGGGCGGGAGGGCGCCGGGTCCGGCCGACGGACCGGGCGATCGCCGATCCGGCCACGAGCGCGTCCACGATCGCCGGGAGCGCGGCGAGCCGCCCGGCCCACCTGGCCGGAGGCGAGCGCTCCCACCTCGGGGTCCACGATGGTGTAGCCGAAGTCGACGCGGAGCCGCTCGACGTTCGCGCGCGTCGCGGGATGCGCGCACATGCTCGCCGTCCATCGCGGGCGCCACGACGACCGGCGCCGCCGTCGCGAGGCACGTCGCGGTGATGACGTCGCCTGCGAGGCCGGACGCCATCGCCGCCAGCCAGTGCGCCGTCGCGGGAGCCACGACGATCGACGCTGCGCCTCGCGCGCCGCCATGATGTGCGCGATCCGCTCGTCCGGCAGGAGCTCGAGGGCGTCGGTCAGACACCCGGTCGCCGCTCAGCGTCTCGAGCGTCGAGCGGCGCGACGAACGCGGCGCGCCGAATGCGTCATGAGCACCTGGACCTCGGCGCCGCTCCGCGGTCAGCCGCCGCAGCAGGTCCACCGCCTTGTACGCGGCGATCGACCGGTGACCCCGAGCAGCACGGACGGCCGCGAACCCGCGGCCCGCCCGAGTCCCGGCACCGTCCCTCGCCGTCGGGGCCGGCTCCGAAACGGCCGCCGGTCGGAGGATCCGGCCCAGGCCGGAAGAGTCCTCGGCGAGGATCGCGAGCCCCTTCAGCGTGAGGTCGGGATCGATCGACGTCCACGTTGCGCAGTTCCGTCGATCCAGGGGGCCAGGCCGAGCCGCCGGTGAGCACGACGCTGACGTGCGGCCGCCGGCGACTCGTGGCCGAGCTCGGCACGGAGCCGCGCGAGCAGCTCGCGACGAGACCGAGTACCCGAACACGGCCCCGCTGCGATCGCGCGACCGTGTCGCGCCCGATCGCGCGCTCGGGCAGGAGCGCTCCACTCGTGGCAGCTGTCGAGGTCCGCGCGGCCAGCGCCTCGAGCCCGAGTTCGAGCCCGGGCGCGATCGCCCCGCCGACGTACGCGCCGTCTGCAGCGACCACGTCGAACGTCGTGGCGGTCCCGAGGTCCACGACGATCGCCGGCCTCCCGTGGAGACGGCCTGCCGCCAGCGCGTTGACGAGCCTGTCCGGCCCGACCTCCGACGGCCGATCCACGCGGATGGCGATCGGCACGTTGCCGGACCGTCGCCTCGAGGAGCGGGAATCCGTAAGCCACCCGCGCCGTCGCGAGCGCCGCCCGATGCCGGGGCACGACCTGACGAGCACGACGCCGTCGGCGTCCCGGAGGCGCAGCCCGTCGAGCCCCAGGAGCCCCTCGAGCAGCAGCTGATCTCGTCGGACGTCTGCACGCCGCGGCGTGGCCGCCCGGCGCGTGCGACGATGCGCCCGTCCCGCACGAGGCCGATCGTGATGTTGGAGTTGCCGACGTCGATCGCAGCAGCATCGCGGCGATGATACGCGTGCCCGCTTCCGCGACCGAGCCCGGGCCACGGTCCCGAGGGGCGGCGCGCGCGGCCCCGCCCTTGTTACCATCCGCACGTCCCCGGCGCATCCGGGCCCGAGCTGGAGGAGCCTGAGGCCGCGCTTCCGCCCGCCAAGTTCTTCGTCAACCGTGGCATCGTCAGCAGCCCCACCGACATCCATCACCTCCTCCGGCCCCTCCTCAAGCAGACGATCGCCTACGTGTACGTGCGAGGGCGGGAGGTCATCGCGCACGGGAGCGGCCCGGTCGAGCGCATCGTGATCGACGCGCCGACGTCTCCACCTATTTCACGCCGCTCTCCATCGTCCTGAATGTCGACTCGTTCGAGTACCTGGAGTTCGAGACGCGTCCGGACGCGCTGGTCACGTACGCGCTCGTCCAGGGCGACGAACGCGTCGTGCTGACGTACCTTCCGGCGGGCGCCGACCCGGACCGACCCGATGACGGGCCAGCCCAACCGCGAGCTCGCTGCACGATCGAGTACGTGCAGATGGAGCTCGCGGGCCTGGGCACGACGAGGGGAGCGGGCGGCGAGCCGGCGCGCGACGACGGCGCGAGCCGTTGCGGGCCGGTCCCGGGCAGTCGCCGTCGGGTCGGGTCCGTGTACGCATCGCCGCCGATGTTCGAACGCACCGTGCTGCCCAACGGGCCGCGCGTCATCACGGCCCGCTCCCCGGCGCCCGGTCCCTCGCCGCTCGCCGCCTACGTCCTCGCCGGGTCGCGCCTCGAGAGCCGCGAGCTCGCGGGCGTCGCGCATTTCATGGAGCACCTCACGTTCAAGGGGACGGCCGCGTACCCCACCACGCGGGCGGTGTCCGAGGCGATCGAGGGCGTCGGCGGATCGTGCAACGCGGCGACCGACCGCGAGTCGACCGTCTACTGGGCGCGCGTCCCGGTCCGACGACGCGGAGCGCGCCTTCCAGCGTGCGTCGGCGAGCTCGTGGCGCGGCCGCTGCTGCGCGAGGAGGACATCGAGCACGAGCGGGACGATCATCGTCGAGGAGATCCGCTCGTACCGCGACGACCCCGGCGAGTACGTCTGCAACCTCTTCGACCGAGCCATCTTCGGCGACACGCCCGCTGGGCTGGGAGATCGCCGGCGACGAGGACAGCGTCCGCGGCGCTGACGGCCCGGAGGCCATCCGCGACGTTCTGGGAGCGCTGGTACCAGCCGGCGAACCTGGTGCGTCGCGGCCGCGGGCGACATCGCGCACGACAGGTCGTGCGCGCTGCGCCGCCGAGGCCTTCGGCACCGGCAGGCCGGACCGGATCCCCGGCCCCGAGCCGGCCCCGAAGCTCCCGTCCGGCGACCGCGTCGGCTCGTGAACCGTCGCGGGATCGACCCAGGCGCATCTCTGCCTGGGCGATGCCCGGCGCTCCGCCGCGACCATCCCGACCAGTGGGCGCTCGAGCTGCTCAACACCGTGCTCGGGGAGGGGATGAGCAGCCGGCTGTTCCTCACCGTCCGCGAGGAGCGCCGGGCTGGCCTACGACGTCCACTCGTTCATCAGCGACTACGCCGACTGCCGGCACGCTCGCGGATCTATGCCGGCGTCGACCCGCGCGACCTGCCGCGCGCGCTCGACGCGATCCTCGCCGAGCTCGCGCGGCTGCGCGAGAGCGCCGTGCCCGACGCCGAGCTGGCGCAGGGCGAAGGCGTACGCGCTGCGGGCGGCTGGAGCTGCGGCTGGAGGAGAGCCGGCACCTGGCGTCGTGGCTCGGGGCCCAGGAGGCGCTCCACGAGCGGACGCTGACGCTGGAGGAGGCCGTGCAGGAGATCCAGGCCGTCTCCGCGGACCGGATGCGCGAGATCGCACGGCGGCTCTTCACGGACGACGCGCTGTCGCTCGCCGCGATCGCGCCCGGGCGGCGCGGGCGCACCCTCGAACAGCGGCTGCGGCTGGCATGAGCATGGACCGGATCTGGGGATCGGGGGCGGACGCGCAGGCCGGCACGCCGGTGAGCGGAGGCGACCAGGAAGCGCGATCCGGTGAACCGGCCGACGTCGACCCGGCAGCGGCAGGCGGCATGCCGTCGGCTCTCGACAGGCCGGCGCCCGACGTCTCGGCCGCTGACGACCTCACACCCGAGACCGATGTCACGCCTGAGGCCGACGTTGGGCCTGAAGCCGACCTCACGTCCGCGGCCGACGCTGGGCCTGAGGCCGACGTTGGGCCTGAGGCCGACCTCAGCGTCCGCCGGGCCGACGTCAGCTCCGCGGCCGACGTCACATCCGCGGCCGACGTCGATCGCGAGGTCGTCCCCGACGACGGCGACCAGGCCGACGTTCCCGACCAGGCCCACGGACCTGCCGCAAATCGCCGGATCCCCGGGCGCCCGACGGAGGCGACGAGCAGGCGGACGGGGCCGGCGTCCCCGATGACGCACCGGAGCCCGAGCCCGTCGGTGAGGCCCGGCCCGCCCCCGGCGGGCAGGCGGCTGCGGCGGGCCTGCCGGAGCCGGACGTGCCCGTCCCGTCCGCGCCGGTGCGGACGTCGGCCCGGTCGCGGGCATCCGCCGCGTCCGAGGCGGCCGGGCCCGTGGCGGCCGGGCACGTGGCGGCCGGGCACGTGGCGGCCGGTCCCGTGGCGGCCGGTCTGCGCGGCCGTGTCGGTGCCGATCGTGCCCGGTTCACCGGCGCTGTCGAACACCGATGCCCGGCTGGCGCATGTGCACGTGGCCACGGGCATGTACGGACTCGCCCGAGCCGAACTCGAGACGCTTGCCGCGCGCGGCGCCCTCGACGTTCCGGCGCTCGCCGATCTGGCCGAGGTCCGGTGGCGCACGGGCGACCTGGTGGGTGCCGGTGAGGCCGCCGACGCGCACCTCCAGGCGGGAGGTGACGAGCTCATCGCCGTCTGCGTCGCCGCCGAGGCCGCGAGCGCCGCCGGCCGGTCCGCCGATGCGCGCAACCTCGCCGCGCGCGTGCTCGCCCGGGGCCGCGGCCGGCTCGACGACCTGTTCGCCGGGCAGCCTCGCGGCGCCATCTGGCCCCCCGCTCCCGTTCCGGAGAGTTCATCGGCGGCGCCCGTGTCAGTCGGGCCGGGCGCGCCGCAGCCGGCCCGCGGAGCGGCCGCGCCGAGCATGTCAGGCGACCTCGCCGAGATCCAGGTCCGCCTGGGTACCGGCGAGTTCGCGGGCGCCGCGACGCGCCTCGCGCTCATCCTGCGAACGCGCCCCGTCCTGGCCCCTGCCATCCTGTCCGTGGCCGACCAGGCGCTGCAGGCGGGGCCACCCGGCCAGGAGGTCGCCGCCCTCCACCTCGTTCGCGGCGACGCGTACCGTCTCATGGGCCGCGAGGGCCTCGCGGCCGAGGCATTCCAGCAATCGAGCCGGGCACTCCGCGTCCGGCCCTCCGAGGAGAAGACGTGACCCAACGCACCCTGGTCCTCGTCAAGCCCGACGGCGTGCAGCGCCTGCTCGTGGGCCGCATCCTCGCGCGGTACGAGGAGCGTGGCCTCAAGATCGCCGGCCTGAAGCTGATGCGTGTCGAGCGGGACCTCGCCGAGCGCCACTACGCGGTCCACCGGGAGAAGCCGTTCTTCCCCGGGCTCGTCGAGTTCATCACCTCGGGGCCCGTCGTCGCGCTGGCCCTGGAGGGGCCGGACGCGGTGGCGATCGTGCGAGCGATGAACGGGGCGACCCGCCCGGCGCAGGCCGATCCGGGCACGATCCGAGGGGACCTCGCCCTCGAGACGGCCCAGAACCTGGTGCATGCGTCGGACAGCCCCGAGACCGCGGAAGCCGAACTGGCGCTCTGGTTCGCGCCAGCCGAGCTGCTCGACTACGGGCGCGAGGTGGACCGCTGGGTTCTCGCCCCGGCAGGGGCCTAGCCGGCGCCCTCCGCGGGTCCGGGGCGCCGGCTCAGTCGAGCCCCGTCACCGCCACGCCCGCGGTCCATGCCACCGCGATGGCGATGGCCGCGGCAAGAAGTCCGAATCCCGCCGCGACCAGGCCCGCATGGTCCGTCAACGCCGTGAACAGGCGTGCGGCACCGCCGGGCAGCGCACGCTCGCCCGCGCGCCCGGACCATCGTCCCGGGCGGCCTCGCTCGCCCGGTGACCCGGCGGGGGCCAGGACGGGAGACTCGCCGGAGGCGGTCGAGGCGGGGACCCGGCCACGAACGCCCACCCACGCGAGGCGTGCGTAGGGCAGGAGCCCCAGCCACCCCGCGGCCGCCATCACCGGCCCTGCCGGACCGCCGCCCGTCGTGAACAGCGAGCCGCGCAGCTCGAAGACGCCCCATCCGGGCAACCCGAACGTGGCGGCCGCGATGCCGACGAGTCCCGCTCCGAGGAGAGGCGACGTCCGGGCCCAACCGCCCAGTTCGTCCACGACGTCCGTGCCGCGTGCCAGGACCAGCGCGACGGTCCAGGTCACGAGCGCCGTGCGGGCCACGGCATTGACCGGCAGCCACGCAGCGGCGGCAGACGCGGCGGCCGGGTCCGCCGAGGAGAACGCGAGCATGGCCAGGCCCGCGTCGCCCACCAGGGCGTAGGCCAGGACGTGCCTGACGTCGTCGTGGAAGGTCGCGGCGAGCGCCCCTCCGGCCATGGTGATCACGGCGACGAGCGCCACGACCGCACGCGCGTCGGCGAACAGCGGGGCGTTCGCCACGCCGCTGAGGGCGACGGACGGCGCCAGTACCCGCTGGTCCCACGCCACGGCCGCCAGGGCGAACGCGGCCGGGAGCCACACGCCGCGCGCGGCCGTCAGGGAGAGTGGGGCGCTCACGCTGGCCCGCACGGAGACGGTGTGAAACGGCAGCGCCCCCATGAAGAGCGCGACCGACGTGGCGACCAGCAGCAGTGCCGCGGCGGCACCCGCCGGATCAGGCGCGATCGGCCCCGTCGGTGCGAGGAGCCATGCCATGCCGGCAATGGCGAGCCCGCAGGCGACGACGGCGAGACGCACCGCCCGCGACGCGCCGCGCCTGGCCACCGCAACGAGCGCGGGGTCCGGGTGCCACGCGGCCAGGGGCGCGATCAGGACGGACGCTGCGGCGACGATCGCGACCGCCACAGGCGCCGCAGCGGTGCCCACGGGCTGGAAAGCGCTTCCGCCGGACACGGGATTCGCCAGCAGCGCCCCGTCGACGGCGGCGAGGGATGCGACAAGCGCTGCCATCGCGGCCGGAAGCGCCACCGGCAGGCCGAGCGGCAGGGATTGCCGGCGTCCCGCCACCACGGCGCCCAGCAGCAGCAGCAGCGAGACGGACGCTTCGGCCACCACGCCCGCTCCGGGGGCCCCGAGCGCGAACGTGGCGTCTCCCATGACGATGGACTGGAGCGGCGTCGACGCGAGGGCGACCCCGGCGCAGACGGCGAGTCCCGCCGCGGCGATCGCGGCCTTCGCATCCTGCCGGGGCACGAGGACGGCGAGCGCGGCGGTCACGAGCGCGGCGACGACCAGGATTCCCGCGCTCATGCAGGCGCACCCGGCCGCACCGGCATCAGCCGGCCTCGCCCGGGCCGGAGGTCGAGGCAGTCGGCGCGGTCGTGGGGGAATCGCCGTCCACCGGCCGACGGGTCAGCCTCGCGCGTGCCGCCCGACCTGCAGACGCCGCCGCCGGGTTCCCCGTCCGGGCCCCCGGGGCCCCGGTTGCGGTCGCCGGGATCCCGGGTCCGGTCGACATCCCCGGCCCGGCCGCGGCGAGCACCTCGCGGGCGGCGGCCGCTGCCGCGAGCACCGCCAGCGCGAGAGCCATGATCTGCGCCCCGCCGGGGGTTCCGCCCAGGCCTGCCGCCACGAGGCCGGCCCCTTCGAGCAGCAGGATCGTCCCGATCCCGGTCCGCACGGGATCGCGCGCGAAGCCCACCAGCGGGAGTGCCGCTGTACACGCCGCGAGCCCGGCTGCCAGGGCCGTCGATGCGCCCCGGCCGGCACCCGCCACGGGGGACGCCGCCCAGCCGAGCACGAGCATGGCCATCACGAACGCGGCCTCCGGCCAGCCGCCCAGGGGCAGGGGCGCGAGACGCTCCGTGGGGTCGGCGATGGACCGGATCAGGAGGAACGCCCCGAGGAGGGATGCAACGAGCCAGAAGGCGAGTGGCAGCGCCTGGGGGAGTGGCGAGAGCGCGAGCGGTGAGACGACGAGCGCGGCCGCCATGCCCAGGATCGCAATTCGCGGGGCGCGCGTGGCGAGCGTGGCGGCCGCGGCCCCGGCCGAGAGGAGCGCGCCGGCGGCGGCGAGCGCGGCTTCCACGACGCCGCCCCGATCAGGCCGCGCGGGCGACCGGCGACCCGGGCCCGGGTCCGGGCGGCTCGATCCCGGCCGCCGCAGGCTGTGACGAGCCTCCGCGGACATGCCCGGATGGTGCCGCCGACGGGAGCGCCAGCGGGCTCAGGTCCGGGTAGGTCGGGGTGGCGATGACCTCGAACGCGCTGAGCGGCCAGTAGCGCAGCCAGGCCCGGCCGATCACGTTGCCGATGGGCACCGGCCCGAACACGCGGGAATCGCTCGAGTTCTCGCGGTGGTCCCCCATGACGAACAGCATGTCGGGCGGGACGATCCAGTGGTCCTGGCCACCGAGCGGTTCCGTGGTCTGCCCCGGATACACGTATGGCTCGCTGATCTCCTGGTCGTTGATGAACACGTGGCCGTTTCGCAGGTCCACGGTGTCGCCGGGCAGGCCGATGACGCGCTTGATGAACGGGGTCGAGTTCGACGATCCACCCGGCGGGATGAACACGACGATGTCCCCGCGCTTGTAGGTGTCGAAGCGGGGGGTCGAGCTTGTCCACCAGCACGTACTGGTTCGGCAGCAGCGTGTTCTCCATGCTCATCTGCTCGACCTGGTACGGCTGGGCGACGAAGTTCTGGATGACCAGGAAGATGATGAGGGTGAGGACGAGGGTCTCGACCGCCTCGAGGAGGCAGCCGCGAGCGCGATGTGTCACGCGGGACGACAGAGTCGGATCACAAGGCGGGAGTATAGGCGGAACGGGCGGCACGGGCGGCCGGCGGCTCCGTGGTAACGTCAGGCTTCGTGTCACGACGCACCGTCGAGCTCGCCGCGCGCATCGTTGCGATCGTCGCGCTCCTCCTCATCCTGGCGAACGCGACGCTGGTCGATCGAGTGCCTCCCACCGTGCAGGCGATCACCCTCGGGCGCACGACCGGCGATTCCCACGTCGCCCTGACGCATTCCACGATCGACGTCGAGTTCAGCAAGGCCGTCGATCGGACGTCGGCGCAGCTCCACTTCAAGATCGTGCCCGACGTCCGGGGGACGTTCACGTGGGACGGCTCGCGGACCATGATCTTCACGCCCACGCAGAAGCTGCCCGTGGCCACGAAGTTCACCGTCACGCTGTCCACCGGGTACAGGGATGTCGACGGCAACGTCGCCAACCAGGGGCCGACGACGTTCGCGTTCGGGACGGTGGGCCTCCCGGTGCTCACGTCGAGCACGCCGGCAAGCGGGGCGGTGGACGTGCCGGTGGACACACCGATCACGCTGACGTTCGATCGCCTGATGGACGTCAGCGCCACGCAGTCTGCGATCACGATCACTCCCGCCACCCGCGTCCGGGCCACCTGGGGCGGCTCGACGGTCACGCTCACGCCGGTCTCGCCGCTGGCATTCGGGACCCGGTACGTCGTGACGGTCTCCGACCAGGCCGCCGACACCGACGGCAACTCTCCGGCGGCGCCGATCACCCTCGACTTCACGACCGTCAACGCCGGGCTCGGCCTGACCGGCGTGGTGCCCTCGGACGGGTCGGCCGGCGCTCCCGTCAACGGGCCGATCGCGATGCTGTTCGACGGCCCGGTCGACCCTGCCAGCGTCAGCGGGCTCGTCCGCATCACGCCGCCGGCCCCCGGCGATGCCCGGGTCGAGTCAGCTTCCGTCGGACGTCCCGTCGGCGACCGCGGAGCCCACGGTGGTCGTGTACCAGCCCTCGTCGCCGCTCGCGCCGCACACGACGTACACCGTCCAGTTGCTCGATGGCGTCAGTCGCGCGGACGATCCGCGCCAGGTGGCGGCCGGGCGAACATGGTCGTTCACGACGGGCGCTCCCGCGGGCTCGCTGCAGAACCAGGTGCTGTTCCTCTCCTCGCGGACCGGCGTGCGCAACGTGTGGGCGATGAACCCGGACGGGAGCAACCCGCGCCAGCTGACCGACGAGCTGACTCCCGTGACCGCGTACGACGTGACCGCCGACGGGCAACGCGTGGTGTATGCATCGGCCGGCCAGGTCAAGACGTTCGCCCTCGGCGACGGCTCGCCGACGGTGCTCACGCCCGCCGGCGCGTTCGACTACGCACCCCGCCTCGTTCCCGACGGGTCGGGCGTGATCGTCGGGCGTCGCGGCGCCATCGCGGGACAGGACCAGGGGCTCTGGCTGCTGCCGATCGATTCGGGCCAGCAGCCGCGCCAGCTGCTCCCCGGCGGCGCGCCGCCGACCGGCTCGGTCGCTCCCGCTGCCGGCCCCCTCGCCGCCGCCACCCCCGACCCGTGGACGACGATGGCCGCCGTCTCCGCGGACGGGACGACGGCGCTGGTGGAGGGCACGCAGGGCGACCTCGTGAGGATCGACCTGGCCTCGGGCGCCGCCACGGCGATGGGCCTGCACGACCCGACCGGCCCGATCGAGTGGTCCGACCACGACCACGGGTTCGTGGTCGACGCGACCGCGACCGGGCAGTTCGCCTCCAGCGCGTGGCTGGTCCCGACCACGGGCCCGCCGGGCCACCTCGCATCGGGCGGGGACTGGCTGTCGGTGTCCTCGCAGGGGGCCCTGGCCTGGCTGGGTGGCGGTACCGTGCAGCACATCGCGTTCCAGCCCGCGAGCGGTGGGGCGCCCGCCGTGCTCACGGCCGCGACCGATCTCGCCGACCGCCAGCCCGCCTTCTCGCCGGCCGGGGACATCGTCGTCTTCGCGCGGGTACCGGCCTCCGGCGGGCCCGGTGCCGGCATCTGGGTGATCCACACCGATGGGCGCGACCTGACCCAGCTCTCCCCCGACGGGTCCGATCCGCGATGGCTCCCGTAGGCCCGACCGGTGGCGGACCTGAGCCCGGCACCTCACGGGCGGCACGCCATCCGCGTGACGGATGCGCCGGCGGGACGGGGCCCCGTGTTACACTCCGGCTCGCCTAAAGCCGTGCCTGCCCCGCCTGCAAACGGGGCCCTTTCCATGTCTTGGGAGGCGTTTCCGACGTGACAGGTCTTGCGGGCGAATTGCCCTGGCTCATCCCCGTCGCGGTGGTGGCGACGGTCCTGTTCGCCCTGTACCTGGCGCGGGACGTGCTGTCGCACGACACCGGGACGCAGGCCATGCTGGATGTCGCCGACACGATCTACGAAGGGGCGGTCGCGTTCATCCGCCGCCAGTACACCACCATCGCCATCCTGGCCGTGGTGGTCGCCGTGGTCATCGCCGTGATCATCGGGCTCGTCGAGACCAAGCAGGTCTCCGACACCGACGTCTACGGGATGGACCTGGGCATCCGCACCGGCGTGGCGTTCCTGGTCGGCGCGGCGTGCTCGATGGCCTCCGGGATCATCGGCATGTACGTCAGCGTGAAGTCCAACGTGCGGACGGCGGCCGCGGCCCGCCGCAGCCTCGTCGAGGCCGTGAAGGTCGCCATGCGCGGCGGAGCCGTGTCGGGCTTCCTCGTGGTCGCCCTCTCGCTGGCCGGCGTGTGGGCGATGTTCGTCGTCTACGGCGGCTTCAGCCACCCCGACCAGGCACCGTTCCTCATCGTCGGCTACGGCTTCGGCGCCTCGTTCGTGGCGCTGTTCGCGCAGCTCGGCGGCGGGATCTACACGAAGGCCGCCGACGTGGGCTCCGACCTCGTCGGCAAGGTCGAGGCCGGCATCCCCGAGGACGATCCCCGGAACGCGGGCGTGATCGCCGACCTCGTCGGCGACAACGTCGGCGACTGCGCCGGCCGCGGCGCCGACCTCTTCGAGTCCACGGCGGTCGAGAACATCGGCGCGATGATCCTCTCGGTGGGGATCTACGCGGTGGCCGTCAAGGCCGGCTGGCCCACGCCGGAGTCCTGGATCTTCTTCCCGCTCGTCGTGCGTGCCTTCGGCCTCGTCGCCACGATCATCAGCATCTACACGCTCGGCGGCCGCGAAGACGAGGACCCCATGAACATCCTCAACCGCGGCTACTGGCTCACCACGGGCCTGAGCGCGGTCGGGATGCTGTTCGTCACCTACGTGATGATGCAGACCGGCACCCAGACCGGCGCGTCCGGGATCCCCACCTGGCTCTGGTTCTTCGGAGCCGGCCTGGTCGGCCTGGCGACCAGCATCGCGTTCGTCTACATCACGCAGTACTACACGGCCGGCTCGTATCGCCCTGTCAAGGAAATCGCCGAGGCCTCCAAGACCGGCCCGGCCACCAACATCATCGCCGGCGTGGCCGTCGGCTTCGAGACGACCTTCGCCACGGCCATCGTCATCGGCATCGCGCTGCTGCTCAGCCACTGGCTGGGCTCGCAGGCCAACCTCGTCAACGCGCAGGGCCAGAACATCGGCGGCATCTTCGGAACAGCCGTGGCCACGATGGGCATGCTCATGACGTGCGCGTACGTGCTCGCCATGGACACCTTCGGCCCCATCACGGACAACGCGGGCGGCATCGCGGAGTTCTCGCGCAGCGAGGCCGGTGCGCGTGAGATCACCGACCGCCTCGACGCCGTCGGCAACACCACCAAGGCCCTCACCAAGGGGTACGCGATCGCGTCGGCGTCTCTCGCCGCCTTCCTGCTCTTCAGCGCCTACATCGACAAGATCAACCTGATCCTGTCGCGACAGATCGCGGCCGGCAAGCAGGGCGTCCAGCTCATGACGTCCGTGGACCTCTCGAACGTCGGCGTCTTCGTGGCGGCGCTGATCGCGGCGATGCTCGTGTACTTCTTCAGCTCGCTCGCCATCCGCGCCGTGGGCACCACGGCCCAGGCCATCATCGTCGAGGTGCGGCGCCAGTTCCGGGAGATGCCCGGCATCATGGACTACACCCAGCGCCCCGACTATGCCCGCGTGGTGGACATCACGACGCGTGCCGCGCTTCGCGAGATGGTCGCGCCCGGGGCCGTGGCCGTCATCACGCCCATCGTCGTTGGGCGTCGTGCTGGGCTACCAGGCGGCGGCCGGCCTTCTCATGGTCGGCACCATCTCCGGCGTCCTGCTCGCCTCCGTCCTCAACAACGGCGGCGGCGCCTGGGACAACGCCAAGAAGTACATCGAGTCGGGTCACCTGCTCGACGAGAACGGCAACGTGCTCGGCAAGAAGACGACCGCCCACGCCGCGGCGGTGGTCGGCGACACGGTCGGCGACCCCTTCAAGGACACCGCGGGCCCCTCCCTGCACGTCCTCGTCAAGCTGCTCGCGACGCTCACCCTGGTCTTCGCGCCGCTGTTCATCCGCTAGTCGCCATTCGGGGGCCATCGCCGGCGGCGGGCACCCCGAAGGTCGGCTCGCTCGGGAACCGCCATGCCGCTCGTGCTCCAGGCGCTCGTCATCGGGATCGTGCAGGGGCTCACGGAGTTCCTGCCGGTCTCCTCGTCCGCGCACCTCATCGTGGTGCCCGAGTTCCTCGGCTGGAAGGATCCGTTCCTCAACAGCGCGACCTTCGACGTGATGCTCCATGCCGGGACGCTTGCCGCGCTCCTGATCTACTTCTGGCGGGAGCTCGTCGACCTGCTCCTGGCGTGGATCGCCTCGCTCCGTGAACGTCGCATCGGCACGGATCCCGATCGCCGGCTCGCGTGGCTGATCGTCGTGACGATGATCCCGGGGGCGCTCCTCGGGGTCGCCCTCGAGAGCTTCTTCGACACGTTCTTCCGCGAGCACATCATCCTGGTCGCGGTCTTCCTCGCGCTGGGCGCGGGGATCCTGTGGATGGCCGAGCAGCTGGCCTTCCTCCGGCGCGGCCTCGACAACGTGAACCTGCGCGACGCGGTCGTCATCGGGGTGGCGCAGGCGTTCGCGCTGTTCCCCGGCTTCAGCCGCTCCGGCATGACGATCGCGGCCGGCCTGTACACGGGGCTCACCAGGGAGGCCGCGGCCAGGTTCTCGTTCCTCATGGGCACGCCCATCATCGCGGGCGCCGCCCTGTGGAAGGCCCGCGAGCTGCTCCACGCAGGTCTTCCCTCGTCGGATCTCCTCGCGCTGGGCGCCGGGATGGTGGGCGCCGCGGTGGCCGGCCTGGCGGCGATCGTGTTACTGCTCGGCTACCTGCGCCGGCACTCCACTTCGCCGTTCATCGCGGAACGCCTGGTCCTTGCCGCCCTCGTGGTGGTGTTCGTGCTCGCGCGCTGAGCGCCGGCCGGGCAAGGAGAGGTCGGGAGGCGCCGTGGAGGTGATGAAGCAGATCCGGCAGGGAGCGATCCGCGACCTGCTCGGACGTCGCGACATCCGCACCCAGCAGGAGCTGGCCGCGGCGCTGCGGGAACGCGGATTCCGCGCCACGCAGGCCACGATCAGCCGTGACGTGGCCGAGCTGGGCCTGGTCAAGACCCACCGCAACGGGCTGTACGTCTACGCGGTGCCATCCCGCCCGTCCGAATCCGAGCCCAGCGCGGAGGAGCGGCTCGCGAAGCTCCTGCGCGACCTGCCCGTCGACGTGCGCGAAGCCGGCCTGCTGCTCGTGGTGCGCAGCCTGTCCGGGAGCGCGCACGCCATCGCCTCGGCGCTGGATCGTGCCCACTGGCCGGAGGTAGCGGGTTCGATCGCAGGCGACGACACCCTCTTCATCGCCTTCCCGGACCGGAACTCCCTCCACGGCGCGCGCAAGCGGCTGGCGCGGCTGATGGAGCAGCCCGAGCGGCGAACACCGCTTTGACACGAGCATCCGCGGCGCCCTAAAATCCCGCACCGGCCCGAACTCCTGACGCGCGACGCTGGTGCGCGGCGGGGGTTCTTTCTCTTGCAGGCTATCCACTGGAGCGGTCCGTGAACAACAAGCCCGGTTATCTCACCCGCGATGGGCTCGAGAAGCTGCGAGCCGAGCTCGACCAGCTCGTCAACGTCCGTCGGGCGGAGGTCGCGGCCCGAATCCACGACGCGAAAGAGCACGGCGACCTGGCGGAGAACGCCGAGTACGAGGACGCCAAGAACGAGCAGGCCTTCGTGGAGGGGCGCGTCCAGACCCTCGAGGCGCTGATCCGCAACGCCGTGCTGATCGACGAGAACCACTCGTCCGACCACGTCCAGATCGGGTCGACCGTGGTGGTGGACTCGCCGGACGGCAAGGAGTCCTTCCACATCGTCGGGTCGGCCGAGGCCGATCCCGCGTCGGGACGCATCTCCAACGAGTCGCCGGTGGGCCGCGCGCTCCTCGGGCACCGCAAGGGCGACAAGGTCGTGGTGCACGTGCCCAGCGGGGACTTCACCTACAAGATCGTGAGCATCGGCTGACCGCGCCGCGGGCGGCCGGAGGGAACCGTGTACTGGGCGGATGAGCTCGCGTCCCGCCTGAGCGGACCGCAGGTCGTCAACGATTCGAAGACGCCATCGGGCACCGTCCATGTCGGCAGCCTTCGCGGACCCGTCGTGCTCGACGCCATCTGGCGGGCGCTCCGCGACCGCGGGCTCGACGCGCAGCTGCTGTACGGCGTGGACGACATGGATCCCATGGACGCGCAGGCGCTGCTGACGCCCGACGCCGTCGAGCGCTACATGGGCGTCCCGCTGGCCCGCGTGCCGGCCCCGGAGGGAAGTGGCGCGGCGAGCTACGCACGCCACTTCGCCGGCCTCTTCCTGGACACGTTCGCCGGCCTCGGGATCCACCCGCGGACCTACTGGATGAGCGAGGTCTACCCGAGCGGCGCCGTGGACCCGTACGTCCGCCTCGCGCTCGACCGCGCGGACCGGGTGCGCGAGATCTATCGGCGCGTGGCCAACGTCCAGCACCCCGCAGACTGGCACCCCGTGCAGGTGGTGTGCGAGGAGTGCGGCAAGATCGGCACGACGATCGTGACGCAGTGGGACGGCCAGCGGGTGTTCTACGAGTGCCGCGCCGACCTGGTGGCGTGGGCGCGCGGCTGCGGGCACTCGGGCTGGGTCGAGCCCTTCGGGGGCCGCGCCAAGCTCGGCTGGAACCTCGAGTGGGCCGCGCAGTGGGGCATCTTCGGCGTGACGGTCGAGCCGAACGGCAAGGACCTCGCGACCGCGGGCGGGTCACGCGACCGGGCCGACGCGATCTCGCGCGAGGTCTTCGACCGCGAGCCCCCGCTCAACTTCCCCTACGAGTTCCTCAACATCTCGGGCCGCAAGATGAGCACGAGCAAGGGCCGGGGGGCGGCCGCGCACACGATGGTCGACCTGCTGCCGCCCGAACTCGTGCGCTTCCTGTTCCTCCGCTACCGCCCGAACCACGCCATCGACTTCGATCCCGCCGGCGACACCATCCCGCGACTCTTCGACGAGTTCGACCGGATCGGGGGCGCGGTGGCCGGCCGCGAGGTGAAGGGCGAGCTGCCGCCCGACCACGAGCGCATCTTCGCGACGAGCCTCCTCGATCCGGACGCGGATCCCGCCGCCGAGGCCGCGCGGTTCCGCCCGGACTTCTCGCAGGTCGCGATGCTGGCGCAGATCCCGGGCGCGGACATCGAAGGGCGCCTCGCGGCCGAGAAGGGTGCACCGCTCGACGTTGCGGAGCAGGTGATCCTTGCCGACCGCCTGCGCGCGGCCGGGGCATGGCTCGAGGCCTACGCGCCGGACCGCGCCAGGTTCGCCGTTCGCGACGAGCTGCCCATAGAGGCCCGCCACGGCCTCGCCGACGAGCAGCGGGCGTACCTGGGAGCACTGGCGCAATCCTCGGCCGTGGCCCGCCCCGTCTCGGGAGAGGCCTGGCAGGACCTCATCTTCCGGGTGGCAGAGGAGGCCGCGCTCCCCGCCGGGCGCGCGTTCGGCGCCATCTACCTCGCGTTCCTCGGGCGCACCAACGGGCCCCGGGCGGGCTGGCTGCTCGCGGGCCTGGAACGGGAGTTCGTCGCGGAGCGGCTGCGCGAGGCAGCCGGCTGGAGCCCCGGGCCCGAGGAGACCATGGCATGAGCATCGGGTTGCAGCGGCTTCGCGACGACGCGGACAGGATCCGCCAGGGGGCCATCGACAAGGGCGAGGATCCCTCGATCGTCGACGCGGCGCTGGAGCTGGATTCGCGCAGGCGGACCCTGCTCGGGGAGGGCGACGGCCTGCGGGCAGGGCGGAACGCCGTGTCGAAGCAGATCGGCGACGCGATCCGGGGCGGCGCGCTGCCCACCGGCCCCGAGGTCGCCGCCCTCCGCCGGGCCTCGACCGAGGCGGGCATCCGGATCGGCGCCATCGACGAGGAGCTGGCCGCGATCGAATTGCAGCTCGAGGACGCGCTCCTGCGGATCCCGAACCCGGCCGATCCGGAGGTCCCCGTCGGCGGGGAAGACGCGAGCGTCATCGTCAGGACGTGGGGAGAGCCGGTGCCGCACGACGAGGTGGCCGGGGCCGGACCGGATGGCGCCGGGCCATGGACGCGGCGCCCGCACTGGGAGATCGGCGAGGCGCTCGGCATGCTGGACCTCGCCGCCGGGGCCAAGATCGCGGGCTCGGGCTTCCCGGTCTATCGGGGAGCCGGCGCCGCGCTGGAGCGTGGGCTCATCGACTGGTTCATCGGCGTCCATACCCGCGAGCACGGCATGACCGAGATCTGGCCGCCCGCCGTGGTCAACGCCGCGTCGGCGCGCGGAACCGGGCAGATCCCGGACAAGGAAGACCTCATGTACGTCGTCACGCGCGACGAGCTGTACCTCGTGCCCACGGCCGAGGTGCCCGTGACGAACCTCCACCGCGACGAGATCATCGAGGCGGACCACCTCCCCATCCGCTACTGCGCGTACACGCCCTGCTTCCGCCGGGAGGCCGGCGCCGCCGGGAAGGACACGCGGGGCATCCTGCGGGTCCACCAGTTCGACAAGGTCGAGATGGTGCTCTTCGAGCGTCCGGCCGACTCCGGCGCGGCGCTCGAGTGGCTCACGCGGGCCGCCGAGACGCTGCTGCAACGGCTCGGGCTGGCGTACCGGGTCAAGTTGATGGCCACCGGCGACATGGGGTTCGTCCAGGCCAAGAAGTACGACCTGGAGGTCTGGGCGCCCGGCGTGGAACGGTGGCTCGAGGTCAGCTCGGTCTCGAACTTCCGCGATTACCAGGCGCGCCGGATGAACATCCGCTGGCGCCCCGAGCCGGGCGCCAGGCCGGAGATCCTGCACACGCTGAACGGATCGGGGCTGGCGCTGGCCCGGACGTTCGCGGCCGTCCTGGAGGTGTACCAGCAGCCCGACGGGTCCGTCGTCGTGCCCGACGTGCTGCGGCCGTTCCTGGGCGACCGGATCGCTGTCTAGTGGACCGCGCGCGGTCCTGACGAACGGGCGGCCTGAGGGCCGGGGAAAGGAGGCATCCGATGCCGTCCGTGGGCGAGCACGCTCCCGATTTCACGCTTCTCGACCAGGACAAACATCCGGTGACGCTGTCCGACCTGCACGGCCGGCCGATCATGCTCGTGTTTTTCCCGCTCGCCTTCAGCTCCACGTGCACGACCGAGCTCTGCGCCATCCGGGACGACTACGCCGCCTACGAGCGCCGTGGGGTCACGGTGCTGGGCATCAGTGTGGACTCGACGCACGCGCTTCGCGCGTGGCGGAAGGACCAGGGCTACTCGAACACGTTCCTTTCCGACCGCTGGCCCGTGGGGCAGGTCGCGAAGCTGTACGGCGTGTGGAACGAGCGGGACGGCCAGGCGGATCGGGGCACGTTCATCCTCGATGCGGACGGGGTCGTGCGGTATGCCGTGCACAACCCGTCGAACCAGGCCCGTGACGAGGCCGCGTACGTCGCGGCGCTGGACGCCATGGTGCGTGGCGGGGAGGCTGGGTAAAGGCATCTGCTCAGGCCGCGGGGCGCCTCTCGTGCACCGTGGCGTCGCCTGATGGCGCACCGGCCGACGCGCGATCGGCCCACGCCTTCCTCAGCAGCCTGACGAGCGCCGTCGCGGCGCCCGATGTCGTGGCCGGGTACGAGAACGCCAGGTGCACCGCGCCGGAGGTCGAACCGTGAGCGAGTTCCACCCGGCCGGCCAGGGGTGACAGCGTGATCGACAGGCCCTGGAGGCGGTCCAGGCCGATCGCCTGGAACTCGCCCGGGCGCTGCAGCGCGACTCTCGTCCTGGTGAGCGCGGCCGTGGCGGCGTGCGGGGCGCCCTCGCGCCGCGGCGCGTAGAACGCGGCGAGCAGCTCCTCCGGGGCGAGCCGGGCGCGCAACGCTTCCAGCTCCCGCGCGGCATCCGCGTCCTGGCCGAACAGCGCTGCCGGTCCCTGGTCGAACTCGATGGCAAGGGGCGCGTACCGCCGGACGAGGGAGACGCCGCCTCCCGGCGGCACGAACCGCCCGGCAAGGTCCCTGAGCACCTCGGCCTCGGCGCGCAGTTCGAGCGGGAGTTGGAACGCCGCCGGTCCGCCGGCCGTGCGCACGCGAAGTTCGAGTACCTCGCGGCCCCCGAGGTGCACGTCCTGCAGGGCCTCCACCGGGACCAGGCGCACGTCGACGCCCCAGTCGAGGAGGTAGCGGTCCGGTGGCAGGTGGTCGACCATCCAGATCAGCTGGCGATCGGTCAGGAGCAGGAGACCGGCCCGTCTCTCCGCGCCCCGCCGTGGGAGACCGAGGCGGGTGGTGTGGATCGAATCCGGCGGCCGCTCGATCGAGTAGATGATGCGCTCGTCCTCGTCCAGGAGCCCGGCGAGGCCGCGCAGGAACCGGGGCGGCAGCCGGTCCAGGCGGTACTCGGCGCGGGAATGTGGTGTCGTGAACCGGCGCTGACCCGGATCGCTCCCGGCCGCCCGCCACGCTCGCCCGCCCAGCACGCGACCCGACTGCCGGCGCACCCTGAACCGCTGGCGTGCATCCCGCGAGATGCGCTCGGCCGCCGGTGCCTCGATCATCGTTGCGTCCGGCATGGCGGCGACCGTGCGGAGGACGGCGTCCATCGGCAGTGCGGTGCCGGGCAGGCGCCCCACCAGCACGACCCGCTCCCTCTCGACGAGGGCCCCGCACAGCTCCGCCGTCAGCCGGCAACCGCCGAAGGTCGAGCCCGGCAGGGCGACCACGGCGGGAAGCCCGGTCCCGTCGCCGGCGTCCGAGTCGACGAGGTGGGCGCGGTCGAGCCCCAGCCAGATTCCGCCCGCACGGGGTTCCACCGCCCGCGCGATCCCCGCGTCGACTTCGACCTCCACGCCCGGCCCGAGCGCCTGGTCGACCACGAGCTCGATCGAGATCACGACGACGCGTCCCCGGGCGCTACTGGCCGGTCATGACGTACGGCGGCGGCGCCTCGAGGCCGGATCGACACGCCGACGGTCGACTCGCTCACCGCCGAGTCGCTCCCCGCCGACACGCCCGCGGCCGACCGGCCCTGTGTCCCGCCACGGCGTGGATGGGTTCCCATGCTGCGCACCTCGCGAACGGAGCCAGGTGCGCGGGCGCCCTGGCAGCATCCAGGGGCCATCAGCCCGTCAACCGGGCGGTTCGAGCCGGGTGGCCCGGGCGGACCTCATCGCCGGCGACAGCATAGGAGTCACCCGGCCCCGCGGCAAACGTCCCGCCTCGTGGGTCGCTCCCGCCGGGTCCGTACGGCTCGTCGGCCGCCCCGGGTGACGCCACGGAGGACGCCGCACCGCTCGTGGGCCGCTCCCGCCGGCGGCTCGAGACGCCCGCCCCGCTCGTCGATTGCCCGCCCGCGTCGGCCGGCTTCCATGCCGGCCGGTTTGACGGCGATGCGCAACCCTCCGGCCAACCGAACGGCGCGATGAAGCTCGCGCCCACCTTCCCGCCAGCGGCGGGTGATGGCTTCTGGAGACCCTCCAGGAGCCTTTTCGTTCGTGCGCAGGAGGTGCCAGGCCATGGCGTCAATCCGGCGGCCGGCGGGAGTTCGATGACCGACGGCGAACGGCTCCCGCCCGATCCCGGGGGTTCGAGCGGTCCTGCGCGCGCACATGGCGGCCTTCCGCTTCGTGCTGGTGATCGGCGTGGTCAGTCTCTTCGCCGACATGACGTCCGAGGGAGCGCGGAGCGTCACCGGCCCCTACCTCGCGCTCCTCGGTGCGAGCGCGGCCGTCGTCGGCGTCGTCGCCGGCGGCGGCGAGTTCGTCGGCTATGCGCTTCGCCTCGTGTCGGGGCGCCCGAGCGATCGCACCGGCGCGTACTGGCCCGTCGCCCTTACGGGCTACGTGGTGCAGATGGCGGCCGTGCCCGCCCTCGCACTGGCCGGCAGCTGGCAGGCGGCCGCGTTCCTGATCGTGCTCGAGCGCATCGGCAAGGCGATGCGCAATCCGCCGCGGGACGCGATGCTGGCGCACGCCACGACCGGGATCGGCCGCGGCTGGGGCTTCGGCGTGCACGAGGCGCTCGACCAGCTCGGCGCCATGATCGGGCCGCTGGTCGTCGCCGTCGTCCTCGCGGTGCGCGGCCAGTACCGGGTCGCGTTCGCGGTCCTGCTCGTGCCCGCCCTGCTGACGCTCGGCACGCTCGCGATCGCCCGCCTGACGTATCCGGATCCGGGCAGCCTCGCGGCGAAGCCCGCGGACGTGCGGGCAGGCGGCCTGCCACGCGAGCTCTGGATCTACCTGGTCGCGACGATGTTCGTCGCTGCGGGATTCGCCGACTTCTCGCTCATGGCGTTTCACTTCGCGCAGGTCCACAGCGTGCCGGCCGAGTGGGTGCCGCTCTTCTATGCGGCCGCGATGGGCGCGAGCGGTCTCGGCTCGCTTGTCTGGGGCCGTCTCTTCGACCGGGCCGGGATCGTCGTGCTCGTGCCGCTCACCCTCGTCACGGCGGCGTTCGCGCCGCTCGCCTTCCTGGGTACGGGGAGCGAGGCGCTCCTGGGGACGCTGCTGTGGGGGATCGGCATGGGCGTCCACGAATCGATCATGGCCGCCGCGGTGGCCGGGATGGTCCCGGCCCGTCGCGTCGCGTCGGCGTACGGCCTGTTCAACCTGACGTACGGTGCGGCGTGGTTCGCGGGCAGCGCCGTGATGGGGCTCCTCTACGGCGTGTCCGTTCCTGCCCTGGTCGTCTTCTCGGTTGCCTCGGAACTGCTCGCCATTCCGCTCATCGTCGTCGTCCACCAGCGACGACGTGTCGCGCCGGCTCAGGGGTAGGCGAGCCGGTCCGCCTTGCGGGAGTCGGCCGCATCTGGCCCCACGGCCGTACCGGGCTCCAGGACCGCGTCGGGAGCAATGGCCGCGAGGGCTCCGCGACCGTGACGGCCTCCATGGCCGCGTCGGGCCGATGCTCGCCGACCAGGCGCGGCTTTCCGCCATGATCTCGAAGGCTCGTCGCACGACGTCCTGCTCGATCTACCCCAGCCACTCAAGGATCGCGCCCCATCCCGAGCACCATCCCACGGCACCGATCAGCGCCGCCTCGTCCGCGGGCGTCCCGCTGCCCCGCTGGGACCACCCGAACGACGCGCGGTACGCGTCGACCCGCCGCGCGATCTCGCGCACCCGCGCCCGATGGGTGGTGAGATCGACGGGGAGCCCGACACGCAGCTCTTCGGCGAGATGGAGACGGCAGCGCACGCCGGACCCGGAACCGTCGCAGGAGCCGCACACCCAGGCCGACCAGTGCACGCGCGTGTTCGAGGCCAGGGCCTGCAGGACCTCGAGCCGACCACCGACCGCAACCCTGCGGGCGGCATCCCGTGGCGCAGCCCCTTCGGCGGTCAGCCCGAGCGCGCACATGGGACAGGCGTCACCCTGCAGGTTCGCCTCGGCGCGCGCACGCTCCAGGAACCAGTGCCGCGCCAGGGCATGCTCGGCGCGTTCCATGATCTCGGCATAGAGCACCGCGGCCTGGAAGAGCCAGCCGTCCTCGATCGAGGCCTCGACGGCCACGAACCCCAGCGCGTGGCGCTGGCACATGCCCCACGACGTCCACAGCCGCACGCGAGTCGCGAGGTCGTCGAGCCGGCCGGCGCCGAGCTCGCTGAAGTACACGATCTCCAGCGGCCCCAGCGGATGGGATCGCGCCAGCCCTGGCGGGACGCCCGGCGAGCCGGCGAGCTGCGACATCCGGGGTGGCCGCCAATCCGGCAATGCCATGGCCGTCTCCTCTCTCGAGAGTAGAGGCCATCGACGGCATTGAGCCGTGGATCGCGGGCGGGCCTGCGGGCGAGCCTCACCGCCGGGGCGATCGTAGCGGATCGGCGGGAGGGGGAGTCAGGGGCCCGCGTGCCGGGCACCGGGCACGGGCGCACGACCGCGGGTCGCACCGGTCCGCACGATCCGGACGAGCTCGGACGTGTCGCCGCGCTCGAGCGGCAGCTGCTGCAGCCGCCCCACCGTCCGCTCCGTGTCGTAGCGGCGGGCGGCAAAGTACACGTCGCCGTCGTCCCAGATCGCATACGACGCGAGAGGGGCCCCCATGCGGGGCTGACCGACGCTGCCCGGGTTCAGCACGGTGACCGCGCCGAAGCGGGCGAGCAGCGGACGGTGCGTGTGCCCGTGGAGCAGCCAGTCGGCGTCGACACCTGCCAACTGCCGCTCCCATTCCGCCTCGGGCGTCTCCGGCGGCAGGTACTGGTACAGCGGATCGAGCGGCGCGGCATGCAACGCCTCGAAGCGTGCCCCGCCGAACGAGAACCTGGCACGCAGCGGCAGCGATCCGAGGTAGGCACGGTCGCCGGCGTCGAGGGTCGCGCGTGTCCACTGCGCGCTGGTCTCGGCCAGCCCCGCCCACGCGGGGGCCGCACCGGTCGGCACGCCGTTCGCGACGGCCTCGTCGTGGTTCCCGCGCACCGCCCACGTGGCCGTGCGCCGCACCCACTCCACCGCCTGCGACGGATCGGGGCCGTAATCGACCGCGTCCCCCAGGAACACGACCGCGTCGGCCGTGTCGAGGACGCGCTCGAGCGCCGCGAGGTTGGCGTGCAGGTCGCTGACGATCAGCAGGCGCATGTTCCACTCCGCTCGGGGCCGCGGAGCGCCGGCGACGGTGGCTCCACCGGATTGGTCCCGCTCGCCGCTCGGGAACCGCGTCGATCCGACTGACCCCGGGCGGCCGCTCCAGTCCCGGATACTACCCGCAGATGACGCCGTCGGGCTGGGCCGGTCCGGCCCATGCGCCACTCGGCCTGCCTCCCTGCGGTCGAACGGTGGCACTACAATCGCGGAACGGCGATGAAGCCCGCCCGTCGCGAGGCGACGACACGCGATCACGCTGACGGCTTCTACCTCCAGCACGCTGGGAGGTAGTGCATGTCGCGGCGAGTCCCCAGGTCTCGAACCGCCCTGACCCGCTGCCCGATCGCCCGGGGGCGGGCGGCGGCGGCCCGCTGCGTTTCTGCCCGGCGTGTTACGAGATCAACGCCTGGGAGGCCGCGGCCTGCTCGAGGTGTGGCGCGCCGCTCGAGACGCCGAGGGACTACGACGCGCGCCTCGTGTGGGCCCTGGACCATCCGGACGGCGGTACGGCCGTCCGGGCGGCGAGTGTGCTGGCCGCCCGGGGGAAGAGCCTCGCCATCGAACCGCTGGGCCGGATGTCGCAACGGACTGACGACCCGTATCGGGCCGCAGCAGCCGTCCGGGCCCTTCGGGCCTTCTCGCACGATCCCGTCGCCGCGGCCCTCCTGGATGCCGCGCGATCGCACCCGTCAGTGATCGTTCGCCGCGCCGCGGCCGAAAACTCCGGCGCTGCGTGACCCCCGCGGATACGGGTCCTCCTCTACTCTCCGGCGTGGGATCTCTCGCGGAAGATTGAACGAGGACTCCGTCCGGCGCGTCTGGAAGGGCGTGGCGGGGATGGAGCGAGTGGAGGGTGCGATCCGGATGGGCGCCGGCCAGTCCGACGAGGCCGCAGCGGCCGGGGCCGTGATGGGAGCCGCGCGGCGCCTGGCGTTCGCGCGTCTTACCGACGTGCGGCTGTCGCGGGCGTATCGGCTGGCGGCCATCGTTCTCGACGACCCGGTCGAGGCCCAGGACGCGGTGCACGACGCGACGGTGCGGGCCTGGACGTCGTTCGATGAGTTGCGCGATCCGGAGCGGTTCGATGCCTGGTTCGATCGGATCCTGGTGAATGGGTGTCGCGACCGGCTACGCCGACGGCGTGTGCGGGCGATCGCTGCGCCCGTGGTGACCGGGCGTTTCGAGGTGACAGCACGGTCCGAGCCTGACCCGTCGGTGACCGCCGTGGAGCGTGACGCACTCCGGCGCGTTCTGGCCACGCTCGACGCGGAGCACCGGCTCGTCGTCATCCTCCGCTATGTCGAAGACATGACGCCGGCGGAGATCGCTGGGCTGACGGGGACCCGCGAGGGCACGGTCCGCTCCCGCCTCCACTACGCGCTGCAGGGCCTGCGGGCCGCCTTCGAGGCGGCCGAACGGCTGCCGGGAGGATCCCGATGAGCGACGATCGCTTCGACCGCGCATTGCGGGCCGTGCTGCTCGAGGGAGCGCCGGACGAGGTGCCGGCCCAGCTGCGCGAGCGCGTGGCCGACGTCATCGGGCAGGCTCCGACCACCATCGCGTCCCGCCCGCGGGATGCCGCGGAGCCAGGACCGCTCACGCCGCGCGCGCCGCTGCTCCGGCGTTGGCGCCGGCCGGCGACAGGCCTCGCCGCGGCTGTCGTCGTCGCGCTGGTCGGCGGCCTGCTCGTGCTTGCGCGCCCCGGTGTCGGCCCCGCCGCCTCGAGCGCGCCGTCGGAGCGAACCGTCGCCGATCGCAACGCGGCTCGCGCCGACGCCAGCCCCGTCGATCGCACCGTCGGAGTCCGTCCTCCACACATCGTTCACGGCCGGCGGCTTCACCTGGCAGCTTCTCCTGCCCCGGACGGGGAACCTCTCCACGCCAGTGATCACGCCGATGGTGCCCGGCGAACGGGTAGCTGCGGTGCTGTCGCGCGGGGCCGGGTACGTGGCGGTCGGGATGCGCCAGAACGGCGACGCGAGCGCCGCCGACGCCGACGCCTGGTACTCCTCCGACGGGGTCCACTTCTCGCACGCGACGATCACGGGAGGCTCGGACGCGACGATGGACGTGCTGCTCGCCGCGCCCGACGGCTCCTTCGTCGCACTCGGCGAGGACGGGTACTCCGACAACACGCAGATGGTGACCACGCGCGGGACCGCGGTGTGGACCTCGCCGGACGGCCGGGCATGGACGCGACAGCCTCTGCAGCCCTCGCTCGAGGGCGCGCTGATCCATCACGTGGTCCACGCCGGCGCCACGTACGTGGCCGTCGGCGAATCGCCCGTCGGGGCCCCGATCCTGCCGGCTCCGACGCCAGCCCCCCCGATCTGGACCTCGACCGACGCCCTGCACTGGACGCGGGCGGCGGCCGCGTCCGTCTTCCCGTCGCAGGGCAGGCTCCTCGTCAACGGGCTCGCGTGGACCGGCTCCCGGTTCGTGGCCGTCGGGAACGTACTGGGTGGCTCGCAGCCGTACGCGTGGACCTCGCGCGACGGCCGCGCCTGGGACGCGACGGATATGACCGCCACGTTCCCGGCCGCGCCCACGGGCGGGGCCGAGCCCGCGGCCGTAGCCGTCGTCGGGTCGACGGTCCTCGCGGTCGGATGGTCGTCGGGGTCCGCGACGGAACCCGTGGCCTGGGAATCGACCGATGGGGCGAACTGGACGCGGGTCGACCTGCCTGCCTTCCTCGCTGGGATCGCGCTGCGTGGCATCGACTCCTCGAATGGCCAGGCCATCGTGCACGGCGAGCAGGTGGACGCGGACGGCCAGGTATCCCAGGGATCGGCGGTGCAGTGGACGCTGACGGCTGCACCGGAGACAACCGCCTCCCCGTCGCCCGCGCCGGCCAGTTGGCCCACCTCCCTGTCAGGCCCGGTCGCCGGCCCCGAGGGACCATTCGTGTCCGGCTCCGACGGCACCGTCTACCTCGCCACGGCCCCGTGGGGCAAGGACGGACAGGCGGCGCTCGTTGCGCTCGGGCCTGGTGGGCCGAAACCCGGCTGGCCGTTCGCGCCCGCCGGCGTCGCCGCGTTCGACGCCCCGGTGGCCGGACCCGATGGAACCGTGTACGTCAACGGCTGGCGCTACGGCAACGGCTCGCAGTCGACGAACGACTCGGCCGTGTGGGCGCTCGATGCGAGCGGCAACGTGCTCCAGGGCTGGCCCGTCGACGTGCCGGGTGGGGCCGAAGGACTGGCGGTCGCCCCCGACGGGACCGCGTACGTCATCGAGCGCACGGCGGCAGGCGGCGCGCGCGTCGTGACGCTCGACCTGGAAGGTCGCGAGAGACTGGGCTGGCCGGTGCCGCTGGATGGGGGACTGAGCTGCGGTGGCGTCAGCTGCGGCCCCGTTGGCGCGCTCGTGGCCACCGACGGCACCTTCTACGCGCAGGTCGCGACGAGCGCGGCGGCGAACGCGCCGATCGAGATCGTGGCGCTCGGGCCCGACGGGTCGATACGTCCCGGCTGGCCGGTCCGCGTCCCCGGCGAGGCGTTCGCGCTTGGGCCGGGCGGCCTCGTCTACGCCTGGGGCGTCGAGACCAACGGCGTCCCGTTGCCGAGCACGACCCCGCTCCGCATCCTCCGATCGACCTACACGATCCTCGGCCCCGACGGGCGACCCCGCCCCGGCTGGCCGGTGACGATCCAGGGACCGGCGGCGCCGCCCGCGATCGCGCCCGACGGCTCGATCCTGGTGACGGTCGGCGGTGAGCCGGGCCAGGCACAACGGGTCGAGGCGATCGGAACCGATGGAAAGGTGCGGACGGGTTGGCCGTACACGCTGCCCTCCGGCGTCGAGGCGTGGTCGTACGGCATCGGCGAGGGCAATCCGCCGCGGCTCTCGCCGCCCTGGCTCGGCCCTGACGGCACGGCCTACGTCGCGGTCGACCACAGGGGGGATGTCGGATCGCAGGGCGTCATTGCGCTCGCCCCGGACGGCACCGTCCGGCCCGGCTGGCCCGTGTGGCTGCCCGCGGGAACCCAGCTCCAGGTACAGGCGGCGTTGACGACCGGCGGTGGGGGGAACCTGCGCGCCCCGGCGTTCGCCGCGGACGGCACGATCTACGTCCCGGTGGTCCGGGACAACCACGGCGCGGTCCTCGCGATCGGTCCCGACGGCGGCTCCCGCGCCGGCTGGCCGTTCGTGACCAGCGGCCAATTCCAGCTCGTCGTCGGCCTGCTGACGGGTGGCGACGGCACGCTGTACGTGGCCACTCTGAGCGAGTCCGGGGCCACGGAGATGGCGCGGCTGTACAGCGTTCGACCCGACGGTCGGCCATCGCCCTGATCCGCCTGGCGCCACGTCGTGGCGACCGGCTGCCCGGGGTCGAGTACGGTGCAGATCCCGAGCGGCGTGCCGAGCGAGGTGACGCTGCGCCACGCGCCGACCGCCGAGCACGGCGCGGGGATCGGCGTCCAGGGTCGCGCGACGACGTCGATGCGCTCGCGACACCCTACCGGCGATGGTGGGTCGAGACAACCTGCCAGCCCGATTCCGATCGGGGAGAGGTGCCGGAGTGGTTTAACGGGGCGGTCTTGAAACCGCCCATGTGACCTAACTGCACCATAGCCACGCTCAGGACCGCTGGGAAATGACCGTTCGTGAGGCCATACGCCACACGTTAGGCCATACCCATTCTTCGAGGTCTTCTCGGCTCTTCGCTGGATGCCGGAACCGTGATGCTGACGCGCTGTCGGCACTTGGCCCGCTCGGCGAAGTTCGGTGAGCACCGGCCTCGCGAGGCGCCTGGACCCCCGGCACGAGCGCCGTTTTCCGGAGACCTGGCCGACTGGAGCCTGCCAAGACTCGCCAGGGGAGAGGAGATGGGCGCCCACCTCGTGTCTTGACGGCCGCACGGATCGCACCGACGCTGCCCTGAGTTCCACGTGTCCGAAGCGGAGGCCTGCGCCGATCTGTCCTCCAGGCTCTCCAGGTCGCCGAGGACCTGGCGGTCAGCCAGGGGCCAGTGGGCCCGTCAGCGGCGACGGCCCGATCAGGCTTTGCCGCCTGACGTACGCCAAACGAAACGCGCATCGATCGCTCGCTCGATCACGGCTGCGCCGCCGGCGCTCGTAGCCTCACGCAGGATCACCGCGGCAACAACCGGCCCTGTGTCGGACGGATCGGGTCCGCCCCAGACGAGCCAGATCACCGTCTCGTCACTCGGGATCGCCAGCAAGGCGATCTCGAGGCCCGCCGTGCGCAATGCGGCCGCGGCCTGTGCCTGGAGGTCTTCATACCATTCTGTCGGTCGCTCACGCAACCCTGGTACATAGGCTTCGATGACGCGGACAGAGCGTTGCATGGGGCCACCGTGCACCAGAACGGACCGGTCGGTATCCGTGAGAGCACCTACCGCCGCGGGTAAGATTTCGGCCGGATGAACGCCGCCGCGCGACAGCCGCCCGCCGACCCTGTCTCGTCCCTGATTGGGCGCGACGAGGCAGTCGCGCGCGTCATAGCCGGTGCCCGACCACCCTACGTTGATGCGCTGGCCGTCCTGATCGAAGGGCCGGCCGGAATCGGCAAGACAAGCCTGCTGCGGGCCGGAGTAGCAACGGCGGCGGCCGCGGGTGCGACTGTCCTGTATGCAATGCCCGTCGAGACCGAGGCCAACTATGCCTACGCCACGCTTGTCGACCTGCTGGGACCTGCCCTTGCATCGATCGATGCTCGCCTCGCGGAGGTCCATCGCGCTGTTCTGCGGCGGGCACTGGGGGACGATGACGTCCCGGAGTCGGTCGACGCAGCCGTGGGGGAGGCGCCCGACGCGCAACGCGTCGCTGCTGCCGTCCTGGCCGCTTTCCGGGCGCTCGCCACTCGCGGGCCGTTGCTGATCGCCATCGACGACGCGCAATGGGCCGACCCGGCCACTCGCGATGCGCTTGCTTTCAGCGTGCGACGGCTTGCAGGTCTGCCGGTGCGACTCCTGATCGCCCAGCGCGGCGACATCCCGGGCGAGCCGCCGCGGTTCGGCCTGGCGGAGGCGGCCCGTCCCATCCCTATCGAGCGATTGTGGCTCGAGCCGCTCTCGATGGGGGCGCTCCATCAACTGCTGCGTTCCGCCACCCACTCCAGCTTCGCGAGGCCGACGCTCCTGCGGATCCAGGAGCTCTCGGGCGGCAACCCGTTCTACGCGCTCGAACTCGCGCGCGCCCTCGTGGCGTCGAACACGACCGTCCGCCCAGGGCTGGACCTGCCCATTCCATCGTCGCTGCGTGGTCTGGTCATGGCCCATTTGAACCGCGTACCAGCATCGACGCGGCAGCTCCTGCTCACCGTAGCGTTGAGCACGAAGCCGACGATGGGCCTCCTGGAGGCGCTACGGGGACCCGAGACCCGGACTCTCCTTGAACCCGCGATGGATGCCGGTCTTATCGGCACCGAAGGGCCGACCGTGACCTTCGATCACCCCTTGTACGCCTCCACTCTGGTTGCCGAGGCGTCCGCCGACGAGCTCCGGGCAGTTCATGCGGCGCTCGGCCACGCCGCCGCCGAGGATCCCGAGGCGCGAGCGCGTCATCTTGCGTTGGCCTCGGAGGGCTTCGATGCTGGCGTCGCCCGGTCCCTCGCCCGTGCGTCGGCCCGGGCCCGGGGACGCGGTGCTCCGGCCATGGCCGGCCAGCTGGCCGACATGGCGGTGGAGCGCACCCCGGCTGGCGGCCGCGAGCGGTCCGAGAGGGCTCTCGCGGCGGCCGAGGCGTGGTTCGCGGCGGGTGATCTCCCCGCGACTCGCGACCGGGCTTGGGCTCTCATCCCATCCGTGCGGGGGCCCCTGAGGGCCCGCGCGCTCCTTCTGATGAGCCTCTGTTCGTGGCACTTGGGCCCAGCGCAGGCAGCGGTCGACGAGCTGTTGCCCGCCCTCTCCCTCGCCCGCAACGATCGCCCACTTCTTGGGTTGCTTCACTTCTGCCTCGCGGTCTTTCGCGACTTCGACATCGCGGAGGCACGGAGGCACTCGGCGTTGGCAGCGAGGTTGCTCGAAGGCACGGCAGACCGCGGTCACCTGGCGGCGGCATTGCTCCAGACCTTCCACCTGACCGTCCTGCTCGGGCGGCGACCGCCCATGGCCCTCCTTGCCAAAGGGCTGGATGTTGAAGCTGAGGGTCCGTTGACCGATCGACTGACGAGTCCGGGGATGTGGTGGGCGGGGATCGGCCGCCTTGACCTGGCGCGAGCACGGTTCCAACACATGCTCGATTTCGACCTTGCCGACGGTCAGTACTCGAACGTCGCGGATCTGCGGACGCGGCTGGCCGAGGTCGAACTATGGTCGGACGACTGGCAGGCGGCGCGGCGGCATGCGATCGCCGCAGTCGAAGCTGGCATGGAAACCGGTGCTGGCCCGTCCGAGATGGCGCTGCGGGCGTTGGCGCTCGTCGACGCCTACGAAGGGCACCTCGAGCGTGCCCAGACCGCGGCCACCGACGGGATCGAGCGAACCGAAGGGGGCGGAAGCGGTGCGCTGACCTCGGCATGGCTCCAAGTGACTGCGCTCGTCGCGTCGAGCCGGGGCGACGCCATTGCGGTGGAGGAGGCAACCGGACGGGCCTGGCACCACCTTGCTCGGGTGGGCTACGTCGAGCCGATGCGGCTGGACCCATCTCCGGAGCGAATCGAAGCGTTGGCGGTCCTGGGCCGCCGTGACGACGCTCGCGTGGAGCTTGCCGGGCTTGAGGCCCGCAACCGTCGAGTAGCCAAACCATGGGCCGCAGCAGCCATCATGCGAGGTCGGGCCCGGGTCGCCATCGCCGAAGGCGACATCGAGGCGGCGATCGTGGCCACTTCCATGGTGGTGGCGGGCCCGCCGCCCGGATGGAGCCGCTTCGACATTGGTCGCGTGCTCTTGGTGCGCGGCGAGGCACTGCGCCACGCTCGGAGTCGGCGTGACTCGGAGGAAGCGCTCCGTCGAGCGCACGAGATCTTCGTGGATCTCGGCGCAACCGTCTGGGCGCAGCGCGCCATGGCGGAGCGGGCTCGGCTGGGCTTGACCCGGTCTTCCGCCCTGACTCTCACCCCGACCGAAGCCCGGGTCGCGCGTTTGGCCGGCGATGGTCTCTCGACGCGCGACGTGGCGGCGGAGCTGGGCATCAGCCCGAGAACGGTCGAAACGCATCTCGCCAGTCTGTACGGCAAGCTCGGCGTCACCTCCCGGGCGGAGTTGGGCCGAGTCATGGCACTCCGCGAGACGAACTGACCTCCTCCGGGATTCCCCGGATACCACGGATGCTCCGGGTCGATACGGTCGACCTCGCCCCTCATGGTGAGGGCCGACCAAGGAGATCCGCC
>CAVZXW010000016.1:0-64183 GCA_963779375.1 uncultured Chloroflexia bacterium | reverse complement strand
ACAGTTGCATGTGAAGGGTACGATTTTATGGATTTCTGTCTTGAATTGGCGAATCTCTCGACGATAATGCGATGACACAATCTGACCGGGACCGACGAGAAACATCATAGACCGCGTTGAGAGCGAGGGAGGGCGGGCGTTAATTATCTGCTAAATCCACGGCCTTTGACCGTGTGACACTAAGAAATTCGAGCGATCCGGCGTGCTTTCCCATTCTACTCCGGGGCTCGGGAAGACCCTCGCATGCCAGCGGATAAGCCAGGAATTCGTCATCGATTGAGAAGCTTCTGACTGTGCCTGTGAGAAACCCCGGATCGCTCCAACTCCATGCCCCCAACGGGGGTAACCTTGCGTAGACGGCCTGCTCGGGGGGCCTTCCTAATACCACGGCCTCTGGCCGTGGATCTTTATTGCTGGGTCTGCACGGCCTTGACCTGGAGGTCGCCCCGATGGCCGATCTTCACCATTCGGCATCACCATGAGGCTCGGCTCTCCCGTTAGCCATTTCCGACCGGTGGAACGTGGAGAAAGCACATTTTCAGGGCTCGGTCGGGTGGATTCTCCAAATGCGAGTGCGCGAGCGGACGTCGCTGTCGGCGTCCGAACCAGGAGGGAGGAATTCGGACGATGAGCACTCCTGAGACGAGATTGACTGGCCCGGTGCCATCTCCTCGGCTCGGCGACCGCGGCGGTGATGACGACCTGTGTCACGGACTTGCCGGCGCGTGAGGATGTTGATAACGAACCCGACCCGAAGCCCAGGCCTTACGCGACCACTGCCGTGCGTGAGGCGGCTGAGCAGAGGGTGGTCGGCTTTCCCCTCTATCCCGGGACGACACTGCTCGACTTCGCGGGCGCCACCCAAGTCTTCGCCTTTGCCGGGCTGCGGCCGGTTGGTTGGCCCCGACGATCGCCCCGGTCGTCACCACCGAGGGGGTTGCGGTGGTCCCGACCCACACCTTCGAGAGCCACCCTGCGCTGGAGATCCTCTCCGTGGTCGTGGGGAGGGGCCCCAGGGGGTGGTCGCAGCGATGTTCGACCGCGTGTTCCAGGAGTTTCTCAAGAAGGCCGCTGGGGAGGCGTCGTGGTCGGGTTCGGTCTGCACCGGGGCGTTCATGATCGCCGCGGCCGGGCTGCTCGGACGGGTGCCGGGCGACGACTCACTGCAGCCGTTTCCCGACCTGAAGCTGCTGGCCGAGCGGTTCAAGATCGAGGCGGCTCGAGGGTTACCCGCGCGATGTGCCGGACCACAAGAAGAAGCGGTTCACCGGTGGCGGCGCGTCGTCGTCGGTCGACCTGTGCCGTCGCCGATCCCGGGCTTTCTGGCGAGGCCGCGGCCGAGGCAGCCCAGTTCGCGATCCAGTACTGGCCGAACCCTCCGGTCCACGCCGGCGACCCGATCCAGGCCCCCTTGTCTTCTGGAGAAGACGACGGATAACCAGAGGCGGGTTTCGTCATCCGTCAGCCGGCGGTGCATCGATTGTTCGGAGCGATAACAACTTCGTGTAGGGCATCGGCCTGCGCCGAGTGGGGCGGTGATGGAACCCCAGGCCCAGGCCTTTGGGTTACACGTTGAGCCTCAGATTTCCACGCCCGCGCCGTTCCGGGCGGACGGGCCGGAACCCTTAACAAGCTCCCCGGTGAGTCAGTGACGGAGGACTTGAAAATGTTTACGTGCGTTCGCAATCTGGCACTCGCCGCGTTTGGCCTAGTCGGCCTGGTGACAGCCGGTTCGTGGGGCATCGGGGCCCAGGGACGACCGGCCCTGACGTCATCGTCGGCGACATCCCGGATGTCACCAACTGGGGGGGCCAGGGCGATGAGCTGGCCTTCTCGGTCGCGACTGTGTCGTGCAACCAGGGGAACGCCGCCCTCGACTGGGTTCCTAACCCTGACCCAACCACCCGGTCATCGCACAGAACCTGCACCGCGTAACCGTGGAGCGGATCGAGCAGATCGGGCTTTCCTGGCTCAAGCACGGCTTCGCCGTCGTCCCGAACGTCGTCTGCGCCATGTGCACCGACCCGGCCGGTGACCGGCTCGGCGTCGGCTGCTCGGACCTCTACTCGGCGACGCTCAACGGCTTTCAAAATGGGCTCGGACCGCGCAGCGAGGTGAACGCGTTCACCGGCGCGTTCAGCCGCTGTTTACCCACCTTCCGTCGGGCATCGGCCCGCTTGACGGTCGGGTCCGCGTGCGTCGGACCAACCTTGACCCGCCACTCAATCCGAATGCGAATTACGTGGCCGAGGCCGAGTATGTCCACCCGGAAGACGCTGCTGCGAACAACGGCGAACAACGCCTCGTACCGGGTCGTCACGGTCGACCCCAGCTCGCTCCAGCTCCACTTCGATTTGTCGAATCCCGTCCACCGGATGGAGCCGGCCGTCAACGCCTGGGCCGCTCTGTCCAACGCGGTGCGTGTGCAGACGCTCCGGGTCCCGAGCGAGGGCCAGTTTGTGGTCGGCGTCCGGGTTTCACACTCGCTGGCATCGCGGGGTTTCATACCGAGATCGCTGTCGAGAACATCAACTCCGACCGCTGCGGGGTTGCTTCGAAGTGACCCTCGCCGGCATGGGTGGCACGGCGAGCCACCCTGGATTTCACGGGTTCGATTGACCATGAGCCTACGATTCGGCCGACTGGTCGGTCAACGTCGGCAGCGGTTCGGTGAAGTGGTCGACCAAGGTGTTCAGCGAGAACAGCAACGCGAACGCGCCGCGGTGGTCGACGCTTTACAGCGTCTGGTTCGACTCCACCGAGCCCCCTCACACGCTGACTCTCAGCCTCTTCAAGCCGGGGATACCCGATTCGGTGCAACTGGATATCACGCCCACCTCTGTCGTGCCCGCGCCTCCTGGCCCTCGCCCCTGCGCCGCTGGCCGATGAGGGACAGAGGCCGTGGCTGGCAGGACCAACCGACATCAACCTCAACCGTATCGGCGAGGGGGACAAGGCGGCCACGTTCCGAGTCTACCGGGTGCCCGGCTCCGATGCCGACCTCGCGGGCGTCGACGTGGTCGCCGAAGTCGCTGAGCGTGAGCACGAAGCCGGTGCGGGAGGGCGCCCGGACGGGTTGGGAGGTGCGTGTCGAGAAGGCCGGTGCGATCTCCGAGGGGGCCGTCGAGACGGGACTGACCTTCCGGTCCAATCGTAAGAACGACTCACCGTTCCGCGTGCGGGCGTACGGCGAGATCTCCAAACGCTCCGAGTGAAGGAAGGGTTGCGACTTCCGATCCGGCGGGTTCCGGAGACCCGTTGCCGGGTGCAGTGCGACAAGGTCAGAAGGAACCGAGAGGGGGCGGCTTTGCGACGGGGCTCCAAGACGTGGGCAGCGGTCGCTGGCGGGTTGCCCCACTCCCGGCGCTGGCGGTCATCGACGTCACGGAGCCGGTTCGACCCCGAAGTCGACCATGGGCGGGTGGCGGGGGCCGTGCTGGTGGGGGTCGACCTCGCGGCCGCGCGACACTTCGCGCATTACGCGACGACAGGTCGGTTGCTCTCGCCGGTCGAGCCATCGCAGGCAACCGCCGTCTCGAACTCGGGCACCGAACGCGGGGACCTCTTCTTCGTGGTGGCGATGCTGTCGACGCTGCTTCTGGGCCGGTCCTTCTGCGGGTGGGCGGGTCACCTCGTGGCCCTGCAAGACCTGTGCGGCGGCTGATGTGGCTAGCGGGGATCAACCCACGCCCTGGCGGTCCTGCTCTACTGGCCTGGGCACCCGCGGCGGTCGCGGCGTACGTCTTCGTCTGGCCGACAGCGAGGCGGCTCTGGCTCGGCAGGGCGTTACCGTCGTTCACCGCACGTCTCACCACTCAGCTTCTGGGCGACGTTTCCGGGCCCGGTCGTCGCCCTGGTGACGTTCGTCGTCTGTGGATTCGTCGCGGTCTACGTGTGGCGCGAAGGGGTTCTGCACGTACGGATGCCCTGACGGAGCGATCTTCGGAATAGTCGACCGGCTGTCGCCCGGGCGGATCGTGGTCTCCGACGCGTGCTCGGGCTGTGGCCACTGCACGGCGACCTGCACGTCGAACGTCCGGGTCCACCAGGAGGTGAGAGATCACGGGATGGTGGTCGACTCCGGCTGCATGAAATGCCTTGACTGCGTTTCGGTCTGTCCCACGGAGGCCTTGCGGTTCGCGTTCGTGGCCCCGGCGACGTTGACGGCGGGTGCCGGTCCTGCTGCCAGGCGTACGACACGAGCATCAGGGAAGACCTGTTTCGGCGTTTGTTGCGCTTGTAGCGACGCTCGCCTTGCGCGGGCTTTACGACCTGGCGCCCTTACGACTCCGCAGTCACACTCGGGGTATTGACCGCGACGGCCGTGGCCCAGTATCGGGGCGGACTGGGGTCGGCGGACGACGTCCAGGTGCAGACACTCCGGCTCAAGATCGCGGGGACGGTCACGGGGCGTGGTCGCGCCTTCGCGGCGTGCACTCTTGCCTGGTTCGCCTTGCTTGCGCACAGCGGCTTCGCGCAGTGGCAGGCGCCGAGGGGCGCTACCGCCTGCAGCGATCGGGGTCACGTGGCCGACCTGCTCCGCGACGGTCCCACGGACGGGGGCGGGCCGGCCGGCGCGTGCGAGGCCGCCGTTGCGTTTGAGCGGGCCGACCGCTGGGGGCTGGTCGGCGTGCCCGAGGTCAAGCTCGGAAGGGCCTGGGTCGCCATCCTCCGTGGCGATCACGACGACGCCGAGAGACTTCTCCGCGAGTCGGTACGCCGCGGCCCTCGGTGTCGGTTCTCCACCAGAATCTGATTGATTACTCGATCTGCGCGGCCTGACTGCCGCGGCGATCGCGGCACTGCGGGCGAAGGGAGCGGCCACGCGGCCGGACCTGCGCGACCTGTTCCGGACGGCGAACCTGCTGGTCGGGGAGGTCGGGCCGCGGAGGCCGGGGTGTTACCGCGAATGTCTCCGCCTCGGCCCCGATCGGCCGAGCGCGGCACAACCTCTGGCGGACTCTTGCTCCGCACGGGCCGGCCCGCCGAGGCGGTGGCCCAGCTCGAGTCGGCCGGAGCTGGAGCCGGACGACCCAGTGCACGACTGGGAGTTCGGTGGCAGCCCACGCCGCTCTCGGCCAGCGCCCCGAGGCCCAGCCGCCCTCTCGCCGCCGCGGCCCGCGACCCCGAGGGCCTGAACCGCCACCGAACCCTGATCGGCGACCTCGAACACGCAGGCCGATGACACCGGGGCCGCAAGGCGTGCGGGTCTTCGGCCATCGGCAGCCGTGCATTTCATCTCAGGGCACGATCTCGATGAGTGCACATGCCTTGGTCCTCATGGTCAAGGATGTGGCAGTGCTGCACGAATTTGCCCTTGAACGTATCGTAACGCGTGCGGAATTTGATCGTGCCCCTGTGCGGGTATCAGGAGCTTATCCTTCCCAGACGGGGTCGGAGCCGGGATCGGGTTCCCCTGGCCATCCTCGATCGAGATGACCTCGAACGGGTTGACGTGGATGTGGAACGGGTGCGTTGCACCGGGAAGCCCTGGACGGTCCACTCCTCGGTCTTACCGAGCTTGAGCGTACGCGGCGGATTGGTCGGGGTCGTATTATACCTTCCCGTCAATCTTGAACTGAGATCGGGTTGACTGTCTGGTCAATGAGGTAGGTTGAGTTCTGCTCTACCGGTGACCCCGATCCGGGATCGATCGACTTGAGACGGAGGCCCTTGAGGTCGGCGGAGTCGGGTAGCGGCATCTTTGTGTCGTCACCATCGACAACCCGACGCGGGCCAGGTATTTCCGCTGCTCGTCGTTGCCGAGCAGCGACCGCGCCGATCGAGCCGCTCATCGATCAACAGATAAGTCCCTTTCTCGTCGAACCGGGCGAGTACGTCGGCTCGATAGCCGGGCTGGAGTCTCGACCGAGCCTGGCGTGTCAATATCTTACCGAGGGGGAGCCCATCAGCGGCGATCTGGCTGAGAGGCGGTCCCGCGGTCAGCGTATTCCCGACCTCCACCTTCGTCAGCTTGGCGAAAATTGACTCGCGCACGCCGGCGTGGATGAACCGCCAACGCTGAACTTCGCCGGGCCGAATCTTGACGACCGGGAGGATCTGTCCGTTGATCGTCGTGAACCGGCCGCTCGTGTCCCATGTTCGCGGCCCGAACTCGACGTCGACGTAATCGATTTCGATGACGCCGGCGTTGAGCCGGGGGTCGATCACGTAGGGGATCTGCTGGAACACGAAGATCTGCTCCGCGACCCCCTTGATCCCGGCGACCTGGTCGAGGCCGGTCCCCTCGACGATGAGCGCGCCCGCCATGCCGCTGGCGACCTGGGCCGCGACCGAGCCGTGCTTGTGAGCGTGGTACCAGAAGGTGCCCGAAGGGTGGTCGGCGGGAATATAGATCTCGTAGTCGAAATGCCCCTGAGGGCACCACCTCGATCAGCACGTTGTCGCTCTTACCGGTGGGGTCGACGTGGAGGCCGTGAGTGTGCAGGTTGGTGGTGTTGAAGCCGTGGAAGCCCTCGTGCCCCACCGGTGCCGGCTCGGCCGGGAGGTCGTTGACCAGCGTGATCTTGAGCATGTCTCCGGGGTGGGCGCGGAGCGTGGGGCCGACGAGCCTGCCGTTGTAGTTCCGGAGCCAGACCGGGTCGGTGCCGATCGTTGACGCGGCATAGTCGACGGTGAGGGTCGCGGTGAGCGTTTTTGTCGCGGGGTCCGACGAAATCTCGGCAGGGAGGCTCAGTCGTTGCGGTCGCCGAGGGCAAGGTCAAGCCGCCTTGGGCCGCGGTCGCGTAACGGCGCGACCGCGGCCTCGGCCGGCGAGAGGGGTGCGGTTGGTGCGGTGTTCGGGCTGGCCGCAGCCCGCGGAGACACCTCCCAGTCGGCCTTGAGCCGGGTGCGGGCGTCGGCGACGGGCGCTTGTGGCGCTGCGGCCTGGTGACCGGCTGCCGGTGTTGCCACCGTCGGCGCGGTCGCGTTGTGTCCCTTGGCGTCCGTGGGGCGGTCCTGCGGGACCGCGGTTGCGACCGGGGCGAACAGCAACAGGGCCGTTGCGCTCAGTCTGAAACGGGAATGCCAGCGCATCATTCTCTCCTGAAGGGGGGATGGAAGATCGTGTCGTTCGGGCAAGCGGACCGTCGATTCTGGGTCGCCTCTTGTGCCCAGGGTTGGGTCACCTGCAGGACTCGGCGAATTTCGTCGGGCAAGAGGTGGGTTCGCGTCGACCGATGACCGGGCAAAGGGAGCTATTCCCAACCCGGTCATCGGTCGTCGGGTCTCATCTCAGGGATCGCCACGACGTGGTCGCCGGCGGCGTCCGTGACCGTGATTGAGGTCAAGGACGCGGGCGCGTCGAACGAGGTGCGGACGCGGAACCCGCGCGGCGGCGCGGTGGTTGTGCCGGGCTCGGCCGGCTCTAGGTAGAGCACGTAGCTTCGTGGCTTCCCTTCCTCGACGACCGGCTGGAGCCAGGCGCGGTCGTTGCCGTCCGGGAGCGTGCCGGTGCCGGTGATCGTGACCGTGGTGGCGACCCGCGAGGCGGTGAAACCGGCCGCGCTGACCTGGGCGAGCCCGAGCTTGGGGAACCCGGCGCTCTTCCAACGCCCGAAGAGGTCGATCCACTCCTGCGGCCAGGGGCCACCGTAACTGGCCGGCGGCATGTCTGTCGTGATGTGGAGGAGGATGTTGTCGGCCTGCGCCTTGACCTGGTCGTAGTTCCACAGGTCGAGGCCGACGACCGTGATCATGTTCTCGCGGTCGAGCACCCGCATCATCGGGCGGATATGCAGTTCGAAGAACGGAATGCGGTTTGCCACGGTTGCGGCGGGCCCGGCCTGGGTCGTGGTGGTCCGGGGACGCCCCGGGGCGGCGTTCGCGGGCGCGGGGACGGGGGTCAGCGTACGCTCGCTGGCCTCGTACTTCGTATCGAGCACGAGCCTCACCGCCTGGAACCTGATCTCCTTTTCCGCGGCGAGCGGCTGCACGGCCGGGGCGTTTCGACGGGCCGGGACGGGCACGACCTTGAAGGCCAGCATCACGTCGTAATCCTTGCCGGCGGCGTCCTTCGGGAGCAACCGGACGCCTGGGTGATGTCGGTGTAAATCGACAGACGTATGGCGTGGCCCTGTCCCGCACCGTGGGCCGGGGCCGCGGCGGCGTCGGCCGGCGAGGCGGGGGGGGCATGGCCGACCCAGACGCTCAAATCGCCGGCGGCGTACTGACGACGGAACTCCGGCTTACTCGGGTCGGCCTGGGGGCCGGGTAGATCGGACGGGTAGAGGTAGATCGTTCCGTTGTAGGAGAACGTCGTCGGCACGGTCGCCCCGACGATCAGGATGTGGGCTTTGTCGAACGGCTCGTTCGGGACAGTCAGGCGGAACTTGAACGGGCCGACACCCGCGTAGTCGGCATGGGCCCCCGGCAGAGGGGTGCGGCGGCACCCGGACCCCCGACCTGCTTCAGCTCGTAGAGCCGCGGCGGCGCCGCGACTTGCCGCATCGGCACCGCCGCCGGCGCCAGGGCGAGCCGCTCGGCCAGCCCGGAGTTCTCGGTGTAGCGGTAGCCGAGCTGGGTTTCGACGTGGATCAGGTCCTTCGCCATCTTCCCCGAGGGCAGGCCCTGGAGCGGGCAGTCGAGACACGCCGGGTCGATATTATGGACCTTCTGCCAGCGGTCCCAGATCAGGTCGATGTAGGCGTGGAACGACCAGAAGATGGGGTCGAGAGACGCGGTCGTCGGGTCGGCCATATCGCCGCCTGTGTAAGTGCTATGCATGTTGTTATGATACGGACTCTCAATGGCGCCGTAGAACGGGCTCGTCTTGGGACCGCCGGCGAAGCCTGGCCAGAGGTTCGTAGTATTGATCTTCCCGAAGACGGTCGGCTTGTCGTACAGCGGGATGGGCGACACGGCGGTATTCCGGGTGTTGTCGAACAGGGGCGAGGCCGCATCCTCGAATGCCTTGGGGAACAGCGACCCTGATGGTTTCAGGGTCCAATCCCAATACGGTATGGTCACGTCCTTGGTACTCGGGCCGGATGTGCCCATCGGGTCGGTGGCGCAGAGCGCAGCTCGAAGGAGTAGAGCAGCGAGCGGTGCCAGGGGAAGAACAGCTCGTTGCGGTGCTCGCAACCGTGGTTCGGGCCAAAGACGTCGTGGAGGTCGGCCCAGAACTGGTAGTTGTTGCTCGCGTCGTTGGAGCGCTGGAGCAGGTCGATGGCGTGCTCGTACGCTTTCAGTTCGGTGCCGTCAGCGCTGGAGATGCCGGGCGTGATGGCGTCAATATTCTTCCTCTCGTGCACGGCAACGGCCGGCGCGGCGGCTTTGGGGGCCGGTTTCACCGCGACCTGGGCCCGAACCGGTGTTGTGAGGGTGACGGCCGCGGCCAGGAAAGACCAGCCGACTGCCTGAAGCGAAAGGTGCGGTTTCATGGCAATGCAGTCTCCGAAAAGAGGGGGAAATCTGCCCGGCGCCGCCGATGACAGCCGGTGGGCCGGGCGCGGAACACGTCACAGGATCACCGCGCCGGGTCTCCTCCGGGGGAGACCCGGATGCACGAGCCCCGGTGATCCTCGGTCTGGCCACGCGAACGACAACTCCTTGAGGGGCCCGGTTCAGGATCGATCCAGACTCTCTTCGTGGATTCGTCAACGTATACGTAACGGCCGGACTGCCCGGGCCGCGCCCTTCTTCAAGAAGCGGAACGCGACACAGGCCTGCGACGGGTCGTCGTTCGGGAGGTAAATACCTTCCGTCGGCTCGGTCAGTACCACCGGGTCGTAACCGGTCGCCTTGGCGGCGAGCGTCTTCCCCGCGTTCGCGTCGAGGGATCCGGGCCGGCCGCTCAGCTTGAGCCTCGGGGGTCGCGACCGATTCGTTCAGCACGCTCGTGAGCTTGCCCGCGGCGATGTCGTAGGAGAACTCGGCGTGCTTGTTGAACACCGGGAGCGTGACGCCAGCAACGGGTAAAGTCTGCGGGAACCTCTGGATCTCTTTGGTATGCCGGGCGACGGCTCCTTGGCGAACTGCACACCTTCTGCCACGAAGCCGGGGGGAAGTTGCCCCGGTGCACAGAAGGCCGCGCTGCCGCCCAGCGGATGCCCCGGCTGCTCGTCCTTGCGCATCTCGCCGTTCCCGATGAGCTCGCCTCCCAGCCGTCCGAGGCCGCGAGTGACAACGTCCGGGATGGGCATCTCCCGCCCGAGCAGCCGCACGGTCCCCAGCTCCACGACGATCCCCGATTCGTCGATGCCCTCCAGGCGCGCGGCCATCGCCCGCACCTTCGCCTGCACGTCGCGGCAGGCGGCGAGGATCGCGTTGCCCATGAGGACCGACGAGCGGCTGGCCGAGGTCTGCGCGTCGTACGGGACCACGGCCGTGTCGCCCATGACGACGGTGACCCAGTCGAGCGGGCACCCGAGCTCGCCGGCTGCGATCTGCGCGAAGATCGTGCGCGCACCCTGGCCCATGTCGGAGGTTCCCGCGTACACGACCACGCTGCCGTCGGCCAGCAGCCGCACGGTCGAGTAGGAGAGTCCGGTGGTGGGCCCGGACTTGATGCCGAGCGCGATCCCGCGGCCCCGGCCGGGTGGCAGGGGCGTCCCCCAGCCGATGGCGTCGGCGGCCCTGCGCACCGTCTGCTCCCAGTCGCCGTCTGCGGGCGTGTCGAACGGGATGAAGGCGTCACCCTTTCGGGCGAGGTTGCGCAGGCGGATCTCCAGCCGATCGATCCCCAGCGCCCGCGCTCCCTCGTCGATGTTCGATTCGACGGCCCAGTTGACCTGGGGGTTTCCGAAGCCGCGGAACGCGGTGGACGGAGTCGTGTGGGAGAGGATGCTCCTCCCCACGACGCGCCCCGCGGGCACGCGGTACGGCCCGCATGCCGGGTAGCTGCCCTTGCTCACGACGCGGTCGGCGATGTCCGCGTACGCGCCGATCAGGTAGTCGGCCGCGACGTCCTGGAACGCGAACGTGCCGTCCGCGTTGAACCCGGTGCGGACACGGACCTCCGCAGAGGCCCGGCGGGCAGCCTGGAACGTCTCCTCCAGGCTGAGGACCAGGCGCACGGGCCGGCCCGCCCGCAGCGCCATGAGCGCGACGAGCGGCTCGTACTTCGTGTGCTGCTTGCCGCCGAACGCGCCGCCGGGGTCGGGGGCGAGGATGCGGACCTTCGACAGGGGGAGCCCGAGGAGGCGAGCCAGGATCCTCTGCAGCCAGTAGGGGTGCTGGATGGTGCTCCAGACGGCGATCCCGTCCCCGGCCGGTGCGGCCATGAAGGCGTGCGGCTCGATGGCGAAGTGGGTGACCATCGGGAAGGCGTACGAGTGCTCGACGACCAGGTCCGCGCGAGCCGCGTCCACGTCGCCCCAGCCGATCCTGTGCTCGCGCAGCACGTTGCTCGCGTTGAGCGGGTCGCCAGGACGGAGTTCCGGGTCCTGGACCAGCGGGGCGGAGGGATCGAGCGCCGCCTCGAGGGTGACGATCGCGGGCAGCGGCTGGTACTCGACCTTGACGAGGCTGGCGGCCTCCTCCGCGGCGTCGCGCGTCTCCGCGGCCACCGCCGCCACCGGCTCGCCGTGGTACTTCGTCTCGCCCACGGCCAGGACCGGGCGGTCCTCGAACTGGGGCCCGAAGCGGGGGACGGGCTGCGGGAGGTCCGACGCGGTCGTCACGAGCCGGACGCCGGGAACCCGCCACGCCTCGCTCGTGTCGATCGAGACGATCCGGGCGCGCGCGCAGTCGAGCGTGACCAGCTTCGCCTGGAGGACATCCTGCAGGCGGATGTCGGCGACGTACTGCTGCCGGCCCGTGACCCGGTCGGGCCCGCCGCCCCGACGCGGGGAATCGCCCACGCCGCCGGCCGTCACCGGTCCATCTCCTCCGCGGCCGCGAGGACCGCCTCGGTGATCTGCTGGTACCCGCCGCAGCGGCAGAGGTTGCCGGCCAGGCCCTCCTGCACCTCCTCGAGGGTGGGGTGCGGGTTGAGCTCCAGCAGCGACTGCGCCGCCATCAGCTGGCCGGGGATGCAGTACCCGCACTGCGCCGCCCCCTTGTCGAGGAACGCCTCCTGCAGGTGAGTCAGGCGGCCGTCACTGGCGAGCCCCTCGACCGT
This sequence comes from uncultured Chloroflexia bacterium, assembly GCA_963779375.1. Taxonomy (GTDB): domain Bacteria; phylum Chloroflexota; class Limnocylindria; order Limnocylindrales; family CSP1-4; genus JAJYNJ01. The sequence goes on along the minus strand of CAVZXW010000016.1, from coordinate 52,119 downwards.
CCGCACATCGGCTCCGTCGACCTCGACGGCGAGCACGAGGCACGAGTCGACGGTGCGACCGTCCACGATCACCGTGCACGCGCCGCACTCCCCCACCAGGCAGCACTCCTTGGCGCCGGTCAGCTCCAGGTCCTCACGGAGGACGTCCAGCAGCGTGTGGTGGGCCGCCACGTCGAGCGCGCGGCGGCGTCCGTTGACGGTGACCTCGATGTGGACCGTGTCGCCCATCCCGATCACGCCTCCCCGAGCCGCCCGATGGCGATCTGCAACGCCCTCGTGCCGAGGACCCGCAGCATCGCCCGGCGGTACTCCGGGCTGGCCCGCATCGACCGCGGTGACGGGCTGGCGCCCTCGAACATGCGCTCGAAGATCTCGTCCCTGGCATGCACGGGGGAGCCGGCGTCGGCCAGCACACCGCTTTCGTCCACGACCAGGACCGGCCGCGGGCCGACGCTGCCGTATGCCACGCGCGTCACGCCCGCCCCGTCCACCCCGCACGTGAGGGTGACGGACGCCAGGTCGTGGCCGCGCCGGCGCGTTCGTCGAACGTGCACGGCGCCGATGCGGCTGGCGGGAAGTGGCAGCTCGATCGCCACGACGACCTCGGTACGCGCCAGGGCCGTCTGCCCGGATCGCACGAAGAGCTCCGAGACGGGGATCCGTCGGGTGCCGTCCGGGCCGGCGGCGACGACGACCGCCCCGTAGACGAGCAGCGGCGGCGCGCAGTCCGCGGCCGGCGACGCGTTGCAGATGTTCCCGGCCAGCGTCGCACGGTTCCGGATCTGCACGGAGCCGACGACCGCGGCGGCCTCGGCGAGCGCGACGAAGTGCCGTCGCACGACCGGGTTCGCGGCGATGTCCGTCATCACCGACGTGGCGCCGATGGTCAGGATGCCACCATCCTCGCGGATCGCCGGCCCGAGCTCGGGCACCCGCTTGACGTCGATCACGACGGACGGACGGAGGCTTCCGTCGCGCAGCCGGATGATCAGGTCGGTTCCGCCGGCGAGCACGCGCGCTTCGGCACCGTGCCGTCCCAGGATCGCGACCGTCTCGGCGAGCGTCGCGGGCCGCTCGTACGAGAAGGGGTGGATGGCTGCCACGCCTGGCCTCAGAGGATCCGGTCCACCTCGTCCATGAGCACCTGCGGGGTGGCTGCCCGGACGAAGTAGAAGGGTCGCTCGGAGAAGCGCGCGGCGAACTGCGCGCGCGCCCGACGCAGCGCTTCGGTGTCCACGATGGGCATCGGCAGGCCGGCCGCCAGCAGCTCGTTGAGCAGGAAGTAGTTCTGCAGCGAGTGCAGCGTCTGGAACTGGCGCTCGAAGGGGATCATCTCGGCCAGGCTCGGGTCGAAGTTGCCGTCGATGGCCGGCACGATCACGAGATCGACGACGGCCGGCTCAGTGTAGATCTCCCAGCTCGGCATCGAGCCGAAGAATTTCTCGACGCCGCGGTCGGGCGCGGCCTTGTCGGCCCGCTCCGTCCCCTCGGTGCGCTTCCTGATGAACGGCTCCTTCGAGCCGACGACGGCGCGACCCGCCTCGTCCACCACCGTCGTCTCGGTCGAGACGAGCAGGGCGCCACGACGGCACGCCTCGATCTGGCCCATCGACTTGCCGTGGTTGGATTCGCCGCCGAGGAACATCACGGTCCTGTCGCGGTGGCGCACCGCGGAGGCGTGGAACGGGTGGAGCCCCGCGGCCTCCATGCGCAGCGCGAGCATCGCCACGACGACCTTCTGGATGGGCCCCGCCGGCCACGGGCCGGTGAAGGTCATGTGGCGCCCGTCGTAGGCGATGTCCTTCGGGCCGTCCTGGTGCCAGGCGATGTCCGGCTCGCCCAGCGTGACGTCCGGCTCGAGGCGGACGTCCGCCAGGCGGTAGTTCAGGAAGCTCATGTCCTCGAGGACGTGCTCGCGCGGCTCGCCGCCGTACACGTCGACACGGAGCCGTGCCGCTCCGGCCGACATCTCCTCGGACAGGGTCAGGTGCTCGTTCATCCATTCCTCACTGGGCGGTCGGGGCGCCGGCGCGGCGCGACAGGTTCACGAGGGCCGCCCTTCATGGCCGCCCGGGGCGATGACGTTCTCGAGCGGCTCGATCGCAGGGCGAGCGCTCGCCACGCCCCCGGCGGCGGCCCCCCCGGCCATCGAGAACGCGTCGACGAAGGTCGCGTCGAAGGTCGATCCGGCGACCTGGAAGTGGCGCCGGATGGCATCCACCGCGAGGTCCGCGTCCCCCAGGCGGAGGGCGTGAAGGATCGGCAGGTGCAGGTCGGCCGCGGCGACGGCATCCACGCCGGGCGCCGGCGAGGGTGATGTACGTCCGCGCGACGGGCATGAGATAGCGCCACACCCGCTCGAGAGTGCGGTTGCCGGTGGCCTCGATGAGCCGGGCGTGGAACCGCCCGTCGACGAGCGCCTCCGCGTGCCGGTCGCCCGCGGCTGCCGCGCGCTGCATCTCGTCGACGCAGCCCTGGAGCTCGTCGAGATCCGCCTCCGACATCCGCGCCATGGCGAGCCGGGCGCCCAGGGATTCGAGCTCGGCCCGCACCCCGTACGCCTCCAGCAGCTCGGCCTTGCTCGGGCGGCGGACCCGGGCGCCGCGGAACGAGGTGATCTCCACGACCCCCAGCGCCTCCAGGTCGCGGAGCGCCTCGCGGACCGGTGCCTGGCTCACGCCGAGTTCCCTGGCCACGCGCGTCTCGACGATGCGGGACCCCGGAGGGTACGCGCCGGTCAGGATGGCCTGGAGGAGGTGATCCTCGATCTGGTCGCTGAGGACGTCGCGCGAGATGAGCCGGCTCTCGGACATCGGTCGCCCTACAGGCCGAGCAGGTCGTTCTTGGGCATCGCCGCCGCCTGCAGGATCTCCACGAGGCCGCTGGTCCCGTTGACGCGGATGCGATCGCCGCTGCGGATCACGTGCGTGGCCGCGGACGTGCCGACCACCGCCGGGATGCCGAACTCGCGGGAGAGCACCGCCGGGTGCGACGTCGTCCCGCCCGCGTCCGTGACGAGCCCGACGATCTTCGTGAAGAGCACGACCCATGCCGGGTTCGTCATCTGGCAGACGACGATCTCGCCTGCCTTGACCTCGTCGAACTGGTCCTCGCGGACGACGACCCTGGCGATCCCCTCGATCACGCCCGGAGAGCCGCCGATCCCGTTGATCTGCCCGACGATGTCCGAGGGCTTCCGGTAGAACTTGTCGGGGAAGCCCCAGTTCGTCAGGTACGGGAAGGCGAGCTGGCTCGGGGTGGCCGTGCCGATCCAGTCCCTCGGCACGAACGTGTACGCGCGTTCCCGTTCGGCACGACGCCTGGAGACCAGCAGCCGGCGCGTCGACGGCCGCAGGATTGCCGATGAACTCGCGCAGCTCGTTGTAGCGCAGGAACATGACGTCGTCCGGCGCGTCGAGCAGCCCCTGGGCGACGAGCTTCCGGCCGATGGCGATCAGGACCAACCGGAGGTGCGCATTCGCGCCCTGGTCGATGTAGAAGTGGTGGTCGGGCGTGAGCGGCGCCATCCTCAGGTTCATCTCGTTGGCGGCGCGCATCTCCTCGAGGGCATCGCCCTCGAGACCCGCGAGGATCTCGGCCGACGCGCTGCGGATGTCCTCCTCCATCGTCCGGATCGTGGTCGGGTAGTCGTAGTCGGTGTCGATGTACCCGCGGACGGTCTCGATGACGGGCTCCATCTGCTCGCGGACGGTGGGGAAGACGAACTCGTGGCTCCAGACGGCGTGCCAGCCGAACTCCCGCTGGTACGGCTCCACGCGCAGGGCGATGAACTGCCTGCCGCGCTCGCCGGACCGGAGCGCGGCGATGATCTCCTGCACAGACTCGTGGCGGAAGGCGGCGGCGAGCTCCGGGTCGGACTTCGCCTCCTGCTTCATCTTCCAGAGGGCCTCGATCGAATCCCAGTTGCGGTCCCGTGCCGAGTTCTGGAGCCGGCCGAGCAGCGCCTCGTCGACCTCGCCGCGGGTCTTCTGCGCGACCGCCCGCAGGTTGAGCGTCGCGGAGAGCTGGGCGAAGTTGAGCATCCAGTGGATCTTCCAGTGGCGATCGTGGACGTCGATCGCGTCCTCGAGCAGGCAGGCGAGGTTCGCGAGATCGCGCTCGTCCTGCCGGTCGAGCTCGGCTTCCAGGTAGGCGAAGTTGCGCTGCATCTCGGGCACGAGCCGGTCGCGCCACCACGTCGCGAACTCGCGGCCGTAGACCGGCAGCACGGCGTCGAGGTACGCGCCGATCCGGTCCGCGTAGTCCGGGTCGAGCGGGACCCGTGCGCCATACCGGGCACCGTATTCCATGGCATCGACCGTGGCGTCGGGACGCGCGGGTACCGCAGCCGTGTACAGGTAGCCGTTGACGCTCTTCGTGATCCAGTCGCAGGCGAACGGCGTCCCGAACCGGCGGAACATGTGGTCGCAGGTGAGCCACCAGCCGCCGATGTCGAAGTACATGGGGCTGAGCGGGTGCGGGCAGTGCAGGTCGTCGTAGACCCAGAACAGTCCCTGCTCGCCCTCCGTCTCCCACGTGACGGGGAACGCGTCGTCGCCCAGGAACCGGCCCAGGACCTCTTCCTCGACCACCGTCATCTGCATGGCCTCCTGCCCTCTGCCCGGTTGCGGATCCCCCGTTCCTTCGATGATCGATTATCGTATGCTAGCGGTCATGCGGAGCCGCCGTGAGGCGATCCCGCGGGGTGACGCCGGTGGCGGCCCTGCGACCGGCCCGGGCCCCGCGCCGAGGAGCACGCCGTGGCCCGACACCGCGATCGACGCGAGCCCGGAGGGGCCCGATGACCATGATCGACAGTCCCCTGCTTCGGACGGCGCGGCTGGGCCCGACCGATTACTGGAACGACTCCTGCGCGAGCGACGAGCTCGCCTACGCCATCGAGCGAGGCGCCGACCGGCGCCACCTCCAACCCGACGATCGTCCTCGAGGTCCTCGGCAAGGAGCGCTCGCACTGGGCGCCGCGCGTCCGCGAGCTGGCGGCGGCCAACCCGTCCTGGACCGAGGTCGAGCTGACCTGGGCCCTCGTCGAGGAGATGGCCGTCCGCGGCGCGGGCGTCCTCGCGCCGATCCACGAGCGGGAGCACGGGCAGAAGGGCCTGGCACTCGGTCCAGACCAACCCGGCCAACTACCGGAACACCGGCGCGGATGGTCGAGCAGGCCGAGCGGTTCGCCGGCCTCGCGCCGAACCTCCAGGTCAAGTTCCCGGCCACGCGCGGCCGGCATCGTCGCCATCGAGGAGGCGACGGCGCGCGGGATCAACATCAATGCCACGGTCTCGTTCACGCGTCCCGCAGGCCGCTCGACGGCGGCCGAGGCCGTCGAGCGCGGCCTTGCGCGCCTGGCGGCAGCGGGCGGAGATCCGGACCGGCTCGCGCCCGTCATCACGATCATGATCGGGCGTGTCGACGACTGGATGCGGGTCGTGGTCGACCGCGACGGCCTGGCCGTGGACCCCACGGCGCTCGACTGGGCCGGGATCGCCGTGTTCAAGCGCGCCTATGCCGTGTTCCGGGAGCGCGGCTACCGCAGCCGGCTGCATCGCCGCGGCGTATCGCCACGTCCTGCACTGGACGGAGCTGGTCGGGGGCGACGTGATCCTGACCATGCCCCACGCCTGGCAGGTGCGCTTCAACGACAGCGGGATCGTCCCCGTGCCCCGCATGGACGTGCCGGTCGATCCGGCCCTCGTGGACGAGCTGATGCGGCGGATCCCGGAGTTCCCGCTGGCCTACGAGCCGGACGCCCTGTCGCCCGCCGAGTTCGACACGTACGGGGCGACCGTCCGGACGCTCCGGCAGTTCATCGGGGCCTACCACGACCTGGTCGCCGCGATCAGGGACATCGTCCTGCCCAACCCGGACGTCAGGCCCAGGTGACGTCCTCGAAACCCGGACACCCCAGGAGGGAGCGGTCATGACCATCCAGGTGAGCGCCGAGCACGCAACCGTCGCTCCACTTCCCGTCATCAGCCACTGGATCGGAGGGCGGCCGGTCGAGGTGCTGCCCGAGCAGACAGGCCCGGTCTACAACCCGGCCACGGGCGAGGTGATCGGCCGCGTGCCGCGCGGAGGCGCGGCCGAGGTGGACGCCGCCGTCGCCGCGGCACGGGCGGCGTTCCCGGCCTGGCGCGACCTGCCGCTGATCGCCCGCAGCCAGATCTTCTTCGCCTACCGCGAGCTGGCGTACCGCCACCGCGAGGAGATGGCCGCCCTCATCACGCGCGACCACGGCAAGACCTTCCCCGACGCGCTGGCCGAGGTCCTGCGCGGGCTCGAGACCGTGGAGTTCGCCTGCGGCCTGCCGACCCACCTCGCCGGCATGAACACGCCGAACGTCTCGACCAAGGTGGACGCCCACACGCTGCGCCAGCCGCTCGGCGTGGCGGCCGGCATCACGCCGTTCAACTTCCCGGCGATGGTCCCCATGTGGATCTATCCGATCGCGATGATGACCGGCAACACGTTCGTGTGGAAGCCCTCCAGCCACACGCCGGGCGCGACGCAGCTGCAGGCCGAGCTGTGGAAGGAGGCCGGCCTGCCCGACGGCGTCTTCAACGTCGTCTACGGCGGCCGCGATGCCGTCAACGCGATCCTCGTCCACCCCGGCATCGACGCCATCCAGTTCGTCGGCTCGACGCCGGTCGGGCGCCACGTCTTCGAGACCGGCACCCGGGCACGGCAAGCGCGTCGGGGCCTACACGGGCGCCAAGAACGCGATGGTCGTGCTTCCCGACGCGGACATGGAGCTCGCCGCGGACTCCGCCATCGCCGCGGGCTACGGCTCCGCCGGCGAGCGCTGCATGGCGCAGACGCTGGTCATCGCCGTGGGCGACGCGGGCGACCGGCTGCGGCCCATGCTCGAGGAGCGCATCGGCAGGCTCAGGATCGGCCCCGGCATGGAGCCCGGCGTGGACATGGGGCCCATCTACTCGTCCGAGCACCGCGCGTCGGTCATCGAGTGGATCGAGAAGGGCGTCGCCGAGGGCGCCGAGCTGGTGGCCGACGGCCGTCCCTTCCACCATCCCGAGCATCCCGACGGCTTCTTCCTGGGCGTGACGCTCTTCGACCACGTGACGCCGGAGATGAGCATCTACCGGGAGGAGATCTTCGGCCCCGTGCTCGGCATGGTCCGCGCGAAGACCTACGACGAGGCGGTGGCGCTCATCAACGCGCACCAGTACGGCAACGGCACGGCGATCTTCACCACGGACGGCGGCGCGGCCCGGCGCTTCGAGCTCGAGGTGGACGTGCCCATGATCGGCATCAACGTCCCGATCCCCGTCCCGGCCGGCTACCTCTCGTTCGGCGGCACGCGCGGCTCGGCCTTCGCGGACCTGCAGATGCGCGGCGAGGACTCCATCCGCTTCTTCACCAAGCAGAAGGAGGTCACGGTCCGCTGGCCCGAGCCGGGCAAGCGCGGCGCGCTGAGCCTCGTCTTCCCCGGCAACTAGGAGACTGCCATGAACCCACTCGACACCTTCCGCCTCGACGGCCGCGTGGCCTTCGTCTCGGGTGGAGGGGGCGCCATCGGCGGAGCCCTCGCGGAGGCCCTGGGCGCAGCGGGGGCGAGACTCGTGCTGGGGGACATCGACCAGGGACGCGCCGACGAGGCGGCTGCGCGCGTCCGGGTGACCGGCGCCGAGGCCATCGCGTTCGGCGCCGACATCACGAAGGAGTCCGAGGCGGAGCGCGTCGTCGCCTCCGCCGTGGACCACTTCGGGCGACTCGACATCATCGTCAATGCCGTCGGCGGCGGTGCCGGCAAGGTCCTGTTCGAGGCCCAGGAGTACCCGCGCGACGCCTGGGACTGGATCATGGAGATCAACCTGCGCAGCACGCTGATCGCGACCCAGGCCGCGGCGCGCGCGATGATCCGCGGCGGCGAGGGCGGCCGGGTCATCAACATCAGCTCGGTCCGGGCGACCCTCGGGATCAACGCGGGGTACTCCGCCTACGTCGCCGCCAAGGGGGCGATCAGCTCGCTCACCCGCCAGTGGGCAACCGAGTGGGCGAAGCACGGGATCACCGTGAACGCGATCGCGCCCACCTTCGTGGATACTCCCCAGGTCGCCACGCTGCTGGCGGACCCGGACTTCAAGTCCGGCCTCGTCAGCCGCGTCCCGCTGGGCCGCGTGGGCCAGACGGACGACCTCGTCGGAGCGGTCATCTTCTTCGCATCGCCCGCCTCGTCATTCGTGACGGGCCAGATCCTGGGCATCGACGGCGGCCTGACCGCCACGCAGTAGGCGTCCCGGCGACGATACGCACCGAAGACAGGCCGCCTGCGCGGCCAGCCACCAACTGGACGGAGGACGACGCATGCAACAGGTGACGCGGAATGTCTGGACCGACACGACGCTTCGGGGCTGCAACCCGAGCTTCGTGACGACCTCGGACGGCGTCGTCGTCATCGATACGCCGCAGCTGCCCACGAAGGCCGTGGCGATGCGGCAGGAAGCGGAATCACACGGGCCGATCCGCTACCTCATCAACACCGAGCACCACGTGGACCACATCTTCGGCAACCACTGGTTCAAGGGCGCCGGGACCGTCGTCCACCACCAGGGCGTCCACGACCGGTTCATGGTCGTGTTCGCGGACCTGGACCCGTTCGACTACGCCCTCGAGGCGATCCCGACAGGACGACCCGGACGGAGCCTCCCTGGTCCCGGATCGCGAGACCTACTACGCCCAGCTGAACAGGTACGGGATCGTGTTCACCGGCGACATCACGCTCCACGTCGGCGATCACACGTTCCGGCTGCTGCACACGCCGGGCCATACCCCGGGCCAGGTCGCGGTGCACGTCCCCGAGGAGCGCGTCGTGTTCACCGGCGACACGGTGTTCAACGACTGCGCGACGTGGCTGATGTCCTCCGACGTCGACCAGTGGGTGGCCGCGCTGGACCGGATCCGGACCCTCGACGTGGATCACGTCGTGCCCGGGCACGGGCCCGTCACGACGCTCGCGTACCTGGCGACCCAGCGAGCCATGCTCCTCGAGTGGAAGGCGGCCGTCGCGGTCGCCGTCGCGAAGGGCTGGAGCCGCGAGGAGACGGTGGCGCGCGTGAGCTTCGCCGACCGCTACCCGGTCGACATCGGGCAGGGCTACATGATGGGCCACATCCAGACGCAGAACGCGGGCTCGCTCTGGGACAAGCTCACGGCGCGGCCCGACGGCGACGGCCGTTGAAGGGGCGCCCGCGGACGGCAACACGCCCTGCGGGCGCTCGGCTGTCCGACGGGGCGCGGGCATGACCGACGGCGAGGAGACCGGCCCGGCACGGCTGCGGGGAGGATGTCTCCGAAGGTGACCCGCGTCTACGACCTGGACCATCCGCACGCGCTGGCCCTCGATGAGCTCGGGGCGCTGGTCGGCGGCAAGGCCGCAAACCTGAACGTGATGGCGACGCGGCTCGGCCTGCCGGTGCCGCCGGGCTTCGTGCTGACCACGGCGACGTGCAACGCCTACCTGGCCGGGGGCTGGCCGGACGGACTCGACGCCGAGGTGCGCGCTCACATGGCGCGGGTGGAGGCCGTGGTCGGCCGGCGCTTCGGTGATCCTGCGGATCCGCTCCTGGTCAGCGTCCGGTCCGGCGCGCCCGTGTCCATGCCGGGCATGATGGACACGATTCTCAACCTCGGCCTCGACGACGCCACGGTCGTCGGCCTCGGTGCGGCATCGGGTAACGCCGCGTTTGCGGCCGATTGCCGTCGCCGTTTCGTCGAGATGTTCCGCTCGATCGTGGGCGTGGTCCCGCCCGACGACCCGTGGCTGCAGCTCAGGGCGGCGATCGAGGCGGTATTCAGGTCCTGGAACAGCGACCGGGCCCGGGCCTACCGGGAGCACGAGGGGATCCCCGACGACCTCGGCACGGCCGTCACGATCCAGGCCATGGTCTTCGGCAACCGGGGGGCCGACTCCGGGACCGGCGTGCTGTTCACCCGCAATCCCGCGTCCGGCGAGCCCGTGCTCTACGGCGACGTGATGTTCGATGCCCAGGGCGAGGACGTCGTTGCCGGCACGCACCGGACGCAGCCGATCGGCGCGATCGATGAGCGGCTGCCGGACGTGGCACGCCAGCTGCGAGAGTATGCCGCGCTGCTCGAGCGCCACTACGCGGACCTGTGCGACATCGAGTTCACCATCGAGAGCGGAAGGCTCTGGATGCTCCAGGTCCGCGTCGGCAAGCGGAGTCCGCGGGCTGCGCTGCGCATCGCGCTCGACATGGCGAGCGATCCGGACTTCCCGCTCGGCCGGGACGAGGCGATCCGGCGCGTGTCGGCTCACCTCGCACACCCGCCCCTGGTGGACATCCGACGCGATGACCGCCCCGCACCCCTGACCGTGGGCCTTCCGGCGTCGCCCGGGACGGCAAGCGGGCAGATCGTGACGTCACCCGACGCGGCCGAGGTGGCCGCCGACGGCGGCCGGTCCGTGATCCTGGTCCGCTCGGAGACGTCGCCCGAGGACGTCCACGGCATGGCCAGGGCCGCCGGCATCCTGACCGCGCGCGGCGGGCTGGCGAGCCATGCGGCGGTGGTGGCGCGCGGATGGGGCATCCCGGCCGTGGTGGGAGCGGGCGGAGTCGAGGTCGGCGACGCCCGGGTGACGATCGGCGGCCGGGAGTTGGCTGCCGGCGAGGTCATCACGATCGACGGCAGCACCGGCGAGGTCTTCGCCGGTGAGGTCGCGGGAAGTCGCGCGACCGCCCCGGAGGCGGAGGTCCTGCTCGCGTGGGCCACCGAGCTCGGGATCCCGGTGGGCACGCCGGATGACGAGGGCGCCGGGGTCGCGCGCTCGGAGGAGGCGACGGGGACCCATCCGGACATCGACTCGTCCGGCCCCCCGGTCGATCCCGGCCTGGTGGCTCGTGCGCTGCTGGTCAAGGGACATGCCACGGCGGTTTCGCTCGCACTCGCGCTGGGCACGCGCGAGGAGCAGGTCCGTCCGATGGTCGACCACCTCGTCGCCGCCGGCATCGTGGAGACGGCGCCGGCCGGGCTCCGGCTGACCGGCGCCGGGAAGCTCCACGCGCTCGATCTGTTCACCGCGGACCGGGATCAGGCCGGGGGAGACATCCCCTGCGTCGCGGCCCTCGACGAGTTCCTCGACTTCGACCGGCGCATGAAGGACACGGTCACGGCGTGGCAGCTCCGCGACGTGGACGGCCAGCAGACCATCAACGACCACGGCGACGACCGTGTACGACGCCGGAATCCTCGAGCGGCTCGCGAGCCTGCATGCCGACACGGACGCATGGCTCGCGCCCCTGGCGGCGAGGCTCCTACGGCTCGCCGCGTACCGCCGGCGACTGCGGCTGGCCCTCGATCTCGCGCAGGGAGGCGACCGGCGGTTCGTCGCGTCTCCGCTCGTGGACAGCTACCACGGCGTCTGGTTCGAGCTCCACGAGGACCTGATCCGCCTCGCCGGCAGGCGCCGTTCGGACGAGGCCGCCGCGTCGCGCGCGTAGTGGCGACCGGGCTCGTCGGTCGCCCGTCGCCCACAGCGGCGTCGCGCGCGTAGTCGCGACCGGGCTCGTCGGTCGCCCGTCGCCCGCAGCCGGGCCGCATGCCGGCGGACGCGATACCCTGCCCGCGTGACCCCGGCCCACCCCTCCTCCGCCAGGCCCATCCTGACCGCCGAGTTGCTCGCGGTTGGCACCGAGTTGACGAGCGGCGAGACGCGCGACACGAACGGCGGCGAGCTGGCGGCCTCGCTGGCGTCGGCGGGCGTCACGGTCCGCCGGATCTCGGCACTCCCCGACGATCTCGCGTCCGTGACCGCGCACGTGCGGGAGGCGCTCGACGCCGTGGACCTGGTCGTCTCGACCGGGGGCCTCGGCCCGACACCCGATGACCTCACCCGCGAGGCGTTCGCGGCCGCGCTGGGCGAGGAACCCACGGTCGATCCCGGGATCGAGGCGTGGCTGCGGACGATGTTCGAGCGGCGCGGCAGCAGCCTCCTGGCGGTGAACCTGAAGCAGGCCTGGCTCATCCCGTCCGCCACGTCGATCCCGAACGCCAACGGCACGGCACCGGGCTGGTGGGTGGATGTCCCGGACGGCCGCATCGCGATCCTCCTGCCCGGTCCGCCCCGGGAGATGCGGCCAATGTGGCAGGACTGGGTGCTGCCGCGGCTGCGCGAGCGCGGGCTCGGGGACGGGCGCGTCGTGCGGAACCTGCGCACGTACGGCATTGGCGAATCGATGGTCGTGGACCGGCTGGGAGACGCGTGGCTGCGGCGCGCCAATCCCGTCGTGGCGACGTACGCGGGCGCCGACTGGCTGGACATCCGCGTCTCCGCCGTGGACGAGGTCGATTCGGACGGACGGCAGGTCGCGGCACCGGAGATCGTCGAGGCCGCCGTCGCCCGCATCCGCGAGGCGCTGCCCGGCCACGTGTGGGCGGAGGGCCGCACGAGCTGGGCCGAGCTCGTGACCGCGGCCCTGGAGACGTCGAAGGCGAGCCTCGCGACGATCGAGGCGGGGACCAGGGGGCAGCTCGGCCTGCTGCTCGCAGACGTCGCCGGCCTGGGCGAGGCCGTTGCGCTGGGCGATGACGGACACTCGACCATGCTGACCTCGGGCCTCGAGGCCGCGGCTGTCCGGGTGGCGCGGGAAAGCGGCGCCGAGGTGGGACTCGCGCTCGTCGCCCAGGCCGGCCCGCCGGCAACCTCCGTGAACGTGGCGGTCGTCAGCCCGGCCGACGACTGGAGCCGGCGGCTCGAGCTCCGCCTGTTCCAGCACGGCCCTCACGGGCGGCTGCGCGCGGCCGTGGCGGCGGCGGCGTTCCTGGTCGAGGTCCTGCGCGAGGCGCCCGCGCCGGGAACGCACGAGTCCCGCCGGGCCTGACGGCGGGACGCGGCCCCGTCAGGGCTCGAGGAACGCCTCTCGCAGGGTCCGCTGCGTCCGCGGGGACACGGCGAGCCCGTCGGCGAAGTACCCCTCGATCGAGCCGAAGCGCCGCCGCATCTCATCGAGACCCGCATCCAGGTACGCCGGCTGGACACCGAAGACGGGTCGCAGGAGATCCGCGTCCCCGCCCTTCTCCTCGAACGCCCGGAACACGCGGGCCGTGACGGGCTCCAGCAGGCGGTTGCTCAGGAGGAACTCGTCCATCACGATGTCGTCGGGCACGCCCATCAGCAGCATGAACGCGGCCGACCCCCAACCCGTGCGGTCCTTCCCCGTCGAGCAATGGAACAGCGCCGGGCGGTGCGCGTCGCTCGCCACGTCTCCAAAGAGGCGTCCGTATGCCGCGCGTGCGCTCGGAACGCCAACGAAGTCACGGTAGTGCTGGATCCACATCGCCGTTCCACGCCCATCGCCGAGGAGGGTGCGAGCGCCCGCGGGGTCGCCGAGCACCCCGTTCAGCTGGGCCGGGCTGCCGAGCTCCGCGTTGCCGATGACGTCCGCCACGACGTACTCCGTGCCATCCGGCAGCCTGTCCGGCGCGTCCCGCCTCTCCGGCCCGGTGCGCAGGTCGTAGACGGATCGGACGCCGAGCCGGGCGAAGGCGATGGCGTCATCGCCGTCCAGTCTGTCGAGCGCCGTCGAGCGGTACAGGAGGCCGCGTCGCACGCGGCGGCCGTCGCGGGTGGGATGCCCGCCCAGGTCCCGCAGGTTGGGCACGGAGCGGAGGGCGGGCGTGTCGGCCGGAGCGGTCGTGGTCGGACTCCCTTCGGGGCCTGGGTCTCGCGCCGGCGGTCCGGGCCGGCCGCGGGAGGCGGCGACGGCGAACGGACAGCCGGGGAGTGAACAGCCGGCGAGCGGCAGGTGCGCGCCATGCGTGGCGAGCGTGCCCGGCTACTCCCGGGCGAGGCCCTTCTTCATCATCGCCAGCGATGGGTCGGGGCCCTTGAAGCCGACCAGGTATTCGAGCCGGATGGGCGCAAAGCACTCGTAGAAGACGACGTCCTCGTCGGTCAGCTGGCGGAAGGCGTGGACATGGTTCGAGGGAATGACCAGGAGCGAACCGGGGCCGACCTCGGCCTCCTCGTCGCCCACCCTGGCCCACAGCCGGCCTCGCTCGACAAGCATGATCTGCTCGGCCTCGTGACTGTGCTCGGGGATGACCACGCCTCCCCGGTACACGATTCGCGTGAGCATCGCCTTCTCGCCCGAGACCGCCTGGCGGAACACGCCGGGCACGTACTCGACGGTCGGGAACTCATCCCAGGTCGTGATCTGTCCCATCGCGATCTCCATGTTCCTGTGCCAGATACATGCTGCGGGGCGCGAGGTGGGGCGCCGGGCCTGGGGGGCCGGGACGTCCGGTGCGGCCCGGGTCAGGCGTCCGTCGCGGCCTGGTTCAGGCGTCCGTCGCCGGGCGCGCCTCCAGGCCACGCAGGATCTTCTCGGGGGTGACCGGCAGCTCGTCGATCCGCACGCCGATGGCGTGGTAGATCGCATTGACGATGGCGGGAATGGGCGAGTTGGCCGTCATCTCGCCGAGACCCTTGACCCCGTACGGCCCGTTCGACGACGGGACCTCGAGGACGACGCACTCGATCTCCGGCATCTCCAGCGTCCCCGGCATCAGGTACTCGCTGAACGTGCTCGGATTGTGCTCGACGGCGGGGTAGTACGGCGCGGTCGTCTCGTACAGGGCATGCGACATGCCCATCCACGCGCCGCCGACGATCTGGCCCTGCACGAGGGCGGGGTTGACCTGGCGACCCACCTCGTACGCGCTGCGGATGCTCAGGACCGCGACCTCGCCCGTCTCCGTATCGACCTCGACTTCCGCCACCGTGCAGGCATGGGCCTCGGTCGAGTCCGGGTCCATCGCTCCGGTCTCCGGGTCCACGGTGCTCTTGGGCTTCATGTACGCTCCGCGGCCCGCGATCGTCCTGCCGTACTTGAACTGCGCAAGCGACGCGATGTCGGCGACCCTGACGGATCGCGACGGGACGCCCCTGACCAGCAGGCCCCCGTGCCCGTCCATCTCGATGTCGTCCACCGACGCCTCGAGCTCCTCCGCGGCGACCTCGAGCAGCTCCCGGCGAGCCTCGGTGGCGGCCGCGATGACGGCGTTGCCGACGCGGTGGGTGGCCCGGCTCGCGAAGGTCCCCATGCAGTGGGGGCCCGTGTCCGTGTCGGCCGTGTCGATGACGATCTCGTCGAACTCGACGCCCAGGGTCTCGGCTGCGATCTGGCCGATGACCGTCTTCAGCCCCTGGCCGAGGTCGGTGCTGGAGAGCGAGACGACGAACGACCCACTCGTCGTGGCGTGCACGAGCGCCTGTGACGGGTCGCCGCCGAGGTTCATGCCCGTCGGGTAGTTGACGGCCGCGATGCCGGTCCCGCGCAGCCTGGCCATCACCTGGCGCCTCCGTCCCGGCCCGTGTCGCGCGGCGCCGAGGTCATCGAGCGGAGCGCTTCCGGCAGCTCGTGGCCCACGAGGGTCGCGGCCGCCTGCATCGTCTCGATCAGCGTGGCGTCCTCCGCGAGCTTCCCGTGCGGCTTCATGTCGCCGTTGTGGTAGGCGTTGATGAAGCGGATCGTCCAGGGATCCACGCCCACCCGCTCGGCGATCCGGTCCATCTGCACCTCGAGCGCGAACGATCCCATCGTCACGCCGAAGCCGCGCATCGCGCTGCTCGGCTGGCGGTTCGTGTAGACGCAGTAGGCGTCGATCGACACGTTGGGGATCGCGTACGGGCCGGCGGCGTTCGCGGCGTGCTTGGTGAGTGCGTAGGGGGTCTGTCGGCTGTAGGCGCCCGAGTCGGCGTAGCTGGTGACCTTGCGGGCGATGATGTGACCGTCCCGGGAGACGCCGTCCTTGATGTAGATGCGCCACGCACTCCGCGTGGACGAGACCTGCATCTCCTCCGAGCGGCTGTAGACGAAACGCACCGGGCGATTCGTCTTCATGGCGGCCAGGGTGGCGATGGGCTCGACGATGACGTCCACCTTGCCGCCGAAGCCGCCCCCGACCGTGCCGCCCACGAAATGGAGCTGCTTGCCGGGGACCTGCAGGATGATCGCGGTGTTGTCGAGGCTGAAGTAGAGCGCCTGCGTGTTCGTGTAGACGGTGTACCGGCCGTTGGCCTCCGGCACGGCGATGCACCCGGTGGTCTCCATCGGCGCCTGCTCGATGGGACTCGTGTTGTACACGCCCTCGACGATGTGGTCGGCGAGCCCGAACGCCTTCTCGACGTCACCGAGCCGCACGCGGCGGCACGGATGGCCCTCGTACATGAACGTGTTGTTGCCCCAGCTGGTGACGATCGGGGCGCCGGGCTTCAGCGCCTCCTCGACGTCGAATACGGCGGGCAGCTCCTCCAGGTCGAGACGGACCTTCGAGACGGCCTCCAGGGCCGCCGCCTCGGTCTCCGCGAGGATCGCGACGATCGCCTCGCCCCGGAACCGGACGCGGTCCTCGGCCAGGACGTACTCCTCTTCGGGCTCGACCCCGATGAGCGTGAGGATCGTGTAGAGGTTGTGGGGAACGTCCCTCCAGGTCAGGGCGCGGACGAACCCGGGCACGCGCTCGGCCTCGGAGAGGTCCACGCCCAGGATCCGCGCGTGGTGCAGCGGGCTGCGCACCATCTTGAGGTGCAGCATGCCCGGGAACGTGCGGTCGGCCGTGTACTGGGTCCGGCCCGTGACATGGCCGATGCCGTCGCTGCGGGGAACCGACTGGCCGACGACGTTGAGGGGGCCGCTCATCGTGCCGCCTCCACCGACGCGCCGCCGGGCATCGCGCCGGCCGCCTCGCTGCCGGTCTTCGCCCCCGCCGCGTTCATGGACTCGGCAGCCCGGTGGACGGCCTCGACGATCGGGCGGTATCCGGTGCATCGGCAGATGTTGCCCGCCAGCGCCTGCCGGATGTCGTCGTCGCCCGGGTCCGGGTCGTGGTCGAGCAGCGCCTTCGCCACCACGACCATGCCCGGCGTGCAGTACCCGCACTGGAGGGCGTAGGCGTCGAGGAACGCCTGCTGGATCGGATGCAGCCCCTCGGGCGGCGTGATGCTCTCGAGCGTCGCGACCCGCCTGCCCGCGACGTCCTCGACGGGGAGCAGGCAGGACAGCATCGGCTCGCCGTCCACCAGCACGGTGCAGCTGCCGCATCCGCCCTGGCGGCAGCCCTCCTTCGTGGCCGTGAAGCCGAGCTGGTTCCGCAGCACCGACTGGAGGGTGGTCATGGGCTTCACCATGACCTCGACCTCCCGGTCGCCGAACTCGAACGTGACGATCGTCGATGCCATGCTAGCGACCCTCTCCGCGGGCGCCAGGCGCCAGCTGCTCGAGTGCCCGGCGAACGAACAGTCCGGCCATCCGGCGCCGGTACCAGTCGGTGGCGACGCCGTCGGTGAACGGCTGGCACTCCCGCGCCGCCGACGTGGCGGCCGCCTCGATCTCATCCGGTTCCAGGCGGCTGCCGACCAGGAGGCGCTCGGCCGCCACGGCGCGGATCGGATGCGGCCCGACGGCGCCGAGCGCGACGCGGGCCTCGGCTACCCGCTGGTCGCGCCATTCGACGCGCACGGCCACGGTCACGACGGACGGGGTGCTGGCGTGCTTGCGGCCGAGCTTGAGGTACGCCATCCGCTCGCGGCGAACGGGCACGCGGAGCTCGACGAGCAGCTCGTCCGGCCCGACCTGGTTGGTCATGAACCCCGTGAAGAACTCGGCAATCGGGACGACCGCGCTGCCCCCGGGCGCCGGCCAGGACCACGCCGGCATCGAGCGCGAGAAGGGCCACCGCCACGTCGCCACCGGGCGGAGGCGTGAACAGGTTGCCGCCCACCGTGGCCATGTTGCGGACGGACCAGCTGGCCGTGTTGCGGCGCGGCTTCGCGCAGCACGGGAACCGCGTCCTGGTTCAGCAGCTGCGTCAGCGTCGCGGTCGCGCCGATGCGCAGGACGTCGCCCGCCCGGTCGATCCGGTCGAGGCCGGCCAGCCGCAGGCCCATCACCTCCTCGGGCAGCGAGATGCCTTCGTTGATGAGCGGCATCGCGACGGTTCCGCCCGCCAGCACCAGCAGCTCGGGGCCGCGCGAAGCCAGCAGGCCGAGCGCCTCCGGCAGGGAGCGGGGCAGGTAGTAGCTCCTGACGGTCACGCTCGAATCTCCCTCGTGGGTCGGTGGTCGTGGCTCCGGAGGGCGACCGGCCGGCCGGCGGCCAGTCGCGCGTCCATGTTCCGCAGTCCCTGTTCGATCAGCGAACCCGCCAGCCCCTCCACGAACCGGCAGTCGAACCGTGCGAGCGGTCCACCGATGACGGCCTCGCCCTCGTAGTCGATCCTCGTCCCCTCGCCCTCCTCCGAGAGCCGGAACGTGGCCCGTCCGCGGATCGTGCCGAGCGACCCTTCCAGCTCGCCCTCGAGGTCGCCCCGGGCGGGCGGGTCGGCGTCGACCAGGCGGACCACGGTCCGGTAGGTCCCGACGACGCCGGGGAGCCTGAGCGAGATCCGTCCCCGGTACTCGGCCTCACCGACCTGCTCGATCTCGCGACAGCCGGGGATGACCCCGAGGAGCGCGTCGGGGTCGCAGATCGCGGCGAACACGTCCTCGCGGCGCGCGCCCAGGGTATGGGTGCCCCTGATGTTCACCGGCCGTCTCCCTCGGTGGCGGAGTCGGGTCGGAGTCCCTGCTCGACGTGATCGAGGTGGTCGAGCATCGCGCGCTCCGCCGCGGTCGGGTCGTGGGCACGAAGGGCATCGACGATGCGCCTGTGGTCCAGCAGGGAGGCTTCGCGGATGCGACGGAGGCCGCCCGTCCGTTCGCGGCTCGCCTTGCCGAGCGTGCCGACGATGCTCATGAACTGCGAGAGCAGGAAGTTGTCGGCCGCGGCGCACACCGCGCCATGCAGGGCGATGTCCAGCTCGCCGAACCGGTCGGCATCGTCGATCGAACCGGCCAGCGACCCCACCAGGTCGTCGAGCGCGGCGACCTCGACGTCCGTGATCCGGCTCGCGGCCAGCCTCGCGTTCCCGCCCTCGACGACGCGCCGGGCCTCCATCAACTGCGCCAGCGCGACGCTGTCCTTGGCGAACGCGAAGTCGAGGTGGGCGATCAGCTGCCTGGGTTCGAGCGACGTCACGAACGTCCCGGCGCCCTGGCGGATGTCGACGACGCGCATGAGGGCCAGCGCCCTCAGGGCCTCCCGCACGACGGGCCGGCTGACCTCCATCATCTCCGCCAGGTTGCGCTCGGCGGGGAGCCTGCTGCCCGGCCCCAGGTGCTGTTCGCTGATCAGCGCGAGCAGCCGGTTGGCGACCTCCTCGGGGAGGGTGCTCCGGGGAATGACCGTGAACCTGCCGTCGCCGGCTCCTCCGGTGACGACGCCGTCCGCGGTGGCGCTGCGGGATCTCTCGGCATCGGGAGGTGGCGCTCCTGTCGGCGTTCGTCGCCCTCAATCGTAGTGTCCCGCTGGTATAGTGGTCAACTGGTAAGACCACTCTTCGGGTTATGCTCCCGTCCCGCGCCTGCGATCCCATTGCCGACATCGACCGAGCACGGAGGCTCCGACGTGATCGAGCGACACATCACGTTCACCGTCCATCCGGACAGGACCGCGGCCTTCGAGCGGTTCATCGCCGGCGAGTACGGGCCGGCGATGGCGCAGTCGCCGGGCTTCATCAGGATCGAGCTCCTTCGAGAGGCGGACTCCCCCACGCGCTACCAGCTGTCGTTCCGTTTCCGGGACGGTGAGACGGCCGCCGGATGGAGGACCTCCGCCGTCCACATGTCGCTGCAGCCGGAGCTGAAGTCGTTCCACTCGGACGTCGAGATCCAGGGGTACGAGGTGATCGGCTGACCCATCGGCACCGGAGGGGCGGCAGGACTTCGAGAGGCGGCAGATGGAACACGAACGCGTGCTCGTGACCGGCGGGACCGGATGCATCGGCTCCTGGGTCGTCAGGAACCTCCTGCGGGATGAGGTGCCGGTCGTCGTCCTGACGGCGGGGCGGAACTTCCGGAGCCTGAGGCTCATCCTCACCGACGCGGAGTTCGACCGGATCACGTTCGTGACCGCCGACATCACCGACCTCGCGGCTCTCGAATCGGCGTCCCGGCGGCACGGGATCGACCGGGTCATCCACCTGGCTGGCCTGCAGCTCCCGTTCTGCGCCGCGGATCCGGCCCGGGGCGCCAGCGTGAACGTCCTGGGAACCATCGCGGTCTTCGAGCTTGCGAAGCGCCTCGGTATCGAGCGGGTCGTCTACGCGAGCAGCGCGGCGGTCTACGGTCCCAGGGACCGGTATGCGGAGCCGACGCTGGCCGCGGACGCCCCGTTCTGGCCGACCTCGCATTACGGGGTCTACAAGATCGCCAACGAACAGGGCGCGGGCGTCTACTGGCAGAACGACGGGATCTCGAGCATCGGGCTCCGTCCGCACACCGTCTACGGCCCCGGCCGGGACCGCGGCATGACGTCCAAGCCCACGCTGGCCATGATCGCAGCGGCCACGGGGCGCCCGTACCACATCGGCTTCGGTGGCCGCTACCAGTTCCAGTACGCAGACGACGCGGCGAAGGCGTTCCTGCGCGCGGCTCGGGCGCCGTTCGAGGGCGCGGCGGTCTTCAACATCGGGGGAGGCACGCACGGCGTCGACGAGATCGTCGAGCGCATCGGTGAGTACGAGCCGGGCGCCCGCGGCACGATCACGGCCGAGGAGGGCGTGCTCTCCCTGCCCGAGGCCTTCGACGGTCGCCCGATGGTCGAGGCACTGGGGGCGTACGAGGAGACGCCTCTCGACGAGGGCATCCGGCACACGCTCGACTGCTACCGCGCGGCGCTGCGAAGCGGCATCGTCGACGACGCGTACCTCGACCGGGTGCTGGGCTGACGGTGCACGCGCAACCGTCGGGGCGGGCCATTCGACGATCGGCCGTGGTCCCGCACCGTGGCTCACGGAACGGCACGCACGGATCGAGGTGACGGGATGGACGTCAGGGTTCGCGAGGCGGTCCCGGACGACTGGCGGGAGTGCGGCCGGATCTGCTACGAGGCGTTCGCCACGCTCGCGGCGCGCCACGGGTTTCCCCCGGACTTTCCGACCGTCGAGGTGGCGGCGGAGCCCATCCGGCACCTCATCGAGCACCCGCAGATCTACGGCGTCGTGGCGGAAGCCGGCGGCCGCATCCTGGGCAGCAACTTCCTCGACGAGCGGTCCACCATCTCCGGCCTGGGCCCGATCAGCGTCGATCCCGCCGTCCAGGACCACGGCGTCGGGCGCGCCCTCATGTCCGCCGTGCTCGACCGGGCCGCCGAGCGACGCGCTCCGGGCGTCCGGCTCATCCAGATCGCGTACCACAACCGGTCGCTGAGCCTGTACGCGAAGCTCGGCTTCGACGTGCGCGGCTCGTTCGCGGCGATGCACGGGGCACCCCTGGGGATCGCCCTGCCCGGCTATGCCGTCCGGCCTGCCACCCCCGCCGACGAATCCTCGTGCAACCGGCTGTGCGTCCGCGTGCACGGGCACGATCGCGCCGGGGAAGTTGCGCGAGGCGATCGCCGGCGGCAGCGCGAGCGTCGTCGAGCGGCTGGGGCGCATCACGGGCTACACGACCGGCGTCACCTACTTCACCCATTCGGTCGCGGAGACCACCGACGACCTGCAGGCGCTCATCGGCGCGGCAACCGGATTCGGCACGCCGGGCTTCCTGGTGCCGCTGGCGAACGCGCAGCTCTTCCGCTGGTGCCTGGCACACGGGCTGCGCGTCTTCTTCGTCGTCAACATGATGACGATCGGCATCTACCAGGAGCCGGCCGGCGCCTTCATGCCGTCCGTGGGGTACTGATCGACGTCGGTCGCCGCGCGGCTCACGCTTCCGACGTCACCCTCGTGTAGGCCGCCGCGACGACCACGATGATCGCCCCGAACACCACCTGGTTGGTCGCCTCGGGCATCCCGAGCACCGTGAGCAGCGCGGAGAGGACGGTGAGGATCAGCGCGCCGACCATGGTGCCGCCGAAGCCGCCGCGGCCACCGAAGATCGACGTGCCGCCGATGACCGCCGCCGCGACGGATGGCAGCAGGGATGAGTCCACGAGCGACACGCTGGCCGTGTTCGACAGGCCGGAGATCAGCAGGCCGGCGATGGCCGCCATGACCGCCGAAATCACGTAGAGAACGATCAGCACCTGCCACGAGCGGACGCCGGACAGCCGTGCCGCAGCCGGGTTGTCCCCGATCGCGTACAGCAGGCGTCCGTAGCCGGTCCGCCGCAGCCCGATCATGATGACGGCCGCGAGGGGCACGAAGACGATCAGGCTGTAGGGAATGACGTCGGCAAAGGTGCCGCTCCCGAGGGTGCGGAGCACCGGGGGCACCCCGGACCCGGTCTGCACCATCTGCAGTTGCCAGACGTTCGACAGGCCGAGGACCACGAAGCTCATGCCGAGGGTCGTGATCAGCGGATGGACCCTGAAGACGCCGACGCCGATGCCGTTGACCAGGCCGACCAGGGCGGCCGCGACGAGCACCACCACGATGCCCTGCGCGACGCCCCCGGGGCTGTGGAGCAGCGTCGCCGTGACGAAGCCGGCCATCGACGCGATCGAGGCCACGGACAGGTCGATGCCGCCGGTCAGCATCGTCAGGGTCTGGCAGCCGGCCAGGACCGCGAGCGGTATGGCGGCACGCGCGATCACGCCTGCCCATCCCGGGGTGACGATGCCGGGGTCCGCGACATCGATGGCGAGCACGAGGATGGCGAGGAGGCCGATCAACGGGATGATCGGGCGGTCCCGGAGGGTGGTCCGCCATGCCGCCGTGACCGACGTGCGACCGCTCGCCGCTGCCACGGTCATCAGTGTGTCCTCCGGACTCTCGAGCGCGCTGCCGAGGATGAGCACGCCGACGAGGATGACGCCCTGCACGACGAGCGCGTAGTTAGGGTCGATGCCGAGGAACGTCGTGTCGTTCTGGATGAGCTGGAGCACGATGACCCCGACGATCGGGCCGAACACGCCGCCGCGACCCCCGGCGAGGCTGACTCCGCCGAGAACGACGGCCGCCACGCTCTGGAGCGTGTACGGGCCCGGCACTGGCGTCCCGATGCCCGTGCTCGCGGTGAGCGACAGGCCGGCAATCGCGCCGAACAGCCCGGCGAGCGCGTACGCGGCGACCTTGGTCCGGCCGATCGCCACGCCGCTCCGGAACGCGGCCAGCTGGTCGCTGCCGACGGCGTAGAGCGAGACGCCGAGGCGCGATCGGGACAGCGGGATCCACACGAGCGCGACGATCACGACGAGGACGACGAACGCCTTCGCCAGCCACCGGAGCCAGTCGACGCCGAACAGGGGGCCGGCCGTGAGGCTCATCAGCCAGGACGACGCACCGCCCCCCGGTGCGGCCCGGACGAGCAGGGCGAACCCCGCCCACACGAACGATGTGGCCAGGGTCACGATGATGTCCGGGACGTGCGTCGTGACCACGAGGGTGCCGTTGATCGCGCCCAGCGCTACCCCGAGGAGCAGCACGCCGGCCACCACGGCGACCGCGAAGACGTCACCCTGGCCCTCCATCAGGGTCGCCGCGACCACGCTCGTGAATGCCATCATCGAGCCGATCGACAGGTCGATCCCGCCGGCGATCACCACGATGGCCTGCGCGACCGCCGCGAACGCGAGCGGCATGATCGAGATCCCGAGTCCCTGGATCGCGAAGGCACCGTAGTTCGGCTGGATGAGCTTGGTGAACACGAACAGCAGGCCGAGCAGGCCAACGAGTCCGAGCGTCCACGCGTTGCGCCGTGCCCATGCGGCGAGGTCGAGCGTCCGCCGTTCCGACGTGACGGCCAGCGCGGTCATGCGGGAACCTCCGGCTGCTGGCCTGCGTCCACCGCCTGCTCGCCGCTCGGCGATTCCGCGCCCGCGGCGACGATTTCCTCCGGCAGCGCCGCGCCGGATTGGAGGTGATAGGCGGCGCGAAGGAGGGCGGCTTCGTCTGCGTCGGCGCGATCGATCTCCGCCACGACCTGGCCGCCGAAGATCACGATCGCCCGGTCGCACACGAGCTGCACCTCCTTGAGCTCGGACGTGTAGAGGAGGATCGCCGCGCCCGCCTCCGCCAGCTCGCGCAGCAGCACGTAGATCTGCTGCTTCGTACGGATGTCGATTCCGCGCGTCGGATCGAAGCACAGCATCGTCCGCACGCCGCCGGCCACCCAGCGCGCGATGGTCACCTTCTGCTGGTTGCCACCGGAGAGCCGGCGTACCTCGTTCCCGGCGCGGGCGTCGATCTGCAGGCGCGCGACGGCTTCGTCCACCTTGCGGCGTTCACCGCGCAGGTCGATCAGCCCCCACCGGCCGATGCGCGCAGTGAACGGCAGGGCGATGTTCTCCCGCACGGATCGTTGCATGAGGAGCGCCTCCGCCCGATCGGCGGCGACGTAGACGAGCCCGGCCCGGATCGCGTCCGCCGGGTGGCGGAACGAGACGCCGGAGCCATCGACGACGATCTGCCCCTGGGTCGGCCGCTTCGCGCCGGCCAGGATCTGGAACAGCTCGTCCTGGCCCTGCCCTTCGAGGGCCACCACGCCGAGCACCTCACCGGCGTGCAGGTCGAACGAGATGTCGCGGAGCCCGGTGCCCATGCCGAGCCCCTGCACGGAGAGGCGCGCGGGAGCGCCGGTGGAGGTCCGGCGCGCGGTACGCTCCGGATCCTGGATCGCCTGGCCGACGATCTCGCCGAGCATGAGGTCGACGATCCGCTCCTCGGATCCGGGGGTCACG
This sequence comes from uncultured Chloroflexia bacterium, assembly GCA_963779375.1. Classification (GTDB taxonomy): domain Bacteria; phylum Chloroflexota; class Limnocylindria; order Limnocylindrales; family CSP1-4; genus JAJYNJ01. Next base: position 27,403 of record CAVZXW010000016.1, on the reverse strand, counting down.
TCGACCACGCCGACCGTCTGGCCTTCGCGCAGCACGGTGGCGCGGTCACAGACGGATCCTATCTCGCTCAGTCGATGGGAGATGAACACCACGGAGCGCTCACCCCCGCGCATGTTGCCCACCACGCCGAGCACGCGCTCCGTCAGGTTCGCGGGCAGCGCGGCGGTCATCTCGTCGAGCATGAGCACATCGGGCTCGATGGCGAGGGCCCGGGCAAGGTCGATGATCCGGAGCGAGGCCAGCGGCAGGCGCCGCGCCAGGCTCGACAGGTCGAGATCCGCCAGGCCGAACTCCGCGAGCCAGTGCCGGAAGGGCTCGAGCCGGCGTCTCGGTCAGGCGCAGGTTCGCGCGGATGTCGAGGTCAGGGATGATGGCCGGGTCCTGGTAGACGGACACCAGGCCGCCGCGGCGCGCCTCGGCCGGGCGAGTGGACGGTCCGCTCACGTCCGCGTACCGCGATCCGGCCGGCGTCCGGATGCACCGCGCCGGTCAGGATCTTGACGAGCGTGCTCTTGCCGGCGCCGTTGGCGCCCATCAGCGCGTGCACCTCGCCCGGGCGCACGGCCAGCGACGCGGACCTCAGCGCCACGACGGCGCCGTATGTCTTCGAGATTCCCGTCGCCTCGAGCACGAGGTCGGTGGTGGCGATCGTCATGGCTCCTCTCGGGAGATCGACCTGGAGGACGCGAGGGATGCCGGCCGGGGCCGGCATCCCTCGCTGCGTCGAAGCTCGAGTGCGGGTCAGCTGCCCTTGCAGCTCGCGGGAACCGTGTTCGGATCGTACGTGGTCCAGCCCGGGATCGACAGGCTGAGCGGCCACAGCGGATCCATCCCCGGCACCGAGACCCAGGCCTTCAGGGCATCCTTGCCCGCCTGGGTCGTGTTGTCCAGGATCTGGGGGGTGAGCAGGATGGTGTTGGGCCGGCCGGCATTCGGATCGGCCTGCACCGGCTGCTTGTCGAGGAGCTTGAGCGCGACAGTGATGCCGGCACCGCCGACGGACGCCGTGTTGGTCACGGCTGCACCGACGAGGCCCGGGATAGTTGGTCGGGTCGAGAAGCTGCTTGACGAAGCCGCCGATATCGGCGTCAGCGATCGGTACGAACTTCTTGTTCGCGGCCTTGATCGCATCGACGATCTGGGTGCCCATGCCGGACGCCCAGATGCCGTTGATCTTGTCGTACTGCCCGCTCTGGATGAAATCGTTGGCCAGCTGCGTGGTCTTGGCCGGATCCCAGCCGGTGAACACGCCCTGGTCGGTCGGGACGACCTTGATGCCCGGGTACTGCTTGAGGACTTCCTTGAAGCCCTTGTCGCGGTCGGAGTCCGCCGAGGCACCTGCCGCGCCGCGCGTGTACCAGACGGTGCCCTTGCCGCCGAGCTGGTCGAACAGCCACTTGGCGCCGAGCTCCGCGTACATGACCTGGTTGTTGTACAGGTTCCAGGTGTTCGGGTCCGTGACGTACTGGTCGACGGACACCGTCACGATCCCGGCGGCATGCGCCTCTGCGAGGGCCGGGTTGAGGGAGCTTGCGTCATTCGGGTTGAAGACGATGGCGTTGACGCCCTTCGCGACGAGGCTGCGGATGTCGGAGAGCCTGGCCCGCGGCGTCGGTGTTGCGGTGGATGATCGTGAGAGCGGACGAGCTGCCGCCGACCGCGGCCCACTGGGCCTTCGCGGTGCAGACCTGCTCCTCGCGGAAGCCGTTGCCGACGGCCTGACCGTTCGAATAGCCGATCTTGTAGCTGCCCGCCGAGAGCGCCGCCGCCGACGCCGGAGCAGCGGCCGACGCCGGAGCAGCGGCCGACGCCGGAGCAGCGGCCGACGCCGGAGCAGCGGCCGAGGGGGCCGTTGTCGCGGCGGACGAGCACGCTCCGACGATGGAGGCCACCGCGACGAACGCGGCCAGCCTGCGCACAATTTGGTCTCGTTTCATGAACCTGAATCCCCTCCTGCGTTGCCTGCCATCTCCCCCCGGACCACCGGTTGAGCAGTCGCTCGTTCCTGCGGTCATTGCCTCCTTCGCGTATCACCTCCCGCCTGTGGGCGACTGCCGGCGCGGGCTGCGCGGCCCTCCGTGACCGCCTCCCGTCCGTCACTGGTGAGCCCGGGCCGCCACACGGCGGCCCGCCACGAGGCCATCACTCATCGCTCCCGTGCGAGGCGATGGGCGCCGGGACGGCCCCAAGGCCGGCCTTGCGCGCACGGAAGTCCTCGATGATCGTCTCCGGTCGCCGTGGCGCCGATCCGGCGTGACCCCGAGCTCCATCACGGCGAGGAGCGCGTCGAGCGTGCGGACACCGCCGGCGGCCTTGATCCGGACGTGGGGCGAGGTGTTGGCGCGCATCAGGCGAAGGTCATCGTGCGTTGCCCCGCCCGGCGCGAACCCGGTCGAGGTCTTCACGAAGTCGGCGCCCGCGGCCTCCGACAGGTGGCAGGCACGGACCTTCTCGTCGTCGGTCAGGTACGCGTTCTCGAAGATCACCTTGACGATCGCGCCGGCCGCATGGGCGACCTCGACGACGGCGGCGATGTCCGCCTGCACGTCCGCGTCGCGGCCCGACTTCAGGGCGCCGATCTGGAGGACCATGTCGAGCTCGGTCGCTCCGTCGGCGAGTGCGCGCCGGGCCTCGTCGACCTTCGTCGACGTCAGGTGGTTGCCGTGCGGGAACCCGATCGTGCTCCCGACCCGACGTCGGTCCCGCGGAGGAGCTCGACCGCCCTGGCGCACGTCGGCCGGACGGCAGCAGACGGAGGCGACGTCGTACTTCGCAGCCAGCCGGCAGCCGGCCTCGACGAACGCGTCGTCGAGCTCGGGCCGGAGCAGCGAGTGGTCGATGGTCTTGGCGATGTCGCGCTCGGTGAGGCTGCTCGATATCGATAGGGCCATCGACGGCCCTCACTTGCACCTACGGCCGCAGCACGTCGCGGGCGATGAGGAAGCCCTGCTTGACCTTCTCGTCCGTCCCCTCGAACCTGCGGTCCTCGTGCTCGATGATGCAGTCGCCCTCGTACCCGGCCCGGTACAGGTCCGAGAAGACGACGGTCCAGTCGACGTCGCCCAGGCCCGGGATGCGGGGGACCTGCCAGCCCATGCCGCTCGAGAGGATGCCGCGCTCGTACAGCCCGTCGCGGTCGATCATCAGGTCCTTGGCCTGGAAGTGGAGGATGTGCGGCCCGAACTCGCGCGAGGAACCGCGCCCGTGTCGATCATCTGCCAGACGAGGTGCGACGGGTCGAAGTTGAGACCGATCGTGTCCGCCCCACTGCTCCAGGATCCGGCGCCACATGCGGGGCGACGTGGCGATGTTGTTGCCGCCCGGCCACTCGTCGTACGCTGAAGATCATCGGGCAGTTCTCGATCGTGATCCGCACGCCCTGGTCCTGCGCGAACCGGACGATGTCCGGCCAGACGAGCGAGCGCGACCTCCCAGTTCTCGTCCTGGGTTCTTCGAGCGAGTCGCCGCCCATGAACGTGTTGACGAGCGGGACCCCCATCTTGCTCGCGGCGCCGGATGACGTCCGGAGGTGGCCGATGACCTGCGCCCGGTGCGCCGGGTCGGGGTGGAGCGGGTTCGGGTAGTAGCCGAGGCCGGAGATCGCGAGGCCCCGGCGGCGAGCTCGCCGACGATCTCGGCGGCCTGGCCGCGCGAGAGGTTCGCGACGTCGATGTGGCACGTGCCCGCATAGCGCCGCGTCGGGCCCGCCGGCGCGGCGGCCAGCAGGCGATCTCGAGGACCTCGAAGCCGCTGGCGGCCGCCCAGTCGGCGACATCCATGAGCGGCGTCTGCGGGAACGGCGCGGTCAGGAAACCGAGCTTCATGCGGCATCCCTCGCATGTGCGGCGTGGATGCGGTTCCGGCGCGGGCGCCGGCCGCGCTCACCTCGACCCAGCGGCCCGTGCGCGCGCTCTCGGCGATGGCGTCGCCGACGAGCATCTCCTCGTGGCCGTCGGCGAACGTCGCGTAGGCGGGCGCTCGGCGCGGCGCGCCCGGCGACACGTCGGCGTAGATCGCGCCGGAACGTGGCGCGCGAACGTGTCGCCGAACCCCTCGACGTGCCCGCCCGGCAGGCGCGGCGGCCGCGCGTCCGGCCTCGTCCATGAGCGCGGGTTGCGGATCAGGATCTCGTTCGGCCGGTCGCGGTGGCCCGAGCCACAGGTGGTCGGGCTGCTCGGAGTCCCACGCCACCGCCGAGGCCGACCCGTCGATCTCGTACTGCGAGGCTGTTCTTCCGGCCGGGGCTCACCTGCGAGATGCGCCACGCTCCCCGCGCGCCGCCCTCGAACCGCAGGAGGATCGTGGCCACGTCCTCGGTGTGGATCTCGACGTGGCACGGTCTCGGTGCCGCGCTCCGTGGAGAACGTATCGACGGGCCCGGCGGGCTTGTGGCGGACCGGGATGAACGTGGCGAGGTCGGCCATGACGCGATTCGACCCGGCAGGCCGCTCACGAACGTCAGCGAGGTCGAGCCAGTGCGATCCGATGTCGCCGACGGCACGCAGCGCGCCGCCCTGCGTCGCGTCTCCAGCCGCCAGTTCCAGTCGGTGTCGAGCGGAGCCAGTCCTGGAAGTAGTGGCCCGTGACGAAGCCGGACGTCGCCGACGCCGCCCCTGTCGCACCGATCCCGCGCACGTGCTGGTTGAGCGGGTAGAAGCGGATGTTGAAGTTGACCGCGTTCACGAGCCGGCGGCCGCGGCCGGTCGGACCAGCCCGGCCGATTCCCGGCAGTCATCGCGAGCGGCTTCTCGCAGACGACGTGCCGGCCGGCGGCGAGGATCTGCCTGACCTGCGGGACGTGGAGGTCGTTCGGCGACGTGACGTGGACGACCTGGACGCCGTCGTCGGCGAGCAGCTCGTCGAGCGGCTCGCGTACGCGCGCGGCGACGCCGAGCAGTCCGGCCGCGCGCCGGTGCCCCGCTCCGGCGTCGCCTCGAGCAGCCCGACGACGCTGCACGCCGATCCGGCGAAGCGCCTCGACGTGGACCGTGCCGATGAAGCCGCTGCCGATGACGGCGGCACCGATCTCACCGAAATGCGTCATCCCAACTCCGGAGGCGTGCGAAACGGGCAGCCGGCCACCGGTTGCGCGGGGACGTCATCGCTCTCGGCGGTCAGTCTCGCGCGCGGCCATGGCGGGTGCCAATGACACTAGCGGCCGATTAACTGGCAGGAGCGGCTGGCGCACGGCGTCGGTCAGGGCCATCACGAAACACTCCGTGCCCGGTTCGCCGCAGCCGGCGCCCGGACGGATGCTGCAGGAAGTCGTCTGGATGATCCGGCGCGGCTCGTGCCCGCAGGAGAGCCATATGGACGGAAATGACCTCCGGTCGTCCGTGCGGAGGCACGGCACGTCGATTCCCGGCTCCTCCGTCCCGGGACTCGACCCTTCCGGCGCCACCGTCGGAGCTCGCGTGTCCGCGCCACGCTCCCGATGCATCCAGTGCGCTGGTATCGTCCTCGCATGACACTCGACGTGCGGTGGCTGGGGCACGTCCCATACCGGGAGGCGTGGGACCTGCAGCACTCGCTCGCGGCCGCGCGTGCCGACGGCATGATCCCGGACACCCTGCTGATGCTCGAACACCCGCGCGTGCTCACCCTGGGCCGCCATGCCACGGATGCGCACGTCGTCGCACCCTCCGACTACCTCGCAGGCATCGGCGTCGAGGTGATCAGGGTCGAGCGCGGGGGTGAGGTCACGTATCACGGGCCGGGCCAGCTGGTGGCGTACCCGATCGTCCGGCTCGGGGACCGGGGGCTCCTGATCCGGCCGTTCGTCCGCCTGCTCGAGGACGCGATGATCGAGACGGCCGCGACGTACGGGGTGCGAGCCGCCCGGCGCGAGGAGTACCCCGGCGCCTGGTGCGACCCCGAGTCCCCGCTCCCACGGAAGCTCGGCGCCCTCGGTGTCAGGGTCGAGCGGGACGTCACGTATCACGGTATCGCGCTCAACGTCACGACCGACCTGGCCGACTTCGGGCTGATCAATCCCTGCGGCCTCACCTCCATCGGCGTCACCTCCATCGCCCGCGAGGCCGGCTGGCCGGCGGAGCGCAGCCTGCCATCCACCGCGTCGGTCGCCGAGGCGGCAACCCGGTTCGGCGACCGTTTCGGGGCGCTCCTCGATTCCAGGACCACGGCATGCCGGCGCCCCTCCGCGAACGGAGGGGCTCGCGGCGTCCTCTGCGGCCGGCTCGTCGATGGCGGGCCACGGCGCGAACGGAACGGGCTGACCACGTGGCCGGCGGCGTCTTCGAGCTGCGCAGGGATGTCATCACCGGGTGGTGGGTCGCCGTCGTGGTGGAGCGCGCGTACGAGGCGGGCCGGTTCGCCCACCGGGCCCAGCCCCTCCTGGGCCGCGAGTGCCAGAACTGCGGGGATCCGCGCCACACCGAGCCCTGGATCCGCACGCTTCGGCCTCATGCGTTCCGGGTCGCCGGCGATGAGCGGCCCGGCCGGGATGCCGAGCACGGGGGCCGGGATGGCGAGCGCCCGAGATCATCGGCGGACCGGCTCGCGCGGGACGACGGGACACGCGGCGCGCGGGACGAAGGGGGGCGCGGCACGCGCGACGGGAGCCGCGAGGAGTCGCAGGCGAATCTCGGCCTGGTGGCCGACGTGGGCGCCTGGCTCACGATCGTGGCCCCCAACGGGCACCACGGCACGCTGGCCGAGGAGTCCGAACAGGTCGTGATCCGCATGCTGGAACTCGCGCGGCGCACGATCGTCGACGCACGCGCCCGCGGCGGCACGGAATACGTCCAGGTGGTCGAGAACCACGGGCGCGAGGCCGGAGCACTCACGAACCACCTCTGCCTCGACCTGTACGACCTGCCGCAGATCCCGCACCGGGTGGGGGAGGAGCTCGGCGGGTCCGCCCGCTACGTGATCCGCGAGGGCGTGTGCCCGTACTGCCGGCTCGTCCGCGACGAGGTCGCGTCCCGGGAGCGGCTCGTGTTCGAGGACGCGGCCAGCGTGGCCTTCGCGCCGTATGCCTCGCGCTCGCCGTTCGAGCTGTGGGTCGTTCCGAGGCAGCACCAGGCGGATTTCGGGCTCGCCTCGGACGCCCAGCTCGACGAGCGCCGCCGAGACCCTGGGCAAGGTGCTGCGCCTGCTCGACGCGCTCGACGGTCCGCCCTACAACCTGGTGCTGCACACGTCCCCGCTGCACCAGCGCGTGGAGGAGACGTATCACTGGCACTGGGAGATCCACCCGCGCCTGAGGGAGATCGCCGGGCTGGAGCTCGGGACCGGCCTGCCGGTCAACCCCGTCAGCCCCGAGCAGGCCGTCGCGGAACTGCGCTCGCACGCCGGGCTGGACAGGGTCGAATGGCCCGTCTGAGCCTCGCTCCGTCACAGGGACCCCTCCCCGACCGTCACATGGCCGCAGGGCACGGGACCGCGCCCGCCGGGCCGGTCGCGGCCGCAGGGCCGCCGGCGTCGACTTCCAGGCATCGTCCGCAGAGGCACGGGTGGTATCGATCGAGCTATCGCTCCCGCGATCGGTGGTCGCGATGAGCGGCGAACGGACGTCGGACCAGGCGTTCATCGAGGCACTGTTCGCGCAGCACCACGTGGAGATCTACGGGTTCCTGGCGCGAATGGTGCGGGACGACGAGCTGGCCGCCGATCTCGCGCAGGAGACGTTCGTCAAGGCGTTCCGCGCGCTCGACACGCTCGAGTCACCGGAACGCGCGCGGGCATGGCTCTTCCAGATCGCCAGCCGCACGGCCCTCGACGAGCTGCGCCGCCGCCGCGTGATCCGGTTCGTGCCGTGGACGGGCGAGAGCCGCGGAAGCGCGCCCTCCGCCGAGGACACCGCCATGAGGGGGCGCCTCTCCGGCGAGATGGCGCGGGCCCTCGATCGCATCCCGGACCGCCAGCGACTCGCCCTGGTGCTGGCCGAGGTGAACGGACTGACCGGCACGGAGCTGGCCGGTGCGCTGGGCGTCACGCACGTCGCCGCGCGGGCGCTGCTGAGCCGGGCCCGCGAATCGCTTCGCAGCGCGCTGCTCGCCGAGCGTCATGCCTCGGGCGGCCTGGGCCAGGTGGCCGGCGAGCCGGCCCAGCCCGCACGCCGGACGGATGGTGCCGCGGTCGCGCAGCCGCGCCGCTCCGAGGAACGGCGATGAACGGCGGGACCCCGTCATGACCTGGCTGCGCGGTCGCGCCCTGGCGCACGGGCAGGCCCGTGCCTGGATCTCCGAGCGCATGGACGCCCCACTCGATGCGACGCGCGAGGCTGCACTCGAGGCCCACCTCGCCGCTTGCCCCACCTGTCGCGAGGTCGAGACCGACTACCGCGCCAACGCTGCGGCGCTGCGCCGGCTGGCGTCGCCCACGCCGCCACGGGACCTCCCGGCACGCACGCTGGCCGCGTTCGAGGTCGAGGCGCGGCGCATTCGACCACCCCGCGCGGCGCCCGTCCTGCAGCTCCGGGACGCGCGACGGAGCGGGGGCATGGCGTTCGGCTCGCTGCTGACCGTGGCGCTCGTCGCCGTCGTGGGAGTGCTGCTGGCGGGGCCGGTGGTGCAGATCCCGGGCCCGAACGCGGGCGCCACGCCGTTCGCGATCGCGCCGGTGGACCTCGCGTTCGTCGGGACGCAGGGCAACGTGGTCCGCCTGTACCACACGAGGCTCGACCGAGCCTGCCCGGCCGGCAACGTGTCGTGCGCGCAGTTCGGACCGCAGGCCGACCAGGTCGTGGACCTGCCACGCGCCGCGGCGGTGAGCGCGCTGGCCATCGACCCGGCCGGACGGCGTGCTGCGATCGCGGCCCGCTCCAGCTTCGGCACCTCGACGACGTACTACGTGGTCGAGCTCGACGGCACGCTCCCGCCGGTGACCGCTGCGTCGGCGGGCCGGGCGCAAGCGATCTCGCGAGCACCGCGGCGTCGGCGGCGTCGTCACACGCCGACAGGACGGCACGTCCAACCGGCAGCGCCCACGCGAAGAGCACCAGCCGGCCCGGCCGGCGTCACCACGTCTCCCCGCCCATCGGCGTCGCCCCGCTCGCCGAAGCCGTCCACGCCTGCTGCCACCGCGTCCACGACTGTCGGCCGCGATGGCGCCGTCGCCACGAAACCGTCCCCGACACCCGGGCGCGCGTCGGCTCGGCCCTCGGCCGCGCGGGCCTCGTCCCCGGTCGCATCGGGCGGCGCCGGCGCAGGTGCACCGGATGGCGCGGTCGGATCGGGCGTCTCCGCATCCGCGGGCGCCTCGGGCCTGGTGGTTCCGGGCAGCGGCGGCTCGAGCTCGCCGCCGATCGCGTCCCTGCCGGCCGTCCAGGCGCACGCGATCCTCCAGGAAGTCATCCCGACCGGCGGCCCGGCAGCCTGGTCCCCGGACGGGAGCACGCTCGCCTTCAGCGCGATGCCGGGTGACGGGAGCTCCGGCTCCGACATCTACACCTGGCACCCGGGCGATCCCCTCGCCCTGCCCATCACGACGGACCACGCCTCCACCTTCGCCTCGTGGGCCGGGGACCGGATCGTGGGGAGCAGCCTCGTGGCGGAGCCCGCGGATCCCGCGGTGGCCACGCCACAGTCGTTCGTGCTCGATCCGCTGACGGGCGAGCGCCGGGAGATCGCCGGTTCGTCGCTCTGGCTGCCGTCCGTCGATCCCACCGGCCGGTACGTGGTCGGCTGGACCGGCACCGTGGACGTGGCCGGCACGCTGCCCGTGCCCGGACAGGGCAGGCTGGTGTTCGCCTCGTGGAGCACCCTCGATCCGTTCCAGAACCCCGCCGTGAACCCGGCCGCCGGTCCCGCGGGCACCTACGCCCCGGCGCCATCGCCGCTCGAGCCGTCAGGCGCGGCGAGCTCGCCACCCTTGTCGTCGGCGTCGGCACCGCGGCAACCTCGCTCGAGCGCCGCGACATCGGCGGATGCCTCGCCGGTCCCGTCTGCGACCATCACGCTGCCTGCCGGATCACCGACGGCGAGCGGATTCGCATGGTCGGCGGCGGTGCCACAACCGATCGATCCGTCGCCGCAACCCTCCGTGCTGGCGGACTGGACGGTCGGGTGGTCGACGGACGGGTCGGCCTTCGCGGTCTGGGAGGGCACCACGATCGGGGCGGATACCGGGATGCTGTCACTCCACGCGGTGGACATGACGTCGTCGGGCATGGACGGGCGCACGCTCCTCATGGGGCCCATCCCCGCGGGCCGCGCGTTCTCCATCGGGCTCGGCCGCCTGGCCTGGTCCACGCCGCCCGATTCGCGCGGGATGAGCCAGCTGCGCGTGCTCGTCTGGGGCACGTTCGGCCGCGGCGAGCTGCACAGCGCGGAACTGCAGCAGAAGGGCATCTTCCCGGCGTTCTGAACCCGTCCCGGCAGGGCGACCGTTCGCCGTTCGCGGCCGCGTGACCCGCGGGGCGCTGCGGGTGCCGCGCGCAATCAGGGCTCCGGGCGCGTGGCCTCCGGCTCCCGGGCCTTCCGCTCCGCCGCATCCAGCATGGGGATCCGCACCCCGCGGTCCCTGGCCACCTCGATGGCCCGCTCGTAGCCGGCGTCGACGTGGCGCATCACCCCGGTCCCGGGGTCCGTGGTCAGGACGCGCTCCAGGCGGCGCGCCGCGTCCGGCGTCCCGTCCGCGACCACGACCATGCCCGCATGGATGCTGTAGCCGATCCCGACCCCGCCGCCGTGATGCAGGCTGACCCACGTGGCGCCCGCGGCGGTGTTCAGCAGGGCGTTCAGGAGCGGCCAGTCGGCGACGGCATCGGACCCGTCGCGCATGCCCTCCGTCTCGCGGTTCGGGCTCGCAACGGAGCCTGCGTCGAGGTGGTCGCGGCCGATGACGACCGGTGCCGTCAGTTCGCCCGACGCGACCATCTCGTTGAATCGCAGGCCGGCCCGCGCGCGTTCGCCGTATCCCAGCCAGCAGATGCGGGCGGGAAGTCCCTGGAACGGGACCTTCTCCTCCGCGAGCGTGAGCCAGCGTCGCAGGCTCGCGTCCTCGGGGAACAGCTCGAGGAGCGCCCGGTCCGTGGCCAGGATATCGGCCGGATCGCCGGAGAGCGCCGCCCAGCGGAACGGACCCTTGCCCTCGCAGAAGAGCGGCCGGATGAACAGCGGCACGAACCCGCCGATCTCGAACGCATCGGCGACACCCTCGTCGGCAGCGGCCTGGCGGATGTTGTTGCCGTAGTCGAAGGTGACGGCACCGCGCCGCTGCATGGCGAGCATGGCCCGGACGTGCAGGACGACACTCTCGCGGCTCGCCCGCAGGTATGACTCCGGGTCCCGTGCGCGCAGCTCGAGGGCCGCCCCGAAGGACATGCCGCCCGGCACGTAGCCACCGACCAGGTCGTGGGCACTCGTCTGGTCCGTCAACGCATCCGGCTGCCATCCGCGGCGGACGAGCTCGGGCTCGACGTCGGCCGCGTTCGCGACGAGGGCGATGGACAGGGCGCGTCCCTCCGCGCGGGCACGGTCCACGCGTGCCAGCGCATCGTCGAGGTCGCGGGTCAGCTCGTCGACGTAGCCGGCGGCGTGGCGGCGCTCGGCGCGAGCCGGATCCACCTCGATGCACAGCGCCACGCCCTCGTTCATGGTGATCGCGAGGGGCTGCGCGCCACCCATTCCGCCGAGGCCCGCGGTGAGCACGACGCGCCCGTGCAGGGTGCCCCCGAAGTGCTGGCGTGCCATTTCCGCGAACGTCTCGTACGTGCCCTGGATGATCCCCTGCGTGGCGATGTAGATCCACGAGCCGGCGGTCATCTGGCCGAACATCGTGAGGCCCATGCGCTCGAGCTCGCGGAAGACGCTCCAGGTGCCCCAGTGCGGGACGAGGTTCGCATTGGCGATGAGGACGCGCGGGGCGTCCGGGGTGGTGCGGAAGATGCCGACCGGCTTGCCCGACTGCACGAGCAGGGTCTCGTCGTTCTCGAGCTCGCGCAGCGAGGTCACGATCGCGTCGAACGCCTCCCAGCTGCGGGCGGCGCGGCCGGTGCCGCCGTAGACGATCAGCTGGTCGGGGTTCTCGCCCACCTCGGGATCGAGGTTGTTCATGAGCATGCGGAGCGCGGCTTCCTGGCCCCATCCCTTGCACGTTCGCTCGAGGCCGCGGGGGGCGCGGACGGGACGCGGGCCGTGGCCCGGGGTCACGATGGTCGAGCCGCTGGGACCGGTGAGCGTCGCTGAATCGCCGGCGAGTGAGGGGTCGGCGCCATGGACGGACGTGGCGTTCATGGCGCCACGCTACTGGCGCGTCGGCTCGTCTGCAAGATCTGGCGAGAGATTCCATCCCACCAGCGAGACGACGGCCGTGCGGAAACGCGGTGTCCCCCCTCCGTGCGGCGTCGTAAGCTCCGCAATGGTATGCAACCGTCTCCCATGCGAGACACCGCAGACGACTCGTCCGCGAGTCGCGCGTTTCGCGTGCTCGACGTCCTCGCCCGGCGAGGGCATCCGATGACGTCGATGGCCATCGCGACCGAGTGCAGCATCCCGCGCTCCACCATCTATCGGCTGCTGTCCGTCATGCGGGACCGAGGGTACCTGGAGCACGAGACCACCGGTCGACGATGGTCCCTCGGACCGCACGTCGCCGAGCTCGGCACCGGAGTCGCGACACTGGGCCAGGCACTCCGCGTGCTCGAGTCGTTCGACGCGACCACGCCGCGGCTGGCAGCCGCCGAGATCGCGACCAGGACGGGCCTCGACGCGGGGCTGACGATGCGCCTCGTCGCGACGCTGCTCGACGAAGGGCTGCTGTCGGCCGACGAGCGGGGCGGGTTCGCGCTGGGCCTCCGGATCGTGGGGCTTGCCGCCCGCGCGCGACCCGTCGAGCACCTGCTCCGGACGGCTCGGCCACACCTGGAGCAGCTCCGCGAGCGGACCGGCGAGACGGCGAACCTTCTCGTGCGAGATGGCTCGAGCGCGCTCTACCTGGACCAGGTGGACAGCCCGCGCGCCCTGCGGGTGTCGGGCTGGACGGGACGGCGGATCCCGCTCGCCGGCAGCGCGAGCGGCGCGGCCCTGACGAGCCACGGTGTTCACGTGTCGGCCGACACCGTCGAGCCCGGCGTCATCGCGGTCGCCTGTGGCGTCCGGAGCGTCGGGCCCGTCCACGCAGCGGTGAGCATCACCGCACCCACCGCCCGGCTGCGCGGCACGCTCCTGTCTCACGCGGAGCAGGCCGTGGAGGAGGCGGCGCGGGCCATCGGTTGGGCATTGACCGCCGGAACCACGGGGGCGGGCCTCGGCGAGGCACCGGCAACCGGACACGCCACGGCACGGCGGACGCGCCGCGGCGGCAGGGAGGTGGACGGCTGACGGAAGCGGACGCGAACGGCGGGCGCCGGGAGGGCGCGGGGATGGGGGGCAGGAGGAGAACAGCATGGGTTCCATGACGGGAGGGCGCGCGGCGCGGGCTGCGGGCGCGCTCATCGTGATCGGCACGCTGCTCGGCGCATGCTCGTCGGCGGGTGGGTCGGCGGCTCCGAGCGGAGGCACACTCAAGATCGGGTTCTTCGCCCCGGAGACAGGCTTCGCGGCCGCGGACGGTGCGAGCGCGTACGACGCGGCACAGCTGGCCGTGAAGGACATCAACGCCGCGGGCGGGGTGAACGGGAGCCAGCTCAGCCTGGTGAACTACGACGACGCCAGTGACGCCAAGCAGGCGGTGACGATAGCGACCAAGCTCGTCACGCAGGACAAGGTCACGGCGGTCGTGAGCGGGTCGTACAGCGACCAGACACTGGCCGCGGCGCCGATCTTCCAGCGCAACAGCATGCCGATGCTCGCGGCGTACGCGGTCAACCCGGGCATCCCGGCGGCCGGCGACTACATCTTCCAGCAGGATTTCACCGGAGTCGTCGAAGGCGCGGCGGCAGCCTATGCCCTGATCAAGGACCTGGGTTCGACCAAGCCCGCGATCATCGCGATCCAGAACGACTTCGGCACGGCGCTCGTCGAGGGGTTCACGAAGGAGGCCCAGGCGCTCGGAGCGACCGTGGTCGCCACGGACTACAACCAGTTCGGCGAGAAGGACTTCACGCCGATCCTCCAGCGCGACGTATCCAAGGGCGCCGACGGCTTCTTCATGGCGCAGTACTACTCGGAGGCCCAGCAGTACATCACGAACTGGAACCAGCTGGGGTTGAAGCTGCCCCTGGTGGGCACCGAGGGCGTGGATTCCACGACGCAGTTCTTCGAGCCGGTCGGAGCGCAGGCCAACGGCATGGTCTTCACCACGCCGTTCAACCGTGACAGCACCGTGCCTGCGGTCCAGAACTTCATCAAGGCGTTCACAGACGTCTACAAGCACGCGCCTGACATGGTGGCCGCGACGACGTACGACTCGTTCATGGTCCTCAAGGACGCCATGGCGAACGGGACGTCGGCGTCCAGCATCCGTGATGGCATCGCGGCGACGAAAAACTTCGTCGGCGTGACGGGCACCATCCAGCAGTACAACGGGCACGGCGCGGTCGTGAAGGCCGTCGACCTCGAGATCATCAAGGACGGCAAGGTCACCCACTACGGCGAGGTGACCGACCCGTCGATCATCACGCCCTGACGCGGACATCGTCGACAGAGACCGGGTGAGCGAGGAATGGACGTCTTCGCGTCGAGCGCAGTGCAGGGGATCGTGCAGGGGTCCCTGTATGCCCTGATCGCGCTCGGACCCTCGCTCACCTATGGTCTGCTGCGCATCCTGGACGTCGCGAACGCCGCAGCGCTCGCGCTCGGCGCCTATGTGGGTCTCGAGGTGTTCACGGCGACCGGGCAGTGGTGGCTCGCGATCGCCGTCGGCGCGCTGGCCGGCGCGGTACTCGGGTGGCTCCTGCAGAAGCTCCTCTACCGGCCGATCCTCGGTCGCGGGCCGATCGTCCCGCTCGTCGCCGGTATCGGCGTGTTCATCGCGGCCGAGGAGGTGTTCCGTCTCGTCTTCGGCCCGTACAACCGCACCTTCCCGGCCACTGTCCCGCTGCCGACCCTGCACGTCGCCGGCGTGGAGGTTACCGGGGTCCAGGTGCTGATCCTTCTCGTCGGGATCACGGTGTTTCCCGCAACGTGGTGGTTGCTGCGCCGGACGCGGCTCGGGCTGGCATGGCGTGCGACCTCGCAGGACCGCGAGACGGCGCAGGCGATCGGCATCAACAGCGGCCGCGTGATCGCCTCGATCTTCCTGATCGGGTACGCGCTGGCGGCCGCAGCCGGCGTCCTCCTCGGCATGAGCTACAACACCGTCTACCCCACGATGGGCGACATCCCCGCCTACAAGATGCTCGCGATCATCGTGCTGGGCGGCCTGGGGAACCCGCTCGGGACCGTGCTCGCCGCGATGCTGCTCGGGCTGCTGGAGACGTTCGTCGTGGCGTACTTCGGGTTCGTCCTGCCGCGGGACACGATCGCGTTCGTCGCGCTGATCGCGATCCTCCTCGTACGACCGCAGGGACTGCTACCTGGCGACGTGGTGGTGGCGTGAGCCCCGACTACCTGGCCGTCGTCCTCGTCACCCTCTCGATCTACGCGATCCTGGCCGTCAGCCTGAACATCGTCGCCGGGTACGCCGGCCAGCCGAACCTCGCCCAGGGCGCCTTCTTCGGCATCGGCAGCTACTTCACGGCCGTGCTGTCGGCACACGATGGCTGGCAGTTCTGGGCGACGATCCCGGTTGCCGTCCTGGCGACGGCGTTCGCGGGCCTCATCCTCGGGGCGATCAGCCTGCGCCTGCGGGAAGACTTCCTGGCGGTCACCACGATCGGGCTCAACTTCGTCGTCGTGGCGATGTTCCAGTACGTACCGTTCTTCGGCGGCGCGATGGGGATCTACGGGATCCCCCTGCCGTCGATCGGAAGCCACCAGTTCGGCAACGCGGACTTCCTCGTGCTCGGCATGATCTTCCTGCTGATCGTGGCGGGGATCTCCTGGTACGTGGAACGGACCTGGTTCGGGGCAGCGCTGCTGGCGATCAAGGACGACGAGGCGGCGGCGGCGGCCACGGGGATCCCGGTCGCCCCCTACAAGATCGCGGCGTTCGTGCTGAGCGCCGGGCTCGGCGGCCTCGCCGGCGCCCTGTATGCGCCCTTCCTTTCGGCGGTCACGCCCACCAGTTTCGGGTTCAGCGAATCGGTGGTGATCCTGGCGATGCTGATGTTCGGGGGCATCGGCGTCATCGCCGGCGCGGTTGCCGGCGCGGTCGTGCTGGGGGCGCTGCCCGAGATATTCCGCTTCATCTCCGACTACCGGCTGCTGACGTTCGGCGCCATCCTCGTGCTGATGTTGCGCTTCCAGCCGCAGGGCCTGCTCGGCGAGGGCAGCGTCGTGGTTCGGCTGGCCAGACGGGCCCTGCCCGGTCCAGCACCCGAACCCACCCGACACATGCGGCGCCCGGAGGGCCCGATGGCGCTGCTTGAGGTCGATGGGCTGACGGTGCGCTTCGGGGGGCTCACGGCCCTCGACGGCGTCCGGCTGTCCATCCCCGCCGGGCAGTTCGTCTCGATCATCGGGCCCAACGGCGCCGGCAAGACGACGCTCTTCAACGTGATCGCGGGAGCGCAGGCGCCCAGCGACGGCGAGGTGCGCCTCGACGGCCGGCCGACGCGCGGGCTCGGCGCAGCGAAGATGAGCCATCTGGGCGTCGCCCGCACCTTCCAGGTCGCGAAGCCGTTCCGGTCGCTCTCGGTGCGCGAGAACGTCCGGCTGGGCGCTGCGGGCGGCGCGATCCTCGCCTCGTTGCGCACCGCCGCACCTCGACGAGGCGAACGGCGGGCGGCGCGGCTCGTCGATGAGCTCCTGTCCCTCGCAGGGCTCGAGGGGCTTGCCGAGCGCAGGGCCGGCGACCTGAACATCGGGGAGCTGCGCCGTCTCGAGCTGGCCCGCGCGCTGGCCGCGGCGCCGCGGCTGCTGCTGCTCGACGAACCCGCGGCCGGGATCGGCGCGGACGGCATGCGACCCCTCGCCGGGTTGATCGCCGGCACGCGGGCGCAGGGCCTGACTGTCCTCTTGGTCGAGCACCACGTCGGCTTCGCGCTCTCGCTGTGCGACCGCGCCGTCGTCCTCGACGCCGGCCGCGTGATCGCCGACGGGCCGCCAGCCGACATCCGCCGGGACCCGGCCGTCGTGAACGCCTACCTCGGGCGATCCGGAGGAGGAGCAGCCTCGGCGATGGGCGGCGCGGTTGGTCCGGTCGGTCCCGATGGCGCGTCGGCGCAGATGTGAGCCCCGGACAGGCGGCAGCAGCGATGGCCGAAGGAGCGCCAGGCGGCGAGCAACCGCTCCTCGATGTCGTGGACCTTCGGGCGGGCTATGGCGCGCTCCAGGTACTCCACGGCGTCTCGCTGCACGTGCAGCCCGGCGAGTTCGTCGCGGTGGTCGGCGCGAACGGGGCGGGAAAGTCCACCCTGCTCCGGGCCCTGATGGGGCTGATCCCTGCACAGGGAACCGTCACGTTCCGAGGCCAGGACCTGCTTGCACAACCGCCACATCGTCGCGCGGCAGGCGGGATCGCGTACGTTCCGGAGGGGCGCCGCGTGTTCCCGAGCCTGACCGTCGAGGAGAATCTTCTGGCCGGTTTGCACGCCACGAGCCGGAGTGCGGCGCAGGCGCTTCCCGAGGTCTACGAGCTGTTCCCGCGCCTCGCCGAACGGCGCCGGCAGGCGGCGCGGACGCTGTCCGGCGGCGAGCAGCAGATGCTGGCGATGGGCCGCGCGCTCGTGCTCGACCCAGTACTGCTCGTCGCGGACGAAGTCTCTCTCGGGCTCGCGCCCGTGGTCGTCGACCGGATCTTCGACGTGATGGTCGAGATGCACCGGGCGGGCCGTGCGGTGCTTCTCGCGGAGCAGAACGTGCGGATCTCGCTCGAGGCGGCGACACGGGCGTACGTGCTCGACACCGGGCGCGTGGGCTTGACGGGATCGGCAGCGGAGCTGCGGAACGACCCACGGATCGTGGAGGCGTACCTGCAGGAGTTCTGATGCGCGCCGCGGAGCGGGCCGTCCGCGGCTGCGTCACCCCCAGGCGCCTGCACCCGCACACGAACCCCATCGAGGCGCCGAGGAGGCCCGGACGCGCGTCGCGCCAACCGGCACGTGTCGAGTACATCCCGCGAGCGACGGCAGCGACGGCAGCGACGGCAGCGCGGAGTGAGGATCAGCGCGGGACGCCGCGTCGTTCAGCCAGTCGTCGCGGATTCGCCTGAGAGGATCCGCTCGGCGGCCGCGGCGGCCGCGGCAGGGTCGTAGGCGCTCGGGTTCCAGGTGTAGGCGAGTGACGTCAACAGTGCGAACTCGCCGTTCGTCCCGCGCCAGGGGTCCCCCGTGACGAAATTGCCCATGTAGGAGTGGACGACGGTCGAGAGGCCCGCCGCGCGGCCGTTGCACGGCTTGCGCTGTTGTGAGAAGCGGATCGTGTCGTTGTCCCAGAGCCCGAGCTCCCGTCCGACGGCGTCGGCGTACGCCGTCGCGCCGGCCGCCGTCACGGTCGCCGAGAAGACCCCACCGTCCCCCGTCCAGAAGACGCGGATGTCGGCCGGCAGCTCGTCGCGCATCACCGCCAGGTAGCGCTCGCCCTCCCCGGGTTTCGAGAAGACGAGGTTCCGGCCCGGGATCCCGCCGTACGGCGGGAGGACGGTCGAAACCCGGATGCCGGGGTCCCGGCCCCGGACGTACGCGTACAGGTCGCGGACGACGGTGGCGTGCTGGCTCGCCAGCGCCTCCGGGTTCGTCGTCGAGATGTCGTCGAAGCAGAGGGCGATGCTCCGCGTCCCGGCGTCGATCACCTCGTCGATCCGGCGCCGATCCTCGTCGGGCCACCAGTCCACCAGGTGATGCTGGTAACCGATAGCGTTCATCAGCTCGATGCTGTGCTCGTCGCAGTAGCGGACGAGCTCCGGCCACGGCGTCCGGTCCACGAGGTCGAGGAAGTTCAGCTTGAATCGCACACCAAACCGGACCCGCTCGAGGAGAAGCGCCCGCGAAGCGTCCGTCACGCCGACGTCGGGGAGCACGTAGGGGTCGAGGATCGCGCCGCGGCGGGCGAAGCCCGGGGCATCTTCGACCGTTACGGCGCGGAGCCACCGGGCCGGGCCCTCGGCGACGATGAGCCGGGCGAGCGAGAGGAGCCCGTAGTAGGCGCCCTCGTCGTCGCCCGCCCGGACCGTCACGACCGGCCCGTCCGTCGCGGGGGCGATCTCGAGCCGGTACGCCTGCGAGGCGAGCGATGGGTCGTCAGCCGTGACGGTGAGTCGGGCTTGCCGCCGGCCGTCGACGACAGCAGGGGTGACCGGGATGCCGGCCTCGGCGGCCACCTCGTCCAGGAGCGCCCGGAGCGCAGCCGACGGGACGGTGACGGAGGCAAGCGCGCTTGCCTCCAACATCGCGCCGTAGGTCGCGGCCGCCGGCGGCGGGTCGATGACGGGCGGCGTGCCCCCAAACGCGGTCGCCGGGGTGATGACCGGCGTGGGGCTCGGCGTCGCACTCGGGGTCCCCGTCGGCGGCGTGACCTGCGCACACGCGTCGAGGACCGTGCCCAGGGCCGAGGCGGAGATCCCGAGCGCGGCGGCTCCGACGAGGAAGGTTCGGCGGGTCATCGGGGCCGCAAGGGAGGTTCCCGCCCACGTTGCGGGCCGCCGAGCGGGCCTTTGCATATTCGTGCCCCCTGGGGCGCTCCGATCGCGGGTCAGTTCCGCCAGAGGCCAGACGTGGTCCTGGGCGGCCCGGGCATGGCCCACGCGTCAACGCGTCCTTGTGCGCCGTCAGCCTTCGCCGGGATGAGCACAACTCAAGTGCCGAACGACCCGAAGATCCAGTGGTCCGGAGCCGCGACGGGAACGGTCCCATCCGGCGTGCCCGGCCCGGGCGCCGGGTCGCGGTCCGGCGGTCCGGCACGTTCCGAGTGGCCCGGGCGGCCGGTCACGGACGCTCCGCCCGCGACTACGATGGACGCGGCTCGGCGTCACCGCGGACGTCGATGTGCCCCGGCCAAGGTAGGTACACCTCATGTCCATCGTGCTGGACGGTTCGAGTCTGACCATCGAGCGTCTCGTGCAGATCGCGCGCCACGGCGAGCCGGTAGAGCTCCATCCCGACGCGCTCGAGCGGATCCGCGTCTGCCGCGCCATGCTCGAGGAGAAACTCGCCGCCCACGAGATCATGTACGGCACGAACACCGGGATCGGCGAGTTCTCGGAGGTCGTGCTGGACGACGAGCAGGTCGCCCAGTTCCAGCGCTACCTGATCTACAACCACGCGGCCGGCATCGGAGATCCTGCCTCGATCGAGACGGTCCGCGCGGCCATGGCCGGCCGGATCAACGTGCACGCCCACGGGAACTCGGGCTGCCGGCCCGAGATCACGCTCACGCTGATGGAGATGCTGAACCGGAGCGTGACGCCGGTCGTGTGCCAGCGCGGATCGGTGGGGGCGAGCGGGGACCTCGCGCCGATGGCGCAGATCGCGCTGCTCCTCATGGGCGAGGGCGAGGCCTGGTTCGAGGGAGACCGGCTTCCGGGCGCCGAAGCGCTGCGCCGTGCCGGGATCACGCCGCCGGGTCTGCAGGCGCGCGACGGGCTCGCGACGATCAACGGCTCGAACGTGCTGACCGCCATGAGCGCGATCCAGCTGTACGACATCGACCGCTGGCTGCGCCAGGCGGAGATCGCGGCGGCCATGTCGCTCGAGGCGCTCATCGCGAACATGAAGCCGTACGACGTGCGGATCCACGAGCTCCGCGGGTTCGCCGGCGCGGTCCGATCGGCGAGGTCGATCTCCCGCGTGCTCGCGGGCAGCGACCTCCTCACCGGGCGCATGAAGACGAAGGTGCAGGACGCCTACTCGATGCGCTCGACGCCGCAGGTCATCGGGGCGGCCCACGACGCGGTGCGCTGGGCGCGGTCGCAGGTCGAGACCGAGCTCAACGGCGTCGGCGACAACCCGATCTTCCTGCCCGACGCGCGGCTGACGCTCACGGGCGCGAACTTCCAGGGGACGCCCGTCGCGCTCCCGATGGACATGATCGGGGCTGCCGTGACGATGGTGAGCGTGCTGTCCGAGCGACGATTGAACCGGCTCACGAACCCCGCGCTGTCGGCCGGCCTGCCTGACTTCCTCACGAAGGGCGCGGGCATGTTCTCCGGCATGATGCTGAGCCAGTACACGGCCGACACGCTGATCGTGGAGCAGCGCATCCTGTCGATGCCGGCATCGATCCAGTCCATCCCCGCCGCGGCGGACCAGGAGGACTTCGTGTCGATGGGGATGAACACGGCCATCAAGAACGGCCAGATCCTGGAGAACGCGTGCGGCGTGCTCGGGATCGAGTTCATGGCCTGCGCGGCGGCCATGAACTCGATCCCGAGCACGCCGTACGCGTTGTCCAGGATCTGGCCGTTCTTGATCGCCGTGTTCATCCCCATCGAGACGAAATCCTCCTGGTCCGCGGCGGCCGGGATCGACTGGATCGAAGCCGGCGCGGAGAGGATACGCTGCTCCACGATCAGCGTGTCCGCGGTGTACTGGCTCAGCATCATGCCGGAGAACATTCCCGCGCCTTTCGTCAGGAAGGCCGGCAGCCCGGCCGAAGGGCCGGGTTGGTGAGCCGGTTCAGACGTCGCTCGGACAGAACGCACACCATCGTGACGGCAGCCCCGATCATGTCCATCGGGAGTGACACGGGCGTCCCCTGGAAGTTCGCGCCCGTGAGCGTCAGCCGCGCGTCCGGCAGGAATATCGGGTTGTCGCCGACGCCGTTGAGCTCGGTCTCGACCTGCGACCGCGCCCAGCGCGACCGCGTCATGCGCCGCGCCGATCACCTGCGGCGTCGAGCGCATCGAGTAGGCGTCCTGCACCTTCGTCTTGATCCGCCCCGTCAGCAGTCGCTCCCCGCGAGCACGCGGGATTTCGACCTCGCCGATCGTACCGCGCCGGCGAAACCGCGGAGCTCGTGGACCCGCACGTCGTACGGCTTCATGTTCGCGATGAGCGCTTCGAGCGACATCGCCGCCGCGATCTCGGCCTGGTGCAGCCAGCGGTCGATATCGTACAGCTGGAGCGCGCTCATCGCCGTCAGCACGTTGGAGCCGTTGATCGTCGCCAGCCCGTCGCGCGCCTGGAGCCCGGGGACGGGATCCCGGCCGTCTCCATCGCTTCTGCGCCGGCAGCCGGTCTCCCTCGAACCATGCCTCGCCCTCGCCCATGAGCAGCAACGCGATCTGCGACATCGGCGCGAGGTCCCCGCTCGCCCCGACGGATCCTCTCTGGCATACGACCGGCGTCACGCCCCTGTTCAGCATCTCGACCAGCGTCAGCGTGATCTCCGGCCGGCAACCGGAGTTGCCGTGGGCGTGGACGTTGATCCTGCCGGCCATCGCCGCGCGCACGGACTCGATCGCGGCCGGATCGCCGATGCCCGCCGCGTGGTTGTAGATCAGGTAGCGCTGGAACTGGGCGACCTGCTCGTCGTCCAGCACGACCTCGGAGAACTCGCCGATCCCGGTGTTCGTCCCGTACATGATCTCGTGGGCCGCGAGCTTCTCCTCGAGCATCGCGCGGCAGACCCTGATCCGTTCGAGCGCTTCGGGTCGAGTTCGACCTTCTCACCGTGGCGTGCGATCTGCACGAGACGCTCGATGGTCAGGCTCGAGCCGTCCAGCACGATGGACATGAGGTGTACCTACCTTGGCCGGGGCACATCGACGTCCGCGGTGACGCCGAGCCGCGTCCATCGTAGTCGCGGGCGGAGCGTCCGTGACCGGCCGCCCGGGCCACTCGGAACGTGCCGGACCGCCGGACCGCGACCCGGCGCCCGGGCCGGGCACGCCAGATGGGACCGTTCCCGTCGCGGCTCCGGACCACTGGATCTTCGGGTGGTTCGGCGCTTGAGCGTGCTCATCCCGGCGAAGGCTGACGGCGCACAAGGACGCGTTGACGGGTGGGCCATGCCCGGGCCGCCCAGGACCACGTCTGGCCTATGGCGGAACTGACCCGCGATCGGAGCGCCCCAGGGGGCACGAATATGCAAAGGCCCGCTCGGCGGCCCGCAACATGGGGGGGAACCTCCTTTGCGGCCCCGATGACCCGCCGAACCTTCCTCGTCGGAGCCGCCGCGCTCGGGATCTCCGCCTCGGCCCTGGGCACGGTCCTCGACGCGTGTGCGCAGGTCACGCCGCCGACGGGGACCCGAGTGCTGCGCCGAGCCCCACGCCGGTCATCACCCCGGCGACCGCGTTTGGGGCGCGCCGCCGGTCATCGACCCGCCGCCGGCGGCCCGCCTACGGCGCGATGTTGAAGGCAAGCGCGGCTGCCTCCATCACCGTCCCGTCGGCTGCGCTCCGGGCGCTCCTGGACGAGGTGGCCGCGAGGCCGGCGTCCCGGTCACCCCTGCTGTCGTCGACGGCCGGCGGGAGGGGACGACTCACAGTCACGGCTGACGACCCATCGCTCGCCTCGCAGGCGTACCCGCTCGAGATCGCCCCCGGCGGCGGCGGGCCCGTGGTGGCGCTCCGGGCGGGCGACGACGAGGGCGCCTACTGCGGGCTCCTCTCGCTCGCCCGGCTCATCGTCGCCGAGGGCCCGCCCGGTGGCTCCGCGCGGTGACGGTCGAAGGTCCCCCGGGCTTCGCCCGCCGCGGCGCGATCCTCGACCCCTACGTGCTCCCCGACGTCGGCGTGACGGACGCTTCGCGGGCGCTTCTCCTCGAGCGGGTCCGGTTTGGTGTGCAATTCAAGCTCGAACTTCCTCGACCTCGTCGGACGCCGTGGCCGGAGATCGTCCGCTACTGCGACGAGCACAGCATCGAGCTGATGAACACTATGGGTTACCAGCATCGCCTGGTGGGCTGGTCCCCCGACGAGGATCGGCGCCGGATCGACGAGGTGATCAACGCCGGGACGCGGAGCATCGCCCTCTGCTTCGACGACATCTCGACGACGAACCCGGAGGCGCTGGCGAGCCAGCACGCCACCGTCGTCCGCGACCTGTACGCGTACGTCCGGGGCCGGGACCCCGGCATCCGGGTTTCGACCGTCCTCCCGCCGTACGGCGGGATCCCGGGCCGGAACCTCGTCTTCTCGAAACCCGGGGAGGGCGAGCGCTACCTGGCGGTGATGCGCGACAAGCTGCCGGCCGACATCCCCGTCTTCTGGACGGGGATGGTGGGTCTTCTCGGCGACCGTGACGGCGGCGGGCGCGACGGGTCGCCGACGCCGTCGGACGGGAGCTCGGGCTCTGGGACAACGACACGATCCGCTTCTACAACAGCGCAAGCCGTGCAACGGCCGCGCGGCGGCTCTCGACCGTCGTCCACTCCTACATGGGCAATTTCGTGGCGGGGACCCCTCGCGCCGGACAACGGCGAGTTCGCACTCTTGACGTCACTCGCGTACACCTGGAACCCGACGCCTACGAGCCTCCGCGGCCGCCGCGGCCGCCGAGGGGGTCCTCTCGGCAAATCCGCGACGACTGGCTGAACGACGCGGCGTCCCGCGCTGATCCGCGCTCCGCGCTGCCGTCGCTGCCGTCGCTCGCGTCGCTCGCGGGATGTACTCGACACGTGCCGGTTGGCGCGGCGCGCGTCCGGGCCTCCTCGGCGCCTCGATGGGGCTGGTGTGCGGGTGCAGGCGCTTGGGGGTGACGCAGCCGCGGACGGCCCGCTCCGCAGCGCGCATCAGAACTCCTGCAGGTACGCCTCCACGATCCGTGGTCGTTCCCAGCTCGCTGCCGATCCCGTCAAGCCCACGCGCCCGGTGTCGAGCGCGTACGCCCGTGTCACCGCCTCGAGGAATCCGCACGTTCTGCTCCGCGAGAAGCACTGCACGGCCCGCCGGTGCATCTCGACCATCACTCGAAGATGTGGTCGACGACCACGGGCGCGAGCCCAGAGAGATTAGTTCACGACGAGCGGTTGCTCGCTCGAACAAGAGCGCGCGGCGCGTGTCCTTTATTTTTTGCTCAGCCGCCGGACAGCGTCCGCGCCGCCTCCCAGCGCCGTTCGGCGAGGCGCGGGAAGCAGCTCGTAGACCTCGGGAAGCAAATGCGCCGCACTCCGGCTCATGAGCGTGCAGACCCGCCCGAAGAATTCTCCTCAACAGTGAGGCTCGGGGACCACGCGGCGCCCCTCAGGGACGTACACGATCCGCCCTCCCGCGCGACGATGTGGCGGTTGTGCAAGCAGGCGCTCACCTCGGAACGTGACGGTTCCCTGTGCAGGGATCAGCCCCATCAGCTTCCGGAGCAGGGTGGACTTTCCCGCCCCGTTCGCGCCGACCACCGCGACGGAGCTCGCCGGGCTGCGCGTGCGGGAGACGCCGTGTGGAGTTCATGGAGCGCGCCATAGCCCGCCCGAAGGTCCACGACATCGAGGAGCGGTTGCTCACCGCCATGGCGCTCCTTCCAGCCATCGCTGTGCCGCCTTGTCCGGGGCTCAGCATCTGCGCCAACGCGCCATCAGGGACCGAGCCGACCAACCGCGCCGCCCAGTCGCCGAGGCCGCTCCTCCTCCGGATGGTCGCCGAGGTCTTCCTGCACGACGGCCAGGTGCCCGGCGGATGTGGGCTAGGCGGCCCATCAGCAATGCACGCGGCCGGCGTCGAGGACGACGGCGCGTGCGCGCCGCGAGAGCGCGAAGCCGACGTGGTGCTCGACCAAGAGGACGGTCAGGCCCTGCGCCCGCGTGCCGGCGATCAACCCGGCGAGGGTCGCATGCCGTCCGCGCCGATCCCGGCCGCGGGTTCGTCGAGCAGCAGCAGCCGCGGCGCCGCGGCCAGCGCGCGGGCCAGCTCGAGACGGCGCAGCTCCCCGATGTTCAGGTCGCCGGCCCTGCGCTCGGCAAGCCCCTCGAGCCCTGCGAGGGACGGGACTCATCGACGAGCCGCGCCGCCCGCCGTTCGCCTCGTCGAGGTGCGGCGGTGCGCAACGAGGCGAGGATCGCGCCGCCCGCAGCGCCCAGCCGGACGTTCTCGCGCACCGAGAGCGACCGGAACGGCTTCGCGACCTGGAAGGTGCGGGCGACGCCCAGATGGCTCATCTTCGCTGCGCCGAGCCCGCGCGTCGGCCGGCCGTCGAGGCGCACCTCGCCGTCGCTGGGCGCCTGCGCTCCCGCGATCACGTTGAAGAGCGTCGTCTTGCCGGCGCCGTTGGGCCCGATGATCGAGACGAACTGCCCGGCGGGGATGGACAGCCGGACGCCGTCGAGGGCCGTGAGCCCCCCGAAGCGCACCGTCAGCCCATCGACCTCAAGCAGCGCCATCGGGCCCTCCGGGCGCCGCATATTTCGGGTGGGTTCGGGTGCTAAACGGGGCAGGGCCCGTCTGGCCAGCCCGACGCCGACGCTGCCCTCGCCGAGCGGGGCCTGCGGCTGGAACGCAACATCAGCACGAGGATGGCGCCGAACGTCAGCAGCCGGTAGTCGGAGATGAAGCGGAATATCTCGGGCAGCGCCCCCGGCGCGACCGCGCCGGCAACCGCGCCCGCGATGACGCCGATGCCCCCGAACATCCGGCATCGCCAGGATCACCACCAATTCGCTGAACCCGAAACTGGTGGGCGTGACCGCCGAAAGGAAGGGCGCATACAGGGGGCCGGCGGAGGCCGCCGAGCCCGGCGCTCAGCACGAACGCCGCGATCTTGTAAGGGGCGACCGGGATCCCCTGGCCGCCGCCGCCGCCTCGTCGTCCTTGATCGCCAGCGGCGCTGCCCCGACCAGGTCCGTTAACGTACCAGGAGATCCCCGCCACGATCAGCAGGAAGATCATGCCGAGCACGAGGAAGTCCGCGTTCCGAACTGGTGGCTTCCGATCGACGGCAGGGGGATCCCGTAGATCCCCATCGCGCCGCCGAAGAACGGTACGTACTGGAACATCGCCACGACGACGAAGTTGAGCCCGATCGTGGTGACCGCAAGGAAGTCTTCCCGCAGGCGCAGGCTGATGCCCCGAGGATGAGCCGCGAACGCCGTCGCCAGGACGGAAACCGGGATGGTCGCCCAGATTGCCAGCCATCGTGTGCCGACAGCGCGGCCGTGAAGTCACTCCGATGCCGAAGAAGGCGCGCTGGGCGAGGTTCGGCTGGCCCGCGTACCCGGCGACGATGTTCAGGCTGACAGCCAGGATCGCGTAGATCGAGAGGGTGACGGTGAGCAACGGCAGGGTAGTCGGGGCTCACGCCACCACCACATCGCCAGGTAGCAGTCCCTGCATGGTGCGAGGAGGATCGCGATCAGCGCGACGAACGCGATCGTGTCCCGCAGCAGGACGAAACCGAAGCACCACACAACAAACATCTCCAGCAGCCCCAGAAGCACCACAGCGAGCACGGTCCCGACGGGCTTCCCAGGCCGCCCAGCACGATGATGGCGAGCATCTTGTACGCGGGAGCCTGACCAATGGTGGATCCACGTGTTGTAGTTCATGCCGACAACCGGCCGCGGCCGCAAGCGCGTACCCGATCAGG
>CAVZXW010000015.1:0-42077 GCA_963779375.1 uncultured Chloroflexia bacterium | reverse complement strand
CCGCCGAGCCCTTCGGCGGCCGCCACTTGAATGCCGGCGCGACGCGTGTCGCAGCCCGGCGCGCCGACTACCTCCCGAACGGATCCCCGGCAGGCGCCACGATCGTGACCGTCAGGCCCGCCGTCGTCCAGGTGCGCCCGGACACGCACGGCGGCCTGTTGCCGGCGTCTTCACAGTCGGGAAGCAGGCCCGTGAAGTAGTCCTGCCCGAGAAGCGCCGAGGTGGCGGGGTCGCGGAGGGCATTCAGCCCGAAGATGGTCCTGAACGGCGCCGGGGCGGTGAAACACACCAGGTAGTGCAGGGCAAGCAGTTTCGCCTTGAAGGTCGTGAGGAGCGACCTGGCGATGAAGAGCTGGACTGTCTTGGTGCCGGTGCCCGTGTAGTTGAAGCCCAGCGTGGTCGTGCCCGCGATGCCCGGGTACAGGCCGAACCGGAAGGCCGAGCAGCTGAGCGTGAACGGATTCACCGACGCGCCGAGGAAGCCGCTTCCGCCAGCCGTCACGGTGAAGCCGGTGGCCGGCGAGGTGCTGCAGCCGCTCGTGCAGGTCTGACCGCTGTCGTAGATCGTGAACTCCGTCGAAGTGGCGGGGGCGATCGCCGACCCATACTCCGGAGCCTGTGCACCGAGGGTCAGGTTCAATCCGGACTCGCCGTTCGCGAGAGTGTCGAATGTTGCCGCGCCCGTTGCCGACGTGGTGCCCCCGGCTCCGGTCAGCGCAGCGTGGGCGCTGAGCGCCAGGGCCACCGGGGTCGACACGGGCACGGGGTTCCCGCTGCCGTCCTCGACCTGCACGCCGACCGGCGCCGCGTAGGACCCGCCGGGGATGCTGGAGATCGGCGCCGACCCACCGCTCAGGGCGGTGGACGCCGGCTCCGCCGTGAAGGCGAGTCTGCATCCGGCGTAGACAGTCGTCGTCGGTTGAGGGACGGGGAGGATGTCGTCGCCGTTCTGCGACGTGACGTCTCCGTCGGGAGCGCTCACGGCAACGGTCTCACCCTCGACGATCCACGTCGCGGTTCCGCCAGCTGGCGGAACGGCCATGAACGACAGGGCGATCGAGCCGCCAGACGCGATATCGAGGCCCGTGACCGCGAGGTAGTCGGTGCCGGCGGACGAGATGAGCGCGGCGCCGGCCCCGGGCGTGACTCCGGTGTAGCCGCTCGGGACCGCGACGAAGAGCGACCTGAGCGGCGTGAGCGAGCCGACAGTGACGGTCAGCGTGAACGGGATCGGCGATGCGGCCGCGCACACGCCCGGCGAGGCGAACGCGGCGGTGGCCGGCGTGTCGGCGGCTGCGGATCCAGCGAGGATCGGCGCGGACGCGAGGGCAGATCCGAGCAGGATTCCGGAAACGAGAATGGCCGAGGCGCGCACGCGACCTGCCCACACCGATGCCCTGTTGCTCACCATGTTGTCCCCCTCGGACTGCGCCGATCGACTCGAAGTTTCGGAGGCTGAGTGTCGCAGCGGGTGGGGCCGGAATCCATGGCAGCCAACCTTGCAGTCCACGGCCACGCGCGGTATCGCGGCACGCCGGTCGAGGAGGTCCTGCCCTGCCCGCCCGATCCGTGGGACGACCACGTGGAGGTCCCCGAGGGCTTCAGCCCACGATGGTCACGCCCGACCACCCGATCCTCGCGGGCGTGGCCGGCCGCTGGCCACTGCTGCTCGGGTACCGTCAGCGCCAGTCGACGTTCACGACCTCGATCGGCTCGGAGAGGCCCTTGAGCGTCGCGCTCCGGAGGCCGGACGTCCGGTGCGACTCCCCGACCGTCGCGACGCTCGCGACGATCTCGCCGGCGCCGCCGAGTGCCGCGATCCGGGCCGCCTCGTGGACGCCCTTGCCGTGGAAGTCGCCGCCGACCTGCGTCGCATCGGAGGCGTGGAGGCCGATCCGGACCTGGGGCGCGAAGCCCTGCGTCGAGCGGTGCTCGGCGAGCCGCCGCTGGATCGCGATCGCCGCCGCCACCGCGAGGTCCGGCGAGTCGAAGCTGACGAAGAACCCGTCGCCGGTCGTGGAGATCTCCTCGCCGCCCTGGGCCACGAACACCTCGCGGAGCGCGGTGTTGTGCCAGCGCAGCATCGTCTCCCAGGCCTCGTCGCCGAGCGCCTCGACGAGGTTCGTCGAGCCGACGATGTCGGTGAACATGAAGGTCTTCAGGACCCGCCGGGCGGGCCCGTCCTTGCCGCGCAGCTGCCAGGGCAGGAGCTCCGCGACGTCCTCGAGGATGATGGCGGCGGTCGGGCACGCGAACGCGGCGGCGCGGAGGACCTCCTCGTCGACGCTGTCCGCCCCGACGACGTCGCTCTTGCCGTAGTCGCCCGCGAGCCAGTCGAACGCCGTCGGGGCGAGGGTGATGCAGTTGCCCGCGCCGATGCACTTGTGGCGGTCGACTCGCGCCCGGATGGCCATCAGCGCGACCCCACCGCGGCGAGCCCGCGGAAGGCCAGCGAGGTCGCCTCGGCGCGGCTCGAGGTGCCCAGCCGCGCGCTGCAGCCGCGCCAGTCGCTGGGCCACGTCGTCCTCGCCGAGGTCGAGCTCGGCGGCGATCTCGGCGTTCGTCCGGCCCTCGGTCAGGAGCTGCAGCAGCCGGCGCTCGGCATCGTCGAGGTCGGGCTGGCCCGGGTCGGCGATCCGGGCGTGACACCGGGGCTCGCCCGCCGGGCCCGGCAGCGGCGGCGCATCCATCGGGCCGGCCAGCTCCACCAGCTCGCGCCCGACGGGCCCGGTGAGCCACCGGACGCGGATCTCCTCGTCCGCCGTGCCCTGTGCGATCCGGGACAGCGTCGACTGGAGGAAGCCCCGGACGAACCCCTGCATCTCCGGCGGCGCCCCGGCGAACACGGCCCGGGCCGCCGGGATCACGATCTCCAGGCTGACGTCCTCGTGGAGCCCGGCCTGGAGGGCCTGGAGGGCCGCGCCGCCGGCCATGCCGCGGCATCCGGATGTCGCCGCGCACGAGGGCGACGGTGGCCAGCGCGGCGTCGGCCTGCGCGCCCCACGGCGCGTGCCCGGGCAGGAGCGGCAGCAGCTCCTTCACCTGCGCCGCCGATCGCTCGACGAGCTCCACAGCGCCGGGTCCGGCGCACCGCCTCGGCGGATGCCGTCGGCCGGCCGACCCGGCGACGAGCCGCGCCGCCTCGATGGCGAGGCGGGCCAGGGCCTCGCATCGCGCGGACGCCCGACCCCCCTCGGTCGCCATCGCGACGGCCTTCTCGAGGTGGCGGCGCATGCCCTCCACGTCGCCGGCGCCCGCCCGGACCATGCCGCGCCAGGTCTCGAGCTGGCGGGCGCGCGGTCCGCGACGGCGCCATGGACGCCGCGGCGGCGGCCAGGCCGAGCCATCGCTCGGCCCCGTCGACGTCGCCGAGCTCGAGCAGGCTCATCGCCACGCCGCCGGCGGCGAGGAACTCGATGCTCCGGTCGCCCTGGAGCTTCGCCGCGCGATGGGCCTCCTCGCCACGCGACAGCGCCAGGTCCGGCACCACCTTGGCCCGGGAGTACACGTGGACGCCGAACAGCATCTGGAGGTCCAGTCGGGCCCGCTCGCTCTCGGTGACGAGCTCGGACAGGCGGCTCGTCACGCGCCGGATCTCCTCGAGATGGCGCGCCGAGGACGACAGGTGCATGACCGTCCCGTACTGGGCGTAGGCCATGGCGATGACCGTCGACATGACGCCGGTCCGGTCGCCGAGCCGCTCGAAGATGCCGAGCGCCCGCTCGAGGACCTGGGTCGACTCGACGAAGAGCGGCCCGACCGGCGTCGCCAGGATGATCTCCTCGACGCTGGCGCCCGTCGCGAGCACCGCGAGCAGCTCGTTCGCCCGGCCGGCCCGGACCTCGCCGGCGAACCACGCGCGCCCGCTTCGCGAAGTCGATCGTCCCGATCTCGCGGAGGGCGGCGGCCAGGCTGCGATCGTCGCCGAGCTGCTCCGCGAGCTCGATGGCGCGGCGATAGGCCTCCTCGGCACCGTCGAGGTCGGTCTCGATCGCGGCGCCGCCGAACGACTCGCCGAGCGGGCTTCGCAGGAGCGCCTGGCCGAGCTCGAGCGTCGCCCGGAGCTCCAGTGCGGCGTCGCCCCGCTCGGCCGCGCGGGCGCGGACGCGGCGGGCCAGCTCCGCGGCGGCGTCCTCGTCGTGGCTCATCCGCAGCGCCGACGCACGCCGGAGCTGCACGTCCAGCTCGACCGCCGGATCGCGCATCGCCTCGGCGAGCGCGGCCAGCTCGGTCAGGCCGTCGAGCCGCTCGCCGGTCCGGCGGAGGACGGCGAACGCGTCGTCGCGGGTCGCGAGCAGGACCCGCCGGTCGGCCGGCGACGAGACGACCGGGAGCGCCTGCTCGACGAGCCGGAGCGCCTCCTCGGGGGCGTTCGAGGCGAGGGCGGCCGTCGCCGCATCGATCGAGAAGCGCGCGGCCCGCACCGTGTCGCCGGCCGCGAGCGCGTGCTGGGCGAGCATCGGCAGGCCGGCCGGGGCCGGATCGCCACCCTCCAGCAGCAGGTCGACGACCGCCGCGTGGACCTGCCGGCGGCGGGCCGCCGACAGCTGGTTCGCGGCGAACTGGCGGACCTGCTCGTGGGTGAACGTGTAGTCCGCGGGCTCGCCCTGCGCCTGCGGGAGCAGGAGGCCCGCCCGGACCGCGGGCCCGAGATCGTCGGCCAGCGGGTCGGCACCGTCGTCGGCTCCGGTCGCCCGAGCTGCCTGCGCCGCGTGCGTCCCGCGCCCGGCGATCGTCGCCCTCGCCGACCCGCGCCCGGATCGCCCGGAGGTCGCGCAGGCTGAAGCTGCGGCCGAGGATCGCGGCGTCGCCCAGCGCGGCCCGCGTCCGCGGCCGGGAGTCGCGCGGCGCGACGGTCGATGAGCGTCCGAACCGCGGATGGCACGAGCCGGGCCGCGTTGCGGCCGAGCCGCCACTCGCCATCGATCTGCTGGAGCGTGCCGGCCTCGCGGTGCGTCCGGGCCAGCTCCTCGACGATGAACGGCACGCCCTCGGACTGGACGTGCATCGCGGCCGCGGAGGCGGCCTCGACCGGACCGCCGAGGACGCGCTTCAGGAGCTCGGCCGTTTCGACCGAGCTGAACCGTCCGGGCCGCAATCGCCGGACGAGGCCCATCCGCTCCATGTCGGCGACGAAGTTCACGGCCTCGGTGACCGACGCGAACTCGTCCGGCCGGATCGTCAGGAACAGGAAGATCGGCCGATCGGCGTCGCTCCGGACGACGTAGCGGAGCAGCCGGAGGGTGTCGTCGTCGGCCCACTGGACGTCGTCGATGAGCAGCGCGAGCGGGCGGATCCCGGCGAGCGTCGAGATCGCGACGCCCGCGAGGTCGAAGGCCCGGAGGAGCTTCGCGTCCGGCGACAGGCGTCTCGAACCCGGGCTCGTCACGCCCGGAGATGGCCTCGACCACCCGCCTGACCGCGGCCTCCGCCGGCGTCCCCGCGGCCGTGTCGCGGATCGCGCTCGACGCGAACAGGCTGCGCGCGACGAGGAACGGCCCGCGGATCTCCTCGTCGGCCGTGATCGCGACGCAGGTGAACCCGCTCGCCGACGCGAGCTCGGCGGCGGCGAGCAGCAGGCGCGTCTTGCCGATGCCCGGCTCGCCCTCGAGGGTCACCGCGGCGAGGCGGCTGGACGCCTCGCGCAGCTCCTGGGAGATCGCGTCGAGCTCGGCGCTCCGCCCGATGACCGCGCCGGTCGCCCGGCGCAGCTGGACCGCGAGCGAGCACTGGGGCCCGACGAGGGGGTCGAGCGCACCGCCGTCGGCCACGCGCGAAGGGCGAGCCATGCTCGACCGACCGGACCTCGCCCAGCATGCGGCGGATTATGAGCCCGCGCCCGGTCAGGCGCCGACGTAGGTCGCGAGGTGTTCGCCGGTGAGGGTGGAGCGGGCGGCCACCAGGTCGGCGGGCGTTCCCTCGAAGACGATCCGGCCCCCGTCGTGGCCGGCGCCCGGGCCGAGGTCGATGATCCAGTCCGCGTGCGCCATCACCGCGAGGTGATGCTCGATCACGATCACCGACTTGCCGGAGTCGACGAGCCGGTCGAGCAGTGCGAGCAGATGCTCCACGTCCGCGAGGTGCAGACCGCTGGTCGGCTCGTCGAGCACGTAGATGCCGCCGTCGGTTGCCATCTGGATGGCGAGCTTGAGCCGCTGCCGCTCCCCGCCGGAGAGCGTGGTGAGTGGCTGGCCCACCTGCAGGTAGCCGAGCCCGACGTCGGCCATCCGGGTGAGGATCGTCGCCGCGGCAGGGGTCCGTGCCACGCCCCCGCCGAAGAACGCCAGCGCCTCGCCCACCGACATCGCCAGGACTTCGCTGATGTCGCGGCCGTCGAGCTTGTACTCGAGCACGCCGGCCTCGAACCGCTTGCCCTCGCACTCCTCGCACACCGACTCCATCGTGTCCATGAACCCGAGTTCGGTGTAGATGACGCCGTTGCCGTTGCAGACCGGACAGGCACCCTCGGAGTTGGCGCTGAACAGCGCGGGCTTCACCCCGTTGGCCTTCGCGAACGCGTTCCTGATCGGGTCCAGCAGCCCTGTGTACGTTGCCGGGTTGCTGCGCCGCGAGCCCCTGATCGGCGCCTGGTCGATGGAGACGACCCCCGCTCCGTTCGGCATCGAACCGTGGATGAGCGAGCTCTTGCCCGATCCGGCGACCCCGGTCACCACCACCAGCACGCCGAGCGGGACGTCCACGCTCACGTCGCGGAGGTTGTGCTGGTTCGCGTTGCGGATCTCGAGCCTGCCGGACGGCGTGCGCACCACCGGCTTGAGCGCGGCGCGGTAGCCGAGGTGCCGGCCCGTCAGCGTGTCGCTCGCCCGCAGGCCCTCGACCGTGCCCTCGAAGCACACGGTGCCCCCGTCGGAGCCGGCGCCTGGACCAAGGTCGATCACGTGGTCGGCCGTCACGATCACCTCGGGCTCGTGCTCGATCACGAGCACGGTGTTGCCCTTGTCCCGCAGCTGGCGCAGGAGCGCGTTCATTCGCTGGATGTCGTGGGGGTGCAGGCCCGTCGTGGGCTCGTCGAAGACGTACGTGACGTCGGTGAGCGACGACCCGAGATGGCGGATCATCTTGACGCGCTGCGCCTCGCCGCCCGAGAGCGTCCCGGAGGCCCGGTCGAGGGAGAGGTACCCGAGCCCCGTCTCGACGAACGAGTCGAGCGTGCGCCGCAGCGACGTCAGCAGGGGCGCCACCGACGGCTCGTCCAGGCCGGCCACCCACGCGGCCAGGTCGCTGATCTGCATGGCGCAGGCATCGGCGATGTTGACGCCGTCGATCCGCGAGGACCGGGCCCCCTCGGCGAGGCGGCTGCCGCCGCAGGCAGGACAGACCGTGAAGGCGACCGCCCGCTCCACGAACGCCCGGATGTGGGGCTGGAGCGATTCCTGCTCTCTGGACAGGAACGACTGCTGGATCCGCGGCACCAACCCCTCGTACGTCATGTTGATGCCCTCGATCTTCATCCGGACCGGCTCCCGGTAGAGGAAGTCGTGCAGCTCCTTCCCGGTGTAGTCCCGGATCGGCTTCGAGGGGTCGATGAAGCCGGAGGACGCATACAGGCGGTAGTTCCAGCCGCCCGGGGTGTACCCGGGCACGGTGATCGCGCCCTCGGCGAGCGACTTCGAATCGTCGAAGAGTTGTGCCAGGTCGATGTCGGAGACCGTGCCCATGCCCTCGCATCGGGGGCACATGCCGCCGGTGACCGAGTACGTTCGCTTCTGGGCCTTCGCGGTGCCCCGTTCGACCGTGATCGACCCGGCTCCATGGACCGACGGCGTATTGAACGAGAAGGCCTGGGGCGATCCGATGTGCGGCTGTCCGAGCCGGCTGAAGAGGATGCGCAGCATCGCGTTGGCGTCGGTGGCCGTCCCGACGGTCGAGCGGGGGTTGCCGCCCATCCGCTCCTGGTCGACGATGATCGCCGTGGTCAGCCCCTCGAGCACGTCGACGTCGGGCCGCGCGAGGGTGGACATGAAGCCCTGCACGAAGGCGCTGTAGGTCTCGTTGATCAGTCGCTGCGACTCGGCCGCGATGGTGGCGAAGACCAGCGAGCTCTTGCCGGACCCCGAAACCCCGGTGAAGACGGTCAGCCGGCGCTTCGGGATCTCGACGCTCACGTCCTGCAGGTTGTTCTCGCGAGCGCCATGCACGCGGATCACTTCGTGGCTGGCGGCACCGCGCGGCG
This sequence comes from uncultured Chloroflexia bacterium, assembly GCA_963779375.1. Taxonomy (GTDB): domain Bacteria; phylum Chloroflexota; class Limnocylindria; order Limnocylindrales; family CSP1-4; genus JAJYNJ01. The sequence continues at coordinate 33,883 of CAVZXW010000015.1, read as the reverse complement.
CAGGCAACTGTTGGTCCATGCTCGTGGCCTTGCTCATCGTGTCTCCATCCCTCGGGCTGGGCCGCCTTCCACGAATGTACGGGCGGTCTTCGCGCTCCGGCTCCAGCCTGGCCAGTCGATGCTGAAGACCACCGACCGCCTGTCCCGGGGCCCGCGTTCGACGACGGTGCGTACGGGCATGACTCATCATCGCATCGCGCAGCCAGCGGGAAACCGCTTCTGCCATCGCGACATCGTCGGAATACGCCCCCGGACTGTTCGGGGATCACATCGGCGATCGCGGTGATCGCCTGCGGCGCGCCATGGATTGCAGGCGCCGATTCAGCGCCATTCGACGCTCCACGCATGCGGACATGACTGTCGGCGACGGCCTGGCGGCAATCGCATCGCCGTTCACTGGTTCCGTGCCCGCATGACAGACCGTCATGACGGCCCGGTGGTCCGACGACAGAGTAGGAGCCAAGGGAGGTCGCCGGTCTCGTCCATCGGTCGCACGATCCCGCGGGTGACGGGCGCAATGAGGGTGCGTCCCCGTCGCCGCGTTCGAGGTCCGCTCGACTCCGAACCTGACGGCACCATCGGGTGCCCGGGAGCGCGTGGCCGCCGCATTGCCCGGAAAGGTCATGCTCATGAAGCGCGACCACACCACGATCCCTGGCGCTGACCCGGAGCGGGAGCCCACGCTCGAGAAGCTGCGCGACGTCGGCCGCACCGTCGCGAGCTCCGAGGAGGACATCCGGGGACGCATGGTCAAGGACAAGGACGGCCACAACATCGGCACGATCGACGGCCTGCTGGTCGACGCTGAAGCAGGGAAGGTCCGCCTCATGGAGGTCGCCTCCGGCGGCTTCCTGGGCCTCGGGGCGACGAAGTCCCTGATCCCGGTCGAGGCGATCACACGGATCACGGATCACGACGTCTTCATCAGCCACACCCGAGAGCACGTGGCCGGCGCACCCCCCTACGACCCGGAGCTCGTGAAACAGGATGCGGGCTACGTCGCCGGCCTGTATCCGTACTATGGGTACCAGGGTGGGGTCGTCCCGATGCTCATGGGCTATCCCTATGCCCCTCGCGACGAGTCCTCCATCGAGGTGCCGTTACCGCACCACGCCTGAGACGATCGGCGAATTGCCGCAGGCGTGGTGGCCGCCCCGCCTGCGGCGCGTCGGACCGCGACGTGGCGCTCCATCGCGCCGCACTCGACAAGGAGACCCCGATGCAGATCAGATCCGTCGGTCCGGGTCCGGCGCCGGTCCTGACCACGGCCCTGTACGAACGCGTCACGTCGCGCGGCGCGGCGGACCACGGCGACCGGGTTCTTCCGGCCATGCAGCTCAGGTCCGGTGGCCACGCGGAGCCGAAGGGTTAGCGCCATGGCTGCCGTCCGACCCGGCGAGCGATCGGCCTCCCGATCCGATGGATCCTCTGATGCATTCGTGTTCTTCGGTGCGACGGGCGACCTCGCCTTCAAGCAGATCTTCCCGGCTCTCCTCGGCCTCATCCGGGACGAGGGCTTCGACATGCCGATCATCGGCGTGGCTCGCTCGGGCGACCTGGACGCCCTCCGCGAACGGGCGCGCCAGAGTCTCGCGGCCGCCGGTGTCGTCGACGGCACCGCGGTCGACGCCCTCACCACGCGCCTGCATTACGTGCAGGGCTCGGACGAGGACATGGAGACGTTCCATGCGCTGCGCCGCGAGCTCGCAGGGGCCCGGCATCCACTGCACTACCTCGCCATCCCGCCGGCTCTCTTCGGGACCGTGATCACGCACCTGAAGGGCTCGGGCTGTGCCGAGGGCGCGCGGGTCATCCTCGAGAAGCCGTTCGGGCGCGACCTGGCCAGTGCGATCGCCCTCAACGCCACCGTGCATGAAGCCCTTGCCGAGCCCGACATCTTCCGCATCGACCATTACCTCGGCAAGGAGCCGGTCCAGAACCTGCTCTACTTCCGCTTCGCCAACTCGTTCCTCGAGCCGCTGTGGAACCGCGAGCACGTCGCGAGCATCCAGATCAACATGCCCGAGGCGTTCGACGTCGCCGACCGGGGCGCTTTCTACGACCGGGCCGGGGCGATCCGCGACGTCGTGCAGAACCACCTCCTCCAGGTCGTGAGCCTGCTCGCCATGGAGGCGCCGTCGGGCCATACGCGAGAGGCCGTCCGCAGCGAGCAGTTCAAGGTGCTCGACTCGATCCGCCCGCTCACGCCGCACGACATCGTGCGCGGCCAGTACCGCGGCTATCGCGAGGTCAAGGGCGTGACGCCTGGCTCCGCCGTCGAGACCTTCGCTGCGCTGCGGTTGCAGGTCGACACCTGGCGGTGGGGCGGCGTGCCCTTCTACATCCGGACGGGCAAGTGCCTGCCGGTGACCGCGACCGAGGTCCGGGTCGAGTTGAAGCGGCCACCACAGTCGGTCTTCGGTGAAGTGGAGCCGCCCGACGCCGACTACTTCCGGTTCCGGCTCACGCCGGACATGTCCATCTCGCTCGGGGCGCGAGCGAAGAAGCCCGGTGAGGCGCTGGTCGGAGAAGCCGTGGAGCTGTTCGCCTGCCACCGGAGCGGGACCGAGCGCCCGCCGTACCAGCGGCTGATCGGCGACGCCACGCGGGGCGACCAGTCGCTCTTCGCCCGCGAGGACGCCGTGGAAGCGGCCTGGCGCATCGTGGACGGCGTGCTCGACGGCCAGGCGCCGGTGTCTCCTTACGATCGGGGGACGTGGGGTCCACCGGAGGCCGCGAGGGTGCTGCTGCACGGCGATCGCTGGCACGAGCCGGTGGACCCACCCGACGTCGCAGGGGGCAGACCATGATTCCGGGTCGCACGCTGCGCCTGGAGCTGATGGCTCGCGCCGCGTGCAGACCATTCGTCGCGCGCACGCCGTCCAGCCGGTGACGGCGTCCAGTGCGAGTACTCGTTGGGCGCGACGCCCGGACGAGGCGCCGCTGCCGACCCTCGACGAGCTGGAGATCGGCCTCGTGCCCTTCGGCCCGCCATGCAGGGGTTCCTCACCGGCACGATCGACGAGACGACCACGTTCGTCGATTCCGGCTTCCCACGTGTCACTCGGCGAGTTCGTGCAGCGCGGTGCGATGGCGCCTGGCCGCCGGCCGCGTGGCCATGACATCGGCCTCGAGCCCGCACGCGTCGACGGGCGGCGCAGGCTCCGCCCGTCTGGCGCCCTTCCAGCGCCCGTGCGCTGCCGTGGCCGGGCCCCATACCACGGTACGGCACACGGCTCGTCGACCGGCTCCGCTAGAGTCCGCTCATGCAGGTGTGCCTCCTGGGTCCGTTGATCGTCCGGGACGGCGCCGCCGAGGTCGCCGTGAGAGGTTGGCGCCAGCGACGCGTGCTGGCTCGCCTGGCGATGGAAGCCGGGCTGCCTGTCGCGGCTGCAGACCTGGAAGTGGCCGCCTGGGGCGACGACACGCCACCGGCCGCCCGACACACGATCGTCACCCACATCTTCCGACTGCGACGACTGGGCCTCGAAATTGCCACCAGAGGTGATCGGTACGTCCTCGAGACGGCGACGGACGCCGCCGAGTTCGAACGACTGGCAGCGGAGGGCCGGGCGGCGCAGGTAGGCAACGACCCCACCCGTGCCATCGGCGCCATGCGCGACGCGCTGGCACTCAGCCGTGGCCGGCCGCTGGCCGACCTCGACGACCTCCCGGAGGCGAGGGTCGTTGCGGCACGGCTCGATGAGCTCGCCGAGGGACTCCACGAGGAGCTGCTGGCCCTGGAGCTCGACCACGGTCAGCCGCCCGACCCGGTTCCGTGGGCACGCCAGCTGGCAGCTGCCGCGCCGTATCGCGAGCGCCGCTGGGAACTCCTCATGCTCGCCCTGTACCGCGCCGGGCGCCAGGCCGACGCGCTCGACGCCTATGCCGAGTGCCGGCGGCGGCTGCTGGACGATCTCGGTCTCGACCCCGGCACGGGCCTTCGGCGCATGCAGCAGGCAGTGCTCGCCCAGGACCCAGCCCTGGAGCGGCCGGTCAGGCCGTCCGAGGAGGCCCCGTCGTCCGGACTGACCGTGGGCGCGGCGGATCTCGCTCCGACTCTCCAGCCGTCGCGCATCCCTGGCACGTCCACCCGGTTCATCGGCCGCACAGTCGAACGACGCGATCTCGTGGACATCTGGGACCGGGCCCGTCTCGTCACCGTGGTCGGCCCTCCGGGCGCCGGCAAGACGCGCCTGGCTGTCGAGACCGCTCGGGCGGCAGAACCACCCACCTGGTACGTGCCGCTGGAGCAGCTGCCGGCCTCCCAATCCGTCGGCGCCGCCATCCTCGACGTGGTCGCACCGTCATCGCGCGCATCCGATGCCTCCGACGGAGTCCGGATCGCCCTGCGGACCGCTCCCGGGCTGATGGTGCTCGACGGGTGCGAGGGTCGCCTGGTCGAGGTCGCGCAGGAGGTCAGCGGACTGCTCACCTCCTGCCCGCACATCCGTGTCCTGGCGACCAGCCGGGAGCGGCTCGGGATCCTCGGCGAGGCGCTCGTCACGGTCGGTCCGTTGGAGGGCCGAGACGCCATCGATCTGTTGGAGGATCGCGCCAGGCTGTTCGACCCACGGTTTCACCTCGGCCCCGGCGAGGTCGGCATCGCCGACCATCTATGTTCGCTGGTCGATCGTCTTCCCCTGAGCATCGAACTCGTCGCGCGCCACCTCCAGCTTCTGCGCGTGGACGAGGTGCTCAGCCGCGTCGAGTCGGACGTCGGCCGATGGGCCGGCGGGCCGGTCGGTGATCGAGCCGGCCTGTGGGCAGCCCTCGACGCGAGCGCCGAACGCCTCGGACGGCTGGAGCGGCAAGCCCTGTTGGCGCTGGCCGTCATGGTCACCGACGCCGACCTCGCCCTCATCGAGGCTGTCGCCGATTTCGGCGACCGGTCGGTGGACGCATTCGAGGTCGTGGCCCGGCTCGTGGACGCGAGCCTGGTCCAGGTCCGCAGCGCCGTCGGCCCCACGCGATACGAGTTGCTCCGCACGGTTGCAGTTCACACGCTCGAGGACGCGGACGACGGCGAACTGGCCGCGGTTCGGGCGCGCTACGTCGAAGCGATCGTCACGCGTGCGGAGACACTCGCCGGCCAGCTCGCCACGGCCGACCGGAGCGACACGCTGCGCCTGCTCGACCGGGAGATGCCCCATATCCGCGCCATCCTCGGCATGCTGCCCGCCACGCCTGGTAGCCCAGGCGTGGCTCGAGGACTGGAGATCGCGGTCGGCCTGACGGACTACTGGCTCGGCCGGCACCCGGCCGAGGGCGTCGACTGGCTCGGCCGGCTGATCGAGGCGGCCGGGCCGAGCCCGGCCCCGGCGCCAGCCCTGCGCGCTGCGGCGCTCCTCTGTCGCGGACACCTCAGTTACTGGGTTACGGATTTCGCTCTGGGCGCCTCCGACGTCGCCGAGGCCCAGGCGCTGTTCGCCGCCGCCGGCGACCCCCTCGGGGAGGGCCGCGCCCTGCGTCGTCGAGGCGCGATCGCGGCGGCGACGGACGACCTGGAGGCTGCGCGGGGCTTCCTCGAAGCGTCATTGGAGCGGCTGGACGGAGCTGGGGTGAGGCGGGAAACGGGCACGACGCTGCTGCACCTCGGTTCGCTGCTGGCCGACGAGGGCCTGGTCGACGAGGCCCGACCGGCGCTCGAGCGCGCGCTGGCCATCGCGGTCGAGACGGGTGATCCCCTGGCGAATGGGCACGTCCTCGCGGCCCTGGCCCTGGCTGACTGGAAGGCTGGCGATCTCAAGGCCGCGATGCAGACCGGCAACGAGGCCCTCCTCACTTTTCGCGAGCTGGGCCACCGGCCGACCGAGGGTACCGTGGCCTCCCGCCTGGCCGCGGTTGCTCGCGGCCTCGGCCATCCGCATGCCGCCAGGCGCTACGCCCAGCTCGCAATCGACGCCGGCGAGCAGGCGAGCACACGGACGACGGTGGCGCTCGGCCACGTCAATCTCGCTCGCCTCGATCTCGACGCCGCTGACTACGCTGCCGCCGCAGGCCACCTCGTGCAGGCCCTCGACCTTGTCGATCTGGCGGCCGACCGCTGGGTCCTGGTGGAGTGCCTGGAGGCGGTCGCGCGCCTGCTCGTCGCGACGAACCGGCCTGGATCCAGGCGCCTCCTCGATGCCGCGAACCGGGTCCGGACTGCGATCCGCCAGCCGGTTCCCCCGACGGAGGCCGGCGACCTCGAGTGGACGGAGGCCCACGGAATGGCCATCGACGAGCCGGTCCCGGTGACCGATGGCGGTCCAGCCGTCGCGCTCGACGCCGCAGCAGCGCACGTGCTCGCGATCGGCCACGCCAGGGAGGCGGCTCGATCGGTCGCGGTGCCGGCCCGGGGGCGCAGGGCGAGAGCCTGATCCGTCGCTCCGCGGCCGTGATCCACCTTCGATGCGAGGCAGCTCGCGAAGACGGGTTCGTCTCCCGATCCTGCGCCGCCCGCCCTCAGAGCTTCGGCTGCAGGGTCTTGATCAGGGTGATTGCGACGGCGTCCGGCTGCAGGGCGGTCGCGGCCGGGTTGGTCGAAGCGAAGATGCTGACGTCGCCAAACAGGGCATTCACGCCGAGGACGGCGTGGTACGCCTTGTCGCCGAGCCCGCTGACCTGCTCGCCACCCAGGGCCAGGGCCTCCTGCATGAGGGAGTCGAAGGTACTGGCGGCATTGGCGGAGACGGTCACCTGCACGCCGGCCGAGCCGGCGCCGCCGTAATAGCATCCGTAGTCCTGGAGGGACGCGGTGTCGTTCTCGGTGGCCTGGGTGAGCGGCTGGCCGGTGATGGAGACGACCTGGGCCAGGGGCAGCAGGTCACATACCTTGACCGGCTGCCCGGCGCCTCCCTCTGCCGTCCCGGTGGTGGCGGGGGCCGCCTGCGATGCCCCTTCCGCGGCTTGGGCACTCGCCGAAGCGCTTCCTCCAGCGTAGGCAGTCGGAGCCGCCGGCTGAGGAATGCCGCTTCCGGCCGGCGTGCTCGAGCCCCCACCGCCACATGCCCCCGCCGCGAACGCGACGAGCGCCAGCGACAGGACGGCCCGTGAACCTGTATGCGATCGGATCGACATCGGCATGCTCTCCCTGGCTATGTCTACCTCGGACCAATGGATCGTGGCGAATGCCGATCGCAGATCGATCGCACGTCGATCGCGTTCGATCGCCGAGGGAGGCGAACAGCGCTTGGGCCTCCTCCAGGACCCTGGCGCCCAGTGCGAAGTCCGTGACCCAGCTCAAACCGGCTGCGATCCCCAGCCCACGGGTGACTCCCGCCGGGATCGGCCGGCGCTGAGCCTGAGTGGGGACGAGAGGCTTCCGGTTGGTCGGGGCGAGAGGGCTCGAACCGACGAATCGCACCGACAGTCGGGCGGTTACGAACTCACCACCGATCGGGCCCGCCCCGGTGTCGAGCGGCACGCCCGCTCATCGTGCGAACCGCGGCGGCTGGGTGGTCACCCGGCCCTGCCGCGTCCCGCCTCGTCTCTGCGCCACAGGGCGCGGCGGCGCCGGGCAATCCGCGTTGCGCCATCCGCGGCGGCCGGGTCGGGCCGGCCGGGGCCGTCATGCAAGGGTGACGCCGGGCACCTCGGATGGCTCCACTCGCCCGACGCGCCACGATGGAACTCCCTCGGCAGCGAACCCCGCCTCCACCGCGGCCAGCCGGTCCGGCCGGATCGCGGCCAGCAGGCCGCCGCTCGTCTGAGGGTCATGGGCCAGCGCGACCAGGGCACCATCGACGCCGGAGCCGACCGTCAGCGCAGGCGCCACGAAGCGGCGGTTGTGCGCGGCGCCATCCGTCTCGACGCCGACGTTCGCGAGACCCAGGGCTCCGGGCAGCGCCGGAATCGCGGCGGCGTCGAAGATCAGCCGCGTCTGCGACGCGCGGGCCATCTCGAGCCCGTGACCCAGCAGGCCGAAGCCGGTCACGTCGGTCGCACCGCCGGTCCCCTGGGCCACCAGGACCTCTGCGGCAGCCCGGTTCAGGGTCCGCATCGTGGCGATCCCGACGGCGAGGTCGTCCGGGCGGGTCCGACCCTGCCGCGCGCCCGAAACGAGCAGCCCCGTGCCCAGCGGTTTGGTGAGCACCAGCACGTCGCCAGGCCTCGCGCCGCCTTTGCTCATGAGGCGGCGGGGGTGCGCCAGCCCGATCACGGCCAGGCCGAACTTCGGCTCCGGATCGCGGATCGTATGGCCGCCCGCGAGCGTGCCACCCGCCTCGAGGACCGTGGCCGCGGCGCCCCCGACGATGGCCGACATGGTGGCGAGGTCGAGCGACTCGGGGAATGCCGCGACGGAGAGCGCGAACAGGACGCGACCGCCCATCGCGAACACGTCGGAGCAGGCGTTCGCGGCCGCGATCGCCCCATAGGCCTCGGGGTCGTCCACGAGCGGAGGGAAGAAGTCCACCGTGCCGATCACCGCGAGCTCGTCGGTGAGCCGGTAGACGGCGGCGTCGTCGGGCGGGTCGATCCCGGCGATCAGGTCGGCCGGCGCGGGGCCGGAGATCGCGCGGATCCCCGCCAGCACGTCTGCCAGCACGTCCGCGCCGAGCTTCGCCGCGCAACCGCCGCAGTCGGTGAACTCGGTGAGGCGCACGCCCAACGGGGCGGGCATGGTAGATGCGAGTCCCGCGATGGACGCCCCGCAGGCGCGGCAGGAGTCTCCCCCGGCGTTGTCCGCCCCACAATCCGTGCAGATCAGCACGCCCGGCTCCACGTGATGGCGCGCTCGACCCTGCGGTGAGAAGCCAGGATCCCGTTGAGGGCGCCTGCGAGCCCCTCCGTCGCCGGCGTCATCCCCGTGGTCGCCATCACGACCCGTGCCCCTTCCGGCACGCCCTTGAGGCCGCCCGCCGGATGCAGGAGCACGGCGGCAACCCCGTCCAGCGTGAGGAGATCGCCGGGATGCGCCCCGATGAGTTCCGCCACGCGCTCGGGACGGTGTGCAACTGCCGAGATGGGGCGGCCGACCGCCGCGATCGAGGCGACCACGACGACCGTGGTCGACGCACTCGGGATGACCGGCTCGTGGTCCGCCGGGGCCTTGATCGCCATCCCTGCGGCCCCGTCGGCTTCGACGACCACGTAGTCGGCGCCCGTCTGTTCGAAGAGCAGGTCCACTGCGGCCGGCGACGGTCCGACGATCTTGCCCGGCGCCCGGCTCGCGGCGACGAACACGGGCAGCCCCGGGCCGAGAGCCGCCTCGACCACGGCCGGTTCCGCCGACCAGCAGACCGGCTCACGGGGCTGATTCTCGCCGACCCGGGTGGTCGTGGTCAGGATGACGCGGGCACCTGCCGCATGCAGGTCGCGCCCCAGGGCGAAGAGGATCGACGACTTGCCCCCCGCGCCCACGATCGACACCAGCTCACGATCGGCCAGCCCGAGCTGCTGCGGCAGGGTGAGGCTCATCGACCGGAGCGGTTGAGCCACACCAGCACGGCTTCGAGCACGCCTCCACCCACGGCGAGTGCCTTGTCGGAGATGTGCGCGATCATGCCGGCGTCGGGCCGGGGATCGACGTCGCCGATCTTGAGCCCCGGCGTCACCTCGCCGGCGGCGATCATGCCGCGCACCGCGCCCCGGATCTTCGCGGTGACCGGCACGTCGCCGATCGTTCCCAGCCGCTGGCCGGCCGCGACCGTCTCCCCGAACCCGACGTCCCACGTGAGGTGCCCCGCGACCTCTGCCCGGATGACGCGCTCGGCCGACGCGCCGCCGAGCTCGCCCGGGATCCCCGTGTTGGGAACGGCCGATCCGTTCCAGATCACGCTGCCCAGCCGGTGGCCGCGCATCGTCTCGATCACGGCATCGCAGTGCACGCCCACGACGAGACCCGGGCCGAGCCCGACCACGAACGGGGCCTGGCCGACACGGCTGTCGAGCGCCTTCTTGGCAATGCGCGCGTCGACGAGCACCGAAACCGGCACGGGGAACGCCGGCACCACGTCGGAGACCAGCACCGGTACGACGCCGCGACGAGCCGCCGCCACTGCCTCCTCGGCGGACGCCACGAGCAGTCCCTCGATCCCGTCGATCTCCACCCGTCCTTCGAGGACGGCCGACGAGAACGCAACCGTCCGCCGGACTGCCAGCGGTCGCGGGAGCTCGAGGACGACGACCGGGAACCCGACGCGCCGGAGCCGCCAGATCACGCCCGAGCCGACGTCCCCGCCGCCGCGCACGACGACGAGGCAGCCGGCGATATCGGTCATGGCGTGTTCGGCCTGGCGACGCGACGGCGCCGGCCGTGCGCCATGACCTCGGCCATGATCGCGACCGCGATCTCCTCGACGGTCTCGGCTCCGATATCCAGCCCGATGGGATGGCAGACCCGATCGAGCGCCGTGTCGGGCGCACCGGACGCGTCGGACGCCTCGATGGCCTTCCTGGTCATCGCCCATCGGCGCCTGCTTCCCATCACGCCGATGTATCCGGCTCGAGTCTCGAGGAGGAGCGGCAGGACCTGGACGTCGAGCTGGTGGCTTCGCGTCACCAGGACCACGGAGACGTTCTCGGTGATGGGTTGGGTTGCCAGGGCGTCGGCGACCGTGCCGGCCACCCGGACGTCGGCGTGAGGGATCGCCTCCTCGGCGACCATCTCCGGCCGCTCGTCGACGACCACCGTGCGATAGCCGAGCCAATGCGCAAGATCCACGACGGCCCTGCCCACGTGACCCGCTCCGACGACGAACACCGTCCGGGGCAGTCCGTACGGGTCGAGGAAGACGGTCATCGTGCCGCCGCAGACGCCCGGATCACCCCGTTCGGGTCTCTGCAGGGTGTACCGGCGGAGCCCCGGCTCGTCGCGGCGCAGCGCCTCGAGGGCGTCGAGCCGGATCGCGTCCTCGGCCATGCCGCCGCCGACGGTACCGACCGTCGACCCGTCCGCGTGCACCACCATCTTGGTGCCGGCGTGCCGGGGCACGGATCCTTCGGTTTCGACGATGGTGGCGAGAACGGCGCCATGCCCTCCTCCGACCGCGCCGGAGAGCTCGGCAAGGACCTGGTCGTGCCTGACGCCGCTCACGGGGCCTGGAGGGCTCGCCAGACGCGCTCCGGCGTGAACGGGATCGCGTTGATTCGGACACCTGTCGCGTCGGCGATGGCGTTGCGGACGGCCGGGGCAACCCCATCCATGGGGATCTCCGCGATCGCCTTGGCGCCGAACGGGCCGCTGTCCTCCATGGTCTGCACGAGGATGGCCTCGAGCTCGGGGGTCTCGTCCGCGCGGTAGATCTTGTAGGGCCCGAACGTCGGGTTCACCATGCGCCCGGCCTCGTCGTAGACCATCTCCTCGCAATGCGCGTACCCGAGGGCCTGCACCATGCCGCCCTCCACCTGCCCGGACGCGGTGACCGGGTTGATCGGCACGCCGCAGTCGACCGCCATCACCAGCCGCTTCACGGTCACCTGGCCCGTCTCGATATCGACCTCGATCTCCGCGAACTGCGCCCCGTAGGGAGGCGGCGAGGCGGGCGACACGTAGGACGCCGTGCCCATGATCTGGTGCTGGTCCTGCTGGTGCAGCGTCGAGAGCGCGATCTCGGCGAGGGAGACACGCCGCCCATCGGTCGTCCAGGCCGACCCGTCGTGCAGGACGATCGAACCGGAGTCCACCCCGAGGAGGACCGCGGCACGGTCCGCGACCTGCCGGCGAACCTGCTCCGCGGCGCGCTTGACGGCCGTTCCGGAGATGTAGGTCGTGCTCGAGGCATAGGCACCCGTGTCGAAGGGTGTCAAGTCGGTGTCCGACGAGTACACGATGATGTCGCCGGCGGCCACGCCGACCACCTCGGCCGCGATCTGGGCCAGCACGGTGTCCGAGCCGGTGCCGAGGTCCGTGGCCCCGACGAGCAGGTTGAACGAGCCGTCGTCGTTGATCTTGAGACTGGCGCCGCCCATGTCGAGCCCCGGAATGGCGGTCCCGTGCATCGTCATGGCGAACCCGAGCCCGCGCCGGATGTGCGGCCGATCGGCGGGCTGCCGCCAGCCCGGGTCGCTGCGCCGGTGCCAGCCGATCGAGCGCTGGCCCTGGAGCACCGCCTCCTCCAGGCCACTCGAGGTGATGACGGGCATCCCGCCCACCTCGGGGTCGCCCTCGCCGAGCTGCGGGACCATGTCCAGGGGGTCGCCGACCCGCGTCCAGTTGCGTCGCCTGAACTCGATCGGATCCATGCCGATCGACGCGGCGACATCGTCCATGTGGGCCTCGAGCGACGAACAGCGCCTGCGGTGCGCCGTACCCGCGGAAGGCACCGGGCACCGGGATGTTCGTGTAGGCGACGTCGCAGTCGAAGTGCTTGGCCGGACAGTTGTACGAGCTCAGCCCGCGCATGCCGGTGACCATCTGGACCGTGAGCCCATGGGTTCCGTAGGCGCCCGTGTTCGCGACGACGCGCATCTCCTGCGCCGTGAGGTTCCCGTGTGCGTCGACGCCCGTCCTGAAGGTGGCCGTCTGCGGGTGCCTGCTCCTGGAGGACATGAACTCCTCCTCACGGGTGAGCTCGAGCCGCACGGGGCGGCCGGTCGCCATCGTGAGGTGCCCGACGATGTCCTCGATGAGCATCTCCTGCTTCGCGCCGAACCCGCCGCCGATCCTCGGCTTGATGATGCGGATCCGCTTCACGGGGAGCCCGAGGAGCGGCGCGATCATGCGCCGGACGTGGAATGGCACCTGGGTCGACGAGATGATCTCGAGCCGTTCGTCGCTGTCCCACCTCGCGATCGCGACGTGGGGCTCCAGCGGCGCCTGCTGGACCTGGTGCACGCGGTATGTCTGCTCGATGACGCGGTCCGCGGTCGCGAACCCTCGCTCGACGTCCCCGGTCCGGGCCTCGATGTGGTGGACGACGTTGCGGCCCGCGTCGAACGCGCCTTCCATGTCGGGCTCGTCGTGGATCACGGGGGCCCCATCCGTGATCGCGACGTTCTCGTCGAACACCGCCGGGAGCGGCTCCCAGGTCACCCTGATCAGGTCGAGGGCGGCCCGCGCGATCTCCTCGGTGTCGGCCGCGACGGCCGCCACGCGGTCTCCGACGAACCGCACCTTGTCGTCGAAGCTGACCTGGTCGTGCGGCAGCGGGTTCGGGTAGCTCTGGCCACCAGATGCGTAGCGGACGCGCGGCACGTTCCCGTGGTGGATGACGGCGTGGACGCCGGGAAGCGCCCTCGCCGCGGAATTGTCGATCGACACGATGCGGGCGTGCGCGTGCGGGCTGTACAGCACCTTGGCGATCAGCGTGCCGGACAGGTCCCGGTCGTCCGTGAACGCGGGGTTTCCCTTCGCCAGCTTCAACGCGTCGGTCTTGGTCTCGGCGTGGCCCACCACGCGGGTGGCCGGCACGTCGGAGCTGGGAACCACCCGGGGCGCGAGGGGCGCGAGATCGTCGCGGTCGTGGTGCACCGATGTGGATTCCTCGAGCCGGTCGAGATGCACGACATCGACCGCCGGGGGCTGCTCCCCGCGCAGCATCGCTGCGGCCCGCAGCACGGCGTGCACCGGCCGCAGGTACCCGGTCTCCCTGTCGAGGACCCCCGAGAGCGCATCCCTGACGTCCGCTTCGGTCGGATTCGGCGTCCTGTCGATGAGCGCCCTGGCCGCGAGGATCATGGCCGGCGTGGAGTAGCCGGACTGGATGGCGCCTGCGTCGATGAAGGCCTGCTGGATCGGGTGCAGCTCCCCCGGGACCGACATGCCCTCGATCGTTTCGATCCGGTGCCCTTCCGCCTGGGCAGCCAGCATGACGTCCGCCGACACGAGCCGGCCGTCGACGAGCACCGCGGCGGCGCCGGTCTCGCCGGTGTCCGAGCCGTACCGCACGCTGTAGAAGCCGGCCCGCCTCAGCACCGTGCGCAGGGATTCGTGCGGTTCGCACGCGACCGTGCGCGATGTCCCGTTGATGGTGAGGGTGAGCGTCATGCTCGTTCGCTCCCTCCGAGGCCGACGATGGCTCTCGACACGAGCACCTCGGCAAGATGCGCCCTGTAGGAAGACGACCCGCGGAAGTCACCGGGTGGGTCGAGCTCCCCGAGCCGCTGCGGGTCCACGAGCACCGGCCTCGATGCGACCCCGGACACGGCTGTCCGCACGGTACCGTCGACGTCCCGGCACGCCACCGCCAGGACGATCGGGGAGTCCATGGGAGTGCGAGCGGTGCCGTGGACGGCGGCGCGTCCCCCCAGGGGGGCGGTGACGCTGGTGATGATCGAGCCGTCGAGCAGGCGGCGGTCGTCGAGGATCACGTCGAGGGGAAGCTCGGTCGTAGATCCGATTCGCGCGACGCCGATCATGGCGCCGTACGCGAGGAGGCCGGTGAGCAGCGGGCTCTCCGGATCCGCCTCCGCGACGGTGCCGCCCACGGTGGCCGCGTTGCGGAACGTGCCCGGCGCCTCGAGGCGCGCGAGCTCGCGGAGCACCTCGGGGACCAGGTCGGAATCGACGAGCTCCTGGAGGCGGGCCGTGGCCCCCAGCCGAAGCCGGCCGGCGTCCACGTGGATACCGTCGAGATCGAGCGCCTGCAGGTCCACGGCCACGACAGGCTGCCCGCCGCGGTGCGCATTGACCGCGGTGCCGCCGCCCAGCACCACGGCGTCCGCGCGAGCCGCGAGGGCAAGGGCATCGTCGAGCGTGCGCGGCCGGAAGTAACCCGTGATCACGTCACTCACCCTTTGAGCCAATCCGGTCGAGGTCGCGCGGCCGCGGAGGAAAGGCTCGGCTGCCGACGATCACAAAGGGGGACGCGCTGGCGATTGTACGCTCCCGGCACAGCCACTCGCCGGGTTATGGAGGGTCCATTGACGATTATGGGGCGGCAGCCGTGGTCAGGCCTCGCCCCCGGCGGAGAGGTCCTTGTCCTCCATCTCCCAGGCGTGGTCGAGCATGTGGAAGGCGGAATGTCGGATGAGGAACGCCAGTGTCCACGAGCGCATGCGCCGCTCGACCTCCCCGGCGTTGTACGCGCGCATGGCCGCGACGTAGGCCTCCCGGTGCCGGCGCAGTCCATCCGGCGTCAGCGCCGCGCGCTCCGGTGTGCGCAGGCCCACCTGCTTTGCGAAGTACTCGCTCTCGGTGCGGATGGCGTGGCTGATGATCTGCGCGCGATCCCGTCCGCCGCCGCGCGGCCCCTTGCGCATCTCCGGCGAGACCCTGGCCGCAACGCCGTCGAAGAACGCCCAGCAGGCCCGCAACACCGTGACCCCGCGCTCGAGCTCCGCGTCGCCCATCGGCCCCTGCTCGGCCGCCGAGGGCGAGAACGAGATGCCCCAGAAGTCGGTCGAGCCCGTACCGACCCTGTCCTCCACGATTTCCAGCGGCCCGGCCGCGTCGAACTCGCGCGACATCCCGGCGAGGGCGGATACCGGCCGGTAGCGCCCCCGATAGGACTCGAGCGTCTCGAGGGCGAGCTCGGCGGTCTTCGCGCCCCGGCTCCAGCCTGGCCAGTCGATGCTGAACGCCACCGACCGCCTGTCCCGGGGCCCGCGTTCGACGACGGTGCGTACGGGCATGGCTCATCATCGCATCGCGCAGCCAGCGGGAACCCGCTTCTGGCATCGCGACAAGGAGATCGCCCTCCGTGACCACGCTGGATGTCACGTCCACTCCCTCGAGCGACGGCTGGACGTGCGAGGTGGCGGTCGGCAACGGCAGGACCACCCGGCACCGGGTGCGGGTGTCCCGCACGGATCTCGACCGACTCGCGCCGGGCGCATCCGACCCCGAGGACCTCGTGCGTGCGAGCTTCGCCTTCCTGCTGGAGCGTGAGCCGGGCGAGTCGATCCTGCGGGAGTTCGACCTCCCGGTCATCGGCCGCTATTACCCCGAGTACGAGCGAGAGATCGGGCATCGGCTGGGCTGACGCTGGCCGCACCGCCGCGCATGGATCTCGTCTCTGCCGCGTCGGGGACCCGCTCGCACGCCGTGGCACGATGAGGGCCACCGGCAGGCATCGCCGGCAGCATCGTCCGCCGCTGGTACCTCCGTGAATGGAACGAGGCACTCACCGAGCCCTGAGCAGCAGGCCGCGAACGTTCAGGCCCGTTCCCCGGGTCGGCCGACCGCGAGCCGGGCGCGCGTCGCGCTCCACCGGTCGAGCTCGCGCAGCGCCTCCTCCGACGCCGAGCCGGCTTCGGCGGAGTAGACCGCGACCGCCTGGCCGGGATCGGCGGGCAGGTCGAGCACCTCGTAACCGGACCGAGTTCGGTGGACGGACCGCATCGCGGAAGTGCTCCGAGTGAGCGCCTGTCCGGCCGCGCCGGCATGTCAGCGCGCGTCGGCGCTGGCCCGCCGTGGCGAGCCCGCGGGGTCAGGCCAGCGCCACGCGAACCAGGCGATGAGCCCGCAACAGGCGACCTCCATCGTAGCGAAGAACAGGTAGTGCGGCGCCAGCGAGCCGCCGACGATGACGTAGGCAATGGTCACGCCCGCGGCGATCACGTTCGCCCGCCGGTTCGCGCGGTAGCGCAGCACCCGGGACAGCACGACCATCGCGATCGCGACTTCGGTCACCACCGCGACGATGAGCAGAAATCCCTCGGATACCTGCACTCCCCCGACCGAGCCGGTCCCGACCTCTGCCAGGAACGACGGGTCGAGGAACGAAAGGATGTCCGCGAAGATCATGTTGAGCATCACGAACACCCACATCGTCGACAACCGTGCCGGCATCTCGTTGATCGAAGCGGGCAGTCTCTCGGCGTTCATCTTCCAGGCTCCTCTCCGTACACGGGCAATGCGCGCGGGCGCCCTACGCTCGCGCGGCGGTCTGAAGGCAGGCCACCGGCTCGCCTGTCTGGGCGGGACGCGCCGGTTCCGGGCCCACGATGCGGACGCGAAGGCACTCGTCGATCCGGAGCAGCCGGAAGCCGCGCTGGTCGGCCGGCGAGAAGTGCGCGGCGACCTCGTGCATGGGGACCAGCTCGGGACGGTCGACGGCATGGGCGACACCCTGGTGGAGGATCGTGGCCGAGCCGCCCGCCAGCACGTTGCGAAGCCAGTTGGCACGTGAGCCGTACGGAAGCGCGACCAGGAAGGCCCCCTCGACCGGCACGGCGTCGACCGGGGTCTCGTACGCGCGCCCCGACTTCCGTCCGCGGTGGCGCACGACCGACGCCGAAGCGCCCGGCGAGCCGGCGGTCTGCAGCTCGCGCGGGTTGATGATCGCCCGGCTGAAGGCGATGACGGGGCTGAGCACGAGCGGCGACCTGGCCCGCCACCCGAGCACGACGACGATCGCCAGCGCCGCGATGACGGCGAGCAGGGCGCCCGCGAGCGCCAGGATCTGTCCGAGCATTCGAGATCTCCTTCGTATGCCATCCGTGCTACACTGTAAGCCTACGGCGTAAGGTACGACTACACCGTAAGCCTGTCAAGGGGTGAAAGGAGCGGGTGGCGGGAGATGGCGACAGGACGGCCCGTGAGGCGGCGCGCTCCACTGACGAGGGAGCGAGTCCTGCAGGCGGCGGTCAAGCTCGCCGATGAGCGCGGGATCGACGACGTCTCGATGCGCAAGCTCGGTCAGGTCCTGCGGGTGGAGGCCATGTCGCTCTACAAGCACGTGGCCGACAAGGAGGACCTGCTCGACGGCATGGCCGACCTCGTGACGGCCGAGATCGAGGTGCCGGGCCCCGGCGTCGACTGGCGAACCGCGCTCCGCCGCAGCGCGGTCTCCGTCCACGAGGCACTCCAGCGCCATCCCTGGGCGGCCGCCGTCTTCGAGTCGCGCCTCAGCCCGGGACCGGCGAGGCTTCGCTACCTCGACGCCGTCATCGGCGTCCTCCGTGACGCCGGCTTCTCCCTGCCGATGGTGGCCCGCGCCTTCATGGCCCTCAATTCCCACACTTACGGCTTCGCGCTGCAGGAGGCGAGCTGGCCATTCGAGGCCGCGGACTCTCAGGAGGCCGCCGCCACGATGGCGGCCAGCCCCGCTGCCCGCCAGTTCCCGAACCTGCTGGCGATGGCCGAGGCGGCGTCGTCGGAGGCCGGCGTCATGGTCCCCGACTTCGAGTTCGGCCTGGACCTCATCCTCGACGGCCTCGGTCGCCTGGCCGTCTAACTTCCGAGCGCACGAGTGTGCTCGTTCAGCTGCTCGGGCTGGCGGGCCCCTCACTCCCCGTCCGCTACGACGATGACGACTTTGCCTCGCGCGTGACCCTGGTCGAGGTATCGAAAGGCCTCGGCGGTTTCGCTGAGCGGATACGTTCGGTCGATGACAGGGGCGACCCGCCCGGATTCGACCATCCCGGTGAGGGCGCTCAGGTCGTCCGGGTTCGGCGTCGAGACGAGCGGGCGTCCCTGCTGGCGCACGAACAGTGACAGCAGGAACGCCTTGAAGACGTATCCCATGCCGGCGTGGCCACTGCTGGGTATCAGCGTCCCCCCGGGCTCGAGCACGCGCCTGTAGTCCGCGAACGAGTGACTTGCCACGTTGTCGAGGATCACGTCGTAGCGCGCATCGCCCTGCGTGAAGTCCTCCCTGGTGTAGTCGATGACATGATCCGCCCCGATCGATCGGACCGTATCCACGTTCCCCGGGCTGCACACGCCGGTCAGATCCGCCCCGAGAACCTTGGCGATCTGTACCGCGAAGGTACCCACGCCACCCGACGCACCGTTGATCAGGACCTTCTGCCCGGGCTGCACCTTGCCGTGGTCGCGCAGCGCGTGCAGCGCGGCCAGCGCCGACGTGGGCAGGGCCGCCACCTGCTCGAACGTCAGGTTGCACGGCTTGTGCGCGAGCTTGCGCTCGTGCGCGCAGGCATATTCGGCGCACGCACCGCGGCCCTCGCCGAACACCGCATCGCCCGGCTTGAAGCGCGTGACGTTCCTGCCGACCGCCTCCACCCGCCCCGCCAGATCGAGTCCCACGACGTAGTCCTTCTTCGGCCTGGGGAACCCGACGACCATGCGGACGGGGAAGGGCAGGCCTCGCATGCCGAAGTAGTCGCCCGCACCAAGGGATGCCGCATGGACGCGCACCAGCACGTCGTCGGCACCTGGAACGGGCCTGTCGATCTCCTCGAGGCTTGAGCACGTCCGCCGAGCCGTAACCACCCTGGACGACGGCCTTCATGGTGTCCCCCCGCTCTTATCCGCCCATGCCCGTCATGCGACGACGACCACGACGTTTCCCAGCTTCTGGCCGGATTCGGCATACCGGTGAGCCTCGACCATCTGCTCGAACGGGAAGCACCGGTCGATGACCGGGCGCAACCGTCCCGCCTCGACCAGGTCTCGCAGGCAGGCAAGGTCCTCGCTGGAGCCGCTCGATGCCGCGAACGACATGCGCTTGCGGCTCCCTCTCGACGCCCACCAGGCACGAACGATCTGCAGGAAATCCGGGTTGGCCATGAGCAGGCATCCGTCGTCGGCCAACAGGCGCCTACCATGCGACCGGACGGCGTGCCGCGGACGACGTCGAAGATGACGTCGTAGGTCTCCCCGCTGGCCGTGACGTCTTCCGTGGCGTAATCGATGACGCGATCCGCACCGATCGTGCGCAGCATCTCCAGCTTCGGCGCACTGTCCACGGCGGTCACGTGCGCCCCGAGCACCTTCGCGAGCTGGACGGCGAACGTGCCGAAGCTCCCTCCGGCGCCGTTGACCAGGATCCGTTGTCCGCTCCGGAGATTCGCCTTCCGCAGGAACTGCAGTGCCTCGCCTCCCCCGTAGGGGACGGCCGCCGCCTCTTCGTACCCGAGGTTCGCGGGCATCGTCGCGATCGCACCGGTCTCGGGGCGCTCGCGCAGGCAGATGTACTCCGCGTGGGCCCCCAGGCCGATGCCCGTCGCCGCGAAGACACGGTCGCCCTTCCGGAACGACGCCACGTCCCTGCCGACCGAATCCACGTCGCCGGCAAGCTCCTGTCCGAGCACGCGCCGTCTCGGCCTGAGGAAGCCGAACCCCAGCCGCATCGGCAACCAGACCCAGGGGGCGAAGTTAAATCCCCGCAGCTCGCAGTCGGCCGCGCTGACCGTCGTGGCGCGGATTCGGACCAGCACCTCGTTGCCCTTCGGTACCGGCTTGCGCACGTCCCCGAGTCGAAGGACACCCGGCGGTCCGTAGCCCGTGCAGACGATCGCCTTCACGGGTCCTCGGGATCGCGACTGCCGGCGCGGCGCATGGTCCCGTTCCCTCCTGGGACGCCTGCGGCGGATCGGCCCTCCCGGTGGCTCGGCACTGTCGCGGGCCGGAGCGTTGAGCTGCCTGTCAGGGACTCCCGGCCGCCGGTCCGGACGCTGCCGCAGCCCCCGCCGCCGCGCCAGAGCCGTATGGCCCACGGGACGCGGCGTGCCATCCGCATCACCCGATGGGGGGATGCCCGCCTGCCGGGGCGTCTCATGCGGCCATCCTCCAGGATCGCCGTCCGGGTCAGCCGCCGTCCCTGTCGGCGAGGTCCCTGTCCACCATCTCCGGGCATGATCGCCCGGGAGCCACCTCGACGGCCCGCTGGAGGGTCACAATGAAGGGGGCACTCACCGCATCGGCAGACAGGACTCCACGAACCGCCACCAGGCAGCACGAGACGTGACTACCCCGGACAACGCGGGCCCGCTGCTCGAGACCAAGCTTCACGTCCCCAGGCCCCGGCGCGGACTGGTGGCGCGCCCACGGCTCATCGAACGCATGAACCGCGGAGCCGAGTCGAGGCTGACGCTCATCTCCGCCCCGGCCGGCTTCGGCAAGACGACGCTGCTGGCGGAGTGGCTTGCAGCCGAGCGGGCAGCTGAACCGGTCCGCGGCGTGGCTTTCTCTCGACCTGGCTGACAACGAAACCGCTCCGTTCTGGACCTACCTGATTGCCGCGCTGCAGACGGTCGCGCCGGGGGTCGGCGCCCGAGGCGATGTCTCTGCTGCAGGGATCCCGGCCACCACCGATCGAGTCGGTCCTTGCGACGCTGCTCAACGACCTGAGCGCGGTGCCGGCCGATGTCGTGCTGGTGCTCGACGACTACCACGTGATCGATGCGCACGAGATCCATGCCGGAATGGCGTTCCTGCTGGAGCATCTGCCCCCACAGATCCACCTGGTGATCACCACCCGCGCCGACCCGGCGCTGCCGCTGGCCCGTCTGCGGGCGCGGGGCGAGCTCGTCGAGATCCGCGCCGCCGATCTGCGCTTCACGCCCGAGGAGGGCGCCGCCTACCTCAACGAGGTCATGGGGCTGGATCTCGCCGCGGCAGATGTCGCCGCGCTGGAGGCGCGCACCGAGGGCTGGATCGCCGCCCTTCAGCTGGCGGCGTTGTCGATGCAGGGGCGCGGAGATGTCGCCGGCTTCATCGCGAACTTCGCGGGGGACAACCGCTATGTCGTCGACTACCTGGTCGAAGAGGTCCTGCATCGGCAATCCGAACAGGTGGCGAAGCTTCCTGGTGCGAGACGTCCATCCTGAGCAGGCCTCACTGGCCCGTTGTGCGATGCCGTCACCGGCCGGTCGGGCGGCAGGGCCATGCTCGAGGCGCTCGATCGAGGCAACCTCTTCCTCGTTCCGCTCGACGAGCGCCGCCAGTGGTATCGCTACCACCAGCTCTTTGCCGACATGTTGCGGGCGCGCCTCCCTGGACGAACGACCCGGGCGGGCGCCGGAGCTGCACCGGCGGGCATGCGAGTGGTACGAGGAGCACGGCGATCGCTCCGAGGCGATCCGCCACGCGATAGCGGGCGGGGACGTCGCGCGGGCGGCGGACCTGGCGGAGCTGGCTCTTCCCGGCGACATTCCGGGACTACCAGGGGGCCACGCTGCGCGGGTGGCTGGAGGCGTTTCCCGACGAGCTGATCCGGACCAGGCCCGTGCTGAGCGTCGCGTATGCCGCGACGCTCCTCGATGGAGGCCGGGTCGAGGGCGACGTCGAGGCCCGACTGCGGGACGCCGAACGGTGGCTCGACGCGGCGGCCGACGAGCGGGCGGGACCGAATGCCCCGGCGACTGCGATGGTCGTGGTCAACGAGGAGGAATTCCAGCGTCTTCCGTGTTCGATCGCCCTCTACCGTGCGGCACATGCCCTGGCCGTCGGCGATGTGGCCGGCACCATGACCCATGCCCGGCGGGCGCTCGACCTCGTCCGCGAGGACGATCATCCCGGGCGTGGTGCGGCCGCGGGGCTGCTGGGACTCGCCGCCTGGTCAACCGGGGATCTCGACGCAGCGCACCGTCTCGTATGCCGACAGCATGGCAAGCCTGCAGACGGCGGGGTACGTCATCTACCGTCATCGGCTGCGCCCTCGCCCAGGCTGACATCCGCATCGCCCAGGGTCGTCTCCTCGACGCGATGCGCACCTACGAGCGGGGATTGCAGCTTGCGACCGAACACGGTGTGCCCGCGCTGCGGGGGGCGGCGGACATGCACGTCGGCATGAGCGAGCTGTTTCGCGAACGCAACGACCTCGAGGCCGCGGCGCAGCACCTGCTGATGAGCCGGGAACTGGGTGAGGAGAACGGCCTGCCACAGAACCCCTGCCGGTCGCGTGTCGCGGCTGCCCGGATCCGACAGGCGCAAGGGGATCCCGATGGCGCGCTCGATCTCCTCGACGAGGCCGAGCGCCTGTATGCGAGCGACTTCTCGCCCAATGTGCGCCCGGTCGCCGCCGTGAGGGCGAGGGTGTGGATCACCCAGGGGAAGCTGTCGGAGGCGTGGGGCTGGGCGCGGGAGCACGGTGTCACGGCCACGGACGAGCTCGGCTACCTCCACGAGTTCGAGCACGCCACGCTGGCGAGGTTGCTCCTGGCACAGGGGACGCGAGACCGTGCCGACGACAGGATCGCGGCGGCGATCGCGCTCACGGAGCGCCTGCTCGCAGCGGCGGATGACGGCGGGCGGGAGGGTGGCGCGATCGACATCCTCGTGGTGCAGGCGCTCGCCCGTCACGCGCGGGGCGATGTGGCCGGTGCACGTGCCTCGCTTCATCGGGCGGTCGCCCTGGCTGAGCCGGAGGGCTTCGTCCGCGTGTTCATCGACGAAGGGCTGCCCATGGCGGCGCTGCTGAGACAGGCGGCAAAACAGCCGAACGCTCCCGGTTACGTGCGGCGGCTCCTGGCCGCCGTTGTCACGGTCGCGGGACGAGCTCCCGTCGCGCAGCCTCTGATGGAACCGCTCAGCGAACGGGAGATCGAGGTCCTGCACCTCCTCGAGAGCGATCTCGACGGCCCGGACATCGCGCGCGAGCTCACGGTGTCGTTGGCCACCGTGCGGACACACACCAGGAACATCTACGCCAAGCTCGGTGTGAACTGCCGGACGGCCGCTGTCCGCCGTGCCGCGGAGCTCGGCCTGCTCTCGCGCGCCCGGGACCGTCGACCCACCGCGTAGTCCTCCCCCGGCTCCCCGGGCGCGGCGGCACGTCGGAACACCGACCGCCGGCTCCCGTCGTTCCGATGATAAATCACCGTCCTCCTCATCACGTGTGTCGATGCGCGCTCATCACATCCGCTTCCACATTGGGTCGAGTGACTCGGGCCGGTGTCGCCGGCCGGAGATGCAGGTGGCAATGCGCAACGAGGAGCGGAATGACCCAGGGACACACCTCCAGGAGCGATCGCCCCGAGGCCGGACGCTACGAGATCCGGCTGGCCGGGCACCTTGATGCGCGCTGGGCCGCGTGGTTCGACGGCCTGGCCGTCAGCCGGCACGTCGACGGGACAACGCTCATCAGCGGTCCGATCGTCGATCAGGCCGCGCTCCACGGGCTGCTCCAGCGCGTGCGCGACCTCGGCCTGACGCTCGTCTCGGTAACCCGGGACGAGACCGACGCTCCGACAACGCCCGGGTCGACCCGGGCAGACGTGGCAGGTGCCACATCCGGACACCGGCGTGGGCGGCATGCCCACGTCGACGTCAACCACATCGGGGAGATAGAGCATGCATGGGAACGGAACGGGCACCTCGGCAACGCGGAGGCCTGGCACGAGCGCGGACCGGAAGGCCGCAACCTGGATCGGCGTGCTGTACATCATCGGAACGGTTGCCCTGGTCCTGAGCGCAGTCGTCACGAGCGACCTCCTGACCAGCCCCGCCTACCTGGCCGAGGTCGCCGCGCAGCCGAACCGGCTGGCCATGGGAGCCGTGCTCGCCCTGCTGGCGGGCTTCTCGCTCGCGATGGTCCCGGTCGTGTTCTGGCCGGTCGGCAGGCGGTACCACGAGACGCTGGCCATGGGGTACGTCGTCTTCCGTGGCGCCCTCGAGGGGGTCATCTACATCGTCGGCGCGCTCGGGTGGCTCCTGCTGATCCCGCTCAGCACGCAGCCCGATGCGGCACCGCTCGCGAGCCTCGTGCACACGGCCGACCCGGTCCTCTGGGAACAGGTGGGCGTCCTCCCGTTCGCTCTCGGCGCACTGCTGTTCTACGTCCTGCTCTACCGGTCGCGGCTCGTGCCCCGCTGGCTGTCCACGTGGGGGCTCGTGGGGGCCGCGCTCTACATCGTGCCGGCGCTCGGGAGCATGTTCGGGCTCTCGCTCGGCGTCCTCATGGTCCCGCTCGCCGTGCAGGAGATGGTCATGGCGATCTGGCTCATCGCCAGGGGCTTCGAGCCGACGGCGATCGGTGTCGCTCCCGCCGGTGAGTCGCCGAGCTGGCAGGCTGCCGCGTCGGGGACAGCAGCGTAAAGAAAGGGGCACCTCGGTGGCGAGGGCCAGCGCAGCCTGGCGCTGACCCCCGGCCCGACCGAGCCGTCCGTTCCGATCGGCAGAACCCGGCCCGCGCAGGCCCGAACAGCCGCGCGCGGAAGCACCGCGGACGCCATCGCGCCGATCAGCCCTCGGTGGCCACGTACCCGACTTCCTGGATCAGCCAGGTGTTGCCGTCGGGGTCCCTCAAGTCCATGAAGGTCGAGTAATCCCCGTGGCTCGGATCGATACCGGGCGTGCTCTGGCCGGCCACGTCGTAGTGATAGGGCTCGCTGACCGCGACGCCGCGCCCGAGGAGCTCGGCGTGCGCCGCAGCGAGGTCGTTGACGACCAGGTGCAGGCCGTGGAGCGATCCCGGCTCCATCGGGGACGCGTTCATCATCGCGATCGCACACGACGACCCTCGCGGGTTCAACTGGACGATCCGGAAGTCGCCGGCCGTGTGGTCGACGATGAGGTCGAAGCCGCACTGGTCGAGGTAGAACGCCTTGGCGCGGTCGAGGTCAGACACGGGCACGACGACGAGCTCGAGTTTGTAGTCCACCAGATCGTTCTCCTCGATAGGGTCGGGCATCGAGCCGATCGTCGCCCGCGGTGACGTCAGGCGGCGCGGAAGCGGATGGTCCGCCGACGACCTGGGCGGTGAAGCCCGGGCAGCGGCCTGCGTCAAGGGTGCATCAGCCGAGCGCGCCCGGTCATGACGGGCGGTCGCGAAAGCGGCCACGTTCGATGCACAGTCCGCTGACACGACCAATGCTAGCCGACACCGCCCGGTGCGCCCAGGCAGGGACAGACGGACGAGCAAGCGCCTGCTCGACACGACGCATACCGGTGGATGGCCTGCGATGGCAGTCGGACTCCGGCGCTCGGAGGCGGCGCGGAGCCTGCCCCTACTTTGCGATCTCCCAGATGTGGCCGGCGGGGTCGCGGAAGCTGGCGGTTCGGACGCCCCACGGTCGGTCGATGGGGCCGCTGAGCAGCCGCACGCCCCGCTTCGACAGCTCCGCGCACATGGCGTCCACGTCGCCGACGGCGATGGTGAACTGCATGCGGGAACCTGCGTCCGGCGGCGCGACGGCCGCAGGCGCGATCAGCTCCGGCGCTTCGCTGACGCTCAGCAGGTTGATGAGCGTGTCACCGAACTTGAACACCACGGAGTTGTCGTCCTGGTAGTGGATCGGCAGGCCGAAGACGTCGAGGTAGAACTGCTTCGCAGACGCGAGGTCCTCGGCGAACAGGGTCACGGCATCGATCCCCTTGGCCCACGAATCCACGATGGCACCTCACTGACCGCTGACCGACGGCTGTCGCGCGCTCATCCTATTGGGAGCGCAACTGACTCGCTGTGAACAAGGCGGATTGGGCTGTCCAAGCCACCCGGCGTCAAGGCAACGGTCGAGGAGGCCCCCGTGCGCAAGATCGTGCTCTACACCCTGATGTCACTCGAGGCTGACGTCGACGACCCCGCCGGGTACTTCAGCTCGAGCCCGGAGCCTGGTCGACCGCCGGCGTTCGACCGCGCGATGGTCGAGAACGAGGCGCAGGTCACCGCCACGCAGGACGCCGTCCTGCTGGGCCGCCACATGTACGACGAGTGGTCGCGGTACTGGCCGACCGTCACCGAGGATCCGTTCGCCGACTTCATCAACAACGTCATGAAGTACGTCGTGACGTCGACGCCGCTCTCGAACGGCTGGCGCAACGCGGAGGCGGTCCACGAGCCGCTGGAGGACGTGGTGCGCGATCTCAGGGCTCGGCCCGGGGGCGACATCGGCGTTCACGGCAGCGTCACGCTGGCGCAGTCGCTGCTCGAGGCGGATCTCGTCGACGAGCTGCGGCTGGTCGTCGGCCCGGCGTTCGGCTTCAGCGGGCGGCGGCTGTTCGCCAGCGTCGGCCGGATCCGTCGGCTCGAGCTCCTGAGCGCCGCGCCGACGCCGAGCGGCAGCGTGCTGCTGGCCTACCGGGTGCCCGGATCGGGCCAGCGCGCCATCCATCGCCAACCACCGCCGCCGTAGGCGTCCATGCCTGGCAGCGGCGCGCTCCGCCGACTCCTGTCCTCCGCCGCATGTCCACCCACCAGCGAGTCCAGGGTTCGCCCTCATCGCGAAGCGACTTGATGCGCCACCGGGCCTGACTGAACCTCCAGGTCGCCGTCACCGAGCACGACGGGCGGTGACGAGCCCGGCGTGGTCGGGGTCGCGCAGTGTCGATCGGCAGAGACCATCGGCATACTGAAGGGAGTGCGAATGCAGTCACCGTGGAGGGGCGTCAATGGCCGTGCGTGTTGACCTGAACATCTCGCTGGACGGCTTCGCGACAACGACCGACCAGACGCGCGAGAACCCGTTCGGACATGACTGGGCGCGCCTGGTCGGGGCCTACGTCGCGACCCGCACGTTTCGCGCCCGGGTGCTGCACGACACGTCCGGCGAGGGAACGACCGGCGTCGACGACCAGTACGCGCAGGCGTACTTCGCCGAGGTCGGTGCGGAGATCATGGGTGCCGGCATGTTCGGGCTGCACGAGCCCGGGGTCAACGCGGACTGGCGCGGTTGGTGGGGTGACGAGCCCCCGTTCCACTGCTCGGTGTTCGTGCTCACCCACACGCCGCGCCCGATGCTCGAGATGGCGGGCGGCACGACGTTCCACTTCCTCGCCGCGACGCCCCGCGAGGCACTCGACCTCGCGCTCGACACCGCAGGCGGCCAGGACGTGCGGATCGGCGGCGGCCCGACCGTGGTGCGCGAGTACCTGAAGGCCGGACTCGTCGACCGGCTCCACGTCGCCATCGTCCCGATCCTGCTCGGCCGCGGCGTCCGTCTCTGGGACGACCTCCGCGGACTCGAGGACGGCTACACCGTGACATCGGAAGTCGCCCCGAGCGGCATCACGCACGTGACCTTCTCGCGCTGATCCGTCGACCCCAGCGATCGGTCAGACGCAGGCCTGCTCTGCACCACCCGGGTACGGCCGCCACCAGGATCGGCGGCGTGCCGCCACGATCACCCCCGGCCCAGCACCACGTCGACCCCGGCGAGAACGAGCTCAAGGTTCGAGGCGGACAGGCGACCCGCCCGCTCGGTCAGCGCACCGCGGTCGAGCGTGACGAGCTGGGACACGTTGGCGACGGACGGCTTCGGGAGTCCGGTGGCCCTGAGGGTCAGGAGCACGTTGCCGGGGGCCGCGGCCCAGCGGGTGTTGCTCGTCAGCGCGACGCAGACAACCGTGCGCAGGCTGCTCGCGTTGAACGCGTCGCCCTGCACGACGACGACGGGCCGGCGAAACCCCGGCTGCGATCCCGTCGGGTCGCCGAGGTCTGCCCACCAGACCTCGCCCTGGGCGATCACCACTCGGTCGATTCGAGCGTCCGACGCGCTGACGAACCGGTGAAGTCGACCGTATCGGGCTGGCCGAGATCGGCGAGGATGGCGTCGAGGCCGGCCGTCACCTCGTCGGGAGCGTGACGCGCAACGTACTCGCGCAGTGCGGCGCTGTACACCTCGCTTCGGGAGCGGCGGGAACGCCTGGCGAGGCGGTCCACCTGCGCGAACAGGTCATCGGGAACCGAGATGGCCGTCTTCATACCGAAAGTATAACCGGGCAGCCAGTGCACGAGCCGTCCTTCGTCGAGGAGCGGTCAGCCCGTCGTGTCGTGACGCGACCGCCTCGAGACTCGAGTGGCTCGCTCGCGGAGGTAGCGTTGCAGCGCAAGATTGCCGGTGCGAGTCGCGGCGGCCTCGTATGCCTCGCGCGCGGCGTCCCGGTGCCCGAGCATCTCGAGCAGGTGCGCCCGCACCGCGTACAGTCCGGTGATCGCTCCGCGATCCGCGCGTCGTTCCCGAGGGCCGCGAGCACCTCGAGGCCGACCTCCGCACCGTGCGCCATGGCGACCGCGACGGCACGGTTGAGTGCGACGACGGGCGATGTCGGAGATCGTCCACGAGCTGGTCGTACAGCCGCTCGATCCGCAGCCAGTCGGTCGCTTTGGCGCTCGGTGCCTCATCGTGGACCGCGGCGATGGCCGCCTGAAGGAGGTACGGCCCCGCGACGCCTCGCTCGAGGGCCTCCTCGACGAGCGCGATCCCCTCGCCGATCTCCGCTCGATCCCAGAGGCTTCGATCCTGCTCCGCCATCGGCACGAGCTCGCCCGCGGGACCCGTCCGAGCGGCGCGTCGCGCGTCGGTGAGCAGCATCAGGGCGAGCAATCCCGCAGACCTCGGGATCCTCGGGCAGGAGGCGGTGGACCATCCGCGCGAGCCGGATCGCCTCCGCGGCGAGGTCGCGCCGCTGGAGGCTCGGCCCCTTCCGTGCTCACGTAGCCCTCGTTGAAGATGAGATAGAGGACGTGGAGAACGACGGCGAGGCGCTCCGCGCGCTCCGGCTTCGACGGCAGCCGGAACGCGATCCCGCTCTCCTTGATCGCCTCCTTCGCCCGGCTGATCCGGCGAGTGACGGTGTCCTCGGGAACGAGCAGTGCCCGCGCGACCTCCGCCGTCGTCAGCCCGCCGAGCGCCCGCAGCGTGAGCGCGATCTGCGAAGCCTGGGTGAGCGACGGATGGCAGCACATGAACAGCAGGATCAGCGTGTCGTCGGCATCCTCGCGCGACAGCGTCGGCGGCCGGGCGCGAACCGATCGGCGGGCAGGATCTGCTCGGACACGACGTCCTCGCGCCGCCGGCGAGCCTGCTCGCTGCGAAGCATGTCGGTCAGCCTCCGCGAGGCGACGGCCACGAGCCAGGCCAGCGAGTTGGCCGGAACGCCCTCCGCCGGCCATTGCGTCGCCGCCGCGAGCAGTGCCTCCTGGACGGCGTCTTCGGCGAGGTCGAAGTGCCCGTACCGGCGAACGAGCGCGCCGAGGACCCGCGGCGCCGAGCGGGCGCAGCAGGTCCTCGATCCAGGCTCGGTCATGGGAGCGTCAGCCTTCGACGAGCTCGGCTCGCGACTCGACGATCGGCCGGACGTCGGCATAGGCGCGCGCCTGGACGCTCTCGGGGCCCGGGATCGTCGCGAGCTTCGCCGCGATCTCCGTCGCCCGATCGAAGCTCGCGCACTCGACGATCCAGTACCCGGCGAGCACCTCCTGCGTCTCCGCGTACGGCCCGTCGGTCACGACCGGGAGCCCCTGCCTTGAGCTGGATCCGGCGAGTGTGGACTGGGGCTTCCAGGCCGCGGGTCTCGACGAGCTCGCCGGACTCGTCGAGCTCGCGGTTGAACGCCTCCATGAACGCACCCATCGCCGCGAAATCGTCCGGCGACCACTCGGCGGGCGCGCCCGGCTTGCCGCCCATCGCGTCGTAGTCGGCCTGGGTGGCATATGTCGAGATCATGAACTTCATCGCGGGTCTCCTCTCGTCGGCGCGCATCTCGCGCCGTTCACCCGAGACGTCGAAGCGGGGCAACGATTCCGGACATCGGTCTGAAGGCCGGAACGCCGGACCGACTCGTATGTCGCCTACGAGTGCGGCGACGCTCCGGCGTCGGGTCGCAGGGGACAGCTACGACAACGCCCTGGCCGAGTCGGTCAACGGACTCTACGAGGCCGAGCTCAATCCGGCCCGTCAGCCTGCCAAGATTGCTTGACGCAGTGTCGATCGGTAGGGCCCGCGGGTCCAGCCGAATGGGCGGACGGGCCCAACAACGCGAGCGGCGTTCGTCCGCGGTGTGCTGGGCGCGCCCCGTTAGCCCGTTGCGCTACCTACCGGCATTCGCGTTGGCAGGAGGGGCGCAACGAGGACCAGCGCCGATCGCTCCCGGCCCAGCGCTTTGGGCATCTGGCGGCTGCCTTTGGTCGGCCTGCCCCAATGGGGCCGTTCGGCACTCCACGATGCTCGAAGGCCGTCCACACATCGACATAGACACATGGACGAGTCCGCTCACCACCATCACGTCCCGGGGCCGCACCACGGCCGCGGCTGGCGTCCCGTGGGACCGCGCCACCGCTGGCTCGAGCCGTTCGTGCTCGTGCTCATCGCGTCGGGTACCTGCCACGGGTCGCGCTGGCGGCCCGGCTCGCCGAGTTGGGCGTGGCGCCCGGAGCGCTCGACGTGGGGGAGCTGTACCGGACGCTGCGCGAGTCGAGGAAGTCGGGTTGGTGCGCTCGGACTGGGTCAGTCCGACGGGTGGGGCGCGGCGACGCGACTACGCGCTCACCGAGGCCGGGCATGCTCGACTCGCGGAGTGGGGCGCGGTCATGCGCGAGCGGGCGCGCCTGGTGGACGAGTTCCTCGCCGCGTATGAGCGGACGAAGGCTGACGCCGTGGGTACGGCGGGATCGAACGGGGAGGCCTGACATGGGCTGCCATCACGGAAACGGATACGGTCACGGCTGCTGGGGGCCGCCCTGGGTGGAGTGGGCCGAGGCGCCCGGGTATGGCCCGGGATATGGCCCCGGGTATGGGCTCGGTGCGTACGACCCGGGCCAAGGCCGTGGCTACGCCTACCGGCGCCGCGCCGGCTTCGAGGACGCGCGGGGGCCGCTTTCGCGCGAGGCGACGGCCGCCCAGCTCGAGCGTACCTCGCGGGCCTGCGAGACGAGGTGCGCGTGCTCGAGGCCGACCTCGAGGAGCTGCGCGGCGCGAGCTCCGGCGGCATGTCGCCGCAGGTGTAGGACTACCACTGGGCCGGCGGGAGACGCACGACGCGATCAGGCCGGCCCGCCACGTGCAGGCACGGGCCGGCCGCGCCGGCCTCGCCTGCACGTGAGATCGAAGGGAGCTACGGATGCGGGTGTGTGTGCCGGTGACGCCGACCGGGCAGATCGATCGCTGGGGCCGGGCCAGGCAGGTCGCGGTCGCGCAGGTCATGTCGGGCGAGATCGTCGACTGGCAGCTTTCGAACGTCGGCTGGGACGATCTGCATGACGCCGGAACCGAAGGCGCCCACCACGCGAGGGTGGCCCGTTTCGTGCGCGAGCAGGACGTGGAAGCCGTCGTCGCGGAGCACATGGGCGCGGACATGGCGCACATGCTTCACCGGCTCGGGATGACGGTTCACCTGGGCGCGACTGGTGACGCACGGACGGCCGTGCTCGCGGCGGCCCGGGGCGGACTGGAGGCAGCGCAGGCATGAAGATCGCGATCGTGACCGACGACGGACGCGCGGTGAGCGCGCATTTCGGGCGCGCCCGTTCCTACGCGGTACTGACGGTCGAGGACGGCGTCATCGTCGGACGCGAGCTGCGCCCGAAGTTCGCCCCGCACCTGCTGGGCGAACCCGAGCCCGAGCACCTTGCCGGCGTCCCGCACGGCACCGACCCGGCCTCGCAGATGCGCCACGACCAGATGGCGGCCGCCATCGCCGACTGCCAGGTGCTCATCGCGGGCGGCATGGGCCAGGGAGCGTACGAGCGCTTCGTTCGCTCGGAATCCGGCCGATCGTGACCGCGCTCCCCGACGTCGACGCGGCGGCGCTCGCCTGCGCAGCGGGCACGCTCGTCGACCACACCGAGCGGCTCCACTGATCGAGAGCGAAGCCGTGCAGCCGCTGGAGCGCGTGGCCCGGGCGCACCGCGAGCAACTGTCGCACTGTGCCGAGCGGCTGGGCGCGCTCGCGCATGACCTGAATGGCCCGCCACTCCTGGCGCGGGTGTCGGAGCTACGCGACGCGCACCACGAGCTGGACGCGGTGGTCCTGGCGCATCTCGACGCGGCCGAGGTGACGATCCCCCCGCTCCTCGAACAGCTCGATGGAGACGGCGAACGCGCCTCAGCGCTCAGCGCCGGACACGCGGACTGCGCCGGCTCGTCGCCCTGCTGGGCGACGCAGCTGGACACCCCGAAGGTTGGACGTACCACACGGGCCCGCTCGACCTGCAGCAATCGATGCTGCGCCTCGCGGACCTGCTCGCGGCGCATATCGTCGAGGAGGAGCGCTGTCTCGCGCAACTCGAAGAGCGGCTGACGCCAGGCCAGGCAGCCGCTGTCGCGCCGCCCTCGATCACGTGATCGAGCGACTGTCCGTGGCCATGAGAAAGTAGCCACTGGTGGCCAGGCGGAATCTGGTGAGCGTCGCAACACCCATGAGTTGGGGAGTTGCGATGGGTCTTCGAGGTCGGAAGCCGCAGTATGCGAAGCGTGAGGCGTACGCGAGGCTGATCGCTGAGGGCGTGCCGTCGGCACGGGCGTGCCGGATGGTCGGGGTCTGCCGGCGCACAGGAACGCGGTGGCGGAACGGCCGTCGCATCAAGTCGGGCGGACGCGTGCTCAACTTGCCTCCCGTGATCACCGTCAGCCCCAACCCCGAGAAGCGGTACTCACCCCGCTACCTGTCCGAAGACGAGCGCGTCCGCCTGGCCGACCTGCGCCACGAGCGGCGCACGATGCGCGAGATCGCGACGGTCATGGGCCGATCGCTCTCGACGGTCAGCCGCGAGCTCCGCCGTGGCGTCGACGCGGCCGGCCGGTACCGGCCGTTCGAGGCCCACCGACGGGCGCTCGGACGCCGCCGCCTGCACCGGCCCAGCCGCCTGGCCCGCGACGAGACGCTGCGTGACTGGGTCACGGGCAAGCTCAAGGCTCGCTGGAGCCCGGAGCAGGTCTCCCGCGGCCTGCACCGCCAGTTCCCCGACGAGCCGGCACGGTGGCTGTGCGCCGAGACGATCTACCAGGCCGTCTACCGTCCCGACCTCGGCGGCCTGCCCCGGGAGTTGCCCGGACGGGTCCTCCACCTCCGACGCCGAGGACGCCTGGCGCGCCGGCATGCCCAAGCCCGCCGCTCGGGCCCGCTCACCGGCGTGAACCCGATCGCCGAACGCCCGGCAGCCGTCCTCGAGCGGATCGAGCCCGGGCACTGGGAAGGCGATCTCATCACCGGCGCCGGCAACGCGTCGGCGATCGTCACGATGGTCGAGCGGGTCACGAGGACGACGTTCCTCGGCCACCTGCCGGGTCCAAGGCACGACTCGGCGAGCGTGCGCGATGTCGTCGTGGCCGCGCTCTCCGTCCTGCCGGAACACCTCCGCCGGACGCTCACCTGGGATCAGGGCAGCGAGATGGCCCGCCACGCCGAGATCACCGCGGCTCTCGGCACGGAGATCTACTTCTGCGATCCGCACTCGCCCTGGCAGCGCCCCAGCAACGAGAACACCAACGGCCTGCTCCGTGACTACTTCCCCAAGAGCACGGACCTGTCGGTCTACACCGCCGACGACATCGCCCAGGTCCAGGCCGAGCTGAACCTCCGGCCCCGGAAGGTCCTCGGCTGGGACAGCCCCGCCGACCGCCTGGCTACACTCCTCGGATCATCGTCCGTGTTGCGACGTTGACTGGAACCCGC
>CAVZXW010000014.1:0-67825 GCA_963779375.1 uncultured Chloroflexia bacterium | reverse complement strand
ACAGCCGCCCCGGCACCAGGACCTCGTCGGGTGGCCCGGCGGCCACCACCCTCCCGGCCAGCAACAGCACCCAGTCGGCAGCTGCGGCATCGGCCAGTTCGTGGGTGGTCACGACAACAGTCACGCCACGTCGTCGTTCCTGCTTGATCGCGGTGCGGATTTGCTCGGTCGACGGCAGGTCGAGCCCGGTGATCGGCTCGTCCAGCAGCAGGAGGTCGGCAGCCTGGGCCAGCCCCTGGGCCACGAAGACGCGCTGCCGCTGTCCGCCGGAGAGCTCATCGAGGTGCCGCGACGCGAGCTCGGTGATGGCCAGACGCTCCATGGCGGCGGCGCACAGTGCCCGGTCCTCGGTGGTGAAGCGGCGGAAGGGACCGAGGCTCCCGTAGCGGCCCATGCCGACCACCTCCCGAACGGTGACAGGCATCGCCTCGTTGACCGCCGTCGACTGGAGGACGTAGGCGATCGCCGCCAGCCGGCGCGGGCCTGCCAGTACCGCGAGCCGCCCCGAGTTGGGTTCGAGCAGGCCGGCGATCGCGTTGAGGATCGTCGACTTGCCCGAACCATTCGGGCCGATGAGGGCGGTCAGCCCGCCGGCCGGGATATCGAAGTCCGAGACCGTGAGGGCGACGCGCTCGCCGTACGAGAGGACGAGGTCGCGGGCGATGACCGCCGGTTCGCGCACCTCAGGCGCCACCATCGGTCTCGGGAGTTCCGCGCCGGGAGCGCGAAACGCGATCGGCAACATCACGCCCGAAGAGGACCGCGAGGAACGTGGCAACCGCGACGGCTGCGACGGTCGCTCCGGCGGCAGTGCCGAGATGCCAGCTCAGCAGGAGCCCGACGACCACCGCCGCACTCCCGAGGGTCGCACCCGTGAGCATCATCGTCGGCACGCTCCGCGCGAGGAGCGAGGCGGTCGCCGGCGGCGCGATCAGCAGGCCGAAGACAAGCAGCGTCCCCACCGCCCGGAAGGAGGTGACGATGGCCAGGGTCAGCAGCGTGAGCATCGCCATGTGGGCCAGTCGCGGGTGCAGGCAGAGCACCTGAGCCTTCGCCTCGTTGAACGACAGGACGAGGAACGGCCGGTAGAGGAGCGCGATCCCGGTGATGGTGATTGCGGCGGCCGCAGCCTGAACGAGCAGATCCGACGATCGAACGCCGAGGATGTCGCCGAACAGGAAGGTAGTGAGGCTGGTCGTGAACGAGGGCAGCCGCGAGACGATGATCACGCCCAGGGCCAGCATCCCGACGAACAGGAGACCGATGGCGGTGTCCTCCCGCAGGCCGGCCTTGCGGTGGACGAGTGCAATGCCTGCAACCATGACGAGCGCACCGGCGACCGCGCCGAGGGTCAGGTCGAACCCCAGGACGAACGCAAGTGCGATGCCGGGCAGGACGCCGTGGGCGAGCGCATCACCCATGAAGGCCATGCCCCGGATGACCACCCAGGTCCCGATGAGCGACGAGGTAACCGCTGCCAGCAGACCGCCGAGGAGCGCCTGCTGCATGAAGTGGACGGAGAACGGGTCCGTCAACCACTCGATCACGGTGGTCAGGTCAGAGCATCGGCGATCCGCTCGGCGTTCGTGCGGAGCATGCCGACGTACGTGTCGGCGCCCGAGCCAGGTTCGCCGATCGAGCCGGTGTAGAGGACCACGACCCGGACCCCACCGCCAACCTCATCCGCGAGCGCACGGGCCACGTTGGCAGGCACGGTCGTCTCCCCGAAGATCGCCCGGACGTTCTCGGAGCGCATCACCGCCGCCAACTCGGCGAGCAGTCTGGGGTCGGGCTGGGCCTGGGTCGAGCCGCCCGGGATGAGGACCCCAACGACCTTGAAGTCGTAGCGCTCGGCGAAGTAACCGAAGGCGGCGTGGCTCGTGATGAGTGTTCGCCGCGCGGTCGGGATCGTCCCCAGGGTGGCCCGGAGGTCGTCATCGAGTGCTTCGAGGTCGTCGGCGTAGCTCGCGGCCCGCGCCGCCCAATCCCCTCCGGCAATCGCGCCAAGGCGCTGGCCGATCAGGCGCGTCGCTCTCGCCGCGCGGACCGGGTCGAGCCACCAGTGCGGGTCGGGCGAGCCGGGGTCATCGCCCAGCTGCCGCGGATCGAGCGCGGGACCGAGCTCGAGGATCGGCGTGCCCTCGTCGCCAGCGGCTTCGAGTGCGTCCGCCAGCCCTGCCTCGAGGCCCAGACCGCTGCTGACGACGAGCACGGCGTCTCGAAGGCTGGCCGCCTGGCGGGCCGAGGGCTGGAAGTCGTGCGGGTCGGCCCCGACAGGCATGAGGACCTCGACGCGAGCCTCATGGCCGACCACGTGCGCGGCAAGGTCACCAGCGATCGTCGTGGTCGCGACGACCAGTGGGCGCCCCACCTCGGGCTGCCCCCCGGCGCAGCCCGCGAGGCCGAGCAGCATGGAGAACAGCGCCGCGAGGACGCGCGCCAGCGCGCCCGGCGCGCGACGCCCTGCCGGATGCGCTGGCGGCCGACAGGGCGCCTCGGGCGGCGTCCTCATCAGCGGCGGCCCCGCTCCACCCCACGTCCAGCGTCTGCGAGGGGCTGCCAACCCGGCGCCTGCCTACAGCCGTTCGGCCGCCAGGTGATCGAGGGCCCTCGCCAGGGCCGCCTCCTGCCCGGGCGTCAGGCGGTCTTCCAGGATCGGGATGTACAGCGCCTCCTCGGACAGGTGCGCCTTGAGGAGTGCGTACAGCCGGAGCAGGACGCGCCGCAGGCCGAGCACCGTGGTGCGATCGGCATGGGCCGCCGGGTCGTCGTTGACGAACGTCCCGAGCGTCGTGACGAGCCGACGGATCTCCTCGTGTTCGACTGCCAGCAGCACGCGTGTCTCATGGTCGGCGAGGAGTCGCTCGAGCGTGGGGTAGATGACCGCCTCGACGGCCTCCATGTGGGGGATCAGCATGCTCGTCAGGCCGTCGTGGACCTCCCGCAGCTGCGGCAGTTGCGCGACGAGCCTGGCGCTGTCGAGGCAGTCGCAGTTGAGGCAGTCGGCCAGATCGTTGAGCTGGTTCACGTAGCGCCACAGCAGATCGTGGTGCTCGTGGGACACCCTGGTCAGGGGCTGCATCGTCATACCTCCGGGGCAGCTTCTGCGGTGGCCCGCAGCATCCAGAGCGTCTTCTCGTGGACCGCGATCCGCCGGGTGGCAAGATCGAGCGATGCCGGGTCTCCGGCCGCTTCCGCCGCGCTCGCCACCGTGCGTGCGGTCGTGACGACCGTCTGATTGGCCTCGATCAGGCGGCGGACCATCTCCATCGCCTCGGGCGCGCCTTCCGCATCGGCGACCGCGGTGAGGCGCACCATCTCCCTGTAGGAGCCCGGCGCCAGCGGGCCGAGGGCCCGGATCCGCTCTGCGATCTCATCGACGACGGTCTGAAGCTCCAGGTACTCCTCCTCGAACATGAGGTGGAGCGCCCGGAACTGCGGCCCGGTCACGTTCCAGTGGTACCCGTGGGTCTTGAGGTAGAGGGTGTACGTGTCGGCGAGCAGGCGGGCGAGGCCGTCCGCGACCGCACCGCGGTCCACCGTCCGGGTCTGGGCTGGAGCAATCATCTGGGCACCTCCATTGGTCCGATGTGGAGCCGTGGACAACGGCGAGCCGGTCATGCCCGAACCTTCCCGGCTGCTGGCCTGGGCCCCTGCGTCCGGTGCTTGGCCAGCCAGAGCTGGTGGTGGCGGGATCCCTCGCGGAGCATCCTCGCGTCGCACCGGGGGCAGCGTTCGTCGGCGCAGCGCGTGCCCCGCTGATGGGCGACCCGCGTCCCGCAGTTCGGGCAGATGCACTCCCCGCCAGGCCCCAGATCGTGCCGACGCTCGGTTTCGGTCATCGCTGAACCTTCCTCTCGGTTCGCGCAACGGACGGCTCGCCCTCGCGCGCCGGCCGCTGGTGCGCCGATCCTCCCCCCGGTCGCCGCAGAAACGTCCGTTGCCTGTGCCGGACCGCGACGATCTGCCCGCTGTCGAGGAGTGCGCGGGCCACCGACCAGTCGGCCCCGGATCGGTTGAGGTAGTCACGGGCGGCCGACTCGGTCATCGGGTGAACCGCCAGGATCCCGAGCAGCCCGTGCGTCGGGTCACCGCCGACCGCGAACGGCCCCTCGCCCTCTTCGCCCACCTCGATCTCCTCGACCAGGCACGCCGTGGGAAGCTCGTATTCCCGGAAAATCTCGGCCGCGCGGCGGGCGGCGTCGGGTGACGGCGCCCGCACCCACCCCTCGACGGGCGGACGGGTGGGGATCGCGATGTAGGCGCGGCGCGGCTCGAGCACGCTCACGAAGGCGGCCGTCTGCCTGATCGAGGCCTCGTCGTCGTTCAGCCCTGCGACGAGCATCGTCTCGGTCACGAGGTCGCCCCGGTACTCGGCGGCGAATTGGCGCACGCCATCGAGGACCGCAGCGAGGCGGAGTCGCCCGATCGGACGGTTCAGGCGCCGCCAGGTCGGCTCGTCGACGGAGTCGACCTTGAGCGACACCAAGTCGGCGGGCGCGAGTTCGGCACGGACATCGTCGCGCCAGAGCAGCGATCCGTTGGTCAGGACCGCGACCTTCACGCCGAGCGCGGCGACGCGACGGAGCGTCTCGCCGAGGTGGCCGTCGAGTGTCGGTTCACCGTCCGGCACGAACGTGGCGTAGTCGACCGGCTGGCCCGTCGCCCGGCAGTCCGCGAGTCGCTCCCCGACGGCGACGACGACGTTGCCGGGCTCGAAGAACGCCTCGCGCTCGAGGCGCGCCCGGCCGGTCTCGCCGACCTGGCAGTAGACGCACGAGTAGGAGCAGGACTTGGGCGGGACATTGTTGATCCCGAGGCTCCAGCCGAGCCGCCGCGAGCGGACCGGACCGAAGGCGATCGGCACGGTCGGTGACGGCGACTCGTACGGTCGCTCGTCCGTGGCTGGCACGGCACGGCCGCGCATGTCCGCTCCGCCCCCGGCGCTCGTGACCGGAGGGCGGGGCGCGCTCGCTGGCGATCCAGACGTCCCAGCCACGGACGGCTCCTTCCATCCTTGCGCCCGAGAGCTACGACTTCCCGGCCGACGCCTCCCGCGAACCCCGCAGGTTCACGAGCTCGGCCTCCATGCGACGGACCTCGTCCCGCAACGCATCGAGCCTCGCCGCGAGCTCGTCGTCCGCAGTCTCCCGGTCAAGCCATTGGGAACGCCGATCTCGCCGGCGGGACGGCCACGCGCGTTCCTCGTCCCAGTCCGCGGGTTCGTACCAGCCTCGGCCGTACGGCGCGCCATACGACGGACCGCAGCCGTGCCAGCCGTGCCAGCAACCCATGTCAACCTCCTTCGCCCCCATCGAGGCGCTCGGTCCC
Source organism: uncultured Chloroflexia bacterium (assembly GCA_963779375.1). Classification (GTDB taxonomy): domain Bacteria; phylum Chloroflexota; class Limnocylindria; order Limnocylindrales; family CSP1-4; genus JAJYNJ01. The sequence goes on along the minus strand of CAVZXW010000014.1, from coordinate 62,494 downwards.
GTCCAGGAAGGCGTCGATCAGCCGCGCCCGCTCGTGCATCACCGAGATCCATTCATCCAGCGCCCGCGCGCCCGCGTCGGTCAGCCGATACGTGCGGCGGGCCGGCCCGTCGTCGGTCACCCACGCCGAGTCCACGAGGCCTTCGACCTCGAACTCCCGCAGCGTCCGATAGGCCATGCCCACGTCGACCCCATCGGGCGCCAGGCAGAGCGCGTTCAACTGGGCGATCAGCGCACCACCGTGGGTCTCCCCGTCTGCCACGAGACGCAGGAGGAACGGCTCGAGCCAGCGCCCTCGCCGGCCACCTGGGCGGACCCATCCCCGGTACGCGTCGTGATGGTGATGGGGATCGGCGTGGTGGAAGGTTTCGGCATCCATATGCCAGAAGCATCCTTATGCCTCTGGCCACCACAAGTGCCGAACGGCATGCACGGCGAAACGGGGTCCGGGGCGATTCCGCGCGATGCCGCGCGATGCCGCGCGGTGCGGCAGGGATCGGCTACGCGGGCCCGGCGACGAGACCGAGTGCGAGGAGGATCCCGCCGAGCAGCCCGCAGGCCGCCTCTTTCGCATACCGGTGACTGAAGGCCTCCGGTATCAGCTCGACCGCGGCCAGGACGATCATCGCGCCGGCGGCCAGGGCGCCGCCGACCGACGACGGCAGCGCAGAGTCGAGCGCCGCGAGGGCCAGCAGCGCGCCGAGCGGCTCGCCCAGGCCCGACAGGGCGGCGAAGCCGACGCAGCGCCAGCCCGACACGCCGCCGCGGCGGAGCGGCTCGGCGATGGCGAGTCCTTCCGGGACGTTGTGGGCCGCGATGGCCACGGCGACGCCCAGACCGACCGTCGTGCCCGAGCGCGCAAACGTGGCAACCACCATCAGGCCCTCCACGAGGTTGTGGAGGGTCACCACGAGGGCAATGCGGCGTCCGCGGCTGAACCAGCCGACCCCGATGGGCGCGAGGACCTGCGGAAGGGCTCGGACACCGAGCACCAGGACGCCGCCTACGCTGGCGGCGACCAGCGTGGCGAGGCGGTCATCCGCGAGGCCGGCACTGATCTCGTACCCGCTGATCGCGAGCATGACGCCGGCCGCGAACCCCACCAGGCCGTCGAATACGCGGTGCGGCAGCCGACCACCGAGGAGCACCGGGGCGCCGCCGATCCCCGTCGCCAGCCCGGCGATCAGACTCGCGAGCAGACCCTGTTCGTTCGGCGACACGAGCCGGCCCCCGTGGACCCGCCCTCGTGGCGGCACTTGCCGGTGGATGACGATTCGATCGGCTCGCGACAAGTATGAAGCCGGGCCGGGCGCGGATTTAGACGCAGGGGGAGACGCGCGGTGTAATGGTTCGGGAGCGACCGCGCCCAGACGGCGGGCGCCACCGAGACGGCCGATCCCGCGGTTCGTGACCGGCCTGCGATGTCACGTGACGCAACGTCGGCATACGTGTCCTTCGGGCTACCCGCCTGACGTCGGCGCCACGCCTTGGGCGGGAAGGTCCTCCGGACCTCCCGAGGCCGGTTCCGCGTCGATATCGCCGAGCAGCGCCCGGAGCCGGCGCGCGCCGGGATCGGCGTCGACGAAGATCGCCTTGACGAAGAGCGTGAGGGGGATGGCCAGCAGCCCCCCGAGCGGTCCCAGCACCGCTGCCCAGAAGAGCAGCGAGAGGACCGTGATCGTGGCGGAGAGTCCGACGGCGTCGCCCACGACCTTGGGCTGGATGAGCGACTGGATCACGAAGTTGGCGACGGAGTAGCCGAGGACGACGGCAATCATCGGCCCGACGCCGCCGTTGAGGAACGCGAGGAGCGCCGGAGGGGCGGCCCCCAGCACGAACCCGACGTTGGGCACGTAGTTCGTGACGAACGAGAGCAGCCCCCACACGATCGGCAGCGGCACCCCGAACGCGTAGAGCATGGCGACGTCGACCACCGCCACGACGAGCCCGAAGCCGCTGGAGACGACCACGTAACGACGCGTGCGGCGCGCGAACGTCTCGAGCGCGCCGGCCAGGTCCGGCCGGATCCGCGCACCGGGGAGGCGTTGCGCGAAGCCCGGCGCGTCGATGCCCAGGAAGAGCACGAGGATGATCACCACGAGCAGCGCCGACGCGGCCGCACCGGCGCCGCCCAGGACCGGGCGGAGCCCGCTGAGGTAACTCGAGAGGTCGATCCCCCTCACGAGATCGGTGATGTCCGCCTGCGAGACGCCCAGCGGTTCCAGCACGGCCAGCAGCTGGGCGAGGAGGTCCTGGAAGCGGGGCGCGTAATCGGGCAGCAGCAGCCCCAGTCGGACCACTGCATAGATCAGCGCCGCGACGAGCACGAGCAGGATCGCGTAGGTCGCGACGAGGAGGGCCGCCACCCCCGCCCAGGCCGGTGCGCCGCGCCGCTGCAGCGCGACGCGGATTGGGTCCAGAGTCAGGACGAGCACGAGAGCGAGGAACCCCGGACCCACGAGATCCCGCAGTTCCCTGACCCCGGCGAGCGCGACGACAGCCGCGGCAAGGCCGAGCAACACGACCACGAGGTGCGGCAGACCCGGCGACGCCCTGCCCGGCTCGATCGGGCCGATCGCGGTGGCGCCCACATCGGGGCGCGATCGCGAAGGCGTGGCCACCTCGGGCTGCCCTTCCGGTTCCATCAGCGTGCCGATCGACCTGTCGTCGTCGTCTCTGCGGTCGGTATCCACTCCGACAGGCTCCGACCAGCCCGACTGTCGGACAAGTGCCGGGTCGACTCTTCCGCCGTCGCGTCCGCGAGGCTTCGTGCACCGGGGCGAGTGCGGCGATAAGCAGGATCCGGGACGTCGGCTGGTGCCCATGCGCGCGGTGGATGCCCGCTTCGCGCGGTCGGTGGCGCGGCTCGCGTGCGGCTCGCTCTCGGGGTCCCGGTGGTGGGGGTCTTCGAGCCCGTCCCGCCCAAGGTCGTGCCCGACGGGGCAGGTGGCCGCCGCGGATCCCGACACGTGGCCGGAACGACGCGGCAGGTCCCGAGGCGCTGCTTCCCTTCGCGCCCGACGAGTTCGGCCGTGTACCCCCGGAGCGTCACGTGCCGGCCGTCGCGAGGTCGGGCACATGTCGGCGCCACGCCTTGTCCAACTCGACGGCAACGAACGCGGCGGTCGAGGCAGCGAGGACGACTGCGAGCTCCGGAAGGCCCAGCGTTTCCGTGACGAAGATCGGCTGCAGGGCCGGCACGTACACGAGCGCGAGCTGGACGATCAACGATCCGCCGACGGCGAAGGCAAGCGGCAGGTTCGTGCGGATTCCGAGGGAGAACGCGCTCAGCCGTTCGGAGCGGACCGCCAGGGCGTTCCCGAGCTGAAGCGCTGCGAGGGTCGTGAACACCATCGTCTGCCAGTGCCAGCCGGCGGCGATGGCGAGCGCCTGGACGGCCAGCACGACCCCGGCCATCAGCAGGCCCACCCACAGGGCCTGCCACCACAGTCCCGCCGCAAGGATCGACTCGCTGCGGGGGCGTGGCGGACGGCTCATGGCGTCGGGCTCGGCCGGCTCGACGCCGAGCGCCAGCGCCGGCAGGCCGTTGGTGATGAGGTTGATCCACAGGATCTGGATCGGCGCCAGCGGCTGCTCCCAGCCGAGCAGCGAGGTGGGAGCACGACCAGCACCGCGCCCGAGTTCGACGACAAGAGGAAGAGATGAACTTGCGGATGTTGGCGTAGATCGCGGCGCCCCTCCTCGACGGCGGCGACGATGGTGGCGTAGTTGTCGTCGGCGAGCACGAGCGCCGCGGCTTCCTTGGTCACGTCGGTGCCGGCCCTCCCCATGGCCACGCCGATCCGCGAGGCTTGACGGCCGGCGCGTCGTTGACGCCGTCGCCGGTCATGGCGCAGATGAAGCCGCGCGCCTGAGCGCATCGACGATGCGCAGCTTGTGCTCGGCGGTCGCGCGCGCACCACGGTCACGCTTGTCGATGCGCTGCTCGAGCTTCTGCTGATCGAGCCGGTCCAGCTCGTTGCCCGTGAGATCTCGTCGCCGTCGCGCCACAGGTCCCGATCTCCTCGGCGATGGCGCGCGCCGTCAGCCGGGTGATCGCCGGTGATCATGACCGTGCGGATGCCGGCGCGGCGCGCCTCGTCGATGGCGGCGGCGACCTCGGGGCGCGGCGGATCGACGATGCCGACGAGGCCGATGAAGGTGCAGGCCCGACTCCCACTCGGCCGAGCCGGCGACGGGGCCGAGCGGCACCGGCAGCCCTTCGCGCATGGCGCAGGCCGATGACCCGCATCGCGCGGCCGGCCCACTGGCCGCCTCGCCGGCGATCGCATCCGCGTCGGCGTCGCTGAGCGGCTCGGCCAGGCCTTGCGCAGGATCGCCGTCGAGCGCTCGAGCAGGACCTCGGGTGCGCCGCGCACGTAGGAGCGGATCGCCTGGTCGCCGTCGACCAGGACCGAGGCCATGCGCCGCTGCGAGGTGAACGGCTGCTCGCCGAGGACGCGGGTGTGCTCGCACTTGACCTCGACGCGGTGGCTCATGATGAGCAGCGCCGCGTCGGTCGGGTCCCCCTGGATCTCGACGCGCTTGCCGGCGAGCGTCGTCAGATGCGCGCCGCGCGCGTGCGCCGCGGCGTCGAGCGCCACCTGCAGATCGATGTTGGCTCGACTCCGAGGCCGCCCTTCGCTCGCCGGACGGATGCCGCCGTCGAGCACGCGCGGATCGCCGTCGACGTCGTAGCGCATGCCGGCGACCCAGCTCTTGCGCGCGGTCATCGCGTTCTGCGTGAGCGTGCCGGTCTTGTCGGTGCAGATGACCTGCGCGCAGCCGAGCGTCTCGACGGCGGGCAGCCGGCGCACGAGGGCGTTGCGCCGCGCCATGCGCGTGGTGCCGAGCGCCAGCACGATGGTGGTCACCGCCGGCAGCCCTTCGGGGATGGCGGCTACGGCGAGGCCACGGCGACGAGGAACATCGCCTGGGCGGCTCGCCGCGCGCGACGCCGGCCACGAACACGATCACGCAGACGATGAGCGCCAGCGCCGCCAGCGCCCGTGCCGAGGCGCGCCAGTCGCACCTGGAGCGGCGTCCGCCCCTCTCCTTCTGCAGGAGTTCGGCGACGCGGCCGAGGGCCGTGGTCATCCCGGTCGCCACGACGACGCCGGTCCCGCGTCCGTACGTCACTGCCGTGCCGCTGAACGCGACGTTCCGCTGATCCGCGATGAGCCCTGGTGGCACGTCGGGCAGCGGCTCGATCGACTTCTCGGCGGGCTCCGACTCCCCCGTCAGGGCGGCCTCGTTGATGCACAGGGCATGGATCTCGAGGAGCCGCAGGTCGGCCGTCACGAAGTCTCCGGCCTCGAGCCGGACGAGGTCCCCGGGGACGACCTCGGCTGCCGGCACGAGCAGCGTGTCACCGTCCCGGACACGCGCGCCGTCGGGCTGGTCAACCTGCGGAGGGCCGCCAGTGCCTGCTCGGCGCGGTACTCCTGGACGAACCCGACGATGCCGTTCAGGACGACGATCGCGAGGATGACGAACGTGTCCTTGAGATCACCAAGGAGGGCGGTGATCACGGCGGCGGCGAGCAGCACGACGATCATCGCACTCGCGAACTGTTCGGCGAACAGGACCCACACCGGCTTCACGCCGCGGGCGGCGAGTTCGTTCGGCCCGTGGATGGCCAGGCGGGCGGCAGCCTCGGCCGAGGTCAGGCCGCGTGACGTGTCGGTCGCGAGCGACGCGGCCACCTCGGTTCCCTGGATGGCCCAGGGGCGTATCGCCTTCCCCGTCAGCGTCGCCTCGTCGTCCACCCAGACGGCCCCCTTCCTGTCGAACAGGGTATGGGCGGGCACCAACGGGAGGCACGAGCCGAACGGGCCCATCGACCGCCAGAACAGGGAACGAGCGTGGGCGCCGCACGGAGGGCGCCCGCTCGACGCACGGTACGCCGGCGTTCGCGGCCGGGCTCGACGACGGGGCCGCCGCGCGCGACACGCTCTCGGACGGCCTCGTCCGGGTGCGCGGAAGACCGAGGCCGCCGATCACGCCACGCGATCGACGGCCCCCTGGCGAGCCTACGGCCTCCCGGCCGCCATGTCGTACTGGAGATAGATAACGTGGGTCCGCGTGTACTCGAGTACCCCGTGCTTGCCGTCAGCGCCACCGATGCCGGACTTGCGCCAGCCGGCGTGGAACCCCTGCATGTTCTCCATGTTCTCGCGGTTGATGTACGTCTCGCCGAACCGCAGCTCGTTGCAGGCCCGCATGGCGACGTTGACGTCCTTCGTGAAGATCGAGGACGCCAGACCGTAGATCGAGTCGTTCGCGCATGCGATCGCCTCGTCGAGATCGTGGAACGTCACGACCGGCATCACGGGCCCGAAGATCTCCTCGCGCACGATGGCCATATCCTGCCGGCAGTTGGCGATGACGGTGGCGGGGTAGAAGTTGCCCTCGGGCCGGTCCTCGGCGCGCTTGCCGCCGACCACGATCTGGCCCCCATCGGCGACGGCCCGCTCGACCCGTCCGCTGACTGCCTCGAGCTGCCGCGCGCTCACGAGCGGACCCAGGTCGCGGCCCTCCTCGACAAGCGAGTCTCCGTAGGTCGCCTGGCCCATGGCCTCGGCCAGCCGGTCGGTGAACTCGTCGCCGACGTTCCGGTGCACGTAGGTCCGGTCGGCCGCACCGCACACCTGGCCGGTGTTGAGGAGGCGACACGCCTTGATGGATTTGACGGCCAGGTCGAGATCGGCGTCCGGCATGACGATCACCGGAGCACTGCCACCGAGCTCCAGGCTCACCTTCGTGATGTTCTGGGCGGCGAGTTCCATGACCCGGGAGCCCGTGCGAATGGAACCCGTGACGCTCACCATGCCGATCAGCGGGTTCGACGCCAGCTCCTCGCCGACGATCGGCCCGTAGCCGCAGACGAGGTTGACGACCCCGGCTGGGACCTCCGCCGCGTCGAAGATCCGTCCGAGTTCGAGCGTGCTGTTCGGGGTGATCTCGCTCGGCTTCACGACGATGGCATTGCCCGTCAGGAGGGCCGGCGCAACCTTGCGCGCGAGCACGAAGAGGGGGAAGTTCCAGGGCACGATCCCGCCGACGACGCCAACGGGCTGCCGCAGGAGCAGCTCCATCTCGTTGGGTCGGTCGCTCGGGATCACCTCGCCTTCCACCCGGCGGGCCCATTCGGCGGTGTAGTCGAAGTAGTCCGCAGTACCGCTGACCTCGCCCCTGGCCTGATCCAGCGGCTTGCCCTGCTCCTCGGACAGCACCCGCGCGAGGTGCTCGGCATCTGTGCGGATTCCTGCCGCGATGCGGTGCAGGTACCCGGCTCGCTCGATCGGTGCTCGCTTCTCCCAGGCGCGCTGGGCCTTGTCGGCCAATGCGATTGCCTCGCGGGCATCCTCGGCCGATGAGTCCGGCACCTCGGATACAACCTGTCCAGTGGCCGGGTTCTCGACGGTCAGGGTCTTGCTCCCCTGGGCGTCTACGAGCCGCCCGTTCACGTAGTTCTGGTAGCGGCGAGTTGCGACAGCCATCGTGATCCTCCGAGTGCACCGACCGCACCTGCGAGGCGCGGGAACACGTTGCGTGACAGGCGCGGCGCCGCTTCAGTCGTTGATCGGCCGCGCGCCCGTCAGCAACATCCGGGTGACGCCTAGCCGAGGACGAGCGCAGACACGCTCAGGTCCGCGTGCGTGGGAATACCGGGCACCGAGCAACCTTGCTCGCCGAACGCGAGGTAGCCGATCCAGGGCACGTGGCCGATGGTGTGCTCGAGCTCACCCGGGATCTCCCTGATCCGGTCACCGAGCGCGATCGCGCGGCCGCCGCAGTACGCGAGAACGACGGCTTCGGGCTGCTTCACGCCCTGGGCCGCCTTGTGCACGGCATTGCCCGCTTCGGCGATCAGCCCGTTCACGGTGTTCTCGCCGAGCTCCAGCAGCATGCCCGGGCTCATCGCCGCCCCGAAGTCCATGGAGCCGTCCGGATTGCTGTTGGTCGGATGAGCGGAATAGGTGATGCCGTCCTTGTGGAAGAGCAGCGGGTGCTGCACGCTGAACGACACGAGAGCGCCGCCGCCGATCTCCGCTTCGGGCCTGGCGACCCACTCCGAGTACAGGTCCATGGCCCGGCGCCCGTCGAGCTCGAACACGGTGCGCCCCGACGCCTTGGTAACGTGGGTCGTCCTGCCGGTCAGCCGGTAGCCGTTCGTGAAGGCATACCCGACTGGTCCGCCCAGGGCCGCGACGGCAAAGTGGTTCCTGTAGGCATGGCCGTTCGCGAACTGCTGGAACTTGCCATCGGGCGAATGGTCCGAGGCGGTGCCGCCGACCACCGGCACGCCCGGGGCCACGTCGGCGATCCCCCGCAGGATCTCTTCTTCCGGTCCCATGTACGTGATGGTCAGCAGGGCGCTGGCCTTGCCGCCGAGCTGCCTCAGCGCCTGCTGAGCCGCCTCCTTGCCGGCCATGAACCCGTCGCCCTCGGCGACGGCGGCCACGCCCACGCCTGCCGGCCGGTCGGCGATCAGCATCAGGCTGGCCGCGCCCCCGTCGCTGGTGACCCATCCGGTGTCCTGGAACACGCCGGTGGACGACGATCCGCCCCAGAGGGGGACGTCACCCAGCAGCCCGGAGACGTGCGCGACGAGGCTCTCCGTGTCGTACTGCGTCGTCGCAAACAGGATGGCCAGCGTGGGCGCTCCCTGCAACCCGGCCCTGGCTCGCTGCACCAGCTCGGCAGCCGCTGCACCAGCGTCCGTTCTCGTGGTGAAGCCGGTTCCGATAGCGCTCATGAGACCGCCTCCTTGTCCCTGCTACGAATGACCTGACCGTGACCGGGCAGCTGTCCTGACTGGTAGATCTGGCCGAGCATGGCTGCCCCGAGCAACGAGGACTGGTCCTGATAGACGTACTCGAACGCACCGGTCCACCGGCGCCGGGCGTCGAGCATCCCGCGCACCCTGGCCCCGCCACCCGAGATCGCGACCGCGCCGCCCACGTGCACGAGCTGGGCGACGGCTTTCAGGTGCGCACCGAGATAGGCCGCGTTGCCCCGGATGAGACTCAGCAGCAGATCGTCGCGGGTGGTCTCGAGCGTCAGGCCGGTGAACCCGGCCGTGAGCGGCTCCAGGGAGTAGCGACTGCCACCGAGGTAGGGCTCATACGCCGGGAGCAGCGCTTCCCGGTGGTCGGTGTCCGGGTCCTCGAGGAACGCCATGAGCACGCCCGGGACGTACTCGTCGTAGAACCGGTCGGGTGTGAGCTCCCGACAGAACGACGCCTGGAACCAATCGAGCGCTGCGCCTCCAGTGTTGAGGACGAAGAACGTGAGCCAGCGCCCGGGGATGGCGTGGCAGCGCACGTTGAAGTCGGGCGAAGCGACGGGTGCGTCGGTGCAGACGCTCGCGATGTCGCAGGTCCCGCTGATGAGGTTGATGTCGCCGGGCTCGGTGAGACCGCCCGACAGCGCGGCGAGGACGGCGTCGTTGCCGCCGCAGAGCACCATGCAGTCGCGGGGCAGACGGAGCTCGTCGGCAACAGACGGACGGATGTCGCCCACGGGGTCGTAGGACTGCAGGAGTGGCGGCAGCTTGCGCTCGGGGATACCGGCCAGGCTGAGGACGGCCTCGTTCCAGGTGAGGTCGTTGCGGGCCGTGTTGTACAGGCCGGTGATCGAAACCGTGGAGGGATCGATCGCCCAGCGTCCCGTCAGGCGCTTGACGAGGTACGTGTTGCAGTGGCCGAACTTGGCTGCCTGCGCCCAGATCCCCGGCTGCTCGTCCCGGAGCCAGAGGATCGACGAGAGCGACGAGCCCCCCGACACCGGGAGGTTGCACGTCTCGGCCAGGAACCGTTCCTCGCCGACGATCCCGCGGATGGCCGCCGACTGCGCACGGGATCGCCCGTCGAGGAACAGGATCGCGGGGCCGAGCGCCGTGCCGTCCGCGGTCATCGGAGTAAGCCCGGGCGTGGTGACGGAGAGGGAGACCACGCTGACGGCAGGCAGGGACCCGCTCACCTCGGCGCAGCAGTCGCTCAGGGCGCCCCACCAGATCTCCGGGTCGATGTCCGCCTTTCCCCGGTCGTAGTAGTGCGGGTCGTAGTCGCGTCGCGCCTCGCACCGCTTCTCGAGGTCCGGGCCGAAGACGCCGAGCTTCAAGGCGCTGGTGCCGACGTCGACGGCGAGGATGTCGCCAGTCACGGCAGTAACCCTTCGTCGGCAAGGAACCCGCGGAGTGCCGCCAGGTGCTCCCCGTCGAGTCGAAGCAGGGGCCGGCGTGGAATACCACCCACGAACCCGGCGATGGTCATGGCCGCCTTCACCCCGGCGACTCCGTAGGTGCCGGAGATCGCGTGGTTGATGCGACTCACGCGCTGCCTGCAGCGATGGGCCCGAGACCTCGTCCCTCGCCTGCCCTGCATCGAACAACTCCAGTGCGAGATCCGGGAACGACGTTGGCCAGGGAGACGGTGCCGCCGAGCGACCCGCCCATCATGGCGGGGAAGAGGAAGTTGGCCGAGCCCGCCAACACATGGAAGGCAGGGCCCTCCAAGGCGAGGAAGCTCTCGATGCCGCTCGCCGCACTGTCCTTCATCCCCACGATGTTGGGATGCAGGGCCAGGCGCCCGACGAGCTCGGGACTGAGCGTGATCCCGCAGAACCCGGGCGCGTTGTAGAGGAGCAGCGGGATCGGCGCGCCGTCGGCCAGCGAGGAGAAGTAGCGGAACAGGACCTCGTCGGTCATCTGCTTGCGGAAATAGCCCGGGGACAGCACGAGCCCGAAGTCGGCTCCCAGGTCCGCGGCCGCGACAAGGAAGCGTTCGGTGTCGCGCTGTGCGTCGTACGTCGCCCCGGCCATGACGACCTGCCCCGGGCCTTTGTGGCGCACGATCAGGTCGAGCACGCGCAGTCGCTCGTCCTCGGAGAGGCTGCGGTTCTCGCCGTTGGAGCCGAGCGCCAGGTAGCCGAGGATCCCGCTCTCCGCATACCGGCCGACATTGAACCGGAGGGCCCCGTAGTCGACATCCTCGTTCGCGGCGAACGGGGTGCAGAGCGGAGCGAACACCCCCGCCAGATCCGCCGGCACGCCCATGCGTCGCGTTGGAACGGCCCCCTGGGACGCCTCGTGTTCGCGCCTTGCGGACCCAAACTACCGGCGTCCTGGGTCGTGGAGTCAGGGCCGTTGGTCGCGACTTGTCGGGGCGGGCCCCGAGAAGCCGGCTCGTGGCGCCGCCGCCTTACCTCTTGTGTTGGACCCGATCTCGATGCAGCCTTCGATCGGCGCATCGTGGATTTGGCCCGATCCGATGTCCGGTCCGGCCATCGGATGCCGGGAGCGCCAAAACAGCTGTCAATGGCGTAGAACACGGGGCCTGTTGGTGACGAGGTCGCGGTCGGCGAACCAACCAGCGCTCGCGGAGAGCGGGCGCGGACCTGCACCGTGGCAACGTCGTCTCCAACGCTCAGTTCCGGGCCTGGGCCACCGCCTCGAGTGATGGCGACTGATCGTCCGACTCGTCGTGTGCGCGGCAGGGCGACGCTTCGCCGGTCCCCGGCAGGTCCTCGGCTCAGGACGGCGCATAGGCGGTGAGGAACACGCGGACGCCCTCGCGCGCCAGCCGGTCAAGGTCGCCATCACCTTGCGCCGCGTCGCCGACGACGAACATGCCGCGGTCCAACGGCCCTCCGAGGAGCAGCCAGGCAAAGTGCTGCGCCGCCAGCACCGGGTCCGGGACGTGCAGCAACCCCTCGCCATCGAGGGAGGCAAACAGCTCCGTGAGCGCCGTGTAGACACGCTGGGGCACGGCCTCGAAGTACGCCTGCGCCAGCTCCGGGAAGCGGCTCGCCTCGCCGATCACGAGCCGCCGCAGGCGCAGCACCTCAGGGCGGACCACGAAGCGCAGATACCGCCGGGCCAGCGCGTCGAGGCCGCCGGCCAGATCGTCCGCGTCGTGCACGATCGAGGGCAGCTCCGCCACGAAGGCGTCCACGCGCTCGGCGTTTCCGAGCACGAGCCGGGCGAAGAGCTCCTCCTTGTTCACGAAGTGCGTGTAGATCGTCTGCTTGGAGACGCCCGCCGCTGCCGCGATGTCGTCCATGCTCGCGCCCTGGTAGCCCTTCTCGAGGAAGAGCCGCGTGGCTGCCTCGAGGATGGCGCCACTGCTCCCCAGCCGGGGAGCGCGACGGCGGCGGGGCGCGGGTGCCGTCGGGAGCGGCGGGGAGGTCGAGGGTGCCCTCGATGGGCCCGGCCGCCCGGATCGCGCCGTCGGGGTTGTCATCGCATTCTCCTGTGGGTGCGCCACAGAATAGTACTTGACAGTCCAGTACGGTCAACGTACGGTGCCGGCCATCACGGTACTGGGCAGTCCAGTACGGTATGGAGGCAGAACGATGAGCTCCCTCACCCGCGTCCCCGGCGAGCTCGCCGCACCGGCCTGCGACCGCGCCACCCGCGTGACCCGCTCCCTCCTCGGCTACGGGGTCCTGGCAGGGCCCGTGTACGTCGTCATCGCGCTGGCGCAGGCGCTGATCCGACCCGGGTTCGATCTCACCCGCGACGACGTCAGCCTGCTCGCCAACGGCAGCCTGGGCTGGATCCAGGTGGCCAACTTCCTCGTCACGGGCGCCATGGTGATCGCCTTCGCCGTGGGCCTCGGCCGCGCGCTCGACGCCGGTCGCACCGCTCGCTGGGCCGCCCGGCTGCTGGGCGCGTACGGCGCCGGGCTCGCGGGAGCCGGGATCTTCGTGGCCGACCCGATGCACGGCTTCCCGCCCGGCGCGCCGACGGGCATGCCGGCTGCGCTCAGCCCGCACGGGCTCCTGCACATCGTGTTCGCCGGTATCGGGTTCCTCTGCTTCGTCGGGGCGTGCCTGCTGCTGGCGCGCTACTTCGCTTCCGAACACCGTCGGAGCTGGGCCACCGCCTCGACAGTCACGGGGATCGTCTTTCTCGCCGGGTTCGCGGCTGTCGCCTCGGGGTCGAGCAGCCGGGCGGTCGTGCTCGCCTTCTGGGCGGCCCTGTTGCTTGCCTGGGGCTACCTCGGCGCGCTCGCCGCGCAGCTGTACCGGGACGTGAGCGCTGCGTCGGGTCAGGCGCGATGAGCACCGGAGCACCACCGCGGACCGCCCGCGATCATCCCATCGGGCTCGCTTGAGGAGGGCCGGAGCAATGCGCACGCAGGGCACGATCCGGAGCGCGGGCAAGACCGCAGCCGGCATGGTGATCCCCGACGAGGTGGTGGCCGCCCTCGGGCCGAGCCGTCACCCGGCGGTGAGGGTGACAATCGGCGGGTACACGTTCCGCAGCAGCATCGCCCGCATGGGCGGCGTCTTCATGCTCCCTTTCACGGCCGAGACGCGGGCCGCTGCGCACGTGGCGGCGGGCGACACGATCGGGCTCGAGATCGAGCTCGACAGCGCGCCGCGAGCGGTCAGCGTGCCTCCAGATCTCGCGGCAGCCCTCGACCGCGACCCCCTCGCGAAGCGGCGCTTCACGGCGCTCTCGTACAGCGACCAGCGCCGCCTCGTGATCCCCATCGAGGGAACGAAGGGCGAGGTCGCGCGGCAGCGTCGGGTGGAGAAGACCATCGCCTCGCTGCATGACGAGGCGCAGGCCGGGTAGGCTCCCGCGGCTCCTGGCCGGCCGGCACGAAGCCCGCGGGACGGCCTGCTCGGGTGCCAATCCTGCCCGCCGCTTCCTGCGTGTCGAACCAGGCCGTCCTCGCTCGACGCAGTCACCGAACGGCGCAAGACGCAGACGTCTCCGGAGGACACGCCGATGGGCAAGGTGACTGCAGGCATCACGATCTCGCACGACGGATACATCACCGGGCCCGACGATTGACTGGGGTACGGCCTCAGCGATGGCGCCGGAGCGAACATATCTAGATTGCGCTGTCGCGACTCGGCCACCCGATGGTGGGAGCGTCAGCGTGGCCCGATCGGAGTCGAGTGGGGTGGTGAGCCGGGAGAGACTCGAACTCTCAACCCGCTGCTTAAGAGGCAGCTGCTCTACCGTTGAGCTACCGGCCCACGGCGGCCGATTGTAGCGCATGCGGCGCCGGCCGCGCCGGTCATCGCATCGTGCAGGCATTCCGCCCCCAGCCCGGCCAGGGCCCAGAGCGGCCCGTAGTCCAGCCTGACGAGCCCCGAGACGTGCCATCGCGTCCGCCCGGTGTAATCCCACGGGCATCGACCGGTTCGGCGGCGCAGCATCCACCCCGTGCCTCCCTCGACCGCCATGATCCCGGCCGCGTACGCGATCGCGCGCACCCACGCAGGCCGGTCGCGCAGGCGATTGTGAGCGGGCTCGAACAACGGCAGCGCCAGCGCGTAGATCGGGAGCATCCAGGGCGTCGCCGGCCCCGACGCGCGCAGCGACCGCGATCCCCGCGACAGCCGCGCGGACGTGAAGGCGCTCTCCACCGCGCATCCCGTGATCCCGTAGGCGATGGCTCGCGAAGCCGGGGCGAGCAACCACCGGCGCGGAACGCCCCGGTTCACGCCGGCCGACCCGGCTGCCGCCAGCGACCGCACGCCGCGATCCCCGGGCCCGACGCGCCGGGGTGGGGATGCTGATTGCCGGATATGCCATGGACCGCGGTCACGTCGCCATGGTAGCCACGCTGACGTCACGGATGGCACGGACACGAGATGCTGTGCCCATCCGGCCACGCGATCCCGGCTGCGGCCCAACCGCCGGTCTCGAGGTGCGCCCGAAGGTCATGTGACCCGCCTGCTCTCGCAAGGAGCCCGCCGTGGGTCGGACGGACCGCGTTCGCGTGACCGCAGGCCCTGTCGTCACCACCCGGCCGGATGGTCCCATACGGATGCAGCCGTGTGTCCCGCCTGCCCCCCTTGGAGGACGACCGCATGCCTCAGACCGAGGGCTCCGTGCCCCGGACCGACGATACCGCCTCGCTCGTCGCGTCGCTGAACGCGACGTGGTTCGGCGCGAACCTGCCCCCCGACACGCAGGTGCGCCTCGCGGGTCTCGCGCGCCGCTACCAGGCGACGGCCGGCACGACCCTGCTCACCGAAGGCCAGCTCACCAACGAGCTGGGCATCGTGCTGTCCGGCCGAGTCTCGCTGCGGACCCTCGTCCCGGAGGAAGGCTGGATCACCATCCTGACGGTCGAGCCCGGTGACATCTTCGGCCAGTCGTCGCTCGTGGCCCCCTACCGGTCGACGTCGACCGTGGTGGCGTTGCAGTCGGTCGACGTGCTGGCGCTCGACGGGCCCGGCCTCCGGGCCGCCCTCGCCTCGGACCACGATCTGGCCGCCGAGCTCTACCCGCGCGTCCTCCAGGCGATGGCGCGCCGGCTGAGCGCGACGCGGCTGCAGATGCTCGACCTCTTCGCGAAGTAGCCGAACGACATGACCACCGTGACCAGGAGCGCGATCGGTTTCCTGCCCCGCGCCGGCTTCCAGCGATTTATCGACCTGCTGGCCGAGGACGGCCGCACCGTGATCGGGCCGACCGTGTCGGATGGCGCGATCGTGTACGGCGAAGTCCGCGCGGTCGGCGATCTTCCCATCGGTATCGGCGCGGAGCAGGCCCCCGGCTCGTACCGGCTGGTCGAGCACGCGGACGACAGGTATTTCGCGTACGCCGTCGGCCCCACCTCGTGGAAGCGTTTCGTGTTCCCGCCGACCCTGGGGCTCACACAGTCCCACCGGGACGAGCAGGGACACGTGTCCTTCGGGCCGGTCGAGAAGGAGATCCCGAAGCTCGCCTTCCTCGGCGTGCGCGCCTGCGAGCTGGCGGCCCTGGGGATCGAGGATCGCGTGTTCCTGGGTGGCCCGTACACGGACGAAGACTACCGGTCACGGCGCACGCATTCGCTCGTGGTCGCGGTCCAGTGCGCGGAGCCCGGTGGGACGTGCTTCTGCACGTCGATGGGGACCGGGCCCGGCGTCCGCAGCGGCCACGACCTCTCGCTGATCGAGCTCGATGACGGGTTCGTCGTGACGGCCGGATCTCCGGCCGGATCGGCTGTCTTCGACCGGCTGGATCTCGAGGACGCGACCGCGGACCAGATCACGGCCGGCTCGGACCAGCTCGCATCCGCCCGCGATCGGATCGGGGACCCGGTGGTCGCGGCCGGCCTGCACGACCGGCTGATGGCGAAACTCGACAGCCCGCGCTGGGCGGAGATCGCCGATCGATGCCTGGCCTGCACGAACTGCACGGCCTCGTGCCCGACGTGCTTCTGCACGAGCGTCAGCCAGCGCTCCGACCTCGACGGCCACAACGCCGTGACGGAGCGGCGCTGGGAGTCCTGCTTCACGAAGGGCTTCTCCGCGGTGGCCCTGGGTGGCAACTTCCGCCCACGCGTCCAGGACCGCTACCGGCAGTGGCTCACCCACAAGTTCGCCAGCTGGATCGACCAGTTCGGCACATCCGGGTGCGTGGGTTGCGGGCGGTGCATCACGTGGTGCCCGGTCGGGATCGACGTCCGCGAGGAACTCAACATCATTGCCCCGCCGCCGCAGGTGGTGGCGACCGACGGCCACGCGGCCGACGCACACTCGCCCCTGACGAGCGTGTTCCGCGTGGAGGCCAGCCGGAACGAGACGCACGACACGGTGACGCTCTCGCTGGCGACGCCCGGTGGCATCGACTGGTCGAAGACCCACGGAGAGTTCGTGATGGCGTCCGTCCCCGCCGTGGGCTCGGTGCCCATCTCCATCTCCCGGCGACTGCCGGCGGGCATGGAACTCACGATCCGCGCGGTCGGACCGGCGAGCACCATCCTGACCGGCCTCGAGCGCGGGGCGGAAGTGGGCCTGTCGGCCCCACTCGGTCATGGCTGGCCCGTCGAGATCGCCGAGGACCACGACGTCGTGATCGTGGGCGGGGGCATGGGACTGCCGCCACTCCGGCCAGTGATCGACGAGATCATCGAGCACCGCTCGAAGTACGGCGACGTGCGCATCTACCACGGAGCCCGGACGCCCGGCGACCTGCTCTACACCGCGGAGCTCGCGGCCTGGGCGGCGCGGGGCGACCTCGACGTGGGTGTGACCGTGGATCGCGCCGACGCGACCTGGCTCGGCCGGGTCGGCATCGTGACCCACCTGTTCGACCACGCGCGCTGGGACGGGACGAAGGCGATCGCCTTCGTCTGCGGACCCGAGCGCATGATCCAGGCCACCGTCAACACGCTGGCGGCGCACGGCGTCACGCCCGACCGCATCTACATCTCGATGGAGCGCCACATGGAATGCGGCGTGGGGCTCTGCGGGCACTGCCAGATGGGACCGTACTTCGTCTGCAAGGACGGACCCGTCTTCTCGCTCGCACAGCTCGGCGACGTGTTCGGACGGGAGGGCATCTGATGGGCCGCGCCGCCACCACTCCGCGCCCCAGGCTCGGCGTCGTGAAGCTGGCCTCGTGCGACGGGTGCCAGCTCATGCTGCTCGACCTGGAGGACGAGCTGCTCGCCATTGCCGAGCGGATCGACATCGTCGAGTTCCCCGAGGCGACGACGCACCGCTCGAGCGGGCCGTACGACGTGGTCCTCGTCGAGGGCGCCGTCAGCACGCCCGAGCAGCTGGAGCAGATCCACGAGATCCGCCGCGAGGCCAAACTCCTGGTCACGATCGGGGCGTGCGCCACGGCCGGCGGGATCCAGGCGATGCGCAACTGGCGGGACCACGACGCGTTCCGGGCGGCCGTGTACGCCCACCCGGAGTATGTCGACTCCCTCGCGACGGCCCAGCCGGTCGCGGACTACGTCAAGGTGGACGCCGAGCTCCGCGGCTGCCCCATCAACGCCGAGCAGCTCGTCGAGTTCGTGACCGCGCTCCTCACGGGACGGCGTGCGAACCTCCCGGACGAGGCCGTCTGCGCGGCCTGCAAGCGCGCGGGACGCGTCTGCGTGATGGTCGCCAAGGGAATTCCCTGCCTGGGCCCGGTGACGATGACGGGCTGCGGCGCACTCTGCCCGGGGTTCGACCGCGGGTGCTACGGCTGCTTCGGGCCACGTGAGCAGGCAAACGCCTCCAGCCTCAGCCGCGCCTTCATCTGGAAGGGCATGGCCCCAACCGAGGCCGGCCGGCTCTTCGCCGGGTTCACCGGGTATGCCGAGCCGTTCCGCGAGGTGATCACGGACCTTGGCGGCGTGCCGGGCACGGTCCCCGCCGGCGAACAGCCACGATCCGCGACCAGCGCCGCCGCGCGCTCGGGAGAGAAGTGATGACCACCGACGCACCGGCCTTCGAGCGATCCTTTCGCGTCGAGGGCATCACCCGGGTCGAGGGCGAAGGCTCGCTGCACCTGGTCGTGCGTGATGGCGTGGTGACCGACGCGCGCCTCAAGATCTTCGAAGCGCCCCGCTACTTCGAGCAGCTGGTCGTCGGGCGGCACCCGGACCAGGTGCTGGACATCGTTGCGCGCATCTGCGGCATCTGCCCGGAGGCGTACCAGATGAGCGCGGCGGGTGCGTTCGAGTCGATCTTCGGGGTCGAGATCGATCCGCAGGTGCGGGCACTTCGCCGGCTGCTCTACGCGGGCGAGTACATCGAGAGCCACGCCCTGCACGTCTACCTCCTGCACGCCCCGGACTTCCTGGGCTACGCGAGCGCGATCGACCTCGCCAAGGACCATCGCGCGGTCGTGGAGCAGGGCCTGGCCCTCAAGAAGGTCGGCAACGACCTGATGGCGGTGGTGGGCGGCCGCGCGGTCCACCCCGTCAACGTGCGCATCGGCGGCCTCTACCGCGTTCCGCCGCGCGGCGAGCTGATGGCCATGCGCCCCCAGCTGGTCCGGGCGCTCGAACAGGCGAAAGCAACCCTGGACTTCGTGGCCGAGTTCCAGGCGCCGCCGTTCGAGCGCGACGTGCGGCTCGTGTCGCTGAAGCACCCCACCGAGTACCCGCTGTTCGACGGGCGCATCGTGTCGCACGACGGGTCGATCGACATCGGCATCGGCGACTGGCGCACCGTGTTCCACGAGGAGCACCACGAGGGCACCAACGCGCTGCACGCCCGGACGGCGACCGGCGAGACCTACCAGCTCGGCCCGTCCGCACGGGTCACGATCGCGGCGGACCAGCTGCACCCGATCGCCCGGGAGGCGCTCGAGCGGACCGGGCTCGCCTCGCAGATCGCCCGCAATCCGTTCTGGAGCATCGCCGCACGCGGAGTGGAACTGATCCACTACTGCGCCGAGGCGATCGACATCCTCGACGCCTACGAACCGCCGGCGCGGCCGTTCGAGCCGTGGACGCCGCGGGCAGGCGCTGCGGGCTGGGGCTCGGAGGCCCCGCGGGGCATCTGCTGGCACCACTGGGAGACGGACGCCGCGGGCATGGTCACCCACGCCCAGATCGTTCCGCCCACCAGCCAGAACCAGGGCCAGATCGAGGCGGACCTGCGCGACTTCGCGCCCTCGATCCTCGATCTCGAACACGGCGAGGCGACGCGGCGGCTGGAGCAGCTGATCCGCAGCTACGACCCCTGCATCTCCTGCGCCACGCACTTCCTCGACCTGACCGTCGAGGGGGCGTGACCGTCGATCTCTCAGGCCATGGCGCACAGCGGATCCGGTAGCACCGTTCGACGGATCCGCATCCTCGCCTGCGGCGAATCCGCGCGGGGCGACGACGTGGCCGGATTCCTCGCGGCCGACCTCCTGCGGGCCTGGCTCGATGGCGGGGAAGTGCCTCCGCCGCTCATGGCGACTGCCGTGGAGGCGCTGCGCGGGCGCGCGGAGGTGGACATGGTCGGGCAGCTGGAGCCGGACCAGCTGCTGGCACTCGACCCCGACGACGCCCTCGTCGTGATCGACGCCGTGAGCGGGCCCGAGCCCGGAACGCTCGTCCGCCGGGCGCTGGCCGACCTGGCCTCGGGAGGCCCCGCGCCACGCTCGTCGCACATGCTGCCGCTGCGCGACGTGCTCGGGCTGGTGCAGACGCTGCGCGGCTCGCTGCCCCCGGGCACATTCGTCGGGCTCGGTGGCTCGTCGTTCGGCCTGGGCGACCCGGTTTCGAGCGCGGTCCGGGAGGCGATACCCGCGCTGGCCGCGGCGGCCCTCGAAGAGGCTGTCCGGCTCGCCGCCGACTGATCGGGCCGCCGCGCCCCGTGGGCTGAAGCGGCCCGCTGCCGGCCGTGCGTCCTGGCACTGCCCGCACCGGCGACAATGACTGCCGGCGGCCCGACGGTGCCACGGGGCGCGATCCGGATCGGCGGTGCCGCGCCGGCCAGCGAAGGAGAGCGCGTGCCCCGCCGTCCGATCCAGCCGAACACCCTCCAGGACGGCATCGCGCGTCCCAATTTCGTCGCGCGGTCGCTCGATCGTGCGGCACACGTGGTGGCTCGCGGTCAGGGCCTGCCGTTCGGCCGGAACAGCGACGCGGTGCTCGAGATCCTCGGTCGCGTCGGTTCGCTCGGTCCGGAGCAGGCGGAGCGACTCATCAGCTTCTGGTCGGCCATCCCGGCGGCGGAGCGCGCGGATGCGCACGCGGCGGCACAGGCGACCGCGCAACGGAGTGGCAGGCGGTCCGCGGCCCGGGCGGCCCAGGCGGAGGCGCTGCGCTGGCTCAACGAGGAGTCCGGCTCTTCGGACCTGTGGGGCTCGGAGGGCGCGTCCGGGCACACGCGTGACTGGGCCGAGATCCGGCGCGCGGCATTTCCCGCGGTCCTCGACGCCGTGGCCGCCACCGTCCTCGCGGACCTCCTCGAGCCCGCCGCCATCGAGACGTTGCTCGGTCCGTGGGAAGCCGCAATCGACGAGCCGCTCGAGTCGGAAACGGGAGTCATGGAGCACGTTGATTCCGGAACGGCAACCCGCGAGGCGCGCGGCACCTGAGGCGTGCCGAGGCGCGCGGCACCTGAGGCGTGCCCGCCTCCCGCGCGGATGCCAGGCCCGCGCCTGGGCGCCAGTTGACGCGGGTGCCGTGCGCGTCTAGCCCGGCTGGTTGTCGATCTGCGCGCGCTGGAGCCGCCCGAGTAGTCGACGTAGATCGGCCTTCCACTCGGTGAACGTGTCCAGCGCCGCGTGGCCGGCCTCGCGGTGGCCGTTGCCGGTCCCCTTCGTGCCGCCGAACGGCAGGTGCGTCTCCGCGCCGATGGTGCCGGCGTTGATGTACACGATGCCCGTCGCGCAAGTCGTGCATCGCGCGGAAGGCCGTGTTCACGTCGCGCGTGAAGATGCTGAGCCGACAGGCCGTACGGCGTCTGGTTGACCGCCGTGATGGCCGCCTCGTAGTCGGGCGACCCGGATGATCGACAGGAGCGGCCCGAAGATCTCCTCCTGCCCCAGCCGGTCCATCGGCTGCACGCCGTCGACGATCGTCGGCTCGAAGAAGTGGCCGTGCTGCAGGCCGGGTCGCGCCGTCGGCCGGCCGCCGCCGCACGACCAGCCGGGGCCTCGGCCAGCGCCAGCTCGACGTAGCGCGCCGACCTTGGCCACGGCCGCCGCGTTGATCAGCGGACCGACGTCCGTCGCGGCGTCCAGCCCGTCCCCAGGCGCAGCCGCGCCGCCCGCTCGGCCAGGCGCTCGACGCAGGGCGTCGGCGACCGCGCTCGTGCACGATGACCCGGCTGCACGCCGTGCAGCGCTGGCCGGTCGTCCCGAAGGCCGACCAGAGGATGCCGTCGACGGCGCAGGTCCAGGTCGGCGTCGGCCAGCACGACGATCGCGTTCTTGCCGCCGAGCTCCAGCGACAGGCGCTTCAGCGCGCGCGGCCGCGACCTCGGCGATGCGCCGGCCCGTGTCGCCGTTGCCGGTGAAGCTGAGGACGGGCACGTCCGGGCTCTCGACGAGCGCATCGCCGACCTCCTCGCCCGAGCCGGTGACGAGGTTGACGACGCCGGCGGGAAAGCCGGCCTCGTGCAAGCAGCTCCACCAGCAGCACGGCGCAATGCGGGCGTGTCGCTAGGCCGGCTTCCAGACGACCGTGTTGCCGCTGATCAGCGCCGGCATCATCTTCCAGCACGGGATGGCGATCGGGAAGTTCCACGGCGTGATGAGCGCGGCCACGCCGATCGGCTCGCGGACGCTCATCGCCCACTTGTCGGGCAGCTCGGACGGCACCGTGTCGCCGAACAGGCGCCGCCCCTCCCCTGCCATCAGGTACGCGATGTCGATGCCCTCCTGCACGTCGCCGCGCGCCTCCGGCAGCACCTTGCCCATCTCGCGCGTCATCGCGCGGGCGAGCCGCTCCTTGTGCTCGCGCGAGCAGCGCGGCGAAGCCGTACATGATCTCGCCGCGCTTCGGCGCGGGCATCGCGCGCCACGCGGGCAGCGCCGTCTTCCGCCGCCCGCATCGCCGTCGGCCACGTCGGCGGCGATCGGACGCCTGGAAGCGCCCGATCGACATCCCGCGCGTCGGCCGGGTTCCGCGACTCGAACGTGCGGCCGCCGTGCCGCCGCGCCACTCCCCGCCGATGAAGTTGCCCCAGGTGGGGGCGCTCGCGCGCACGTCCGTCAGAGCCGGTGTATTCAGGTGCCGGCGGCATCGCCGGCCCGCGGCCCCAGGCAGCCGGTGCTCCAGGCGCGCAGCCGGAACAGCGGCAGCAGGGCGACAGCCAGCATGACGACGGTCGCCGCCAGCAGGCCGTCGATCCCCCGCATCCCGGCGGCCACGCCGCCGACCAGGCTGCCCGCGACCTGGCCGAGCGCGAGGAAGACGCTGTACAGGCCCATGATCGCGCCCCGGTCGTGCGGGTGCGCCCGGAGATGTCGGCCAGCAGGCCCAGGGCCGCCGGGGTCGCCCCGGCGAGGACGAACAGCCCGACCGCAGCGCCCACCACGAAGAGCGACGGGCACGACCAGGGGCTGCCCGCGCTGTGGTTGATGACGAAGTGCAGCCCATCGACGCGGCGCCGCCGCGAGACCGTAGAGGATGATCGTGCTCCGGCGGAGGTGCGGAACCGCCCGCCCCAGTAGAGCAGCCCGGCGAAGAACACGACATCCGACGATCAGCCCGACGCTGACCTGCGTGGCGTCGAAGCCACCCATGAGCAGCTGGTTGCGGGCCATCGGGGGCTTGTCGGCCCGCTGCACGAGCTGGAACATCGACTGGCTGGTCCACAGCCCGATCGCGGCGTTGATGGCGATCCAGGTCGGCGCGAGCAGCCAGACGTTGGAGCTCGCCAGGAGCGCCACGTACCTTCGGACGCCGGTGTGCTGCCTGGCCGGGGAGACGGCCGCGGAAGCCGGCAGCTCCCGCACGCCCCACCGGTAGATCAGCCACGAACCGCCGTACACCAGCGCGTTCAGGAAGAAACCGGTCCGTCCCGCGAGCTCCCAGAGAGGCCCCGCCGCCACGAGCCCGGCCCCCAGCCCGGCCAGCGTGGCAAGCTCGAACCGTGCGACTGCCCGACCGCGAAGCGCCTCGTCGTGCGTCGTGGCCCGGGCGATGTAGCCGAGGAGCGAGGGCACGCTCGCCGCGCTCGATCCACCCTCGAGGAGCCGCGTCACGCCGAGCAGCGGAATGCTCGTCGTCAGACCGGTCAGGATGACGGCCACCGCCCCGAACCCCGGACCCAGCTGCATCACGCGACGCTGTCCGAGGCGATCCGAGGCGATGCCGAACGGCGGGGACAGGAGCAGCTCCGCCACGAAGAAGGTCGCGGCAAGCATGCCGACGACGACGGGATCGACCGTCTGACCGCCGTGGGCCGGCAGCTGGGCCAGGTAGTAGACGAGCAGCGCCCCCGTGAGGCCCGTGCTGAACCGCAGCGTGAACGTGCCGACCAGGACGGCGACGAGTGATCGATCCACCACCGCAAGGGTAGCGAATGCCGGGAAGCCCCGGAACCCGGGGCCGATAAGGCCCGGCAGATCCCTCCGCAGCCCTCTCGGCTAGACTGCCGCGACATGACCGGACAGTCCGCCCAGACCACAGTTCCACCCGGGATCGAGGACCTCGCTCGCCGGCGGGCCGAGGCCCGTGCGGCACGGGACTGGGCCGCCGCGGATGTCCTCAGGGCGGAGATCGAGGCCGCGGGCTGGAAGGTGATCGACCAGGGCCTGCGCTTCCGCCTCGAGACCGCGCACCCACCCGACGAGGAGGTGGGCGGCCGGACCCGGTATGGGTCGAGCGAGTCCGTGCCGTCCCGGCTTCACGAGCCTCCCACCGCGCTCGCGACGGTGGTGCTCCTCGCCGACCGATGGCCCGAGGATCTCGCCCGGGCACTCGACGGCCTGCGCGCCCACTCCCCGGTCGGGACGCAGGTGGTGATCGTCGTCAACGACCCGACGCCCGAGCAGGCGGACGCGCTCGAGGCGGACGAAGGGCTGGCCCCCATCGCCGGTGCGGCGCCGGAGCAGATCTGGACGAGCGCGTCGCTGGGCCATGCCGCCGCACAGAATGCCGGAATCCGACGCAGCGCGGGCGAGCTCGTGATCCTGCTGGACACGAGCATCGAGCCGACGGGCGACATCGTGACGCCACTCGTCGAGATGCTCCGGGAGCCGGCGGTTGCGGTTGCCGGTGGCTGGGGGATCCGGTCGCGCGACCTCCGCCACTTCGACGACGCCGCTCCGGGCGACGTCGACGCCATCGAAGCGTACGTGCTGGCATTCCGCCGCGAGGACTACCTCGAGCGCGGGACCGCTCGACGAGCACTTCCGGTTCTACCGGAACCTGGACATCTGGTGGAGTCTCGTCCTGCGTGACGCAGGCGAGGACGGACCCCATCGACGCGCCATCCGGGTGGAGCCTCCCGGCGACCCGCCATGCGCACCGCGGGTACACCAGTCTTGCCGAGCCGGAGCGGGAACGGCTGAGCCGCCGCAACTTCTACCGGATCATCGACCGGTTCGGGGCGCGACGCGACCTGCTCCTGGAGTCCGCGGCCCCGGCCGGAGAGGCAGCCCGGACGAGCCGGCACGGTAGCCCGCACGAGTCGGCAAGGTAGCCCGCACAAGCTGGCAAGGTAGCCCGGACAGGGCCCGACAAGGCAGCCCGGACAAGCCCGACAAGCCGATGGGCTAGAGGTCCGACCGGGCCGGCCCCATCCGTGGAGCGGACTCGACGCCCGTCACGGCGGCCGGCGGTTCCATCTGCGACGCGGCCACCCGGCGGCCGGGATCGGCTCCGCCGGCGACGCCGGTCCCACCCGTCCGGATTGCGGTGCCGACCTGGAGGCCGACCGGCGAGCACGGCCACGAGCAGGAGCACGCCCGCCACGCGCAGCACGCCCGACATCGGCGTGGCAGCCGCCTTCGGGGCGCCGGCGGGGTGCTGCCACAGGCTCGCGAGGGTGAGCCCGGTGGGCAGCAGGACCAGGGCGAGCCAGACGCCGGCGATGAGCCCGCCGATGTGCGCGAAGATGTCGATCCCCACGCCGCCGCCGATGAGACCGACGTCGAGGACGAGGTTGAAGACGATCAGGAAGCCGATCTGGCGGGCGATCGCGTCGGCGGCCCGGCCGAGCAGCGGGCTATGCACCCGGAAGGCGATGAACACGACGCCGAAGAGGCCGAAGATCGCCCCGCTCGCCCCCACCGCGGGATTGGGCAGGAAGATGTAGCTGGCGATGGAGCCGGCGATGCCCGCGAGCACGTAGATCAGGAGGTACTGCGCGCGCCCGTAGATCCGCTCCACCATGGGCCCGACGAGATACAGGGCGTACATGTTGAACGCCAGGTGCAGCAGGCCGGCGTGGACGAGCACGACCGTCAGGAGGCGCCACCACTCGCCCCGCGCCACCGCGGCCTTGTCGAGCATCAGCAGGTTGGTGACGTCGTTGGCCGGCGAGCCTCCCACCATCTGGAACAGCCCGATCGCGATCGTGACGCCCAGGATCGCGTACGTGACGATCGGCTGGTCGATGCCCCCGGCACGTGACCGCCCGAAGTACCGGCCGGCGGCGCGCTGGTTGCCCAGCTCCTTGTTCAGCCACCCGAGGCGCGACGCGATCTCCGCCTTCGCCTCGCGGGGAGCCCGCCTGTCGGCCTGTCGGTAGGCCTCGAGCGCGCCGCGCAGGTCGCCTGCCCGGACCCGCGCCGCGGCGAGCTGGCGCCACGCCATCCAGCTGAGCGGCGTATCGGGGGCCTGCGTCGCCAGCCGCCAGCCCTCGAGCGCGGCATCGTCCTCGTCCATGCGGTAGCGGCACTCGGAGAGGCCGAGCAGGGCGGCGACGTGGAGGTCCGGGTCGCGGTGACCGACCACCCGCGAGTACAGCACCGCGGCCTGCTGGTACTCGCCCTGGGCAGCGAGCGCATCGGCACGCTGGAGCAGGGCAAGCGCAGAGGGACGATCGAGGGGGCCGGCGGCGAACGGGTCGCGGGACCCGGCCGGCTGGTCGGATGACACGGCCGCGTGAGTGTAGCCGCTCGCGAGGCCCGATGATCGGCCGGGGGCCGGCGGCGGGCGGCCGGCGCACGGCTGGCGGCACCTCGCATGGCAGGCGGGCACCTCGCATGCTAGGCGGGTGGCCGCTCGCGAGCGCCGACGCTGCCGGGGCCGACGATCTCCGGGCTATCGGGCGGAATCCCTGCGCGGTCGGTCACCGGCCGTGGCACGATGCGCGGATGGACGTCCACTTTCTCGGCGCCGCGAACACCGTCACCGGCTCGCAGTTCCTCCTGACGACGGATCGGGCGCGGATCCTCGTCGACTGCGGCATGTTCCAGGGCAGTCCGAACGAGGCGGTGCGCAATCGCGTGCCCCTCGCCTACGACCCGGCCACCCTGGATGCGATCGTCCTCACGCACGCCCATCTCGATCACTGCGGCCTGATTCCGCACGTCGTCGCGGAGGGCTTCGGCGGTCCGATCTTCGCCACGAAGGGGACGGTCGAGCTCGCGGGCCTGGTGCTTCTCGATTCGGGCAAGCTCCAGGAGGAATTCGCGAAGCGGGAGGCCCGCTGGGCCCGGCGCCACCCGGATCGCGCGGAGCAGGAGGAGCGCGAACGCGAGCAGAAGCTGCACGAGCAGGTCCTGATCGCCGAGGCTGACGAGAC
This sequence comes from uncultured Chloroflexia bacterium, assembly GCA_963779375.1. GTDB lineage: Bacteria > Chloroflexota > Limnocylindria > Limnocylindrales > CSP1-4 > JAJYNJ01. The sequence continues at coordinate 35,606 of CAVZXW010000014.1, read as the reverse complement.
CTTCAGCGCCTCCGACACCGGCACAGGCACCGCCGCGGCCGGCGAGACGGGCGCCGCGGGCACCGGTGCCGGCACGGCAGAGACCCGGCCCGGCGCGGCCGGCGCATCGGATGCGGGCACTCCCGCCCCCGTCCATCCCAGCACCGGCGGAGGCACCCTGCCCCCTTCCGCGACGCCCAGGGGCCGCCCGAACCCCGAGCACGCCATCCTCACGGCCCCCGCCGGCGTGGACGCCGAGATCGAGGAGCCGCTCTACGACCAGCGCGAGGCCCGCGCCGCGCTCGAGCACTTCCGCGGCGTGGACTACGGGCAACCGGTCCGTGTCGCGCCGGGCATCGTCGCCACGTTCCTCGACGCCGGGCACATCCTGGGGTCCGCGATCATCCGCCTGGAGATCGAGGCGAGCGGGGACCAGCCGGCGCGGACGCTCGTGTTCTCCGGTGACCTCGGCCAGAGCGGGACCCCCATCCTGCGCGACCCGACGAGGGTGCGGGACGCCGACTACGTCTTCGTCGAGTCCACCTACGGAGGCCGCGAACACGAGCCCCAGGCGGAGGCCGTCCGGCTCCTCGCGGAGGCGGTGCAGCTCGTCGCCGAGCACGAGGGCGTCCTGCTCGTTCCCTCGTTCGCCATCGGCCGTACCCAGGAGATCGTCTGGGAGCTCAATCGTCTCGTCGAAGCCGGGCGCATCCCCCAGCTGCCGCTGTTCCTCGACTCGCCCATGGCGTCACACGCGAGCGACATCTACCGCCACTACAGCGACTACTACGACGAGGAGACGCGCGCGCTCCTCGCCCGCCATGCCGCCCCCCTCGACTTCCCGTCGCAGGTGGTCACGAACGACGTGCACGATTCACAGGCGATCTCGCGCGCCCGGCGGCCCTACATGATCGTCGCGTCCAACGGCATGCTCACGGGTGGCCGCGTGCTGGGCCATCTTCGCGAACTGGTGGGCGATCCGCGCGCGGTGCTCCTCTTCGTGGGCTACCAGGGTGAGGGCACCCTTGGCGCGCACCTGCAGGCGGGCGCGAAGACCGTCCGCATCGATGGGCAGCCGCACCAGGTCCGCTGCCAGGTCCGGTCGATCTCCGGCTTTTCCGCCCATGCCGACGAGGCGGGCATCCTCGCCTGGCTGGGTGGCTTCCTCGAGGGACGGTCCGCGGGTGGTCCCGGCGTCCCGCGCCGCGTGTTCATCGTGCACGGTGATCCCGAGGCCCAGGAGGCGCTCGAGCCCAAGGTCCGGGCGCTCGGCCTCGAGCCCCACGTCCCGCACTGGCACGAGCGAGTGTTCCTCGACTGAGGGCCTGCACGAAGACGGCGCGAGCGCGCGTCCTCGGGCCGCCGGCGACGCTACAACCGGGACGCAGCCGGCTACAACGGCCGCGTGACCATCAGGAAGACGATCACCACGAGCGCCACCGTGAGGAACACGCCGCCCAGCTGTGTCCGCCGGACGAGAGCGAGCACCTCCGGCGGTGGGCCGGCGAGTGCCGCCCCGGGTCCCGCCGGAAGTGGCCGGGCACTCGTGAGCTCGATGAGACGCGCCACCGTCGGGGTCTGCACGAGAATCGCGAACGTCATCGCGGCCGCGTACACGGCGATGGCGATCACCAGCCAGGCGCTCTGGAACAGGTCGAAGCCGCCGAAGTAGATCAGCCCCGCGCCGGTGAGGGGCATCGTCAGCCCGACCGTGATGACCAGCCGCTTCTCGATCAGCTCCGTGACCCGGAGCGCGAAGTTGCCGTGCTCACGTTCCCTGCCGCCCAGGGAACCGATCAATGGAAACGTGAACGAAGGCCCGAACGCCACGATGGCGCTCAGCACGTGCAGAAACAGGAACAGCTGGAACACGGTATCCCCCCCTCCGCGTCCATCCGGGACGTCGGCGCGGACAGTACCAGCCGGAGGCAGATCGTCGGCAATGGGGCAGCCGGACAATCTGTCGCCCGGCAACCGCCGCGATACCAGGGTCCTTGGTGCGACTCCAATGTTTATGCTTGACATAACTGTCGTCAGTAGCATAATGGGTCCCGATCAAAGAACTATTCCACGGAGCACATGCAAACCATCGCACCCGCGAACCCGCCCGACGCCGCTCCATCGGAGCAGGACTCCGACACCGAATCCGTCGTCGGGGAGCTCCTCGCCCTGATCGCCCGCGAGAGGGCGTCCCACCTCCGTCGCTGGTGCCGCCAGGACGTCAGCATGACGGCGATCCACGTGCTCCTGGCCATCGAGGCCCACAGCCCGCTGACGATGAGCCGCCTCGCCGAGATCCTCGACGTCGCGGTATCGAACGCGACGGGCATCGTCACGCGCATGGAGGAGCGCGGCCTCGTGCAGCGCATGCACGATGAGGCGGACCGGCGCGTCGTGTTCGTGACATCGACCGAGCGCGGCCGCAGGGTCCTGGAGGACCGTGAATTCATGAAGGCGGAGCAGCTCCGGATCGTCCTCGGCGCGATGACCGCGCGACAGCGCGGCATCTTCGTCCAGGCCCTCCGCGAGTTCGTGACCACCGTCGAGCGGCTCCGCGCCGAAGGCAGCCTGGTCGACGACGACGTCGACGATCCGTTCGCCAGGCCCGACGTCCCGCCCACCCCGGCAGCGATCTGACCGGATCCACCAGACGACGACAGCGTCCGCCGGTCAGGACCGCGGACACAAGCCCTACCACCCAGGAGTATCCGCCCATGGAAACGATGCCGGCCATGCCCGGCTCGGCCAGCACCGTCCATCCCGCCATCGAGGTGGGGTCGCGTGCCAGGTTCGAGATCCTTTTCGCCGTCCTGCTCGGGTTGTTCCTGAGCGCCCTCGACCAGACGATCGTGGGGCCGGTGCTGCCACGCATCGTGACGGACCTCAACGGCGCCGACCTGTACACGTGGGTCGTCACCGCCTACCTGCTCACCAGCACGGTCACGATCCCGGTCTACGGGAAGCTGTCCGACCTCTACGGCCGGCGAGCCGATGCTGATGATCGGGATCGTGCTGTTCCTGATCGGTTCGGCACTCTCGGGCCTGAGCCAGACCATGTGGCAGCTCATCGCGTTCCGTGCCATCCAGGGCCTGGGTGCGGGCGCCCTCTTCCCCATCTCGCTGGCCGTGATCGGTGACCTGTTCACGCCGGCCGAGCGCGGCAAGTACCAGGGCCTCTTCGGTGCCGTGTTCGGCGTCGCGTTCCTCGTCGGACCGTTCCTCGGCGGCTTCCTGACCGACAACGTGAGCTGGCACTGGGTCTTCTACGTCAACCTGCCCATCGGCCTGGTCTCGCTGTACCTGATCTGGCACCTGCTGCCGACGGTTCGCCGCGAGGGGTCCCGCTTCAACCTCGACCTGCCCGGCGTCGTGACGATCACGCTGGCCATCGTGCCGGTGCTGATCGCGCTGACCATCGCCGAGAACGGAGACTGGTCGGCGCCCGGCGTCATCGGCGGGTTCGTGATGGGCCTCGTGTTCCTCGTGGCATTCGTCATCGCGGAGACCCGCGCCGAGGATCCCGTGATCCCGCTCTCCGCTGTTCCGCAACCGGACGTTCAGCGTGTCGGTCGTGGCGACGTTCCTCGCATCGTTCGGCTTCGCGACGGCGATCATCTTCCTGCCGCTCTGGTTCCAGGTCGTGCAGAGCGCCAGCTCGACGGCCTCGGGGTACGACCTGTTCCCGTTCCTGTTCGGGCTCATCGCGAGCTCGGTGGTCTCGGGCCAGATCGTGAGCCGCACCGGCCACTACAAGTGGATGCTCGTGATCTCCATGGTCCTGGTGGCCATCGGGCTCGGCCTGTTCACGAACCTGCGCGCCGACACTCCCACCACGTCCCTGTGGCTGTGGATGATCGTCGCCGGGGTGGGCGTCGGGCCGATGATGGCGGTCTTCACCCTGATCGTGCAGAACGCCGTGTCCTTCCAGCTGCTGGGCACGGCCACGAGCGACCTGACCCTGATGCGGCAGATCGGCACCTCGTTCGGGCTGACGATCGCGTTCACCCTGTTCCAGAACAACCTGACGTGGGGCCTGCTGCGCACGCAGATCATCCAGGCCGGTGCCCCGGCGGCACTCGTGCCGGCGACCGCACCTGCGTCACTGAACATCGGCCAGGAGTTGACGTCGGTGGGTGGCAGCGCCACCAACCAGTTCCTCTCGCAGGTTCCCGCGCAGTTCCAGCCGATCTTCCTGGACGGTTTCCACCAGGCGTTCTCGATCGCGCTCGCCAACTCCATGTGGATCGGGGTCGCCGCCGCGGTCGTCGCCGCCGGCGCATCGGTCCTGCTCCACGAGCTTCCGTTGCGCACCACCCACGCGACGGAGCACGCGGAGGCCGCGGTGCTTCGACGAGCCGGGGCCCAGGACTAGCCCGTTCGACGCTTCCGGGGGGCGGCCGCACGCCGTCCCCCGGCCTCCCCGCCGGGCGGCAGCAGTCGGTCACGCGGCCCGTCGCCCGTGGCAGTCGGTCTCCTGGCCTGCCTACCCGGCGGACCCCGGTCCGGCGGACCCCGGTCCGGCGGGCATCGGTCCGGCGGGCATCGCCCGGTCGATGTGCGCCGAATAGTCGGGCAGCACCCGCTCGTATCCGTCGGTCATGAGCGGCGAGGCGATCATGAAATCGGCCGACGCGCGGTCGCATGCAAACGGAATGTTCCAGACCACCGCGATCCGCAGGAGCGCCTTGACGTCCGGGTCGTGCGGCTGAGGCTCGAGCGGATCCCAGAAGAACACGAGGAAGTCGATCGTCCCGTCGGCGATCATCGCCCCGATCTGGAGGTCGCCACCGAGCGGTCCGGACTGCAGCCGGGTGATGGGGAGCTCGAGTTCACGCTCGAGCAGCGCGCCGGTCGTTCCCGTCGCGAACAGGTCGTGCTCGGCGAGCAGGCGCCGGTTGTAGCGGGACCATTCGACCAGGTCCGGCTTCTTGTTGTCGTGGGCCACCAGGCCGATACGCTTGCGGGCCCCCAGCTCGCGCCTCATGGTTCCCTCCCGGCACCGTGCGCCGCGTCAGTCCTCGCCATGAACGATCAGGACCGGGATCGGGCTGTGGGCAGCCACCTGCGCGGACACCGAGCCCATGAGCGCGCTCTGGATGCGGCCCTGTCCGCGCGTTCCCATCACGAGCAGGTCATGCCGGCCGGATTCGGCCGCATCGAGCAGCGTCCGGCCGGGCTGCGTGCCGGCGAGAGCCTCCCGCTCGACGGCCGGGCCACCGTCGGCATCGACCGCGGCCACCTCGGCGTCCAGGACTGCCTCGGCCCGCCGGATCGCGGCCTCGAGGTCGTCGGAGTAGTCCGGCTCGCCCTGGAACCCGGGAGGCTGGTGGTACACGGTCACGAGCGTCAGTGATGCCCCGACCTCCCTCGCGAACCGCGCAGCCGTGAGTGCCGCGCGCCGGGCGTGGTCGCTGCCGTCGACGGCCACGAGGATGTGACTGAACATGCCCTGCCCTCCCCTGGGCCGCACCGGCCCGCACAAGCGTAGTCGCCCCGTCGACGTCACGGTCGACGCGTCGACCGGCTGCGCCGCCGCGCCCGCGGCCGCCGCGCGGCGCCGGCCCGCCCGGGGCATCGTCCGTGCCCGCGGAGGCCCGAACCCCGGTGCCACGAGGAGCCGGGTATCGTTGCGCCATGCCCGGGCCTCTCTCCTGATCCGGTCCTCGCGCGTCCGGTTCGCCATCCGGCCGGCGTCGTCCGTGGTGGCTCTCGTCGCGCTGCTCGGCCTGTCCGCGTGCGGGGGAGCCTCGGCGCGCCCGCCATCGCCGAGCGTCGGCCCGCCGTCGGCCGCCGACACGCTGCCGGCGTCGCCGCCCGCGCTGCCCCGGGCGTCGGGCGACCGTCCGCCGTCCGCCGCGTCGGCCGCAGGGACGACATCCACCCCGCAGCAGCCCACCGGGATCGAGGCCCGGACGGTCGAGTTCAGTCTCCCGCACCCCTTGAGCCGCGAAGCCGCCGTTGCCGACGGAGGCGTGATCCTCCTCCTGGGCGGGTTCGACGGCCGGGGCACCCTGTCGGACGTCCTCCGCCTGGATCCCGCGACGGGTGTCGTTCGATCAGTCGGCCGGCTTGCCGCGAGCACCCACGATGCGGCCGCCGCGCTCTTCGGAAGCACGGCCTACGTGTTCGGCGGGGGCGGCGCCACCAGCACGGACGCCATCCAGGCGTTCGAGGCGCCCCCACCCTCCGGCGGCCCTGCCGGGACGGGGCGGATCACGGGCCGCCTGCCTGATCCCCGGTCGGATGTCTCCTCCGTCGCCCTCGGATCGACCGTGCTGCTCCTCGGCGGATGGAACGGGACGCGGATCCTGCCCGACGTGCTTGCATCCTCGGCGACCGGCACCGTCACGTCCATCGGCAGGCTCGCGGTCCCCGTGCGCTACGGTGCCGTGGCGGCCGCGGCCGGTTCCGTGTGGGTCTTCGGCGGCCAGGACGCGCGCGGCGACGTTGCGACGATCCAGCGCTTCGACCCCGCCACGGGGCGCGCGACGATCGTCGGCGCCCTGCCCGCGGCGGTCGCCGGCGCGTCAGCGGTGGCCTTCGGCGGCGACATCTTCGTGCTCGGCGGCGACTCGGGCGGCCACGCCACCGACTCCGTGTGGCGCTTCGATCCGGCGACCGGCGCCGTCTCGCCGGCCGGACGGCTTCCCGCGCCGGTGGCCTACGCGGCCCTGGCCGTGGTGGGCCCGGACGCCTATCTGCTGGGCGGCGAGAACAGCGCCGTGCTCGACTCCGTCATCGAGATCCGACCCGCGGTGCCCTGACGCGGCCCGGCCGAGTGCCCTCGTTCTGCTCGTTCGGCCGCGGACACGGAGGTCCGACCCGGCATGCCGCGCATGCGGGGTGGCCAATATCCGGCACCACGACGCGCCGGGGCACCGTCGCCTCGACCTCGGAGGCAGGGTGGGCGATACTCCGGCTCCGGAGCGGCGCGCCAGCCTGCGTGGCCTGCCTCCACAGGGAGAGGGAGAGCGAGATGGCCCACCCGCCACGCGACGACGCCCCGAACGCGGACGAGACGCGACCGGCCCTGGAACGGGCCGCCGAGCGTGCGCTCGAGTTCCTGCATGGCCTCCCCTCGCGCCCGGTCGGCTCGATCGCCGACGTGACGGAGCTGAGGGCCGCCCTCGGAGGGCCACTCCCCTCCGGCGGCGAGCCGAGCGACGAGGTGGTCGACCGCCTGGCCCGTGCCGTCGATGGCGGGCTCGTCGCGATGGCCGGCCCGCGGTACTTCGGGTTCGTCATCGGCGGCCACCATCCTGCCGCGCTGGCCGCCGACTGGCTGACCGCGACCTGGGACCAGAACCTCGGGCTGTTCGCCGCAGGGCCGGCACTCTCGATCGTCGAGGAGGTGTCGGGCGGATGGATGCTCGACCTGCTCGGCCTGCCCGCGACCGCGAGCTTCGGGTTCACCACCGGCGCGATGATGGCGAACTTCACGGGCATCGCCGCGGGACGCCACGCGCTGCTGGCGCGCTCGGGATGGGACGTCGAGCGACAGGGCCTGTACGGCGCGCCGCAGATCGAGGTGGTGGTCGGCGCGGAGGCGCACGCCACCGTCCATCTCGCGCTGCAGTACCTCGGCCTCGGGCGCGAGCGGGTGCACGTCGTCCCGACGGACGCGCAGGGCCGCATGAAGGCCGGCGAACTGACCTCGATTCTCGGTGGACTCGACGGTCCCGTGCTCGTCTGCGCGCAGGCCGGCAACGTCAACACGGGCGCGTTCGACCCGATGCGCGACGTCGTGCGGGCCGTGCGTGACCGTGGCGACGCCTGGCTTCACGTGGACGGCGCGTTCGGGCTCTGGGCCGCGACCTCGCCCCGCTTCGCGCATCTCGTGGGCGGAGTCGAGCAGGCGGACTCCTGGGCCACCGATGCCCACAAGTGGCTGAACGTCCCGTACGACTGCGGCTTCGTCGCCTGCGCCGACCCGGACGCCCACCGCGCCGCCATGTCGATCACCGCCGCGTACCTGGTGCAGGGCACGGGCGAACGCGACGGCGTGGACTGGGCTCCCGAGTTCTCCCGGCGCGCCCGCGGCGTCCCCGTCTATGCGGCGCTGCGGGCGATGGGGAAGCAGGGCGTCCGCGATCTCGTCGAACGCTGCTGCGACCTGGCGGCGCGGATGGCCGGCCGCCTGGGAGCGCATCCGGGCGTCACGATCCTCAACGACGTCGTGCTCGACCAGGTCCTGGTGCGCTTCACGCCGGCCGGCGCGGCGCCGGACGATCCCGCGGCGACGGACCGCCTCACGCGGGAGGTCATCGCCGCCGTCCAGCGCGACGGCACCTGCTGGCTGTCGGGCACGACATGGCACGACATGGCGGCGATGCGGATCTCGGTGGTGAACTGGTCGACGACGGAGGCGGATGCGGACCGCTCCGTGGAGGCGATCCTGCGGTGCTTCGACCGGGTACAGTCCGCTGGTGCCCGTGACTGACGCGCGACGCGCGCTCCTCCTGATCTGCGGCGTGGCCTTCGCCGTCTCGACGAACTACACGAACCACGGTCCGGTGCTCGGCTTCATCAGCGACGAGTTCGGGACTCAACGCAGCCAGCGCCGGCGCCATCGCAACCGCCTTCTTCCTCGGGTCGGCGGTGCTGATGCTCTTCGGGGGCGACCTCGCCGACCGGTATGGGGCTCGCGGGGCCGTCAGCGTCGGGGTTCGCCGTCACGTGTCATCGGCACGCTCGGCTGCGGGCTGCTGGCACCGACCTACCCCGCCCTCCTGGCGTGGCGCTTCGTTGGGCGGGCTGGGCGGCGGCTTCGCCTTCGCGGCCGGCGCGAGCTACACGCGCGCGATCTTCGCGACGCGCGGGCAGCACCTGGCACAGGGCCTCTACGGGGCCTCGTTCCTCGCGGGATCGGCAAGCACCCTGATCTACATGCCGATCCTGGCGGGCGCCGGCGGGGACTGGCGGCGTGCCTACATCATCTCCGGGCTGGCAGCGGTCGCGATCCTGGCCGCGTGGTGGAGGTTCGCGCCGGCAGGCCCGCCCTCGCTGGGCAGGGCAGCGGGAATCGGCAGCGGCCTCGTGCCCGCCCTGCGAGGCCGCAACAGCTGGCTCCTCGCCCTCTGCCACATGTGTGGCTTCGGCCTCGCGATGGTCCTGGGCACGTGGGTGGTGACGTACGTCGATCGAGGGATTCGGGCTGTCGATCGTGCAACGCCGGCCTGCTGGGGTCCCTGGTCCTGGTGCTCGGAATCGCGGGCCGCTCGGGTGGGGGCATCATTCTCGAGCGCGGCATGCCGCCGATCCAGCTGATCCGTCTCGGGCTGGCACTGGCCGCAGGTCGGCCTCGCGACCATGGCTTTCGCGGGCTCGCTTCAGATCGCGATCATCGGGCTGCTCGCGACCGGCCTCGGAGCAGGGATGCCGTACGCCGCCGTGTTCAACGGAGCCGCCGCCAGCATGCCGGCGAGCCCGGCGTCGGCGCAGGCGTTCGTGGGCTTCGGGGGGAACATGACCGCCGTGATCGGTCCGCCGCTCGTAGGTCAGCTTCTCGACGTGTCCGGAGGGATTCGGCAGCGGGTTCCTCGTGATCTCGGCTTTTGCCGCGATCGTGCTGGTCAGCACCCTGGGCCTGCGGCCGTTCTCGTTCGCGAGCGCGGAGCCGGTCGCCTTCGAGCCGTAGCCGCCGGGACGCGCGGACGGGCCGGGGCAGGGCGCCGTGGCGGGCCGCGATATCCTCTGCGACGTGGGATCGCCCGCAAGGCGTCGATGATGACAGCCCTGCCAGCGCTCCCGCCCAGTTCGACGCCTACGCCGCCGACTGCCGCCTGCTCGTGGAAGCGCCCGAACTCCAGGTCGGCCGCGAAGAGTTGTACGGCACGCCGGCCTCGGACCCCTTCTACCTCGCAGCGAACTCACGCTGTTCATGCCGGGGATCCTCCCCGGCAAGAACATCCCCGAGCGCGTACAGAACTTCAAGAGTGACCCGGCGCTGCTCGCCAACGGGAAGCTCAGGGCATACCTGGCTGACCTCGTGCCCAGGTTGCGCGCCCGGTTCGGTGGCCCGCTCACCTACGCCTCGCTCGTCTTCGAGCAGCTGGACTGGGGGCCCTTCGACTACGTGGGCGTCGACCATTACCGCGACTCGCGCACCAGGGACCGCTACGTCCAGATGCTCGAACCCTTCCTGGCCACGGGCAAGCCGGTGATCGTCACCGAGTTCGGGATGCGGACCTTCCGTGGCGCCGAGAGTTCGGGCGCCCTGGGCTTCGGTGTCACCGACGGCAAGCGGCTGGCGCTCCACACGCTCCCGCTGATCGGGCGGTTCGTCCGGCCCCGCCTGACGGGCACGTTCCAGCGGGACGAGGCCATGCAGGCTCGCGAGGTCGCCGAGACACTCGACGAACTCGAACGTGCAGGGGTGGCCGGCGCGCTGCTCTCGACCTTCGCGACACCGAGGGCCACCACCGACGACGATCCTCGTTACGACCTCGACATGGACTCCATGTCCCTCGTGAAGGCGCTGCCCGGCGGGCGCCACGGCACGGTCTACCCGGACATGCCCTGGGAACCCAAGGAGGCGTTCGCCGCGGTGGCTCGGCACTTCGGGCCGGTCACTGAACCCCATCCCCCCCGATCAACTGAACGGCAGGAGACGGCACCAGGGGGCGACCGGGTGACACCCGAGCCGTATCCGCCTCGACCAGATGCCCCACTCGGTCGGCGGCCCCCGTACGTATCTGCGGTGCCCTTCATGCGGCTCTTCCGCGGGAAGCTGTACTGGCCACAGGAGGGCCCGGGTGAATTCGACCACACGCCACCAGCCATCGTGATCGAGGGCGAGGAGGCATTGGTCGAAGGTCTCCGAGCAGCCTAACCGGAGGCCGCGCTCCCACTCGCGAGGCGGGGCCGGTGCCTCGCTCTCGGGTCGGCCCGCATGGTCACGGTCCGACTGACCTCGTCTGGCACGGGATCTCCACCAACGCCTATACTCGCCGCCTCCGAGGGGGTCGGCGGCCCAGCCAGGCCCTCCCGCCGTCCCGTAGGAGTCTCGGCATGAAGCGCCTCATCGCTCCACTCTCGCTCCTCTTCGTGGTCGCGCTGGCCGGCTGCTCTTCGACGCCGGCCACGGTGCCGTCCAGCGTGTCGCCCACGGAGACCGCGGTCGCATCGTCGCCCTCGGAGACGGCATCGCAGTCAGCATCGGAAACGACCGTTCCGAGCGAAGCACCGACCTCGGCGCCGGTCGCCGGAGGCACGGCCACCGACTTCTGTGGTGCGTTCAAGGAGCTTCAGGCGCTCAACGATGCCCCCTCTGGCGACCTCGCGAGCATGGGCGCACAGTTCCGGGCCGCTGCGGCCGACATGCGGAACTACGCGCCGGCCGAAATCAGAGATGCCGCCAATACCTATGCTGACGTCATGGACAACATCGGGAAAGCGGCTGCAGGAGGGACCTTCGACGAAGCGGCACTGCAGAAGGCGATCTCGGATGGTATGGCCGGAAACGCCAAGGACATCGGGACGACCGCGGTCTGGGTCGCCAAGAACTGCGATCTCTGACCGGCCTTCGCGCGCTGGCAGCCCGTCCGACCACGCGGCCCCAGCCACTGGCGCTGCGCCGCCGTCGAGCGCGAACTCGCCAGCCGCTCAGCTCCATGCCCAGGTACGCCTCACGGCCGATGCGTACCTGGCCGAGCACGCCCGGCTCTCCCAACAGCTGGACACCGTAGCGGAGCCCGCCTCCGAGGCAAGAGTCGTTGACCCGGATCGAGCGATCGGGTGGCTGTCGAACAAGAAGATGTGGGCGGCAATGGACGCGGAGGGCCGCCGCGACCTCGCGGCGGCGATCTACCAGCGCGTATTGGTCAGCGATGGCGTGATCCGGCAGGTCGAGTTGACCCCGTCCGCACGTGCGCACGGCCTCGACCGACCTCTGGCCATGCCCGAGTCTGTGGTGCTGGCGCGCCCGGCAGGATTCGAACCCGCGACCTAGTGGTCCGAAGCCACTCGCTCTATCCACTGAGCTACAGGCGCGCGCCCCGAATGGTACCCGTCGCGGCGGACTCTCGTGGGGGAGCGGCCGGCCGGAGCTGCGGCGGCCCGCCTCAGCGATCGCTGGGACGGCGGCCGACGAGCCACCATCCGAGCGGGAAGACCGCCGCCGCGAGCGCGAACTTGATCGCGTCGCCGAGCAGGAACGGGTACAGGCCCTCGCGGACTGCCTGGCTGGTGGACAGCCCGGTCGCGGCCGCGAGCCACGGCAATCCCACGACGTAGACGAGTGCATTGCCGAGCAGCATCGCCGCGAGCGCACCTGCATACCGGCGGTCCCAACCGAGCTCGGCCAGGCGCCCGACCACGGCCGCCGCGAGCAGGAACCCCACCAGGTATCCGCCGGTGGCACCGAGCACGATGCGCCCGTCCTGCAGCGCGAGGATGTGTGCCGAGCCGGACGCGCCGGACGCGTAGACCGGCAGGAAGAACCCCAGCAGCAGGTACAGCCCCACCGATGCGATGCCGCGGCGGAACCCCAGCGCAGTCGCCGTGGTCAGCACCCCGAACGTCTGTCCGGTGATCGGGACCGGGCTCCCGCGGGATGGGAACGGCGATCTGGGCGGAGACGGCCATGACGACGACACCGAGCAGGATCAGGGCGAGGTGGTGCTGGCGGACGGATGTCCGTTCCCCGATCCGGATCGGCAGGATGAAGTCGCCGAGCGTGATCCCTCGCTCGTACGGCGGGATCCGGAGCATGCGGGGCTGGGCGAACATGGCCGAAGCCTACCAGACGAGGCGCAGAGCAGACGGGACGATGTCGAAGGCGAACGGATCGCGTCCGAGGAGCTCGCCGTCGGCCTGCAGGTAGATCGCGCCTGCGTCGTCGAGAGCCCGGATCGTCAGCGAACGGGTCCGCCTCACCGAGACCGCGGGGCTGCGCAGGTGATCGCCCGTGCGGATCCTCCAGGCGAACGTCAGCGTCTCGAGCCGGTCGATCGCACCGACCGTCACGACGTCGAACAAGCCGTCCGAGGGGTCGGCGCCGGGCGCGACGCGCATGCCGCCTCCCTCGAACGGGCCGAGCGCCACCTCGACCGACTCGACGCGGAGCTGGTCTCTCGTGAGATCGTCCCAGCCCAGCTCGACCAGGCGGTCGCGCCAGTCCACGATGGTGACGATGCCGGCGACGGTATAGAGGTAGGCACCCAGCCGGGCCGGGAACCGCGACACGCGCTGGGCAATGAACGGGCTGAAGCCGATGCCCGCGGCGTTGACGAACCACCGGCTCGTCGACTCGCTGGGAGGCCCGTCGACATCGCGGCCCGCGATCCGCTGCGTCGGTCGGTAGCGGACGCGGCCGGCGTCGACGACGTGCACGACCGAGGCATCGTCCGCCAGTGCCATCGCGAACCGCTCGACGAGGACGGCGGCATCCGTCGGCATCCGCGTGCCCCTGGCATAGTCGCTTCCCCGGCCGGCCGACACGAGCCCCACCAGCGGCGTCTCGTGCCCCTCGCTGCCACGATCCAGCAACCCGTTCGCCACCTCGTGGAGCGTGCCGTCTCCTCCCACGGCCACCACCAGCCGCGCACCCTCGTCGGCGGCCCTGCGGGCCAGGTCCGCAGCCTCGCCGGGACGCGACGTCAGGTCGACGGTGTGCTCCAGCCCCTGGGCCGCGAGCGCCGCGGCGATGGGCGGCCACCGCCGGGCGAACGCGCCGCGGCCAGCCCCTGCATGCGCGACGAACCTCAGAGGGGGTGGCACGGGATCACTCCGCCCGCAGAGCGCGCGCGATCTCGACGCGCGATGCCAGACGTGCCGGATATGCGGCTGCCAGGACCGATCCTGCCAGCCCCAGGACCAGCGCGAGCGCGACGGCCCCCCAGGGCAGCTCGAGCGCGGAGCGGATCCCTTCCGTGCCACCACCCACGAGCACCAGGAACGACGCGACGACGCCCACGACGCTGCCCAGAATCCCCCCGGCCAGCCCGAGGATGCCGGCCTCCAGGACCACGGACCGCCAGGCCTGGCGGCGCGTCAGGCCGGCCGCGCGCAGGAGGCCCAGCTCCCCGATCCGTTGCCCCACGTCCATCGCCAGCACGTCCACAATGCAGAGCGCCGCGACGATCACCGCGGCGAGGGCGAGCAGGTCGAGGAGCCCGAACGTCCGGTCGAGGGCTCCGCCCACGGCGCCACCGACGGCCGACGGAGCCACGACGGACATGGCGTATCGGCTGGCCACGGACGAGAGGCGATCGGCGAGGCCGGTCGCCGCCCCGGGGGCCGCGCGAACGAGGAACATCGACGCTCCGGCGATCCCGAGCGAGCGCGCGGCATCGGCCTGGGAGACGACGACCGACTCGCCGGCGGACCCGGGAAGGCTGTGGGCCACGACGGCAGCCACGCTCAGCCGCGCGTCTCCCTGCGCCGTGCGCACTTCGAGCTGGTCACCGGGTCGCAGGCCGAATCGGTCGGCAACGGACCGGGGCACAAGGACCGCGCCGCCGGCCCGCAGCGCGGCAAACGCGGCATCCCTGCTGCCCCCCTCCACCGTGAGCGCACCCAGCGCCGCGTACGCGACGGGATCCACGGCGACAGCCGAGGCGCGGCGACCGGCAATGGCCACGTCGAAGATATCCGGGGCACGTCACGAGCACGCCCCAGGCCAGGTCATCACGCCGGTCGGGAAGAGTAGCCCATCGAGGAAGTCCGTGGACTTGTCGAAGCGTCCGTCGCCGTCGGTGTCCTCGAGGCAAACGATCCGGCCGCCTGCCTTCCCCTTGTTGTCGAGGCCAAGGGGATAGTCCCGCATCTCGACGACCCAGAGCCGTCCGTCCGGTCCCCAGTCGAAGGCGACCGGGCTTCGAATCAGGGGTTCCGCCACGACCAGCTCGATCTTGAAACCCGGCCGAGGACGTAGCGTGCGAAGCGAATCCTCGGGCGTCTCAGCTCTCGCGAAACCCGCCCCCAGTGGAACATTCAATGCCAGAGCGGGAAGGAGCCAGAACGCCCCTCGTCGACCTCGACTCATGATAGGTCCTTATTCATGGTCATCAGACGAGCACGACAGGCACGCCACATTTCCGGAAGTGCTCGGAGAACACCGAGGGGATTCCGGCGCCGGTCACCACCCGCTGGACGACGTCGAGAGGGGCGGTGACCACCGGCGCGACGGCGCCGAACTTCGTCGAGTCGCAGACGAGCACGACCTCCCGCGCAGCACGGATCAAGGCCCGTTTCACCTGGGCCCCCGCCATGTTGCGCTCCGCCAGGCCTCTGCGGAGATCGACGCTGTAAGTGGCCAGGAAGAGGCGGTCGGCGTTGACCTCCGCCAGGACGTGCTCGACCTGATGGCCGACGACCGACGAGGGTGTTGGAGTTGAGCTTCCGCCGCAAAGGATGACCTGGACTCCCGGGCTTCGTCCCGGCCTCCAGGGCCACGTTCAAGGCGCAGGTGATGACGGTCAGGTCCTGGTTCTCGGGCAGGCTGCGGGCGATCTCGATCGTGGTCGATCCCGGCGTCGATGAGGATCGTCTCGCCCGGCGCAAGACCATCGCCGCGGCGGCCGCGCCGATCCTTGTTTTCTTCCCCCATGCGAGCCGATCGCGACGCGAATGCCGAGTCGGGCGTCCCCGAGACGACCGCTGCGGCACCACCGTAGGTCTTGCGTAAGGCTCCCTGCTCCTGCAGGCGCCTCGACGTCTTGCCGGATCGTCACCGTAGAGACGCCCAGCGCCTTGGAAAGCTCGGAGTTCCGCGCGAAGCCCCGGTCCCGCGCACCAACTCGAGGATTCGCTGCGTCCGACCTCCGCCGACCGATGCTCGCGTTCCACTCGGCTCCATGCCGCTCGCTCTTTCGACCTGGAAAGAATAATCGCCCGATTGACTTTCGACATTGTAAGTTCTACGATCGACGTCCGCAACGCTTCTTCACCAGATTCGCTCCAACGGTCGGGCGATCGCGGCGCGAGCGCGAAGAGGAGGGACGGCCGTGAAAGACGCGACGATCCTCGTCCTGGCGACCCTCGACACGAAGGGTCCCGAGGCCCAGTACCTCCGCGAGCTGGATCGAGGCGCACGGGCGACCGCGCGGTCGTGATCGACACGGGCGTGGCCGGCGAGCCGCAGGCGCGGGCCGACATCACGCGCGAGGAGGTCGCGGCGGCGGGGGGACGCCACTCGCCGAACTGCGCAAGCACCTCTCGCGCGAAGTGGCCGCGCCGGTGATGGCCGCGGGGGCCACCGCGGATCGTCCGCGACCTCGTCGCCGCGGGGAAGGCCCAGGCGATCCTCTCGGTGGGAGGCACCCAGGGGACCACGCTCGAGCACGGCGGTGATGCGGGCCCTGCCCTACGGCTTCCCCAAGGTGATGGTCTCGACCATGGCGTCGGGAAACGTCGCCCCCTGGGTCGACACCAAGGACATCACCATGATGTTCTCGGTGACCGACATCATGGGCCTGAATCGGTTCATGCGGCAAATCCTGGCCAACGCCGCGGCCGCCGCCTGCGGCATGGCCCACGTCGAGTCGCCCTCCCGCGGCGGCGACAAGCCGCTCGTCGCCGTCACCACCGTCGGCATCACCACCCCGGGCGCGATGAAGGCCGTCGAGGTCCTCGAGCGGGCCGGCTACGAGACGATCGTCTTCCACGCGATCGGGACCGGCGGGCGAGCGATGGAAGACATGATGAAGGAGGGGATCATCGGCGCCGTGCTCGACTTCTCGATCATCGAGGTCTCCAACGAGATGTATCACGCCCTGCTCGCCGGCGGCGCCGATCGGCTCACCACGGCCGGACGGCTCGGACTGCCCCAGGTCATCTGCCCGGGCGCCGTCGAGGTGCTCGTCTTCAACGAGCCGCACACGGTCCCCGCCGCAGTACCGCGACCGGACCCTGGTCCGTCACAGCCCGCAGATCACCGACCTGCGGCTGAACGAGGACGAGATGGTCGACGGTCGGCCGCGAGGTCGGACGCCGCTTGCAGCAGACCACGCGGCCCGGCGGTCGTGATGATTCCGTCCCTCGGATTCGACTCGCTATGACGTCGCCGGCGAGCCGTTCTTCGACCCCGCGGCCGACGCCGCATTCGTGGCGGAGCTCAAGGCATGCTTGCCGCCGACATCCGAGTGATCGAGCGGCCCACCCACATCAACGACCCGGCCTTCGCCGCCGAGGCGGCGAAAACCTTGATCCGCCTGATGGAAGCGCCGTCTACCCTCGTAGGAGCCCGCGCCATGGCACGACGTTACCCCCGCGCGGGAGTTCCTCGATCGGCTGCGCGCCGAGATCGCTCGCGGCCGGCCCCTGGTGATGACCGGCGCCGGCAGCGGCATCTGCGCCAAGTTCATCGAGCGGGGCGGGGTCGACATCCTCGGGATCTACAACACCGGCTATTTCCGGATGCAAGGCTACGGCTCCCTGGCCGGGATGCTCCCGATCGCCGACTCCAACGAGCTGGTCTATCAGATCGGCGCGCCGCGAGGTCCTGCCCCAGGTGCGCGAAACGCCGGTGGTCCTGGGCGTCAACGGCGTCGATCCGCTCCGCGACATGCGGCTCTATCTCGAAGACTGCCGGCGGATCGGCATCTCCGGGGTCCACAACTTCCCCACGGTCGCGTGGTTCGACGGCGAGTTCCGCCGGACGCTGGAGGCCACCGGACTCGGCTACCAGCACGAGATCGACATGCTCAACCTCGGCGCACGAGCTCGACCTGCTGACCGTCGGCTACGCCTTCAACGCCGAGGATACCGAGCGGCTCATGCACGGGGCGAGCCCGGACATCTTCGTCTTTCATTGCGGGATCACCGGCGGCGGCTCGACGGGCGACGCCGGCGGCGTCTCGCTGGAGCAGACCGCGGCACGCAGCCGGGAGCACTTCGAGATCGCCCGGAAGATCAAGCCCGACGTGATCCTGCTCGCTCACGGCGCGGCGATCGTCGAGCCGGCCGACGCGCAGTTCGTCCTCGACCGCGCCGGTTGCCACGGCGTCCAGCTCGGATCGAGCATCGAGCGGCTGGCGATCGAAGGCCCGCTCGAGCGGCGCAGCGCGGCGTTCAAAGGCCTGCGATTCCCCTGATCGTGGCGGGTACGACGTCCTGACACCGGAACGGGCAGCACATGCCGCTGGTCGGATTCCGGGAACTGATGGACGAGGCCGAGCGAGGCGGGTACGCGGTCGGCTATTTCGAGAGCTGGAACCTCGAGTCGCTGCTGGCGGTGGCCGACGCCGCGGAACGGACGCGACTCGCCGGTGATCCTCGGATTCAGCGGGATCTACCTCCCCGCACCTGACCGGCGCGTGGCCGACCCGCTGGGCGTCCTACGCAGGCGATGGGCGCGCGAGGTCGGCCGTCGGCTCTCCGTGCCCGCCTGCCTGCTGTTCAACGAGTCGCCGTACTTCGACGCCGTCTTCGAGGCGATCGATCTCGGGTTTGGACTGGTCATGTACACCGACGACCGGCCTGGCACCGGCGCTGCTCGAAGAGCGGATCGCGAGCGTCGTCGCCCGCGCCCACGCGACGGGCGCCTCGGTCGAGGGGGAGATGGTTCCTCTGGAAGGGGTCGGCGGCGGATTGGACGTCCGACGCCCGACGACCCCCGGCTGACCGACCCGAGGCGGCCCGGGGATTCGTCGAGCGCACCGGGATCGACGCGCTGGCCGTCAACATCGGCCAGGCCCACTTGCACGGGCGGCGACGGTTCGCCTCGATCTCGAACGGCTCGGCGCGCCTCCGTCGCGAAATGCCGGTCCCCTTGGTCCTGCACGGCGCAAGCTCCGTCGATCGCGACGACCTCCGGGCCGCGATCGGACTGGGCATTCGCAAGATCAACGTCGGCAGCGCCCTGAAACAGGCGTTTTTCAACGCCGTGCGCGCGCTGCCTCGGGGTGGACGACAGGTACAACCCGTACGAGGTGATCGGTTCGGGCCTCGAGGCCGACATCCTCGTCCAGGGGCGGCTCGCGGTGCAGGACGTTGTGGAGGCGTATATGAGGCTCTTTGGAAGTGCCGGCAAGGCCGCAACACAGGCGAGGTGGACATGATCGATTGGATCATCGTGCCGGACCTCGGCGCCACCGGCGGCAATGTGGTCGTGACCGAGTGGCTGGTGAAGGAAGACCAGCACGTCAAGGCGGGGACGCCCCTGTTCTCGGTCGAAACGGACAAGGCGACCCACCAGGTCGAGGCATTTCGCGACGGCTTCGTGCGCCGGCGGCTCGTCGCCGAGGGAGAGACCGTCGCCATCGGCGACGCGGTCGCGATCCTCGCCGACTCCCTCGATGAGCCGATCGAGGGCCTTGTCCCGGCTGAGATTGTTGATGGGAGCCGGGACTCCTCCGCGGCCCGGCATGTCCGCCTCGAAAAGAGCCCTGCATGCGGTACCTCCCGTCGCGATGCCGACGGTGCCGCCGCCCCCGGACCGTCGCGGACGGTCGCGGGGCAGCATGGCAACGCCTCCGGCCATGGATCTCGACCCGTCCCCGAGGGCCGACCAGCTGGTGAAACTCTATGGGCGGATGTCGCTGATCCGGCATTATGAGGATCACCTGTATCGGCTCTTTCTCCAGGGCCTCGTGCCGGGCACGCTGCACCAGTGCCAGGGGCAGGAGGCAGTCGCGGTCGGCGTATGCGCGGCGCTCCGCGTCGACGACGTCATCTTCAGCACGCATCGGCCCGTGGGCCACCTCCTCGCCAAAGGGGCGTCGATCGAGGCGATCACGGCCGAGATCTGGGGCAAGGCCAACGGCTTCGCCGGGGGCAAGGGAGGGCAGATGCACCTTGTCGACGTCTGCGGTCGGCGCCATGCCCTCCAATGCGATCGTCGGCGCCAACATCCCGATCGCCGCCGGCAGCCGCGATCGGCTTCCGGCTCCGCGGACTCGACCGCGTCGCCGTGAGCTTCTTCGGCGATGGAGCCGCCAATATCGGATCGTTTCATGAGGGGATCAACTTCGCCGCCGTGCGCAAGGCGCCGGTCGTCTTCGTCTGCGAAAACAACCTTTACGCGGCATCAACTCACATGTCGCTGACGACCGGGATCATCGACATCGCCGAACGGGCCAAGAGCTACGGAATCCCCGGTCGCGTCGTCGACGGCATGGACGTCATCGCGGTCTACCGCTCGGCGGCCGAGGCCGTCGCGTCGCGCCGCGCGGGCGAAGGGCCGACCCTGCTCGAGTACAAGACCTATCGTTACCCCGGCCATTCCCGGGGCGATCCCGGGAATTATCGCAACAGGCAAGAGATGGAGGAATGGCGCCGACGCGATCCCATCGATCGGCTCCGCGCCCTCTTGATGGCCGAGTTCGGCATCGAGCCCCGACGACCTCGACACGATCGATCGCCAGTGCCAGGAGACGGTCGAAGGCGCGGTCCAGCTCGCCATCGCCAGCCCCGAGCCGGAAGCCTGGACGGCCGCTGGAGCACGTCTTCGCCGAGAGGGGAACCGCGGCATGAGCCCTCTGATCGAGGCCCATGACGATGGCGGAGGCCCTGCGCGACGCGATGCGCGTGGCGTTGCGGACCGACCCGACCGTGTTCCTCCTGGGCGAAGATCTTGGCGTGCCCGGCGGCTTCGGCGGGGGATTCACCGTCACGCTCGGGCTTTCCGAAGAGTTCGGCCACGACCGGGTGATCGATACGCCGATCTCGGAGGCGGCCATCGTCGGCGCCGCGGTCGGCGCCGCCATGACCGGCATGCGGCCCGTCGCCGAGATGCAGTACGGCGATTTCGTGCTTCTGCGCGATGGACCAGGTTGTCAACCAGGCCGCCAAGATGCACTACATGAGCAATGGCGCCGTGCGCGTGCCGATGGTCTTGCGGCTGCCGGTCGGCGCGTCGGCACCGAGGGGCCCAGCACGGCCAATGTCCCGAGGCGTGGTTCCTGCACACGCCGGGCCTGAAGGTCGTCTGTCCGTCGAACCCCTACGATGCCAAGGGCCTGCTCCTCGCCTCGATCCGCGACGATAACCCCGTCATCTTCCTCGAGCACAAGCTGCTCTACGGCGGCAAGGGGGGCCGCAAGGAGAAGACGTCGATCGATCCGGTGATGGACGTCCCCGAAGGCGATTTCGAAGTGCCCCTGGGCACGGTCGCTGTGCGCCGCCAGGGGTCGGACGTGACGATCCTGGCCAACATGCTGATGGTCCATCGCGCCCTGGCGGCCGCCGAACAACTCGCCGGCCGACGGGATCGAGGCCGAGGTGATCGACGTCCGCTGCCTCGTGCCGCTCGACATGGCGACGATCGCGCGCTCCGTGGCGAAGACCAACCGAGTCTTGATCGTCGAGGAAGACAACCGTACCGGAGGCTGGGGGGCCGAGATCGCCGCGGAGACTCTCGGAGAAACTGTTCGATGACCTCGACGCGCCCGTGACCCGCCTCGCGGCTCCCGACACGCCGCTCCCCTGCGCCCGGCCCTCGAACGCGAATCTGTCCCCGGCGTCGAAGCGATCGCCCGGCTTGCCGGCGACTGGTCGAAGGCGATCTCTGATCGCCGGTAGGCCGAATTGGATCCGGTTCCCGGAGCCATGCCTTGTCAACGTTGCGACGGGCCCCCGTGGGTATTTGTGGACCGATGGGCCGAGGAGGCGGTGTTCTTGGTGCTCTGGGTCAGCGTACTTGGTTGAGGGGAGCAGGGTACCGCCCAGATCGCTGAAGAAACCTGCTTTAACGACGACTCTCCCGAACTTGGCGATTTGCCGCACCACCGTCCCGTGATTTACCTGACCAATGCGGTTAGGCTATGAAAAGTCTGCTTGTTGGCACCCCTCCAGAGCATCCTTGTCATGCCCGCTCTACGTGACCGTGCCGCCCCGGGGATAGCAGCCACTCGGTATCCTGGTACCCGGCATGGCGGAATCAACATCGACTCGCCGCTTCCGGTTCTCCATCCGCTCGATGATGATCGTGATCGCGCTGTGGCGCGTTCCTGCTCGCGCTTGTTGCGTGGACCGTCCAGCAGCAACGCGTGGCTATTCAGGCCGAGCACAGAGCCATGATCATGGCCGTAGCTGGTATCGCTAGAGACGGATCACGCACGTCAGGCCGCAGCTCAGGAACAGGTCCTTCCAGGCCCGACAAATGCCAGCTCGCAACCGGCTGCACAGAACCCAGCTTCACCGTTACCAAGAGTAGTGGCGAACGCAAACAGCCCGCTCTGGAGCGCTCTGAGCATTAACCATGCCGTCTTCCGTCCTGAAGACGTGGAGAGCCTGACCATCGAGTTCACGCTCGTCAACGATGGCAAGACCCCGGTAGACCCGAAGATCTCCCATTCGTGGATCATCATCAACGGTCAGGAACTGGCCGAGTCAAGTCGGCTCCTCGCCAGCGATTCCCGCGACGCCCGGTTCCAATCACTGCCGCCCGGTCAGCAGCTCCGGCTCGCCCCCAAGCTCGGGGACCATTTCCAGGCCCGCCGGAACCTACAGGGTCTCCTGGCGGGGCGAGGACTTCCGGTCACCGGAGCTCTCATTTCGTGTGCTTCTCGAGAAGGCCCGGTAGCCAGAAGATCAGGGAGTCTGTTCACAAGCGGGGAAGGTGCTCGCAGTCGACGAGTTGGCGATCCCCACTCTGGCAACCGTCACACCTCGGGTTGAACTCCTTTTCCCCTCGGCCGCTATCGAAGGCGTGGCCGGGGAATCCTATCGAATTCGCCACGACCCTCACGCCGCGACCGGGCCCCACGGCCGGTGGCCTGGTCGTTCGGCTGCCCGAAGGTGCGCTGCAACTCCCGGGTTTGTATGGTGAAGCCCGGTTCGAGCTGCTGCATGCCCGTGCCCTCACCGCCGCGTAGCAAACTCTCGGAACGCGAAGGAGAGCCGTTTTCTCGTCGGCCGTCGCACGATCGGCCGGCGGGATCAAGCTGGCTTCAGATCGAAGCCGAAGCCGGGACGATCGGGAGGCCGCATGTAGACCCCTTCGGGGCCTCGTGTGATCTGGTTCTCTTCCTCGAACCGCTTGTAGACTTCCTTCGGGCCGCCGGGCCAGGGGATGAACATCTCGCACCATGGCGTGTTCTCGTTGGCGAACACGAAATGAGCGGCGCCTCCGCGCCAGCCGCCGTGGGGAATGACGGGGGTCTTCCGGGTCCGGGCGAGTGCGTCGATCCAGCGCAGCTCGGTCAACCCACCGCACCATTGCATATCGGGCTGCCAGATGTCGGCGGCCTCGTAAGTCGGCCAGCAGCGCGAACCCGTAACGCGTCGCTTCATGTTCTCCCGTGGCCATCCGCGTCGATCGGATCTTCTTATTGATCCGTCCCATGCCCGCGTAATCGTCGGGCATGAGGCACTCTTCCATCCAGTAGACGCGGTACGGCTCCAGCCGCGCGGCCAGCTTCTCGGCGTATTCCTCGGTGAACGCCATCCAGCAGTCGAGCATGATCTCGCCGTCCGGGCCCAGCAGCCGGCGGGTCCGCTGGACCAGTCGCTCATTCTTCTCCAATCCCGCCTCGCCGTCGGCGGG
Organism: uncultured Chloroflexia bacterium; assembly: GCA_963779375.1. GTDB lineage: Bacteria > Chloroflexota > Limnocylindria > Limnocylindrales > CSP1-4 > JAJYNJ01. Next base: position 12,199 of record CAVZXW010000014.1, on the reverse strand, counting down.
GCCGTGGGGGATGGCGAGCTTGAGTTTCTTGAACCCGAATTCGACCGCCTGTTCGATGTTGTTCCCCGTGCAGTAGCAGGGCACGCGTTCCCGGCCAGCTCCGCCCAGGAGCCGATAGACGGGGGTCTTGAGCGCCTTGCCGACGATATCCCAGAGGGCGTTGTCCACCGCGCTGATGGCGTGGACCGCGATCCCTTTCCTGCCGTAGTAGAGCGTCCCTCGCCACATGATGTCCCATAAGGAACGGGACGGAAATAACTTCCCGATTTCACACGGGCTGGGGAACAGCGCGATAGTTCCATTTCGGGAGAACTCTGTCAAAGACGATCTTCATGTTCTTCTTGAATCCCGCCGCATACTTCCGGCCGGTTTCGTAGATCTTGTGAAGGATGTTTACTTTGACCTTCAGTCCGGTGGTCGTTTCGGCCTTGGCCATGTAGTACCGGACCGTCTTCAGCGTGCGGAAGATCACTCCTCGACACGCCCGGGTCAAATGTGGGAACAAGCGGTGCTCAATCGGATTGTACTTCGAGCAGTACGGCGGGTAATGGGCTATACGGATCTCGATGCCCAGCCGGTTCGCCAGTTTCTGGAGATCCTCCTTGAATAAGTACATGGTTGCGCTATTGCTGCCCCCGCCATCGCACAACACCAGCAGTTTCTTGGCTTGAGGATAATCGGTCCGGCCTTGCTGTTCCCACCACGCCGCGATGCTGTCACAGGCGAGTTCGCTCGTGTCATGGCTGGTGTTCAGGTTGACGAAGGCTTTGTTCTTCCCCACATCGTAAAGACTATGGGGAATCACCGTTCCCGTTCCCGCGCTACCGAAGTCGTGGTCGTTGGTCTCGATGGTTTCCTGGGTGTCGATCTTGCCGTCACGGTAGAAATCGCCGAGCAATTCCTTCTTCTTGGTGTCCATGCTGATGACGGGTAGACCATCCTTCAAATACTGCTTCTTCAGACGGGCGATGTTCTCGAACTGGGCGTTGCGGTTCGGATTGCGCGGGCCCATTGTCTTCTTCTTCAGGGCTTTCCGCTTGCGGTACCCGTTCTTGCGTAGCAATTGGGAAACGACTTGTCGACTGGCCGGAGTCCCCAATTTCTCGAGCCGACGCGAGATCTGCCCCCGAGACAAGTTCGTCCACTTGACATCGCCCCGCATCGGATCGCCAGCGGTGTGGTCCTCGAGGACCTTCAAGAAGTTCGCTTCAAGTTCGGCAGATATCTCGACTAGTTTCTTGCGTCCGCCCCCTTTTTCGGACACGACTCGTGTCCAGATCAGCCGTCTCTTCCAGTTCCGCCAACCCCCGGCGGATGGTCTTGGGGTCGCATCGAAGCACGCTGGAGATGTACTCGACCCCACCATGCCCCAGCTTCGTGGACTCGATGGCGGCATACCGCCGACGATCGTCTTCAGCCAGCGAGTCGTAGAGCCGCCTCATCATCCGTTCGATTCTCGGTGCATAGGCGTCCATGTTGCACTCCTCCTGGTTGCACTCCGATCCTAGGACTTGATACCAGATTCCAGGCAAATCGGGAAGTTATTTCCGCGTTCGAGCTGGAATGGATCTTCTCCCACGAGGAGCTTCGGCAGATGGCGGCATCGACCACGAAGGCCGCGCCCGGTCCGCCGTATCCGAATCCGACGACCCCCTTATCCGTCTCCACCATCACCGTGTCGGGGCCGAGATCCTCGGCGTAGAACAACGAGCGCCGCGGCTTGAATCGCGGATAGATCGACAACGGATTGGCGATCTCGACCTCCGTCGTGTTCCAGGTCCCCGGTGTCTGTCGGTACTCCGGCACGGGCCGGGTCGGGACGAGACGCACCGCGGGATGTTGGTGATCTTGAGATGGCTCTTCTCACCACCGAAGGACAACGGCGGCGGTGCGGGGAAACGTCCGCCCTCGTCATGCGACATGGCTCGACCCGTCGGTGCCACGCCGGCGAATCCCAAGGTGACGCTGGACCGCAAGAAGCTCCGACGGTTCATGGCTGACTCTCCCGGATGAAACGGCCAGGGCTCCATTGCGAGACCGTCGATTGCGTCAAGATACCGGCAGTCGCGCCTTCGGTCCACACGGCCGCGAGATCGGGCAGTGCGTGCTTCGGCGGGATGCATCTCCGAGGGATGGTCAAGAGACAGGCGACTCCGAATCCGTGGATTGCCCCAGAAGACGCATCCGAGGTCGCCGGTGTGAGTCCGTATCCCCCCGGGCGCCCCGGGGTGGACCGGTCCCCCCCAATTCGGGCGAGCCGGGTGGAGCCCCGCGGCCCCCCCTCACCCGCTGGGGGACGGTGAGCCCAACCATCGTGCCTCCCAACCCGGCCCCGAGTTGCCCTGTCCCGGCGCCCACAATCACGTTATCCTTGATGCCTTGCGCCGGTCGGGGCGTCCGCCACATCGGGATCGCTCGCCGGCGCCGGGAGGGGCGGATCCATGGCGGATGCGGATCGGTCGGTGCGGGACGAGACGGTCCTATCGCGGCGCGGCTTCCTCGGCCGATCGACGCTGGCGGCCGGGGTGCTCGGTGCCGTCTCGTCCCGCCCGCTCGCCGCCGGACCGGGGCCCGCGCGCGGCGGCACCGGACCCGCCCGGCACCCCCTCGACCCGCTCTCGGCCGAGGAGATCGGCGAGGCGGCCCGGGTCGTCCGCGCGGCCGGTCCCTCGGCCCCGCGTGCCGGTTCGTCGCGATCGCCTTGGCCGAGCCCGCCAAGTCGGTCGTCGACGGCTTCCGGCTCGGCGACCCCTTCCCGCGAGGGGCCGACGTCCTGGTGCTCGACAACGCCACCGGCCGGTGCACCAGGGCTCGTTCGACCTGCGCTCCGCCGTCGTCCAGTCCTACGAGCCCCTCCCCGAGGGGCTCCAGCCGTCGATCACGCTCGACGAATTCGCCGAGTGCGAAGAGGCGATCAAGCGGTCGCCCGAGTTTCTGGCGGCCCTGAAGAAGCGCGGCGTCGCGCGACGTCAGCCTGGTCATGGTCGATCCCTGGTCGGCCGGCATCTACGGCACCGAGCGGCCGCGAGGACAAGGGCAAGCGGCTGTCGCGGGCCCTGTGCTGGGTCCGCTCCGAGCCGCGCGACAACGGCTACGCCCGGCCGCTCGACGGCGTCGTCGCCGTCGTCGATCTGAACACAGATGGAGGTGCGTGCGGATCGAAGACTACGGCGTCGTGCCGCTGCCGCCCGAGGCCGGCAACTGGGCCCGCGAGCTACCTGCCGGAGAGCGCCGACGCGATCTCAAGCCCGCTGGAGATCGTCCAGCCCGAGGGGCCGAGCTTCACGGTCGACGGCCACGAGGTCGCCTGGCAGAAATGGCAGTTCCGCATCGGCTTCACGCCCGCGCGAGGGGCTCGTGCTGCACGACGTCAGCTATCACGACGCAGGCCGCGAGCGGCCCATCCTGTACCGGGCCTCGATCTGCGAGATGGTCGTGCCCTACGGCGACCCGGCCGAGCAGTACTTCCGCAAGAACGCCTTCGACATCGGCGAGTACGGCATCGGCATGCTGGCCAACTCGCTGGCGCTGGGCTGCGACTGCCTGGGCACCATCCGCTACTTCGACGCCCACATGACTCGACAGCCGCGGGAGGCCGGTCACGATCAAGAACGCCGTCTGCCTGCACGAGGAGGACGCCGGCATCCTCTGGAAGCACACCGACTGGCGGACCGACCAGTCGGAAGTCGCGCCGGTCGCGGCGGCTGTCGGTCTCGTTCGTCGCCACGGTCGGCAACTACGAGTACGGCTTCTTCTGGTACTTCTACCAGGACGGCACGATCCAGTGCGAGGTGAAGCTGACCGGGATCATGAACACGACCGCGCTGCACCCGGGCGAGAAGCCCGCCTTACGGCGTCGAGGTCGCCCCGCAGCTCAACGCGCCGTTCCACCAGCACATCTTCGCCGCCCGGCTCGACATGAGCGTCGACGGCGAGACGAACTCGGTCTACGAGGTCAACACGGTCTCGCTGCCGCGCGGCCCGGACAACCCGCACGGCAACGCCTTCCGGGCCGAGGCGACGCTGCTGGCGACCGAGAAGGCAGGCGCAGCGGCGGTCAACGCGGCGACGGCGCGCTTCTGGCGGATCGTCAACCCGGCGAAGAAGAACCGGCTGGGCCAGCCGGTCGGCTACCGGCTGATGCCCGGCGAGAACTGCCCGCCGTTCGTGCAGCCCGACGCCGCCGTGATGCGCCGCGCCGGCTTCGCGGCGCACCACCTGTGGGTGACGCCGTATCGACCCGAAGGAGCGCTACCCGGCCGGCGACTATCCGAACCAGCACCCCGACGGGCGACGGCCTGCCGCGCTGGACCGCCGCCGACCGCCCGGTCGAGACACCGACCTGGTCGTGTGGTACGTCTTCGCGCACAAGCACGTGCCGCGGCCGGAAGACTGGCCGGTGATGCCGGTCGCGGCGCTGGGGTTCTGGCTCAAGCCGGACGGCTTCTTCGAGCGCAACCCGGCGCCTGGACCTGCCGGCCCCGGGCGCTTGACGCCTGTCAGCCGCCCCTACCGAGCTCGTCGCGACGGCCGGATTCCGGACCGCCTCGCAGAGGTGGCCCGATCTTCGAGGCGAAACGCCCCAAGTTGGGGGCGGAGGACGTCGGGGCGGAATCGCGGCTTGGCTTCGACTGACACGCAGGGACCCTCGCGAGCGGGCCGGAGAAGAGACGCAAACCCCCGAAGATCGGGCGGGATCGGCGTGGGTTTAGCGGCTGGTCGTCCGCTTAGCATCCGGGCATCCGGATCAACACCGGCAGGGCGAGCTTTCATAACGGGAAGGCCTTCGTGCAAACCGATCGTACCGCCGCCGCATCGGGAGGATCGCCAGGCATCCTCGCTTGAGATCGGCACATTCCCGGGATATGCTCTCGGAGGTTGCCCATCCAGCCGTGGCGATGCATCCGAGGGGCCGTGGATCGAGGCTCGCTGTTGCAGACGGCCAGGCGAGCGAGGCCGGAAAGCGGCCGATGTAGAGCCGATGGCCCTGAACCAGGGAAGCCGCCCGGGAGGGGTGTACCGAGGCATGACGAGGAAGGGGCCCGTCGTCAACCCTGCATCCGACGAGGATAAGAAGGCGTCCGGCGTTCCGGCGTCTCCGGATCCTCGTCGGTGGGCGTTCTCGTTCCGATTCTGGAGGCAGACCGAGTTCTTCGGCCTGGACAAGGCCCAGCCCACGTGGTTCGTCTCCCTCTTGGAGCGACTGGCCGAACTCTCGGGACTCGTGATCGACGACTTCAGGTCGGATGCCGCGGCCGATCGTACCATCGCTACCACGAGATCGACTGGGACCAGAAGAACATACCGGTGCGCCGGGAGGATCTGACCTGGATCGAGCGGCGCCGCACCTGGATCACCCGGATGAGTTCCCCCTCGTGCAGTTCATGATCTCCAAGGCGCTGGGCCGGGTCGTCGGCTTCTGGGATGAGGACGAGATCTTCAACATCGTCCTCCTCGATCCGCTGCACAACCTCCAGCCATCCAGGTCCACAGTTACCGGATCGATCCCTGTTCCCCGCTGTCGTGCGAGTACACGTCCTTGATCCTCGACCTGGAGAGGGTCAAGGGCCAGGCATGCGTCGCCGCGGGATGCCCGGTCCGGGCGGCGCTGGAAACGATCCCCAGCAGGGACCATCGCTGTGACGTGATGATCGTCCAGGTCGAGGCGGGGACCCGCGGTTGGGTCGATTCCCTGATCGCTCGAACCGGTCGATTCGGTCTCGGAGATCCTGGAGGCCGGGATCATCACCATCGACACGGAGCAGATCAAAGAGTAATCCCGTGGCGAGCGTCTCCGGCCACCCGGTCGCCGTGGGGCTGGACGGGGCGAGTGAGCCGCGGGCGGTTCCCGGCGTTGATCCAGGGCCTTGCTCCTCTGACCGTCACCCCCGATTCGCAGGTCCTGGATCGTGGGCGGCGCGGGCGGTGATGACGAGCGGCTCGCCCAGAGGCCATGGGGGACCCCACCGACCCGGAAGAGCCAGAGTCCGTGGGTCACCCGATCACTTCGGGTTCTTTGTTATCTTCTCGGTGTCCCCGCCCTCTCTCGGGCGGGGTAGAGATCTGAGGTATAGATAGACCGCGTGGGCGTCCCTGGCGTGGAGGCGAAAGGCCGGCATCGGCGGCGTGGGCGTCTCCCCGTCCGGGTTGACCCCGGTCGTCAGGAACTTGATCATCCCCGCCTCACCCCATTCGCCCGCCAGGCCACGGGAGGTGATGTCCGGTGACCTCCCGGCCCAGTCCTCGGTCTCCTTCTTGGGCCGGAAGGGGAGGGTCGCTGCTTGGAGCGCCCGCCGCCGGGTCGGGCCCGCCCCGGCCGTCCTGCGGGGTGTGGCAGTCGCCACAATGGGCCACCTCGTTGACGAGGTAGTAATTGAACAGGTCGGCAGCCTCCGGGCCCGTCGCTCTCTTCGCCTCGGACTCCTGGCCCGTTCGGACCTGCCGGGGGCCGACTGCGACGAGGATGACGAAGCCGACGGGCCAGACAGTTGAATCGCATGGCGTCCGACACACCGACGAGCGGCGAGCAGCCCCGGGCGATGACGCAGGCGACCTTCCGAACGATTTGGAAGGACGCTTGGACGGACTGTCAAAGGAGCCAATATGGCCGCCATCCTGGGACGGTACGTCGCGCCTCCTATCATGCCTTCACCCGCTCGCTGTTTGCCGCTGAGTCAACGACGCGATCATTTGCCGAAGCCTCCCGCGAGAGCCTTGCAGCCGGTAACCTCCTGATCATCGGATCCAGGATGGATCAGGGGGAAACACACGCATGCAGCCGCTAAAGCCCATCGACTCGGTTCCCATCGTTGAGGACCTCGTGGCCACGACGAGGACCGACCTCCTCGTCCCCGAGGAGGGGCCACCGTTTTTCGATGGTCCGCGACCCCAAGCTCGTCGTCAAATGCTGCGAGATACCGGTGCTCGCCGCCGCCGACATGGAGGAAACGCTCGATGCGGCGTGGCCGTCCGGTGACTCGACTGCTGTGATCCGGCGGTCCGTCCGGATTCGCGGGTGGCCCGCCCTGGAGATCGATCCCTACTCATCGGCGCCGGCGACCTGGACGAGCAGCCAGGGTCACGATGAGGTTGCATCGCCCTTTCGCGATGATGGATGATCATGAGTTGGTCTCCAGCCGGAGATCATGATCCCAGCACCAATCCCCGGTCGGTGTCTATCAAGCGCCTTTGAATTGTCGCGGTGCCTCTCGGCCTCTGCTGCAATGGACCGGGACCGACGGCGTGCTCACGGGACCGATACGAGGACGGTCGCAGGTAGGGATTGGACCTGAAGACTTGAGACCCAAGACTGCCGGACGATCGCCCGATTGTGTTCGGACGGCCGGAGATAGGCGAACTCCCGTTGTTCCGGCAGGGCAAGGTCTCAGGCCTCGATGAGACTTCTACCCAGCGCGAGCTCCCGATTCTCGACGAGCCCTTGAGAGGTCGAGACCCCTCCGATACCGGCCCGGCGTCCTCCTCGCCACGAAAAATTCTTCTCCGCGAAAATATTGAGCTATAACTATAGATAGGACAAGGAGGTCATCCGATGCAGGACAACTACTTCACGCTCGGCCAGGTCGCGAGGCTCCTCGGCAGGAAGCCCCACCTGGTCACCTACGCCATCACCAGCGGGCACGTCCCCGAACCCGCGATGAGAATCGGCAACAAGCGGGTCTTCGGAGAAGAAGACCTGCAGAGGCTCGCCCGGTACTTCGGCATCCCGATGCCCCGGATCGAGTCGGACAGCCTCGATGGAGAGGATCACCAGGATCAGGTCCGGCGCCCCGAGGGCCTGACACTCGCACGCCCTTTCACGGTCGAGCGGGCTGACACGTCCGGCCACGAGGTCCGGGACGGCAACGGCGAGGTGTTCTGCCGGACCCCGGACCGACCCCGCGCCCTGATCCTCGCCGGGCTGCTCGAGCACGCCTGCGGCTGACGGCATGCTCCTGTCCTTCCATCCGACGGCATGCCGACTGCTCACAAGAAGACACGGACCGGGGTTGCCACCCCGCCCCTTGCCGTCCACCACCATCGATCTACAACAAGGAGGTTGCCTTGTATCATAGCGACGGATCGCTCGAATTCCCCGAGGACGGCCAGCTCCAGCTCTATTTCGACCACTTCGTGAAGTACCACAGGAAGGGCCGGTGGAACCGCCGACTTACGTACGAAGGTGGGTGCCCCCAGGTCAACCGGCGCGACACGGGCCAACCCGTGCCGCTCTTCCCCGAACTGGCCGTGTCGCGGACCCGAGCCCACCTCGACGGCGAGCTCTGGCTGTCGCTGTACCCGGGGAAGATGGTCGATCACAACGTCATCGACTACGACGGCAAGATGATCTGCGGCTACGTCCGCGAGGGAAGGGACCTGCGACCCATCTGCTGCCCCGACGTCCACTGGTTCCTCGGTCTGAAGAAACTCATCGGCGCCTTCCCCAGACGGATGGTCTGCATCTCGTCGGCCACGTTGGGGGTCCACCTGTGGCGGCGATTGCTGCTCTCGACCACCTGGTACATGCACGAAAAGGTCAGCCGGCGGCTGGCGGCCACCGGCGTCAAGGCCGAGGTCTACCCCGACCCGAGCAAACCGTTCCGCCGGCCGTTCGGCCGGGACTACAGGACGATCACCCCGCAGGGCATCCTCACCGACTGGCGCGACGAGCTGGACTACTACCTGGATGACCAGAGGCAGCTCCCGGACTTCCCCACCGTCGTGCGGGCGTTCATCCGGGTCGTCGATGCCGAGGTCGCCAGGGCGAAAGCAACAGTCACGACGTTCGACCAGCGCGGTCGACCGGGCCGGATCGACTTCCTGACCATCGCCGAGCGTTTGACCATCGTCGAGGGCCGGTTGCCGCCGGATGCCCGGACTGGCAGGAGCCGAGGGAGGAGAACACCAGCTGCCTGGATTCGCACCTGGAATTCCAGCGTCTGCCCAGCTACAGCCCCAAGCTGAACGTGATCGAGCGGTTCTGGAAGCTGCTGCGCCGGCGTGCGACGCACAACCGGCTGTTCGACAGCCTGGCCGGACCTGAAGCGGTCGATCCGCAACAGTCTGTGCTACTTCCAGACGGTGAGGAAGCGGATCCGGCGGCTGATCGCCAGGTGCTATACCCGCCCCCAAAATCAGACAGCTTCAGCGGGCACGTGAATGAGGCCCAATCCGGAGGAGGACGCCATGAAGACGCTGTCGCGCTTCGTCGCCAAGTTTACCAAGCTCATCGTCGCCGTGCTCTCCTGCTTCGACCGCGTCATCTTCAAAGGCTATCTGCCGCTCACCAACGGGCCGGCACTCGAGGGGTTCGTCGATCACGTCCTGAGGATCCGGCGGTGCGACTTCATGGCCTTCGCCGAGGAGCAGTCCGAATCCCTGGTCGAGCACGCCAAGCAGATGGCCCGCGACGCCGGCGCCGAGTACGTCTACCTCCAGGGCGCCCACCGCAAGGACAAGCTCGTCGACCAGATCCTCCGACAACGGCCGATCAGCGAAGGGCTGATCTGCGTCCTCTGCTGCATGGAATGCTGCCCCAGCTTCAGGCTCGCCTCCGGCAAGGATCGCCCCCGCCTGGTCAACGCGCGCGCGACAGCAGCGCGTGCTCTACTTCTATTTCCTCGACCCCGAGCTCGGCCTGATCCACATCCGGCTGACCACCTGGTTCCCGTTCACCGTCCAGGTCTACGTCAACGGCCATTCCTGGTTGGCCCAACAGATGCTCGAGAAGAGGCTGGGATTCACCCAGCGAGACAACGCCTTCACGGCCCTCGACGATCCCTCAAGCCGCTCAGAGACTGGCCGATTCGTTCGTCGACCAGGACTGGCGGAAGATCCTCCACCGCCTGGTGCGGCAGGTCAATCCCTTGATGAGGCAGGCGTGGTTCCGCGGCCTCAGCTACTACTGGGTCGTCGATCAGGCGGAATTCTCCACCGACCTGATCTTCACCGGCCGCGAGGCGCTGGCCGGGCTCTATCCGCGGCTGCTGGATCACGCCGTGGTGAATTTCTCGGCCAAGGACATCCTCACGTTCCTGGGCCGCCGGTTCCATCCCCGGTTCGACGGCGAGGTGCTCACCCATTGTCAGAAGGGCCGATGGCCCGGGGCCAGAATCAAACATCGGATGAAGAACAACTGGCTGAAGATGTACGACAAGTTCGGCATGGTGCTGCGGATCGAGACGGTGATCAACGACCCGCGCGAGTTCCGCGTGCGCCGGTCTGCGGACCCGTGACGGCCGCCGCGAGATGGTGTGGTGCCCGATGAACAAGGGGGTGATCAACCTGTACCGCTATCGCGAGCTGTCGCTGGCCGCCAACGAGCGCTATCTGGAGGCACTCTCGGTGGTCGACGACCCGGCCCCGGCCTATCGTCAGGTCGAGGAGTTGACCAAGCCGGTGGTAGTCTCCGGCCGCAGTCATGCGGGCTTCAACCCGGCGACCGAGTCCGACGTGAAGTTGTTCGCCGCGGTGCTGGATGGCAACAACCTCGTGCGAGGGTTCCGGAACGCCGAGATCCGCGAGGCGCTCTACGAACCGACCGAGGATGCCGGGGAGCGGCGACGCCAGAGTCTGGCCGTGGGCCGGATGCTGAAGCGATTGCACGTGCGCGGTTTGATCGCGAAGGTGCCGCACAGTCGGCGGTGGCACGTCAGCCAGAAGGGCCACCGGTTGCTCGGGGCGGTGGTGCGACTCTATCACTATGGAATCCCGGCGGCCGTCCATTGCGCGGCGTAATTCACACGAAGATGCGCGCACGGCGCGGAGAAGCTACGGAGGTAGAATCTACTGGACCTGGCTCATTCATGCTCGGCTCTCTTCGCCCGCCTGGCGGCGTCCGCCATATGAGCGGGATCTTGCTGGACGCGGCCGTATATGCGGCTGACCATCGTCCCGTCGCGATGACCCATCAGATGGGCCACCGTCACCGTGTCGATGCCTGCCTTCAGGCGCCTTGGTGGCGTAGCCCTTGCGCCACGCCCCCAGGTGCAGCTTCCGACCCAGTTTCTTCTTCAGCCGGCAGAACGCGCAGTTGATCGCGTCCTTGGTCCAGGGCTTGCCCTCGGAGTTCCGCAGGATCGGACCGATGGGATTCTCGCCCGCACTGGCCGCGCACGATCTCCCCCGCCCGGTCCGTCAGGTAGATGACGCGGTGGTATTTCTTCCCCTTCGCCTCCTTGGGCGGGAACACGATGCGGTCGTTCCCGGGTCGACGAAACCGCGCCTCGATCTTCCGGAGTTCCTGCGGCCGGTGCCCCGGTCTCCCACGCCAGCTCCAGCAACGTGCGGAAATTCGGCTCGTTGACCTTCTCCATGATCTCGGCGTAATCCTCCGGGCTGATGGCCAGCTCCCGGGCTTCCCGGCTGGCTTCTCGACATGCGCGATGCGGATTGCGGTCGATCATCCCCTGCTTCACCGCCCAGTTGAAGGCCCGCTGGACGGCGGTGGCGAAGTCATTCTTGGTGTTGGCGTTCCAGTCCCTTGGCGTCCATGACGCGGGTCACGTGGTAGGGCTTCAGGTCGCCGCAGGTCAGGCTCGGCGGGATCGCGTCGACGAGCGACTGGAGCCGCCGCCTGTACGCCTCGTAGGTCAGCCGCTCGCGGTTCTTCGAAGCCCATTCCAGGAAGCAGGTCGATGATCTCGACGGCGGATCATCTTCCCCGCCGAAGCCACCGGCTCCGCGGCTCCGCCTCGTGATGGCTTGCGGCCATCAGCGCATGGTAGAGCCGGAACGCCTCCTCCCGGTCGGGATCGAGCCTGATGTTGCTTCTTGCCGATCTGGACGTACCAGCAGTTCGTGAATTCGCGCCAAAACGGCTGCGGATGGCCTCGCGGCATGGTTCACCCGGGGCGAAGCTCTGCAAGGAATCTCTGCAATGCCCGCGGGTGATTCTAGGAATCGCCGCAAGTTGTTTCAATGCCTAGTGGAGCGGAAGGGGATCGAACCCTCAACCTCAGCATTGCGAACGCTGCGCTCTCCCAATTGAGCTACCGCCCCATCGCCTGTGTGGGTCAACTTAGGGTAACGTGGAATCCGCTTCGACGCAAGCGAAGATGAGAGCTTGAGACGGGATACGGGGTTGGTCGGCGTGGCCGGCCAGGCTTGGCAGGATCAAACACGCTTAGAGGATCTTCGGATCATGATCGCGACTCGCCGGGTGATTGCACGACTCGTCCTGGGGATCTCGGGCCTGGGGATC
>CAVZXW010000013.1:0-134840 GCA_963779375.1 uncultured Chloroflexia bacterium | reverse complement strand
AGGACGGCATCCTGTCGTTCCCCGACGGGCAAGGCGCTGATGCGCGAGGCGATGCGCCTGGGCTGCGACGTCATCGGCGGCATCCCCCACTACGAGTGGACCCGCGAGGACGGCGTGGAGGAGGTCCACTTCCTCTTCGAACTCGCCCGCGAGACGGGCGCCGGCATCGACCTCCACTGCGACGAGACGGACGACGAGCAGTCGCGCTTCCTGGAGGTCGTCGCGGCCGACACGATGCGCCAGGGCATGCAGGGCCGCGTCGTGGCCGGGCACACGACGGCGATGGGCTCGTACAACGACGCGTACGCCTTCAAGCTGCTCCAGATCCTGAAGCGCGCGGGGGTCACGATCGTCGCCAACCCGCTCGACAACATCGCGCTCCAGGGGCGCTTCGACTCGTACCCGAAGCGCCGCGGCATGACGCGCGTCAAGGAGCTGGACGCCGCCGGCATCAACGTCGCCTGCGGCCACGACTCGATCATGGATCCGTGGTACCCGCTGGGCCGCGGCTCGATGCTTGACGCCCTGTCGATGCTGGTCCATGTCGGCCACATGACCGGCCGGGGCGAGCTGTTCCGGGCCTATCGGATGGTCACCGACAACGCCGCCCGGGCGGCCGAGGTCGAGTACGGGGTGGAGGAGGGCAAACCGGCGAACTTCGCGGTCTTCGATTGCGCCGACGAGGCGGAGGCGATCCGCCTCCGGCCCGTGGCGCGCTGGGTGGTCCGTCTGGGTCGAGTGGTGGCCGAGACGGAGCCGGCGCGCAGCGGTGGTGCACCGGGCTGAGGGCGACGTGCCCATCACGTTCACCAAGCAGGAGGGTTAGGGATGGCTGTCCAGGCGCTGACGCGCGACTCGATGCCCAAGGGCGAGGGTGACCTCTCCATCGAGGGCCACGGCATCGAGCCGATCCCCGGAGGCGGCCCGCTACGGCGCGGTCTGGCGGCTGTTCACGGTGTGGTTCACGCCGAACCTGGTCCCCGCCGCCTTCGCCATCGGCATGCTCGCCCGCCGATCCTGGGCCTTGGCTTTTGCGACCGGCCTTGTGGCGATCGTCGTCGGGCAACCTCATCGGGGCCGCCGCCGTCGTGGGCGTCCTCAGCGCGATGGGCCCGCGCACGGGCATGGCTCAGATCCCGGCCGCCGGCTGCCCTTCGGCAAGTCGATCGTGGTCCCGGCCGTGATCAACTGGCTGAGCACCATCGCCTGGGACGCCATCAACGCGTTCTTCGGCGCCTACGCCATCGACGTCATCTCCGGCGGCGCGCGTGCCGTTCCCGGTCGGCCTGCTGATCGTGGTCCTGTGCCAGGCCGGCCTGAGCGTCGTCGGCTACGAGGCCATCCACACGTTCGAGAAGTACGCCGCGATCGGCCTGGCCGTCCTCTTCGGGGTCGTCACGATCGCCGTGCTCTCCGAAGGCCAACTTCGGCCTGGCCGACGGTACGGGCTCGGCGCCTTGGCACGTTCGTCCTCATGACGACGATCGCCGGCAGCTTCAACCTCGCCTGGGCCCTCTACGCCTCCGACTACAGCCGCTACCTGCCCAGCGAGCTCGTCGAGCTCGCGGGTCTTCTGGCTACACCTTCCTGGGCCTGTTCCTTTCGGCCGCCTGGATCGAGGTCGCTCGGGCCTGGCCGTCTTCGGGGCACTCGACGCCACCCCGACCGACCCGGTCCACCAGATCAACGCCGCTCCTCGGGCGGCGGCATCATCGGCGCCCTGGCCATGATCGCCATCTTCTTCGGCACGGTGGCCGTCAACGCCATGAACGATTACACCGGCTCGCTGTCCCTCCTGGCGGCCGGCGTCAGGGTCCCGCGCCCGTCTCGGCGCTCGTGGCGGCGTGCTCAGCTACGGCGCCACGCTGTACCTGTACCAGGGCAACTTCCAGTCCACCTTCGAGAACTACCTGCTGTTCATCACCTACTGGATCGGCCCCTGGGCGGCCATCGTGCTGGTCGACTGGCGGCTGCGGGGCGGCCGTTCGACACGCGGCGGTCGCGGCTTCGCCCTCCTGCCGTCGGGCATGAACGCCCTCATCGCGCTGGTCGTCGGCTTCGTCGTCTCGATCCCGTTCTTGAACACGAGCTGTACGTCGGACCGATCGCCACCGCGCTCGGCGGCGCCGACGTCGCCTACGTCGCCGGCTTCATCGTGGCCGGCCTGCTCTACTGGGCCCTCGAGCGGTCGGCGGGCAGCACGTCGATCCCGGAGATGGCGTAACCCGAAGGGTCGCGAGGTCGCGGAAGTACCGGTTGCCGGGGCGGCGACGCCGGGGGTTTCCTGGTCCCCGGGGCGGCGAGGTCGGTCGGATCCGGCCCGCCGCCCCGGCCGCCCGAGCCGGATGTCGATTCGGGCCCTGGCTGTTCGTCGTCCGGACAGAAGGCGGCGAGGGCCGCCGCCACGCGAGGGAGTCCTCCGATGCGCTACATGCTCCTCATCTACGGGCCCGACGCGGCGACCAGTGCGGACAATTCGACGGGCATGCGGGATATGCGGCCGTGGTTCGACTACGGCAACTGGCTGACCGAGCGCGGGCTGTTCCGCGCGGGAGAGCCGCTCGCGCCGACGAGCTCGGCGACGACGGTTCGCGTCCAGGGAGGCCAGCGCCTGGTCACCGACGGGCCGTTCGCCGAGACGAAGGAAGTCCTGGGCGGCTACTACATCATCGAATGCGACGACCTCGACACGGCCATCGACGCGGCGGCGCGCTGCCCGGGTGCGCTGTACGGATCGATGGAGGTGCGCCCGATCACCGAGATGCCGGCACAGGCGCCGGCCTGACGGCCTTCGAGCGCCGGCCGGCCAGGCCCTCGTGAACGACGCGGACCGCCCGGCCGGCGCACGGCGACGAGGGATCGCCGCACGCGGCTCGGCGGGCGACGGCTCGGCGGGCGACGGTTCGGCGGGCGACGGCGCGGGCGCGGGCACCGGGGACTTCCGCGCGCTCGCCGAACGCACATTCCGTGCGGAGTCCGGTCGCGTCCTGGCGACGCTCATCCGCCTGCTCGGTGGCGATTTCGACGCCGCCGAGGAAGCGCTCGCCGACGCGTTCGTGACGGCATCGAGACGTGGCCGCGTGACGGCGTGCCAGCCAACCCCGCCGCGTGGCTCACGGTCACGGCCCGGAACCGGGCGCTGGACCGGCTGCGCAGGGCGAAGCGCCAGGCGGACAAGCTGGCCGAGCTCGAGAGCGCGCTTGTGTCCGGCGGCCTGGAGGCGACGATGCGGGTCGGCAGCGAGACGCGACTGGCGGACGACCGCCTCCGGCTCATCTTCACGTGCTGCCACCCGGCGCTGCCGCTCGAGTCGCGCGTCGCGCTGACCCTGCGGACCCTGGGCGGCCTGTCCACGCCCGAGATCGCGCGGGCGTTCCTCGTGCCCGAGGCGACGCTCGCCCAGCGCCTGGTGCGTGCCAAGAGGAAGATCCGAGAGGCGGCGATCCCCTACCGCGTGCCGCCCGACGACGCGATCCCGGAGCGTCTCGATGGCGTTCTCGCCACGATCTACCTGGTGTTCAACGAGGGATACGCCGCGAGCGGTGGCGATGCCCTCGTGCGAGGCGACCTGTGCCGCGAGGCGATCCGCCTGGCACGGCTGGTCGCGGAGCTGATGCCGGCGCGGACCGAGCCGCTGGGCCTCCTCGCGCTCCTCCTCCTGCAGGACTCGCGCCGAGCGGCACGGACCGCGGACGACGGTTCGCTGGTCCTGCTGGAGGACCAGGACCGCGGCCGGTGGGACCGCCACGAGATCGCGGAGGGTGCCGCGCTCGTCCAGCGCGCATGGTCGATGCTCGCGGGACGGGAATCCGACGGGCAGAGCGGGACGGCTGCGTCGGTGGCTCCACGCCCATCGGGTTCGGAGGCCACGGGCGGGGCCGCTTATGCCGGACGAGGGCCGGACGAGGGCGGACCCGGGACGTACCTGCTGCAGGCATCCATCGCCGCGCAGCACGCCCGGACCGTGACGGGCGGTCCGCCCGACTGGGCAGCCATCGCCTCCCTCTACGCGCTGCTGGCCGTCGTGGCGCCCTCGCCCGTGGTCGAGCTCAACCGGGCGGTCGCCGTGGCCGAGGCCGAGGGGCCCGCAGCCGGCCTGGACGTCGTCGAGCGCGTGGTCGCGTCGGGTTCCCTCGACGGATACCACCTGCTGCATGCCACGCGCGCCGACCTGCTGCGCCGCCTCGGCAGGAACGGCGAGGCCCTGGCCGCATACCTGCGAGCCGCGTCGCTCTGCGGCAACGAGACGGAGCGCGCGTTCCTCGAGCGCCGGATCACGGAGCTCGCGAAACCGGGGTGACGCGGGCCGCGGACTCGCGCCGGGCAGGTACCGGAGGTGCGGACCTCGAGCCGGGTCAGTCGCCGGGCGCCGGAACCCGGACGTGCCCGGCGGAGCGGCGGCTCTTCATGAGCTTCAGCCGGAAGTGATCCTCCCGCTCCCGCTGCTCGAGCGTGAACGCGAGCGTCCTGACCTCGGCCTGGAGCGCCGGCACGACCCGGAAGCGCAGGGCGTTGACCCGCCGGCTCGTGTGCCGCGCCTCGCACGCGACGCCGCGCAGCCGCGCCTCGGCCGACGCGAGGTCGACCGCGAGCGCAAGCTCCGACTCGAACCGTTCGGCGGCCAGCTCGACCGCGACGCCGACCGAGAGCGGATCCCGGCCCCGCTCGCCTGCCCGGCGACGCGGATCCGCCGCGACGATCACGGGGACGGTGGCACCCAGGATCGTCGCGGAACTGATCTCGGCAGACACGTTGCCGGCATCCGCCGCCGCGGCCGCGGCAACCGAGTCGTCCCCATGGCGGACCCGTGCCTCCACGAGCGCCTGGCCGGCGAGAAGCCCGGCCCCGTCCAGCACCGCCCGCCCCGCATCCACCATGCGCATGCCGTCGTGCACGTCTCGCAGCAGCGCGTCCCGCTTGTGTTCCAGCAGCGACTGGCCCTGGCGGGCGAGCCCGAGCTGCGAGCGAGCCAGCAGGAGCGCCATCCGGGTCCGCCTCCCGCTCATGCGCCGGGGCCCTCCGGCGGTCGGAGGTGGTCATGGAGCACCTCGAGCGGAATGCCCGTCAGTTCGTCGGCGGACAGGTCGGACAGCAGCGCCCACGCGACGTCGAAGCTCTCGTCGAGCGTCCGGCGGTGTGCGGCCTGGTTGACGAGCTCCGTCCTCGAACCGTGCCGAGAACGCGAGGATTCGCTGCTCTGCCGCGGACAGACCGGCCTCGCCGATCACGGCGACGAGGCGCCGCAGATCCCGGCCGCGCGCATAGAGCGCGTACAGCTGGTCCGCGACCGCGCGGTGCTCGGCACGGGTTCGCCCGGCGCCGATGCCCGCATTCATGAGGCGGGACAGGCACGGCAGGACGTCGATCGGCGGGAAGATGCCCCGGGCGTGCAGTTCGCGGGAGAGCACCACCTGGCCTTCCGTGATGTAGCCGGTGAGGTCCGGGATCGGGTGCGTGATGTCGTCGTCCGGCATGGTCACGATGGGCAGCAGCGTCAGCGAACCGGGCTTGCCGCGCACGCGGCCCGCACGCTCGAACAGGCGCGCGAGGTCCGTGTAGAGGTATCCCGGGTATCCGCGGCGGCCCGGCACCTCCTCGCGCGCGGTGCCGAGCTCGCGGAGCGCATCGCCGTACGCGGTGATGTCGGTCAGGACCACGAGCACGTGCATGCCGGCGTCGAACGCGAGGTGCTCGCCGAGCGCCAGCGCGCAGCGCGGCGTCAGGAGCCGTTCGACGGCAGGGTCCTCGGCGAGGTTCAGGAAGAGCGCGACCCGATCGAGCGGGCCCGAGCTGGCGAACGCGTCGCGGAAGAAGTCGGCCTCGCGACGGGTGATGCCCAGCGCCGCGAGCACGGTCACGAACGACTCGTCGCCGAGCAGGCGGGAACCGGTCGCGATCCGCGCGGCGAGCTCGCTCGCGGGAAGACCCGCGCCCGTGAAGATCGGCAGCTTCTGGCCGCGCACCAGGGTCGCGAGCAGGTCGATGGCCGTGATGCCCGTCTCGATGAACTCGCACGGCCCGAGCCGGGCTGCCGGGTTGATCGCCAGGCCGTTCACGTCCACAGAGCGCATCGGGACGATCGGCGGGCCGCCGTCGATCGGGCGTCCGCGGCCGTCCAGCACCCGACCGAGCATCCCGTCGGACACGCCGAGCCGGAACGGCTCGCCCGTCAGCTCGAGCACCGTCTCGTCGAGGTCGAGCCCGAGCGTTCCCTCGTAGACCTGGACCGCGACCCAGTCGGCGTCGAGCTCGAGGACCTGCCCGTGGCGCACCGCCCCGTCCCGGCCGCGCAGCAGGACTTCCTCGCCCAGCGCGACGTCGGGCACGCGCCGGACGACCATGAGCGGCCCCTCGAGCCGGCCGACTCCGTGGACGCGGCGCACGGACAGGCTCATGGCTCGCCGCCCTCCGTGCGGCCCGCTCCGGTCGTGGCGCCCGGGGGCGTCGCACCGGCTGGGACCGGGGGCGTGTCATCGCCAGCCATGCGCCGCAGCCGGGCGGCCAGGTCGACCAGTCGGTCGCCGGCATCGGCACCCGACCACGACTTCGCGCGCCGCAGCTCGCCCAGGGCCGGCGCGGCAAGGATCGCCTCGACCGGGACCCCCTGCTCGTGCGCCAGGAGCATCCCGTCGCGAGCCGCCAGGACCGCGCGGAGCATCGCGAGCTGGTGTGCGGGCGCCCGCCAGCCGTCCACGGGATCGAAGGCGTGCTGCTGCAGGAAGACCTCACGGACCAGCGCCGCCGCCGCGAGCACGAGCCGGTCCTCGTCCGGGAGCGCGTCGGCACCGACCAGCTGGACGATCTCGAGCAGCTCACGCTCGCGACCGAGGAGCGCGAGGGCGTCGGCCCGCCTGGCCGTCCAGTCATCGCCGACGTTCTCGGCGTACCAGGCCGCCAGCGACTCCGCGTAGAGCGAATACGACTGCGTCCACCCCACGGCCGGGAAATGGCGGGCGTGCGCGAGCTCGACGTCGAGGGCCCAGAACGTGCCGGCGAGCCGCAGGCTGGCCTGCGTCACGGGCTCGCTGAAGTCGCCGCCCGGGGGGAGACCGCGCCCACGAGGGTGACCGACCCGACCCGGTCGGGGGCTCCGAGTGCGACCGCCCTGCCGGCGCGCTCGTAGAAGGCGGCCAGGCGGCTGCCGAGGTAGGCCGGGAAGCCCTCCTCGCCCGGCAGCTCCTCGAGCCGGCCGCTGATCTCGCGCAGCGCCTCCGCCCAGCGGCTGGTCGAGTCCGCCAGCAGCGCGACGTGGCGGCCCTGGTCGCGGAAGTACTCGGCGATCGTCATGCCCAGGCCGATGGATGCCTCGCGGGCCGCGACCGGCATGTTCGAGGTGTTGGCGATCAGCACCGTCCGCCCGAGCAACGGACGCCCGGAGCGGGGATCCACCAGGTCGGCGAAGCTCGTGAGCAGTTCCGCCATCTCGTTTCCGCGCTCGCCGCAGCCGACGTACACGACGACGTCGGCGTCGGACCAGCGGGCCAGGGTCTGCCCCACCACCGTCTTGCCGGTGCCGAAGCCGCCGGGGATGACCGCGGTGCCGCCCCGCGCGACCGGGAAGAGCATGTCCAGGACGCGCTGGCCCGTCGTCAGCGGCTCGCGGACCCCGGGCCGCCCGGCGCACGGACGGGGGATCCGCAGGGGCCACGGGTGGGCGAGGCGCAACGCCACGGGTCCTGACGGCGTCTCGAGCTCGCCGATGATCTCGCGGACGGTGAACTCGCCGCCATCCAGCCGCGCGAGCCGGCCACGGGCGGTGGTGGGCGGGACGAGCACGCGGTGCTCGATCGGGCCCTCCTGGACGGTGCCCAGCACGTCGCCGGGACCAAGCGCGTCGCCGGGGGCCCGCGCGGGAACGAATGGCCAGCGCCTGTCGGGATCGAGCGGGGGCGCCTCGAGCCCGGGCGAGAGCGCCCACGTGCCCGCATCCGCGAGCACACCGAGGGGCCGCTGGAGGCCGTCGTAGGTCGAGCCGAGCAGGCCCGGCCCCAGCCACGCCTGCAGCGGCGCGCCCGAGGACTCCACCGGATCGCCGATCCGGATCCCGGCGGTCTCTTCGTAGACCTGGATGGTGGCCAGGTCCGGCTCGAGGCGGATGATCTCGCCGAGCAGCCGGGCGGCGCCGACGCGCACGACCTCGCCCACGGACGGCGCACGCAGGCCGCGCGCCCGCAGGACGGGGCCCACTGCCGCGACGACTCGCCCCGGCTGCTCGCTCTCCAGCCACGGGCGCGAGCCGGCGCTCATCGCGTGCCTCCGCCCGACAGCTCGACCCGGTACCCGATCGAGCGACGGACCATGTCGGCGGTCAATCCGCGTCGGGCGACGGGATCGACGGACCCGGGCGCGGGCACGACGGCGACGACGGGGCATGCGAACCGCTCGAGGTCGCCCCGGGTCCGATCGTCCAGCGAACCCCAGATGTCGGCGGAGACCAGCACGACGGCGCGGTCCGGCTCCGCGGCCACGCGGCGCAGAAGAAGCCCGCAATCGGTTCCCGGCTCGCACGTCATGACGGCGGCGCCCGCGAGCCGGAAGCCGTCGGCGAGTCCGGGCGAGGCGACCACGACGACGCTGCCCATGGTCAGCCCCGGCCCTCGAACGCGCCCGCGCCGTCCACGGGTGGAGATCCGCCGAGGCGCGCCGATATCGCCCGCAGCAGCAGCGCCTGGTGCTCGAGCGCGGCGTGGTACCCGAGCACGGGAGCGACCCCGAGGGGCTGCCGCCTCGCCCGGCGCGCCAGGCGCTCCATGCGTTCGAGAGCCAGCCGCCGCTCGAGCGCGGCGGCATCGGCCGCTCCCGTGTCGCGCAGTGCGTCCCGGACGGCGGCACGGTCGCGGCGCTCCCGCTGCAACTCCCCGCCCACCAGGTCGCCGTCCTCCCCGGCATCCGCGGCACGCGCGCTGCGGGCGCGCTCCCAGGCGTCGCACAGCGACACCTCGAGCTCTCCGGGCGGGACGCCGCGTTCAGCCGCATCAGCGAGCCGCGCCGCCTCACGCCGATCCAGCAGGTCGAGGCGGGCGAGCTCGCGAAATGGACCGCCCGGCCCGGTGGACGCGGCGAGCCGCCGGAGCCGCGCGGCGTCGAGGAGGGCACCGGGCATGGGTTGCCACGGATCCCGCGCGTTTCCGTGGGGATTCGGTCCACCGGACGGCGACGCCTCGCGGCCGTCCGGGGAGCCGCTCGTGGTCGCCCGCAGCACGCGGGCCGCCGCGCGGAACCGGACGCACCCGTGGCCGGATGTGCGTCCCGGGCCGTGCGGCGGCGAAGCACGGCCAGCAGCCGGTCGAGGTCGAGCGACATCACGACCGCCTCGACGAGCCGGCGCTCCGGCATGCCGTACCAGCGCAGGAGCGAGGCGAGCCTGCCGGAGCGGTGCCGCTCGATCGCGGTGTCGGCGACCCCCGCGGGCCGCGCGGCGGTGAGGGGTGCATCCGCAAGGTACGGCCGCCAGTCCTCGAAGGCGCCCAGGCGCGCCACGAGGGCGTCCCCTGACCCGGCGTCGCCGAGGGAGCCGAGCGCGGCGGCGTCGAGCAGACGGCTGCGCAGTGCGGCGACGTGCGCGTTGCCGTAGTCCCAGCCGATCACGGTGCCCGCTCCCCCAGGAGGATGCGCGCCACCACGTCCGCCATGCGCAGCCGGGCCTGGGCCAGCCTCGTCGCGATCGTCGCATCCGCCTCGAGCCGCCCATCGCTCGAGCGGGAGAGGACGCCTGCGCGCACCTCCTCGTCGCAGCCCTCGCATTCGCAGTCGCCGTCTGCCGGATCGGGCACCCCGCCGGACGGATCGGGTGACGCAACGCCCACATCGGGCACCCCGCCGGCCTGCGGCCCCTCGGCGGCCGGCCCGGGCGGACCGCCCGCCACGGGCGACGCCAACGAATTGGTCGTGAACCCGCCGCGCTCGCCGATCGCCAGGCTCGACCCCTCGCCGGTGAACCTGCTCGCATCGGCCGCGAGCCGGGCGAGCGCCTCCCTCCAGCGGGGGGCCTCGGGATTCGATCCGAGCTCCGACAGCCGCCGGGCCGCAGCCGCAAAGACGCCGTCCAGCCGATCGTCGGCCATCCGCGTCCGCCTGTGGATGGCGCGCACCCTGGCGTCGTTCACGATCCGGTTCGCCTCGCGGGCGATCGAAGGCCCGGCGTCCACGAGCGCACGCCGTACCCGCTCGTCGGCCGCCGACTCGGCCAGGGCGACCAGCTCCTCGCCGCGCTGGGCGGCTTCGGCAACGATCGCGTCCGCCTGGGCCTCTCCCTCGAGCCGGATGCCACGCAGGATCGGCGACTCCAGCGGATCCTGGGCCTCGCCGGCGGATGATGCGGGCGAGTGGGACGACGGGCTGGCGAGGCCGGGACGTGCCGATGGCGGGCCGGTGCCGACTGTCACGGGTGCGTCAGTGGGCGAGCAGGGTCATCGTCGCGATGACGAATTCCAGGATGACGAGGGTCTCCGGCAGCGCCAGGAGGATCAGGACGAGCCCGGCGAGCTCGGGCTTCTCCGCGATGACCCCGGCCCCCGCCGATCCGATCCTGGACTGGGCCCATCCGGTACCGAGCGCCCCGAGGCCGACCGCGAGCGCAGCCGCAACATAGCGCAACCCGTCGTCCATCCGTCACCTCCCGGCCAGGTGAACTGGCCCTTCGCGGGTCTCGAACGCGGACGCGAACGGCCGGAAGCGCCGGCCACCGTGCTCGACGAACTTGCTGAAGAACTCGACGTAATGGAGCCTCAGCGCCTGGATGGACGCGTCGAAGAAGGCCAGGCCGAAATTCAGGGCATGGAACGTCCCCGCGATGATCACGGCCAGCAGCACGTTCCCGGCCAGCCCCCCGAGCCGGTTGGCGACCACGGCCAGCATCACCGAGGCCAGCCCGATGGCCATCAGCCGGGCGTAGCTGAGGACGTTGCCGAACATCCCGACGAGCTCGATGGGACCGCTCGCGCCCCCCGCGACGACGAGGACCACCACCGCCACGGCCAGGCCGCTCGCGACCGCGGCGACGACGAGCCCGCCGCCACCATCGGGCGCGAGCCCGGGCACGGTTCCCGCCTGGATCGCGAGCAGCAGGATGCCCGCGGCGAGGCAACAGAGCAGCGCTCCCCGGGCGAGGGCCTGCCGCGGCTCGTGCAGCAGGATCGAGTTGACGACGCCGAGCACGAGGCCAAGGCCGACCTGCGCCACGCCCACCCCGACGGAGATGAGCAGCAGGGATTGGGCTCCTTCGGCGCGGTCGATCCAGAGCGGGCGGAGTCCGAGGATCGACTGCCCGACATCTCCGAACCATTCGCCGAACAGCACGCCGAACAGCACGGTGGAGAGGCCGGCGAGCACGGCGACCGGCCACGCGGCGGCAAGGAGGGGGCTGGAGCGTCGCCGGCGCCAGATCGCAGCCAGCATGGCCAGGAGCACGAGCCCGTAGCCGGCGTCGCCGACCATGAAGCCAACGAACACGGGGAACGTGAGGGCCAGCGCCGGCGTCGGGTCGAGCGACCCGTACCTCGGCAGGCCGACGAACGACACCAGCGGCTCGAAGGCCCGCACGATCGGGAGGTTGTGGAGCGACACCGGGGGGTCCCCGCCTTCGACCATCCGCTCTCCGGGAAGCGGCAGGACCACCGCCTCGGGCCCGATCTCGGCCGCGAGCGTGCGCCCCAGCGCCACCACCCGCGCCGCCGGCACCCACGCCGGCAGCACGAGCAGGTGCTCGCTCGACCCTGCGTGTCCGACGGCGTCCGCCTCCGCGACCCGGTCGCGCAGCACGGCCGCGAGGGCCGCGGCTCCCGGGCCTGCGCTGGTCCTCAATCGGTCGAGGACGGCGATCGCATCGGACCGGTCCGCCTCCACCCGCTCCCGTTCGAGAACGAGCTCGGCCCCGACCCGCTCGAGCGGGCGGCCGACCATGCCCGGGGGAAGGCTCACCTCGCGGACCCCACGACGCTCGAGGAGCGGCCGGATCGCGCGCCCGTGTCGGGCTGGATAGACGAGTACCGCGACCGAGCGAGCCTCACCGACGGTCGCGACGAGCACGCCGCACCGCCCTTCCGCCAGCTCGTCGAGGTCCTCCCGCATGGCCTGCAGCACGAAGGCATCGCGGGCCTCGACCGCCACGGCCGTCGTTGCGTAGCCCGGGATATCGGGAACACGCTCCGTCACCGCGGCGAGGGCGCCGATCAGCTCCCGCCATCCCGACAGTCGCGCCAGGGACTCATCCGACGCCCGCAGCGCCGCGCCGGCGACGGCGGCCTCGGCGCGAACCGGCTCGAGAGCGTCGAGCTCGCCCTGGAGCCGGCGATCGTCCCACTCCCACATGCGGACGAGATCGGCAGGCGACACCCCGACCGGCCCCAGCAGCGTCACGAGATCGGCGGCCCGCCTCCATCGTCCGGCGCGGGCGGCGAGATCGGGACACGCCGGGCAGGGGCCGAAGACGGACTCCCCGCCGGGCGCGGGCTCGAACGGGACGAGTTCCACGGTGCCGGCCCGATGGAGGACCCGGAGCAGGTCGAGCGCACGCGCGCGCGGGGCAACCACGTCCACCCGGCGCATCGTGATCAGCACGGGACTGCCTCGAGGCCCCGGGAGTCGCGTCCGGGCCCGGCCACACCTGCGGGTTCCCCGCGCTCCGAACCTCCCGTCGTCGGGTCGCTCTCGCCGAGGACCGCGGCGACGACCAGCTCGACCGCCCGCGCGGATCGCCCGTCGTCCCGGTCGGGCGCGGAAAGCGTGGTCCCACCCGGCCCGCCCGCACCCGTGTCGGCGGCATCGATACCGCTCGCCTCGTCCCGGGCCACGGCGAGCGCGTCGCTCCGGCGCGCGTCGACGGCTGCACGTGCACGTTCTCCGGCGGCGGCCTCGATCGCCCGTGCGCGCTCCCGGGCGTCCCGGAGCAGCCGATCGGCCTCGGCCTCGGCCTCCAAGCGCCGGTCCTGAGCGTCCCGTTCCGCCCGCTCGAGTGCGGACAGGATCGATGCCTCCACGCCAGCACCACCCCCGGCTATCGTAGCGGCGACCCCTAGGGCCAAACCTCCCGTCGAAGCGGGACCAGCAGTCGGCGCGGCCGGCCCCGGTGGGCAGCCCTGACGATCTGCGCACTCGCCGGTGACCAACGGGTAGGTGGCGATCGCTCCGCCGATCCGCGATCGTGGAAGGCATCAGGGCGCCGCGGGGTCACGGCGCGAGAACCGGCACGGCTCCGACCGGGTCGACGGCCCGGAGGCAGGCGTCCAGGTGTGCGTGGAGATGGTGAAAGCAACGATGCCTCGGCCGAGGCGACGGTCCGTCGTCGAGTGAACATCCTGCGGCGCGCGCCCGCGCCGGAACGCGAGCCCATGGGTACGGTGTGCCTGGAATGCGGCATCCCGGCTCCCCTGTCCGGCGGCGCCTTCTGCCGTCGGTGTGGCCTGCCGTACGGCGCCCCGCCCCGACCCTACCGCTCGCCCACGTGCCCGATCTGCTACCGGAACGCGTCGGACGACGGCCGCTTCGAGTCGCTGGTCGGCGGCCACCGCGCGGACCTGGTGCGCCACATCGCGGAGCACGAGC
Organism: uncultured Chloroflexia bacterium; assembly: GCA_963779375.1. GTDB lineage: Bacteria > Chloroflexota > Limnocylindria > Limnocylindrales > CSP1-4 > JAJYNJ01. Next base: position 121,298 of record CAVZXW010000013.1, on the reverse strand, counting down.
AGATGCCGGTGGGCGACGACGAGTTCCTCGAGAGCCTTCGGGAGGGCGACACCGCGCGCATCGGCCGCTGGACCGTCCCCTTCGACCTCCTCCGCCGGTATCTTGTCCTTGGTGTGGTCGAGGCCGGACGCTCGCGGCAGGTGATGCACAACGCGCTGCTGAGCGCGATGGCGCAGATGAGCCGATGGGGCCCCGACGCGGTGGTCATCGGCGACCAGCCGGACCTCGCCGAGGCTCGCGCGGAACTGGCCGAGGTCATGGAGCGCTACCACCGGGCCTGGTAACCGCCGGGCCGTCCCGGCGCCACGCCCGGGGCCCGGCGGCGGCGGATCGTCCCGGCGCCATCGGTCGCACGGCCTGGTCCCCGCGGGCAGCACGAGCGACCCGGTGAACGCACGCCCATGCGGACCGCGGGCTGGCTGGCACGTTCCATCACACACGCTATACTTTCAGCATGACGTTGAATGTCAGTGATGGACGAACCACGGTTCCCGACGATCTGCTCGACGAACTGACCTCCTGGCCGCCCGGCGAGCGGGTGGGCCTGTTCCGCAAGTGGCACCAGGGCGCCTTCAGCCTGATCCAGCTCAACGTCGTGGCCGTGCTCGAGGCAGAGGGACCGCTCTCCATGAGCCGGCTCGCGGAGGCCCTCGACGTGTCGGTCGCCAGCGCGACCGGGATCGTGGACCGCATGGAGCACCGCGGGCTCGTGATCCGCCGGCACGAGGAGGACGACCGGCGGGTGGTCGTGGTCAGCCTCGCGGAGGCGGGCACGCATGTCTTCCGGGACATCGCCGCCCACCGGAGGGAGCACCTGGGCCGCCTGCTCGCGGAGCTCACCCAGGACGAGCTGGCTGGCTTCGTGAAGGGCATCCGCGCGGTCCGGGCGGCCCGCAAACGGTTCGTCGACGAGCTGGCGGCCGACGAGAGCGATCCGGACCGCCGTCCGGGCACGGGCGAACCCCATCCAAACGCGCGGACGGCGAAGGCCGAGGAGGCCCATCCATGACCCGGCTGCTCACCCGGTACCTGGCGCCCTACCGGACGCAGGTGCTGATCGTCATCGCGCTGCTGACGGTCCAGGCGATCGCCAACCTGTACCTTCCGAACCTGAACGCCGACATCATCAACAACGGCGTCGTGAAGGGCGACATCGCCTACATCGTGCGGACCGGCGTCCTGATGCTGGGCGTGACCGTGCTGCTCGGGGCATGCTCGGTGGTCGCCATCTACTTCGCCTCGCGGACCGCGATGGCCTTCGGGCGCGACGTGCGGAGCGCCGTCTTCCGCAGGGTGCTCGAGTTCTCGCCGGTCGAGACCGGGCAGTTCGGGACGCCGTCGCTGATCACCCGCAACACGAACGACGTGCAGCAGGTCCAGATGGTCATCGTGATGGCGCTCAACGTGATGATCCTGGCGCCGATCATGAGCGTCGGCGGCATCATCATGGCGCTGCGCGAGGACGTCCCCCTGTCGGCGCTCCTGGTCGTGATCATCCCGCTCATGGCGCTCGTGATCGGGTCGCTGATCATCCGCGCGATGCCGCTCTTCCGGTCCATGCAGGTCAAGATCGACCGCATCAACCAGGTCATGCGGGAGGCCCTCTCCGGCATTCGCGTCATCCGGGCGTTCGTCCGCACGGAACACGAGGAACGCCGCTTCGACGTGGCCAACGCGGACCTGACGGAGACGTCGCTCAAGGTCAACCGGCTGTTCGCCCTGATGATCCCCGCGCTGTTCGCGATCCTGAACCTCTCGACCGTCGCGATCCTGTGGTTCGGCGGCCAGCGGATCAACAGCGGCGCCATGCCGATCGGCAACCTGCTGGCGTTCCTCCAGTACGTCATGCAGATCCTCTTCTCGGTGATGATGGCGACGGTCATGTTCGTGATGGTGCCGCGCGCCGCCGCCTCGGCCGAGCGGATCCAGGAGGTGCTCGACCTGCAGCCGTCGCTCCGCGACCCGGAGACCCCCGTCCAGGTCGCCCAGCCATCCGGCGTCGTCGAGTTCCGCGACGTCGAGTTCGGCTATCCCGGTGCCCAGGAGCCGGTGCTCCGCGGGCATCTCGTTCGTCGCCGAGCCGGGCAGGACGACCGCGATCGTGGGCAGCACGGGCAGCGGCAAGTCCACGCTGATCAACCTGGTCCCGCGCTTCTACGACGCGACCTCCGGCAGCGTCCGGATCGACGGCGTGGACGTCCGCGACATCCGCCAGGAGGACCTCTGGCAGATGATCGGCCTCGTGCCGCAGCAGGCGTTCCTCTTCGGCGGCACCGTGGCATCCAACCTGCGCTACGGCAACGAGCGCGCCACGGACGAGGACCTGTGGCACGCCCTGGCGATCGCCCAGGCCCAGGAGTTCGTCTCCGAGATGCAGGGCGGGCTCGAGGCGCCGATCGACCAGGGCGGCACGAACGTCTCGGGCGGCCAGCGGCAGCGGCTCGCGATCGCGCGGGCGCTCGTGAAGCGTCCGAGGGTCTACGTCTTCGACGACAGCTTCTCGGCGCTCGACTTCAAGACCGACTCGCTGCTGCGCGCGGCGCTGCGGGAGGAGACGCACGACGCCGTGGTGCTGATCGTCGCCCAGCGCGTCGGCACCGTGCTCCACGCCGACCAGATCGTCGTCCTCGACGCCGGCCAGGTCGTGGGCGTCGGCACGCATCCCGAGCTGATGGAGTCCTGCGAAACCTACCGCGAGATCGTCTTCTCGCAGCTCACGGCGGAGGAGGCGGCATGAGCGGCTCGATGCGTCCCACGGGTGGCGCACGACCTGCGGGAGGCGCTCAGGTGGGCGCCGGGTTCGGGCCGGCCGGGCGGCGACCGATGGGCGGCGGCTTCGGGCCGGGCGCCCACGGCATGATGATGCCGCCGGCGAAGCCCAAGGACTTCCGCGGATCCGTCCGCCGGCTGCGCGGGCGAGCTGCGTCCGGAGGCCCCCAAGATCGTCGTGGTCATGGGCCTGGCGATCATCGCGGTCATCGGGCAGGTGCTCGCCCCCCGGGTGATGGCGAACGCCACCGACCTGCTGTTCAACGGGGTGGTCGGGAAGATGCTGGGCGGTTCGTCCGCCGGGCACGACCCAGGCCCAGGCCGAGGCCGCGCTTCGCGCCAACGGGCAGGGCCAGCTGGCCGACATGCTCTCCGGCATGCACGTGACGCCGGGCGTCGGCGTGGACTTCACGGCCGTCGGGCAGATCCTGCTCGTGCTGATCGTGATCTACCTGCTGAGCGCCGTGTTCCAGTGGGCGTCGTTCTACATCATGGCCGGCGTGTCGCAGCGGACCGTCTACCGGCTGCGGCAGAACGTCGACCGGAAGCTGGGGCGGCTGCCCCTGCGGTACTTCGACAGCCACCCGCACGGCGACACGCTGAGCCGCGTGACGAACGACATCGACAACATCGCCAACACGCTCCAGCAGAGCCTCACGCAGATCATCACGTCGGTGTTCACGATCATCGGCGTGCTGATCATGATGTTCACCATGAGCCCGATCCTGGCCGTGGTCTCGCTGCTGGTGCTGCCGGTGGCCATGGTCAGCACGATGCAGATCGCCAAGCGATCGCAGAAGCAGTTCGCGCTGCAGTGGGAGCGCACGGGTGCCCTCAACGGGCACGTCGAGGAGACGCACACCGGCCACGTCATCGTGAAGTCGTTCGGGCACAGCGAGGACGCGATCCGCCAGTTCGACGCGGAGAACGAGGAGCTCTACCAGGCGAGCTTCCGGGCGCAGTTCATCTCCGGGATCATCCAGCCCACGATGAACTTCCTGAGCAACCTCAACTACGTGGCGATCGCGGTGATCGGCGGCGTGCAGGTGGCGTCCGGACGGATGACCCTGGGCGACGTGCAGGCGTTCATCCAGTACTCGCGCCAGTTCACCATGCCGATCACGCAGGTGGCCAGCATCATGAACGTGCTGCAGTCGACGGTCGCGTCGGCCGAGCGCGTCTTCGAGCTGATGGACGAGCCCGAGGAGATCCCGGACACGGAGCAGCCGCACGCGCTCGAGGGCGCCGTCGGCCGGGTCGAGCTGGAGGACGTGTCGTTCCGCTACGAGGCCGAGACGCCGCTCATCGAGGACCTGAACGTGGTCGTCGAGCCGGGCGAGACGGTCGCGATCGTCGGGCCCACCGGGGCGGGCAAGACCACCGTGGTCAACCTGCTCATGCGGTTCTACGAGATCGACGGCGGACGCATCCTGGTGGACGGCATCGAGACCCGCGAGATGACGCGCGACACCCTGCGGCGCACGTTCGGCATGGTCCTGCAGGACACCTGGCTGTTCGGCGGCACCATCCGGGAGAACATCGCCTACGGGCGCGAGGACGCGACCGAGGACGAGATCGTCGCGGCGGCGCAGGCTGCCCACGTGGACCACTTCGTCCGGACCCTCGCCCACGGCTACGACACGGTCATCGACGACGACGCGGCCAACCTCTCGCAGGGCGAGCGGCAGCTGCTGACGATCGCCCGGGCATTCCTGGCGGATCCGCCGATCCTGATCCTGGACGAGGCCACCAGCTCGGTGGACACCCGGACCGAGGTGCTCGTGCAGAAGGCCATGGCGCGCCTCATGCACGGACGGACCGCGTTCGTCATCGCGCACCGCCTGTCCACCATCCGCGACGCGGACGTGATCCTGGTCATGAACCACGGCCGGATCGTCGAGCAGGGCACCCACGAGGAGCTGCTGTCGCGCAGCGGCTTCTACAGCGACCTGTACAACAGCCAGTTCGCGGAGCCGCTCGCGGAGGCCGTCTGACGAGGGCCTTCGACAACGCCTACGAGGGCACGCCGACCTGGGACATCGGCCGCGCCCAGGCTGCCGTCGTCCGCCTCGAGGAGGCCGGCCTCGTCGGGCCGTCCGTGCTCGACGCGGGCTGCGGGACCGGCGAGAACGCGCTCTTCCTGGCGGCACGGGGCCACGCGGTGCTCGGCATCGACTTCGCGGCGAACGCGGTCGCGCAGGCGGCCCGGAAGGCCGCGGCACGCGGGCTCGACGGGCCCGCCTCGTTCCTCGTGCGGGATGCCCTGCGGCCGGGGGATCTCGGCCGGACGTTCGACACGGTCCTCGACGTCGGACTGTTCCACACGCTGCAGCCCGCCGACCGCGTGGCGTACGCGGCCGCGATGCGGGCGGTGACGGCCCCGGGCGGCCATTGCCTGGTCCTGGCATGGAGCGACCGGAACCCGTTCGGGTACGGGCCCGAACGGGTCCACCGGCGGGACCTGCGCGCGGCGTTCGCGTCGGCGTGGCGTGTCGAGTCCGTCGATGCGGAGGAACTGGAGACGCTGCTCCCCGACGGCCGCGTGCATGCCTGGCTGGCGAGGATGTCAGCGCGTTGACGGCCGGCGCGAAGCCCTCGCCGCGCGGGCTCGGCCCCGTCCCGGCACACCGCAAGGCGCGTGTCGCACGCCTCTGATAGCGTCGGCGCCATGACAGAGACCACACCTGGGGGTTCCCGCGCCCGGACCGGGACCGCAGCAGATCGAGTCCGGCCCCTCGTCCGCACGCGCCAGGTCCGCGAGTTCACGGACCAGCCGATCGCCCCGGCCGACGTCGACGCCATGGCCGACGTCGCCCGCTGGTCGGGCAGCAGCAGCAACGAGCAGCCGTGGCGCTTCATCGTGATCCGCGATGCCGGGGTCCTGCGGCGCCTGGCCGAGACCGGCCAACCCATGACGCGTCCGCTCGCGACCGCGACGGCGGCGATCGCGATCGTGCTGCCGGACGAGAAGGAGCGCGCGGTCTCGCGGGCCTACGACGAGGGTCGCGCCGCCGAGCGCGTCCTCGTGGCCGCGTCGATGCTGGACCTCGCCGGCGGCGTCTCGTGGATCATCGGCGACGCGCGAGCCGCGGTCCGCGAGATCCTGGGCATCCCGGCGGACCACTTCGTGCGGACGATCATCGCGCTCGGGCACCCCACGGAGGAGGCACGGCGCCCGAAGTCGGCGCCCGGGCAGGCGCGGCTTCCTCGCGAGCAGGTCGTGTTCGAGGAGCGCTGGCCCGACTGACCGTATCGGCGCCGGCGCGCGAGGAGCGCTGGCCGAGGGCGCGCCGCCGGCCGCTGCCCGTAACCCATCCGAAAGGCTGCCCGCCCGAGACTCCGGGGTGTCACCGAAAGGAGCCCCGATGAACGGCCAGCCCGAAGCACCCCAGGATCCCCTTCCAGTCTCTCCCGACCCCGACGACGCCCTCGGCGGACCCCTCGTGGATTTGCTCGGGCGCGTCGTGGGAATCGTCACCGCGTCGTCGGCGAGCGCGGAGGGGCTGGGGTTCGCGATCCCGATCGAGACGGCGTCGTCGCTGATCGCACGGGCCGGTTCGGCCGCCTGACGGCGCGACCGCGACCGACGCGCATCATGGGCGGAGATAATGCATCCCGATGGGCACGACTGGGTCGACGGGCCGGCGCGTGACGGAGTGCGGGGCGCCACGTCCGGCGCGCGGCGCAGCCCGCCGCCCGTCGCGACCGCCTGCGCGTGGGCGGGCACGCGTGCAGCCACGGACCCGGCCGGCAGGGTCGGCCCGATGAGGGTGCTCGTCGCGGAAGACGATCCCGGACTGCGGGACGTGCTCGTGGAGGGGCTCCAGGACCAGGGCTACCAGGTCGATGCCGTGGACCGCGGCGACGACGCGATCATGCAGCTCAAGTTCTACGAGTACGACGTGGCGGTCATCGACTGGCGGATGCCCGGCGCGCCCGGGATCGACGTCGTCGCGTGGGCGCGCCGCCATGCGCGCCCGACGGCCCTGCTCATGCTCACGGCGCGCGACGCGCCCCCCGACCGGATCCAGGGGCTGGACGCCGGCGCCGACGACTACCTGGTCAAGCCCTTCGACTTCGGGGAGCTGCTGGCCCGGATCCGCGCACTGCAGCGGCGGCCGCGCGGCGTGGATGCGCCGATCGTCACCCGCGGCGCCCTGGCCCTCGATCCGGCGCGCCACGAGATCACGGTCGACGGGCGGCCACTCGGCCTGACGGTCACGGAGTACAACATCCTCGAGCTCCTCATGCGCCGCTCGCCCGCCGTCGTCGACCGGAAGGCGATCGCCGAGCACGCCTGGCGCGACGAGACCGATCCGCTCGGGTCGAACGCGATCGACGTCCAGCTGAGCCGCCTGCGCGGGAAGCTGCCGACGGCCGGCGTTCGGATCGTGACGGTCCGCGGGGCCGGCTACCGCCTGGAGCAGGCGTGACCGCGCGCCGCGGCCAGGACGTCCGCACCACCTCGATCCGGGTCGCCCTGACGGCGGCCGCCGTGGTCGGCGTGGCCTACCTGGTGGTGGCCGTCGCGGTCGTCGTGATCGTCACCAACAACCTGACCGCGCAGATCGACGGGCGCCTGGCGGGGTCGCTGGCCGGCATCGCCCACGAGCCGCCGCCGCCGGCCGGCGGATTCGGCGCGCCCGTGCCGGACCGGCCGTTCGGCGCACCCGTGATCGTGTGGACGATCCACCCCGACGGCGACGTCACCTGCAACACCTCGGGCGCCGTGCTCCCCGCGGCCTACCAGACCGTGACCGCGCCTCGGACCGTGACCATCAACAACACCGACGTCCGGATCGCCGGGGCGGCCGCGGGCGACCAGTACGTGGTGGTCGGCCAGACGACGGAGAGCGTCTCGCAGGCGCAGTCCACCGTGATCCTCGCCGAATCCGTCATCGGGCCCGTCCTGCTGGTGCTCGTGTTCCTGGGCGCCGTCGTCATCGGACGGCGCGTGGCCGCGCCGATCGAACGGGCCCGCCAGCGCCAGCTCGAGTTCACCGCCGACGCCTCGCACGAGCTGCGCACGCCACTGTCCGTGATCGAGGCACAGACCAGCCTGGCGCTCACCCAGCCGCGATCGGAGGCGTGGTACCGCACCGCATTCGAGCGGGTGGAGCGCGAGAACAGGCGCATCCGGCGCCTGGTGGACGACATGCTCTGGCTCGCCCGATTCGACGCCTCGCAGGGGCAACCCCTCGCCGAGCCCGTGGATCTCGGCGTCATGGCCGAACAGACGGTGGACCGCTTCGCGGTGGTGGCCGAGGCGCGCCATCTCACCCTCAGCGTGCGGCCCGCCCAGGGCAGCAGCGTGGTGCTTGCCCCACCCGAGTGGCTCGACCGGCTCCTCGGCGTCCTGCTCGACAACGCCTGCCGGTACGCGCCCGAGGGCGGCCTGGTGGACGTCTCGGTGACGCACGAGGCCGGCAGGGTTCGCCTGGCCGTGGAGGACTCCGGGCCGGGTATCCCCGAATCCGAGCGTGGCCGCATCTTCGACCGGTTCCATCGCGCGACCGACGCGCCCGGAGGATCGGGCCTCGGGCTGGCCATCGGCGACGCGATCGTCAGGGCCACCGGCGGACGCTGGAGGATCGGATCGTCGGCCACCGGTGGCGCCAGCATGGCCGTCACGTGGTCGCGCGCGCTGGCGGGCCCGGGGCGCGCTCAGGGAGCGGACGAGGCCGCCGCCACCGTGCCGCCGGCGAGCAGCGCCGCAACCGACGCAGGCACGGGGTCCAGGCCGTCGGGGTTGTCGAGGTAGCCCGGGGCACTGCCGGCGTGGCCGGTGTGCCCGTACTGCCAGACGATCCGGTCCGTCGCCGGGTCGATGACGTCCACGGCCTGACCGAAGTCGTTGGTCACCGCGATGTTGCCGTCGGGCAGCCGGACGGCCAGCGACGGATTCGAGAGCATCCCGCTGCCCGAGCGCACGAAGTAGCGCCAGACCACCTTCCCCCCTGGCGTCACCTCCTCGATGCTGCCCGGCGTCGAGTAGTCGACCACGAGCACGTCGCCGTTCGGAAGGAGCTGCGCGTCCGACGGGTAGGCGACCCCCGCGAGGTGTACCGACCACACGAGGTGGCCCGAGGCGTCGAGCCGGTCGACCCAGCTGCCCCCGATCTCCGTGATGAGCGTGCCGCCATCGGGCAACGGGACGTCCCCGTTGGGAGCGTCGTACGAGACCGGCGGGTCGTGGAGCTGGCGATCGGTGAGTCCGTACTGCCGGACGATCACGCCGGCCGGCGAGATGAACAGGATCCGCTGGTTCCGGATGTCGGCGACCGTGAGGGTCCCGTCCGGGAGCACGTAGGCGTCGTCGGGCCCGTCCAGGTACCCGGGTGCGCTTCCCGGCCGGCCCACGTGGCCGTACTGCCACACGATCCGGCGCGTGGCGATGTCCACGAGCGCGACGACGTGGGCGTTCTCCTCGTTGATCACGATGTGCCGGCCGTCGGGCGTGAAGAAGGCGTCGTCCGGCCCCCAGGACGTCGAGCCTCGCGGGCCGCCCGGATCGATCGTCATCGACCAGACCACGCGCCGGTCGGGCGTCACGATCAGCAGCCGGTCGTTACCGCGGTCGGCGATCAGGAGGTCGCCGCCGAGGGGTCCGGGGGCGGCCGCCGCGGCGGGGGACGGAGCGCCGGCAGGCGGAGGCGATGCGGCGTTCAGCCGCGGCCCTGAACCACCGGCGACGGCCGGCGAGGCCGCTGCGGGCGATGGCGCGAGGTCGGATGGCGGATCGGTGGGCAGCAGCCGCACCAGCCCCACCACCAGGACCGCCACGGCCACGACCGAGATCAGCCCGTAGGCGATGGGACGACGAGGCACGGGCGCCACCCTATCCCATGAGGGGCCCATGAACGATCACGACGAGGTTGCGATTCGGGACAGAAGTCTGGATGCTCCGCCGCCGAGCCACCGGGACTGGCAGGTGTTTGTCGCCGCGCGGCCCGTGCGCGTGACGCCGGGTCCGGGCCGGGCCGGGAATCCATCGAACGGCCGGTCCTGCGGCCTCCCCGCAGCTCCCGGCGCCATCCCTGTCCGCCGAGGGAGGCCCGGCCGTTTCAGCCGGTGGAGCCCGGGCGGCGAGCCAGGAGCAGGGCGTCCACGCGGGCTGCGCCACCCGAGTGACCAACGACGGTGTCGGCGCGCTCCACGACGAGTTCCGGCACCTCGGCGGCCAGGTCGTCCGGTTCGTACAGCACACGCGGATCCTGGGGGCCGCCGGTCCCCTCGTCCAGGTTGCGCCGGTGGTGCCCCACGACGAGCAGCCGGCCACCGGGGGCCACGGCCGCGGCCGCGCCGCTGAGGACGTCCCGTCGCTCCCCGGGGCCGACGTGCAGGTAGATCAGCGTCACCAGGTCGTACGCGCGGGCGGGTGGCGTCCATTCGAGCAGGTCGTGACGGGTCCACTCGACCGCCACCCCGGCGCGCTCGGCCAGCCCGCGGGCCCGCTCCAGGGCCACCGACGAGAAGTCGACCGCCTGGACGTCCCACCCGCGCCGGGCGAGCCACACGGCGTTTCGGCCGTCGCCGCAGGCCAGGTCCAGCGCACGGCCCGGCCGGAGCGCCGAAGCCTCGCGGACCAGCAACGGATCAGGGTCCGCCGATTCGATCGGTTCGTGCGCCGCGTGGCGGCGGTCCCAGGCACGGCGACGCTCCTCGCGGTCGTCGGCCGCGGCAGGTTCCCGGTCCGCGGCAGGTTCCCGGTCCGCGGCAGGTTCCCGGTCCGCAGGAGCCGCCCCCTCCTCCACCAGCGCCTCGCGGATCCGCTCCGCGATGGCAGCCTCGACGACGGAGTCCGGATCCCGCAGCCCGCCCAGGGTGGCGCGGACCCCGACCAGGCTGGCGTACAGCGGCGGGCAGGTCGGACAGGCTGCGAGGTGCTCCTCCACGGCCGTCCGTGTCGGCGCGTCGAGCTCGCCGTCCATGTAGGCCGACACGTGCCGGCGGGCGCGCCAGCAGCGCATCGGCTGGGCGAGGCTCGCCCACCTCCGTGCGTCGTCCTCGCCGAGTGCCGTCACGAGCATCATCCTTCCGCGCCGCAGCCGCTGCTTGGTGGCGGCCAGCCCGACGCCCATCGCCGACGCGATCTCCGGCGCCGTCCAGTCGAGCGCGTCGTGGAGCACCACGGGCACCCGGTAGATGACGGGGAGGCGCGCCAGGGCGTCCTCCAGCTCGTCACGAAGCTCCGCGCGCTCGAGCACGAGGTCGGGGCGCACCGAGTACGTGTCGTCCTTCCAGTCCGCCTCGACGTCATCGATATCGAGCTCGTCCCGCCGGCTGCGGGACCGGTCGATGATCCGGTTGACCAGGCTGCGGCGCAGCCATGGCCCGAGCGACGCCGGGTCGCGCAGCTGGTCGCGGCGCCTCCACGCTCCGACGACGGTCTCCTGCGCGCAATCCTGGGCCAGGTCCGAATCGCGGAGCAGGCGGGCGGCGAGGCGGATGAGCGTCGGGAGCTCCGCCGCCAGTCGATCCGCGAAGGGATCGGCCGTCGCCTCGCCGCCTGTCGTCCCGGGCACCCTGGCCGGCCTCCTCAGCGATTCGCGACGGAGCGCGTGCCGACGTGCAGCAGCGCGTACAGGGGGCAGAAGCCCGCGAGGCCGGTGACGATGGCAATGGCGGCGATCACGCCGACAAGATACGAGAGCGGCGCGGCGACGGTGCCTGCGAGCAGGACCGCGACGAGGGCAACGCCGAGGACGACGCGGACGATCCGGTCGACGGGATGCTCGTTCCGGGTAAGTTCCATGGTGGAGATCCTCCATATGGCGGGCGCGCGCCCGCTCTCACATGGAAGACGGAGCCGCGGCCGAAATCGATACATCCGCCACCGGCAGCTCGATCCAGAAGCAGGCCCCACCCTCGGCGCGGTTCTCGACGCCGACGGATCCCGCATGCGCCGTCGCGATGGCCCGGGCGATCGCGAGCCCGAGCCCGGTCGTCCCCGTCGAGCGATCGCGGGCGGGGTCGGCCTGGTAGAACCGGTCGAACACGTTCGGGAGGTCCTGCTCCGCGATGCCGGGCCCGCTGTCCGCGACCCGGATCCGGACCCGTGCGTCCGCCGCGGCGGCGAAGACCCTGATGGAGCCCCCGCGCGGCGTGTGCCGCACGGCGTTGTCCAGCAGCGCGCCGATCGCCTGCCCGATGCGGTCGCGGTCCACACCGAGCAGGACGTCCGGAGCCGGTCCAACGACCAGGTCGATTCCGGCCGCCTCCGTGCGCGCCCGAAACGCCTCGGCGATGGAAGGCACCAGCTCGCGCGCGGAGACGCGCTCCAGGCGCAGCGCCAGCACGCCGCCCTCCGCCAGGCCCACGGTGCGAAGGTCGTCCACCACGCGGGCGAGCAGCCGGGACTGGTCGCGGATCGTGGCCAGGTGCCGGGGCTCGGGCGCGTACACCCCGTCGGCGATGGCGCTGGCCGTCGCGTCGATCACCGCCAGCGGCGTCCGGAGCTCGTGCGCCGCATCCTGCAGCAGGCGGCGCCGCGCCTCGTCCGAGCGCTGCAGTTCGGCCGCCATCCGGTTGAAGGACCGGCCGAGCGACCCGACCTCGTCGGTCCTCCCGCCAAGGCCCGATCGCCGGGCGAGGTCGCCGGCGGCCACGGCGGCCGCGTCGTCCTCGAGGGTCCGGAGAGGCCGCGCGATGCGGGCGGCGACGAGGGCGCCGGCGAGCGAGGCGGCGAGTGCCGCGCCGAGCGCGATGATCATGACGGTGATGGTCGTGTCCTGCTGGATCTGGGCCGCTCGCGCCGCGGGGCCCCTGCCCGCCGGCGGACCTCCCGCACCCGGACGGCCGGGAGCCGTCGTCGCCGCCGGCAGGGCGGCCTGGTCGGCCTCGAGCCGCGCGAAACCCCGCTCGATCGCGAACGGCGCGGCCACGGCGACCACCAGGCCGGTCGCGAGCGCGACCGCGGCGAACGTGACCGCGAGCCGGAGGCGCAGGGTCACGGTGTCGGATGAGCCGCGCGGTAGCCGACACCGCGGACCGTCTCCACGTATCCCGCCGCCCCGTCGGCCCCGCCGAGCTTCCGTCGCACGTTCTTGACGTGGCTGTCGATCGTGCGGTCGTAGGCCTCGAATGCCTCCCCGAAGATGCGCTGCCCCAGCTGCTCCCGCGTCCAGACGCGGCCCGGTTGCTCGGCCAGCGCGGCGAGCAGATCGAACTCCGCGCGGGTGAGCGCGATCGTCTCGCCGGAACGGCGGGCTTCGCGGCTGCCGAGATCGAGCTGCAGATCGAGCAGGCCGAGCTGTTCGGACACGGGCGACGGGACGCCGCCCAGGCGCTCGATGCGCCGCACCATGGCCCCCACCCGCGCCACGACCTCGCGGGGCTCGAACGGCTTCACGACGTAGTCGTCGGCACCGAGTTCGAGGCCGGTGACGCGGTCGACCAGGTCGTCACGGGCCGTCAGCATGATCACCGCCGCCCGCGAACCTTCGGCCCGCAGCGTCCGCAGGAGGTCGAACCCGGACATGCCGGGCAGCATGACGTCGAGGATCAGCACGTCGGGATGTTCGGCCCGCGCGAGTGCCAGGGCGTCGTTCCCGTCCCCGCTGGTCCGCACGTCGTACCCGTCCCGCAGGAGATACGCGCGCAGGACCTCGGCGATGTGCGGCTCGTCGTCGACGACGAGAACGGTGGCGGTCATTCCCGCCACCATAGAGGGACGGCCGGGCCGCGCAAGGCCCGACCGTCCCGATCGCGGGGGCCGATTCCGTCACGAGCCATCTCGTGACGCGGCCCGACCCCGGTCACCGTCCCGTTCAGGAACGGCCGGCGCCGTGCGGACCGGTCCCGTCGCAGTCGCCCGTCCCCGTACCGGTTCCACGCGGTCCCGGCCCGACGCCGGTGCCCGTCCCGGACCCGGCCCGTGCGCCTGCACCCGAGCGCGGTCCCGCGCCGACGGCAGCCCCGGCCATCCCGCCCGCGGCCGTCTGATCGACGAACGTGGTGGCACGTGCCTGGAGCGCCGACTTGAGCGTGGTGGCCTGGTCAGTCGTCAGGGCGCCGTTCTCCACGCGGACCTCGATCCGCTCGGTCCAGCGGGCGACGAGCGCATCGACCACCTTCTGCGGGTCGACACTCTGCTTGGCGGCGATCTGCGCGAGGCTGAGTCCGTCGTGGCGAAGCTCGCTGACCTGTGCCTGCGTGAGCCCGAGCACCTCGGCTGCGGCTGCCGTCTGCGCCTGGCCACCCGCGCCGGGTGACGTGGCCGGCCCCATCGCGAAGGCCGCTGGAACCAGGAGCAGGAACGCGAAGCCCGCCCCTCCGACTGCACCGATGATCCGTCGCATGACCTGTACCTCCAGATGCTGTGTGCTGCGCTCGCTGTTCGCGAGTGAGATGAGCATCGCGACCGCGGATGGAGGGCGGGTGGAGGCCACGTGGAGGCTGCGGGGATTCCGCGGACCGGGCGGCGGCGGGGCGAACGCCTCCGGCATGGTACGATCGCTCATGGAGAGAGAGACCTGAGCTTCGACCTGCACCAGCGAGCGCACTGCGCTCCGCGTGTTCGGCCGCCGATCCGGCAGCTTTCGACCACGTGACCGTGGACCCGGGCCGCACAAGATCGCCCGCCAGGTCGCCATGCGTCCTCGGACGCGCAGGAGCCAAGCATTTGACGTTCGACACCCTCGGCCTGTCGGCCGACCTCCTGGCGACGGTGGCGCGGGAGGGGTACCTGGAACCCACCCCGGTCCAGGCCGCCGCCATCCCGCTCGTGCTCGCCGGCCGCGACGTCCTCGCGGCCGCCCAGACCGGCACCGGCAAGACCGCCGCCTTCGTCCTGCCCATCCTCGAGCGGCTTTCGGCATCACGCCAATACCGGCTTCTCGCCCGCCCGCCACCCCGTCCGCGCCCTGGTCCTCACGCCGACGCGCGAACTCGCCGTGCAGGTCGAGGAGTCGGTCCGAACCTACGGCCAGGCACGTCCCGCTGCGCTCGGCCGTGGTCTACGGCGGCGTCCCGATCGACCCGCAGACCAAGGCCCTGCTGGCCGGCGTCGAGATCCTCGTCGCCACACCGGGCCGCCTGCTCGACCACATCGGCCAGCAAGCTGTCAACCTCGACGCAGGTGGAGATCCTCGTGCTCGACGAGGCCGACCGCATGCTCGACATGGGCTTCATCCCCGACGTCCGCAAGATCGTGGGCATGCTCCCGGCACGGCAGCAGACGCTCTTCTTCTCGGCGACGTTCTCCGACGAGATCCGCACGCTGGCCGGGGAGTTCCTGCGCGACCCGGCCACCGTCGAGGTGGCGCGGCGCAACACGCCGCGGACAACCTCACCCAGGTGCTCTACCCGGTCGACCGCGACCGCAAGGCCGACCTGCTCGTCCACCTGATCCGCACGCGCGGCTGTCGCCAGGTGCTCGTCTTCACGCGGACGAAGATCGCGCCGAGCCGGCTGGCCGCGCTACCTCGACCGGCGGGCATCGAGGCCGTCGCCATCCACAGCGACCGGACCCAGCCCGAGCGCACGCGCGCGCTCGAGGACTTCAAGCGCGGCGAGAGTCGCGGTGCTCGTGGCCACGGACGTCGCGTCGCGCGGCCTCGACATCGAGGAGCTCCCGTCGTCGTCAACTACGAGCTGCCGTCGACCGAGGACTACCTCCACCGGATCGGCCGGACGGGCCGGGCCGGGAGCGAGCGGCAGGCCATCTCGCTCGTGTCGCCCGAGGAGGTCGAGCAGCTCCGCGGCGTGCAACGGCTGCTGCGGGCGGCCATACCCGTCCAGGTCGTCGAGGCCTACCTTCCGGGGACGTCGGAGGCACCGGAACGGGTCACCCGATCCCGCCAGGGCGGCGACGCCTCCCGGCAGACCGACCATGCCACGACCGATCGGTCAGTACCGCGCGATGCCTCGACGCGCGCGGCGCGGCCCCGTCATGCGAGAACAGAGGCCGCCATCCGGGGCTGAGCACGCGGACACCCGCGGCTCAACACGAGCGCGAGGAGCGGCGCGGGGCGTGGCGCGCACGGCGCTCCGGGCATGCGAAGGGGCCGGCCCCTGGGGAACCGGCCCCTCGTGCATGCCGTCAGATGCGGGAGTCGTCCCGCCGCGGCCTCAGCCCGGCAGGATCTCCGAGCCGAATGCCTCGTTGATCACTCCGCGAGCCGACGCGTAGAAGGCGGCGATCGCCGTCAGGAGTCCCACGTAGCCGCCGATCGCGGTCAGGCCGCTGCCCGGGGCGGCGTTCCCGAACCCGCCGAGCGCCGAGCAGCACGAAGGTGATCCAGAGGAGCAGGAACACGACCATCGCGGGGCGGGCGCCGCGTGAGCGTGGCGATCCACATGTAGAACGTGAAGATGCCCCACGCCAGGAGGTACCAGGCCGACGATGTTGCCCGCGTCCTTGCCCTGGAACATGAAGACGAACGCCGCGAAGCTCCACCAGAAGGCGCCGTACGAGCTGAACGCGACGGCCCCGAACGTGTTGCCGTTCTTGAACTCCCACCACCCGGCGATCGAGCTGGCCGAGCCCACCGTAGGCGAGGGCCAGGCTGACCACGATCGCCATTGAGCTTCCGGTCACGAGGCCCGAGTTCATCAGGGACAGGATGAAGTCGTGAGCGCGAAGCCGGCCAGCCCCAAGGGCGCCGGGTTCGCCACGGCCGCCGGTGCGGCTGTCGCGGATTGGGCCTGAGCCACGCGAGACTCCTTTCCTCGATGCGCGGACCACGCCCGCGCGAGCTGCCACGGACCACCAACCCGCCCGACGACCTGGCGCCTCAGTGGCGCCCGCGCTCAGACGAGCTGCTCCGCCTCACTTGACTGGGCCTTGTCGCGGATCGTCTCGACGATCCCCGCGTCCGCGAGCGTCGTGACGTCGCCGAGCGCCCGATGCTCGGCGATATCCCTGAGCAACCGGCGCATGATCTTCCCCGAGCGCGTCTTCGGCAGCTCCGGCGTGAACATGAGCTGCTTCGGACGCGCGATCGCGCCGATCTTCTGGGCGACGTGCTCGCGCAGCTCCGCCGCCAGCTGCGTCGTTCGCCTCCACGTTGCCTTGAGGATGACAAAGGCCGAGATCGCCTCGCCGGTCACCGGGTCCGATCGACCCACGACCGCTGCCTCGGCCACCGCCGGGTGGTCGACGAGCGCGGATTCGACCTCGATCGTGCTGATCCGGTGGCCCGACGACCTTCATGACGTCGTCGACACGACCAAGGAGCCAGTAGTACCCGTCGGCATCGACCTTGCAGCCGTCACCCGCGAAGTACATCCCGGGGAACCGGCGCCAGTACGTGTTCACGAACCGCTCCGGGTCCTTGTAGATGCCCCGGAGCATCGCCGGCCAGGGCCGGGTGAGGACGAGGTACCCGCCGCCGGCGCCGTTCGGAACCTCCTTCCCGTCGGCGTCGACGACCTTCGCCGAGATGCCCGGGAACGGGACTGTCGCCGAGCCGGGCCGGAGGGTCGTGAGGCCAGGCAGCGGCGTGATGAGGATCATGCCGGTCTCCGTCTGCCACCACGTGTCGACGACCGGGCAGCGCCCCCCGCCGACGTTCGTGCGGTACCAGAGCCAGGCTTCCGGGTTGATCGGTTCGCCGACCGTACCGAGCAGCCGCAGCGACGACAGGTCGTGCTTCGCCGGCCACGACTCGCCCTGTTTCATGAACGCGCGGATTGCCGTCGGCGCGCAGTAAAGGATCGACACCCTGTACTTCTCGATGATCGACCACCAGCGGTCGGGCTCGGGATACTGCGGCGCGCCCTTCATAGAGGATGCCGGTTGTGCCGTTCGCAAGCGGGCCGTACACGATGTACGAGTGGCCCGTGACCCAGCCAATATCGGCGGCGCACCAGTACACGTCGTCGGGCTTGAGGTCGAAGATGTAGCTGTGCGTCGTGCTCACGCCGGCCAGGTAGCCGCCGGTCGTGTGCATGATCCCCTTCGGCTTGGCGGTCGTGCCGGAGGTGTGAAGCAGGTAGAGCAGATGCTCCGCGTCGACCGGCACCGGGTCGAACTCGTCCGACTCGCTTTCGACGGTCTCGTGCCACCAGTGGTCGCGCCCCGGCTTCATCGAGACGTCGTTGCCGGTCCGCCGGACGACGAGGACGTTCCTGATCGTGGGCGCCCCATCGACCGCGACATCGGCGGCCGACTTCAGGTCGAGAACCTTGCCATTGCGCCATCCCCCGTCGGCGGTGATGAGCGCAACCGCCTCGGAATCGACCATTCGACCCTGGAGCGCGTCCGAGCTGAACCCGCCGAACACGACGACGTGAGGGGCGCCGATCTTGGCGCACGCGAGCATCGCAATCGGGGAGCTCGGGGATCATCGGCATGTAGATGCCAACCCGATCGCCTGTCTTCACGCCGAGCTTCGTCAGCGCGTTCGCGCAGCGGTTCACCTCGCGCTGCAGATCCGCGTACGAGAGGGTGCGCGTATCGCCGGGCTCGCCTTCCCAGTAGTAGGCGACCTTCGTGCCGAGGCCCCGTTCGACGTGGCGGTCGACGCAGTTGTACGCCGCGTTCAGCTGCCCGCCGAGGAACCATTTCGCGTAGGGCAGCTCCCACTCGAGGACCTTGTCCCAGGGCCTGGCCCAGCTGATGCGACGCTCGGCTTCTCCGGCCCAGAATCCCTCGAAGTCCTGCTCGGCCTGCTCGTAGATGCCCGGGCCGGCGTTGGCCGCGGCCGCGAGCTCGGGCGGTGGCGCGAACTCCCGCTGCTCGGAGAACAGGGCCTCGATCTCGGGCTGCAGAACACCTCATGCGTAGCCTCCGCCATCAAGGGACGACCGCCGGGCCCGCATCGCTGTGACTGACCGCACTGGGACGCTGGCCACCGGCAGGCGCGATGTGCGCAGGCTAGTCCGCCTGCACGCCAAGTCGAGTCTTACAGGTGTCCGTGTCCGGGCCCGCAGTCTCTCGCAGCGGTCGGACTTCGGCGCGTCGGCGGCGCGCCTCGCTCGGACCCCGTCCCCGAGCGGAGCCCGATCGTGTGCCCGAGGGCCTGGCGTCGGCGGTCGCCTGCCGTTGCGCTCCGCGAGCCTCGAGCGGCTCGGGGTTCCGGCGATGCCGGGCGGATCGAGCAATGGCACGGGTGGCGGACCCCTGGTGGTGCTCGAGCCGCGTCGCCGGCCCAGCGGGATCGCCACTCGGCGGGCGTCTCGGCCGGCACGTCGCGATGCGCCTGCGCGAGCCAGACGAGCGACCATGCCCGCGGGACGACGCGGTACACGTCGTACCCGCCGCCGCCGGTCGCAAGCCAGCGACCGCTCGTGTGCGCGTGGGCAACGTCGTCCAGCAGGCGGGCGGCCCGGGACATCGCGGCGGTGGTCACGCGCAGGTGGGCCAGCGGGTCCAGGACGTGGCTGTCGCTGCCGTGCTGGCTGACGAGGATCGTCGGGCGGAAGGCCTCGGCCACCGCCCGTACGACGTGCTGGACGGCCGCGAGCCATGACGCATCGGTCGTCCCGGGATCGAGCGGGATGTTGATCGCCCGGCCGGGCGCCTCGTGGCCACCCCGATCCTCGACGAACCCCGTTCCGGGAAAGAGCGCAAGCCCGGTCTCGTGGAAGGAGACGGTGAGGACGTGCGGGTCGTTCCAGAAGATCGCCTCGACGCCGTCGCCGTGGTGGACGTCGAGGTCCACGTAGAGGACGCGATGACCGGCGTCGCGCGCCCGGGCGATCGCGAGCGCCACGTCGTTGTAGATGCAGAAGCCGCTCGCGTGGCCCGGCATGGCATGGTGAAGGCCGCCGCCCGGATGGAATGCATGCACGGCATCACCCGCGAGGATGCGATCCATCGCGTCGATCGAGCCTCCGGCCACGATCGCCGCCGCTTCGTGCATTCCGTAGAACGGTGGGTTGTCGTGCGCGTCGAACCCGGTCATCTCCCTGGCTTCCGGGTAGTCCGACAGCATGCGGACGGTCGCGATGTACGCGGGGTCGTGGACCCGCTCGAGCTGTTCGTCGGTGGCGGCGCGTGGCGCGGAGAAACGATCGGCGCCGAGGAGGCGCAGCAGGTCGATCCCGGGCCCGAACCGCCGCGGCGTCAGGGGGTGGTGGGGGCCGAAGTCGTACTCGTGCGAGGAGCGTCCGTAGACGACGAGCGGTCCGCGGAGGCGGATCAGGAAGCCTCGTGCATGGGTTCAGCCGTACATGCTCGGCCGGGAAGGGGACTGCGATGGCGGTCCATGTGGGCCTCGACCCGGGCCTCATGGGAGACTCTCGCCGCGCACACGCCGGGCACCCGGATCGATGCACCGGCGGGGGCGGGCCGCGCGGCGACCGCCTCGGCGGATCCGGACGGACGACAGGAAGCTCCAGGCCATGAGCACCGCGCCACCCAGAGACCGCACGCGTGACACGATCCTCCGTGACGGCTCGGCGATCCACATGCGCCCGGCACGCCCGGACGACGAGGCGGGCCTCGTCGCCTTCCTCCAGGGCCTCGCCGTCGAATCGCGACGGCTCCGGTTCGCGGGTTTTGTGAGCGACTTTCCGGTGCTCGCACGCCGCTGGGCCACGCCCATGAGGACGACGACTGCTCGCTCGTCGCGGAAGCGGGCGTGGACGGCGGAATCATCGCGAGCGGCAGCTACAGCGTCGTGGGCCCCGAGATGGCCGAGGTTGCGTTCGTGGTCGCCGACGACTACCAGGGCCGAGGCGTCGCGACGCTCCTCCTCGAGGAGCTCGCCGACCGCGCCCACGAGGCGGGCATCGCCACCTTCTGCGCGGAGATCCTGCCCGAGAACGCCAGAATGCTGGAGGTCTTCCGCGAGAGCGGATTCCCGACGAAGGTCCGCGCCGAGCCGGGGTCGATCGTCGTCGAGTTCCCCACCGCGCTCACGGGCCCGGCCCGCGAGCGCTTCGAACGGCGCGAGCAGATCGCCGCCGCGGCGGCGGTCCGTACGCTGCTCCACCCGCGCTCGATCGCCGTCGTCGGCGCGTCGCGCCAGCCGGACGATCGGCGGAGCGCTGTTCCGCAACCTGCTCGCCGGGGGGTTCCACCGGCCCCGTCTACCCGGTGAACGCGAACGCCGACGTCGTCCAGTCCGTCGCCGCGTACCGTTCCATTCTCGACATCCCCGGCCCGGTCGACCTCGCGGTCGTCGTCCTGCCCGCCGCGGCCGTGCCGACGCCGCGCGCGAGTGCGCGCAGAAGGACGTCAGGACGCTCGTTCGTCATCTCGCCCGGCTTCGCCGAGATCGGCGGCGCGGGCATCGAACGGCAGCGCGAGCTCGTCTCGGTATGCCGGCAGGGCGGGATGCGGCTCGTCGGGCCGAACTGCATGGGCGTCATCAACCTCGAGCCCTCCGTTCGACTCAACGCCACCTTCTCGCCGACCATCCCCATCGCCGGTCGCGTCGGGTTCCTGTCCCAGAGCGGCGCCCTCGGACTCGCGATCATCGAGCACGCCAACCGTCTCGCTCTCGGCCTCTCGACGTTCGTCGCGATCGGCAACAAGGCGGACCTGTCGGGCAACGACTTCCTGCAGTACTGGGAGGAGGACGATCCGGCGTGCGCGGTGATCGCCCTTTACCTCGAGTCGGTCGGCAATCCCCGCAAGTTCGCCCGGATCGCCCGCCGCGTCGGGCGCGTCAAGCCGATCATCGCGGTGAAGAGCGGCCGGTCGGCCGCGGGCGCACGTGCAACCTCGTCACATACGGGCGCGCTCATCGGCGCATCGGATGTCACCGTCGACGCGCTGTTCCACCAGGCAGGGGTGGTCCGGACCGACACGCTCGGCGAGTTCTTCGACGTCGCCTCGCTGCTGGCCAACCAGCCGCTGCCGACTGGCCGGCGCGTGGCGATCCTCACGAACGGCGGAGGGCCCGGAATCCTCGCGGCTGACGCGTGCGACGCCGATGGCCTGATCGTCCCGCCGCTTCCGACGGCCGTGCGCGTGCGCTCGCGGAGTTCCTTCCGCCCGAGGCCGCGCTGAACAACCCGGTCGACACGATCGACGCCGCCCCCGACTCGTTCCGGCCGCGCGATCGCGATGCTCGCGTGCATGCGAGGGCATCGATGCGATCATCGTGCTGTTCGTGCCCGCCGTTGGCGGCCCGGAGGAGGTCGTGGCCGCGGCGATCCGCGACGGCGTGCCCGAGCTGCCGCGGCCGATCCCGGTCCTGACCGTGTTCATGGCCGCGGAGGGGGGCCCGGCGGCGCTCGGCGACGGTCGGGGTCCGCGTCCCCGCCTACGGCTATCCGGAGGAGGCCGCGCGTGCGCTCGCACACGCGGTCGCTACGCGGAGTGGCGGGCGGCGCCCGCGGGCATCGTGCCGGACTTCGATGACGTCCGCCCCGACGGCGCGGCCGCGGTGCTCGCCGCCGCGCTCGCCCAGCATCGAGCCCGGCAGGCGTCGACACGGGCGCCACGCTCGCCGGGTCGTCGCTGGCCGCACAGCCGACGGGCGACGGTCGCGCTGGCTTCGGCCCGACGAGGTCGCCTGCCTCCTGGAGTGCTACGGGATCCCCACCGCGCCGACTGGCGTCTCGTCGGACACGGCCGAGGCGGCCGGACGCGCGCGGACGAACTGGGCAGGCCCGTCGCGCTCAAGGCCGTCGCGCCCGGTGTCGTCCACAAGTCCGAGGCACGCGCCGTCGCGCTCTGGCTCGCGGACGAGGCGGCCGTGAGGCCGCCGCCCGCGGAGATGGCCGCGGACCTGGCCGCAGCCGGTCACCCGGTCGAGCGCTTCTTCGTCCAGCGCATGATGCCGCCCGGCGTCGAGATGCTGGTCGGCGTGGTCCACGACCGGCTCTTCGGCCCGGTGATCGCCTGCGGCCCCGGCGGGGGCGGCGTGGAGCTGCTCAGGGACGTCGCCGTGCGGATCACGCCGCTGACGGACCGGGACGCGGCCGAGATGGTCCGATCGCTCGCGACGTTCCCCCTGCTCGACGGCTACCGGAACGCGCCGCGGGCCGACGTGGCGGCGCTCGAGGAGACGCTGCTGCGGGTCGAGCGCCATGGTCGAGGCGCACCCCGAGGTGGCCGAGATGGACTGCAACCCGCTGATCGTGCTCGAGCACGGGGCAGTGGTCGTCGACGCCCGCATCCGCATCGAGCTGCCCTCACCCCGCTGAACCGGTTCGAGAGCACCCGGCGCCCGGGGCGGCAGACGCGCGGCGCCCGAGTCCGGGGCGGCAGGCGCGCGGCCCGAGTCCCGGGCGGCAGGCACGGCGCCCGAGTCCGGACGGCAGGCACGGGGCCGCCGAGCCCCGGGCCGCATCTCCCGCGCGCGGGCGCCCCGCTCCAACTCAGCGGGCGGATCGGAACTCGTCGGTCGCTGTCACGAGCCGGTCGATGGTCGGCAACTCCGTGGCCGAGTGCCCCGCGTCCGGCACGACCTCGAAACCCGCCTCGGGCCAGCGCCGGTGCAGGTCCCACGCGCTCGTCATGGGGCACACGACGTCGTACCGCCCCTGCACGATCCGTGCGGGGATGTGGCGGATCCGATCCACCCCGTCGAGCAGCTCGTCTGGCGTCGCGAAGAAGCCGCGGTTGACGAAGTAGTGGCACTCGATCCTGGCGAACGCATCGGCCGTCGTCTCGCTGCCGAAGCGCTCGACCAGCTTCGGGTCGGGTCGGAGCTTGCTCGTCCTCGCCTCCCACTGGCTCCAGGCCTTCGCGGCGGCCACCAGTGCCACCGGATCGTCACCCGTCAGGCGCCGGTGGTAGGCGGCCACCAGGTCGTCGCGCTCGGCGGGCGGGATCGGCGCCAGGAAGTCCTCCCAGGCGTCCGGGAAGATGAAGCTCGCTCCCTCCTGGTAGAACCACCGGATCTCGTGCGGGCGGAGCAGGAAGATGCCGCGCAGGATGACTGCCCGCACCCGCTCGGCGTGCCGTTCCGCGTAGGCCAGCGCCAGCGTGCTGCCCCACGAGCCTCCGAACACGACCCATCGATCCACGCCGAGGTGCTCGCGCAGGAGCTCCATGTCCGACACCAGGTCCCACGTCGTGTTCTCGACCAGGCTCGCATGGGGCGTGCTCCGTCCGGAGCCCCGCTGGTCGAACAGGACGATGCGATACGCGGCGGGGTCGAAGTAGCGGCGATCGTCGGCGCTCGTCCCTCCACCCGGGCCGCCGTGCACGAACACGACCGGGGTGCCGGCGGGATCGCCGCTCTCTTCCCAGTAGATCTCGTGGAGCGCCGAGACCCGGAGATGCCCGCTCCGGGTGGGTTCGATGGCCGGGTAGAGCTCTCGCACGTCGCCTCCGCAACGACCCCGGGTCGGAACGCCAACGCGGCCGGGGTCCTCGACCGCATCCTAGACGCCGCGGTCGCGTTGCGCGCGGCGGGGCTGGTCGCATCATCGACCGATCCCGGGCGGGGTGCGGACACGCCTGGTGCCGCTTCCCGTCAGCCGACCCCGAAAGCCCGACCGCCGACACTGCGGCGGACGGAAATCGCGCCGACGGATCGGCCCGAATGCGATGCGGACGCAAGGCCCGGCGAGGCATCATAGACACGGGTCGTCGAGCAGGGGACACAGGGGCATGGCGGAGACGGACGTGAGTGGCGGGCTACCGGCGCCGCCCGAGGCCGTCCCCGGCGGGCAGCCCTTCCACGCCGCCGCGCAGCACGCCGGAGGCCGCCTTGCGGGGCTGGACGGGCTCCGCGCGATCGCCGTCCTTGCGGTGCTGGTCTACCACGCGGACCTGGGGTTGCTGTCCGGCGGGTTCCTCGGCGTCGACGTGTTCTTCGTGATCAGCGGGTTCCTCATCACCACGCTGTTGCTCGCCGAGCGGGACCGGCTGGGACACATCAGGCTCCGGGAATTCTGGCTGCGCCGCGCGAGGCGGCTCCTGCCGGCGCTGTTCCTGGTGCTCGCAGGCACCATCCTGATGGCTCTCGTGCTGGCTCCCGGCGAGGTCGCCCGTGTCCGGGGCGACACGCTGGCCGCGCTCGCCTACGTCACCAACTGGTACCTCATCCTGCGCCAGCAGTCGTACTTCGAGGCGGTCGGGCGTCCGTCGCCGCTGCTGCACCTCTGGTCGCTCGCGGTGGAGGAGCAGTTCTACGTCCTGTGGCCCCTGCTGCTGACGGCCGGCCTGCTCATCGCCCGGCGCCGGGGAATGCTGGTCCTGACGCTCCTCGGCGCCGCCGGATCCGCGATCCTGATGGCGGCGCTCTACGTGCCCGGCGTGGATCCATCCCGGGTGTACTACGGCACCGACACACACGCCGTGGGCCTCCTCGCGGGCGCCGCCCTCGCCCTGGCGTGGTCGCCCGTCGCCCGGGCGACGGCCCCGGCGACGCCGGTCTCGGACCGGGACGGCGAGGCGGTGGGTCGCGCGTGGCCCGCCCTGCCGCCATGGCCCGAGGCGGACGATGGGGCGGACCCAGGGACGCGTTCCCCGGTCCGCCGGGGCCGGGCCGCGACGCTTGCCGCAGCCGTGACGGGGCTCGTGCGGGGTCTGCCGTGGTGGGACGCCGCGGGCATCGCCGGCCTGGGCCTGCTGGGCGCGTGCTTCTGGCTCTTCGACGAGTACGAACCGTGGCTCTACCGCGGCGGGTTCGTCGTGGTTGCGATCGTCACGGCCACGGTGATCTTCGCCTCGGTGCGACCCGGTGGGTGGCTCGGGGCCGGCGTGCTGGACCGTCAACCGCTCCGCTGGATCGGCGAGCGGTCGTACGGCATCTACCTGTGGCACTGGCCCATCTTCACGCTGACCCGGCCCCAGCTCGACGTCCCGCTCGACC
Organism: uncultured Chloroflexia bacterium; assembly: GCA_963779375.1. Taxonomy (GTDB): domain Bacteria; phylum Chloroflexota; class Limnocylindria; order Limnocylindrales; family CSP1-4; genus JAJYNJ01. The sequence goes on along the minus strand of CAVZXW010000013.1, from coordinate 95,862 downwards.
CGATCCCCGACCTGGCGCTCCGCCTGGCACTCACCCTGCTGGCCGCCGAGGTGTCGTACCGATTCGTCGAGACGCCGGTCCGCCAGGGGGCACTCGGTCGCGCCTGGCGGGCGTGGCGCTCCGTTCCGAGAGAACGCCGCATCTCGACGTACCGCTGGCCCATCGCGACGAGCGGCGCGGTGCTGGCCCTCGCGGTCGTCGTGGGGGCGCGCGTGGCCGGAGCCACGGCGCCACCGCCCCCCTCGTACCTGGCGGTCTCCTCGATCGACACGGGCGGGCCTGCCGCGGCCGCGTCCGCCGGCCCAGTGCGGACCCCCGCTGCGACCCCGTCCACCGGCGCCCCGGTGAGCCTGGCGCCGGAGACCGGACTCGCCACCGCACCGGCCGGCCCGGCCGGCTCCCCCGCTCCCACGTCGGCCGGTCAGGCGGCCGCCTCCACGCCGCCTCCGAAGGTCCGGCCGCCGCAGGTCCTGGCCATCGGGGATTCGGTCATGCTGGGCGCCGTCGCCCAGCTCCGACAGGCCGTGCACGGCATCGAGGTCAACGCGGCGATCGGCCGATCCTTCGGCGTGGGCGTGCAGATCCTGCAGCAGCGCCAGAAGCAGGGACTCCTGCCGGGCGCCGTCGTCATCGGGCTGGGCGACAACGGCTGGATCACGAGCGGCGAGATCGACCAGGTCATGCACGTGCTCCACGCGGCGACGGTGGTCGTGTTCGTCAACCTCAAGGAACCGCGCAGCTGGGAGGCGCACGACAACTCGGTCCTCGCGGACGCGGCGAAGCGCTACCCGAACGTGGTCGTCGTGGACTGGCACGACGCGAGCGACCACCATGCCGAGTACTTCTGGGACGACGGGATCCACCTGCGGCCCGTCGGCGCGGCCGCCTACGCGCGGCTCGTCGCCGCGGCCCTGGCGCCGGTTCCTCGTGCCTCTGCGTCACCGGTGCCCTCGGGCTCCGTGGCACCTTCGCCGCCCGGGCCGTCCGGCGCGGCACCCGGCTCCTCGCCGTCGGCGTCCACGCCCGGAACGTCGGCGGGACCCGGCGCGTCGGCGGTAACGGCCTCGGCGTCCGCGCTCGATCCGGGGGTGACCGCCGGTCCCTGACCCGCTCAGCCGCGCTCGAGCGCCTCCACGAGCCGGTCGACGAACGGCACCTGGGCATCCTTGATGCGGCGCCGGGCCTCGTCCGGGACGAACCACGCCACGCGATCCACCTCGGGGAACGACTCGACACGTCCCGATCCCGGGGGCCACTCGAGGTCGAAGTGGTTGCTCCGCGCCAGTTCGGGCTCGAGATCTCCCTCCGCCGCCCACGCCGTGACGACCTTGCCGCCCTTCTGTCGGACGGACCCGAGGGCGATCCGGGGCCCTCCGGCACGGGCGAACCCGTCTCCTCCTCGAACTCGCGCGACGCCGCGGGCTCGAGATCCTCGCCCTCCGCGGGCTCTCCCTTCGGAACGGACCAGTTCCCGGTGTCGCGGGTCCGGTGGAACGGACCGCCGGGATGCGCCAGGAGCACCTCGAGCCGGCCACCGCGCACCCGGTACAGCAGGATCCCCGCGCTCGTCCTCGATCCCATGGACGCAAGCCTACCCGGCACCCGACGCCGCGGTCCATGCCCCGGGCGGGTCCATGCCGCGGGCCCGGTCCACGTCCGCGGGGCGGTCCATGCCGCAAGGGCGCGGCGGGTGCCCGCGGGCGCTGCGCGGATGGCACCATGTACCCGTGACACCCGTCGGAGCCGTCGCTCCCCTGCCCGACCCCGTTCGCCTCGTGGTCTTCGACAACGACGGCGTCCTGGTCGACAGCGAGACCCTCTCGTCGTCGACGCTCGCGCGCGTGCTCAACGGGTTCGGGGTGCCGGCCACGTCGGCACAGTGCCGCCGGGACTTCACCGGGTTCCCCGTGACGCTCGTGCGCACCGTCGTCGAGGAGCGCATGCGAACCGACCTGCCCGCCTCGTTCGAGTCGGTCTACGCCAGGGAGCTCGGCGAGGTGTTCGGGCGGGAGCTGGCTCCATCCACGGGCGTCCCGGCGCTGCTCGACGTGCTGGACGAGCGGGGCATTGCCTACTGCGTCGCCTCGAACGGGACGCGGCCCCGCCTGGAGATGTCCCTGCGCGCGGCCGGCCTGCTGGCGAGGTTCTCCGGGCGGCTGTTCAGCGTCGAGCAGGTGGCACGTCCGAAGCCCGCGCCAGATCTGTTCCTGGCCGCCGCCGGGACGCTGGAGGTCGCGCCGGCCGAGTGCCTGGTGGTGGAGGACACGCCGACCGGCATCGCCGCGGCGAACGCCGCCGGCATGTTCGTGTGGGCACCGGCGAGCACGTACCCGGCCGATGAGCTGCCGGGTGCCGACAGGGTGTCGCCGACGATGGCGGACCTGGCACGGGAGCTTCAGGCCGAACTGGACTCGCGAGCGGCGGTCAGGGGCACCCGAGGCTGACTCGAGAACGGCGGGACGGGGCTACCGGTCGCGGTGGGGACCGATGAGGATCTCGGTTCGACGGGCTCGCTCGTGCTGCCGGATGTCGAGGACCGTGATGACGGTCGGCGCCTGCCGCCGTGACCGGAGGGCTCGGGTGACGGGACGCAGGATGCGGGGAAGATGGAACTGAACCACGAGGCTTCACGTTGACGCCGTCGCCGGGCGCGGGCGAGGGCCACTCGGCCCGAAGATGGGCGGACCGCGCGGGAGCGCCCGGCAGAGGGCAGCCCGGCGGGGCGGCCGTCCGCCGCGACGACGAGCGCCTGGCCGGAGAGGGCCTGTCCGGCGGGTTGGCCGTCCGCCGCGACGACGGGCCGGACGGCGCGGGCCGCAGACGGCTACGATGCCTCCATGGAGCCGGCCGCATCGATCATTGACCTCATCCGGGCGTCGGTCATCGGCGACGACGAGGCGGTCGCCGGACCGTTCGGGCTCCGGCGGGTCACCTACGCGGACTACACCGCGTCGGGGCGCTCGCTCGTCGTTCATCGAGGACTTCATCCGCGACGCGGTGCTGCCGCTGTACGCGAACACGCACACCGAGTCGTCGGGCACCGGCCTGCAGACCACGCGCTTCCGCGAGGACGCGCGGCGCATCATCCGCGACGCGGTCGGCGGCGGCGACGAGCACGCCGTGCATCTTCTGCGGCTCGGGCTCGACCGCGGCGATCAACAGCCTGATCGACGTGCTCAACCTGCGCCTGCCCGCCGACCTCGACGAGCGCTACGACCTCCGCTCGCGCATCCCGCCCGAGCGAGCGGCCGGTCGTCTTCATCGGCCCGTACGAGCACCACTCCAACGAGCTGCCGTGGCGCGAGTCGATCGCCGAGGTCGTCACCGATCCGCGAGGACCCCGACGGGCACGATCGACCTGGCGCAGCTCGAACGAAGAGCTGCGAGGCGCATGCAGCGCCGGCCGCTGCAAGATCGGCAGCTTCTCCGCCGCGTCGAACGTGACCGGCATCGTCTCCGACACGCGCGCGATCGCCATGCTGCTCCACCGAGAACGGCGCGCTCTCGTTCTGGGACTTCGCCGCCGCCGCGCCCTACGTCGAGATCGACATGAGACGGCGACGACGGCCCGACGGCGACCTCGCGCTACAAGGACGCGGTCTTCCTCTCGCCGCACAAGTTCATCGGCGGCCCCGGCACGCCCGGCGTCCTCGTCGCGCAAGCGCGCGCTCTTCAAGAACCGCGTCCCCGTCGTGCCCGGCGGCGGCACGGTCGCGTACGTGAACCCGCTCGAGCACCGCTACCTCGCCGACTCCGGAGCACCGCGAAGAGGGCGGCACGCCGGCGATCGTCGAGTCGATCCGCGCGGGGCTCGTGTTCCAGCTCAAGGAGGCGGTCGGCGTCGACGCGATCCGCGAGCACGAAGAGGCGTTCATCGAGCGCGCGATCGCCGACTGGAGCGAAAACCCGAACCTGCACATCCTCGGCAACCAGGACGCGTGGCGCCTCTCGATCGTCTCGTTCGTCGTGCGCCACGAAGGGCCGCTACCTGCACCACAACTTCGTCGTCGCGCTGCTCAACGATCTGTTCGGCATCCAGGCGCGCGGCGGCTGCGCGTGCGCCGGGCCGTACGGGCATCGGCTGCTCGGGATCGACCTCGAGCGCTCGCAGGAGTTCGAGCGCGAGATCGTGCGCGGCTGCGAGGGGATCAAGCCCGGCTGGGTGCGGGTCAACTTCAACTACTTCCTCAGCGAGACGCGTCTTCGAGTTCATCCTCGACGCGGTCAACGCGGTCGCGAGCGAGGGCTGACAAGCTGCTCCCGCAGTACGACTTCGATCCGGCGACGGGCTCTGGCGGCACGTGGATGGACCCGTCGAGCCGCCGCTGAGCCTGCACGACGTCCGCTACGAGGACGGCCGCATGTCGTACCGGGCGCATCGCCACCGCGCTCCCGAGAGCCGGCTGGCCGGGTACCTGGCCGAGGCTCGCGCCATCCTCGCCGATCCGCCGCCGGCCTCGCGCCGGCCGGCACGCGTCGACGCGGGGGCGGACTTCGAGAGCCTGCGCTGGTTCCTGCTGCCCGAGGAGACGGAGACACCGGCCTGACGCAGGGCCACCGTACCCACCCGACGACGGAGCGGGTACCGGCTCGCTAGGAGCGCGCTCCTGCCGTGGCGGCAGCCGGCCAGGCGGCCGATTCGGTCGACCTCGCCACGCCGGCCAGGGCCTCGATGAGCCCGGGGTCGGCGTTCAGCGCACGCACCTGCTCGAAGCCCATGCCGGCGGCGTCCGCCTGCTCCCGGGCGCCGATCGCGACGTCGTACAGCGTTTCGAGGTGGTCGGCGAGGAACTGGACCGGTGCGACCACGACCCCGCGGTGTCCCTCCCGGCGCAGCTGGGGGACGAGGTCCGCAAAGTCCGGCTTCATCCACTCCCCGGGCTCGTGGCCTGCGCTCTGCCAGCAGAAGTGCCATCGCGACCGGTCGAGCCCCGCGGCCCGCGCGACGGCGGTGGCCGTCTCGTCGAGCTGGCCCAGGTAGCCCGGCTCCTGGTCCGCGACGCGGCGCGGCAGGCTGTGCGCGGTCAGGAGCACGGGAACGGCATCGCGCTCCTCCGCGGGGAACCGGTCGATCGCTTCGCGGATCCGGGCGGCCAGCGCCGAGATGAACGCGGGCTCCAGGTGCCACGATCCGGCGATGCGCGACCTCCGGCGCATCCGGCCCCATCGCCTCGCGCGCGGCGTCGATCGCCCGGCCGTAGCCGCCCATGATCAGGTCGGAGTACTGCGGCGAAAGCACGATCCCGACGACCCGCCGGCATCCCCTGCTCGCAAGGTCGCCGAGCGCCGTCGGCGATGGTGGGATCGGAGAAGCGCATGCCGGCCGCGACCCGGTACCCCTCCCCCAGCCGGGCCTCCAGGGCGTCGGCCTGCTCCCCGGTGATGCTCACCAGCGGGGATCCCCCGATGGCGCGATAGCGGCGCGTGAACTCCGTGACGAGCTCGGGCTCCGGTGCGCGACCGCTCGCGGACGGCCACGAGGTAGCGCGGCACGTCGTCCAGGTCCGATGGCGATCCGTACGTCATGAGGAGGACGCCGACCGCCGGTGCTGCCGGCACGCCGACGACGATTGATTCGTGGTCACGCATGGACGCGACCTCCTGGTGGTGCGGGACCTCGCGCCACGGCGCCGTCGCGCCGACTCGTCGTGGACGAGCTCGGCAAGGCGCGAGAGCAGGGCCGGGTCGGTGCCGGGCACGATGCCGTGTCCGAGGTTGAAGATGTGGCCGGGCCGGCCGGCGGCCTCGTCGAGGATGCGCCGGGTGCCCGCCTCCGTGGACCGCCAGCCACCGAGGACGCGCGCTCCGTCCAGGTTCCCCTGGATCCCGACGTCGCGACCGAGCCGGGCCCATGCGTCCCCGAGCGACACCCGGGAGTCGATCCCCACGATCCCCCCTCCGGCGCGGACGAGCAGGTCGAGCAGCTCGGCGCCACCGGACACGTAGTGGATGGCCGGGACGCCTGCCGCCCCCGCGAGCAGGCGCGCGGCATGGGGCAGGACGTACGCCTCGTAGTCGTCGGGGCCGAGCGAGCCCGCCCACGTGTCGAAGACCTGGACGGCCTGCGCCCCCGCCCGGACCTGCGCCGCGAGGTACCGGCGGCCCACCTCGGCGATGCGGCCGAGCAGCTCGTGCCACGCCTCGGGCTGCGCGTACATGAATGCCCGCGCCGTCGACTGGTCGCGCGTGGCGCGGCCCTCGACGAGGTACGCCGCGAGCGTGAACGGTCCGCCGGCAATCCCGATCAGCGCCTGGCGTCCGTCCAGCTCGTGCCGCGCCAGGCGGATCGCCTCCATCGCGAACGCCAGCTCCTCGTCGGGGTCGTAGACGCGGAGGTGCAGCACGTCCTCCGCCGACCGGACGGGAGCCGCGAGCACCGGCCCCTCCGGGGTGAGGTCGAAGTCGATGCCCATGGGCCCGGTGGGCAGCATCACGTCGGCGTACATCACGGCGGCGTCCACGCCGTACATGGCGACGGGCAGGGTACTCGCGCGTGCCGCCAGCTCCGGCGTCCGGGCGATGCCGAGGACGCCGTAGCGGTCGCGCATCCGCTCGTACTCGGGGATGCCGCGCCCGGCCTGCCGCATGTACCAGACCGGAGTCGCATCGACGGGCTGCAGCCGGCAGGCCGCGAGGAAGCGCTGCTCGCCCGTCATAGCTGCCACAGACGTCGAGGGGACCGCGGGCGTCGGGACCGCGGGCGTCGGGACCGCGGGCGCGAGGACCGCGCCCGTCATCGGAACCACCGAACCCGGGGCGTCGTTCGTGTCCGTCATGCCGCCGATACCGGCCGCGAGCTGCGCTCGTGCACGAAATCGACCAGGCGGCGCAGGGTGTCCGGATCAGTCGACGGCAGCACGCCGTGGCCCAGGTTGAACACGTGGCCGGGCATGCCTGCGGCCTGATCCAGGATCCACGCGGCCTGCTCCTCGACGTCGTCGTAGGGGCCGAGCAGCACCGTCGGGTCGAGGTTGCCCTGCACGGCCATCTCCGGCAGCAGGCCCCTCGCGAGGCCGAGCGCGATCCGCCAGTCCAGGCCGATGACCGTCGCGCCGGACGCGGCCTGGAGCCGCAGCAGGCCCGCCGTGCCGGTCCCGAAGAGCACGAGCGGGACGCCGAGGTCGGCGAGTCCCGCGAACAGGCGTCGCACGTGGTGCAGCACCGCACGCTCGTAGTCGAAGGGGCCCATCACGCCCACCCAGCTGTCGAAGAGCTGGACGGCGTCGACGCCGGCCGCGACCTGCGCCCGAAGGTACGCGATGGTCGCGTCGACCAGGCGCCCGAGCAGGGCGTGGAACGTGGCTGGCTGGTTGCGCAACAGCTCCATGAGGCGCGCCGCGTCGCGCGAGGAGCGGCCCTCGACGAGGTAGCTCGCCAGTGTGAACGGCGCGCCCGCGAACCCGAGGATCGGCACCGTGCTCTCCGCGCGGACGAGCCGGATCGCCTCCAGGAACGCCGGGACGGCGTCGGCCGGGTCGAAGGGCCGCAGCGCGTCCACGTCGGCAGCGGTCCGCACGGGCCGCTCGATGACAGGGCCGACGCCCTCGACGAACCGCACGCCCGCGCCCATGCCCGGCAGGGGCGTGGTGATGTCGGCGAACATGATCGCGGCGTCGACGCCGAGGCGGCGCCCATCACCTACAACCTGCACCTCACATCACACCACAATCAAATCACTACATCACCACACCCCTACCTAACATAAACAAACATGCAATTCATCGAAACACTAACCCCGCTCATCTAGCTACCCGCGCGAACCGCTACCAACATGAACGCGCTGCAACCCTCACCGAGCAACACCGCTCCTACGTTCCTGGAGACGATCCTGCTCTCTGCGCGGAGAGCACGCGCCGATCCTCTTGTTCGCGCGCGCGCCGTTCACACTGGCGAGCTACCTCTCGCGCGAGGAGCACCCTCACGAGGTAGCTCGCCAGTGTGAACGCGCGCCCGCGAACCCGAGGATCTGCACCGTGCTCTCCGCGCACGAGCCAGATCGCCTCCAGAACGCCGACGCGTCGCCCGGTCGAAGGCCGCAGCGCTCCACTCGCAGCATCCCACCCCTCGACGACCGGCCCGACGCCCTCGACGAACCGCACGCCCACCCCATCCCGCAGCGGCGTCGTGATGTCCGCGAAAATCGCCGCGTCGACGCCGAGCCCACCGGCTGCAGCGTGACCTCCGCGCAGAGCGCCGCGTCGGCGACGATCTCCGCGAGGCCGGCGCGCGTGCGCACGGCCCGGTACTCCGGCAGCGCCCTGCCCGCCTGTCGCATGAACCACACCGGTGTCACGTCGACGGGTTGCCCCCGGTACGCGCGAAGCAGCGGCGCGTCGGCCCGCGCGGACGGCCCCGCCGTCATGCGGCGAGTGCCGCGCGTGCCGCGGCAACCGTCCGCGCCACGTCCTCCGGACCATGCGCGGCGGAGAGGAACCACGCCTCCTGTGATGCCGGGGAGAGGATGCCGGACGCGCGCATGAAGCGGTGGAAGCGCGCGTAGGCGGCGGCGTCGGCCTCGCGCACCTCGTCGAAATCGCGCGGCGCCTGTTCGCGGAAGAAGAGGGTCAGGAGCGACCCGACGCGTCCCACCGAGAGGGCTCGCGCCGGCGTCCGAGGCCGCCTCGAGCAGCCCCTCTCGAGCGCCCGGCCGAGCGATTCGAGCCTGGCGTACACGTCGGCGGCGAGGAGCCGGAGCGTGGCCGCCCCGGCTGCCATCGCGACCGGATGGCCCGACAGCGTTCCGGCCTGGTAGACGGGCCCCGCTGGAGCCACCAGGTCGATCAAATCCGCCCTTCCACCGTACGCTCCCACGGGCATCCCCCCGCCGATGATCTTGCCGAGCACCGTGAGATCCGGCGCGACGCGGTAGCGGGCCTGGGCACCGCCACGGGCCACGCGGAAACCGGTGATGACCTCGTCGAAGACGAGAAGGGCGCCGTTGCCGGCCGTCAGCTCCCGCACCGCCTCGAGGAACCCGGGGACCGGCGGCACGACTCCCATGTTCGCCGCCACCGGCTCGACGATCACGGCGGCGATCCGGCCCGGGTGCCGCGCGAAGGCGTCCTCGACGGACGCCGCGTCGTTGTAGCGGCAGCGAGCACGGTCTGGGCCGCGACGTCGGCAGGAACGCCCGCACTGGCCGGGAGCGAGAGGGTCGCGAGCCCGGATCCGGCCTCCGCCAGGAGTCCGTCCGCGTGACCGTGGTATCCGCCCTCGAACTTCACGATGAGGTCCCGACGCGTCGCCGCACGCGCCACCCGCAGCGCGCTCATCACCGCCTCCGTGCCGGAACTGACGAACCGCAGCCGCTCGATCGAGGGCATCGCCTCGCGGATGGCCTCGCCCAGCGTGACCTCGGCCGGCGTCGTGGCGCCGAAGGGTCCGCCCGCAGCAAGCTCGGCCGCGGCAGCCTGCACGACCGCCGGGTGGGCGTGGCCGAGGATCAGCGGCCCGAACGCGCCGACGTAGTCGAGGTACTCGGTCCCGTCCACGTCGGTCACCGTGGCGCCCGAACCGCGGACGATGACGGAGCGGTCGCCGCCGACCGCGCGATAGGCGCGCACGGGACTGTTCACGCCGCCGGGGAAGAGCGCCGCGGCCCGCCGAAGGTAGCCCGCTGCGGTCGTGTCGGCGCCGGCCGATGTCGCCGGTGTGCCCGCGGTCGTGGCCGGGGCCGCGCCGAGGCGCCGGCATCGCGTCCGCGACCGACCCTCATCGAGCGTCCCGAGCGCGCCAGCGGGGATCGCTTCGCCGGCGGCCCCCAGCAGCCGCAGGATCTCCCCGATCGGGCGGTGGACCGCAGTCAGGATCGGCGTGTCCCGGACGGTGGATCGCCGGCTGTCGGAGCCTCGCAGCTCGCGCACCAGGTCCACGAAGCCCGGCAGGTCGTCGGTCTCGTACGCGACGATGAAGTCCTGGTCGTCGAGACCGAACGAGTACGCGAGCAGCTGCCGGACCTGCGGGTACCCGTGCCCGATCCGCATGTGCTCGTTCATGATGCCCTGCCGCGCGTCACGGCCCATCAGGTACCAGTCGGTGGACTTCGTGAACGGGTAGACGACCAGGTACGTCGAGCGCTCGCCCTCGAACAGCGACTGCTCCTGGCTCGTGGGGTTCCTGACGTACTGGGACGGCTGGATCAGGCCGACCAGGCTCTCCCGCACCGTCAGCCAGCTGCCCAGCCCCGTTCGCAGGGCGCGGCCGCCGCGGACATCTCGAGCGCGTCGAGCGAGGGCGCGAGCCGCCAGATCAGCAGGTCCGTGCCGGCCTGCAGGCCGATCATCGAGTACGTGTGCGTCACCACCGAGGGATCGGACTCGAGCGCCGCGCGCGAACGCGCCGCCCGATTCCTCGCGCTCCGCGGCGGAGAGGCGCCGCCATGCCGGGTCCAGCCCGAGGGCGAGCGCATGGACGTAACGAGCCTCGGTCATCGTGCAGTCTCCTCGGCGAGCCAGCTCGCCGCGTCGCGGGCAAGGTAGGTCAGGATGATGTCGGCGCCGGCGCGGGCGATGGCGGTCAGCGAGTTCGAGCGCGGCCCGCCGCCGGTCGAGCCAGCCGCGTTCGGCCGCGGCCTCGAGCATGGCGAGCTCGCCGCTGACCTGGTAGGCGGCGAGCGGCAGATCGAAGCGCTCCCGGGCCCGCGCCAGCAGGTCGAGCGAGGTGATCGCCGGCTTGACCATGAGCATGTCGGCGCCCTCCGCCGCGTCGAGGGCCATCTCCCGCAGCGCCTCCCGGGCGTTCCCGGGTCCATCTGGTGGCTCCTCCGGTCGCCGAACGCCGGCGTCGAGTCGGCCGCGTCCCGGAACGGGCCGTACAGGGCCGAGGCGTGCTTCGACGCGTAGGCGAGGATCGCCGTGTCCACCAGCCCCGCGGCGTCGAGGCCGGCCCGGATTACGGCCACCTGGCCGTCCATCATCCCGCTGGGGGCGACGATGTCGGCACCTGCCGCGGCATAGGCCACGGCCGCGTCCGCGAGCCGTGGCAGGGTGGCGTCGTTGTCGATCCGGTCGCCGGCCACGATCCCGCAGTGCCCGTGCGTCGTGTACTCGCACAGGCAGACATCGGCTGCCACGGTGAGCTGCAGGCCGGCGGCACGCAGCCCGCGGATCGCCTCGGGCACCGGGCCCGCCGGATCCGCCGCCGCTCCGCCGTCGGGGTCCTTCGCGTCCGGGACCCCGAACAGCATGACGCCACCGACGCCGAGCGACGCCAGATCGCCGGCGAGCTCCACGACGAGGTCGGGGCTCAGCCTGGCCTGGCCGGGCATGGACGCGATGGGCTCGCGACGTCCGCGGCCGGTGACGACGAAGAGCGGCATGACGAGCTGCGCGGGCGAGAGGCGCGTCTCGCGCACCAGGGAACGCCGCGCGGCCGACGCGCGCATCCGGCGTGTCCGTTCGAACGCGACGGCCGATTCGCGCTCGACGGGGGGGACGCGCGCGTCCGCTCGCGACGCGGACACGGTGGTGGGACGGGAAGCGATGGTCATCGGGATACCTCCAGTCCTGGCGCGCGGGTCGCGGCCAGGAACGCCAGCACGGCGTCCGACAGGGCATCGACGGACGGCGTGGCCGCCTCGGCGCCGAGCACCAACCCCAGCCGCCGGACCTCGTCCGAGGTGGACGGGCCGATCGAGACGAACGGCAGGGTACGCAGCCGGGCGGCGGCACGATCTGCCGGGGACCCGGACAGGTCGAGCAGCCCGAGAAGGCCCCGGACGGCCGACCCTGACGCGACGATGACGGCCTGCAGGTCGGGGTCTGCAAGTGCGGCGAGCAGCGGGCCCCGGGATTCGCCGGGCGCCTCCACGGTCTCGTATGCCACCACGTCCCGCACGTCTGCCCCGCGTTGCCGCAGCGCCGACGGCAGGCGTTCGTCGGCGGCGCTGGCCCGCGGCAGGACGATGCGCCGGCCCGCGAGGGACTCGGCGGACTCGAGCACGGGCACGAGGCCGAGCCCGGTCCCATCCGGGCTGGTGGCAGCCACGGTCACGCCCGCCCGCTCCAGCACGCCCGCCGTCGCTCGCCCCACCGCCGCGAACCTCGGACGGGACCCGGCCTGGGGCCAGGAGGCGCCGACGCGCGCCACCGCGTCGGCCAGCGCGTGGAATGCCGCCGCGCTGGTGAGCAGCACCCAGTCGGCCTCCTGCAGATCGGAAGCTGCGCGATCGAGGTCGCCACCGGCGGCGACCGGCCGCGTCGCGACGGTCGGGACGGCATGGACCCGGACTCCCGCGACGGCCAGGCGCCCGACCAGGGGGTCGTCGACGCCCGCCGGGCGGGTCACGAGCACGGCGGGCCGTCCAGCGGGACGGGACCGCTCGCCGGATCCGGTCGAGCCGGGGCGCGAGCGGATCACGCCACCTCCCCACGGAACCCGGCACGCAGCAGTTCTCCAGACGCCGATGCGGCGAGGTCGCGCCAGTCGACGGCCGGGCCCGACCGGCGCAGGAAGACCGGCCGGCCGGACGCGGTCAGGGCTCCCGCGAGCAGGTCGAGACGATCGTCGCGGACGACTGCAGACGCCCCGAGCGGAGCGCGGCATCCTCCGCCGGCGACCCTGAGCACCTCGCGCTCGGCCTCGACCGCGAGGCGCGTCACCGGATCGTCCAGCGCGGCCAGTGCGTCGAGAACCACGGCGTCGTCGGCCCGGCATTGCACCGCGAGTGCCCCCTGTCCGGGAGCCGGCGGCAGGATGGCCGGATCGACGGCAACGGACACCCGGTCGCCGCGGCCGAGCCTCACGAGGCCGGCCACCGCCAGCACGAGCGCATCGACCTCGCCCGAATCCAGGCGGTGCAGCCTCGTGTCGACGTTGCCGTGCAGCGGCACGATCGCCAGGTCCGGCCGCGCCGCGGACAGGAACCCGGCGCGCCTCGGGCTATCGGTGCCCACGCGGGCGGCCGGCGGAAGAGTGGCGAGGGGGAGCGGGGACGGGATCGACCCGGGCGGCTCCTCGGCGGCGGATCGCGCGGGAGGGTTCCCCGTGTCCACGGGCGTGCGCCCTCCATCCACGGGCAGCACGAGTGCGTCCCGCACGTCCTCCCGCCCGGGGTACGCAGCGATCACGAGCGGTGACGCAGGGCCGCCCTCGATGGGAACATCCTTCGCGCTGTGGACCGCGAGATCCACCTCACCCGTGGCGAGCGCGGACCTCGAGCGCGCCGACGAAGGCCCCCTCGCCCCAGGCCGTGTCGGGCGGACGCACGTCGCCCGCCGTGACGATCGTCACGACCTCGACGTCGTGACCGGCGCGGCGAAGGGATGCGGCCACGAGCTCGGACTGCAGCCGCGCGAGCGTGGAACCGCGCGTGCCGAGCCGCAGGGTGCGGCGCGGAGCGGACGACGCGGTCACAGGTCGAAGAGCATGCGCGCCGCTCGTGCCGCCGCACCGTCGGCGTCGTCGTGCAGCCGGGCACTCGGCCCGTGGAGGATCCCTGCCACGAGCTGCTCGGAGAATGCCTCCACGAGCTCGCGCTCCCGCGGCTCCAGGCCGGGAAGCCGGCGCAGCAGTCGCTCAAGGTCGCGTGCCCGGCGCTCCTCGGCTGAGGCCCGGAGAGCGCGCAGCGTCTCGACGGAGGGGCGGGCAGCGACCCAGCGCTCGAAGCGGTCGCATGTCTCCGCGATGAGGGCCTCCGCGTGGGATACGTACTCGGCTCTGACCCGTGCGGCCTCGGCCCCGACGGTCGGCCGGGCGGCGAACAGCCTGTCGACGTCGGTGTAGCGGCCGCCGAGGGCGGCTCGCGCCGGCAGGGGCAGCGCAGCCGGTGACGAGAGATCGACCGTGATCGGCAGCGGACGATCGTTCGCGCGATCGACCGGTGCCGCGTACGTCCACGGCGCGGCGTCGACGCCGGCCCATGGGCCGCCGAGAGCGACGAGCACGACATCGGCGTCCCACAGCCCCTGCCGGGCCGCGTCGGCCAGCGACGTCCAGGCCCCGTCCACGGCCAGCGCAAGCGCCCGGGCATGGACGGGATCGCGGCTCGCGACCGTGACGCTCGCTCCCCGACGGGAGGCACCCACGGCGAGCGCCCTCCCCATCACACCGGCGCCCGCCACGAGCACGCGGGCCCCGGCAAGGGGCGTCCCCCGTGCCGCCACCCAGTCGAGCGCGCGGTCGGCCAGGCTCCGCTCCTCCGGCCGCTGCCGGTCGGCCCTCGCACGGCGGCCGACGGAGATGGCGAGCTCGAGCGCACGTGCCAGCACGGGGTCCGCCGGCACCGCCACGCGCACCGCATCGAGCAGGCCGCGAACCTGGTGGAGGATCTCGTCCTCGCCCGTCACCGCGCTCTCGAGCCCGGCCGCGAGCCGGAAGAGGTGCTCGGCGGCGGCCCGGCCGGCGTACTCGCGAACCCCGGTGATCCCCTCCGAGGCCGCGGCGCGTCCCACGGTCGAGGCGATCCCTCCATCACGCGCACCCATGAGTTCCACGCGATGGCAGGTGACCAGCAGCCCGGCCGGGTCGTGGCCACCGGCTGCTCTCCGCGCGACGCCGGCGAACGCCTCCCGCTCCTCGGAACCCGAATGCTGCGCGTGCGCCGCCAGCACCCAGAGCGGCAGGACGGGCGCGGTCACAGCGGCACGCGCCCGGTCCCTTCCCTCGTCCTCCTCCACTCCCCTTCCGTCGGCGCCGCGGTCCCCGGGCCGGGATCCACGCGCGCCCGCGCGTGCCCGTCGATGGTTGCGATCAGGAGCCTGTCGAGAGCCGATTCCACCCGCGACAGCAGCTCCGTCGCCTCCTGCGCGTCCAGGCCCCGACGGCGGGCGATCCGCGTCACCTCGTCGACGAACGGAGCGCGGAACCTCAGGAACGTCTCGACCGCTTCCACGGTGGAGCATCCGAGTCCGGCCATGGCGCGACCATGGGCGGCGGCGGCCATCGCCGCGCGCTCGAGGTGCGGACTCGCTTCGTCCGTAACCTCGTCGAGGTGCTTCAGCAGGTCCTCGACGAGCACGCGGCCCCGCATCCGGAACTCGATCCTGTCGGCTTCCGGGAGCCGCGCAACCCACGACGAATCCTCGCGGGGCAGCCGTCGGCGCCGCGACGGGGCCCTGTACGCACGCGTGATCCGCTCTGACGACGCGGCCAGGCGGCCGAACGACGGGCGTTCCCGGCGGCGCGGCACGAGCCGATCCAGCGCTCGTCGCGAGAACCGGCGGTGACCACCCGGCGTGGTGAACACGGGGATGCGTCCAGCATCGGACCAGCGGCGGAGCGTCCCGGCACTGACCCCGAGGAGTGCGCTCGCATCGCCCAGCCCGATCCAGTCGGTGGCCGGGGTGGGCGGGTTGGCGGAACCGTGCTGAGGGGACGCTGGCACGGCCGAACCTTACCAAATCTCCCAGAACGTGCACGAAACCGGCATCGGCGGGCACGGGCGCCGCCGCCGGGGGTGGCGGCACGAGGGAATGTCATCCGCTGACGCCGCGTCCTGCCCTGCTCAGTCGGCAACGGCCCCGGCGCGTCCCCACCCGGCCGTCCGCGTCGCGTGCGGCCGAGACCGCCGCTCCACGCCCCGTCCCGGATCCGACTCATCGGTACGAGGGATCCAGCGCCACGCGATCACCGCCGCCAGCAGGCACGCGGCCGCGGCGAAGAGGACGGCTCCCTCGATCGAGCGCGAGGCGATCCAGCCCGCGATCGCGGACCCCACCGGGAACCCGGCGAAGTTGAAGCTCATCGAGACGGCGAAGGCCCGACCCATCCACGCGGGGTCGGTCCGCCGCTGCCGCAGCGTGAACAGGCCGATGTCCATGGGACCGTTGAGCAGGCCCTGGATCGTCATCGCGGCCACCAGCAGGCCGAGCTGGCCACCCAGCAGGAGCGCCATCGCCCCCGCCGTTCCCAGCATCGGCACCACGAGCATCGCGCGTTCGCGTCCGGCGCTGTTGATCCGCCCGAACGCCAGCGCCGCCAGGCCGCCGCCGACCCCCGACGCCGCGAACACCGCGCCGGCCACGGCGGGTCCCTGGTGCAGGTGGTCCAGCACGATCAGCGGTACGACGATGGTGACCACCCCGCCGGCGAGGTTCATCGCGGAGATCGAGAACCCGAGCGCTCGCAGCGTGGGGTTTCGCCAGGTGTAGCGGAGCCCCTGCCAGGCATCGACGAGCAGCCGGCCCGTGGACACGCCGTCCGTCTGGGGGTCGGGAATGCCCACGGCCACGACCGCCGCCGCCACGAAGACTCCCGCGACCGCGATGAGCGCAACGGGGCCGCCCCAGAGCGCCACCAGCGCACCGGCGAGCGGCGGGCCGATGATCGTCGCCACCACGTAGCCCATCGAGTCGACGGCGTTGATGCGCTCCCACAGGTGGCGGGGCACCAGCAGCGGGAACAGGCTGCGGAGCCCGGTGGTGCTGAGCGGGTTCGTGAGGGAGGCGACAGCGGAGATGAGGATCAGGAGCCAGGCGGGCAGCGAGCCAGCGAGGGCGAGCGCTCCGATCAGCGCGAACGAGGCGGCGGCGACCACATAGTCGGCCAGCACCAGTCGCGAGCGTCCGTGACGGTCCAGCAGCGCGCCGGCGATGGGGCTCACCAGCATGCCCGGAGCCAGGCTCACGAAGGTCACGACGCCGGCCAGTTCGGCCGAGTGATACGTGGTCAGCGTGAAGAGCACGACCGCGACGCTCACCATCCCGCCCGCGATCCGGCCCAGCTGCATGCCGGCCACGACGCGCACGAGCGAGGGCACGGCGAGCAGGGCGCGGTAGGACCGATCCGAGGGAGCCGGGGGCATGCTCACATCCTACCGGCCGTCGCCCGGCGGCGAGAAAGGCGCCCGGCGGAGACGGCGCGATCCCCGAATGGCCGGCCGCACCCGGGCGGCACGAGGTCCGAACGGCAGGTGCGACGTCGCGGACCCCGTGAGCCCGGCAGCGCCAGGGTCGCCGCGATCAGCGCGGCCGAGGGACGGACCGGCCGACGGCGACGATGTACAGGGGCGTGTGGGATGGAGGAAGGTCGAGCACGTCCCGGACCGCGAGGTCGTCGAGAGCCCCAACGGGTGCGGCGCAGATGCCCATCGCCGTCGCGGCGAGCAGGATGTTCTGCCCGACGTGCCCGACTTCGATCAGCTCGTACGTGCGGGCCCGCGCGCCGTATCGCGGATCCATCCTGCCCTCGACCGCCACGATCACGATCGACGCGGCGGCCAGGCCCACGGCGTCCTGGGAGAGCGCCGCCGTGCACAGGGCAGGACGGCGGTCGCCGTCGAGCACGGGATCCAACCGGTCCCCCGGCGCGTCGTAGTGCAGCACGCCCGCCCGCGACACGACGTAGAGCTCCAGCGGGTGCACGCCTCCGGCCGACGGCGCCGTGCGGAGCCCGTCCGCACCGGTCACGCCCTGCCCGGCCCAGCACAGCCGCAGCAGGTCGTCCGCGTCGATGGAATCGCGGCAGAAGTCGCGGCGGGAGCGCCGGCCGCGAAGGCAATCCTCGAGCGAGACCACGGCCAGCGGGGACGCGGCGACCATCTCGGTCGTCGGCATGCGACGCACCTCCGTCGCGGAGTCTCCGCCGCCGCCCGCGCACGCCGACAGTGCCATCCGGACGGGCATCCGACCGCCGCATGACGCTTCGTCCCGGCGCGAGGGCAGGCCGGCGCGGGGAATCCGGGTGCTACGCCTCCATCGCGACGCCTGCGGCGCGGCAGTCCTCGGCGAACTGCGCCTGCGCGTCGGGCGTCGGGGACCAGCGGGTCGGGAAGGCCACGAGCCTGTCCAGGCCGACCCTGGCGTAGCGGCCGATCATGTCGACCCGCTCCGCCCCGGCTCCCGCATGTCCTCGTCGCTCGCGTAGACGGACAGCCGCAGCGTGGCGGGGTCGCGCCCGGCCTCCTCGCACCGGGCCCCGATGATCGGGCGCGCTGCCTCGATCTCCTCGGGCGACAGGAAGACGAGGTTGAGTTCGTCGGCGAAGCGGGCGGCGAGGCGCCACGTGACGTCACGCCCGTTGCCGCCCACGATGATCGGGGGGTGGGGCGACTGGATTCCCTTGGGGACGTTCACGGCTTCGTGGACACTCGAGAAGCGGCCCTCGTACGTCGCGCGGCCCGGCTCGAGCATGCGCGTGATCACCTCGAGCGCATCGCCCAGCGCCGCGAGCCGGTCGCGGGTCGGCGGGAAGCCGTAGCCGTATGCGAGCCACTCGTCGCCCTTCCAGCCGCCACCGATGCCGACTTCGAACCGCCCACCGCTTGCGACGTCGATGGTGGACGCGAGCTTGGCGACGAGCGCGGGGTTCCGGAAGCCGGCGCAGATGACCATGTGGCCCACGCGGACCCGGGTGGTCACCATGGCCACCGCGGTCAGCGTCGTGAACGACTCGAACGTGATCTCGTCGGTCGTGTCCGGGACGGTGTGGAAGTGGTCGAAGACCCATTCCGACTCGAACCCGAGATCCTCCGCCTGGCGCGCCAGTTCCAGGCTCCGCGTCCACGCCTGAGCCGGATCCCACCCGTCGTACTCGTGCTTCCAGCCCTGGGGAACGAGCACGCCCACCTGCATTCCGACCTCCTCGTGCCATGCGCCGGCCGGTCCCGGTCCGGGGCCGCCGGGGAATCATCGAACCGGCGAGGCGGCGCCCGTCCGATGCCGCGGAGTCAGGCGTTGCGCGGAGGTGCCACTTCGTGATGCCGCCCGCAGCGCGCCTCGTACGTTTCCACCGCCGTCCGTTCGAGCCCGCCCACCACGATGAGCGCGTCGTCGATTGCCGCCGGCTGGCCGTTGACCAGGCGCTGGGTCCTCGTGGCCGTGTCACCGCAGACCATGCAGATCGCCGTGAGCGTGGTGATCTCGTCGGCGAGCGCGAGCAGCTGTGGCATGGAGTTGAACGGGCGGCCGGCGAAATCCAGGTTGAGGCCCGTCGCGATCACGTGGCGTCCCGTCGAGCGCAGCGTCTGCACGACGTCCACGATCTCTGGCTCGAAGAACTCCGCCTCCTCGATGCCGATCAGGTCGGCGTCCCGCTCCCTGGCGAGCGCGAGCACCTGGCCCGGCTCGCCCCGCGGGACGATCGTCGACGGGAAGCGCGCGTGGCTGCGGCTCTCCGCGTAGTCGGCCGGGGTGCGGGTGTCGACGTCGGGCCGGACGAGCATGACCCGGCGGCGCGCGATCTCGGCACGACGAAGCAGGCGCAGCAGTTCGTCGGTCTTCCCCGACGACATGCAGCCGACGATCACGTGGAGCCAGGGATCGGAACGGTAGAACACGGAGACCTCCGAGGCCGAATTGTACCGCCTGCGCGGCCCGCGATCCCGGCACCGGCGCCGCCGCGTGGCCGGCACGCGACGGCAGCGCGACTGCCTGCCGCGGAGCCGGACCTCGTCCGGCCGGGCGGCACGGCCTCATCGCGCCGCTGCCGGGACCTCCACGGAAACCTCGACGGGGATGCCCCGCTCGCGCAGCGCGGCAACCATGGCCTCGGGCTCGATGGCCTCTTCCACCGGGTACGCCCCCGGCCGGACCGCTCCCGACGCGATCCGGTGGCACATGATCGCCGCGTGCCAGCCCGTCGTGCGCTCCATGCCGGTGAAGCCCAGGGCGTCGTCGCGCACGGCCCGCATGTCGACGATGGCACGTGCGGGCGCCCCACCCTTGCGTCCCGTCGCGATCACGTGGGCGATGACGATGTCCTCGAACCCTTCGGGCGCCCGGATCTGCGGCTCGATCAGCGCGTGGAACACGTGGCGCGGGATCACCGGCACCCCGTCGACCTCGATCGGCTCCTCCGAGAACAGCCCGGCGTCCTGGAAGGCCTGGAACTGGGCGACGTGGCCCGGGTACCGCAGCACCTTGTTCCGGATCGACGGAACCGTCCTGCCGAGCGTCCAGGGGATGGTGGATCCGCCACCGGCGGAGAACGCCTCCAGCTCGCCGACCGGCTCGCCGAGTTCCACCAGCTCGTACTCGGCAGGATCGAAGGTGTCGACGTGGACGATCTTTCCGTCACGCACCCAGTCGGCGCCGCCGGCGTACTCGTTCGTCAGGCCGTCCATCGCGAACGTGACCTGGTATTCCCAGGGCGCCTCCGGGTGGAGCGGCAGGCCACCGTCGAGCAGCAGCAGGTCGTCCGTCTCGTCGAGCAGCGTCGACGCGTACGTCACGAGGTTGTTGGCGAGCCCCGGGGCCTCGCCGCAGTCGGGCACGATCGCGATGCCCGCAGCCCGGGCGCGGTCGGCCAGGCCCAGCTGGGCAAGAGCCGTCGCCGTGTACCCACCCAGGTCGCACATGCCGGTACCCGCCTCGAGCGCGGCCTCCGCGATGCGCAGGTTGAGCTTGTAGGACACCGCCGCGATGAACGCGTCGAGCGGACGGAGGAACGCGACCAGCGCCTGCGAGTCCGTCACGTCGAGCCGGACGCCGGACGCCCGGTCCGTCCCGGTCAGCCGGTTCACGCGCTCGGCGGCGCGCCGGGCGGCCTCCGGATCGATGTCGGCGAGCGTCACCGAGGCCGCCTCGCCACGCACCACGAGGTCGTAGGCGGCCGCGGTCCCCTGCCGCCCCGCTCCCAGGATTCCGTATCGATAGGTGCTCATGGGCGCAGTGTAGGCGGCGGCGTCGGTCCCGGCCGCCCCCGCGTGCCGTCGCCCGCGCGGTCCTGACCGGCGCCCGGATTCGCGGTTCCGGACGCACGACGGACCGGCACCGGCGTGCCCTAGCATTGCCCACGTGAGCGGGACGTCGATCTTCCAGGCGGTCGAGGCGTTCGTGGCGCTGCTCGTCGTCCTGGCGTTCGTGGCGCTCCTCACGCGGCGCGTGGGCCTTCCCTACACGGTGGCCCTCGTCCTGTTCGGCGTCGCCATCTCCACGCTGTCGCCGCCGGTCCACCTCCAGGTGAGCCCCGAGCTGGTGCTGGTGGTGCTGCTCCCCGGCCTCGTGTTCGAGGCCGCCTACTCGCTCGACGAGCGCGAGCTGCTGCGTGCCCTCGCCGGCGTCCTCCTGCTTGCGGTGCCGGGCGTGCTCGTGGTCGCCGCGTTCGTCGGGCTCGTGCTCCACGTCGCCACCGGGATGGCGCTCGGCCCGGCCTTCGTCGTCGGGGCCATGGTCTCGGCGACGGACCCGGCCGCGGTCACGTCGAGCATCCGGCGCCTGAAGGCACCTGCTCGCCTCGCGACGATGGTCGAGGCCGAGAGCCTCCTCAACGACGGCACCGGAATCGTGGTGTTCACGATCGCGGTGGCCGCCACGATCGGCACGGTCGATCCGGCGCACGGCGTCATCGAGTTCGTGGGGGTGACCGCCGGCAGCGTCGTGGTGGGGGCCGTGTGCGGGATCGTGATCTCGCGCGTCGCCGCCACGGTCGACGACCACCTCGTCGAGCTCACGCTGACGCTGCTGGCGGCCTACGGCACCTACCTCGTGGCCGACCGGCTCGGGATGTCCGGGATCATCGCGACGGTGGTCGCAGGAGTGGTCCTCGGATCGTACGGGCGGCAGGTCGGGTTGAGCGCACGCGTCCAGGACGCCATCGACGTGGTCTGGGAGTTCTTCGCCTTCCTGCTCACCGCCCTCGTCTTCCTGCTGATCGGGCTCGCGATCCCGCTGTCGCAGCTGGCCGAGTCGCTCGTGCCGATCGCGTGGGGAGTGGCCGCGATCCTCGTCGGCCGCGCCGCCGTCGTGTATCTGATGCTCGGCGGGGCATCGGCGCTCGCCGAGCGCGTCACCGGTCGGGAGCGCGTGCCGCTCGCCTGGCTGCACGTCATGTTCTGGGCCGGCCTGCGGGGAGCCGTGGCCGTCGCGCTCGCGCTCGCGCTCCCCTCGGATTTCCCGGACCGCGAGCTGGTCCAGGGGATCACGTTCGGGATCGTCCTGTTCACGCTGCTGGTGCAGGGCACATCCGCCGAACGGGTGATCCACTGGTCGGGCGCGCGCGACGCCATCGCGGCGACGCCGGACGGCCTCGGGTCACCGGGAGGAACGTCGCCGCCGCCACAGTGATTCCGCGGCCCAGGTCGCGGCACCCGACGCGGACGCGATCCCGAGCAGCACGAGCGCGGCGCCGAGCACCTGGTCCCCGGCGAGGTGCTCGCCGAGAAGGCTCCACGCGAGCAGCGATGCCGCGATCGGGTTCAGCAGCAGGAACGCGGAGGAGCGGCGCGCGTCGAGGCGCCGCACGCCCGCGACGATCAGCAGCACGGCGAGGACGCCGGGAACGAGCGCCAGCCAGGCGAGCGCGACAAGTGATTCCGGCCGGATGCCGGACGGAACCAGGGCCTGCGAGTCCGTGGCGACCAGCCACCCGGCGAGCGGGATGCCGGTGGCCATGCCCGTGCCGAGGGTCACGAGCGAGCCCGGGATCCGCCAGGGCCCCGCCCAGCGCCGCGACAGCACCAGGAACAGCGCGTACGACAGGGCGGCTCCCAGGCCGACCGCGACGCCGGTCAGCGTCGATCCACTCGCCCGCAGCTGCGCCAGCAGCAGCGTCCCTGCCAGCGCGAGCACGAAGCCCACGACGGCAGCCCTCGTCAAGCGCTCGGCCAGCAGCGCGACGGCCAGGACGGCTCCGAGGACCGCGTACAGGCCGGCCACGAACGACGCGATCGTGGCGCCGGCGATGACCCACGGCGGTGTTCATCGCGACGATGAACACCGGACCGCCCGTGAGTGCGAGGACGGCGAGGCGGGCCAGCTGGGGCAGCGACGGCCGCGCCGGGCGCGGACCAAGGCCACCGAGCGCCAGGACGCCCGCAATGGCCACCGTGGCGAGCAACCCGCGCCAGGCCGCGGCGGCGAGCGGGGTGAACGAACGCAGCACGAACGCGGTTGCCACGTAGGACGAACCGAACATCGCCGCGCCGGCGGCGGACGCGGCCATGCCCAGCCATTCCTCGCGGCGGCCGGTGGGCCGCGGTCCGGTGGGCCGAGGTCCGGCGGGCCGCGACGATCCGGCTACGGAGCGGACTCCGGCGCGGGCACCCCCACCGTGCCCGGAATGGAGCGGATGTTTCCGATGAACCAGGAGCCCTGCGAGCCAGTCACGTCCCGGCAACGGTAGCGCCGGTCCCGCGCGCGTCACAAGACCGTCCGAGCCGGCCGCGCGGTCACGATGCCCTGCCGCCGCGGCTGCCGGGGACGACGACGCCACGGTCGCGCCGACGCGCGTATCCCGTGCGTGGCGTAGTGTCAGCACGGCGGCGCGGCAATTGCGGTCGTCGAGGAAGTCTCAGGGGGTGGGCGTGGATCGGTTCGAGTTCGTGGTGGTCGGGGCCGGTCCTGCCGGTGAGGCGGCGACGCACCTGGCCCGGGAGCGCGGCGCGAGCGTCGCCGTCGTGGAGCGGGCACTCGCCGGCGGTGAATGCCCCTTCTTTGCCTGCATGCCTTCCAAGACCCTCCTGCATGCGGCCGGCATCCACGCGCTCGGCGGCGACTATCCATGGGCGAAGGCGTCGGCCAGGCGCGACTGGATGATCAACCGCGAGGGTCGGGACGTCCCGGACGACTCGAGCCACGTGCGCGCCCTCGAGGAAGCGGGGGCCATCGTGATCCGTGGCCAGGGCCGGCTGGACGGGCCCGGGCGCGTGGCCGTCGACGGGCCCGGCGGTGGGCGCGTCCTCGAGGCGGCCCACGTCGTGCTGGCAGTCGGATCGCAGCCGTCGATCCCGCGCGTCGATGGCCTGGAGGACAGCCACGCCTGGACGACGCACGAGGCGACCGGCGCCCGCAGCCTTCCCCGCAGCCTCGTCGTGCTCGGCGGCGGCCCGAGCGGCTCCGAGATCGCGCAGATCTTCGTCCGCTACGGCGTGCCGGTGGCGATTGTCCACCCGCACGACCGCCTGAACGACCGCGACCACCCGCGCAACTCCGCGGCCCTGGAGGCCGCCCTTCGCGCCGACGGCGTCGACGTCCGCACCTCCGCCCGCGCGAGCCGGATCATCGCCGGTGGCGGGACCGACGGGGCGCATCGCGTGGAGATGGCGGACGGGTCGTTCGTCGACGGGCACGAGATCCTCGTCTCGACGGGACGCCGGACGCCCTCGAGGGCCTCGGCCTCGAATTGCTCGGGATCGACACGACCGGCCGGCTCCGCCCGGACGACCGCCTGCGAATCGCCGACGAGGTCTATGTCGCCGGGGACGCGGCCGGGGGCGAGCTGTTCACCCACGTGGCCCACTACGAGGGCGAGATGGCCGTGCGGATCGCGCTCGGCGAGGACGTGCGGGTCGACCTGCGCGCCGTCCCGCGCGCCACGTACACGGAGCCGGAGACCGCCGGCGTCGGCCTGCTCGTCGAGCAGGCACGGGCGCAGGGCATCGACGCCTTCGAGGTGTCGATCGACGTGGCGAAGACCGCCAAGGGCGAGGTCCTCGACTCGCCCGGGCATGTCACGATCGTGGTGGACCGGGGCGCGCAGGAACTGGTCGGCGCGTTCGCCGCAGGACCGGCGGCCGCCGAGGCCATGCACGAGGCCGTCCTGGCCATCCGCGCCCGGGTTCCGCTCGCCGTGCTCGCGGACACGATCCACGCGTTCCCGTCGCTGGCGCGGGTCTTCGGCACGGCGTTCGTCGACGCGCAGCGGCACCAGGGGGCCTGACGCCGGGAGATCCGGGCTCCGGGCCGATCGGCGTCGCGGGCCGCCAGCGCGAGGACGTGGGCGGCGTCAGGCGACGCCGAACGCGACGGGCCGCCTACCAGCTCTCCCAGTGCACGAATTCCTCCCGCGGGACCCAGCCACGCTGGAGGGACGGTGAGCGACGATCCGGCAGGGGCCGCCCCACCGGGATCACCCCCACCGGGGTGAACTCGTCCGGGATGCCCAGCGCGTCGCGGAACGCGGGGATGTCCGTGATGCCGCTGAACCCGGCAGCCAGGCCCTCGTCGACCGCCGCGAGGAGGACGAGCATCGAGGTCATGCCCACGTCCACGTGCCAGTACGGGACGGGCCACTCGATCTCGGAGCCGGACTCGTCGATCTTGTCGGACTCCTGGTAGCGGCGGTGGTACACCTGCTCGCTGACGCAGGGCACGAACAGCGCGGCGCATTCGCTGATCCAGCGATCCCAGCCCTCGGCGACGCCCCCCTCCTCGTCCAGGAGCTCGGCGACCCGGCGGCGCCCCGCGGGCTCCGTGACCACCAGCAGCCGCTGGCCCTGGCTGAAGCCAGCGCTCGGCGCCCGCTGCGCGATCGCGGCGATCCGTTCGAGCGTCTCGCGGGACACGGGCTCGTCGGCGAAATGCCGCACCATGCGCCGCCTCGCGACGACGTCCCGGAACTCCATTCGGTCAGCCCCTTTCCGTCTCGAAACGCGAGCGCCCGGCCGCAGCCGCCCGGCCGCAACGACCCGCCTCAGCTGATCGGCCGAACCCGCGGCCGCAGACGCCCGCCGCAGACGCCCCCGCAGCCGCCCGGCCGCAGACCTCCGCCGCAACGCCCCGGCCTCAGCTGATCCGCCGCAGACGCGCGGCCGCGGCCACGGCCGGGAGCACCTGCCCGGCGCAGGCACCCGACCGCGGCCGATCAGCCCCTCGCCCGAGGGGCCCGCGAGACTCCTACTTGTCGCGCTCTCCCGCGAGCGCCGCCTGCGCCGCCGCCAGCCGGGCGACCGGGCACGCGGAACGGCGAGCAGGACACGTAGTTGAGGCCGATCTCGTCGCAGAACGCGATCGAGGCCGGGTCGCCGCCGTGCTCGCCGCAGATCCCGATCTTGAGGTCCGGCCGCGTCGCGCGGCCCTTCTCGACCGCGATCCGCATCAGCTGCCCGACGCCCACCGTGTCCAGCGTCTGGAACGGGTTCGCCGGCAGGATCTTGCGCTCGACGTACGCGAGCAGGAACCCGCCCTCGGCGTCGTCGCGGCTGTAGCCGAACGTCATCTGCGTCAGGTCGTTCGTGCCGAAGCTGAAGAACTGCGGCCTCTCGGCGATCTCGTCGGCCGTCAGCGCGCCGCGCGGGACCTCGATCATCGTGCCGAACTTGTAGTCGACGTCGACGCCGGCCGGCCTCCTCGACCGCGCTTCGCCTCGGCCTCGAGGAGTCGCCGCGTGGCCTTCAGCTCGTTCACGTGGCCGACGAGCGGGATCATGATCTCGGCGTGCGGGTCGCCGCCGCGTCTGCGACCGCGATCGCGGCGTTGAGGATGGCGCGGGTCTGGATCTTCACGAAGTCCGGGATCATCAGGCCCAGGCGGCAGCCGCGCAGGCCCGAGCATCGGGTTCTGCTCGCGCAGCGCCTCGACGGCGCGCCAGCATGCTCGCGCGCCTCGGCGTAGGCCGGGTCGTCCTCGGGCACGTCGAGCGTCTCGGTCGCGGGTGACCTCGACGAGCAGCTCCTCGTGGTTCGGCAGGAACTCGTGGAGCGGCGGGTCGATCAGCCGGATGACGACCGGCAGGCCGCTCATCGCCGCGAGGATGCCCTCGAAGTCGCCCTGCTGGAGCTTCTCGAGCTTGGCCATCGCCGCGTCGAACTCGCTCGATCGCCGCCTGCTCCTCGGCGGTCAGCGCCACGCCGGCGGCGCGGCCGTCTCCTTGGCGCGGGTCGCCTGGAACGCGACGAGGATCGCCTCGCGCACGATCTCCAGCCGCTCGCCCTCGCGGAACATGTGCTCGGTCCGGCAGAGGCCGATGCCCTGGGCGCCGTAGCTGCGGGCCAGCGCGGCCTCTTCGGGCTTGTCGGCGTTCGTCCAGACCTGCAGCCGGCGCATCCGCGTCGGCCCAGCCGAGGATCTTCTGGAGGTCGGCCTGGTCCTCGAACCGGGCCGCCGACGGTCGGCAGCGCGCCGAGGAAGACCTCGCCGGTCGAGCCGTCGAGGCTGATCCAGTCGCCCTCGGCGAACGTCGCGGCCGTTCGACTCGGCGCGTCCGGCTGCGCGTAGTCGATGACGAGCTCGGCGCACGCCGGCCACGCACGGCTTGCCGATCTGGCGGGCGACGACCGCGGCGTGCGAGGTCGCGCCGCCGCGCGCGGTCAGGACGCCCTGCGCCGACGGCCATGCCGTGGAAGTCGTCGGGTGAGGTCTCGATGCGGACGAGGACGACCTTCTCGCCGCCGGCGGCCTACTCGACCGCCCGGTCGGCGTCGAAGACGGCCTTGCCGACGGCCGCGCCGGGCGAGGCGTTCAGGCCCTTGGCGATGCGCGTGGCGGCCTTGGCGGGCCTTCGGGTCGAACTGGTCGCGCAGCAGCTGGTCGACCTGCGCGGGCTCGATGCGGCGCGACGCGCCTCGCGCTTCGGTGATGATGCCCTCGTCGACCATGTCGGCCGCGATCTTCACGGCCGCGGCGGCGGTCCGCTTGGCGCTCCGCGTCTGGAGCATGTACAGCCGGCCGCGCTCGATCGTGAACTCGAGGTCCTGGACGTCGCGATAGTGGCGCTCGAGCCGCTCGGCGATCTGCTGGAACTCGGCGTACGACCTCGCGGCATCTCGTCGCGCAGCTGGCGATCTTCTGCGGCGTCCGGATGCCGGCCACGACGTCCTCGCCCTGGGCGTTGGTGAGGTACTCGCCGTAGAGCACCTTCTCGCCGGTGTTCGGGTCGCGCGTGAACGCGACGCCGGTGCCGGAGTCGTCGCCCATGTTGCCGAAGACCATCGTCACGACGTTGACGGCGGTGCCGAGGTCGTGGGCGATCTTGTTGTAGTCGCGGTAGTCGTGGGCGCGCTTGCCGAACCACGAGCGCGAAGACGGCCTTGATGGCCAGGTCGAGCTGCTCGAGCGGATCGGTCGGGAACTCGCGGCCGGTGGCCTCGCGCGACGATGCGCCTTGTAACTCGCCGACGACCTCGCGCAGCGCGGCGGCATCGAGGTCCGTGTCCTGCTTCGACGCCGCGGGCGCTTCTTCGCCGCGTCGAGCGCATCGTCGAACCGCTCGCCGTCGACGCCCATGACGATGCGGCCGAACATCTGGATGAAGCGCCGGTACGCGTCCCAGCCGAACCGCTCGTTGCCGGTCAGCGCGATGAGGCCCTGGCAGCGTCTCCTCGTTCAGGCCGAGGTTGAGGACGGTGTCCATCATGCCGGGCATCGAGAACTTGGCGCCGGACCGGACGCTGACGAGCAGCGGGTTCTGCGGCGTCGCCGAAGCCCTTGCCGGTCTCGCTGCTCGACCTCGCCTGACCGCCTCGAGGACGTCGTCCCACAGGCCGTCCGGGAGCTTCTCGCCGCGCGGCGAAGTAGTCGTTGCAGGCCTCGGTCGTGATGGTGAAGCCGGGCGGCACGGGCAGCCCGGCGCGCGTCATCTCGGCGAGGCCGGCGCCCTTGCCGCCGAGCAGGTCGCGCATCGTCGCGTCGCCCTCGGCGCGGCCGCCTCCGAAGGCGTAGATGTAGCGCTTCGCGGCGCGATGGGTCCGTTCGACGACGGTGTCCGTGGTGGTCATGTGTCGGTGGCTCCTTTGCAGGGCGGTTCGCGTTTGGGGCGTTCGATCCGTGGCGACGTTCGGAACGCGGCTCCGGACATGGTCGGAGCGGGGACGCAGGACCACGTGGATTGTACCGCCCGCCACCGCCCCGGCCGACACGGCCGATCGGGTCACCGTGACGGGCCGACCGGCGTGCCCGGGCGCGGGCCGCGTGCCATCATCTGTGCATGAGTGACACGTTCGACTTCGACCGATTCGTCGCGCTCCCGCGGCTGTCCGACCTCCGGTGCTCCCCCGACGGACGACGGCTGGTCGTCACGGTGGCGACGCCGGCCCCCGGCGGCACGAAACTGCTGAACACGCTCTGGGAGCTCGCGACCGACGGCAGCCGCGAGCCCCGGCGACTCACCCGCTCGGCCGCCGGCGAGTGCAGCCCGGCCTTCCTTCCGGACGGCTCGCTGCTCTTCGCGTCGGCACGGCCGACCCGGATGCCGCACCGGATGGCGCGAAGCGGGAGGGTCAGGCCCTGTGGGTCTGCGGGCCGACGGCGGCGAAGCCAGGCAGGTGCTGGCCCCGGAAGGGGGCGTGGAGGACCTTCGCGCCTCGAGGGACGCGCGCACGGTGGTCATGGCGGCGAAGCTCCACCGGGACGCGGGACCGCTCGAGGCCGACGCGGAGCGCGGGAAGGCGCGGACGGATGCCGGCGTGGCGGCCCTGCTCTTCGAGTCCTATCCCATCCGGCACTGGGATCACTACGTCGGTCCGCGCGAGCGCCACCTGCTCGCCGTGACGCTCGCGGATGCCGGGGGCGACGTGCTCAGCGTCCGCGACCTGACACCGGATGCCGGACCGGCGTCGAGGAGCGCGGGTTCGACGTGTCTCCGGATGGCGGCATGGCGGTCGCGTCGATGCTGTCGACGGACATCCGGAACCCCGTGAGCGACCTGGTCGCGATCGACGTGGCCAGCGGGAAGCGGCGGAGACTCACGTCGGGCGACGCCTCGTACGACCAGCCGGCGTTCGCACCGGACGGGCGGTCGATCGCCTGCGTGCGGGCGACGCTGGGCGACCCCGCCACCGCCGGCGAGCAGCGCCTGTGGCTCGTGGACGCGGCGACCGGCGAGGGCCGCGATCTCGCACCCGGTGCCGACGTGTGGGCCGAGCATCCCACCTGGGCTCCCGACGGCTCAGCGGTCCTGTTCCTTGCAGACAGGGACGGCACGACGGCGATCTTCCGCGCGGAGGTCGCGTCGGGAGAGGTCACGTGCCTGCTCGCGTCAGGGACGGCCGCGGACCCGTGCCCCTCGCCGGACGGCTCGACGATCTACGCCCTCCGCTCCACGCTGCGGGCACCCAACGAGGTCGTGCGGATCGACGCGCGCGCGCCCGAACAGGCGGGGACGGTCCTCCCCTCGCCGGCCACCCCGGAGTCGTCCGTTGGTGCCCCCGGGCGGGTCGAGCGGATCGCGGCCACGGCCGCCGACGGGGTGCGGATCGGCGCCTGGCTGGTGATGCCGCCGGACGCCTCCGCCGAGCATCCGGCGCCGCTCGTGCGTGTTCGTCCACGGCGGCCCGCTCGGCTCGTGGACGACGGCTGGCACTGGCGCTGGAACCCGCAGCTGCTCGTCGCGCGCGGCTACGCGGTGCTGCTGCCGGATCCCGGCGCTCTCGCTCGGGTACGGGCAGGACTTCGTCCAGCGCGGCTGGGGCCGCTGGGGCAGAGGCGCCGTACACCGACATGATGGCGGCGGTCGACGCGGCTCGAGCGCCCGCCCGACCTCGACGCGTCCCGCACGGCGCTCATGGGCGGCTCGTTCGGCGGCTACATGGCGAACTGGGTCGCCGGGCACACGGACCGGTTCCGGGCCATCGTGACGCACGCCAGCCTGTGGGAGCTGCGCGGCTTCCACGGCACGACGGACGACGGCAACGGGTGGGAGTTCGAGTTCGGCGATCCCGTACCTCGACCCCGAGCCGCTACGTCGAGCAGCGCCCGCCGCACCGTCGTCGCCGCGATCCGGACGCCGATGCTCGTGGTCCACGGCGAGCTTGACCCCGCGTCCCGATCAGCGAGGCGCTGCGGCTCTGGACGGACCTGGCGCGCCACGGCGTCGAGGCGAAGTTCCTCTACTTCCCCGACGAGAACCACTGGGTGCTGAAGCCGCAGAACTCGCGGCTCTGGTACCAGACCGTGCTCGCGTTCCTCGATCAGCACGTGCTGGGCAAGCCATGGGAGCGGCCCTCGCTGCTGTAGGTCCCGCCGGCCCCGCGCCGGCGTGGCCATCGGGGCCGCCCGGCGGGGCACCCGTGTCCGGCTACCCGCGGAAGCGCCTCGCCGGCAGGCCTCGAATTCCCGGCCGGATCCGGAACAGGCCGCCCGCCAGGGGCTGCGCCCGGCGATCGAGGTCGGGCAGATCGTTCCACGCCGTCGTGATGTAGAGCTCGTCCAGCCCCTCGCCGCCGAAGGCACAGCTCGTCACCTGCGAGGCAGGCACGCGGACCACCCGGTCGAGGCTGCCGTCTGGCAGGTACCGGCGCACGCATCCGCCGCCCCAGAAGGCCACCCAGACACCGCCTTCGGCGTCGACCGTGAGTCCGTCCGGCCAGCCCTCGCCGTCAGGGATCGTGATCGCACGGCGCCGATCGCGGAGCGCACCGGTCGCGCGGTCGTAGTCGAACCGGTCCACGCCCCGTGTTGGCGTGTCGATGAACCAGCAGGTGCGCTCGTCCGGGCTCCAGTCGATGCCGTTCGAGATCGTGGCCCCGGAGAGCACCGTCTCCACGTGGCCGTCGGGCTCCAGCCGGTACAGCGACGCGGCGCCCGGGCGCTCGTCGTACGCCATCGTGCCGCAGTAGAACCTGCCGGCGGGGTCGGCGGCGCCGTCGTTCATCCGGGTCGACGGGTCGCCGGCCTCCACTGCCGCGAGAAGCCGCAGCGATCCGTCCGGGCTCGCGGAGCCAGAACCCATCCTCGAGGGCCAGCAGCAGGCCCTCCGACGTCCCGCAGCGCGACCGCGCCCACCGGACGCGGCACGGGCAGGACCACATCGGACCCGTCCGCCGGCCGATAGACATGGACCGCGGGTGCGAGGATGTCGACCCACACGAGGACGCCGGCCCGGTCGTCCCAGACCGGCCCCTCGCCCAGCCGCGCACGCGCGTCGAGCACGAGCTCGGCGTCGGGCCAGCCATCGATCACCATCGTCGCCCTCCGTGGAGCCGCCGCCGGGCCGCTCCCTGGTCCCGGGCCGACGAGCGAGTCCGGTCCCGGGCGCCGGACCGTCACCGCCGCTCGCGATCGCCGCCCGGCGATGTCGCAGTCTACGATCCGCGGCGAGACAGTCCGCGGGACCTCTCGCCGGACCGCCGCGGCCGCACGGGCAGCGCGACATGGCAGCGGCGCACCGTGCCACCGTCGTACGCTACCCGGGCGGCACGAGCGGACCTGCCGCACACGACGGATGCGTTCGCGACGCCCCAGTGCGAGGAGGACCGGCACCTGGCCACCGAGTTCAGCCCCCTGCACCGCACACGCCGCTCCACGACGATCGGTGCGTCCCCCGGGACGGCCACGGGTCGCGGCATGGGCCGCGCGGCGCCGCAGAGCGGTGCTCGTCCGCCCTCCGCCCCGTCCGGACCGCGCCCGCCCGATCCCGAGCCACCGCACGCGGGGCCGGCCCGGTGACCGACCGGCCGCGGGGCGACGGTCCCCTGCTCGACGATCCGTCCGATCCGGACGCCCTGCGCGACGCCCTCGCCCGGATCGAGCCGCGGGCGCGACACGCGACCCGGGCTCCGTCAGAGTCGTGCGAGCCCCGGGGCGGGTGAACCTGATCGGCGAACACACCGACTACAACGACGGGTTCGTCCTCCCGGCGGCGATCGACCTCGAGCTGCGGATCGCGCTCCTTCCCTCGGACAATTCGCGCGTGGAGCCCACGCTTGCCGGGACGGGCGAGCGCGGCACGTTCGACCTCGATGCGATCGGACCCGCCACGGGCGGATGGTTGGACTACGTCGCGGGGACTGCCTGGAGCCTTCGGGACGCGGGCATCGCGACACGGGGAATTCCGCGGCGTCCTCGCCAGCACCATCCCGGCGTCGGCGGGCCTCTCGTCCTCGGCGGCCCTGGAGCTCGCCTCGGCCTGGGCGCTCACCGAGCCGGCCGGCGGTGGCGCCGACCCGTTGACGCTGGCGCGGATCTGCCAGCACGCCGAGAACCGGTACGTCGGCGTGCAGTGCGGGCTGATGGACCAGGCCGCGGTGGCGCTGGGATTCGAGGGTGCGGCCATCCTCCTCGATTGCCGTTCGCTCGAATGGCAGCCCGTTCCGCTCCCCATGGACCGCTGCTCGATCGTCGTGTGCGATACCGGCTCGCCACGCCGCCTCGGCTCGTCCCAGTACAACGCGAGACGCGCCCAGTGCGAGTCCGCCGTGGCGATCCTGGCGGCGGGGGACCCGGCGATCCATGCGCTCCGTGACGTGACGCCGCCCATGCTCGAGTCGATCCGCGGCCGGCTCGGCGACGAGGCGTACCGCCGCTGCGAGCACGTCGTCCGGGAGGACGAGCGCGTCATGCGGACCATCGTGGCGCTCGAGACGGGCGACCTGGAGATGGTCGGGCGCTGCCTGGTGGAGAGCCACGAGTCGCTGCGCGACCTGTTCGAGGTCAGCTCGCCCGAGCTCGACGTGATGGTCGAGATCGCCATGGGCACGCCGGGCGTGCTCGGGTCGCGCATGACCGGGGCGGGCTTCGGGGGCAGTACGGTGGCTCTCGTCGAGCGCGGGGCGGAGCAGCGGCTGCGGGACGCGGTCCTCCGCGACTATCCGGCACGGACCGGACTGACACCGCGGGTCTTCACGGTCGAGCCGGTCGGCGGCGCCAGCCTCGTGGATTCCCGGCCCGCGATCTGACGGGCGGGCACCCGGGGCCGTGGCGCCGGGCACCCGGGGCCGTGGCGCTTGCCGCTCATTGACCCGGCGCACAGCGCATCGCCGCGCCGCCCGCTCCGGGGCGCCGGTCGGGGCAGGCGACGTACACTTGGGCTCATTCGGCGAGAGGCGGACGGTTGAGGTCGGACCCCAGGGAGGTGTCGCGCCAGGATGGCCATGCTGCAGGACACACGCGTCATCGACCTGAGCTCCGAGCAATACAACGCGGAGCTCGTCCGACGCGAGAACGAGACGGACGACCTCGCGTACTTCTGGGTGCGCTACCGTGGCGATCCCGTCCCGTTCGAGCCGGGCCAGTACCTCACCATCGGGGTATACGCGGACGGCAGGCTCGTGCAGCGTCCCTACTCGGTCGCGTCGTCGCCACGCACCGCGCGCGACGGCTACGAGTTCTACGTGCGCCTGGTGCCGATCCTGCGCTTCACGACGCTCCTCTGGCGCCTGCCCATCGGGCACGGCATGCGCATGACCGGGCCGAAGGGCCGGTTCATGCTGGAGCCGGACGATGACCGGACGCACCTCTTCATCTCGACGGGGACGGGCATCGCGCCCTTCATGTCGATGATCCGCACCGCCGTCGCTGGACGGGAAACCGCGTCGCACGATCGTCGCGCACGGCGTGCTCCTACGCCGACGAGCTGGGGTACCGCCGGGAGCTCGAGCGCCTCGTACAGGACGGATACCCGCTCCGCTACGTCCCCACGGTGTCGCGGCCCTCGGATCCGGCGAACGCGGGCTGGACGGGCAGGAGCGGGCGCGTCGAGTCGATCCTGGGCGACCTCTGCGACGACTGCGCCATCGACCCCGAGCGCACCGTCGTCTACATCTGCGGGAACCCGGAGATGATCCTCAAGGCGGACGCGACGGTACGCGAGCTCGGACTCCCGGAGCCGCATGTCAAGAAGGAGCTGTACTGGCCGAAGGGCAAGGACGCCGGGCTCTCCGTGGACACGACCGGTGAGCGTGTCCCGGAGCGGACGGCGGAGGTCGTCAGCCAGCGCTGAACCCGGTCGGGACCGTCGTGTCCCGCACCCTGTCGTCCGGAACCCGCCCTGTCGGGCAGTACGCGTCGTGACCTTCGGCCTGCCCCTATGCGAACTCTGGTGGTGTCGCCCGGTAACCCTGTGCGCCGCACTATGGGTTTAGCGGAACCGCAGCACAGGATTGCCGATGCACCAGATCCTCGAGAAGGCCCAGCTTTCTCCGAACGTCACCCGGCTCAGGGTCAGCGCCCCGCGGATCGCGGAGATCAGACGCCCCGGCCAGTTCGTGATCGTGCGTCGCGCGAGCGGCGCGGAGCGCATCCCGCTCACGATCGCGGACGCGGACCCGGGGCCGGCACGATCACGCTCGTCATCCAGGCGATCGGGAAGAGCACGGCCGATCTCGTCGAGCTGGAGCCGGGCGAGGCCATCCAGCGACGTCGCCGGACCGCTCGGCAGCCCGACCGAGCTCATCGAGACCGGCCACGCGGTGTGCGTCGGCGGCGGCGTCGGGACCGCCGTGATCCTCCCGATCGCGCAGGCGCTGCAGCGGCGCGGCGTGCCGGTGACCAGCGTCATCGGCGGGCGCTCGCGCGAGTGGGTGATCCTCGAGGACGAGCTGCGCCGGCTGCGGCGAGGTCGTCACGTGCACCGACGACGGCAGCTACGGGCGGCACGGCTTCGTGACCGAGGCGCTGAAGGATCTCGCTGGACGCGGGCGGCGTCGACGTCGTCTACGCGGTCGGGCCGGTGCCCGATGATGCGCGCCGTGGCCGAGCTGACCCGGCCGTACGGCGTCCACACCATCGTCTCGCTGAACTCGATCATGGTCGACGGCACGGGCATGTGCGGCGGCTGCCGCGTGAGCGTCGGCGGCGAGACGCAGTTACGCCTGCGTCGACGGCCCGGAGTTCGACGGCCACCTGGTCGACTTCCGCGAGCTCGCGGACCGCCTGACCACCTACCGACCGTTCGAGCAGGACGCGCTGGCGCGTCGCGACGCCTGCCGGGCAGAGGCGCGTCCGATGACCGACCAGCCGGTCCAGGAACCCCGCCCCGTCCTGAGCAAGAAGG
The DNA here is from genome assembly GCA_963779375.1 of uncultured Chloroflexia bacterium. GTDB lineage: Bacteria > Chloroflexota > Limnocylindria > Limnocylindrales > CSP1-4 > JAJYNJ01. The sequence continues at coordinate 60,561 of CAVZXW010000013.1, read as the reverse complement.
AGCGGATGAAGATCGAGCGCCAGCTCATGCCCGAGCAGGACGCTCTCGCTCCGCAGCCACGAACTTCCGCGAGGTCAACCTCGGCCTCGACCGAGCAGCTGGCCCTGCTGGAGGCCGAGCGCTGCCTCCAGTGCACGAAGCCCAACTGCATCGACGGCTGCCCGGTCCGCGTCAACATCCCGCGCTTCATCGAGCGCATCGCGCGCGGCGACCTGCCGGGCGCGGCGGCCTCGCTCCTCGACGACAACGCGCTGCCCTGCGTGACCGGGCCGCGTCTGCCCGCAGGAGACGCAGTGCGAGGGCGTGTGCCTCCGCGCCAAGACCGGCAAGCCCGTCGCGATCGGGTACCTCGAGCGCTTCGTCGCCGACTGGGCCAGCGCAGCATCGCCGACCAGCTCGACGCGCATGCCGCGCACAACCGGCGGAAGAGTGTCGCGTCATCGGGTCCGGGCCCCGCCGGCCTGACCGCGGCCGGCGAGCTGGCCAAGCCCGGCCACGCAGGTCACCGTCTTCGAGGCGTTCCACGCCCCGGGCGGCGTGCTCATCTACGGCATCCCGGAGTTCCGCCTGCCCAAGGACATCGTCCAGGCCGAGGTCGACCGGCTGGTCGCGACAGGGCGTCGAGATCCGAGCCGAACTCGATCATCGGCAAGACGTACACGCTGCCCGAGCTGCGGGAGCTGTTCGACGCGGTGTTCATCGCCGTCGGGCGCCGGCCTCCCGGTCTTCATGAACGTCCCGGGCGAGAACCTCAAGGGCGTCTACTCGGCGAACGAGTACCTCACGCGCGTCAACCTGATGGGCGCGTGGAACCCGGACTCCGACACGCCCGTCCTCAAGGGCCGGCGCGTCGCCGTGGTCGGCGGCGGCAACGTCGCGATGGACTCGGTCCGGACGGCCAGGCGCCTGGGCGCCGACGAGGCCATGATCGTCTACCGGCGCAGCCGCGAGGAGCTGCCGGCGCGTGCCGAGGAAGTCCACCACGCCGAGCAGGAGGGCGTCCGCTTCGACTTCCTCGTCGCGCCCGTCGAGGTCCTCGGCGACGACAACGGGCTGGGTGACCGGCCTGCGGTGCGTGCGGATGGAGCTCGGGCGAGCCCGACGCCTCCGGCCGGCGCCGGCCCGTCCCGATCGACGGGTTCCGAGTTCACCATCGACTGCGACGATGGTCGTGGTCGCGATCGGCACGAAGACGCAACCCGCTGCTGACCGCGCACGGCCCCGACCTGCAGCTCAACCAGTGGGGCTACATCGAGACCGACGAGCACGGGCATGACCAGCATGCCGGGCGTCTTCGCGGGCGGCGACATCGTGCGCGGCGCCGCCACGGTGATCCTGGCCATGGGCGACGGCAAGCGCGCCGCCCACGCGATCGACGCGTTTCTGCGGGGGGAGTATCCTCCGCCACCCGAGGTCGCGGCGGAACCTGCGAAGGCGGCCCACCACTAGCGACGTTCCCGGCCCGGCCGGCTGCTGCACAGCCGGCCGGGCATCTCCCCTCCCTTTCCTCTCGCGGCACGGGGAGACTCGGCGACGGCGCCCCTACGGACGGAGCGTGCCCGCGAAGACCTGCCATGCCAGCAGGGACTTTGCGACCAGGCTCAACAGCATGTAGGTACGCTCGCCGTAGAGGTAGTCACGCCAGCGCCCTATCTGCCGGTACTGCAGGACCATCGTGATCGCGAACACGTTGAACGACAGGAACAGCGAGACGAAGATCGCGATGACGAAGCCCGGGATCGGCGCGGAGCCGGGTGCGGTGGCCGCCGTCAGCAGCGCGATCCCGATCACGACCCACGGAACGATGCCGACGATCGACCCGAAGATGTAGTGGAGCCACTGTGGCCGCGACCGTCCCTCGTTGGCCGCTTCCATGCTCCAGCCGAACAGGTTCATGGCCGCGTTCGCGCCGAAGATGGCCACGAGCGTGCCCACTTCCTGGATGCCGCTCAGCGTCGCGATCACCACGATCATGACGCTCGACGAGAGTGCGTACTCCAGCCATCGCGCGGGGTTCTGCCCGCGGGCGAGGCGCCGCTGGTACCACGCCCTCGCCGGGAACGCGAGCGTCGCGTGCGCGATGGCGCTGATCAGCAGGAACAGGGCGACGGCCGGCCCGATGGGCAGGTCGAAGATCGCCCGCTGCGCCGGGACCAGGGTCCGACTGGCCGTGTCGAACGTCAGGTAACTCGACACGACGGGTGCCGTCACGATCGGGCTGCGGGCGAACGACAGCGCAAGGATCGCGGCGAACTGGACGAAATGGAGCGCGGACAGGACGACGTTCCAGCGGAACAGGCCGGCGGCCCGATCGACGGGTACGACGGGTACGGCGGCCGATGGCGGGCCGATCGTCTCGGCGGAGGTGGACATTCGGCGGTCCCTCGTGCGACGGGCTTCCGGATACGTGCCGTCAACGGTACGCGCACGGGGTGGGACGATGTGCCGGCGCGCGCAGGACGGGGCGGACGCCAGGCGTGCCCTTCTCGTGTCCCACCGCTGGGCAGGTCGTGGGGACCTGGTACGCGGCTTGCTGGGCGAGATCGTCGCCGCGCAGGACTCGGGAGCCTGGTAGGCAGATCGCCACGTGCGGGCCTTGGTCGTGACGCCGCGCCGACCCGCGCCGGGCCTCCGACCACCCGACGCGTGAGCACGCGGCGTCGTCCATGGCTGCCTCCGGAGCGCCAGCCCTGGGCCGGGCACACGACTGCGGCCGCGCCTTCTCCCGGGTGCGCCGCGGCGGACTCTCGCACAACAGGCTGGGGGTGCCTGCCCTGGAGCACCTCGGCGTCCCCAGGCCCGAGGTGCCTGCCCGGGAGGAGCAGTGGTTCCGCCCGGCCCCCCACGCCCTCGGCGCGGCGGAAGCGAGCCCGAGGCGCCGCTCAGTTGCGGGCGGACGCGAGCCGTGTCCAGCAGGTAGCCCCGGAGCTGATCGACCGACACGCGCACCTGCTCCATCGAGTCGCGGTCACGCACCGTCACGGCCCCGTCCTCGAGCGAGTCGACGTCCACCGTCACGCAGTACGGCGTCCCGATCTCGTCCTGGCGGCGGTAGAGCTTGCCGATCGAGGCCGTGTCGTCGTAGACCGCCATCACGTCGCGCTTCAGGTCGTCCCTGATGCGGTGACAGAGCTCGACGATCTCCGGCCGCTTCTTGAGGAGTGGCAGCACGGCCACCTTGTACGGCGCGAGATCCGGGTGGAAGCCGAGGACGACGCGCTTCTCTCCGCGCACCTCCTCCTCGCGATAGGCGTCGATCAGGAACGTGAATGCCGCCCGGTCGGCTCCGGCCGACGTCTCCACGATCCACGGCACGAAGTGCTCGCCGGTGGCCTGGTCGAAGTACTCGAGGTTCTCGCCCGTCGCCTCCTGGTGGCGGCCGAGGTCCCAGTCGCCGCGGTTGTGGACCCCCTCGAGCTCCTTCCAACCGAACGGGAAGCGGTACTCGACGTCCACGGCCTTCTTCGCGTAGTGCGCCAGCTCGTCCGGCGCATGCTCGCGGAACCGCAGCCTGGCGGGATTTACGCCGAACCGCTCGTACCACGCCTTCCGTCGCGGCATCCATGCCTCGAACTGCGCCGACGCCGAGTCCGGCCTGACGAAGTACTGCATCTCCATCTGCTCGAACTCGCGCATCCGGAAGACGAAGTTCCCCGGGCTGATCTCGTTGCGGAACGCCTTGCCGATCTGGGCGATCCCGAACGGCACCTTCTTGCGGCTGGTCTCGCGGACGTTCCGGAAGTTCACGTAGATGCCCTGCGCCGTCTCCGGGCGCAGGTAGACCTCGTTCGCGTCCTCCTCGACCGGCCCCATGTGCGTCTTGAACATGAGGTTGAACCGGCGAGGCGGCGTGAGGACCCCGTTGTCGGTATCGTGGCGGAGCCCCAGCCGCTCCACGATCGTCGGATCGTTGAGCTCCGTCTGCGTGAGGTTCTCCGCGCCGGGCAGCAGGTCCAGGCGGAAGCGCTGGTGGCACGTCAGGCATTCCACGAGCGGGTCGCTGAACGACGCCACGTGCCCCGACGTGATCCACACCTGGGGCGCCATGAGGATCCCCGCATCGAGCCCGACGATGTCGTCTCGCTCCTGCACCATGGAGCGCCACCACGCCCGCTTGACGTTGTTCTTGAGCTCGACCCCCAGCGGGCCGTAGTCCCACACGGCGTTGATGCCGCCGTAGATCTCGGAACTGGGGAACACGAAGCCGCGCCGCTTCGACAGCGAGACGATCGTCTCGAGCGCGGCGACGGCGGGTCCGGGATCGGCGGGCGTGCCGGCCGGCTCGCCGGCGCCCGGTTCGGCGGGGCGATTGGGGTCGATGGTCTCGGTCACGGCGGTGCGTGGCTCCTGTTTCGGGCGGGCTGGACACGCACGGTCGGGGCGGTCCCGCACCATTCTTGCACGACCGGGGGCCGCGGGACCGGATCAGTGGCCCGCGCGCACCTCGTCGAGGAAGTCGAGCGAGCGGGCCTCGCGCTCGAGCACGTGGCGCACGAACATCCGCATCGCCTGCTCGGCCTCCATCTCGACCGCGGCCGGCAGCCGCAGGGCGGCGATCGTCTCGAGGTCCATGTGCCGGTACGCCTTGAGCAGCCGCAGCCCGTCGCGCGACAGACCGGTACGCTCCGCGTTCGGCCCCGGATGCGCCTCGCACAGCAGACCGCCCAGCGCCGGCACCCAGCGGAACGCCTCGTCCGACTCGAGCCGCCGGTCGCACTCCACGCAACGGTCCACCTCGGGCCGCAGGCCGAGCTCGTCGGTGAACCGGAACTCGAACCAGCGGGCGACGCGGCCGGGCGGCAGGCCCGCGTCCAGGTGCTCGTAGGTCGCCCCGAGGAGCTCGTACAGCCGGGGGGCCGGGGCGCGCTCCTCGGTCGAGCGCTCCACCAGCTCGGACAGGTACCAGGCGGTCGCGGTGGACTCCAGGCGGTCCCGCAGCGCGAGCCACGCGTGCTGCACCGTGGCCTGCGTGACGATGTCGAACGTGCGGCCGTGGGCAAGCACGAGATGCAGCTCCGCGAACGGCTCGAGGCTTCCCCCGAGCCGGCTCTTCGGGCGCCGCACGCCCTTGGCGATCGCCTTCAGCTTGCCGTCGTGGGGGGTCAGGAGCGTCAGGACGCGATCGGCCTCGCCCAGGTCGAAGCGCGACAGCACGATCGCGCTCGTCTTGTACACACGACCCATCGGCATCGGGCAAGCGTAGCGCCTGTATCATCCGTCGCGTGCTGACCCAGGCCGACCTGCAGGCCATGATCACCGACACCGAGGCCGAGATCCTGCGTGTCGTGGACGCGGTGGACGGACCCGCCACCCGCGACCTCTACGACATGGTCCGCTACCACCTCGGCCTGGACGGGGCGAGCGGCGTGAGCGGCAAGCGCCTCCGCCCGCTCCTCGGCCTGCTCGCGTATGCCTCCATCGCGGGCGACCACGCGCGCGCCCTGCCCGGCGCGGCGGCGGTCGAGCTCGGCCACAACTTCAGCCTCGTCCACGACGACATCGAGGATCGCGACGTCGAGCGGCGGCACCGGGCCGCCCTGTGGACCGTGTACGGCGTGGGCCAGGCGATCAACACCGGCGACACGCTGTTCGTGCTCTCGCGGCTCGCGCTGCACCGGCTGACGGACCTGGGATTCAGCGATACGAAGGTCCTGCACCTCATGCGCCTGTACGACGACACCTGCCTGGCGCTGTGCGAGGGCCAGTTCCTCGATCTCTGGGCTGCCGAGCACGGCGACGAGATGTCGGTGGAGCTCTACTTCGACATGATCGGCCGGAAGACGGCGGCGCTCATCGCCGCCTCCATCGAGGCCGGCGCGATGCTGGCGACCGACGACGACGTGGTGGTCGACGCGTACCGCCGCTTCGGGTGGGCCCTGGGGCTGGCGTTCCAGCTGAACGACGACCTGCTCGGCATCTGGGGGCAGGAGCAGGTGACGGGCAAGGAGCCCTCCGACCTTGCGAAGCACAAGAAGACCCTGCCGGTGCTGTACGCGCTGGAGCACGCCTCCGACGAGGACCGCGATCGGCTGAGGGCGCTCGCCGACCGTGACGACCCGACCGCCGACGAGGTCGGCCGGCTCCGCGCCATCCTCGAGGCGACGGGCGCGGCCGACTACACGCGGCGGGAGGCGCGGCGCCTGCGCGACGAGGCAATGGCGGCCCTGGACGCAACAGGCGTGGTGCACGGCGACGCGCGCGATCGCCTCCGGGAGATCATCGTCTCGGCCATCAGCGCGTAACCGGCGGGGCCAGACGCGGGCGGGCCCCGCGGGGCAACCGGCTCACCGCGCGGTGGCACCGTCTCGGCGCGGGGCGCGTCCGGGCACGGTCTCGCCGCCGCGCGGAGGCACGGCTCGTCGCGCAGGCGCCAGCGGAGCCTCGTCCCCCGGCCTTCCTGCAGAATCTATCGGTACGGAAACGTATGTCGGCTGCGCGGCCCCTGTCGGCCGTCCGGCAGGGCGCCGGGAGCGCCCGCCCGCACGATCCGGGCATGGCGAAACCGTGGCGTGTGCCCCTGGGCCCCTCCATGGCCGGGTCCAACCGACATAACGTTCCAGGCGACACGATTCCTGCATGAAAGCGGCCGGGGAATCGCGGCGAGCGCCGGGGAATCGCGGCGGAGCCGGGGAATCGCGACAGCGGCTTACTCGCCCGGCGACTCCGACTCCACGTCCTCGTCGCGCGTGTGGCGCACCGCCAGGACCTTTCCGACCCGCCGCCCGTCGGTGCTCTCGACCCTGAGCGTCAGCCCGTCGACCTCCAGCGTGTCGCCGACCTTCGGGATGCCGCCGACGCGGTGGTACACGAACCCGCCCACCGTGTCGTATTCCTCGCGATCCTCGTCGGCGAGGTCCACGCCGAGGGCATCCACGAAGTCGTCGATGTTCGCCCGCCCGTCGAAGCGCACCTCGGTGTCGGAGATGCGCTCGACCATGGGCTCCTCGACGTCGTACTCGTCCTGGATCTCGCCCACGATCTCCTCGAGGAGATCCTCGATCGTCACGATGCCTGCCGTTCCACCGTACTCGTCGAGCACGACCGCGATGTGCACCTTTCGCCGCTGGAGCTCGTGGAGCAGGTCGTCCACGCTCATCGACTCCGGCACGAAGAGCGGAGGCCGGAGAAGGCGCCGAAGCTCAGGCTGCTCGGCGTTGTCCTTCAGGTAGGGCAGCAGATCCTTCGCGTAGAGGATGCCGATCACGTTGTCGATCGACTCCTCGTACACCGGAATGCGCGAGTGCCCCTCGCGCAGGATGGTGTCGAGCGCCTCGCCGAACGCCGTCTCCACGGGGATGGCCGTCACGTCGATGCGCGGAACCATGACCTCGTGGACGCGCCCCTCGCCGAGCTCGATGACGGCCGAGATCATCTGCTCCTCCTCGGCCTCGAGGACACCCTGCTCGCCTCCGCGCTCGACGAGGATCTTCAACTCCTCCATCGAGATCTGGCTGCGGTCGTGCTGCTCGGCGCCGAGCGGGCGGGTCACGGCGTTGGTGACGAACTCGAGCAGGCGGACGAGGGGGCTCAGCACCCGCTCGAGCAACTCGAACGGCCCGGACACGGCCAGGGCGAACGGCTCCGCGTTGGCCAGCGCCAGCGCCTTCGGGACCAGCTCGCCGAACACGATCGTCACGAGCGAGAGCAGCAGGGTCACGAGGACCAGGCTCAACGCCGCGGCGTACGAGGCCACCGCCGGCACGCGCGACAGCAGGTCCTCCATGGCGACGGTCAGTGTCACGGCCGCGAACGCGGACGACAGGAAGCCGATGAAGGTGATCCAGAGCTGCGTGACGGCCAGGAAGCGTCCCGGGCGCTGCAGCAGGCGCTCGACGCGGCGGGCGGCCTTGCTCCCCTCCTCGACGAGCTGCTCGATCCGGCTTCGGCGGATCGTCACCAGGGCGATCTCGGCGGCCACGAAGATCGCGTTGAGCGCGATCAGGATCGCGATGACGATGAGGTCCAGGAGCGGGTTCATGCCGGGGACGTGAGGTCCTCCGGTGCGGGCTGGTCGTCGGAGACGCCACCGGCGAGTGCCCCGGCCCGGCCGGCGTCGGGAGCGCCTCGAGATCGGAGGCCTGGCGGGGTCGCCGGATGGCGGAGTCGCGCCGGGACGCCCACCGCCAGCATGCCGTCCGGGACGTCGTGCGTGACGACGGAGCCGGCTCCGGTCCTCGACTCTGCCCCCACCCGCACCGGCGCCACCAGCATCGTGTCGGAGCCGATGAAGGCGCCGTCGCCGATCTCGGTGTGGTGCTTGTCCCGGCCGTCGAAGTTGCACGTGATCGTCCCTGCGCCGATGTTCACGTGCTCGCCGATCGTGGCGTCGCCGAGGTAGCTGAAGTGGTGCTGCTTCGATCCCCGGCCGAGGCTGCTCGACTTGATCTCGGCGAAGTTGCCGACCTCGGCACCGTCGCCGACACGGGCGCCGGGTCGCAGGTGCGCCCACGGGCCGACCCGGACGTCGTCACCGACCTCGCTCGATTCGATCACGCTCGACCAGATGCGGCACCGTTCGCCCACGACGCTGTCCACGATCCGGCTGCCCGTCCCGACGACCGTGTCGCTGCCGATGCGCGTGCGGCCCTGGAGGACCACGCCCGGCTCCAGCACGACGTCGACGGCGATCTCGACGCCCGCCTCGATCCTCACGCTGGAAGGATCGAGCATCGTGACGCCGGCGCGCATGTGGGCCTCCACGATGCGGCGTCGCAGCTCCGCCTCCGCCTCGGCGAGCTGGACCCGGTCGTTGATCCCGGCGAGCTCGCGCCGGTCGGGAACCCGGAGAGCGACCACGCGCCCCCCCTCGGCGTGCGCCATGCCCACCAGCTCGGGAAGGTAGTACTCACCGGTCGCGGGCGACGGGAGGACGCTGCCGACGCGTGCCCGCACCCACGGGCCGTGGAACGCGTAGAGCGCCGCGTTGACCTCGCGGATCGCCCGTACCTCGTCGTCGGCGTCCTTCTCCTCCACCACGTGCGACACGCGGCCCTGGCCATCCCGGACCACGCGCCCGTACCCGTGGGGGTTCGCGAGGTCGATGACGGCCATCGCGATCGTGGCGTCCTCGCGGCGCCGCAGGGCAAGCAGCCGCTCGACGGTCTCCGGCCGGAGCAGCGGAACGTCGCCGCTGAGCACGACGATCTCGTCGGCGTCCGCCGGCGCGACCGCCATCGCCGCGGCCAGGGCATCGGCGGTGCCCAGCGGCTCGGCCTGCAGCGCGTACGTCACGCCGTCATCACCGATCACCTCGCGGACCGACGCCGTCGCCGGCGATACGACCACCAGGGGATCGCGACGGCCCACCGCGCGGGCGACGTCGAGGACGTGCGAGAGCATCGGCCTGCCGCACAGCTCGTGGAGGACCTTGGGCCGGCGCGACCGCATGCGGGTTCCGAGCCCTGCCGCAAGCACGATCGCGAGCGGAGCGGCAGGGACGTCGCGATTCACGACGCCGGCCGCTCGTCGAGACTTGGAGGGTTGTTCGACACGTCCCCCCGATTCTCCGGCCCGCGGGTGGGGGTGTCAACGCGGGGACATGCCGCCGGGCTTCCGGCGACGCGCGGCGCGGGGTTCACGGCCGGCGTCGTCCCCCGCGAGCGCTCCCTGTCCCGCCGGTCGTGGCACGTCCGGCCGCGTCTCGCCCGGCAGTCACGCCGGGTCGGGAAGGAACGCCGTGGCCTCGATCTCGACGCGCCCACCCTTCGGCAGGGCGGCGACGGCCACGGTGGAGCGGGCGGGGTACGGCTCCTCGAAGTGACGGGCATACACGGCGTTGACGGCGGCGAAATCGTTCATGTCCGCGAGGTACACCGTGGTCCTGACGACGTCGCGCATGGTGCCTCCCCCGGCCTCGACGACGGCGCGCACGTTGGCGAGCGCCCGCTCCGCCTGGGCCTCCGTCCCCGACGCGAGCTCGCCCGACGCGGGATCGAGGCCGAGCTGGCCGGAGCAGAACAGGAGCCGGTGCCCGCGCACGGCCTGGCTGTACGGACCGATGGCCGCCGGGGCCGCGTTCGTCGCGATCCGATCGTTCATGCGTTTCCTCCCTCTGTCGCCGTGGCGATCACCCGCAGCGTGCCTCCGGGCGGTCGCAGCGTGCCGGCCGCCGCAGCGGCCCGCACCGCGGGTGCCGCACGCCGCGCATCTCGTGGCGAAGCATAGAGGACGAACAGGGTGGGCCCGGACCCGCTGAGGTGCACGGGGCGGCCGAGGAGGTCGCCCAGCTGGCGGCGCAGGCCTCCGAGGCCCGGCAGCAGTGCCGCCGCTGCGCCGAGCAGGTCGTTGGCAGGCTGCGCGTCCGAGAGCTCGGCCGCGGACCCGCCACGCCGAAGCAGCGCCGCGAGGCGGCCGGACGCACCGGGACGCGCTGGCGCCTCCGCGTCGCCCGCCCCACCCAGGGGCGTGCCCCGGGACGCGTCGAAGGCCGCGAAGACGTCGCGTGTCGAGAGGCGCGCCGACGGGACGGCGAGCAGGACGCCGAGCGGTCCCCCCGGCGGTGGCGGAAGACGCACGAGCCGCTCGCCGCGGCCGCGCGCGAGTGCCCAGCCCCCCAGCGCGAAGAACGGCACGTCCGACCCGAGCGTGACCGCCAGCTCCAGGCGTCGGCGACGTGACAGGCGCAGGCCCCACGCAGCGGCGGCGAGGTCGAGGGCCGCCAGCGCGTCGCTGCTCCCGCCCCCGAGCCCGGCCGCCGCGGGGATCCGTTTGCGCAGCCGGAAATCCAGCGGAGGGAGCGACCGGCCCGCCTCGCTGCGGAGCCGGAGTGCGGCGCGGAGAACGAGGTTGTCCGCGGCCGGGACGTCGGGGGCGCCCGTCACGGTGAGGCGGTCGCGAGGGACGGGCATCCGGCCCATGCTCCGGACCGACACGCGCAGGTCGTCGGCGAGTCCGAGCGCCGCGAAGACGGACCGGAGCTCGTGGAATCCGTCGGGCCTGCGCCCGACTACCTCGAGCGCGAGGTTGATCTTGGCCGGGGCGGCCACGAACAAACCGGGCGTCGTCACGCAGCCCCCGGCGTTCGCCAGCCTGGCCCGATCATGTCCAGCAACTCGGCCAGGACCAGCCACTCCTCCACCGACAGCGTCTGGGGCCGCCGGTCCGGCGCGATGCCCGCCGCGTCGAGCGCGGCATCGACGCGCTCGCGTCCCAGGGCGGGCAGCTGCCGCGGCACACGTTCCTGATCATCTTGCGCCGCTCGCGGAAGCCGGCCTGGACGAGCCGCCAGAGCGCTCCTCCCCTTCCGGGCCGTCAGGCGGCGCGGCCGGCGTGCGCGCCGACGAGCACGGCCGAATCGACCTCGGGTGCGGGTTCGAACGACGCCGCCCGGCACGATCCGGACGACGCTGCGACCGTCGGCGTGGTACTGGACGAACACCGAGAGGTAGCTCATCCCGCCGGGCGGCGACGCGATTCGCTCGGCAACCTCGCGCTGCAGCATCAGCACGAACCGCTCCGGCCGCGGCTCGTCGCCGAGGACGTGGTGCAGCACGGGGCTCGTGATGTGGTACGGCAGGTTCGCCACGACGTCGAACGGTCCGGAGACCAGCTCGTCGACCGGGACGTCGAGGACGTCCGCCTCGACGAGCGTCAGCGAGCCCGCCGGCGCGTCCGGATGCGCGGCTCCGAGTTCGAGCGCCAGCTCGAACCGTTCCCGCAGGTGCGCGGCGAGCCTCGCGTCGACCTCCACGGCGGTGACCGCGGCGCCGGCCGCGAGCAGCGCGCCCGTCAGGATGCCGATGCCGGGTCCGACCTCGAGGACCCGGCGGCCGGGCGCCGGAGCCGCGGCCTCGACGATCGCCTCGAGGGCCTCGCCGTCGACGAGGTGGTTCTGGCTCAGCGAGCGGCGCGCCTCCAGGCCGTGCCGGCGGAGGTAGCGCCGCACCGCCTCCGGGCCGAGGTGGGTCGCGTCGAGCGGGTCGTCGCCGCCGCGTCACCGGACGAGCGGCAACGACGGGCCGCGCGTCCAGGTCGAGCGAGGCGCGGGTCGCCGGCCCGTGCCCGGAAGAACCCCGCGGCACCGATCATCGCCGCGTTGTCGGTGCAGAGCCCCGGCCGCGGCACGATCAGCGGAATCCCGAGCGCCGCGGCACGGTCCGCGACGCGGTCCCGCAGGACGGCGTTCGCCGCCACGCCACCACCGACGACGATCGCGCGGGCGCCGCTGCGCTCCGCCGCCTGGCCGGTCTTGGTCGCCAGGACGTCGACGACCGACTCCTGGAAGCCGTACGCGAGCTCGGCCACCACGCGCCGCGCGTCGGAGCGCGTCGCGTCCCGCCTCGTGCGCTCGATCGCGCGCCGGGCGGCGGTCTTCAGGCCGCTGAAGCTGAAGTCGAAGGAATCGCCCATCCACGCGCGCGGGAACTCCACGTCGCGGCGCTCCGCTCCGGCCGCCGCCTTCATGATGGCGGGGCCCCCGGGGTAGGGCAGCCCGAGAAGCCGGCCGACCTTGTCGAACGCCTCGCCTGCGGCGTCGTCCACGGTCTGCCCGAGGAGCCGGTACGTCGAGGTGGTCGCGCATCTCGACCAGGAAGGTGTGCCCGCCGCTGACCACGAGCGCGACAGGGGGAACGGCGGGGACGGACGCTCCGCCTCCCCCGGGTCGAGCAGCCACGCCGCGTAGATGTGGCCCTCGAGGTGGTTGACGGGCACCAGCGGACGCCCGTGCACGTACGCCAGCGTCTTGGCGAAGTTGATGCCGACGAGCAGGGACCCGGCGAGACCCGGGCCGTACGTGACGGCCACCGCCTCGATCGCCGACCAGTCGTCGATGCCCGCACCGGCGCGCGCCTCCTCGAACACGGGGACGATCCAGCGCAGGTGCGCACGCGCCGCGACCTCCGGGACGATCCCGCCGGTGGCTGCGTGCATCGCGACCTGGCTGGCCACGACGCTGGCCCGGATCCTCCGGCCATGCTCGACGACCGCCACGGCTGTCTCGTCGCACGAGGTCTCGACGGCGAGGATCAGCCCGGTTCCCCCGGCAGCGCTCACGCCTCGACCCCCGCTTCCCGCCCGATCGTCACGCGGCACCTCCGGCATCGTCGCCGGCAACTCACGCGAGGCATCGGCTCGGGCAGTCTCGCCCGCCGCCGGCGCTCCGTCGGTCTCGCCCCGGCGGCCCTGGAGCTCGGCGGCCAGGCGGCGAAGTCGATCGCGCATGTCGCGTGACCGCAGCTCGCTGGTGGTCATGATCAGGGCATCCTCGTTGTTGTCCGTGTAGTACCGGGGCCGAACCCCCACCGGCCTGAACCCGTACTTCTCGTACAGCCGCCGCGCCGGAAGGTTCGACACGCGGACCTCGAGCGTCGCGACGGCGGCGCCGACGGACTCCGCGATCCGCAGCAGCTCCTGGAGCAGGTGCTCGCCGACGCCCTGGCGCCGGTACTCCGGCGCCACCGCGAACGTCGTCACGTGCGCCTCGTCGACCATGAGCCAGAGCCCTGCGTAGCCGACCAGCCGGTCGCCGTCGCGAGCCACCAGGTACCGGGCCAGCCGGTTCGCCTCGAGCTCCTGCCGGAAGGCGTAGGTCGGCCAGGGCGCGCTGAAGCTCGCGCGCTCGATGTCGTGAACGGCGGGGATGTCGGCGAGCACCATGGGCTCGACGACGACCCTTACCGGAGGTCGCGCGACCACTCGATGGTCCCTGCGGATGCGGTGATGCCGCGGGGCAGCGTGACGTACGCGGGCACGAGCTCCGCCACGTCGTCGGCGTGTCCCCGCTCGAGCGCCTCGCGCCCGGCGTCGAGGAGCGCGGCGCCGAGCCCGGCCTGGGCGGCGAGACCGAGCGCCACGGCCTCCCCGGAGATCCCGGGCCCGGCCACGAGGTCGACGGCCACGACGATCGTGCCACCGACCATCGGCTCGAGCGGTTCGGCACCGGGGACGAGCTCAGGGTCGCCGATGACGGACGGGCGGACTTCCCCTCCCCCGGTGGGGGCGGCGAAGCGGGCCAGGTAGCGGTCGTGCGGGCCGGCGGGCATCAGCACGACCAGGCCGTCGTCGGGCGCATGCCTCTCCGCCCGCGCCGCCGTCGCGAGGCCTGCGGCGGATCCGACACCCACGAGCGGGATGTGCAGGCCGTAGGCCAGCCCCTTTGCGGTCGCCATCCCCACGCGCAGTCCGGTGAACGCCCCCGGCCCCGTGCCCACCACCACACCCGTGACGTCCCGGAGCGTGATTGAGGTGTCCCGAAGCAGCTCGTCGAGGACGGCGAGCAGCTCCTCGCCGTGCCGGTAGCCGGCCTCCCACGAACGCGAGGCGAGCGGGACGCCGCTTCCCGTACCCAGGGCGATCGCCGCGCGCCGCGTGGCGGTGTCGATCGCGACCAGCAGCGGGCCTCCGCTCACGCCGGGCCCCCTGCAGCGCCGGCGCCGGGCGCGGATTCCGGGGCGCTCCCCGCCGGGGGCCGCCAGGAACGCGCCGCGGTCACGTATCGCGATCCTCGGGATGAGCGCGCGACCAGGGTGAGCCGCCGCACCTCGTCACCGGCACCCTCGAAGCGCACCTCCAGGTCCGCTCCCCCGACCGGTCCGTCCAGGCGTTCGGCCCACTCGATCAGCGTGGCGCCGGATTGCTGGCGCTCGTCCAGCAGGCCACCGGCGATGGCGTCCGCGGCACCCGCGAGGCGGTACAGGTCGAGGTGGAACAGCGGGAGCCGTCCGGCGTACTCGGCCATCAGCGTGAAGCTCGGGCTGTTCACGACGGCCGAGACCCCGAGCCCCACGGCGAAGCCCTTGGCGAACTGCGTCTTGCCGGCCCCGAGGTCGCCGCGCAGCGCGATCACGTCGCCGGGCGCTGCTTCGGCTCCGAGTCGCGCCGCCAGCGAGCGCGTCACCTCGGCCGACGCGCTCGTCACCACGATGGCCCCATCCCCCGCCCGCGACTCAACCATCGCGCTCGAGATCGGCGATCGGAACGACCACGAGGTCGGGCGGCCCGGGGGAGACGATCGGGTCGAGCGCGACACGGACGCAGTCCTGGTACACGCCGGCCGCCTGGCGCCGGGCCCCGGTGAGCTCGACGGCGCGGCCGGTCCTGCCGAGGAGCGGGCCGGCCGCAACGCGCACGCGATCCGGTTCGCTCTCCGGACGGACGGACCCGGGAGGAAGCACCACCAACGGCGGCGTCACCGTGAGGCCCACCGTGTCGCCGGCGCACAGGTTCAGGGCCTCCCACGCGTCGCGCGGGATGGGTCGCTTGCCATAGCCGTCGAGCACCACGAGGGCGAAGGGCGGGCTGGCATGGACGGACGCCTCCTGGCGCTCGATCGAGGCGCGAAGGGCGACCACGTCGCCGCCGATCACGCCGCCGGCGATCACGCCCCGCACACCCATGGCGCGCGCCCTCGTGAGGCTCTCGACATCCACCCGCGAGCCGGCCACGAGCACGGCTCCCGCGTGCCGCACGTCGATGCCCTGTGCGTGCAGTTCCGCGTCGGGACTGCCGACGGCGATGATCAGCGGCCCGCAGGACGGCTCCCCGACGGCCATCGCACCCTGGATCGCGACGCCGTCCACGCGGATGTCGAGCGCGCAGGCGTCGATCGAGACGACCGTTCCGGCGACGGGCGACTCGACGATGGCGTGGTGTCGCGAGATCACCACGCGCAGCCTGCCGCCGGGCGTCGCGTACAGGACCTCGCCGGCTCCATCGAACCGCACGGGATGGCGCCCGCGTCCCGCCAGCGTCGTGCCCTCCGCGAACCGGGTGCCGGGCTGCGGCGCGGGCATGCCGTGCAGTGCCTGTTCGCCGATCTGCGGGTGCCTGGCCCGCCGCAGCAGCGGATCGCCCGGAGCCACGCGATCGCCCGCCCCGACGAGCGGCACGTCGCCCGGGCGCAGGGCGACCCGGACCGCGGGCCCGGAAAGCCGCGCAGAGCGAAGCGGGATGCGGTCCATCAGGAGCGTCGCGCTCATGGCTCGGCGTTCGTCCAGAGCGGGCGCTGCCAGGCGTCCAGGTATTCGCGCCGGCGCTCGGGGCGCTCGGGCAGGCGCAGCGGGATGTCCCGGGTATCGACGAGGAGGCCCCCGAGACCGCCCGTGACGGCGAACGCGACGCGGCGGGCACGCGCGCCGACGTCGAGATCATCGGGCGATTCCAGCTCCGCCGTCGCGGCGAGGCCGGGGGGCAGGTCCACGACCTGCACGGCTCCGGACGTGAGCGGGAGGGTGGTCGTCGCGCCGTCGGCGGTCACGCGCAGGCTGCCGCGACGCGCCGGTCGCAACCCGGGCGCGACGATCGCGCTTCCGAGGGGGAGCAGGATGTCGTCCACGAGATCCGCCAGGAGGCGGCGCCTGTCGCTCTCGTCGTCCAGCATCCCGAGCGGGCCGAGGACCCTCGCGTGGTCGAGTGCCAGGGCCACCGCGCCGGGCCGCCGCAGGGTGTCGACGAGTGCCAGCGCCACGGCGGGACCGGGCGGCGCGGCGAACGCCCCGCCGCTCGCGACCACCAGGTCGGGCGAGACGGCCTCCTCGCCCGACGCGCCGTGATCGGTGCGCCGCAGGAGGCCGCGCCCGCGATCGCGGCCCTCATCCTGCCAGGCCTCCTGCAGCCGCTCGAGGGCGGCGCGCGCCGCCGCGAGCCTGAGCCGCGCCCCGTCGCCGGCGGCGTCCCTCCATGGCGCGATCCGCAGGTTCCTGAGACGGTCGCGGACCGCGTAGGCGTCGTCGGCAAGCGGCGACCACCGCGCGATCGCGTCGAGCATCCTCTGGTCCTCGAGCGCGCCGGGCGGGACCAGCGCCGCGTCGGCGAGCACCAGGCGGCGCACGAGGCCGTCCGGCGCGGCCAGCACGCGCGTGCCCGCGTCGAACCCGATGTCGACGCCCTCCACCCGCAGGTCCAGCAAGGCCGCGAGCGACACGATCGACCTGATGAAGCCTTCGCGGCCCCCGCCTGCCCGGGGGACCGCCTCCCGTGCGACGGCCACGGCGTCGCCGGGACCGTGCGCGCGGATGATGCGCTCCGGCGGGAGGTCCGGGATCGTGGTCGCGGCGGATCCGGACACGAGCACGGGCAGATCCTCCCGGAGGCCCGCCATCGCGCCGATCAGCGCCGCGACGTCGAGGAGCGCCTCACGCTCGCTCCCGCCCATGCCATCCGGTGCCGCCACCACCACGAGATCGAGATCCGGATCGCGGAGGGCACGCGCGGCGTCGAGGGCGGCCGCGCGCTCGGGCGTCACGTTCGCCGCGGCCTGCCAGCCGTCCATGGCGAACGCGTGGAGGAGCGGCTCCACGGCGCGGTCCGACGGGCCCGCGACCACGACCCGCGGCGCCGGACCCGTCCGGCTCTCCACGCGCGCCCATTCGCTCCAGTCCCCCGCCCCCCCGAGCAGGTCGCCGTCCGCCGCAGCGACGCCCTCGGCCAGGCGGCGGAGGAGCGGCTCCACGCCCACACCGGCGGGCACGGCCGCCGACGCGAGCAGCCGCCACCGGCCCTCGATGCGGGCGACGAGGCCGGCACCGACCGTGGCGGACCCGATGTCCAGGGTGAAGAAGGGATGAGCGCCGGACGTCACGCCGGAATCCTACCCGGCCGGAGTCGGTCGCGTGGGTGCGGGCTCCACGGGGAGGGCCGCGGCACGGGCACGTGCCGGCCGGCTCACGAATCCCAGCGCGATTCCTCGTCCAGCTCCTCGAGGCGCTCGATCAGGCGCTCTATGCCACTGTCGTCGGCCATCACGCGGTCGACTCCGGAGATCCCGCCCGTCAGGATCCCCCTGAGGACGGGGTCGAAGAACAGCATGGCCTGGCTGCCCAGGGCACGGTACGGCCGGCTCGCCTCCAGGAACAGCACCATGGACGTCGTCATGCCGCGCAGCTGCACCTCGCGCGCGACGGAGTCGACAAGCTCGTCCTGCACCTCCTCCTGGCGCAGGAACCGCGGCTCGTTCACCGGTCCGGATCGCCACTGCCCGCCGTGCTGCCCACGGCCGGGTCGAACGCGATGCGTGCCGGGCTCTCGGGCTGGCGGTCCAATGGCAGCTGCGTCCGGTCCGCGCCCCGCCGGGTCTCCATGCCGGCGTCCGGCGCCGCACCGAGGACGCCCGGGATGTCCCGCGGCCCGCCGTTCGCTCCCGGCACGACCGGGACGGCACGCAGGGCGTGCTGCCGCCCGATCTCGGCCTGGAATGCGGCGTACGTCAGTGGCCCCCGCAGCGCGAGCACGACCTCGTCGAGCGACGGGCACTCGGCCAGCGTCTCGCGGATGGCGCGCATCATGATTCGCGCGCACTCCGCCAGCGGGACGCCGCCCAGCTGCGAGCCGAGCGCCGGGAGGGCAAGTACATGCGCCTGCAGCCGGTCCGCGACGCGCAGGGCGGCTCGCGTCGCGCCGTCGATGCCGGCCGCCGAGGTGCGGCGGTCGGGGCCGAGGGACACGGCGTGGATCACGTACCGGCAATCGAGGGTGCCCGGACCGGTCGCGACGGCCGACCCGATGGGCTGCGGAGCCCTGGCGACGGCCTCGAACTCGATGCCGTGCCCGCCGCGCTGCTTCACGCCGACCGCGGCACCCGACGTCATCCAGAGCGCGGGCGTCGACGGAACGACGATCGCGTCGACCTGGAGGTCGCAGATATCGCCGTTCCACAGCCTGATGCCACTCATCTCGCCCTCGCGCCGACGGCGCGCACCTCTCCCGATAGCGTCCGCACGCTCAACACCTCGCCGCCCGCATCGTACACGCGGGGCAGGCGTGACGCCATCGCGGTGACGATCTCCCACGGGATCGTGGTGCGCTCACGCGCCAGCTCCAGCGCCGTGATCCGCTCGGATCCCTGGGAGCCCAGCAGCACGAACTCGTCGGCAAGCCCCGCTCCCGGGACGTCGGTCACGTCGGCGGCGATGGCGTCCATCGCCACGCTGCCGACCAGCGGCACGCGACGGCCCCGAACGAGCGCGAAGGTGCGCCCCGCCGAGGCGTATGCCCACCCGTCGCCATAGCCGACAGGCAGGGTGGCGATCCGCGACGGCCGCTGGGCTCGCCAGCGGGCCCCGTACCCCACCCCGTCGCCCGTGTCCACGTCCGTGACGCGCAATGGACGCGCGCACAGGCGACATGGCCGGGCGAAGGGCGGCCGCAGCCGCGCGTGCCCCGGGCGCGACGGGAAACGCGTCGGGAAGGAGGCCGTAGAGCGAAAGGCCCAGGCGAACCATGTCGTACTGCGGCGTGGTCGAGGCCAGCAGCCCCCCGGTGGCGGCGACGTGGCGCAGCACGGTGCGTGCTGCCGCCTCCTCGACGGCGGCGGAACCGTCGCGGAAGCGACCGTCCTGCCGGAGGCTGACCGACGCGTCGTGGGCGCTGGCCAGGTGCGTCCAGGTCCCCACGAGCTCGACGCCGGGCAGGCGCGCGAGCGACGCCGCGACCTGCCCCGCACGGTCCACCCGCACGCCTGCGCGCCCGAGGCCCGTGTCGATCTCCAGGTGCACGCGCAGCGGAACGCCGGCCGGAACCCCGGCGCGCTGCACCACTCGGGCCGCGTCCTCCGTCGCCAGGGTGACCTCGATCCCCGCCGCCGCGGCGGCCGCGAGGCCGTCGGGTGGAGGTTCGAACAGAGCCAGGACGGGGACGCCGGTGCGGGCATCCGCCACCGCCAGGGCCTCGTCCAGCGTCGCCACGCACAGGTAGTCCGCCCCGGCCTCCGCGAACACCCTGCGCCACCGGGACGAGCCCGTGGCCGTACGCATCCGCTTTCACCACCGCCGCCAGCCGGACGTTCGGCTGCAGCAGGGACCGCAGGGTCGCGACGTTGGCGGCCAGCGCCCCGACGTCGATCTCGAGCCAGGCGGATCGGGGCAGGGCCGGCAGGCCCGCCGCCTCGAGGCGCGCCTCGATCGGCCGGTGGAGCGCCGCGCTCACGCGATGTCGCCGCGCGGCGCGAACCCGACCCGGCGCCCACCCCCCGTGCGCCGCTCCCGCATCCGGGTCAGCCGGTGACGCGCGTGCGCGACCTCGCCGGGCAGGTCGGACGCGAGGAGGCCGCTGTCGCCGAGGCGCTCGCGGATCACCTCGCCGGCAGTTCCGTGGAGGTACACGCCGACGCGGGCGGCTCCGTACGGGTCCAGGCGCTGCCCGAGCAGGGCGCCGATCACGCCCGAGAGCACGTCGCCGGTGCCACCCGTCCCGAGCGCCGGATTCTCGAACGGCGCCCGGGCCGCCTCACCGCCCGGTGTGGCCACCACCGTCCGGGCCCCCTTGAGCAGCACGACCTGGCCCCACGCCGCGGCGGCCTCGCGCACCGCACGCTCCCGGGCATCGTCGTCGGTCGCCAGGTCGCCCGCCTCGTCCGGCCGGAGCCTGCGGAACTCGCCGGGGTGGGGCGTCAGCACGCAGGACCGCCCCACGCCAGCGTGCCAGCCGGGGGTGCGCGAGAGCGCGTTGAGCGCCTCGGCGTCCACGACGGCGGGCGCCCCGGCCTGGGCGAGCAGCGCCAGGACCATCGCGTCGTTCGCGTCCGAGCGGCGGAGCCCCGGACCGAGGACCAGGGCATCGTGCGGGACGTCCTCCAGGAGCGCGGCGGAGGCATCCGCGTCCACCTCGAACGGCGAGCGCTCGGGGAGCCCCAGCGTGATCACCTCGATGAACCGACCGGCGACCACGGGCTGCAGGGACCTCGGGACCGCCAGGGTGACCAATCCCGCCCCGGCGCGCCCGGCCGCGTGGCTGGCGAGGAGCCCGGCGCCGGCGTAGTCCAGCGAGCCCGCGACGACGAGCACCCGTCCGTTGTCGCCCTTGTGTGCCCGGGGCTCCCGGACGGGCAGGAGTGCGGCCACGGCCTGGTCGTCGAGCTCCTGCACCGGGTCGCGAACCGTCTCGCTCATGACTTCTCCCCCGGGTCCTCGGCGCCACGGAGTTCCGTGGCGAGGTCGCGGATACGGTCGAGCCGGACCAGCAGGCGCTGCTCGCGCTCGTCGAGCCGCGCCTCGATGTCGGGCGGGAACAGGAACGCGCCGCCAGCCGTGCGGATCCCCGACGCGACCGCCACCGCGTACTCGCGCTCGTGCGTGATCGACAGCGCGATGCGTCCCATCCCGAGCTGCTCCGCCCTCGTCCGTGCCCGCCCCGAGAGCCGGACGGCCGGCTGTCCGGTGGGCAGCCGCACGACCTCGATGTCGCGCCACCCGACGCCCCGCACCCCGAGGCCGAGCACCTTGCTCACCGCTTCCTTGGCGGCCCAGCGCCCGGCGAACCGCTCGGCGTTCGAGCGCACGTACGACGCCTCGGCCGGAGTCAGGACCCGTCGCGCAAACCGGGTGCCGAAGCGCTGGAGCGCCTCCGCGATCCGGGACACGCGGATGATGTCCACTCCCAGCTCGGGAATCTCCTCGGGCGGACCTCCCGGCCCGTCCGGCCCGTCCGCAGGCGCCGCCCGATCGGGCCCGTCGGTCATGCCGCCCTACTCGACCGTCACCGACTTGGCCAGGTTGCGCGGCTGGTCCACGTCGGTGCCGCGCGCCACGGCCATGTGGTAGGCGAAGAGCTGGAGCGGGATCACGGCGAGGATGGGGCTCAGCGCCTCGGGGGTTTCCGGCACCGCGAAGACGTCGTCGGCGTACCGCGCGATCTCCTCGTCGCCCTCCGTGGCCACGGCGATCACGCGGGCGTCGCGAGCGCGGCCCTCCATCACGTTGCTGATGAGCTTCTCCTGCACCGACGACCGCGTCGCGATGGCGACGAGCGGCACCTCCGCGTCCAGGAGCGAGATGGGCCCGTGCTTCAACTCACCCGCCGCGTAGCCCTCGGCGTGCGTGTAGCTGACCTCCTTGAGCTTGAGCGCGCCCTCCATGGCGGCAGGGTATCCCACGCCACGGCCGACGAACATGAAGCCGCGGCTGTTCACGTACCTGCGGGCGGCGGCGCGGACGACCGGATCGAGCTCCAGGACCCGGCGGGCCTGGTCGGGCAGCGCGCGGAGAGCCGTCACGAGCGCACCCTCGGCCGCGGGGTCCAGCCGCCCGCGCGCGCGGGCAATGACCGCGGCGAGCATGACGGCCACCGTGACCTGCGTGACGAACGTCTTGGTCGCGGCGACGGCCACCTCGGGGCCCGCCTGCAGGAAACAGACCGCGTCCGCCTCGCGGGTGAGCGCCGATCCGACCGTGTTCGTGATGGCCACGATCGGGCAGCCGCGCGACCGTGCGAGCCGCGCCGCGGCAAGGGTGTCCGCGGTCTCGCCGGACTGGCTCACGGCGATCACCAGTGTCCGGGCGTCGAGGGGCGGGGGCGAGTACCGGAACTCGGATGCCACGGTGACGCGGGACGGGACGCCCGCCATGGCCTCGACGAGGTGGGCTCCGACCAGGCTCGCGTAGGCGGCAGTCCCGCAGGCGATGAACTCGACGCGGTCGGCCGTGGCCAGCGCGTCTCCGACGGACTCGAGCTCGTCGAGGGCGAGCCGGTCCCGCAGGAGCCGGCCGGTGATGGCGGCGCGGATCGCATCCGGCTGCTCGTGCATCTCCTTCAGCATGAAGTGCGGGTACCCGCCCTTCTCGGCCGCCTCGATCGTCCAGTCGATGGTCTGCACGGGCCGGTCGCGCGGCTCGCCGTCGAGCCCCGTGATCCGGACGGAGCCGGCGTCGAGGTCCACGACGTCTCCCTCCTCGAGGAAGATCACGCGGTTCGTGTATGCCAGCACCGCCGCCACGTCCGAGGCGACGAAGGATCTCCCCGTCGCCGATGCCCACGATCAGCGGCACGTTCATCCGGGCGCCGATGAGCCTGCCCGGCTCGCCGGCGTGGAGCGCGACCAGGGCGTACGCGCCGGAGACGCGGGCGAGCGCGCGCCGGACCGCGTCCCCGATGTCGTCCGTGTACTCCTCCTCGACCAGGTGGGCGAGCGCCTCCGTGTCGGTCTCCGACGCCAGCCGGTGACCGCGCGCCTCGAGCCCGTCGCGGAGCTCGCGGAAGTTCTCGATGATCCCGTTGTGGATCACCACGATGTCGCCCGTGCAGTCGGCGTGCGGATGCGCGTTGAGGTCGTTCGGCCGGCCGTGGGTCGCCCAGCGCGTGTGCGCCAGCCCCACGCCGGACGACGGCGCGTCCTCGCCGATCGCGGCGCGCAGGTTGGCCAGCTTGCCCGCCTTCTTCTCGACGAAGATCGACCCGTCGGCGCGCACCAGGGCGATGCCCGCCGAGTCGTAGCCGCGGTACTCGAGCCGCGCGAGACCCTCCAGCAGGATCGGGGCCGCCTCCCGGGGCCCGCTGTACCCGACGATTCCGCACATGCTGCCGTGCCCTCCGGTGCCCGTCAGGCGGGCTGATCGAGACGCCGGGTCGCGAGGTTCGCGAGCCGATCGGCGAGCGACGAGACGAGGGCCTCGTCCTCGCCCTCCACCATGATGCGCAGCACCGGCTCCGTGCCGGAGGGCCGCACGAGCACCCGCCCGCCGGCGGCCAGCTCCGCCTCGGCGCTGCGCACCGCGGCGACGAGCGAGGGGTCCGCATCCCACTGGTCCTTGTGCCGGACCCGGACACTGCGCTGCTGCTGCGGATAGAGCGGGATGGTGTCGACGAGCTCCGAGAGGCGGAGGCCCCGGCGCGCGAGGATGCCCAGCACCTCCAGGGCGGTGACGATCCCGTCACCGGCGTTGGCGTGCTCCGCCACGATCACGTGCCCGCTCTTCTCCCCGCCGAGCCCGGCGCCCGACACGAGCATCGCGTCGAGGATGTACTTGTCGCCGACGGGCGTCCGGATGACGTGACCCCCCGCGCCCTCGATCGCGCTCGCCAGGCCTCCGTTCGAGAGCACGCTCACGACCACCGTGCAGCCCGTCAGTGCGTCGCGCTGCAGGCGGTCGAGCGCGATGAGCCCGATGAGCCGGTCGCCGTCGACCACGCGCCCGCGCTCGTCCACGGCCACGCAGCGGTCCGCGTCGCCGTCGAGCGCGAAGCCCACGTCCGCTCCCTGCTCGGCCACCCACGCGGCGAGTGCCTCCGGGTGCGTCGCCCCGCAGTCGAGGTTGATGTTCACGCCGTCGGGGGAGTCGTGAATGGTGGAGACGCGCGATCCACTCTCGCCGATGATGCGGCCGGCGACCCCGCAGCCGGACCCGTTGGCACAGTCCACGATCACGCGCAGGTCGTTGCGGCTGCGGCGGGCGAGCCGCACACGGTGCGCGACGTACTCCTCGACGAGGTGTCGCGCGTCCACGTCGCGCCCTATCGCCGCGTTGGTCGGGCTCGCGAGCTCGTCGGCCCGCCAGATCAGGCTGTCCAGCTCGTCCTCGACCGCGTCGTCGAGCTTGATGCCGCGCCGGTCGAGGACCTTGAGGCCGTTGTCGTCGGCGGGGTTGTGCGAGGCCGAGACGACGATCCCGGCGGCGAAGGCGCCCGTGCCGGCGAGGTGCGCAAGCGCCGGCGTCGGGAGGATGCCCGCGCGGTGCACGTCGACGCCCATCGAGGTCGCGCCCGCGACGATGGCCGCGGCGAACATGTCGCCGGAGCGCCGCGTGTCCTGGCCCAGCACGATCGGTCCACGGCCGGCGGCGAGGAGATGGGCCGTTGCGCGACCGAGGGCGTACGCGAGCGTGGGCTTCAGGTCCACGTTCGCGATGCCACGGATCCCGTCCGTCCCGAACAGTCGTGCCATGGTCAGGCTCCCGGTGTCGGCGTGGGGCTCGGCGATGGAGTGGCGGGTGGCGCCGTCACGGTCACCTGCACGGACGCCGGGCTGATCGCGACAAGCGACGTCCCGGCCGGCACGCCGAAGCGGACGGTGACCGAGAACGTGCCCGTGTCGAGACCGGCCACGCTGGCGGACGCGTAGAGGGTCGCCGGGTCGATGGCGTCCAGCGAGGCGCTCGACCCGCCCAGCGTCACGAGCACGTCGGGCACGGACAGCGTGTACGTGCGGTCCGCGCGCGTGCCGGTGAGCACGACCCCCGCACCGAAGCTGCGCGACCCGGTCTCGACCGTGACCTGCACGCGGACCTGCACCCTGGACACGCCGAGGACGGTGACACCCTTGGGCGGCTGCAGCGCGACCGTCGTGGTCAGGTCCGTGGTGCGGCCGGCGACGCTGACGGGCGCGGTGGAGATGCTCGTCAGGGCCGCGATGGAGGTCCCCGAGCCGCTCACGGTGGCCGTGACGGGTGTGACGGTGACAGCCTGGATCGAGTACCCCTGGGCGAGGGTGCCCGTGATGTTGGGGACGACGGGGAGCGTCCGGTTCACCTGCTGCTCTCCCACGGCGATCGTCACGTGGACGCTGGACGGCTGGATCGTGACCGGCGAGACCACCTGCCCGCGGCCGTCGACCGCCACGAGATCGACGTTCGTGTCCACGTTCGCCCCGCCGGGATCGATCGTGACGCGCGCGAGGGCCGAGGCGACCTGCGAGACGAGCGAGCTGGCTCCCGTCACCGTGACGGAGGTCGGCGCGACCGCGGGCTGGCCCGCGGTGAGCCCGGACGGGACGGACCCGCGGTCGACCCGCACCGGCACCTGCTGGCTGACGACGGGGTCGAGCCGCGCCACGACGGTGGCCGGCTCCCAGCTCACGATCTGGATGCGCTGGTCGCGGGCGACCACCCGCACGGGCACGTTGACCGGCGATCCGTTGGGCTGGCTGCCCACGCCGGTCAGGTCGGCCGTCGCGACGAACGATGCGCTCGTCACCTGCGCGGCGACGTCGAGCGGGGCGATGTACTCGATGGTGGTCACGTTCCCGAGGCCGGCGAGCAGGAACGTCCCGGCGGGCTGGTCCACGGCGTCGATGGAGACGGGCCCGGTCCACGTCCGCGCGTTCTGGGAGATCACCAGGCCCAGGTACAGCACGATCGCGAGCGCGATCGCCCCCAGTCGCAGCGGCCAGTTCCGGACCAGGATGTGGAGGATCCGGCGCAGCCTCACGTGCGGTCGACCCGCCCCGCTGAGACCGTGCCTGCGGCCGTCCCGGGCGGGCCGCCGCGCCGTGGTCGGTGCGGAAGCCCGGGATGTGGCCAGGCGCGACCCACGTGGCGGAGCGGCGGGGTCGCGTGGCGGCGTTCCCCGAACCCGGTCCGGAGCGATGCGTCGAGCCGGAGCAGCGTCAGGAGCGCGACGCGCAGCTGCTCCTCGTCGAGGTCCCGGACGATGCGCCCGCGCTCGACGAGACCGATGGAGCCCGTCTCCTCGCTGACGACGACCACGAGCGCGTCCGTCTCCTCCGTGATCCCGAACGCCGCGCGGTGGCGGGTGCCGTACCGCTGGCCGCCCGGCCCGCTCTCGGCCAGTGGCAGCACCGCGCCGGCCGCGAGGATCTGGTCGCCCCGGATGATGGCGGCACCATCGTGGAGCGGCGAACGCGGCATGAAGATCGTGCGCAGCAGCTCGGCCGACAGGTCCGCGTGCATCATGACGCCGGTCTCGCCGAAGTCCTCGAGCCCGGTCTCGCGTTCCAGGACGATGAGCGCCCCGTGCCGGTCGCCCGCGAACCCGGTCGCGGCCCGCGCCACCTCCGCGGCGACACGGTCGATGGCCCCCTGCTGGCCGGGCGCGAGCATCCAGCCCAGCGAGCCCACGTGCCCGAGCCGCTCGAGCGCGCGGCGCAGCTCCGGCTGGAAGACCACGACGAGCGCGAAGAGTCCGACGACGGCGCCCGCCTGGAGGATCTGCGAGAGGAGCTGGAGCCCGAGCAGCTGGGCCAGCACGTAGACGCCGTACAGCAGCGTGACGCCGATGACGAGCCTGACGGCCCGCGTGTCACGGATCAGGCTGAACAGGCCGTAGATCAGCAGGGCGGTCAGGCCGATGTCGATGAACGTCGTCGGCTTCGGCTGGATGCCCGAGAGCAGGTCGACGAACTGCATAGCCGTTGAAGTGTAGCAGCGGCCCCCCGTCGCCCGACCTCAGGCGGCCGCCGCGCGTCACGCCTGGCGGTGCGTCCGCGGGGGTACGGCGCGGCCGGACGCCCGCGGTGGCGCGGACGCGCCGGGCGTCGAGCCGTCGCGCTCCCGCACAGCGCCAGCGCCTGCCCGGAACGCCGTCACGCGTGCGACCCCGGCCTCGTCTCCCTCGAGCGAGAGAAGCCGGCCAAGGAGATCGAGCCTGTCGGCCGCTCGAACGTCGTGACCGGTGGCGAGGTCGATCCGCGCCAGCGCCAGGTGCACGTCGGTGTCGGCGGGAGCACCCGACAGGGCCCGCAGGCAGGCGTCCACCGCCGTGTCGACGGCTCCCATGCCGAGGTACACGCCGGCTGCCTCCACGTACAGCGCGGCCGCGCCCGCCGGGTCCCCGGCGGCGGCCTGCTCCTCGGCCGCGACGAAGAGCGCGCCCGGATCCGCCACCGGCGACGGGACCGGTGCCTCCGCCGGAAGCTCGTGGAGTCCGGCGGCAACGGGCGCCGCCTCGACGCCCGATTCGACGAGGGACGGCCCGCCCGCTTCCACGTCGCCGTCCAGCGGAGCCGTGGCGCGCACGAGGGACCCCGTCCCGGCCTGCAGTTCGTCCGCATATGGCGATGCGTTGCCTGCGGCCACGGGGCCGGCGTCGTCCGGGTGGACGGGCTCCTCGACGACCTCGACGACCTCGACGACGGCATCACCCTCGACCGGCCCGGCCGGCGTCCCGCCGGATGCGTCGGGAAGCTCCAGGGCCTCCGGCGCCGGACCGTCCACGGGTGCTTCCGCGCGGGAGTGCGCGGGCGCCTCCACGCGGGCTTCCGGCGCGGGAGCGTCCACGGGGAATTCCGTGCGTGCCTCCACGCGCGCGACATCCCGCCCGCCCGGAACCCGCCGATCGCCTTCGGCTCGGCGAGGGCCTCCGGCCGGTGTACCCGCGGCCGCTGCGCTCTGGGCCGACGTGCCGGCGGCCGCTGCCGCCGCACCGGCTGGCGGCGACGCGACCTCCGCGACGACGCCTGCGTCACTCGCGGTTCCGGGCCGCTCGGCCCCCTCCGGCGCCCACGCCGGGTTCGACAGCCGGGCGCGCTCCGCCTCGACGACGGCCGTCAATGCCGCCAGGCGATTCCGCCTCGCATCCGTGGGATCGGCCGCGTGCGAGCGCGCGGCGGCCGCGAGCGCGTCACCGGAACGTCCCTGCTTTTCCCGCAGGTCGACGATGCGGTCGAGGTGGATCGACGCGTCGGCGCCCCGGCCCGCGGTCTCGTGGACGCGCGCGGCCAGCTCGAGCACCGATTCGTCATGGGGGGCCAGCCGGAGGGCGACGGTGCACGCGGCCAGCGCCTCGTCCGGTCGCCCGATCCTCAGGAGGACCTCGGCCATGCCCACGTGGGGAAGGGCGCGGTCCGGTGCGATGGCGGCCGCGGAGCGGTACTGCAGCAGGGCGTCGTCCGGCCGGCCGCGGAGGGCCGACACGTGCCCCGCACGCAGCGCCTCCTTGTACCGTTCGAAGATCGGGTCCGGCATGCGCTCAGCGTCGCACAGCGTGGCGGCGGCTGCACGCCACGGGCGCGCCGGCACGGTGAGCGGCCGTGGCCGGCCGTCGCCCGCGACGGCCGGGCCGGGCGGGTTCGACCGGCCCGACGGGGCCGCCTGCGGAGATTGACCGTCCGGGGGTGGTCCCCAGGCTTGCGCCTAGCGCTTGGTGTACTGCGGCGCCTTGCGGGCCCGCTTGAGGCCGTACTTCTTGCGCTCCTTCATCCGCGGGTCGCGGGTCAGGAGGCCGGCCTGGCGGAGCGGGACGCGCGTCGACTCGGGGTCCGACTGCAGCAGGGCGCGCGCGATCCCGTGACGGATGGCGCCCGCCTGTCCCTGGTAGCCGCCACCCTCCACCTTGACCATCGCGTTGTAGTGCCCCTCGGTCCCGGTGACGCGGAACGGCATCAGGATCTCGGACTGGTTGATGGCGTTGCCGAAGTGCTCGTCCAGCGAGCGGCCGTTGACCACGACCTCGCCCTCGCCGGGGATCAGGCGGACGCGGGCGACACTGGTCTTGCGGCGACCGGTCCCGTAGTAGAAGGCGGCGTTGGTGCTCATGCTGTCGCGATCTCCGTTCAGGCCAGCGGCTCGGGTCGCTGCGCCTCGTGCGGATGCTCGGCGCCCGCGTACACCTTGAGCTTGCGCAGCTGCTGTGCGCCCAGCCGGTTGCGGGGGAGCATCCCCTTGATGGCGCGGCGGATCACTTCCTCGGGACGGCGGTCCAGGAGCTCGCCGAGCGTCTCCTGGCGGAGCCCGTTGGGATACCCGCTGTGGCGCGAGTACACCTTCGACTCGCGCTTGTCGCGCGTGACCGCGATCCGGCGGGCGTTCACGATGATCACGTGGTCGCCGGTGTCGATGTGCGTCGCGTACGTCGGCTTGTGCTTGCCCTCGAGGACGCGCGCCACGCGCGACGCCAGGCGGCCGAGCGTCTGGTCGGTCGCGTCGACCACGAACCAGTGGCGCTCGATCCCCTCCTCGCTAGGCGTAAACGTCTTCGTCGTCATCCTTCTCCGTCCGTCGAGCCGGCCCATCGTATACGACACGCCGGAGACACAGCCCGTGTGGCGGCGCCACCGCACCGTGGAAGGCTCGTCCGCCGGACCCGAGGGCCTCGGCGATCTCGCCGCCGGCGATCTCCCCGCGCCCCGCGCGGAGGAGTGCCGCCACGATGCTTCGCACCATCTGGCGCAGGAAGGCATCCGCTGCGACGTCGATCGTCACCTCGTGTCCCGTCCTGCGGACCCGGATCCAGTGAATGGTCCGGATCGGTTGTCGATCTGCCGCACCGAAGGCCGAGAAATCGTGCCGGCCCACCAGGACCGACGCCGCCTCGGTCATCGCCGCGACGTCCAGTAGGACCCGCACCCCGAGCGCGTGACGCTCGCGGAGCGGACTCCGCGGCCCGTTCCAGACGGTGTAGCGGTATTCCCGGTACCGCGCCGCGTAGCGAGGGTGGAAGCCCGGGGAGGCCCGGCGAAGGCCGTGCACCCCGATGTCGGCCGGGAGGATCGCCGCGAGCGCTCGCTCGAGCTCTCCTGCCGGGAGCCGCCCGGGATAGGTGAACGCGATCACCTGCCCCGCCGCATGCACTCCGGCGTCGGTCCGTCCGGCGGCCACCACGCGCACTCCCCGCGTGTCGGAGAGACGCGAGAGGGCTGCCTCCAGCTCTCCCTGGACGGTGCGCCGGCCAGGTTGTGCCTGGAACCCGTCGAACTCCGTCCCGTCGTATTCG
This sequence comes from uncultured Chloroflexia bacterium, assembly GCA_963779375.1. Taxonomy (GTDB): domain Bacteria; phylum Chloroflexota; class Limnocylindria; order Limnocylindrales; family CSP1-4; genus JAJYNJ01. Next base: position 30,468 of record CAVZXW010000013.1, on the reverse strand, counting down.
ACCCGTGCCCGGTAGCGCACGGGGCCGCCCTCTCGGGCGGTCGTCGGGACCGGCCTTGCGGCCGGTCGTGATCATCGGCGCCTCAGACGAGCTCGATCTGGACGATCGGCGCGGCGTCGCCGGCCCGCTGGCCGAGACGGACGATCCGCGTGAAACCCGACGTCCGGTCGGCGTACTTCGGCGCGATCTCGTTGAAGAGCTTGTCGATTACGAGCGGCTCGTCGGGCAGCTTGGCGATCACGCGGCGGCGGGCCGTGAGCGAGCCGTCGCGGGCGAGGGTGATCATCTGTTCCACCTGCCCGCGCACTTCCTTGGCCTTCGCCTCGGTCGTGCGGACCTGCTCGTACCGCAGGATCGAGACGACCAGGTTGCGGTACAGGGCCATGCGAGGTCCGTGCTTGCGGCTGAGCTTCCTGCCGTCGATCCGGTGAGCCATCGGTCAGGCCTCCGTGTCGGACGGCAGGATCTCATCGCCGTCTTCGGCCTCGAGCTCGTCGAGCGCGTCCTCGTCCTCGGGGAGCTCGTCGTCGGCGCCGGCCGCCTCGCCCGTCTCGTCGTCGGGGAGCGTGAAGCCGCGCATCCGGAGCCGCTCCTTCATCTCGTCGAGCGACTTCTTGCCGAAGTTCCGCATCCGCAGCAGGTCGTCGTCCGAGAGCTGCAGGAGCTGGCCGACCTTGACGATGTTGTTCCGCTTCAGCGAGTTGTAGGCCCGCATCGGCAGGTCCAGCTCCTCGATCGGCATCTCGAGCATGTTCGCCGGGAGCTGCGGTGTCTGAACGCCGCCGGCGGCGCCGGCACCCACCTGCTTGCCCGTGGCGGTGAAGAGGCTGAAGTGCCGGACGAGGATGTCGGCCGCCATCGACAGCGACTCCTCTGGCGAGATCGACCCGTCGGTCTCGATCTCCATCGTGAGCTTGTCGTAGTTGGTCATCTGGCCGACGCGGACCGGCTCCACGGTGTAGTTGACCCGGCGAACGGGCGAGAAGATCGCGTCGACCGGGATGACGCCGATAGGCAGCGGTTCCGTCCGCTCCGCGCCCAGGTATCCGATCCCGGACTCGACCGTCAGGTCGACCTCCACCGTGACGTCGCCCGAGTCGAGCGTCATGAGATGGAGCTCGGGGTTGATGATCTCGACCTCGGCGGAGGGCGTGATGTCCGCGGCGGTCACTTCGCCTGCCCCGGTCTTCGCCAGCTTCAGCTGGACCGGGTGGTCGGGCGAGTACGTCTTGAGCCGCAGCTTCTTGACGTTCAGGACGATCTGGGTGACGTCTTCCTTGACGCCGGGGATCGTGCTGAACTCGTGGTAGACGTCACGGATCTGGATCGCGGTGACGGCTGCGCCCTCGAGCGACGAGAGCAGCACGCGGCGCAGCGCGTTCCCGAGCGTGACGCCGTAGCCGGCCGGCAGCGGACCGGCCTCGAACTTGGCATACGACGACCCCAGCTGCTCGATCGACTCGATCTGGGGGGTCTCCAGTTGCATCATCTAGGGCGACCTACCTCGAGTAGTACTCGACCACGAGCTGCTCGTTGAGTTCGAGCGGCATCTGGTCGCGGCGCGGCATCGCGGCAATGCTGCCGCTGAGCCGCTCGGGGTCCACCGCCAGCCACTCCGGCCGCGGCGCGGCGCCCATCTGCGAGCGCGCGTTCTTGAACGGATCCAGGGAGCGGCTGCCCTCCAGCACCTCGACCCGGTCACCCGGGCGGAGCTGGTACGACGGGATGTCGGTGGGCACGCCGTTGACCGAGAAGTGCCCGTGGTTGACGAGCTGGCGCGCCATGGGCCGGCTGCTCGCGAAGCCCATGCGGTACACGGCGTTGTCCAGCCGCAGCTCGAGGAGCCGCAGCAGGTTCTCGCCGGTGACTCCCGGCCGCGAGCGGGCGACCGCGAAGTACTCCTTGAACTGGCGCTCCATCACGGAGTAGACCCTGCGGAACTTCTGCTTCTCCCGCAGGTGCGTCCCGTAGTCCGACATCTTGCGGCGCCGGACGCCGTGCTGTCCGGGCGGGCTGGGACGCCGTTCGACGGCGCACTTCTTGGTGTAGCAGCGGGTGCCCTTGAGGAAGAGCTTCGTGCCCTCCCGGCGGCAGAGCCGGCAGACGGAATTGTGGTAACGGGCCATGCGCTCGCGCTCCTGCTCAGACCCGGCGCCGCTTCGGCGGGCGGCAGCCGTTGTGCGGGATGGGCGTCACGTCGGTGATGGCCGTCACCTCCAGGCCCGCAGCCTGCAGGGACCGGATGGCCTGCTCGCGCCCGGCACCGGGGCCTTTCACAAAGACCTCGACCTGGCGCATGCCGTGCTCCATCGCGCGCCGTGCCGCGCCATCGGCGCTGAGCGCGGCGGCGTACGGGGTGCTCTTGCGGGAGCCCTTGAACCCCGCCAGGCCGGCGCTTCCCCACGCGACCGTCGCGCCCGCGGGATCCGTGATCGTGACGATCGTGTTGTTGAAGGAGGCCTGGATGTGCACGTGCCCGGTCGGCACGTTCTTGCGTTCGCGCCGTCGGGTCTTCGTGGCGCGCTTTCGATCCGCCATGCGTCGGTACTACCTGCTGCTACGTTCCGGTGGCTGCTACTTCTTGCGGCGCACGCCGACGGTCCGCTTGGGACCGCGACGCTGCCGTGCGTTGGTCTTCGTCCGCTGCCCGCGCACGGGCAGGTTGCGGCGGTGCCGCAGGCCCCGATAGGAGCCGATCTCCTGGAGGCGCTTGATGTTGAGCGCCACCTCCCGCCGCAGGTCGCCTTCGACCTTGTAGCGGCGGTCGATGATGTCGCGGAGCCGGTTGACCTGCTCCTCGGTCAGGTCCCGCACGCGCGTATCGGCGTTGACGTTCGCCTGCGTGAGGATGGTCTGGCTCGTGGGGAGGCCGAGCCCGTAGATGTACGTCAGGGCCACCTCCACGCGCTTCTCGCGCGGGAGATCGACGCCGGAGATACGTGCCATGCTGCTCCTAACCCTGACGCTGCTTGTGCTTGGGATTGGTGCACAGGACCATCACCGTGCCGTGCCGGCGGATGATCTTGCAGCGCTCGCAGCGCGTCTTTACCGACGCTCGGACCTTCACCGTTGCCTTACCTGCCCTACTTGAGTCGATACGTGATGCGTCCACGTGAGAGGTCGTACGGCGACAGCTCGACGCGGACCCGGTCGCCGGGGAGGATGCGGATGAAGTTCATCCGCAGCTTGCCGCTGATGTGGGCGAGGACGCGATGTCCGTTCTCGAGTTCGACGGCGAACATCGTGTTGGGCAACGGCTCGATGACCGTACCCTCCACTTCGATGGCGTCCTTCTTAGCCACAGGCGACCAACGTTCCCCTCTTGCTGGTGATCGGCGGGCACCGCATCACACGGACGCGGCACACGAACGCTGAGTGTATCAGACGCCCGCCCCTCCCGACAAACTGACGTCGCGACCGTTCACCGTCAGGATCTCGGGACCTTCCGGCAGGATCGCGATGGTGTGCTCCCAGTGCGCGGCCAGGCTGCCGTCCACGGTGGCCACGGTCCAGCCATCGTCGAGCAACTGGACGTCCGGGCCGCCGAGCGTGAACATCGGCTCGATGGCCAGGCACAGCCCGACCTCGAGCTTCGCCCCCGTCCCGCGGCGCGGTAGTTGGGCACGAACGGATCCTCGTGCATCTCGTTGCCGATGCCGTGGCCTCCGTACTCCCGGAGCACGCCGTAGTGATGTTCCAGCGCGACGGCCTCGATCGCCGCGGCGATATCGCCGATGCTGCGCCCCGCGCGGGCGGCGGCGATGCCCTCGTCCATGCCCCGGCGGGTCTCCTCGACGAGGCGCAGGGTCTCCGGGGGCACATCCCCGACCACGAAGGTCCGGGCGGCGTCGCCATGCCAGCCGTCGATGATCGCGCCGGCGTCGATCGACACGACCTGGCCCGCCTCGATCCGCCGGCGACCAGGGATGCCATGGACGACCTCGTCGTCGATCGAGACGCAGATGGTGTGGCGGTAAGGCCCGCCCGCGCCGGGCACGCCGAGGAACGACGGGATCCCGCCGGCCCGCCGGATCATCTCCTCCGCGATCCGGTCGAGTTCGCCCGTCGTGATGCCCGGATGCAGTTCCTCGCTCATCCGATCGAGCACGTCCGCAACCAGCCGCCCCGCCCGTCGCATCTTCTCGACCTGGCTGGGTGACTTCAGCGTGACGCGTCGTTCGGCGAGCATCATGCCGCCTCGCTGCGTCCGGGCCTGGCCGGGTGCGCGATCGCACGCAGGAGCGCGTCGGTGACCGCCTCGATCGACTGTGTGCCGTCGACGGCGACCAGGACGCCCAGCGTGGTGTAGTGGTCGATCACGTCGTACATCGGGGGCAGCTGCTGCTCGAGGCGCGCCGCGACCGTGTCCGGCCGATCGTCGTCCCGCTGGTACAGCTCCGATCCGTCGACATCGCAGACGCCGGCCACCGCGGGGGGCCGGCTGACGGCGTGGTACGGATGGCCGGCCGCGCGGCACAGCCACCGCCCGGAGAGCCGGCGGACGAGCTCCTCCTCCGGCACGCCAACGTAGAGTGCCGCGTCCACGCGCGTGCCCCGGCGGGCGAGCGCCACGTCCAGGGCCTCGGCCTGCGGCCGGGTCCGGGGGAACCCGTCGAGGATGACGCCGACGGTGGCGTCCGGCCTGTCCAGCCGCTCCTCGATCATGCCGATCACGATCGGGTCCGGCACCAGGGCTCCCCGGTCCATGTAGCGCTTGGCCTCGCGGCCCAGCCGCGAGTCGGTCCGGACGGCCTCGCGGAACAGGTCGCCGGAGGCCACGTGCAGGAACCCCAGGCGCTCCCCGAGGATGGCGGCCTGCGTGCCCTTGCCGGCGCCGGGGGCGCCGATCATGACGTAGACCTTCACCGGATGAAGCCCTCGTAGTTGCGCATCATCAGCTGCGCCTCGACCTGCTTCATCGTCTCGACCACCACCGAGACCACGATGAGCAGGGCCGTGCCGCCGAGGGCGATCCCCTGCAGGCTGGGGAACGCCTGCCCGAGGACGAACGGCATGACGGCCACGATGCCCAGGAAGAGGGCGCCGGCGATGGTGATCCGGAACACCACGGCCTGCAAGTAGTCGCGCGTCGGGTTGCCGGGCCGGATCCCGGGTATGAATCCGCCGTTCTTGCGGAGCTGGTCCGCGGTGTCGTCGGGTTTGAAGGTGAACGCGGTGTAGAAGTACGTGAAGCCCACCGTGAGCGCGAAGTAGAGGATCGCGTACAGCGGGCTCGTGGTACCGAGGAGGCTCTGGATGCCCCTCGCCACGTCGGCCACGATCGCGACCTGGGATGACTGGAAGTAGGCGGCGATCTGCGTGGGGAACAGGATGATGCTGACGGCGAAGATGATCGGGATGACGCCCGCCTGGTTGACGCGGAGCGGCAGGAACGTCGAGCCCCCCTGGTACAGCCGGCGACCGCGCACGCGGCTGGCGTACTGGACCGGGATGCGCCGCTGGCCCTCCTGGATGTAGACGATGCCGGCGATCGCGATCAGGCCGACCACCGCGAGCGCGATGCCCGCGGCCCAGTCAGGCGCCTCGAGGAACTGACCGACGGCGAGGGGGATGCGTCCCACGATGCCGGCGAAGATGATGAAGCTGACGCCGTTCCCGATCCCCTTCTCGGTGATCAGTTCGCCGAGCCACATCAGCAGCACCGTGCCCGCGGTGAGCGAGATGATCTGCGTGACCGTGATCAGGCTGGCCAGGTCGAAGCTGGTCAGGACGCCCTGGCTGTTGAGAATCGCGAGGAACCCGTAGCCCTGGATCAGCGCGAGCGGCACCGTCAGGTACCGGGTGTACTGGTTGATCTTCTGGCGCCCGTACTCGCCCTCGTGGGACAGGGCCGTGAGGCTCGGGATCACGCCCTGCATCAGGGTCATGATGATCGAGGCGTTGATGTAGGGGTTGACGCCCATGCCTATCACGGAGAACGACGACAGGCCGCCGCCCGAGAAGATGTCGAGCAGGCCGAGCAGCTGGTTGTTCTGGAAGAGCGTGTTCAGCGCCTCGCGGTTAACGCCGGGCACCGGGACGTGGGCCAGCGCGCGCACGATGATCAGCATCCCGAGAACGAACAGGATGCGTCGCCGGATGTCCGGAGCGCGGAACGCGTTGATGAGGGCGTCGAACACGGTCTACTCCGCCTGCGGGGACGCGGACCCCTGCGCCGGGTCGGACGCCGTGTCCGACTCCTGTTCGGACGGCGCGTCCGATTCGGCCGCGGCCGACGAGGCCGCCTCGTCGATGACCCGGGCCGGCTCTTCGTCGGTCTGGAGCGTGTCCACCCCGAGCGCGTGCAGCGGCTGGTCGGGGACCTCGAGGACCTGGGCCGTGCCGCCCGCAGCCTCGATCTTCGCCGTCGCGCTCTTCGTGAACGCGTCGGCGACCACGAACAGCCGGCGGTCGACGTCACCCTGCCCGAGCACCTTCACCGGCTGGCGAAGCGATCCGAGCAGTCCGGCGGCGAGCAGAAGGTCCGGGTTGACTGCCACGGGTGCGTTGGCCGCCGGCTCGCCGAAGCCACCGGCCGCGGCGACCTCGTTGATGCGGCCCACGTTGACGACGGCGTACTCCAGCCGGAAGCGGCGCTTGAAGCCACGGAGCTTCGGGATGCGCTGCGAGGCCGGGGTCTGGCCGCCCTCGAACCAGGCCGGGATCGAACTGCCGGCGCGGGACTTCTGACCCTTCGTGCCGCGGCCGGCCGTCTTGCCCTTGCCGGCGGCGATCCCGCGACCGACGCGGGTCCGCGCGGTGTGGGACCCGTCCGCGGGGCGCAGGTCGTGCAGTTTCATGCCCGTTCCTCCTCGGGGGCGGGCCCCTCGTTCGTCTCGGCTGGCGTCGCGTCGCCGTGGGCGGACTCGACGGCGCCTGCGGCCGGCTTGCCGGCGCTGGCGGACGGAGCCGCCTTGCCGGCACTGGCGGACGAAGCCGCGGCTGGCGCCGGAGCCGCTGAGCGGCGGCGTGGGGCACGCGCCGGCAGCGCCTCGGGCACGGCCTCGAAGTCGACGAGGAACCGGACCGCGCGCACCATGCCGCGGGTGGCCGGGTTGTCCGGTACCTCGACCGTCTCGTGCAGCCGGTGGAGGCCCAGCGCGCGGACGGTACCGTGCGCCTTGGCCGTGTAGCTGATGGGGCTCTTGCGGAGCCGGACGCGCAGCTTACCGGGCATCGCCGGCCACCTCCACGGTCGGCTGACCGCTGATGAAGCTCCGCAGCGGCACGCCACGCTGGGCCGACAGCTCCTCCGCACTGTGGAGGCTTCGAAGGGCCTCGAGGGCGGCGCGGGTCACGTTGACGGGGTTCGTGGATCCCATCGACTTGGACAGGATGTCGCGGATGCCCGCGGATTCCACCACGGCCCGCACGGAGCCGCCGGCGATGACGCCGGTCCCCTGCGACGCCGGGCGGAGCATCACGTTGCTGGCGCCGAACCGGACCGTGACGGCATGCGGGATGGTCGTGCCGACGAGCGGCACGCGGATGAGATGCTTCTTCGCGTCCTCGACGCCCTTGCGGATCGCTTCGGGAACCTCGCCGGCCTTGCCGAGACCGACGCCCACGTGGCCCGCGCCGTCACCGACGACCACGACCGCGCTGAAGCTGAAGCGCCGCCCGCCCTTCACGACCTTGGCGACGCGGTTGATCTGGACGACGCGTTCCTCGAGCGTCAGCCTGGCTGGGTCGATCCTCGCCAACGGTGGCTCCTTTCAGTCCCTAGAAGTCGAGACCCGCTTCGCGGGCCGCGTCGGCGAGTGACTTCACGCGTCCGTGATAGCGAAAGCCCGCCCGGTCGAAGACCACGCAGTCCACGCCGGCCGCCTTCGCCCGCTCGGCGACCAGGCGACCAACGGTTCGTGCGCGTTCGGTCTTGGTGATCTCGAGTGAGCGGAGTTCGCGCTCGAGCGACGACGCCGCGGCCAGCGTCCGGCCGGTGGTGTCGTCGATGACCTGCGCATAGATCTGGTCGATGCTGCGGAAGACGGCCAGGCGCGGCCGCGCCTCCGTCCCCCGCGTGGTGAGACGGATCCGCTCGTGGCGCTTCTGGCGAGCGGCGCTCCGGGAAAGTGCCTGGGCCATGTCGGTCGTCGTACTCCTACGGATGTCGCGGGCCCTCGCCGGGCCCGCCGTCGATCACTTCTTGGCGCCGATCTTGCCGGCCTTGCCGGCCTTGCGGCGGATCTTCTCGCCGGCGTAGCGCACGCCCTTGCCCTTGTAGGGTTCCGGCTTGCGGGTCGCGCGGACCCGGGCGGCCACCTGGCCGACCAGCTCCTTGTCGATGCCGACCACGGCGAGACGGGTCGGGGTGTCAACCTCGAACGCGATGCCGGCGGGCGGGTCGATCTCGATGGGATGGCTGTAGCCCAGGCTGAGCTGCAGCCGCTCGCCCACCTTCTGCGCCCGGTATCCGACGCCGGTGATCTCGAGCGGCTTCCGGTAACCGGTCGTGACGCCGGCCACCATGTTCGCGACGAGCGTGCGGGTGAGCCCGTGAAGCTCTCGCGAGCGCTTGTCATCCTTGGGCCGCTCCACGCGCAGCACGCCGTCCTCCCGGACGACGTTCAGCTCGGGCGTGAGGTCGCGGTGGAGCTCCCCGCGCGGGCCCTTGACGGTGATCGAGGACCCGTCGATGGTCACCTCGACGCCCGGCGGGACGGGGATGGGGAGTCGTCCGATGCGTGACATGGCGGCCTACCAGACGTACGCCAGGACTTCACCGCCGAGCTGGGCCTTGCGGGCCTGCGCTCCGGTCATGATGCCCTGGCTGGTGCTGACGATGACGATTCCGAGGCCGCCGAGGACGCGCGGGATGTCGGTCTTGCCCGCGTAGACGCGGAGACCGGGCTTGCTGATCCGCTTGAGTCCGGAGACGACGGGCGCCTTGCCGCCGACGTAGCGGAGGGTGATGCGCAGCATGGTCCGCGGGCCGTCGCGCGTCTCGTCGAACTCGGCGATGAACCCCTCGTCCTTGAGGATGCGGGCGATCTCGCGCTTCGTCCGCGACGCCGGCACGAGCACCTGCGGGTGCCGCGCGCGGCTGGCGTTGCGGATTCGCGTGAGCATGTCGGCAATCGGGTCGGAGATGTTCATCGGATCACCAGCTCGACTTCGTCACGCCGGGGAGCATCCCCTGGAGCGCCCGCTCCCGGAAGCAGATGCGGCAGAGCGCGAAGCGTCGCATGTATCCGCGCGGACGTCCGCACACGGAGCAGCGATGCTTCTCCCGGACCTTGAACCGGTTCGGGCGGCTCGCCTTCGCGATCATGGACTTCTTGGCCATTCGTGGTCCCTCCCGCGCCGCTAGCCGGCGAAGGGCATGCCGAGGAGCTCGAGTAGCTTCTTCGATTCCTCGTCGGTCTTCGCCGTCGTCACGATGCTCACCTCGAGCCCGCGCAGACGGTCCACCCTGTCGTAGTCGATCTCGGGGAACGCGAGCTGCTCGCGCAGCCCCAGCGAGTAGTTGCCGCGCCCGTCGAACGAGCGCGACGGGACGCCGTGGAAGTCGCGGATGCGTGGCAGCGCGAGCTGCGTCAGCCGCTCGAGGAAGTCCCACATGCGCTCGCCGCGCAGCGTGACCTTGGCGCCGATGGAGTTGCCCGTCCGGAGCCGGAACTGCGCGATCGAGCGCTTCGCCTTGGTGACGATCGGCTTCTGTCCGGTGATCGCCGTGAGATCGCCCACGGCCGCGTCGAGCGCCTTCGCGTTCGACAGCGCCTCGCCCAGGCCGATGTTCACGACGACCTTCTCCACGCGCGGCACCTGCATCGGGTTCGCGTAGGAGAACTCCTTCTGGAGAGCCGGCACGACGTCGTCGTGGTAGCGCTGCTTCAACTCGCCCATCACTTCACCTCGCGCCCGAGCGGCTCGCCGCACCGGACGCAGACGCGGACGCTCTTGCCGGTGGCAAGGGCGGCGTGCCTGACGCGGGTGGGCTGCCCGCACGAGGGGCAGACGACCATGACGTTGCTGATCCGCAACGGCATCGTCTTGTCCAGGATGCCGCCCTGCTGGATCTGCGGCGCCGATTCGGTCCGGCCCTGGATGGTGCGCGGCTTGGTGTGCCGCTTGGCGACGTTGACCCCCATGACGATCACGCGGTCAGGCCGCACGACGCGGTCGACCGTACCGTGCTTGCCCGCGTCCTTGCCGGTCAGGACGACCACCTGGTCCCCCTTGCGGATCTCGGGCACTTTCGTGGCGTGCTTCACGACCTCGCCCGGCATCTCAGAGCACCTCCGGGGCGAGCGACACGATCTTCATGTAGTTCCGGTCCCGCAGCTCGCGCGCCACCGGGCCGAAGATGCGCGTGCCGCGCGGGTTGCCCTGGTTGTTGATCAGCACCGCCGCGTTCTCGTCGAAGCGGATGTAGCTGCCGTCGGGCCGCCCGTACTCCTTGGCCGTGCGCACCACGACCGCCCGGACGACGTCGCCCTTCTTGACGGCGGCGTTCGGGATCGCCTGCTTGACGCTGGCGATGATCACGTCGCCGACCTCGGCGGTGGTCTTCTGCGAGCGACCCATGATGCGGATGCACTGGATCGTCCGTGCACCCGTGTTGTCGGCGACGCGGAGCCTGCTGTACTGCTGGATCATGCGGCCGCCCCTCCAGAGGGCGTCTCCTCATGCCGGCCCGGGTGGGCCGACGCGTGGATGGCCTCCTGCGTGGACGCCTCCTCGGCGACCATCTGGTCGCCCATGCCGTCGGTCGCCCGCTGGACGATCTCGACCAGGCGCCAGCGCTTGGTCGCGCTCATCGGCCGCGATTCCTCGATCCGCACCGTGTCGCCGATGCGCGCCTCGTTGCGCTCGTCGTGGGCCTTGAACTTGGTCGTGAGGCGGACGACGCGCTTGTACAGCGGGTGGCGGGAGAGGCGCTCCACGGAGACCACGATCGTCTTGTCCATCTTGTCGGAGACGACCCGCCCGACCTTGGTCTTCCGCTGCCGATCCACCTTCACTCCGCTCATCGCACCACCTCCGCCACCGCAAGCCCGAGACGCCGCTCGGTCTGCACGGTGAGGATCCGGGCGATCCGCTTGCGCGTGTTCCTGATCTGGTTGTAGTCGTTCAACTGGCGGGTGGCCAGCTGGAACCGCAGGTCGTACAGGTTCCGGCGTGCCGCCGTGAGTTCGGCGTCCAGCTCGCCGTCCGTGAGGGCCCGGACCTCATCGATGTCCATCGGCCACGCCCTCCTTGACCACGAACCTGACGCTGATCGGCAGCTTGTGGCCGGCCAGGCGCATGGCCTCCTCGGCCTCGTCGACCGGCACGCCGGCCAGTTCGAACAGGATCCTCCCCGGCTTGATCACGGCGACCCAGTGGTCGGGGGCTCCCTTGCCCGAGCCCATCCGGGTCTCGGCCGGCTTCTTGGTCACCGGCTTGTCGGGGAAGATGCGGATCCACACCTTGCCGCCGCGCTTGACCGACCGTGTCATGGCGCGCCGGGCGGCCTCGATCTGCCGGCTGGTGATCCAGGCCGGCTCCTCGGTCATGAGCCCGTACTCGCCGAACGCGATCGTGCTCCCACCCTTGGCCATGCCGCTCATGCGGCCGCGCATGACCCGGCGATGCTTGACTCGCTTGGGAAGCAGCATCGCTCAGGCCCCCGTCGTGGCCACGGCCTCGTGGGGTGCCTGGCGCTCCGGGATGATGTCGCCCCGGTAGACCCAGACCTTGACCCCGATCCGGCCGTACGTGGTGTGGGCATGAACCTGCCCGTAGCTGATGTCCGCGCGGAGCGTGCCGAGCGGGATGCGACCCTCGCGTTCCCACTCGCGGCGCGCCATCTCGGCCCCGCCGAGGCGGCCCGCGACGGCGATCCGGACGCCCTTGGCTCCCGCCTTCATCGTGCGCTGCACCGACTGCTTCATCGCCTTCTTGAACGCGATGCGCCGGCTCAGCTGCTGCGCGATGTTGGCGGCGACGAGCTGCGCGTCGAGCTCCGGCTGGCGGATCTCCTTGATCTCGAGCTTGACCTTGCGGCTCGAGATCTTGCCGATCTGCTGGCGGAGCGCCTCGACGTTGGCGCCACCCTTCCCGATCACGATGCCCGGCTTGGCCGTGTGGATCGTGACCGTGACGTGATTGATCCCGCGCTCGATCTCGACGTGGCTGACGCTCGCGTTCGCGAGCCGCTTGTCGATCAGGTCGCGGATCGCGAAGTCCTCCTTGAGGAGGTCGGCGTAACCCTTGTCCGCATACCAGTTCGCAGTCCAGCCCCGCGAGACGCCGATGCGGAAGCCGTACGGATGGACCTTGTGACCCAACCTTATGCCTCCTTGCTTTCGACGACCACGGTGATGTGCGTCATCGGCTTGTGAATGGGGAATGCGCGCCCCTGGGCGCGCGGTTGCCAGCGCTTGATGGTCGGACCCTCGTCGGCCCGCGCCTCGGCGACCACGAGGTCATCGGGCGCGAGGTGGTGGTTGTTTTCGGCGTTGGCCGCGGCGCTCTTGAGCACCTTGGCGACGTCCCGCGCGGCGCCCTGCGGCATGAACTGCAGGATGGCGCTCGCCTCCCCCACCGGGCGACCCACGATCGCCTGGGTGACGAGACGCGTCTTGCGCGTCGAGCGGCGGATGTACTTGGCGGTTGCGGCGACTCGCACGGCGTGCTCCTACTTCAGCGCCGTCGAGCGCTCGGTGTGCTTGCCGTGCCCGCGGAAGGTCCGCGTCGGCGCGAACTCGCCCAACCGGTGGCCGACCATGTTCTCGCTCACGTACACCGGGATGTGCTTGCGCCCGTTGTACACGGCGACCGTGTGTCCCACGAAGTCCGGGAAGATGACGCTCGCCCGGGACCAGGTCTTGAGGACCCGCTTCTCGCTGCGCCGGTTCATCTCCTGGACGCGGCCGAGGAGACGCGTCTCTACGAACGGCCCCTTCTTGACTGACCGCGACATCAGCGACCTCCTTTCGGCCTAGCTCTTGCGATGCCGGGAGCGCACGATCAGGCGTCCCGTGGTCTTGTTGCGGCGGGTTCGCAGGCCCATGGCCGGCTTGCCCCATGGCGTCTTGGGCGGCATGCCGGTGGGCGACTTGCCCTCGCCGCCGCCGTGCGGATGGTCGCGCGGGTTCATGACCACGCCGCGGACTTCCGGGCGCTGTCCCATGTGGCGGGCACGGCCGGCCTTGCCCAGGCTCTGGTTCTCGTGATCGAGGTTCCCGACCTGGCCGATGGTCGCCACGCACTTCAGCGGCACGCGACGCATCTCGCCCGAGGGGAGCCGGACGGTGCCCCATTCGCCTTCCTTGGCCAGGAGCTGCGCCGACGCGCCCGCCGACCGCACGATCTGGCCGCCCTTGCCGGGCACCAGCTCGATGTTGTGGATCGTCGTGCCGAGGGGGATGTCGGCCAGCGGCAGGGCATTGCCCACGCGCGCCTCGACGCCGGGGCCGCTCACCACCACGTCGCCCACCCGCAGCCCGTTGGGGACCAGGATGTAGCGCTTCTCGCCGTCCCGGTAATGCAGCAGCCCGATCCTGGCGGACCGGTTCGGGTCGTACTCGATCGTCGCGAGCCGGGCGGGAACGCCCACCTTGTCCCGCTTGAAGTCGATCCGGCGGTAGTGCTGCTTCTCGCCGCCGCCGCGATGTCGGACGGTGAGGCGCCCCTGGTTGTTCCGCCCGCTGCCGCGCTTCTGCGGCTCGAGGAGGGGCTTGTAGGGCTCGTCGGTCGTGACCTCGGCGAACGTCGAGCGGGTCATGAACCGCCGGCCGGCGGAGGTCGGCTTGTAGCTTCGCAGCGGCATCGCCTAGACCCCCTCGAAGAACTCGATCTTGTCGCTGGCGGAGACCGTGACCACGGCCTTGCGCCAGGGGCTGGTGAGGCCCGTGATCCGCCCGCGCTTCGTCCCGCGTCGCTTCTCCTTGGCCTTCGTCGTCGAGACGTTGACCGTCAGGACGGTGACCTTGAAGAGCTCCTCGACCGCGCGCTTGATCTGGAACTTGTTGGCGTCCTCGTGCACGCGGAACGTGTACTTGTTCCGCTGCGTGAGGTCCATCGACTTCTCGCTGATCACCGGCCGGAGGATCACCTCGGCGCTCTGCAGCGTCATGCATACACCTCCGACAGCGTCGCGATGGCCGGCTGCTCGATGAGCAGGACGTCCGCCTTGAGGACGTCGACGACGTTGAGGGAGTCGGCCAGGATCACCTCGACGTCGGGCAGGTTCCGCGCGGAGAGCGTGAGCCGCTGATCCCGCCCGGGGGCGACCACCAGCACGCGGCCGGCGACGTTCGAGGGCGCCCAGGTACCCCACGAGTTCGCGGGTCCTGATCGCGTCCATCGCCAGGTCCTCCACGACGCGCACCGCGCCGTCGCCGAACTTGGCGGTCAGCGCGCCGCGCAGCGCGAGGCGCTTCATCTTGCGGGGAAGCCGCTGCTCGTAGCTCCGCGGGTGCGGGCCGAACACCACGCCGCCGCCGGTGAAATGCGGGGCGCGGCGAGAGCCCTGCCGGGCGCGGCCGGTGCCCTTCTGGCGATACGGCTTCTTGCCGCCGCCGGCGACCTCGCCACGCGTCTTCGTGTCGTGCGTGCCCAGCCGGCGGCCGGCCAGTTGCGCGATGACCGCCTGGTGCATCACGGCGGCGTTCACAGGGGCCGCGAACAACTCGTCCGGCAACTCGACCGTGCCGGCCTCCTCGCCGGTCTTGCGGAACAGGGTGATCTGGGCCATCGCGCTACGCCTTCCTGACCATGACGAGCGCGTTGGGCGCCCCCGGCACCGAACCCTTGACGAGCAGGAGGTTGCGCTCCGGATCCGTCCGCACGACGGTCAGCTTCTTGATCGTGACGCGGTCGGTGCCCAGGTGACCGGCCATCCCGAGGCCCCGGTACACGCGGCCCGGCGTGGTGCCGGCGCCGACCGAGCCCGGCTGGCGGTGCGAGTCGGAGCCGTGCGTCTCCGGGCCGCGCCGGTAGTGATGGCGCTTGATGGTGCCCGAGAAGCCCTTGCCCTTGCTCACGCCCGTGACGTCCACGATGTCGCCGGCGGCGAACATCTCGTCGACGCGCATCTCCTGGCCCACCGCGTACTCGTCGACCGCTTCCACGCGGAACTCGCGGGTGTGGCGGACGCGCGGCAGATCGCGGAGCTGCCCGAGGCGCGGCTTGGTCAGGCGCCGGGCCGTGCCCGTGCCCAGCTGCACGGCGGAGTACCCGTCGCGTTCGGGCGTGCGGAGGCGCGTCACCGTGTTGGGCTCGACCACGAGCACCGAGACGGCGACCATGGTCCCGTCCTCGACGAAGATCTGGGTCATGCCGGCCTTGCGGCCGATGAGTCCGATTGCCATCACATCTTGATCTCGATGTCGACGCCCGCGGCAAGCGAGAGTCGCATCAGGGCGTCGACGGTCTTCGACGAGGGATCCAGGATGTCGATGAGCCGCTTGTGCGTGCGGATCTCGAACTGCTCCCGGCTGTCCTTGTCGATGAAGGGCGAGCGCAGGACTGTGAACTTCTCGATGCGGGTCGGGAGCGGCACGGGCCCGACGACGTCGGCACCCGTCCGCTGCGCGGTCTCCACGATCTGGAGCGCCGACTGATCGAGCAGCCGATGGTCGTAGGCCTTGAGGCGGATCCTGATCCGCTGCTTCGCCATGCCCTACTCCGTGATGCTGATGATCGCGCCGGCGCCCACGGTGTGGCCGCCCTCGCGGATGGCGAAGCGCTGCCCGGTCTCGAGCGCGATGGGGGTGATGAGCTCGACCCGCATGTCGACGTTGTCGCCCGGCATGACCATCTCCATGCCCTCGGGCAGGGTGATGTCGCCGGTCACGTCGGTGGTGCGCAGGTAGAACTGCGGGCGGTAGCCGTTGTAGAAGGGGGTGTGGCGGCCGCCCTCCTCGCGGGTCAGGACGTAGACGCGGGCCACGAACTTGGTATGGGGCTTGACCGAGCCGGGCTTGGCGATGACCTGCCCGCGCTCGATGTCGTCGCGCTCGATGCCCCGCAGGAGCGTCCCGATGTTGTCGCCGGCGCGGCCCTCGTCGAGCAGCTTCTTGAACATCTCGACGCCGGTCACGACGACCTTGCGGGTGGGCCGGATGCCCACGATCTCCATCTCCTCGCCCACCTTGACGAGGCCGCGCTCGACGCGCCCGGTGGCCACGGTGCCACGGCCCTTGATGCCGAAGACATCCTCGACCGGCATCAGGAAGGGCTTGTCGACGGGCCGCTCGGGCGTGGGAATGTAGGAATTGACGGCATCCATGAGCTCCTGGATGCAGGCGTAGGCGGGATCGGCCGGATCGTTGGAGGCCTCCAGGGCCTTCAGCGCGGAGCCGCGCACGATGGGGATCTCGTCACCCGGGAACTGGTTCTTCGTGAGCAGCTCGCGCACCTCGAGCTCGACGAGCTCGAGCAGCTCGGGATCGTCGACCGCGTCGACCTTGTTGAGGAACACGATGATGTAGGGCACCTCCACCTGGCGGGCCAGGAGGATGTGCTCGCGCGTCTGGGGCATGGGGCCGTCGGTGGCGGCCACCACGAGGATCGCGCCGTCCATCTGCGCGGCGCCGGTGATCATGTTCTTGATGTAGTCGGCGTGGCCCGGGCAGTCCACGTGGGCGTAGTGGCGGTGCTCGGTCTCGTACTCCACGTGGGCGATCGCGATGGTGATGCCGCGCTCGCGCTCCTCGGGGGCGTTGTCGATCGAATTGAAGGCGCGGAATTCCGCCCCGCCCTTGAGCGAGAGGTACTTCGTGATGGCCGCCGTCAGGGTCGTCTTGCCGTGGTCGATGTGACCGATGGTGCCGACGTTGACGTGGGGCTTGGTGCGCTCGAACTTCTTCTTGGCCATCTGGCGTAGCTCCTCGGTGTCCCCTCAGACCTTCGACTTCTGGACGAGCTCCTGGGCAACCTGCGCCGGGACCTCAGCGTAGTGCGCGAACTCCATCGAGTAGCTCGCGCGTCCCTGGGTCATGCTCCGCAGGTCGGTCGCGTAGCCGAACATGTTCGCGAGAGGGACGAAGGCGCGGACGACGTGCGTCGTCCCACGGGACTCCATCCCCTCGATGTGCCCCCGGCGGCTGTTCAGGTCGCCGATGACGTCTCCCATGAACTCCTCGGGCATGGTCGCCTCGACCCGCATGACGGGTTCGAGGATGGCGGGGTTGGCGCGCTCGAACGCGTCCTTGACCGCCATGGAGCCGGCGATCTTGAACGCCATCTCGCTCGAGTCGACCTCGTGGTACGACCCGTCGTGCAGGGTGGCCTTGACGTCCACCACCGGGTAGCCGGCGTAGATGCCCGTGGCCAGCGCCTCGCGGATACCTGCGTCGACGGCCTTGATGTACTCGCGCGGGATCACGCCGCCCACGATCTTGTCGACGAAGGCGTACCCGCCGCCCTGGCCGTTGGGCTCCAGGTGGATGACGGCGTGCCCGTACTGCCCGTGGCCACCGGTCTGGCGCACGAAGCGGCCCACGCCCTCGGCCTCGCGACGGATCGTCTCGCGGTACGACACCTGCGGCTTGCCCACGTTGGCCGCGACCTTGAACTCGCGGGTCATGCGGTCCACGAGGACGTCGAGGTGCAGCTCGCCCATGCCGGCGATCAGCGTCTGGCCGGACTCCTCGTCCGTCTTCACCCGGAAGGTCGGGTCCTCGTCCGCCAGCCGCTGCAGCGCCAGCGCCAGCTTGTCCTGGTCGGCCTTCGTGCGCGGCTCGACCGCGACCTCGATGACCGGCTCGGGGAACTTGATCGACTCGAGGATGATGGGCTCCGCCGGGTCCGACAGGGTGTCGCCCGTGTACGACTCCTTCAGCCCGACGATCGCCGCGATGTCGCCCGCGTAGACCTCCTCGATCTCCTCGCGGTGGTTCGCGTGCATCTGCAGGATCCGCCCGATCCGCTCGCGCTTGCCCTTCGTGGAGTTGAGGACGTACGAGCCGGCCTTCAGCGTGCCGGAGTAGACGCGGAAGTAGGCCAGCTTGCCCACGAACGGGTCGGCGGCGATCTTGAAGACGAGCGCGGAGAACGCCTCATTCTCGCTGGCGGTGCGGACGGTCTCCTCGTGGGTCTCGCGCGTCCTCGCCGATGGTGGGCGGGATGTCGAGCGGCGAGGGCAGGTAGTCGATGACCGCGTCGAGCATGGGCTGGACGCCCTTGTTCCGGAGCGCCGACCCGCACAGGACCGGGATCATCCGGATCTGCAGGGTGCCCAGCCGGACACCGTGGCGGATCTCCTCCTCGGTGAGCGGAATGCCCTCGAGGTACTTGTGCGTGAGCGCGTCGTCCATCTCGGCCGCGACGCCCACGAGCACCTCGCGGTGCCGCTCGGCCTCCTCGCGGAGCTCCTCCGGGATCTCGATCGTGTCGTACGTGCTGCCGATCTCGTCGGACCCCCACACGAGGGCCTTCATGGTGATCAGGTCGATGACGCCGCGGAAGCGGTCCTCGTTCCCCAGGGGGATCTGGACCGGCACCGCGTTCGCGCCCAGCCGATCGCGGATCGACTGCACGCCGTGCCAGAAGTCGGCTCCCGTCCGGTCGAGCTTGTTGATGAAGCAGATGCGCGGCACGCCGTAGCGGTCGGCCTGGCGCCAGACCGACTCGGACTGAGGCTCGACGCCCGCCACGCCGTCGAACACGACCACCGCCCCGTCGAGCACCCGCAGGCTGCGCTCCACCTCGACGGTGAAGTCCACGTGCCCGGGCGTATCGATCAGGTTGATGCGGTAATCGCGCCAGAAGGCGGTCGTGGCCGCCGCGGTGATGGTGATGCCCCGTTCCTGCTCCTGGGGCATCCAGTCCATCGTCGCGGCGCCCTCGTGGACCTCACCGATCTTGTAGATCTTCTTCGTGTAGAAGAGGACCCGCTCGGAGACGGTGGTCTTCCCGGCGTCGATATGCGCGATGATTCCGATGTTCCGCGTCTTCGCGAGCGGAACCTGACGTGCCACGATCGGTGTCTACTTCCCTGCTGGTGTGCGGCCTACCACTTGAAGTGGCTGAAGGCCTTGTTTGCGTCGGCCATCTTGTGGGTGTCCTCGCGGCGCTTCACCGCGGCCCCCAGGCCGTTCATCGCGTCGACGAGTTCGCCGGCGAGCTTCTCGCTCATCGACTTGCCGCCGCGCTTGCGCGCCGACTGGACGAGCCAGCGGACGCCGAGCGACATGCGCCGGTCTCCGCGGATCTCCACCGGCACCTGGTACGTCGCGCCACCGACGCGACGCGGCTTGACCTCGATGATCGGCGTCGCGTTCCGGAGGGCCGCCTCGAGCACCTCGAGGCCGGGCCGGCGTGCCGACGCCTCAGCCCGTGCGAGCGCCTGGCGCAGGATGCGCTCCGCCAGTCCCTTCTTGCCGTCCGTCATGAGCTTGACCACGAAGCGATCCGTGGTGCGCGTCAGCGGCGGCGCGTACTTGGCCTTGCGGGGAGTCTGGACTCGGCGCGGCATCCTACTTGACCTTCTGGTTCTGCGGCGCCTTGGCGCCGTACTTGGAACGTCCCTGCTTCCGGTCGCGGACGCCCGCCGAGTCGAGGGTCCCGCGGATGATGTGGTACTTGACGGACGGGAGGTCCTTCACGCGACCACCACGGACCAGGACCACCGAGTGCTCCTGGAGGTTGTGCCCGATCCCCGGGATGTAGGCCGTGACTTCCATCATGTTGGAGAGGCGGACGCGCGCGATCTTGCGGAGTGCCGAATTCGGCTTCTTCGGGGTCATCGTGCGGACCTGCAGACAGACGCCACGCTTCTGCGGGGCACCCGGGATCGACACCTGCCGCTGCCGAAGGCTGTTCCAGTTCTTGCGCATGGCCGGCGCCTTGATCTTCTCGATCTTCCTGGCCCGGCCCTTGCGGACGAGCTGGCTGATGGTCGGCACGGAGACGCGGACTCCTTCCTGGGACGTAGTCGGTTCTGGTGGCCGGTCCCCCTGGTCGTCATCGGGAGACCCGGGAGGGTCGCCCACGGTGACCGTGCCGGCCGTCGGTGCGGCGCCGTGCCCCAGTGGCCTGGCGACGCTCCTCCGGCATCCGCCCTGGTGGCCGTGCCACCTGCGGTGCCGCCGGCGCCGGCCGCGGATGGGCGGTGGGCACCGTTCGCGGGTGTCACGCGACCCGTCCGGACTCCCATCCGTCGGGCTCGTGCGTTCCCGCGGGCCACTGGCCGATTGCCCCGCCGATGCACGACGGGACGGCCCGGCTCCTGGCCACGAACGCGGAGTCTACCAGTGGCCCCGGGGGTGTCAACGAACGGCCACGGACGCGGGAGCGCCTGACAGATCCATCGCGGATGGCGCGGACACGGAACGGCGGCCCGGCTGCTGCACCGGACCGCCGTTCCTCCGTCGCGGGGAGCCGAACGCCCCCCTGGCGGGCTAGAAGACGCGAACCGCGACCTCCGCGGGGGCCATGAGGAGCCCCTTGAGCTCCGCGTCGACCTTCAGCAGGGAGATGTGGGCGCCGGCCATCTCCAGGGAGGTGCAGTACTCGCCGACGTAGCTGCGGAAGACCGAGATGCCCTTCGCGGCCAGCTTCTTGTGGGCGATGCCGTACAGGAGGTACAGCTCGCTGATCGGCGTGCCGCCCAGGCCGTTGACCATCAGCGCGACCTCGTCGCCCGACTTGAACGGCAGATCCGGGACGATGGCGTCGAGGAGCACGTCCACGATCTCCGTGGCCGTTCCCATCGGGCGCCGCTCCCGGCCCGGCTCGCCGTGGATGCCGATCCCGACCTCCATCTCGCCGTCGGCGATCTCGAACAGCGGGGCGCCGCGGACCGGAGGCGTGCACGACGAGAGCGCGATGCCCATGGTCCGGACGTTCGCGATGACCTTCTCGCCGACGCGGACGCACTCCTCGAGGGAGCCGCCCTTCTCGGCCATGGCGCCGGCGGCCTTGATCACGAAGAAGTTGCCGGCGACGCCGCGCCGCCCGATCGTCCAGGTCGAGTCCTTGACGGCCACGTCGTCGTTGACGAGCAGGTAGCCGATCTTCTGGCCCTCGGCCTCGCACATCTCCTTCGCCATCTCCCACGCCGTGCGATCGCCGGTGTAGTTGTTGACGATGTAGAGCACGCCGGCCGGGGTGTCCATGAGCTTGGACGTCTCGGTCACGAACTCGACGGGCGGTCCTGCGAAGACGTCACCGGGGCAGGCCGCGTCGAGCATGCCGGGCCCGACGATCATGGTGTGGGCCGGCTCATGGCCCGAACCGGACCCCTGGATGATCGAGACCCTGTCTGCCTTGGGCATGTCGGCCCGGTAGATCAGGTTGTATTTCGGCTCGTACTTGAGCGTGCCACCGCTCGCGAGCGCGATTTCCTCGAGGAACTCGGGGACGAACGCCTTGGGATCGTTCAGGAACTTCCTCACGCCTCTGCTCCCTCTCCGTACTTTTCGCGCCACGCGGCGCTGATGGCCTGGAGAATCACGCCGACGGCCGTCGCGCCGGCATCCACCGATCCGATGCTCCGCTCTCCGGTATAGGCGGCACGTCCGCGTACCGCCAGCATCGGCGCCGTGTCCTCTGCCGCCTTCGTGGCCACGTCGGCGGCCCGCTGCAGTGCGGCCACGCCATGGTCCCGGGTGGTCGCGGGATCGGCGAGGCTCGCCTCGAGGCTGTCCGTGGCCGGGACCAGCGCGTCGAGGAGCGTCTTGTCGCCGACGGACGAATTGCCGCGCTGCATGATCCCGGCGATCGCCGCGCGCAGGAGCGCGACGACGTCGGGCCCGGTCAGTGTCACCTTGTCGCCTGCCGCTGCCCCGGCGCGAAGGAACGCCGTGCCCCAGATGGGTCCGCTGACCCCTCCCACCTTGGCCGCGATGATGAGCCCGACCTTCTTCAGGACCGAGCCCACGCTCGTGCGGTCGATCGTGTCGAAGTCGCTGAGGACGACCTCGAACCCGTTGCGGAGCGAGTACCCGAAGTCGCCGTCGCCGACCACCGCGTCCAGCTGGGCGAAGTAGACAGCGTTGTCGACGATGGTCCGGGCCATCGTCCCGAGGACGAGATCGACATCGTCGAGCGACGTGTCTGTCATCCGGTGTTCCCTTTCCATCTCGCGTCGATGCCCCGATCCCCGGTGGTGCGGGGTCTAGGACGCCAGGCAGGCCTCGAGGTCCGGGAGGGTGATGTACGCCCCGGGCCGGGCGGCGCTGCGGTTTGCGATCACGCGTGTCTCGGCGCCGCCCGGGTCGCCGAGCGACGTCACCACCAGTACCGCTTCGCTGCTGTCCTCCTCCTCCGTGTAGCCGTTCACCGTCATGAGGCAGCGGAGCCCGGCCGCGGTGGCGGCCAGGAGTCCGTTGCGCGAGTCCTCGACGACCAGCACCTCGGCAGGGGGGACGCCGAGACGCTCGAGCGCGAGCAGGTAGATGTCGGGAGCGGGCTTCTTGCGGGGCACGACGTCGCCCGCCAGGAACACGTCGAAACGATCCGCACGCTCCTTGCCGACCGCGAACTCCAGGATGGCGCGGACGGACGGCTCGGCCGACGTGGACGCCACGGCCAGCCTCCACCCGGCGTCCTGCGCGTCCGAGATGATCCGCCGGATGCCCGGCCGCGGCGGCAGCCGCCCGGCCGCGACCATCTCGGTGTACAGCTGTGTCTTGCGCTTGTGCCACGTCGCGACCACGGCGGCCAGGGCCTCCGGGTCCTCGGGCAGGCCGTTCTCGCGCACGAACCCGGGCGTCAGCTCGCTGGCCATGCGCTCCTTGCCACCGCCGATGAGGAGCTTTCGCCCGTATTCCTCCTCGGACCACTCGATCGGGAGCCCGAACTCGCGGAACGTCTGGTTGAACGCCGGCAGATGTCCGTACCGCTCGGTGTCGGCGAGGACACCGTCGCAGTCGAAGACGAGCGTGGTCACCAGGCCTTCCCCTCGCTCCCGAAGAGCCGGATGTGGTACTTCGCCATCTCCATGACCGCGGTGCGCTGGGCCGCGAAGATCTTGGGCGGGTCGTAGTCGCCCGGGTGCTCCGTCATGAAGTCGTACCCGGCCTTCATGTACGCGATCTTCAGGGCGGTGGAGATGTTGACCTTGGCGCACCCGCGGCTGATCAGGTCGCTGAACTGCTCAGCGCTCATGCCGGTGCCGCCGTGCAGCGCCACGGGGATGCCCGTGGCTTCGACGATGTCGGTGACGCGCTGGCTGTCGAGCGTCGGCGTGGTCTTGTACATGCCGTGCGCGTTGCCGATGGCGGGTGCGAACACGTCGACGCCCGTCGCGCGGATGAACTCGACCGCGGTCTCGAGCGACTGCTCCTCGGCGACCTCGTTGCCGGTCATCTCTTCGGTGCGCTTGAAGCCCTCGATCTCGCCCTCGACGGCGGCGCCGTAGCGCCGGGCTTCGGCGACGACTTCGACGCACTGCCGGCGGTTCTCCTCGACGGACAGCTTGCTCGCGTCGAACAGGACCGAGTTCCAGCCCCTGGCGAGACAGGCCGAGATGACCTCCCGCTCCGGGCAATGGTCGAGGTGGAGCGCGGCCGGAACGGACACGTGTGCGGCGTACGCCTGCCACATCGCGTACATGGCGTCGATCCCGGTCATCTTCACGTGCTTGACCGACGTCTGCAGGATGATCGGCGCCTGCAGCTCCTCGGCGGCCGCCAGCACGGCCTCCATGGTCAGGTCGTTGATGACGTTGATCGCCGCGACGCCGTACCGCTCGGCGAAGGCTCGCTCCAGGATGGACTGCGTCGGTACGACTGGCAATCGAACACCTCCAATTGGGACGCCTGCTTCCCGTCCTCCGGTCATCGAGCGGCCACCGGCACCGGTCTCCCGTGGTGGGCTGTGCGGCCCCGCTCAGCGTGTCGTCGCGCGACCACCCCCCTGCACGGCGCCGGCATGCTCCTCGCGCCGGGCGGTGTCCGCCCCGGCGAGGCCCAGCACGGCCCGGGCGTTCCCCTCGTCCACGACCAGGACGTCCACGACACGCGCTCGCAGCACGCCGAGGATCGCCCTCGGCTTCTCCGACTCGCTCACGACGGCGACGACGGACTCGATCCGCCGCAGGTCCTCGACCGAGAGCGCGACCAGGCGTTCGCTGTGCGGCGACGCGATGAGGCCCCCGGACGCGTCCACGTAGTTGCCGAGCACGTCCCCGACGGCGCCGTGGTCGCGCAGCCGCGCGATCTCGCCGGGCGACAGGCAGCCGCTGCGGACCATGGTGCAGGAATCGTCCGTGTCGCCGATGCCGACGAGGGCCACCGTTGCCTGGCCGGCGACGCGAAGGGTGTGGGCGACGGCCTCCTGTTCGAGAAGCCGGTCGCGCATCTCCGCGCTCTCCACGTAGGCGGGGGCGAACAGGCTCTCGGCGCGCCCGCCACATCGGTCGGCCAGGGCGCGACAGATGTCGTTGGGGTTGGTGGGAGTGTCGACGCGCGGCGACCCGCCCATGGCGCTCACGAACGTGACGTCGAGGCGCCGGTCCGGGTGGAAGAAGCGCGGCACCTCGCCGGTGTCCCGCCCGTGGCTGACGGCCACGACGGCACCGTCCCGGAGCCGGCGCTCGAGGTACCTCGCCGCGCTGCGGGCCACTGCCTCGCGCTGGGACTGGGGATCGGGCCGGGAGGGCGCGACGATGGCGTCCGAGAGATGGAAGGCATCGCGCAGGCGCGTCTCGAGGTCGAGGTTGAGCCACGGCGGCGCCTGGATGTGAATGTCCACGATCCCCGACCAGCGCGCCCGTTCCAGGAGCCGCTGCACCTTGGGACGGGACAGGGCGAACTCCCGCGCGATCTCCTCCTGCGTCCGCCCATCGGAGTAGTACCGGTGCGCGATCCGTGCGAGCAGTTCGTAGTCGTCCTGGCGGAGGTCCTCGGACAACAGCGCACCCCGTGGAGCTGATCAATTGCTCACTGGTGAACGAGTGTGCAGTCTAGCAGGGCCCGCGGCGTGCGACATCCCCTTCTCGCGGCGGAATGCGTGGACCGGCGGGAACGCCACGTGCCCCGGACATGCCAAGGCGGTCCGACCCGAAAGCCGGACCGCCTCGTGGTCCGACCCGAAAGCCGGACCGCCTCGTGGTCCGACCCGAAAGCCGGACCGCCTCGTGGTCCGACCCGAAAGCCGGACCGCCTCGTGGTCCGACCCGAAAGCCGGACCGCGATCGAGATCTATACCGTGCTGCCCGCGCACGAGCGGGAACGCCCGCCCACCGGAACCGCCGGCGGGCGGTTGTGAATGCGGGCCCTATCCCTCCGACTCGCCGCCATCGGACGGCGTGGTGTCGGGATCCGGCCCGGCCTCGCCCTCGAGGAACGGGTTCGGCAGCTCCTCCGAGCCTTCGTCGGGCGTCTCGCGCTCCCAGCCGACGAGGTTGACGGGCTCCTCCACGAGCTGCGGGGCCTCGTCCAGGAAGGGGTTGTACTCCTCCTGCCCGAACGTCTCGGGCAGCTCGCCACCGGCCAGCGCCTCGGCGGCCGCCCTCCGCTCGGCCTCGCGCCGCGCGGCCACGTTGGCCGGCGCGCCGCTGCCCGCGGGGATCAGCTTGCCGATGATCACGTTCTCCTTGAGCCCGAGCAGCCGGTCCTTGGCGCCGTTGATGGCCGCCTCGGTCAGCACCCGGGTGGTCTCCTGGAACGACGCGGCGGCCAGGAAGCAGCTCGTGTTCAGCGACGCCTTGGTCACGCCGAGGAGCACCGTCTCGGCGGTGGACGGCTCGCCGCCCTCCGCCAGCACCTGGTTGTTCAGGTCCTCGAACTCGAAGCGGTCGATCAGCTCGAAGGGCAGCTGCTCGCTGTCGCCCGGCTGGTCGATGCGGACCTTGCGGAGCATCTGCCGGACGATGATCTCGATGTGCTTGTCGTTGATCGTGACGCCCTGGCTCCGGTAGACCTTCTGGACTTCCTTGACCAGGTAGCGCTGGACGGACTCGCGGCCCCGCGTTTCCAGGTACTCCTGGGGGTTGATGGGGCCGTCGGTGATCGGGTCGCCGGCGCGGATCTCCTGGCCGTTCTCGACCAGCAGCTTCGCCGCGTGCGGGACCACGTACTCGCGCTCGACCACGTCCTCGGACCGGACGAGCAGATGCCCGTCCCGGTTGACCACGAACCCCTTGACGGGGCTCGCGAGCTCCTCGACCTGCCCGTCGGCGCGCTCGGCGCGGGCCAGCGCCTGGCCTGCCTCGATCGAGTCGCCATCCGCGACGAGCAGCTCCTGCCCGCGCGTCAGCTCAGCGGGGTGTCGAAGCTCTCGCGGCTCGTGACCTTGACCCTGCGGCCGCCGTTCTCGAGCGTGAGGATCTCGACGATGCCGTCGATGTGGCTGATCTCGGCCTTGCCCTTGGGCACGCGTGCCTCGAACAGCTCCTCCACCCGCGGGAGGCCGGCCGTGATGTCGGCCTGCGCCACGCCGCCCGTGTGGAACGTCCGCATGGTCAGCTGGGTGCCGGGCTCGCCGATCGACTGGGCGGCGATGATCCCGACCGCCTCGCCCGACGCCGACGAGCCGGCCGGTCGCCAGGTTGCGCCCGTAGCACGCGCGGCACACGCCGTAGCTTGACTGGCAGGTGAGCGGCGAGCGCACCTAGACGCCCTCGATGCGGAGTTCGCTCGATCTGCTCCGCGACGGCCTCGGTGATCTCCTCGTTGCGGTCGACGAGCGTCGTCGCCCGTCGCCGGACCACCGGCGCGGCCGCCAGGCGGCCCAGGAGCCGCTTCGAGTAGGCGCCCTTCTCGTCGCCCGCGACCTCGCGGGTCTCCTCGCGGGTGATCCAGATGCCCTCGGCCGTGCCGCAGTCGTCGTCGCGCGTGATGACGTCCTGCGCCACGTCCACGAGGCGGCGGGTGAGGTAGCCCGAGTCCGCCGTCCTGAGCGCCGTGTCGGCGAGGCCCTTCCGGGCGCCGTGGGTGGAGATGAAGTACTCGAGGACCGTCATGCCCTCGCGGAAGTTGGACCGCACGGGCACGTCGATGATGCGACCGGACGGGTCGGCCATCAGGCCGCGCATGCCGCCCAGCTGGCTGATCTGGCCCTTGTTTCCGCGGGCTCCCGACGTGGACATCATCTTCGACGGCGCCGAAGGGTCGAGCCCCTCCATCATCTTGTTGGAGATGTTCTGGGTCGTGTCCTGCCAGACGTCGACGATCTGGTTGTAGCGCTCCTCGTCGGTGATCAGGCCGCGCTGGAACTCGCGGTCGATCTTGAGCGACCTTCGTGTCGGCTTCCGCGAGCAGCGCGGGCTTCTCGGCGGGAACCACGATGTCGTTGACCGCGATGGTCATGCCGCCGCTGGTGGCGAGCTCGAAGCCGATGGCCTTGATGCCGTCGACCAGGATCGCGGTCTCGCCCGGCCCGAGCAGCCGGTAGCACTCGCGCGACGAGCGTCGCGAAGCGCCTGGCGGTTCATGGTCGTGGTTCCGGAAGCGCAGCCGCTCGGGGAGGATCTCGTTGAAGATCACGCGGCCGACCGTCGTCTTGATCCGCTCGTCGACCGTGCGCTCCTCGTCCTCGCTCCACGTCCGCACGGTCACCTCGATGACGTCGTGCAGGGCCGGGGCGTGGTCGATCGGGGGCAGGACCAGGCCCCTGCGCCGATCCCGCGGAACGGGCGATAGTCGGCCTGGATCCGTCCGAACTCGTAGGCCTTGATCGCCTCGGTCTCGTCGCTGAACCGGTAGCCGGTTCCGCGACGGCGAGGTCCCGGTCCTCGATCTCGGCCACCGTCAGGTAGTAGCAGCCGAGCACCATGTCCTGGGTCGGCGCGACGATCGGGCTCGCCGTCGGACGGCGAGAGCAGGTTGGCGGTCGAGAGCATCATCCGCCGCGCCTCTTCCTGCGCGGCCGCGCGACAGCGGGACGTGGACGGCCATCTGGTCGCCGTCGAAGTCCGCGTTGAACGCGGTGCAGACGAGCGGGTGGATCTGGATGGCGCGCCCTCGATCAGCACCGGCTTGAACGCCTGGATGCCCAGGCGGTGCAGCGTCGGCGCGCGGTTCAGCAGGACGGGGTGGTCCTTGATGACCTCCTCGAGGACGTCCCAGACCTCCGGCCGGACCCGCTCGACGATGCGCTTGGCGCTCTTGATGTTGTGCGCGAAGCCCTTCTCGACGAGCTGGCGCATGACGAACGGCTTGAACAGCTCGAGCGCCATCCGCTTGGGCAGGCCGCACTGGTGCAGCTTCAGCTCCGGGCCGACGACGATGACCGACCGGCCCGAGTAGTCGACGCGCTTGCCGAGCAGGTTCTGGCGGAACCGCCCCTGCTTGCCCTTGAGCATGTCGGAGAGGCTCTTCAGCTTGTGGTTGCCGGTGCCCGCGATCGCGCGGCCGCGGCGGCCGTTGTCGATCAGCGAGTCGCACGCCTCCTGGAGCATGCGCTTCTCGTTGCGGATGATGATCTCGGGCGCGCCGAGCTCGAGGAGCCGCTTGAGCCGGTTGTTGCGGTTGATGACGCGGCGGTAGAGGTCGTTGAGGTCGGACGTGGCGAACCGGCCGCCGTCGAGCTGCACCATCGGGCGCAGGTCGGGCGGGATCACCGGCAGCACCGTGAGGATCATCCACTCGGGCGGTTGCCGCTGCGGCGGAACGCCTCGACCACCCGCAGCTGCTTGATGGCCTTCTTGCGGCGCTGCCCGGAGGTCGTGCGGACCTCGCTGTGGAGGCTCGCGCGACAGCTTGTCGAGGTCCATCCGCTGGATGATCTCGCGGACCGCCTCGGCGCCCATGCCGGCCCCGAAGATGCGGGGGCCGCTGCGGACCCCGGTGCCGTACTTGCGGTCCAGGTCGCGGAAGTTCCAGCCGTCGAGCGACGTCTCGGGCACCAGTGCATCGGCTGCAGCCGCTCGATCTCGTCCCGCGCGCTGCCGGATCTCCTCCTTGAGGCCCTCGGCCTCGCTGCGGAGCCGCTCGCGCTCCGCCTCCAGCCGGGCGTCGATCTCGAGCCGGAGTCCTCGATCCGCTGCTGCGTCGCCGCGTCCTCGCCGGCCTCGCGCTCCTGCAGCTCGGTGTTGACGCGCTCGATCTCGTCGCGCGGCGAGCCTTCTTCAGGCCGCGACGCGCATCCCGGCCGCCGGGCGCCCTCGGCCACGACGACCTCGCCGGTCGGCGCGAACACGATGGCGGCCGTGGCCTCCTTGCCACCGAGCGCGGCGATGGCCGCCTCGGTCTCCTGGCTTGCGACCACGAGATCCTGCGTGCGCTGCGTGCGCTCGCCCTCGAGCCCGGCGTGCGTCTCGGCGAGCGCGGCATTGAGCTCGTCCGTGGTGCGGTTCAGGCCGGCGCGCAGCTCGTCCTCGAGCTCGCCCAGCGCCTTGCCGCCCTTGCCGCCGCGGCCCTCGGCCTCCTCCTCGAGGCGCTTGGCGGCAGGGCGCGCTCGCCGCGCGTCCTCGTCGACCCAGGTGACGATGTACAGGGCGAAGTACAGCACGCGCTCGAGGTTGCGCGGGCTGATGTCGAGCAGGATGCCGAGGCGGCTGGGCGTGCCCTTCGTACTAGATGTGGCTGACCGGGCTCGCCAGCTGGATGTGGCCGATCCGCTCGCGGCGAACCTTTGCGCGCGTGACCTCCACGCCGCACTTGTCGCTGAGATGATGCCCTTGTAGCGGATCCGCTTGTACTTGCCGCAGTAGCCACTCCCAGTCCTTGGTGGGACCGAAGATGCGCTCGTCGAAGAGGCCGTCCTTCTCCGGCTTGAGCGTGCGGTAGTTGATCGTCTCAGGCTCGGTGACCTCTTCAACGGCAGCTAATGTTGTGGGCTATTCCAATGCAAGTTATGTTATGGGGGCAATGGGTACAGGTATGTCAAATTCGGTAGGATCATCCAAAGATTTTCCGGTTGGTGACGCTGGTGGTTTAAGAACTTTTAACCTTCGTTCTACAACATCTGGAGCAGGCACAGGACATTATGCAATAGTGCGCTGTGTACCTGGGATTGCTAATACAGCTGTACCTTTGACCAACGGAATAGATAAGGTTTCACAAGTACGTTATTTCCAGATAAAGTTCGATAAAGTTATTGTTACTACTCCCAGCATGAGCTTTGATAGATTTGATCCAAGTTATGGTTCTGATGATGGCGTTTCAGTTGGAAATACTAATTTAAGGGTTGCTTATTCTATTGATAGTCTTGCAACTTGGAATGGCTTTAATCAGACTGCAACTCATACCACAGATCTTTCTAATCCTCCTACAAGAATAAATCCTGATTCATTGGCTACTGCTATAACTCTCAATGCAGGAGTTGGTGCAATATATATTGCCTTGGTACCGGATCAACTGAGAATACTCTTGTAAATCCTGGTCAAGATATCAATGATCAATCGGTTAATCCTTTGAGTTTTAATTTATCACAGAATTATCCTAATCCATTCAATCCCTCATGAAGATAAATTTTTCTATTTCCAAAAGATCTTTGGTCGGTTGCCTCCAAAATATTTAATGTGCTGTAAAGAAAATATCTACTCTTATGAATGAAGAGAAAGAACCTGGTGATTATAATGTTAACTTTAATGCAGGGAATTTATCTAACGGTATTTATTTCTATAAATTAACGGCAGGCAATAGT
>CAVZXW010000012.1:0-46599 GCA_963779375.1 uncultured Chloroflexia bacterium | reverse complement strand
CGAGCTGCCGGGCGCGCGGCACGGCGAGCTCGATGGCCCCGAGCTCGGTGGCCAGCCAGCGCCGGAAGTGCCCGTTGCGGCGATCCACCCGGTCCGCCCGGCGCTCGTAGGGGCGGGCCGCGAGGAGCGTGGCCAGCTCGTCCTCCATGGTGCCCTCGAGGATCCGCTTCACCGCCTGGGCGAGCTCGGGACGCAGGTCGCCCCACAGCGACGCCTCGTCCCGTACCTGGGCCCACCGCTGCGCCGGCGTCCGTTCATCGAGTGCGACTACGCTTCTCATCGGGCGTACTCCTTCGGTGCTTGCACACACACCTGGGTAGTACGCCCGCTTGCCGCGGCAGGCAAAGTCCACAGGGAACGGTACGTGGCTATGCTGAGCGCGGCGGTTGACGTTCCGGCGGAAAGCGCGGAGAATATGGACACCAATCAAACGCCGCTGGTGCCCGCGGCGGGTCGAGCAACGCTCCCTGCGCGCACCGCGACACAAGGCTCCGTCGACCTCGAAGGTCGCGAGCCCACATACGCGCCGCCGCACCAATCCCGCTGCTGGCGCAAGGGGAACCACGATGAACTCGTCCACCAGTTATCCGCAGGCCGATGCGCGAAGGCGCCTCCGCCGCCACTCGCTGCACGGTTTCGACCGCAGGTACTTCTGCGGCACGAACGGCTGCGCCACGCGCCTCGACGTCGACGAGGCGACCGGGATCGCCCGCTGCCACATCTGCGGCTACACGCGCCGCGTGCAGACGCAGTCGCACTGACGCCCCACAAAGCCGCACTGACGCTCCAGAAGCCGCACTGACGCCCCGCGCCTGGCGCACCCGGAGCCGACGCGCCGCGCGACCCTTGGCGCGTCCCGCGGCAGTGCCTCTCGCCGGCCGTCCTACCCATCCGGGTGGTGCCACCCCGGCCCAGGGCGCCGAAACCCCTCCGGCGGCATAGGGCACGAGGCGACCGTCGTACCACGACAGAGGGCCGAGCGGCCCGTCCCCGGTCCCCGACCCGGACGGACACTTTCCGCATGAGCACCGATGCGTCCCTCCATGAAGCACGCCCTCCCCGGTTTCCCGGCATCCCGGCCATCGTCGACGGCTCCGAGGCCGATCGCGCACGTCGAGACCCGCATCGCCGAGGCCGCCTGCGCGTATCCGATCACGCCGTCGACGACCATGGCCGCGGTCTACCAGGCCGCGGTCGCCGACGGCCGAGCGAACCTGTGGGGCACGCCGCTCCGCTTCCTCGAGCCCGAGTCGGAGCACTCCTCGGCCTCCGCCGCCGAGGGCTTCGCGCTCGCCGGCGGGCGCGTCACGAACTTCACGGCCGGCCAGGGCCTCATCCTGATGAAGGAAGTCCTCTACGTCATCTCCGGCAAGCGCCTGCCCGTGGTCTTCCACGTCGGCGCGCGCGCGCTGACCAGCCAGGCGCTCAACATCCACGCCGGCCACGACGACGTCATGGGCGTCGCGGACACCGGCTGGGGGATCCTCTTCGCCCGGAACGCGCAGGAAGCGGCCGACCTGACGGCCATCGCCGCCGCGTCGCCGAGGAGACCGAGACGCCGTTCCTCGTGCGTGCAGGACGGCTTCCTGACGACCCACACGCTCGAGAACGCGCGGCTGCCGGAGGACGAGCTGCTGCGGGAGTTCGTCGGCGACCCGCGCGACGACGATCCGCGACCTGTTCGACCCGGGCGAAGGCCTCATGACGGGCGTCGTCCAGAACCAGGACAGCTACATGAAGGGCCGCATCGCGCAGCGCGCCTTCTACGACCGGCTGCCGGAAGTCACCCACGACGCGATGCGCGAGTGGGACCGACCTGACCGGCCGCCGCTACGGCCTGGTCGACCGCGTACCGACTGCGACGACGCGGAGACCATCCTCGTGGCCATGGGCACGATCGCCGATACCGCGATCACCGTGGTCGATCATCTCCGGGCGCAGGGACGCCGCGTCGGGCTGCGTCGCGCATCACGTCCTTCCGCCCGTTCCCCGCCGCACTCGCTGGCGCGGCTCGTCCGCAACGCGCGCTCCGTCGGCGTCGTCGAGCGCACCGACGAGCCCGCGGCCGCGGACAACCCGCTCACGCGCGAGATCGAAGTCCGCGCTCGCCGACCTGGCGGCCGACGGGCGTGCAAGTCCCGCGCGTCCTCTCCGTCTCGGCGGGCCTCGGCTCGCCGCGACGTCGCCGCCGGCGACCTCGTCGCCGTCTTCGACCGGCTCGCAGGACCTCGAGGCGGTGCGACGCCAGCCGCACGCCGTGGTCGGCATCCGGCATCCCGCTCGCGCTCGAGTCGCACGACCTGGACCTCCGGCCGGCCGGCGCGTACAGCCTGCGCGGCCACTCGATCGGCGGGTTCGGATCCGTCACCACCAACAAGCTCCTCGCCACGCTCATCGGCGAGCTGTTCGGCACATGCACGTCCAGGCGTACCCGCGCTACGGCTCGGAGAAGAAGGGCCTGCCGACCACGTACTACCTGACCATCGCCGACGAGCCCATCCGGCAGCACGACGAGCTCGAGCCACGTCGAGTTCGTGCCGCTGCACGACGTCTCGGCGTTCGCCATGGGCGACCCGCTTGCCGGGCTCGCCGACGGCGGCACGGTCTTCGTCCAGACGCCGCTCGAGGACCCGTCGGCCATCTGGCAGTCCGATCCCGGCGGACGCCCGGGCGCGAGATCCTCGCGCGCCGCATCCAGCGTGACCGCGCTCGACACGGCGGCCCTCGCCGCGGAGCTATCGCGCCCCGACCCGGACCTCGTCGTGCGGATGCAGGGCGTCGCGCTGGTCGGCGTCTTCCTCCGGGTCTCGCCGTTCGCCGCGCGGGCCGGCCTCGACCGCGACGCGCTCTTGGCGCCGGTCCACAGGCTCCGCCCGCCGCTTCTTCGGGAAGCGCGGCGGCGGCGTGTCGTCGACGCCAACCTCGCCGTGATCGCGCGGGCCTACGACGGCCTGATCGATGTCACGGCCGCCATCGGCGCCGAGCCGGCGGTGGCCGGGCAGTCCCTGGAGGCAGGTCACGATGACCACCCATGTGCGACCGGCCACCGGACGGTCGGCGAGCTCATGCACGCCGACCCGATCGTCATCCAGGCGACCGCACGGCTCTCCGAGGCGGCCGCGACTGCTCGACGACCATCGCATCAACGGCCTGCCCGTGGTCGACGCGACGGGCGCCCTGGTCGGCGTGCTCAGCCAGACCGACCTCGTCCGGGCCCGGCCACCGACCATCTCTGGGCCAGCTGGCCCGGCCTGCAGGTGCGCCACCTCATGACCGTTCGCCGGCCCTCACGCTGCCGCATCGATACGCCGGTACAGGAGGCCCGGGCTCATGGAGCTGAACCGCGTCCACCGCCTGGTCGTGGTGGACGAAGACGGACGCCGCCCGGTCGGCATCTTCTCGACCACGGACGTGGTCCATCAAGCTGGTGGGGGCGACCGATGCCTGAGCAGACCGGGAAGCGCGCACCCGTGGTCGAGGCACCGTCCGGCCCGCTGAGCGAGGAGGAGCTGGCCTTCCGGCGCGCACGCGATCGGAGCTCGGCTCCGGTCGTCTTCGACGTCCACGCCTACGTCGAGGACTTCAACCGCTCGGTCATCGGCGCCTACCGTCGCGGCGTGGCCGACGTCGAGCTGCCCGGCCGACTCCGGCGTCGCCCGCAGCATCATCCCGCCCGGGGACCGCAGCGGTTCGCGACTTCAGCAACCTGTCGCCGCACATCCCGCAGTTCCTGGCGGAGGAGTGCGTGGGCTGCATGGCCTGCGTCAGCGCGTGCCCCGACACGGCCATCATCGCCGTGGCGGTGCCGGAATCGCAGATCGAACCGGCCATCGAGCGCGTTCTCGCTGGAAGCGCACGGACGGCGCACAGGCCGCCGAGACGGCGCGCTCCCACTTCGTGCGGACCCAGAAGTACGCGGAGGTGCCCGCGAAGCAAGGGCATCGAGCCCGCGATGTTCGGGATCTTCGTCGACCCGCCAGCACTGCAAGGGCTGCGCCGAGTGCGTGGAGGTCTGCAAGGCGCAGGGCCACGACGCGCTGATCATGATCGACAAGGTGGCGCAGGAGCCGTCCGGGGAGAGCACGCTCGAGCGCTACCGGCGCGACTTCTCGCTTCTTCCGGTCGCTGCCGGTCACGCCGAAGGAGTACCGCAACGAGAAGGCCCTCGCCGACGTGATGCTCGGCGAGCACGCGCTCGGCTACGTCGGCGGCGCGGGCTCCTGCGCGGGCTGCGGCGAGGCATCGGCCATCCGCATGCTCGTCGCGGCGACGCGGCAGGTCCACGGACCGGACTCGATGGGGATCGTGGCCGAGACCGGCTGCAACACCGTCTTCGGCAGCACGTACCCGTTCAACCCGTACCTCGTCCCGTGGACGAACTCGCTGTTCGAGAACGCCCCGGCCGACGCGCTCGGCATCCGGCTCCGCTGGGACCAGGACGGCCACGCCGACCGGCGGCTGTGGGTCTTCGGCGGCGACGGCGCGATGTACGACATCGGCTTCCAGTCGCTGTCGCGCATGGTCGCCTCGGGGGCCGACATCAAGGCCCTCGTGCTCGACACGCAGGTCTACTCGAACACGGGCGGCCAGTCGTCCACGGCGTCGTTCGGCGGCCAGGTCACCAAGCTCTCCGCCTTCGGCAAGGCCATCCACGGCCGCCCGGAGCGCCGCAAGGAGCTCGGGCGGATCCTGCTGGCGCATCGGCGACGTCTACGTGGCCTCGACCACGCCGGCCCACACGAACCACTTCTACCGGGCGATCATGGAGGCCAACGAGTACCCCGGCCCGGCCGTGGTCGTGGCCTACACGCCATGCATGCCCGAGCACGGCATCGCCGACGACGCGGCCACCCGGCAGGCGAAGCTGGCGGTCGACTCGCGTGCGTTCCCGCTGTTCACCTACGACCCGCGTCGCGGCGAGACGATGTCCGAGCGGCTGTCCCTGCAGGGCAACCCGGCACCAAGGACGAC
Source organism: uncultured Chloroflexia bacterium (assembly GCA_963779375.1). Classification (GTDB taxonomy): domain Bacteria; phylum Chloroflexota; class Limnocylindria; order Limnocylindrales; family CSP1-4; genus JAJYNJ01. Next base: position 41,628 of record CAVZXW010000012.1, on the reverse strand, counting down.
TGGGCGAAGCTGCCCGACGGCTCGACATACGACTTCCTCGACTTCGCCAGGACCGAGGGCCGGTTCGCGCAGCACTTCAAGCGACGGCGCACCGTCCCCCGAGATCCAGGCGACGCGAGACGAGCGGCTCGAATACTGGCACCTGCTCCAGGAGCTCGCCGGGATCAGGTAGCCGAACCCTCCCGCCCGGCCGCCGGGCGGGACATCCTCCGAACGACAGAACGGCCGGGGTCGCTCACCACCCCGGCCGTTCGACTGTCCACGGACGGGTCCAGGCCGTGCCGGCAGGCAGGAATGGGGAGCGTGGTGTCGCACGCGAGGCTGCGATCCGCCACTGCCCAGGAATGTGGGGCCTCCTGGGCGTGCGAATCGTGGCATGGCTTGCGGGCTCCGCGCCACACTGGACGCAGCCGCGCTCGCCACCGGGACATCTCCCCGCCGCCGGCGGTCACACGCAGGTGGACTCCCACCCAACATGCCCGGCATTCCTGAATGGGGCGACCGGGGCTCCACGAGCCCGCCTCCTACGACGCGGGAACGGACTCGCGGATGGCGGCCTGGACACCGAGGTCGAAGGCCCGCAGGTCCACCTCGAGCGCCTGGGGCCGCTTCCTCCCGACGATCTCGCGCAGCGCATCGCGCACGCTGTCGGCCCGGACGATCTCCGTCCGCCCGACGAGCGCGCCCAGCGCAACGACGTTGATGAGCCGGTCGTCCCCCGCCTCCCGCGCCAGCGTGGTGCAGCGGACCCGCAACTCGTCCACGTCGTCGCGGCCCGAGAGGGCCTCGATCAGCGAGTCGTTCACGATGAGCACGCCGCCGGGCGCGACGATCGGGGCGAACCTCGCGAGCGACGGCGGATTGAACACGACCGCCACGTCCGGGTGGTCGACGACGGGCGAACCGATCGCCTCGTCACCCACGATCACCGTGCACGAGGCTGTGCCACCGCGCATCTCGGGCCCGTAGGACGGGATCCAGATGACCTCGGCGCCCTCCTCCATGGCGGCCTGCGCGAGCACGTGACCGGCGAACAGGATCCCCTGCCCGCCGAACCCGGCGAAGATGATCGAGCGCTCCATGGCTCAGCCCTCCTTCGCCGCGGGGGCCGCATCAGGCCGGTCGGTCGCCGCATCGGCGGGACCGGTCGCCCGTGCGGGGATGCCGTCGGCCGGGGCGGCCTCACCGGGGCCCGCCGGCCCGGGGGCGCGCCCCGGCCGGTCCGGTCGACGAGGACGCCGAGCGGATACGTGCGGGTCACGACGTCGCGCAGATGCACGATCGACTCGGGGGCGGTCATGCCCCAGCCGACGGGGCAGTTCGAGAGCACCTCGACGATCGCGAACCCGTCCCCGTGGAGCTGCGCCTCGCAGGCCTTGCGGATCATCGACTTCGTCTTCCCGATGGACGACGCGTCGGCGATGGAGCCGCGGCTCGCGAAGGCGACGCCGGGCAGCACGGCGAGCATCTCGGTCATGGGCACCGGGTAGCCGGCGTCGCGGGCATCGCGGCCCGTGGGAGAGGACGTCGTCCGCTGCCCGATGAGGGTCGTCGGCGCCATCTGGCCGCCGGTCATGCCGTAGATGCCGTTGTTCACGAAGATCGCCGTGATCAGCTCGCCGCGCGCCGCGGCGTGGACGATCTCGCCGGTGCCGATCGCCGCGAGATCGCCGTCGCCCTGGTACGTCAGGACGAACGCGTCCGGCCGCACGCGCCGGATCCCGGTCGCGACCGCGGGTGCCCGGCCGTGCGGGGCCTCGCACCAGTCGAGGGACAGGTACTCGTAGGCGAACACGGAGCAGCCAACCGGAGCCACGGCGATGGTCCGCGGCCCCAGCCCCAGCTCTCCCAGGACCTCCGCCACGAGGCGGTGGACGACGCCATGGCCGCAACCGGGGCAGTACCGCGTCGAGACGTCGGTCAGCAGCTCGGGCCGCCGGTAGATGACCCGCGGCGCCGCGGGCGCGAGGGCGCTCATCGTTTGCCTCCTGCGCGTCCTGCCGGACCGCGTTTGCCGCGCCCGGGACCGTCGTGCCCGTGTCGCGTGGGGACGGGCACCGTGTACCAGAGCGGCATCCAGGCGTCGTCGCCGAAGATGCTGAGCGCCTCGTGGCCCGACTCGGCCTCGGGAAGGGGCTTGTGCGGGTGAAGGTGCTCCGCGCCGGACACCGGGCCCGGCTGCCGCCGGCGTGCCCGCCGCGATCGTCGAGCCGACAACCCGGTCGTGTCGAGCTCACGGAGCGCCTCCACGACCTCGTCGGGCGAGGGGACCATGCCGCCGGTCCGCCCGTCGAAGGCGACGGGAACGCGTCCCTCCACGGCGAGCCGGACGTCCTCGACCATCTGCCCGGCAGACAACTCGACGACGAGCATGCCCCGGACGCGCCCGGCCAGCTCGGCAAGCTGCTCCGACGGGAACGGCCACAGCGAGATCGGGCGGAACAGGCCGGCGCGGATGCCGGCGGCGCGCGCGCGGGCGACGGCCGTCCGAGCGACGCGCGCGGCGATGCCGTACGCCACGACCACGAGTTCGGCGTCGTCCAATCGCTCCCCTGCCCAGCGGACCTCCCGCTCGGAGATGGCGTGGTACTTCTCCTGGAGGTGCAGGTTGTGCTCCTCGAGGTCCTCGGGCTGCAGGTGAAGCGAGCGGATCACGCGTGGCGGGCGGCCGTCCGCGCCCGTCAGCGCCCACGGTGCCTCGGGGCGTTCCGGCGTCCGGAACCGCAGCTCCACCGGCTCCATCGCCTGGCCGAGGATCCCGTCGGCCAGCAGCATCGCCGGCGTGCGGTAGCGTTCCGCGAGCTCGAATGCCGTCGCCACGAGCTCCATGGCCTCGCCGATCGACGATGGCGCCAGGACGGGCACGCGGTAATCGCCGTGCCCGTGGCCCTTGACGGCCTGGAAGTAGTCGCTCTGGGAGGGCTGGATGCTGCCCAGGCCGGGCCCCCCGCGCATGACGTTGATCAGCACCATGGGGACTTCGGAGCCGGCCATGTAGCTCATCGCCTCGGCCATCAGGCTGATGCCGGGGCTGGACGAGGAGACGAGGACGCGTGCACCCGCGGCTGCGGCGCCCAGCGCCATGTTGATGGCGCCCAGCTCGCTCTCCGCCTGGATGAACGTGCGCCCTTCCTCGGGCATGCGACGTGCCATCCATTCGAGGAGCTCTGCCTGGGGCGTGATGGGATACCCGAAGTACGCGTCGCACCCCGCCTGGATCGCGGCCTCGGCGATCGCCTCGTTGCCCTTCATGAGGACGCGCCGAGGGGACTCGGGCGTCCCTGCTAACGAGAAGGAGGGGGCCTCCCCTGGAGCGGCGACCGGGCCGGTGGGGGACGCCTGGGTGGTCGTGTCGATCGGCGCCGTGGTCATCGCGCGGCCTCCTTCGGCGCCGCGTACACGGTGAACACCGCGTCGGGACAGACGCGTGCGCAGAACGCGCAGCTGGTGCAGGCGGCCGCGTCGGTCAGCCGCACGGGGTGGTATCCGAGCCGGTTGACCGTGCCCGAGTCGAGCGCCAGGCAGGCCTTGGGACATGCCGTCACGCACAGCTCGCAACCCTTGCATCGGTCGGTCTCGATCGCCAGCGGCGACCACGAGGCCGGGAAGGGTGCGTGGCCGTCGCGCGACGGCGCCGGCAACGAGAGCGTCATGCAACTCGCCTCCATCTCGGAACTGACGCTGGCAGCGTCGGCCGCCACCATCCCGCCCGCAAGGGCCGAACGGCGCGATGGGGTCGGGACTCCCCGCGCCGGCCGGGCGCGAGGCGGATCGACCGGGTGGTTGTGCCGCGCCCCCGTCCGCGCCGGCCGGGCGCGAAGCGGATCGACGGGATCTACTCGTTCCCTGCGGGCGCGCTCCCTGCGAGTGCGAAGAAGAAGAGGGCGACCGGCCGGTAGACCGCGTGAGCGAATTTCATGAACGGCGCCAGCAGGACGAGCTCCATCGCCACGGACACGTGGAACAGGAAGACCCAGTAGCCCCATTCGGGCGGCTGCGGCAGGTACAGGGCGACCTCGATGAGGAACCCGGTGATGCCCGTGACCCACAGCAGCACCAGCAGCGTCCAGTCGGCCGGCGTGGAATCACTCGCCATGCGGTTGGCCTTCCGCAGCCGGTCCACCATCAGCATCGTGACGCCGTAGACGAGCGCGATGCCGGCGACCGTGCCGAGCAGGCGGACCGGATACCAGATCGGCACCGGGACGCCGGTCGCCTTGATACCGACCAGCGCGAGCCCGTAGTCGAGGACCGTGGCAGCCAGCAGCCCCAGGAAGCCCCACATCGTCGCGGCGTGGAGGAACCAGCGGCGCCGGTACCAGGGCCGGGCATCCTGCACGGTCTCGCAGTCGACGCGGTAGCGCCGCTGCCCCAGCGACTCCACCCCGAGCGCGACCCAGAGGGCACGCGCGGACCTGGCCAGTGCGGACCTGCCGCCCGCCACGTCGCGCATCGACAGGCCCTCTCTCCGGGCGATGCCGCGCGCCATCGTGGCGACGCCCAGCAGACCGGCCAGGAACACGACCGCCATCACCACGATTCCGGTGTTGTGGATGAGCTCCTCGGGCACGAACTGGAAGAGCGCCAGCGACTGGCTGCTCTGCGGACCGTGGCTCGCGTACATGAAGAGCGCGAAGAACGCCGCCAGCAGGATGGCGAAGACGGAGCCCAGGATGGGGCTCGTGTACAGCGTGCGGGCCAGGTGGGTCCGGTCATAGCTCGCGATGGCGTAGCGGCGTGCGGCCGCCATGAAGCCACCGGGGTCGGCCTGCGTGGGGCACGTGTCCGAGCACTCGCCGCAGTAGTAGCAGGTCCACAGTTCCTTGCTGGAGAGCAGGGCGTCCTTCATGCCCACCTGGGCATAGCGGATGAGCTTGCGCGGGAACGTGCCGTCGTTGGACGAGAGCGGACAGATGGCGGTGCAGTTGCCGCAGCTGAAGCACGCGGAGACGTCCGCGGCACCGAACTTCTGCACGTCGGCGAGCAGGCCGACGTCCACGAGAGCGCTCATGCCCGTGCCTCCCAGTCCGCCGCGGCGTACCGGAAGTAGCCCTCGTCGGCGGCGCCGGGCATCTCCCTGATCTTGTTGTAGCGCCGCATGCCCATCACCCAGAAGAGCACTTCGTCGGTGGGGCAGCCGATCGCCGCCGCGATCTCCGGCACGGTCATCGGGCCGTCGGCGAGCGCCTCGAGGATGCGCGGCTGCATGACCGGTTCCTCCCGGATGATTTCCCGGATCTCCCGGATCGTGGTCGTGCTCATGCGACCGGCTCCTCCAGCATGCTGTCGATCACGGCCCGGATCTGGGCATCGGTGTAACCCCGGAGGTCGATGGCGTCCTCGGGACAGACCGGCACGCACCCTCCGCAGCCCTTGCAGGCGGAGGCGCTGATCACCGCGACGTCACGGCCGGCCACCGCGACCTTGTCGATCGCCCCGTACGGGCACGCGTCCACGCACTTGCCGCACCACGTGCAGGCGGCGGCGTTGACCGTCGCGACGAGCGGATCGAGCTCCGCGCTTCCCTTCTTCAGGATCGCCGCGCTCTGGGTCACGGCCGCGAGCCCGGACGCCACGCTCTCGGCCGAGTTCTTGGGACCCTGGCAGGCGCCGGCAATGAGGACGCCGTCGACGACGGTCTCCACCGGCCGGAGCTTGGGATGGATCTCGTTGAAGAAGCCGTCCGTGCCGATCGGGAGCTTGAGGAGGCCCAGCAACTCCTCGTTCTTCCGCGGGACCATGCCGGTCACGAGCACGACCAGGTCGGCCGGGATCGTGAGCTCCTCGCCGCCGGTCAGCGTGTCGTGCGTGGTGACCGTCAGACCCCCGGCGGCGTCGCGAGCGACTGAGGGGGGCGCGTCCTCCGGGTACTTCATGTACACCGAGCCGCGCTTGCGGGATTCCGTGTACATGAGCTCGTACTTGCCGTACGTGCGGATGTCCCGGTACAGGTGGTACTGGTGGATGGACGGATCGAGCGTCGACGCCTCGATGGAGGCGTGGACGGTCGCGGCGCAGCAGTAGCGCGAGCAGTACTCGTTCGCTCCCGGCTGCCGGCTGCCCACGCAGTAGACGTAGGCGACGCGTCCGGACCGGCCGGCCGTGGTACTGCAGCGGCCCCTTCGCCTCGTCCAGGAGCGCCTTGAACTCGGGCAGCGTCACGACGCCGTCGATGCCGTACCCGTACTCGCCCGCGTCGGGCTGGTAGGTGTCGAAGCCGGTCGCCACGATCACGGAGCCGACCTCGACGTGGATGAGCTCCGGCAGGTCCGTGTTGATGCGGATGGCCGCGACCCAGTTGCCGAAGCTGCCGGACTTCGCCATGAGCTCGGCGTTCGTGAAGACGGTGATGTTGGAGCGCCGGTGGACCTCGGCGACCAGGCTCGCGATCAACTCGTGGCCGTTGCGGTCGTGCGGGTACATCGTGCCGAAGCGTCCGACCCAGCCGCCGAGCTCCTGTTCCTTCTCGACCAGGAAGACCTCGAGGCCGACGTCGGACAGGCCGATCGCGGCCCGCAGGCCGGTGATCCCGCCGCCCACGACCAGCGCCTTCTGCGTGGTCTCGACGACGAGCGGCTCGAGCGGCTCGGTGAGCCGGGTGCGGGCGATGCCGCCCTTGACGAGGCTGATCGCGAGATGGGTGGCCCCTGCCGTGTCGTCCGTGTGGGCCCACGAGTCCTGCTCGCGGATGTTCACCTGCGTGTACTGGTAGGGGTTCAGGCCGGCCCGCTTCGCGACGCCGCGGAACGTCACGGTGTGGAGCTTGGGTGAACAGGACGCGACGACGAGACCGTCGAGCTTGAACCGCTCGATGTCCGCCTCCATGTCCTGCTGGGTGGCATCGGCGCAGGCGAAGATGGTGTCGCGCGCGACCACCACGCCGGGCTCGTCCTTGACCGCGTCGACGACGCGCTTGACGTCGACGTAGTCCGAGATGTTGCCGCCGCAGTGGCAGACATAGACGCCGATCCGGCGTTCCCCGGTGGACGGCTGAGGTTCGTCGCCGTTCGCCGTCATCTCGCGCTCCTCGCTCATGCCGGCACCTTCGTCTTCGTGCGCTCCAGGTGGGCCGCGGTCTGGGCGGCGGCCGCGCCGGCGTGGAGGATCGAGTCGACGATGTCCTTCGCCCCGGCGGCCGCCCCGGCGACGAACACGCCGGGGATGTTGGTCACGCCCGGGTTCAGGTCCTCGTCCGGCTCGGCCACGTAGAAGTACTCGTCCTCCGCCAGCCGCTCCTCGGTGAAGAGGCGCGACGCATCGCGGTTGGGCTGCACGCCGACCGCCAGCACGACGAGGTCGTACTCGGCGTCCACGAGCTTTCCGCCGTTCTCGATGTCCTCGTAGCGCAGGACGAGGTCCCCGTTCTCCTTCTCGGAGATCGATGCGACCCGCCCCTTGACGTAAGTGGCCCCCATCGACTTCGCCTGTTCGTAGAACTCGTCGTAGCGCTTGCCGGCCGCGCGGATGTCGATGTAGTGGACCGTGACCTCGGCCAGCGGGAGCGCGCCCATGATCAGCTGGTTCTGCTTCACGGAGTACATGCAGCAGAACTTCGAGCAGAGCGGGTTGCCGACCGTCTCGTCGCGCGAGCCGGTGCACATGACGTACGCGATGCGGTCGGGCACCTTGCCGTCGCTCGGCCGCAGCACCGTGTTGAACGGCCGCGTCGGCGCGAGCAGCCGGTCCATCTGCATGCCGGTGATGACGTTGCGGAACTTCCCGAAGCCGTACTGGGGCTTCAGGTCGGCGGCGAAGAGCTTGAAGCCCGTCGACACGACGACCGCCCCGACCTCGACGTCGAGCTCCTTGTCCCGAGCCTGGAGGTCGATGCAGCCGTCGACCGGGCAGACGTTGACGCACTCGTGGCAGCCGGAGCAGACGGCGCAGTCCATGCAGCGTCCGGCGGCCTGGCGGGCTTCCGCCTCGCCCATGGGCGCCTCGACCTCCCGGAAGTCCCGGGGAGCGGCCTCGAGCGTGACGCTCTCGGGCGTCGCCGGCCGGAGGGTGTACGTCTTCTGCCGGGCGAGGACCTGCTCCTTGTCGACCACGGGGAGGCGCAGGTCGAACCCGTCGAGCATCCCGCCGGTGAGCCACCGGTCGATCATGTGCGCGGCCCGGCGGCCTTCGCCGACGGCGCGCGTGATGTCCGTGGCGCCGTTGACGACGTCGCCGGCGGCGAACACGTACGGCACGTTCGTCTGCAGCGTCTTCGGATCGGCATGCAGCGCGCCGTTGCGCTCGACGCCGACGAGGCTCGCGAAGGCGGCCGTGTCGGCCGTCATCCCGATCGCCCCGATGACGACCTGGCAGGGGATCACGAACTCGCTGCCCTTGATCGGCTCGGGACGGCGACGGCCGGAGCTGTCGGGCTCGCCCAGCGCCATGCGCACGCAGCGCAGTCCGCTGACGGCGCCAGAGGCGTCTCCCACGACCTCGGCCGGGGCGACCTGGAACGTGAACTGGACGCCTTCCTTCTCGGCGTCGTCGGCCTCGACGTGGTGCGCCGGCATCTCGGCGCGGCCGCGACGGTAGGCGACGGTCACGCTCGCGGCCCCCAGGCGGCGCGCGACGCGCGCGGCGTCCATGGCCACGTTGCCGCCGCCGACCACCACGACCTGCCGGCCAGCCATGTCCACGGGCTGCTCGAGCTTGACCTTGCGCAGGAACTCGGGGCCGCCCATCACGCCGAGGCGGTCCTCGCCGGGCACGCCCAGCCCGGTCGAGCGTGGCGTGCCGGTGGCGAGCAGGACGGCGTCGAAGCCATCCGCCTTGAGGGCGGCCACGTCGCGGACGGCCGTGCTCGTCACGATCTCCACGCCCAGGGCGCGCACGTTGTCGATGTCGCGCTCGACCACCTCGACGGGGAGGCGGTACGACGGGATCGCCAGGCGGAGGAAGCCACCGGCCTCCGGAGCCGCCTCGAAGATCTTCACCGCGTAGCCCTTGCGCGCCAGCTGCCAGGCGGCGGTGAGGCCCGCGGGGCCGGAACCGACGACCGCGATGCGGTGCCCGTTCGGCGCCGCGACCTCGATTCCGAGGTCCTCGCCGGACTCGACGTGCCGGTCGGAGATGAAGCGCTTGAGCCGGCGGATGGGGAGCGTTCCTTCGAGCGATCCACGCGTGCAGTCCGCCTCGCACGGTGCATAGCACGCACGTCCGAGCGTGCCCACGAGCGGCGTCGCGTCGAGCACCAGGCGGTGGGCCTTCTCGTACTCGCCGCTGCGGATGAGGGACACGTAGCCGTGCGCCTCGATCCCGGCCGGGCACGCGAACGTGCAGGGCGACGAGCCCTGCCGGTCGATGACCGCCTTCTTGGGTACCGCCTGGGGGAACGCGATGTACGCGGCGCGGCGGGCGACGAGATCGGCGTTGAACTGGTCCGGCACGGCAACCGTGCAGGCCGTCTCGCACTGCTGGCAGCCCGTGCAGGCAACCTCGTCGACGTAGCGCGCCTTCTGCTTGACTTTCGCGTGGAAGCGGCCGTCGGCGTCGCGGGCGATCCCGTCCACCTCGCTGTACGTCAGCACCGTCAGGTTGGGATGGTGGATGGTGGCCGCCATCTTCGGGGTGGAGATGCAGCTCGCGCAGTCGAGCGTGGGGAAGACCTTGCTCAGCAGGATCATCCGGCCGCCGACGCTCGCCTCCTTCTCGACGACGAGCACCTTGTAGCCCATGTCGCCGAGCTTCAGCGCTGACTCCATCCCGCCGATGCCGCTGCCGACGACGAGGACGTCGTAGTCCATGGTCATTTCGCCCCCTGCTCCCGCAGTCCGGCCAGGAGGCTCGAGAACTGCCGGACGTGGTTCGTGAACGGCTCGGCACAGACGGAGCAGATGGCCGCCATGCGCACGCGCTGGGGATCGTGTCCCCGCTCCCTCAGGAGCGCCTGCGCCTCGCCGACGATGCGCGAGGCACGCTTGGCGCAATCGGGCAGGTACGCGCACTCGTCGCCGTCCGACGCGATGAACACGCCGTCGAACCCCTGGTCGATCGCATGCGCGATCCAGGAGGGCTTGATCCCGCTCGTGCAGGGCAGGCTGATCACCTCGACGCCGGGCGAGTAGTGCAGGTGCCTGCTCCCGGCCAGGTCGATGCCCGGATCCGAGATGTTGTTGGTGGAGAAGACCAGGATCCGCGGAACGGATCCGGCGTGCTTCTCGTGCACGTCTGCGACGGCGACCGCGCTCATGGGACGGTGCTCCTGCAACTGGCGGGCGCGGGACGGGGCGCGCTCGTGGGCGTTCCCGTCCCCGGACCCTCTGGTCCTACTTGGCGCGGCGGACGAAGACGCGGTCGTAGCCCTCGGCCGTGAGGTGCCCGAGGTACCCGTGGCCGACCTTCGTCGCCCATGCGCCGATGTCGGACTTGGTGACCGGGTCGCTCGACCAGATCTCGATCACGCTGCCCACGGGCACGGTGCCCATGCCCTTCTTGGCCTCGAGAAGCGGACCGGGGCAGGCGGCTCCGCGCGCGTCGATGACCTTCGCGGCCGTCATGCCTTCGAGCTCGTTGTCGGTGAGTGTGGCTGCGGGCATTGTCGGTTCCTCCTGTGGCGCGATGGCGCCTGTCGGGCGGCTAGTAGACGAGGGCGTTGGTTGCGCTGGTGATTTCGGCGACGAACCTCGCGGCCGCCACGACCTCGGCGTTGTCGACGAACTGCGTGGCCGGGTCGATGTCGCGTGCGTTGACGCAGGGGCCACAGACCAGGAGCTTCCCGCCGAGCTGGCGGTAGTCCTCCATCAGCTTCGCGAGGGGCGGGAAGCCGCGAGCCTCCACCCTGTCGGCCCGTCCGCTGACGGCCAGCTCGACGCCGCTCGCCTGGAGGCCGATGACGACCTCGACGTCCGAGGCCAGGGCGGCCACCGCCATGACGAACGGGATGGTCGCGGGTTCCGGATCGTCCGGACCTCGCGTGACCATGAAGACGAGCTTCTCGGTGTCAGCCACGAACCTGGTTCCTTCCCCTTCGCGGGCGCCGGCATGACCGGCGTCCGGTGTCGTTGTCAGTGGAGCTGTTCGACGACGATCTCGTCGTAGCCCTCGCGCTGGTAGACGCCGACGAGGCGATGACCTCCCCTGGCGACCCACGCCGGGATGTCGACCTTCGATCCGCTGTCTGACGACCACACGGCGAAGACATCCCCCGCCGCCCCCTGCCGGATCGCCCGGATGAGCTCCATCAGCGGTCCCGGGCAATAGCTGCCGCGGGCGTCGATCGTCCGCGTGACCGTCACGCGGTGGGAACTGATCGTCATGCGTGCGTGCCTCGTCGGGTCAGTGCGGGATGCCTGAGGCCCTCAGATGAAGAGGGGCGACCAGCCCTGCTCCATCAGTCCGATCACCGTCGCGGCGCCAACGGGCTCCGCCATGCCGTCGATCAGGTCGTCGGCCTTGAGGCCGTACATGTCCATGGTCATCTGGCACGGGATGAACTCGACGCCCATCGACTGGGCGATCTCGAGGAGCTCCTTGGGGCTCGCGCTCTTCTGCTGCTTCGCGAGCCGGCCCATCATCCAGGGCCCCATCCCCATGAAGTTCATCTTCGACAGCTTCCGGTGGCTGATGCCCGGGCGCTGCATCACGGACATGAGCTTCTGCATCCAGTTGTCGCCGGTGACCCGGCGGGAGTCCTTGACGAAGGCCTGGAGGCCCCAGAACGTCACGAACACCTTGCACTGGACGCCCATCGCCCCCGCGGTGGATGCGAGCAGCATCGTCGCCCAGACCTTCTCGAGCTCCCCGCTGTAGTCGATCAGCAGGATGTCGTGGTGCTGGACGGCAGGCTCGGCGGCGGGTGCGGCCTGCGGTGCCGGGACCGGCGCCTCCACGGGCGCTTCGAGCGTCATCGTCATGGCGCGGCTCCTACTTCTTCTGGAGGACGAAACGGAAGACGCCGGCGTCCGAGCCGGACTCGACCAGGGGGTTGCCCGTGGTCCGGGCCCATGCCTCGAAGTCCTTCGTGGAACCGGGATCGGTCGCGAGAACCTCGAGCAGCTGCCCGCTGGTGAGCGTCTTCATGGCCTGCGCGGTCTTCACGATCGGCATGGGGCACGACAGCCCCTTGGTGTCGACGCGCAGGGCGATCTCGAGTGTCGTCATGGGTCCTTCCTTTTCGCTGGGGCGGCGCCCCGACCGGCCGGAGATCCGGATCAGATGAAGAGCAGCTGGCCGTCGCCGGCGGCCGCCAGGAACCCGGCGATGCCTTCCACGCCGTCGACCATCGGGTCGAGGTCGGCCGGCTGGAGCTTGAGCACGTCCATGGACTGGGAGCACGCGTGGATCTCGACCTCGCCGAGTTCCCTGGACTGGCGGAGCGTCTCGGCCCAGTCCACCTGGTGCGAGTCCCTGGCGGCGGCGAACGCGACTGCCCCCTCGCCCGCATCGGCGGACACACTCCCGGCGCGGCCGATCCGGTCGGCGCGGAATGCCTGCAGTCCCCAGTACTGGAGGAGGATCCGGACGGGACGCCCCAGGACGGCGGCGCCGGCGGCGAACACGCTGGCCGAGGTCAGCCGGTCGTCGGTGCCGGAGAAGAGCACGATCGAGAGCGTTTCGTCCATCTGTGCCTCACACGTGGTCTGCGACCGCGCCCACGAGGACGGCGGCCGGGAACTGGGACGTGGTAGAAGAGAGGGTGCCGAGGCGGGTGAGGCGGCGCATCAGCACCTCGTGCATGATGTCGCACGCCCTGACGATCTCGGAGTCTGCGAGCCGGTAGCGCACCTCGCGGCCGTCCCGCTCCGCCTCGACGAGCCCGGCGCTCCGCATCACCGCGAGGTGCTGCGAGACGTTGGGCTGTGAGACCCCGAGCCCTTCGGCCAGGCGACCAACCTCGCACGGGCCTTCCGCCAGCCGGTGGATGATCTCGAGCCGGCGGGGGTTGGCGAGCGTCTTGAGCACGGCCGCCTGCATGATGCAGATCTCATCCATGCATCGAAGAATGAACAGATGCGCACGTATGCATCAGTACCGGGAGAGCACGTCCTCGCGGTGCCGCAAGGCCATGGTCCATGGTGGCCACATGGCACGGTCCGAAGTGGCACATGCCCCGCATGTGGCAGGTCATGGGGCCCGCGCCGGACGTCCGAGGCGGGCCCGGAATGCGCCGGCCGGTCTCAGTACCCGTGCTCGCGCGCGTCCACCTTCCCGCGGAACCGCCAGTAGATGAACGCCGTGTAGCCGATGACGAGCGGCATGCCGATCAGGGCGATGATCAGCATGACCGTGAGGCTGAGGTCCGACGACGCCGCGTTGTGGATGGTCAGGCTCCGGGCCGTGTCGCCCGCGACGGGCAACAGGTTCGGATAGAGCCCGATGCCCATCGTTCCGATCAGCGCCGTGATCGCAAGCGACGAGAGCCCGAAGGCAAGGCCGTCGCGGCCGGCGCGCAGTGCCATGGGGTAGGCCCCCGTCACGATCACGAACGCCGCCGGCGCGATCCACGCCACCGGGTTGTCGTAGTTGGTCCAGAGGTGCCCGGCATCGGCGCGCGAGAACACCGTGACGACCACCCACAGGACCACGAACGCCGGCCACGCGAGCAGCGCGGCCCGCCGGCTCCGGGCGTGCACCCGGCCCTCGGTCTTGAGCGCGAGCCATGTCGCGCCCTGCATGACGAACATCGAGCTCGCGAGGAGGCCCACCACCAGGGCGAACGGATTCAGCAGGCCGACGAGCCCGCCGCGATAGTCCCCCGCGGCATCGAGCGGCACGCCCCGCAGCACGTTGCCGATCGCGACGCCGAAGAGCAGCGTGGGCAGGAACGACGCCAGGGAGAAGGCGACATCCCAGGCACGCCGCCATCCGGCGGTCTCGAGCTTGGAGCGGAACTCGAGGGACACCGCGCGGAAGATCAGCGCGACCAGGAGGAGGATCAGGGCGAGGTAGAAGCCCGAGAACACGGTCGCGTACACGGCTGGGAACGCCGCGAAGAGCGCCCCGCCCGCGGTCAGCAGCCATACCTCGTTCCCGTCCCAGACCGGGCCGATGGCGCGCATGACGGTCCGTCGCTCCTCGTCGTCGCGCGCGACGAACAGGTGAAGGGTCCCCGCGCCGAGGTCGAAGCCGTCGAGGACGGCATAGCCCACGAGCAGGACACCGACGAGCAGGAACCAGATCGAGGCCAGATCAGGCATGGCTCAGGCTCCCCGGGGCGTCAGGCCCCGCTTGGCCCGCTCGGCCTCCGTCTCGGCCGCGGGCTCCGTGTCCGGCACCGCGCTCGTCACGGGCTCGGGCCCGTGCAGGATCTCGCGGCGCAGGAGGAACAGCCAGAGGCTGCCGAGCAGCGCGTACACGGCCGCCAGCAGCACCAGCGAGACCAGGACGTCCGGGCCGCTGACCGCGGTCGACACCCCCTGGCTCGTGCGCATCACGTCGTAGACCACCCAGGGCTGCCGTCCGATCTCCGCCGTCATCCAGCCCAGCTGCTGGGCGACGAGCGGCAGCGGCGCCACCAGCATGGCCAGCCGCAGCCAGTTCGGGTGCCTCAGGAGCGACCGGCGCCAGGTGTACCAGGCGAGCCCCAGCATCACCAGCAGCATGATGGTGCCGATGACGACCATGTTGTGGTATGCGAGGAACGTGATGGCGACCGGCGGCCAGTCCGCCGGCGGGAACGCCTGGAGGCCCTTGATCACCGAGTCGAAGCTGCCGAACGTGAGAAAGCTGAGCAGCCGCGTGATGACGATCGCCGGGGCCTGGTAGGCCTGTCCAGGGCTCTGCGTCGGCGGCAGCGAGAAGATCACCATGTCGGCGCCGGAGGTCGTCTCGTACAGGCCCTGCATCGCGGCGAACTTCGCGGACTGCTCGTGCGCCACCTCGCGGGCGCTCATGTCGCCCGTCAGGAACATCAGGCCGGCGGTGACGAGCGCGACGGTGACGCCGATCGTCATGCTCGTGCGAGCCACGTCGAGGTGGCGGCGCCTCAGCAGGAACCACGCGGCGACACCGACCATGATGAACGCGCCCACCGACCAGGACGAGACGATGGTGTGGATGAAGCGCGGCATGGTCGAGGGATTGAAGACGGCGGCCCAGAAGTCCGTCAGGCGGGCCTTCCCGTCGATGATCGTGAAGCCCGCCGGCGTCTGCATCCAGGAATTGGCGACGACGATCCAGAAGCCCGATAGCGTCGAGCCGAGGGCCACCATCAGTGCGGCGAACCAGCGGAGCCGGGACGACACGCGATCGCGCCCGAACAGCAGCAGCCCCAGGAAGGCGGATTCGAGGAAGAAGGCGAGAATGGCCTCCGCGGCGAGGGGCGACCCGAAGATGTCGCCCACGAAGCGGGAATATGCGGCCCAGTTCGTGCCGAACTGGAACTCCATGACCACGCCCGTGGCCACGCCGACGGCGAAGGTGAGCGCGAAGAGCTTCGTCCAGAACGTCGCCGCCCGGTCGTAGACTTCGCGACCCGTGCGCCAGCGAAGGGTCTCGAGCACCGCGATGAGCAGCCCGAGGCCGATCGTGATCGCGGGAAAGATGAAATGGAACATGACGGTCAGCGCGAACTGGGCGCGGGCCAACATGATCGGATCCAACGGTCACCCCCTACTGCGTTTCGGCAGCGACTGTGAAACGGCCGGGGCGCGCGCGGTAGGCCCGAAGGACCCGAAATTCGCGGGTGCCGAAGCCGGCGCCGCCGGCTCGCACGGCGAGAACGACTTCGAGTCGGGAGAGAGCGATGGGTGACACGGCGCCGGTGGTGGCCACGTTCGACTGCTACGGCACGCTGGTGGACTGGGAGGGCGGAGCCGGCGCGTTCCTGTACGAGCTGGCGCTCCGGCGTGGCGACCCCGACCTGCGGCCCGGGCAGGAGCTCCGCGACCGGTGGGAGGCCATCCAGTTCGAGCTCGTGCAGCAGGCGTACCGGCCGTACCGCGAGATCCTGCGGGAGAGCCTCCGCCGCTACGAGGAGGAGCGCGGCTACCGGTGGGATCCGGCCGACGGCGACGCGCTCGCCCGCTCGATGCGCGCCTGGCAGCCGTTCCCGGACACGCGCCCCGCGCTGCGCCAGGCCCGCGAGCGAGGCCTCCGCCTGGCGATCGTCTCGAACACCGACCGCGACATCATCGCCCACACCCTGCGCCACCTCGAGGTGCCGTTCGACGTGGTCGTCACGGCCGAGGACTGCGGCGCCTACAAGCCGGCGGAGAGCGTCTTCCGGCAGGCTCTCGAGCGGGTCGGCGAGCCGCCCGAGCGAGTGCTGCACGTCGCCTTCGGGTTCCGCTACGACATCGGCCCGGCACAGCGGCTGGGCATGCAGACGGCCTGGGTGAACCGGCACGTGGAGGCGCCGCCCGGACCCGAGCGACCGGACCACGAGTGGCGCGACCTCTGGGGCCTTGCCCGGCTCGTCGGGGGCACCGGGCCCGTCCCCGGCTCCGGCGCGCCGTCCCGACGCTGACGGCCAGCCCTACCCGTACGGTGGGGTGCCCCGCCGACCGGATGGCACCCGCAGGGCCATTCGGCAGATTGGCAGACCGGGACGGGCCGCGACAATGGGGGGCGTTCGTCCCGCACGGCAAAATCACCCGCACATGTCGACTGGCTTTCCCACGCCCTCCCCGGTGGAACACGCCGTCCACCTCCGCCTCGTCCAGCCATGGACGGGGAACCTCGCGGCTGCCCGTCACCACCTCGAGGAGGGGGTGTCCGACTGGCTCGGAGACGCCCTGGACGGATCGCCCGAGCGGTCCGTCCGGCGGTTCGAGAGCGACCTGGCCCTGCCCATGCGCGAGCAGGCACGTCACATGGTGCTGCACAAGGCCGCCGTGGTCGAACTCGGGTGGCCGCGCGATGAAGGGCCGGGCCTCGCGGTGGACGTCAGCTGGAGGTCGGCGACCCTGGCGCCGCTCTTCCCGGTCTTCGTCGGCACGCTGATCGTGTCGGCACGGGAGCTGACCCTGGACGGGTACTACGCGCCTCCCGGCGGAGAGATCGGCGTGATCCTGGACCGCGCCCTGCTCAACATCGCCGCCCGCGGAACCGCGCGCTGGTTCCTCACGCGCGTGGCACATGCGATCGAGGACCCGTCCGCGGACAGCTCCCCCATCGACTGACGCCGGCCCGGCCGACGGCCGGCACCGGGCTCAGGACGTCAGCGAGAACGGCGCCTCGCCGTCGATGCCCAGCTCCGACATCGCCGTGCCCACCAGCTCGCGGTCGATCCGCTCGCCCTCCGCCAGCTTCGACAGCGCCGCCACCACGATGTGCTCCGCGTCGACCTCGAAGAAGCGCCGCAGTGCCTCGCGCGTGTCGCTGCGGCCGAAGCCGTCCGTCCCCAGGCTGAGCCCATGTGCCGCCGGGACCCAGCGCGCGATCTGGTCGGGGACCGCGGCGATGAAGTCCGACGCGGCCACGATCGGGCCGTGCGGCGCCGGCTCGGACAGCGCGGCGGTGACGAACGGGACGCGGGGCGGCTCGCCGGGATGGAGCCGGTTCCAGCGCTCGACGTCGAGCGCGTCGGCCCGCAGCAGCTGGTACGACGGCGCGCTCCAGACCTCGGCGGCCACCCCGAACCGCTCGGCGAGCAGGTCCTGCGCCCGCAGCGCCTGCTGCATGATCGAGCCGCTGGCGAGGATCGTCGCGCGGGCGCGGCGCGCCCCCCTCGACGGCGGGCGCCTCGCGGAAGCGGTAGAGCCCGCGCACGATTTCCTCCGCCGCCCCCGTCGGGCAGGGCCGGCATCACGTAGTTCTCGTTGTAGAGGGTCAGGTAGTAGACGTCGTCCGTCGCCGCCGTAGCATGCGCGCGATGCCGTCGCGGATGATCATCGGCGGTCTCGTAGGCGAACGCCGGGTCGTAGGCGCGGACCGCCGGGATACGCCGAGGCCAGCAGCAGGCTGTGGCCGTCCTCGTGCTGGAGCCCCTCGCCGTTGAGCGTCGTCCGGCCGGCCGTCGCGCCCAGCAGGAAGCCGCGCCCGCGCACGTCCCGAGCGCCCAGAACTGGTCGCCGGTCCGCTGGAAGCCGAACATCGAGTAGAAGATGTAGAAGGGGATCATCGGCTCGCCGTGCGTGGCGTAGCTCGTCCCGGCGGCCTGGAACGAGGCCGTCGAGCCCGGCCTCCGTGATGCCCTCCTCGAGCACCTGGCCGTCGGTCGCCTCGCGGTAGGAGAGCACCAGGTTGGAGTCGACCGGGCTCGTAGCGCTGGCCGACGCGCGGCGTAGATGCCGACCTCCTTGAACAGGGGGTCCATGCCGAACGTGCGGGCCTCGTCGGGGACGATGGGCACGACGCGCCGGCCGATGGCCCGGTCGCGGATCAGGTTGCGCAGCAGCTTGGCGAACGCCATCGTGGTCGAGACTTCCTGGCCGCCGGACCCGGCGCATGAACTCGGCGTACACGGGGTCGGCCGGCAGGTCGAGCGTCTCGCGGTGACGACACGCGGCGCGGCAGCGGGCCGCCCAGCGCGCGCCGGCGCTCGAGCAGGTACTGGATCTCCGGCGCGTTCCGGCCCCGGGTGGTAGTACGGCGGCGTCCTTGAGCTTCGCGTCGGGGATGGGCAGCTCGAGGCGGTCGCGGAAGACCCGGAGCTCGGCCTCCGAGAGCTTCTTGGCCTGGTGGGTGATGTTGCGCGCCTCGACGCCGGGCCCGAGCGTCCAGCCCTTGACCGTCTTGGCGAGGATGACCGTCGGGCGCGCCGCGGTGCGCGAGGGCCGCCGCGGTACGCCGCGAACACCTTGCGGTAGTCGTGGCCGCCGCGCCGGAGCCGCTTGCAGCTCGTCGTCCGCTTGTCGGCGACGAGCGCCTGCAGCCGCGGGTCCGCCCCGAAGAAGTGCTCGCGGATGTAGGCGCCCGACTCGACCGAGTACTTCTGGAACTCGCCGTCGAGCGTCTCGTTCATGCGGTGGACGAGGACGCCGTCGACGTCGCGCGCCAGCAGCTCGTCCCACTCGCGGCCCCAGATGACCTTGATGACGTTCCAGCCGGCGCCGCGGAACAGGCCCTCCAGCTCCTGGATGATCTTGCCGTTGCCGCGGACCGGGCCGTCCAGGCGCTGCAGGTTGCAGTTGACGACGAAGGTCAGGTTGTCGAGGCCGTCGCGGCCGGCGAGGCCAGAGCGCCGCGATCGCCTCCGGCTCGTCCATCTCGCCGTCGCCGAGGAAGGCCCACACGTGGTTGGGGCTGGTGTCCTTGATGCCCCGCGCCGTGGAGGTAGCGGTTGAAGCGGGCCTGGTACACGGCCGCGAGCGGCCCGAGGCCCATCGAGACGGTCGGGAACTCCCAGAAGTCGGGCATGAGGCGGGGATGCGGATAGGAGCTCAGGCCCTGGCCCGGCACGACCTCGCGGCGGAAGTGGTCGAGCTGGTCCTCGGTGAGGCGGCCCTCCAGGAACGCCCGGGCGTAGATGCCCGGCGCGGCGTGGCCCTGGAAGAAGACCTGGTCGCCCATGCCCGGGCGCGTCCTTGCCGCGGAAGAAGTGGTTGAAGCCGACCTCGTAGAGGGTCGCCGCGGACGCATACGTGGCGAGGTGACCGCCGATGCCGGGCGTCAG
This sequence comes from uncultured Chloroflexia bacterium, assembly GCA_963779375.1. Lineage (GTDB taxonomy): Bacteria > Chloroflexota > Limnocylindria > Limnocylindrales > CSP1-4 > JAJYNJ01. Next base: position 22,133 of record CAVZXW010000012.1, on the reverse strand, counting down.
GTTGTTGGCCCGCAGGACCATCGCGACGGCGTTCCAGCGGACCATCCGCCGGATGCGGTGCTCCATCTCCTCGTCGCCGGGGAACGGCGGCTCCTGCTCGGGCGAGATGGTGTTGATGTAGCGCGTCTGGGTCAGCGGCGGCAGGCCGATGTCCAGCTGGCGGGCCCGCTTCAGCAGCGGTACAGGATGAACTGGGCGCGGTCGGCGCCCTGCGTCGCGGGCGACCGAATCGAGTGCGTCGATCCAGTCCGAGGTCTCCTCGGGATCGCTATCGGGAAGCTGGCGCTTGAAGTCGCCGTACTCGTCGAACATCTCGGCGGAATGGTAGAGCGGACGCGCGGTTGGTGCCGCGGGGGCGCGGGAGGACCGCGGACGCGGATCAGCCGGCGACCGTCCGATCGCGGCGGACGGGGATCAGTTGACGGCCGTCAGCCGGCGACCGACGGGTGGGGAACCTGGCCGTCAGCCGGCGGCGACCAGCCGGGTCTGCGATTCCGCGCCCTGCTGGGGGCCGGCGGACGTGGCGGGCACCTGGGCGCCGGCGAGCCGTTCCAGCAGGAGCGACAGCTCCACGAGCTCGTCCCCGGTGAACGGCGCGACGAACCGTCGGCGGACCCCGTCGAGGTGGACGGGCGTGGCCTCGCGCAGGCGGGCGAGACCGGCATCGGTGAGGACCGCGAACGCGCCGCGCGCGTCCGACGGACACGCCATGCGTGCGACGAAACCGTCCTCCTCGAGGCGGTCGACGACGCGCGTGATCCCGCTCCGGCTCAGGAGTACCCGGTTCGCCAGCTCGTGCATCCGCAGGCGGCGCCCGTCCGCGAACGCCAGCTGCACGAGCACGTCGTAGTGGGCGAGCGACATCCCCGCCCCGGTCGACAGCTCGGCCTCGAGGCGGCGCAGCAGCATCGCGTGCGCCTGGAGGAACGCGCGCCAGGCCCGCATGCCCGGGTCGGCCAGGTCCCGTGCGAAGCCCGCCGGGTCCGTCACCGGATCGTTCGACGGGTCCGCGCACGCGGCCACCGGAGGCTCCATCGCGGCACCGGGCGCCCAGCGCTCCGCTGCGTCCGCCTCCCCGCACGCCGGTGCGATCTCGCTGTGCTCCATGTGTTGCTCCCCTACCCCCTGTGTTGCTCCCTACCCCTCCGAGGTGGCCATCATACCGCGTCGGGGGTGTAGTTGCATCCGCAACGAGTGTGGTGCTATGGTTCGGGTAGAAAGTTGCAAGTGCAACAACGCCGGCGCAGGACGCCGGATCGATCGCGGCGCGAAGGCGCGCCAGAGGAGCAGTCAATGGCCACGTGGGGTCTCGACCCGGTGCATTCGTCCGTGCAGTTCTCGGCACGGCACATGATGGTGAGCAACGTCCGCGGGCAGTTCCGCGACTTCACGGTCGATATCGACTTCGACCCGGAGCGCCCGGAGAGCGGGCACGTCCGGGCGACCATCCAGGCCGCCAGCATCGACACGGGCATGGAGCAGCGCGACCAGCACCTGCGTTCCGCCGACTTCCTCGATGTCGCGACGCACCCGGCCCTCACCTTCACCAGTACCGGTATCACCCGGTCCGGCGACGACAGGTTCCACGTCCAGGGTGACCTCACGATCCGGGACGAGACCCGGCCGGTCGTGCTCGACGTCGAGTTCCTGGGCGTCGCGAAGAACCTCCAGGGAGGGTCCAGCGCCGGCTTCACGGCGCGCACGAAGATCAGTCGCAAGGATTGGGGCCTGACCTGGAACGTGGGGCTCGAGAGCGGCGGATGGCTCGTCAGTGACGAGGTCCGCATCGAGATCGACCTCGAGCTGCTCGCGGCGGCCGGCACGCGGCCGGCCTCGCAGGTGGAGACGGACGCCGCCTGACGCGCTCACGCTCGCCTGGCACGACGACCCGGCCGGAAACGGCCGGGTCGTTCCACGTCCCGATCACGCGGGCCAGGGTCCCCGGCCCCCGGGGCACTGCGTCCGCCGTCCGCGGCCGGCCGTGGCCGTCCCTGCCGCCCACGGCCGTGCCAGCTAGACTGCGAGGCGACGCAGAGGTCATGGACGACCCGAGGGAGCGCAGCGCGATGGACGAGACGGTGCGGCCTGGAGCATTCGAGCCGGTCGCTCCCCACGACGAGCACCAGGGCCTATCGGACGGCTCGAGCCACGCCGGGCAGCACGGTGTCGGGATCGACGTCGGCGGGACGGGCGTCAAGGCCGCCGTGGTCGACCTCGCGACGGGTTCGCTCGTGTCGGCCCGCATCCGCGAGAAGACGCCGTCGCCGTCGACTCCCCAGGCCGTCGCCGCCGCGATCGCCCACATCATCGAGAAGATCGAGGCCTCCGGGCACGACACGAGCGGGCTGCCGGCCGGCGCCGGACTCCCGGGCGTCGCGAAGGACGGATGGCTGAGGACGGCCGCAAACATCGACCACTCGTGGCTGGAGACGCGCGCCGAGGACGTCCTCGAGCACGAGCTGAGGCGTCCTGTGCTGATCATCAACGACGCCGACGCGGCCGGGCTCGCGGAGATGCGCTACGGGGCGGGGGTGGGACAGCGTGGCGTCGTCCTGATGCTGACGATCGGGACCGGCATCGGCAGCGCGCTGTTCGTGGACGGCCGGCTCGTGCCGAACACGGAGCTCGGGCACCTGGAGTTCCGCAGGCGCGACGCGGAGACACTCGTGAGCGGCGCGGCGCGCGAGCGGCGGAAGCTCGGCTGGAAGGCCTGGGCCAAGGAGTTCGACGCGTACCTCGACCACGTGTACCGCTACTTTTCGCCCGACCTGATGATCCTCGGCGGCGGCGTGAGCAAGGAGACCGGACGGTACCTGTCGTACCTCACGCCGCGCGGGCCGCTGGAGGTCGCGCGCCTGCTGAATTCGGCCGGCATCGTCGGCGCGGCCCTCGCGGCGGCCGAGGCACACGGATACGCGCCGCCCAAGTCGGCGGGGGCGCGGCAGGTCGCGGCCGAGGACTGACCGCTCAGGCCACCCAGCGCCGGTGGCCCACCGCCCGGATCCCCTCGGCGACCAGCGCCGGCAGGAGCGCGACCGTGGCGACCAGCAGCCAGTCCCCCAGGTCCAGCGGCGTCGCCCGGAATGCGCCGGCAAGCGCCGGCACGTACGGGATCGCGGCCTGCACGACGAGCGTGGCGATGCCGCCCGCGAGCAGCAGCGGGTTCGGCCGCAGCCCGAGCACGGGCAGGCGAAGGCTCCGGTTCGCGTTCGCCCGCACCGCCTGGCCCGCCACGAGGGCCGTGTACGCGAGCCAGCGAGCGTGCTCGAAGCCGCCGGGGTGCAGCTCCATGATCACGAGGGCCGCCACCGCGCTGAAGCCGCCGGCCAGCACGATCCGGGCGAGCAGCCCGTTGTCGAGGAGCGGGCGCGTGCGGGGCCGCGGCGGAACGCTCATCGCGTCCGGCTCCTCCCGCTCGATCTCGAACGACATGACCGTGAGCATGTCGATGAAGACCTCGAGCCAGAGGATCTGGATCGGCAGCAGCGGCTGCGAGTAACCCGCGATCGTCGCGATGAAGATGAAGCCGAGCATCGCGACGTGCGTCGAGACCAGGAACACGAGGCCCTTCTGCACGTTCGCGACGATGCGGCGGCCCTCGCGGAGCCCGTACATGAGGGTGGCGAAGGAGTCGTCGCCGAGGATGAGGTCCGACGCCTCCCGTGCGACCGCGGACCCGCTGCCCATCGCGACCGCGACGTCGGCGTGCTGGAGCGCGGGCGAGTCGTTCACGCCGTCGCCCGTGACGGCCACGGTGCGGCCGGTGGCACGCGCCGCGTCCACGAGGCGGAGCTTGTCCTCCGGTGCCGCCCGGGCCACGATGTCCATCGAGGCGAGCTCCGACCGCAGACGTTCGTCGTCCCAGGTCGCGAGCTCGGGGCCCGTCACGACGCGCTCTCCCCGCATGCCCGCGTCGCGCGCGATGGCGGCGGCCGTGCGGGGATGGTCGCCGGTCACGATGATCGTCTGGATCCCCGCGGCCCCGGCAAGTCGCATGGAGTCCCCGATCCCCTCGCGGAGCCGGTCCGCGAACCCCACGAGCGCGAGCGGATGCCACGGGTCGTCGTCCCGACGGCCGGCCAGCAGCAGGAGACGCTCGCCGGCGTCGGCGCCGCGCTCGATCAGGGCGTGCCACGCGTCGTGCTCGTTGGCGGGCAGGTCCCTCGCCAGCTCGAGGACCGCCTCGGGTGCGCCGAGGGCCAGCTCCTCGGCCACGCCCTGCCGGAGGGCACGGGTCCTCGAGTAGGGGCGCTCGTCGCTCACCGCCTCCCCCTCGAGCAGCTCGCCCTGGTCCAGCTCCGGGTCCCCGCCGGCCTCTCCGAGGGCGACCGTCAGCGAACGGGTGAACGATCCGGGCCGGGCGCCGGAGGCGATGCTCCACGCGTCCTCCTCCGCGCGCAGGGCCGACAGCAGGAGATCCCGCTGCCGGTCCGGGTCGGCGACCACGCCGTCCGTCGTGCGAAGCGCCGTGAGCGCGAGCCGGTTCTGCGTCAGCGTGCCGGTCTTGTCCGTCAGGATCAGGTCCACGGCGCCCAGGGTCTCCTGCGCGTTCAGGCGCCGCACGAGCACGCCGCGACGCAGCAGCCGGTAGGCCCCCAACCCGAGGATCACGGCGAAGAGGACGGGGGGCTCCTCGGGGATCGAGGCGATCGCCGCGGAGATGCCGGCCATCAGGTTGTCCGCCGCGGGATTGCCCCGCAGGAAGCCCAGCCCCGTGGTCACCGCGATGAGGCCGATCGCCACGGCGAGCAGGATGCGGACCAGGCGATCGAGTTCGCGCTGCAACGGCGAGCGCCGCCGGTCCTGGCCGGCCAACGACGACGAGATCCGCCCGAACTCGGTCTGCAACCCGGTGGCGACGACGATGCCCTCCCCCCGGCCGGCGACGACGCTCGTGCCGGCGAAGGCCACGGCATGCCGTTCGGCCAGGGGCGCGTCGGCCGGGTCCGCCTCCTCCCGGCCGGGCTCCGGCAGGGATTCGCCGGTGAGGGCGCTCCTGTCGAAGGCGAGGCCCTCGGTCCGGATCAGCCGCAGGTCCGCCGGAGCGACGTCGCCCACCCGCAGCAGGACCACGTCGCCGGGGACCAGCCGCGCGGCCGGGATCTCCTCGACGGAGGCGTCGCGCCTGACACGGGCCATGGGAGCGGCCGCGGCCCGCAGCGCCTCGAGGGCCCGTTCGGCGCGGTATTCCGTGATCACGTCGGCGCCCACCATCGGCCCGATCATCAACAGCACGAAGGCGCCGTCGCGCACCTCGCCGAGTGCCACCGCGAGGGCGCCGGCGACGAACAGCAGCAGGATGAACGGTTCGGTGAAGCTGTCCCAGACGATGTGCACCAGCGAGGAGCGGCGCACCTCCTGGAGCTCGTTCGGGCCCGACAGGATGTACCGCTGCTCGGCGATGCCGCTGCTGAGGCCCGCGGCAGGATCGACCTCGAAGGCGGCGGCGACCTCGCGGGACGGCCGCGCATGGACGTCGGCGATGGGCCCGGGAAGCGTGCCTGCGGTCATACGGGAAGCGTGCCTGCGGTCATAAGCGCCCATGGTGGACCTGCGCGCGGATCGCTGCCGCGTGCCGAAGCGTGCCCTCCGGCAGGCCGATGGTCCGGAAACGCAGCCGGCGCGTCCGCCGGTGTCGTGGGAACCGGCCCGATCGACACCCGCCCGCCCGGCGCCGGGGCGTGGCCGCGGGATGGTACCGTCCGGCGATGCAGGTCCATCTGCTCGACGCGACCTACGAGCTCTTCCGGGCCCATTTCGGCCGGCCGCCCGTCGCGGATTCGGCCGGCCGCCCGGCCGGAGCCACGCTCGGGCTCGTCGAGAGCGTCCTCCGGCTGCTCCACGACCCGGCCGTGACGCACCTGGGATGTGCCACGGACCACGTGATCCGGTCGTGGCGCAACGATCGGTATCCGGGGTACAAGACCGAAGCCGGCATGCCGCCCGAGCTGCTCGCGCAGTTCGAGCGGGCGGAGGCGGCGCTGCGGTCGCTGGGTCTCGTGGTCTGGCCGATGGTCGAGTACGAGGCGGACGACGCGCTCGCGACGGCGGCGGCTCGATGGTGGGACGCACCGGGCGTGGAGCGGGTGGTGATCCTGTCGCCCGACAAGGATCTCGCCCAGTGCGTGCGGACCGACGGTCGCGTCGTCGGGTTCGACCGGCGCCGGGAGCACCTCATCGACGCGGACGCGGTACGGTCGAAATTCGGGGTCGAGCCCGAGAGCATCCCCGACTGGCTGGCGCTGGTGGGCGACGCCGCCGACGGATTCCCGGGCCTCCGGGGGTGGGGCGAACGATCGGCATCCGCCGTGCTCGCGCGGTACGGCCATCTCGAGCAGATCCCCGCCCAGGGCCATGCGTGGGATGCCTCCGTGCGGAACGCGCCGGCGCTGGCGGCCACCCTCCGGGCGTCACGCGACGACGCGCTGCTGTTCCGGGAGCTCGCCACGCTGCGGCTCGACGTGCCGCTGCCGGAGACGCTGGACGACCTCGCGTGGCGCGGCGTCCCGCGCGCCGCGTTCCACCGGCTCGTGGACGACCTCCGGTCACCGCACCTGCTCGCCCGGGTGCCGCGCTGGCGGGACTGACCTCTGCCGGCCGGGCTTCGCCGGACCGGGATCAGTCCGGGATGCCGGCCTCCGCCGGCGAGGGTGCCGCGATCGCCGGGTGCCCCGGCAGGGCCGGCGCCCTCGGAGCACCCGCCTGCGGAACGCGAGAAGAGATCGCCGCGGTAGGCCCACGGCACGCGCACCCCGAGGGCGAGGGGCTCGACGACGATCCGGAACGGCCGCCCATCGGCGCCTTCCAGCGACCGGCGCCGCACCGGGCTGCCGTCCACCTCCATCGGCGGGGCCGTCCTCGCAGCCAGGCCGAGCTCGCGGCCCCGGAAGCGCGGGACGTCGCCATCGGGCCGGCGCCGCAGGGCCAGCGACCAGCCCAGGCGCACGGCCAGCTGCAGGTCGCCGGCCGGGACGATCGTCACGTCGAGCATGCCGTCGTCCACCTGCGCGTCGGGCGTGGCGTGCACCACGTTGGCGTAGAGGCGGGAGTTGCCGACGATCACCTGCAGGACCCGTCCCTCCCAGGCCGGCTGGCCGTCCACCCAGAGCTCGATGTCGAACGGGCGGTACTCCGGGATCGCGCGGAGCGCCCCGAGGGCGATGCCGCCGGGCCCGAGCCGGGCCTTGAGACGCGGGTCGGTGTGGTCGAGCATGAGCCCGTCGATGCCGATGCCGGCCATGAGCAGGAACCGGATGTAGCGCCCGTCGGGGTGCACGATTCGCCCCATGTCCATGGCGCGCACGTCCGATTCGACGAGCGCGCGAGCCGCGTCCTCCGGCGGCCGGGCGACGCCGAGCTCGTGCGCCCAGAGGTTGGCCGTCCCGCCCGGCAGGACTCCCAGCGGCACGTCCCGGCCGACGAGCACGTCGGCGATGTCGCGCAGCGTGCCATCCCCCCCGGCGCCCACGATCAGTCCCGCGCCCGCGTCGAGCGCCTCCTCGACCTGGCTGCGCACGCTCAGCTGACGGCCCCGGTGCGCCACGTCCACGTCCCATCCCGCATCCCGCAGGACGGGCATCGCGCGGTGCACCGGATAGGGGCCGCGGAACGACCAGGGATTGTCGATGATGCGAACGCGCACGGTCACCGTCATCAGCGAGGGTCGGCCGGGCCTCGGCTGCCCGCCGTGCACGACACGCTACACGCCGTCGTCGATCTCTGCCGGCCGTCTGCGGACGTCCGGCCAGTGCCGGCCCGCCGCTCGATCCGGCTACCATCTCCGCCGGATGGCACGGGTCACAGCCGGTCGGGCGGTCGTCGCGGCGCTGGAGCGCGCCGGGATCCGGCACGCGTTCACGGTTCCGGGTGAGAGCTTCCTCGAGATCCTGGACGCGCTCCGGGACTCGAGGATCAGCCTCGTGGCGGCGCGCCACGAGGCCGGGGCCGGGTTCATGGCGGAGGGGTACGGCCAGCTCGCCGGCATCCCAGCGGCGTGCCTCGTGACGCGGGCCGTGGGAACCGCGAACCTGTCGATCGCCCTGCACACGGCGCGTGCCAACTCGACGCCGCTCGTCGCGATCGCGGGCCAGGTCCCGCGCGGATTCCGCGGCCGCGAGGCCTTCCAGGAGGCCGACCTGGTCTCGACCTTCGGCAGCCTGTGCAAGGCGGCCGCCGAGCTCGACGACCCGGCCACGATCGCCGGCGATGTCGAGGCGCTCCTGACGCTCGCCATCTCCGGCAGGCCGGGGCCCGTGCTGCTCTCGATACCGGAGGACGCCCTGCTGGACGACGCCGGACCCGGGGATCCGGCCGATGCCGGGCCGGGCCTGCCGCTCGCGGACGGGGCCGGGCACGATGCCCGGCGCACGCGGGCCGGCGAGACGGCGCGGAACCCGGCGGGCGAGTCCGCGCTCGACGACGACCAGGTGCGTGACGTCCTGCGGCTGCTGGCCGGTGCGCGACACCCCGTGGTCCTCGCCGGCGCCGGCGTGATTCGCAGCCGGGCCGTGGCCGAGCTGGCGGCGTTCGCCGACGCCACCGACGTCCCTGTCATGGCGGCGTGGCGGCGTCCCGACGTCTTCGACAACGATTCGCCGCGCTACCTCGGCGCAACCGGGCTGGCCGCCGCGCGCACCGTGCGCCCGCGCCTGCTCGAGGCGGACGTCATCCTGGCGATCGGCACGCGCCTGTCCGAGATCGCGACGTTCGAGTACGCCGTGCCGGCGCCGGGAACGACGCTCGTCCGCGTGGATGTCGATCCCGGGTCGAGCCTTCACCGGCCGGCGCCTGCCGTCACGATCCGCGCGGACGCGGGAGCGTTCCTGCGCCGCGCACTCGCGCTGATCGAGGGATCCCCGGGACCCGGCGCGGAGCAGCCCGGCGAGCGGCCGCCACCCGCACCGCCGGCGACGCGGCGCGTGGAGATCGCCCGCGACAGAGCGGCCTACCTCGACGCCGTCGCCCTGCCCGACCCGGGCCGCAGGGGAGCCGACGCGCCCGTGCACCCGGCCACCGTGATCGGCGCGCTGCGCCGCCATCTGCCGGCCGGCGCCATCGTCACCACCGACGCCGGAAACTTCGCGGGCTGGGCGGCGCGCTACCTGCCCGTGCCACCGGGTGGCCGGTTCCTCGGACCGACGTCCGGGGCGATGGGCTATGGCCTGCCCGCGGCAGTGGGCGCGGCGATCGCGGCCCGCGACCTCGGGGGAGGCGGCCGGGTCGTCGCCCTGGCCGGGGACGGGGGGTTTTCGATGCTCATGGCCGAGCTCGAGACCGCAGTCCGGGAGCGACTGCGGCTCGCCGTGATCGTCTTCGACAACGGCATGTACGGCACGATCCGCATGCACCAGGAACGCGCCCACCCCGGACGCGTGGCCGCGACCGACCTTGGACCGATCGATTTCGCGGCATACGCCCGGGCGTGCGGAGCTCGCGGCATGCGCGTGGCGCACGACGCCGGCGTCGAGGACGCCGTGTCCGCCGCGCTTCGCGATCCCGGCGTGACCCTCGTCCACGTCCTGTCGGACCCGCGGGTCATCTCGGTGGACGCCACGCTCCCCCGCTGATCAGGGCGCCGGGAGCGCGCGAACCGCCAGGCTCCCGGCTGGCCCGGGACGGCTCCCGCGGAACCCGTCAGCCCGTCGGTGGAATCCCTCAGCCCCGGCCGGCGGCCCGGAACAGGCCGAGCAGCGTCCCGTGGTGGCGCGACGGGGCCGCGATGATTCCGATCGAGGTCGCCGGCCGGGAGAGGTCGAACCACGGCTCGCCGTCCGCGGTGGTGACCGTGACGCCACCCTCCTCGGCGATGAGGCCCGCGGCCGCCACGTCCCAGTTCGATATCCCCGTCGGGTGAACGCAGGCGTCGAGCCGTCCCGCCGCGACGTAGGAGATCTCGAGCGCCGACGATCCCAGGTGTCGGGACGCGCGCACGGCTCGCCGCAGCTCGCCCAGGTCCGAGCGCCAGTCGCGCGGGGCGTATCCAAGCCCGATCACGCAGTCGCCCAGGTCGGGCTTGTCGGGGTTGCGGATCCTCCGCCCATTGAGCCGGGCTCCGCCCCCGGCCGTCGCCGTGAAGAGCTCGTCCCGCACGGGATCGAAGACGACGCCGACCATCGCGCGGCCGTCGATGGACAGCGCGACGCTCGTCGAGAAGATCGGCACGCCGTTCGCATAGTTCACCGTGCCGTCCAGCGGATCGACGATCCAGGCGCGTCCGCTGCCCGTCGTGGGCGCGTCGCCACCGGCCGCGGCGTGCTCTCCCAATTCCTCCGCGAGGATCGCGTCGTCGGGAAAGGCGCGGTGGATCTCGTCGAGGATGAGCCGCTCGGCCAGGTGGTCCACCTCGGTGACGACGTCGCGTGCGCTCTTGCGGCTGATCCGCCCGACGCGTCCCAGGCGCTCGAGCTCCAGGCGGCCGGCAAGCCGCGCCGCGGACACGGCGACGTCGAGAGCCTGGCGGACATGGTCGGGTGCGGCGCGAGAAGCAGGGGTCACGTGGCGATTGTATGGCTCGCGGCATGCACGGGCGATGGCGCGAGCGGCCCGTCGAACGCGGTCCGGTCGGCCCGTGCCCGGGACTTGCCCGATGCCCCATCCTGTCATCGTGCCCCTCATCGCCACAGACCGCCTGACGAAGCGGTACCCGGGCGCCCTGGCCCTCGACGGCGTGACGCTGACGCTCGACGGCGGCATCGTGGGGCTCGTCGGCGCGAATGGCGCGGGCAAGTCCACGCTGCTCAAGGTGCTGCTGGGTCTCGTCGCGCCCACGTCCGGCCACGCGACCGTCCTCGACATGGACACGGCCACGCACGGGACCGCCATCCGCCAGCGGGTCGGGTACATGCCCGAGCACGACTGCCTGCCCCCGGACATCGGCGCGACCGAGTTCGTTGGCCACATGGCGCGCATGAGCGGCCTGCCCGCGGACGCCGCCCGGGAGCGCGCGGCGGAGACGCTCCGGCACGTCGGGCTGTACGAGGAGCGCTACCGCCCGATCGGCGGCTACTCGACCGGCATGCGGCAGCGCGTCAAGCTGGCCCAGGCCCTGGTCCACGACCCGAGCCTGCTGCTGCTCGACGAGCCCACGGCGGGCCTCGACCCGGCCGGGCGCGAGGAGATGCTCGGCCTCGTGCACCGCATCGGCACCGAGTTCGGCATCGCGATCATCATGGCCTCGCACCTGCTCGGCGAGGTGGAGCGCGTCTGCGACCACCTGGTCGCCATCGACTCGGGCCGGCTGCTGACGTCGGCCCCGCTCGCGGAGTTCACGGCGCGGACCCGCGTCCTGTCGGTCGAAGTCGACGAGGGCGCCGACCGCCTGGCGGAGGCGCTCGCGGCCGCGGGATGTGCGACACGCCGGGACGGCAGGCTGGTGCTGATCGACCTGGACGGCCCGCCCCCGTACGACCTCGTCCGCGATACCGTCGTGGAACTGGGCCTGCCGCTGGCCCGGATCGAGCAGGGCCGTCACCAGCTCGAGGACCTGTTCCGGACCGTCGAGGGCCCGGACGAGGACGTACCGGGCGATCCGGCCGCCGGGAGAAGCGGCGGCGCGGTCAGCGTCGTGGCCGGCGCGGACGGCCCGGTCGGCGGGAGCGGCATGGCCGGCGGCCCGACGGCCGGGGGTCCGCCATGAGCGGCGCCGGCAGCATCTACGACCTGGGGTACCAGCGGTACGAGGGCCGGCGGCTCGGGCGCGCATATGCGTTCCGCTCGCTGTACGTGCACGGGCTTGCCGCCGCGTTCGGGATCGGGAGGAGCACGCGCTCCAAGGTCGTGCCCATCGGCCTGTTCGTGATCGCGCTCGTGCCTGCGGTGATCGAGCTCGGGGTCACGGCGCTCGCCGGGGACGTGGTGCGGCCGGTCCGGCTCGACAACTACTTCTCGCTGGTCGGGACGGTCATGCTCCTGTTCTGCGCGGCGGTGGCCCCCGAGCTCATGGGACGGGACCAGCGCAACCACGTCCTGTCGCTGTATTTCTCGCGCGCCCTGGAGCGCCGGGATTACGCCCTCGCGAGGTTCGCCGCGCTCCTGACCGCGATGCTGCTGATCGCCCTCGTGCCCGAGGTCGTGCTGTACCTGGGAACCGCCCTGGTGAGGTCGGACCCGGTCGGCTACATCGTCGACCACCTGGACCAGCCGGGGCCCATCGTCGCAAGCGGGCTGGTCATCTCGCTGCAGGTCTCCGGGGTCGCGCTGGCGATCGCCGCGATGACCCCCCGTCGCGCCTATGCCACCGGCGGGATCGTCGCGTTCTGGTTCATCTCGGACGGACTCGGATCGCTGATCGCGTCCGTCTCCCAGGGCCCGACGACCTTCTCCGCCAGCGAGCTGGCATGGACGCATTACGGCGTCCTGCTGAGCCCCTCGCTCGTCGGTGACGGCGCGGTGCGCTGGTTCTTCGGCACGGGCGGAGACGCCATCATCCAGCAGGTCAACCTCCCGGGGTGGTGGTACGTCGCGGCCGCCCTCGTCTATGCCGGCGTCGGCCTCGCGGTCGTCCTGCGTCGCTACGCAAGGATTGCGGCATGACGGCGCGCCCGCTCTGGTCGCAGGCGCCCGTTCCCGACGACGTCGCCAACGCGCCGCTCGCCGCCGTGCACGTCGCGCGCTGGTACGGCAACGTGGTCGCCGTCAACGACATCACGTTCGGCGTGGGGGCGGGGGTCACCGGCCTGCTGGGGCCCAACGGCGCCGGCAAGTCGACGCTCCTGCACATGCTCGCCGGTCTCCTGGCCCCGTCGAGCGGCCACGTGCTGGTCGAGGGCAGGCCCGTGGGCCGGGATCCGGCAATCTACCGGCGGATCGGCCTGTCGCCCGAGCGGGACGCCTCGTACGGGTTCCTCACGGGCAGGGAGTTCGCCCTCCTGTCGGCCCGGCTCGCCCGGCTGCCCGCTCCCGATGCCGCCGCGCGGCGTGCGATCGAGATGGTGGACATGGAGTCCGCGGCAGACCGCCAGATCGGCGGGTACTCAAAGGGGATGCGCCAGCGCGTGAAGCTGGCGGCCGCGCTGGTCCACGATCCGCCGATCCTGCTGCTCGACGAGCCGTTCAACGGCATGGATCCCCGCCAGCGGCTGCACATGATGACGCTGCTCCAGCGGATGGCGGGCGAGGGCCGCGTGATCCTCTTCTCGTCGCACATCCTGGAGGAGGTCGAGCGGCTGGCCCAGCAGGTCCTCGTCATGGTCGCGGGCAGGCTGGCCGCCGCCGGCGACTATCGCGCGATCCGCCGCCTCATGACGGACCGGCCGCACACGTTCACGCTGCACACCAGCGACGATCGGGCGATGGCCGCGCGGCTGGTCGTCGAGGAGCCGGTGCTCGCCGTGCAGCTCGCGAACGGCGGCCTCGACGTGCGCGCGGCCGACTACGGGTCGTTCACGCGGCTCGTGGCGCGCGTGTCGGCCGCGGCCGGCGTCTCCCTCTACGAGCTGCGGCCCACCGACGAGACCCTCGAGTCGGTGTTCAGCTACCTGGTCGGCCAGTGATGGGACGCGACGGGGTCCTGCGCCAGCTCATCGTGCTCACCGCGCGGCAGGCGCTCGGGCGGCGCCGCGTCCTGGTCGCGCTGATCGCCGCGTGCGTGCCCGTGCTGGTGGCGGTCATCTACCGGCTGGCGGGCGGGCAGGACCCAGAGGCATGGACGTCGAACCTGCTCGACAACGTCGTGATCACGACGCTCCTGCCCCTCGTCGCGCTGATCTTCGGGACGTCCGTGCTCGGCGGCGAGATCGAGGATGGCACGATCGTGTATCTCCTCGTGCGACCCGTGGCCCGGTGGCAGATCGTCCTGGCCAAGCTCGCGGTCGGGGCCGTCGCGACGGCCCTGATCGTGGGGGTGTCGGCGGCGATCGCCGTGGCGATCTCGCTCCCATCGTCGCTGGGCCCGGGCACCGTCGTCGCCGCGCTCGCCGGCGTCACGTGGGGCGCGGTGATCTACGTCGCGATCGCGGTGGCGCTGAGCCTCGTCACCGGCCATGCCCTCATCATCGGGCTGGTGTACGTGTACATCTGGGAGGGCGTGGTGGCCGGGCTGTTCACCGGGACCCGGCTCCTCAGCGTGCACCAGTACGTCCTGGGGGTCATGTCCACCATCGACCCGACCCAGCCCTCCCTGCTGCCGGCCCACCTGCCGCTCTCGTCGTCGATCGAACTCGGCGCGGTCGTCGCGGTCGGGGCCGCCGTCGTCGCGGCGTGGCGGCTCTCGCGGTTCGAGGTGTCCGAGCGGCCCTGACTGTTCGGGGCGGACGGCGGTTCGGCCGCGCCGGCTAACGACGCGCATGCCCGGTCGCGGCGGGCGGGCCCGAGCACGCAGCGGCCTCCACCGGGCCTGCCGCACGACGGCGCGCGCCCGTCAGCGGCAGGTGGCCGTGAGCTCGCCCAGCGCGTAGGTTCCCTGCGTCGCGGTCGGCGGCGGCACGACCGTCGTCACGGTGATCGTCGTGCCGGCCCGGATGGACTGCGTCAGGAAGATCGGATCGTCGGGGCGCAGCACGCCGCCGCGCGATACCTGGCAGGTGGCGGGCCCGTCCTTCGACCCCCGGTTCGTGACCTGGATCGCCACGTCCGCGCCGCCGTTCGAGAGAATCGTCTGGCCCACCAACTGCGACTCGAACGGGCCGACGCCGGCCGTCAGGACCTTGGCCAGGATCGCGAGCGCCAGGACGCCGACGCCCACCCCGGCGAGCATGGTGGCATGCAGCTGGGTCGCGCTCGGTGCGCCGATGTGGCCGGGGTTGTCGAACTCGCAGAGCGAGACGCCCTGGGGCGTGGGACGGCCGCAGCGCACGCACCGGTCGTGCGGCTGTGACGCGAGCTCCGGGTCGAGCGCCGTCGCCGGGAGGCGCGGGTCGGGCATGGACCAGAGGGTAGCGCCATCGCGGGCGTCCCGCTCCCGGACGGCCGATGTGGAGCAGCGGGTACGATGTCCGCCGTACTCGCCGCGAGGACCAGACCTGCCTCCACCCGCCGAACACCCACCCGGATCGTCCCGCCGGGCCGCAACGGTCGCATTCGAGAACGTCACGAAGCGGTACGGGAGACGCGTCGACGGCGCCGCCGTGAACGACCTCAGTCTCTCCGTGCCCGCCGGCGCGACCTGCGTGCTCGTGGCCCGTCCGGCTGCGGCAAGACCACCAGCCTGAAGATGGTCAACCGGCTGATCGAGCCCACCGCCGGCCGCATCCTGCTGGACGGCGAGGACATCTCGGGCAGGGACGCGACCGAGCTCCGCCGGGGCATCGGGTACGTGATCCAGCAGGTCGGCCTGTTCCCGCACGAGACCATCGCCGAGAACGTGGCGGTGGTGCCACGCCTCCTCGGGTGGCCGACCGCGAAGCGGCGCGAACGAGCGGACGAGCTGCTGCGGCTCGTCGGCCTGGCGCCCGGCCAGTACATGAACCGCTACCCGTCCGAGCTGTCCGGCGGCGAGCGCCAGCGCGTCGGCGTCGCGAGAGCGCTTGCGGCCGACCCGCCCCTGATGCTGATGGACGAGCCGTTCGGGGCCGTGGATCCGATCGTGCGCTCGCGCCTGCAGGACGAGCTGCTCCGCCTCCAGCGCGACCTGGGCAAGACGATCCTCTTCGTGACGCACGACATCGACGAGGCGATCAAGATGGGCGATCTCGTCGCGGTCATGCAGGAGGGCGGA
This sequence comes from uncultured Chloroflexia bacterium, assembly GCA_963779375.1. Lineage (GTDB taxonomy): Bacteria > Chloroflexota > Limnocylindria > Limnocylindrales > CSP1-4 > JAJYNJ01. The sequence goes on along the minus strand of CAVZXW010000012.1, from coordinate 6,481 downwards.
ACGCTCGCGCAGTTCGCGCCGCCGGCCGAGCTGCTCGCGCACCCCGCGTCCGAGTTCGTGGCGCGCTTCGTCGGCGCCGACCGCGCTCTCAAGCGACTCACGCTGAGCCGCGTGGAGGATCTGCCGGTCGTCCCCGTCCCGACGGCGACGCTCGGAGAGCCGGCCGGGGCGGTGCGCCGGCGCTCCGGCGGCCGCCTGCCGCGCTGGATCCTGCTGGTCGACGATCAGCGGCTGCCGGTCGGCTGGGCCGACGCGTCCGGCCTGCCCGACGATGCACCCGTCGATCGAGGCGTGGTCACCCGGCTCTCGCCGCTGCTGCAGCACGACACGACGCTCCGCGATGCGCTCTCGCTGATCCTCGACGGCGCCGTGCGCTCGGGGATCGTGGTCGACGACGCCGGCCGGGCCGAGGGCGTCGCCTCGATCGAGTCGATCATGGCACTCCTGCACGACGACGACGACGGCGAGCCGGAGGCGGCAGCCGCTTCGATCCCGGCCCCGCCCGCCGACCCAGCCCCTGGCGCGCCCGGGACGGGCTCGCCATCGCCCGCCACGGCCCGGCGACCCGACTCCCCCCGGCGCGACCGGGCACCTGACGGGCCATGCCGAGCGAGCCTCTCATCCGCTGGAACTGGGTCGCGGGGCATCTCGACGAGATCGGCGCGGCCCTCGAGCAGCACGTCTACCTGACCGTGATCGCGATCGTCGTGGGCCTGGCCCTCGCGTTCGTGCTGGCGCTGATCGCCCACGGCTACCGGCGCACGGAGGCGCCGATCACGTGGGTCGCGGGCGTGATCTACACGATCCCCAGCCTCGCCCTGTTCGTGCTGCTGATCCCGGTGACCGGGCTCTCGACCGCCACCTCCGAGATCGGGCTGGTCGGCTACACGCTCCTGATCCTGATCCGCAACATCCTGGCCGGGCTCGACGGCGTTCCCGCCGACGTCCTCGAGGCCGCGGATGCCATGGGGCTCACGCGCGCGCAACGCCTCGTCCGCGTGGAGCTGCCGATCGCGCTGCCCGTCGTGATGGCCGGCATCCGCATCGCGACGGTGACGACGATCGGGCTCGTCACGGTGACGGCGCTCATCGGGCAGGGTGGCCTGGGCCAGCTGATGCTGTCCGGGTTCATCAACCTCTTCCCGACCGAAATCTACGTGGGCTCGATCCTGTCCGTCGTGCTGGCGATCGCCGCCGACGCGGGCCTGCTGGCCATGCAGCGCGCGCTCACACCCTGGACGCGTGCGGCGGCGGCGCGGGGCTGAGCCGTGGATCTCCTCGCACAGGTCGTTTCCTGGTTCACGAATCCTGCCCACTGGCAGGGCGCGAATGGCGTCCCGCTGAGAGTGCTCGAGCACGTCGAGGCGGCGGGCCTGTCCGTCCTCGTCGCGGCGTGCATCGCGCTCCCCGTCGGGCTCGTCGTCGGGCACACGGGGCGCGGAGCGTTCGTCGTGACCAGCGTGGCGAACCTCGGCCGGGCGCTTCCGTCGTTCGCGCTCCTCCTCATGCTGATCCCGATCGCGGTGGACCTCCAGCTCGACTTCAGCACCTGGCCCATCCTCGGTGCCATGGTGCTGCTGGCGATTCCCCCGATGATCACCAACGCCCATGCCGGCATGCGCGAGGTGGACCGCGACCTGGTCGAGGCGGCCCGCGGCATGGGGATGAACGGCCTCCAGGTGCTGCTCCGCGTCGAGCTGCCGCTGGCCCTGCCGGTCATCCTGACGGGAACCCGCCTGGCCGCGGTCCAGGTGGTCGCCACGTACACGCTGGGGGCCGTGGCGGGCGGCGGAGGGCTGGGCCGCTACATCTACGACGGCTTCGCCACCCAGGACACGGCCCTCATGATCGCGGGCGCCGCGCTCGTCGCGCTGCTGTCGATCGCGACCGACGTCGCGTTCGGGGTGGTGGCCCGGATCACCGCGCCGCGCGGGCTGGCACGGCCCCGGCCCGTCGACGCCGCGCCTGTGCCCGGTCTGGCGTCCGCAGAGACCGGGGTATGATTCCCGCTCCGGCCGGCCGCGCCGCCCGGAGGAGAAACCGCAGCATAGGGGGATACCCAGTGCGGCTTAACCGCATGATCGCTCTCGGGGCGTCTGCGCTGGTGCTCGCGAGCGCCTGCGGGACGGGTGGGAGCGCAACACCGGCAGCGACCGGTGCGCCAACCAGCGCGCAGCCCAGCGCGGCGGCATCGGCCGCCCCATCGGCCGCCGCACAGTCCGGACAGCCCTCGGCGGCCACGTCGGCCGCTGCAGCCTCGGCCCCGGCCAACTCGGTCGCGGCCCAGCTGGCCTTCGGCGGACCGCCCGAGTGTCCGCAGCGGCCCTTCTGCCTCATCGGGCTCAACAAGGTCTACGGCCTGACGTTCAAGTCGTTCGTCCCGCTCGACGCCGGTGGGCCCCTCACCGTGGCCGCCCTGCAGACCGGGAAGGTGCAGATCGGACTGCTCTTCACGTCCGATCCCAGCATCCAGGTCGACGGGTTCGTGCTGCTGAACGACGACAAGCACCTGCAGGCCTCCGACAACGTCGCACCGGTCATCCGGACGGCGGTCCTCCAGGCGCACCCCGACATCGCCACGCTGCTCAACGGCGTCTCGGCGAAGCTCACCCAGCAGCAGCTGACCTCGCTCAACAAGCAGGTCACCGTGGACAAGACGGATCCCAAGGACGCCGCGCGGGCGTGGCTCCAGCAGAACGGGTTCGTGCCCACGGGCGGCTCGGGCAAGGGCACCATCGTGGTGGGCTCGACGAACTTCTCGGAGCAGCTGATCCTGGCCGAGATCTACGCCCAGGAGCTCGAGGCGAACGGCTACACGGTCACCCGCAAGTTCAACCTCGGCGCCCGCGAGGTCGTCCAGCCGGCCATCCAGGCCGGGCAGATCGACCTCTACCCGGAGTACCTGGCGTCGCTGACCGAGTACCTCGACAAGGGCACCGGGCTTGCGACCACGGACCCGGCGAAGACGTCCCAGGTCCTCGCCGGCCTCCTGAAGCCGAAGGGCGAGTCAGTGCTCGGGTTCGCTCCGGCGACCGACGAGAACGGCTTCGTCGTCACGAAGGCGACGGCCCAGAAGTACGGGCTGGTGAACGTCAGCGACCTGGCGAAACCGGCGCCCTAGCGCGGACGTTGCGCGGTGCGGCCGCAGGCCGGCGGCACCGCTCCGGCACGGCCGTCCTGCCGGGATCGTGCGATCCTGTCCCTGATCCGTGGCGGGTCGTGATCGGCCCGCCACGCAACTCACCCGGGCCGGCGCCATGCCGCTCGCGCTCGTTGCGGGCGACGCGGCGGGGCCCGCCTCGAATTCGTCCGCGCGCCGGCGCGAACACCACGCGGAGTCACGCATGCCCGACCACAGCGGCGAACCGTCCCTCCCCTCCGACGTGCGGCGGTTCCTCGCGGAGGCGGGCCGCTTTGCCGTGGTCGCCACCATGAACGCCGACGGGACGCCCCACCAGGCCGTCGCGTGGTACCTGCTGGACGGCGATTCGCTGGTGCTCAACTCGATGGTCGGCCGGCGCTGGCCGGCGAACCTCGCGCGCGATCCCCGCGCGAGCGTCCTCGTCGCCGACGGCTATCGGTGGGTGTCCCTGCGCGGTGCGGTCGAGGTCGTGTCCGACCAGGCGCGGGCCCAGGCCGACATCGCGGCGATGGCGCGCCGCTACCACGCCGACGACCCGGCGGCCGCGGAACGGGAGATCAGCAGGTTCGAGACGCAGGAACGCGTGACGTTCGTGCTGCGGGCCGCCAGGGTCGCGGCCGACCTCGAGGAGTGATCGACGATGGCAGACGTGCGGGTCGGATACGCGGCCATGCTGGAGCAGTTCGCGCCCCGCGACCTCGTCGACTGGTCGGTGGCCGCCGAGGCGGCCGGCTTCGACGGGATCATGGCCGCGGACCACGTGCAGCCGTGGGTGCCCCGCCAGGGGAACGCCGCCTTCGTCTGGTCGTACATGACGGCCGCCGCCGAGCACACGCGCGGCGACATCGGCCCGGGCGTGACCTGTGCGTCGTTCCGCATGCACCCGGCGATCGTCGCGCAGGCTGCCGCGACGATGGGCGCGATGTATCCCGGGCGGTTCTGGCTCGGCCTCGGCTCCGGCGAGGCGCTCAACGAGCACGTCGTGGCGCCGTACTGGCCCGAAGTGGGTGAACGCATCTCGCGGATGTTCGAATCGATCGAGATCATCCAGAAGCTCTTCACCGGGAAGGACGTGAAGCACCGGGGCGAGTTCTTCCGGATGGAGACGATGCGGCTGTGGACGATGCCCGCGACGCCCCCGCCGATCTACGTCGCGACGGCCGGACCGGTGACCGCCGAGCGCACCGGCCGCCTGTGTGACGGCATCATCACGGTCGGCGCGGCCGACGAGAAGATCGACGCGGTGTTTGCGCGGTTCGACAAGGGCGCCCGGGAGGCCGGCAAGGACCCCTCGACGATGCCGCGGATCCTGCAGCTCCACCTGTCGTGGGCGCCCACGCAGCCGGAGGCAGAGGAGAACGCCGTGCGCGAATGGCCGAACGGCGGCATGAAGTTCTCCAAGCAGGACATCCGCTCGCCGCAGGTCTTCGAGGCCATGGCCGAGCTGGTCGGGATCGAGGACTTTCGCGGCCGCATGCTCATCTCGGACGACCTGGAGGCGCACCGACGGGAGATCCAGCGGTACCTGGACATGGGCTTCTCGAAGGTCTACCTGCACAACGTGGGCCGCAACCAGCGCGAGTGGATCGACGCGTTCGGCCGCGAGGTCCTGCCGAAGCTGACGGCGTGAGCATGCGGCCCACCGCCGGTCGGGGTCCGTCCCTGCCCGATACGCCGGCGAACCGCCGCCGGGTGACCGTCCTCGCGGGAGGCGTGGGGGGCGCCAAGCTGGCCCACGGCCTCTCGCTGCTGCCGGACGTCGACCTGACGGTCGTCGTCAACACCGGCGACGACCTGGAGCTCCACGGGCTCGCGATCTCGCCCGACGTCGACACGGTCCTGTACACGCTGGCCGGGCTCGCGAACCAGGAGACGGGGTGGGGCCTGCGGGACGAGACCTGGTCGGCGCACGGGATGCTGGGCCGCTACGGCGCCCCCACGTGGTTCCGGCTCGGCGACCGGGACATCGCCACGCACCTCGTGCGGACGTCACGGCTGGCCGCAGGCGCAACGCCCACCGACGTCACGCGCGAACTGGCCTCCTCCCTCGGCGTGCGCGCGAGAATCCTTCCCATGGCGGACCGCCCGGTGCGCACGCGCGTCCGGACCCCCGAGGGCTGGCTCGACTTCCAGGACTGGTTCGTGCGGCGCCGGCATGCCGACGACGCGCTCGAGCTGCACTTCGACGGGATCGAGGACGCCCGGCCCACCAGCGCCGTGCTCGACTCGATCGCCACGGCCGACGTGCTGGCCATCGCGCCATCCAACCCGTTCGTGAGCGTCGGCACGATCCTCGCCCTGCCCGGCGTCGTCCCCGCACTGCTCGAGGCCGAGGCGCCCGTCGTCGCCGTGAGCCCCATCGTGGCCGGCGCCGCGCTCAAGGGTCCCGCCGACCGGATGTTCGAGACGCTGGGCGGCGATTCGAGCGCCACCGGGGTCGCGCGCCATTACGTCGAGCGGTATCCGGGGCTCCTCGACGGCCTGCTCATCGACGATGCCGACGCGTCGCAGGCCATCGCGATCGAAGGGCTGGGCGTCGCCGTGCTGGTGACGGCCGCGGTCATGTTCGACGAGCCGGATCGGGCGCGCCTCGCCGGGGAGTTGCTGGCGTTCGCAGGGCGCCTGGGGACGGGCTGAGAACAGGGGGCACCGGATGCGGGTCGGAATCGGGCTACCCACCGTGCTGCCGGGCGTCGCAGACGGCGTGGTGCTGGAGTGGGCGCGCCGCGCCGAGGCACGCGGGTTCAGCACGCTGGGCGTCATCGACCGCATCGCGTACCGCAACCACGAGCCCCTGATCGCCCTGGCGGCCGCGGCGGGCGCCACCGGCACCATCGGCCTGATGACCGACGTGCTGCTCGGCCCCACGCGCGATCCGGTGTTGCTCGCCAAGCAGGCCGCCAGCCTCGCGCGGCTGTCCGGCGGACGCTTCACCCTGGGTGCCGGTGTGGGCGCCCGCGAGGACGACTATGCGGTCGTGGGCCGGGACTTCCACTCCCGGGGCCGCGATTGGGACCGGGCGTCGAGGTGATGGACGCGGTGTGGCGCGGCGAGCCGCCGGCGGGCACCACCCGCACCAGCGCTCCCGTCGAAGGCGGACTCGGGCGGCCCCGCCTGGTCTTCGGCGGCGCGTCCGAGGCCTCCATCCGTCGGACGGTCCGCTGGGGCGCGGGGTGGACCGCGAGCAGCGGTGCGGGCGCCTCGCTTGGCCCGCTCGTGGAGCGCGTCCGGGCTGCGTGGCGGGATGCCGGCCGCGAGGGCGCGCCGTGGATCTCGGCGCTCTCCTACTTCGCGGTCGGGCCCGACGAGCGATCGGCGGCGTTCCTGCTCGACTACTAC
>CAVZXW010000011.1:25000-31167 GCA_963779375.1 uncultured Chloroflexia bacterium | reverse complement strand
GCGTGAACCTCGTCAGGTCCGGAAGGAAGCAGCGATAAGCGCTGCTCGCCGGGTGCCGCGGATCGGCCTGGTCCGAGCCGGCCATCGTCGCGAGTGCGGGGACGTCTCCGATCGACGGAGGGTGCACGGCATATCCGAAGTCCCGACGCCGGGGCGCGGCGTCGCTCATCGCGCGGCCGGTCCGGGCCGCCGCGCGCGCCGGACGCCCGTATCATTGGTCGCCCGGGGCCGCCCGACCGGGATGCCCCAGCCCGATGCCAGGAGCCGATGACGGCCGACTCGTCGCCCTCCACCACCCGGATCGCCGCCCAGCACACCGCGATCTCGCGCCGCTGGCGTGCCCAGACGTTCTCGCAGATCGTGGGGCAGTCGGCCGCCGTCGAGACGCTCCGCAATGCCGTCCGCCTCGGACGCGTCGGCCACGCCTATCTCTTCGTGGGACCTCGTGGCACCGGCAAGACCTCGATGGCGCGCATCCTGGCGAAGGCCGTGAACTGCACCGATCTTCGCGACGGCGAGCCGTGTGACGCCTGCGCCAGTTGCGTGGCGATCCGGGAGGGGGCGGCGCTGGACGTGGCGGAGTTCGACGCGGCGTCCAACAACACGGTCAGCGACATGCGGGACCTGCTGCCCCGGGTCCACACGGCACCGGCCGACCTGCGGACCAAGGTCTTCATCGTCGACGAGGTGCAGCGGATCAAGGAGGGCTGGGACGTTCTTCTGAAGACGCTCGAAGAGCCGCCCCCGCACGTCCTGTTCGTCTTCTGCACCACCGACCCGACGCAGATCCGCCCGGCCGTCCTGTCGCGCGTCCAGCGGTTCACGTTCCGCCCGCTCACGGTGCCCGAGATCAGCGGCAAGCTCGAGCGGATCCTGGCCGACGCTGGCCGCGGAGCCGAGCCCGAGGCGATCGAGCTGGTGGCGGAGCTCGCCGCGGGCGGCATGCGCGACGCCGAATCGATGCTCGACCAGCTGCTCAGCTCCGCGACGGAGCTGTTGACGGCCGACGAGGTGCGCGCCCAGCTCGGCCTCGCCGCCTCCGCCGAGGTCGATGCCTTCCTGGCCGCGCTGCTCGGCAACGACGCGCTGCAGGGCATGCGCGTCCTCGACCGCATGGAGGCGGACGGGCGCGACGTGCGCCTGGTGACGGACCAGGCCGTGGAACGGCTGCGGCGGATGCTCTTCCGGCGACTCGCGTCGGAGACCCTTCCTCCGCCGTTCGACGGGCGTTCCGTGCAGGAACTTGCCGCGGCCGCGCGCGCCCTCGCGTCGATCGACGTGACGCGGCCCGGGGGCGGCGGCCTCCGTCTCCAGCTCGAACTCCTGCTGCTCTCGTCCGGGAGCCCGGCGACGGATCGGGACGCAGCGGGCCGGCTGCCCACGACGGCCGGATCCGGAGCCACGCCCGAGCCCTCGCGTCCAGCTGCCGCTCGTTCGGGCCCGCCGCATGGCATTCCCGTAGTCGCTTCCTCCGCCGGGGACCCGGCCACGGGCGCCATGTCTCCGTCTCGCGGCTCGGGCCCTGCCGCCCCGGACACGGCGGCGGGCACCGCGTCCCCGTCCCGCGCCCCTGCAGCGGCCTCCGCGTCCCCGGCGTCGTCGCGCCCGGCTCCGGGCCCCCGGCCGCCGGCAGCCGCGGGGCCGGCCGGATCCCGTGTGGCTCCGCCACCCGGCACCGAGTCCGGCCGGCCGGCCGGCCCGGGCACGTCCGCCGCCGGGGCGATCGCGAGCGACGACGAGCTGCTCGACCGCGTGCGGTCCGGCTGGCCCGCCATCGTCGCTGCCCTGTCGAGGACCCCGCTGCTCCGCCCGCTCGTGGAGGCGTGCCGCCCGGTCCGGCTCGAGGGGCGCATGGTCGTGCTGGGCTTCCCCGAGGACAAGGCATTCCTGCGCGAGAAGGCCGAGCAGCGCCATGTCGCCTTCGAAGAGGCCATCGGCGGGGTCGTGGGAACGGACGTGGGCATCCGCTGCGTGTCGACCAACCTGGAGGCCCTGCCGCCGCTTCCGCACGAAGTGATCGGCCGTGAGAACCTCGATGTCGCCCGGCGCGTCTTCGCAGGCGACCTGGCCGATGCGTCGGACGTCGATTGACGGAGCCGTGGTGAGCTGAGGAGGGAGCGATGAGCTTCGGGAACCTGGCCAGGATGGCGCAGCAGATGCAGGCCGAGCTGGCTCGCGTGCAGGCCGAACTGGAGACGCTGCAGGTCGACGGCTCGGCCGGCGGAGGCGCCGTCAAGGCCGTCGTCACGGGCAAGCAGGACCTCGTGTCGATCACGATCGACCCGGGCGTGGTCGACCCCGACGACGTCGAGATGCTCCAGGACCTGGTGCTGGCCGCCGTCAACGAGGCCCTTGGGGCCGCACGCCGGACGGCGGAACAGAGAATGGCCGCAGTGACCGGCGGGCTTCGCCTCCCGGGCATGTGAGGAGCACGTGACCGTCGTCGTCGAGCCCGTCGCGCGCCTGATCGAGGCGTTCTCGCGCCTGCCGGGGATCGGCCCCAAGACGGCGCAGCGCCTGACCTACCACCTGCTCCGAAGCCCGGAGGGCGAAGCGCGCTCCCTGGCGGCGGCGCTCGTGGCCGTCAGGGACCAGGTCTCCTTCTGCGAAACGTGCTTCAACATCAGCACGGGTCCCCTCTGCCCGATCTGCGCGGACACGGAACGCGATCCGGCGAGGCTCTGCGTCGTCGAGGACGCCCTGGACGTTCTCGCGCTGGAACGCACGGCCGCCTTTCGCGGGCGATACCACGTGCTGAACGGCGCGATCTCCCCGATGGACGGGATCGGCCCGGAGCGGCTGCGGGTGCGCGAGCTGTTCGAGCGCGTGGCGCTCGCCGAATCGGAGGGCCGACGGTTCGCGGAGGTGATCCTCGCCACCAACCCGACACTGGAGGGCGAGGCCACCGCGCTGTACCTGGCCGAACGGCTGAGCGGCCACGTCGACGCCGTCACGCGCATCGCCCGCGGCATCCCCGTCGGTGGTGACCTGGAGTACGCCGACGAGGTCACGCTGGTGCGTGCGATGCAGGGCCGCCGGGCCGTCGAGGAGGCGGTCGAGCGATGAGCAACCTGGTCAACGAGCTCCTGCTCCGGCTGGCCAAGGCGGCGGTCGCGCTGATTCTCGGCGCGGTCCTGGACTGGGTCCTCGTGTCGTTCGCAGGGGCACCGGCGACGGTCGAGCTTGCATTGCTCTGCTGGCTCTCGGCGTCGGCGTTCATCCTCCTGGTGCAGGAAAGCCCGATCTGAGCCGATCGTTCCGGTCGTGCCGGGCGGGCACGCGCGGACGTCGACGGGAGCGTTGCGCCCGTCATTTGACAGCCCCACGGCAACCCGGTAACGTCCGTCCTCGCGCCACCAATCGACGGGCGCGCCGGACCGGCGGAATGCCGGACCGGGGATGACCAGGCGGACGGCCCCGCGGCCGCGCCTCCGGGACATCAGAGCTCTGGCAGGGCGGACGACCCGACCGAGCCAGCGGCCCCACCGGCACCGATCCGCCGGCGGGCGAGGGGAGCTTCCCGGCCGACCAGGTCGGCAGTGACACGTGGTTGACACCCGAGCCGCCAACCCCCAATATATGGGGGTTGCGCCCCGGAGCCTCCCACGGCACGGACGCTGCACCTTAACAAGTGAAGAGTGGCAGGAAATCCAGTAAACGTGAGCGGGCGTCGAACCCCGAGATAACTGCCGGCCGCAAGGTCGGTTCTTTCGGAGAGTTTGATCCTGGCTCAGGATAAACGCTGGCGGCGTGCATAAGACATGCAAGTCGAACGAGTCTCCGGGCTTGCTCGGAGGCTAGTGGCGGACGGCTGAGTAACGCGTAGGTGACCTGCCCCGAAGTGGGGAATAACTGCCCGAAAGGGTGGCTAATACCGCATGTGGTCGCACGTTCGTTCGTGCGAGTAAAGCCGCAAGGCGCTTCGGGAGGGGCCTGCGTCCGATTAGCTTGTTGGTGGGGTAACGGCTCACCAAGGCGACGATCGGTAGCTGGTCTGAGAGGATGATCAGCCAGACTGGGACTGAGACACGGCCCAGACTCCTACGGGAGGCAGCAGTAGGGAATTTTGCACAATGGGCGAAAGCCTGATGGAGCAACGCCGCGTGAGGGATGAAGGCCTTCGGGTTGTAAACCGCTTTTATATGGGACGATTATGACGGTACCTGAGGAATAAGCATCGGCTAACTACGTGCCAGCAGCCGCGGTAATACGTAGGGGGCAAGCGTTATCCGGAATTACTGGGCGTAAAGAGTGCGTAGGTGGTCGTTCAAGTCGAATGTGAAATCCCCCGGCTTAACTGGGGAGGCATCATTCGATACTGATCGACTTGAGGACGGGAGAGGGAAGTGGAATTCCCGGTGTAGTAGTGAAATGCGTAGATATCGGGAGGAACACCAATGGCGAAGGCAGCTTCCTGGCCCGTTCCTGACGCTGAGGCGCGAAAGCGTGGGGAGCAAACGGGATTAGATACCCCGGTAGTCCACGCCGTAAACGATGGATACTAGGTGTTGGTGGTATCGACCCCGCCAGTGCCGAAGCTAACGCGTTAAGTATCCCGCCTGGGGAGTACGGCCGCAAGGCTAAAACTCAAAGGAATTGACGGGGACCCGCACAAGCAGCGGAGCGTGTGGTTTAATTCGACGCAACGCGAAGAACCTTACCAAGGCTTGACATGACCTGGAAACCGGCGGAAACGTCGGCTCCCGCAAGGGGCCTGGTCACAGGTGTTGCATGGCCGTCGTCAGCTCGTGTCGTGAGATGTTGGGTTAAGTCCCGCAACGAGCGCAACCCTTATTGTGTGTTGTATCTTTCACACGGGACTGCCGGGAGAAACAGGGAGGAAGGCGGGGATGACGTCAAGTCAGCATGGCCCTTACGTCTTGGGCTACACACACGCTACAATGGCCGGTACAACGGGCAGCGAAACCGCGAGGTGGAGCTAATCCCATCAAAGCCGGTCTCAGTTCGGATTGCAGGCTGCAACTCGCCTGCATGAAGTCGGAGTTGCTAGTAACCGCAGGTCAGCATACTGCGGTGAATATGTTCCCGGGTCTTGTACACACCGCCCGTCACGTCATGAAAGTCGCCAACACCCGAAGCCGGTGGGCCAACCGCAAGGAGGCAGCCGTGAAGGTGGGGGTGGTGATTGGGATGAAGTCGTAACAAGGTAGCCGTACCGGAAGGTGCGGATGGATCACCTCCTTTCTAGGGAGAGGGAGTCGGGACCGCACGGTGTGGTCCCGGCGTCATACACCCTCCCAGGTTGATCGCCACGAGCTCGATCGTCCCGCGCTGGGTTGGGACGGGGGTCCGAAAGGGCCGGCTCGCGGTGCCCAGCACAAGACACCGTGCCCGCACACGTGGGTTTCCTGTCACTCTTCAAGTGCTAGGGTGCAGCTCCGGTACCCGGACCTCGGTCCGGTGCCTCCGGATGCCCCGGCGGGCGTTTAGCTCAGCTGGTTAGAGCACTGCCCTGATAAGGCAGAGGTCTCTGGTTCGAGTCCAGAAACGCCCACCACTCTCTCGCTCCGTCGTGACCGGCGGGGACGTAGCTCAGCTGGAAGAGCATCTCCTTTGCAAGGAGAGGGTCAGGAGTTCGAGTCTCCTCGTCTCCACCAGAACCGTCCGTCAGCCCGTTCCGGGCCGGCGAACGCGAGCGCGAGAGCAGCATCGATCCCCTGATGAGTGCCCTCGAGCGCCGGCTCGATGTCACCCACCAGCGGATCGCTGGACCTGGTCCGCCGACGAGGCGGACAGCCCGCAAGGGCGCACGAACCTTTCCAAGTGAAGACGTGATCGACAGTAAAGTCGAAGAACTTCGATTTCGCCGAAGTGATGACAAGGTGATTAGACCCCGATCGTCCCTCCGCACTTGCCACTGGGTAAGTTGCTGAGGGAGGTCAAGCTACACAGGGCACGGGGTGGATGCCTTGGCGCCAAGAGCCGATGAAGGACGTGGCAAGCGACGAAATGCCTTGGGGAGCCGCTGCGGGCGCTGATCCAGGGATCTCCGAATGGGGAAACCCGGCCGAGGTAATGCTCGGTCACTCCAGGTTGAATCAAATAGGCCTGGTAGAGGTAAGCCAGCGAACTGAAACATCTCAGTAGCTGGAGGAAAAGAGAACATTCCCTGAGTAGTGGCGAGCGAAACGGGAAGAGCCCAAACC
>CAVZXW010000011.1:0-20000 GCA_963779375.1 uncultured Chloroflexia bacterium | reverse complement strand
GCAGCGCCGGCCCCCGTCCGGGACGATCGCCCCGAGCCGACCACGATGGAGGAGCTCCTGCAGCAGCAGGAGGGCGACATCCGTTCGTTCAAGCACGGCGACGTGGTCGAGGGAACCGTCGTCCGTGTCGATCGGGACGAGATCCTCGTCGACATCGGGGCCAAGAGCGAGGGCGTCGTCAGCAACCGCGAGCTCTTCGGCCGTCACGCCGAGAACCAGCCGCAGCCGACCGTCGGCGACCTGGTCCTCGTCTACGTCCTGCAGCCCGAGTCGAACGAAGGCCACGCCGTGCTCTCGCTGCGCCGGGCCGGGCTCGAGCGCAAGTGGCGCGCCATGCAGGAGCAGCTCGAGGCAGGCGCCATCATCGAAGCGCCCGTCATCGACCACAACAAGGGCGGCCTCATCGTCGACTGCGGCATCCGGGGCTTCGTCCCGATCAGCCAGATCGTCGACTTCCCGCGGCGCCCGCAGAACGAGCAGCCGCGCGACGCGGCCCAGGAGATCGCCGAGAAGCTCCAGCCGTACATCGGCCGCCGGCTCAGGCTCAAGATCCTCGAGGTCAACCGGAAGGCCAACCGCCTGATCCTCTCCGAGAAGGTGGCGCTGTACGAGGAGCGGCGCGAGAAGCGCGACGAGCTCTTCAGCAGCCTCAACGTCGGCCAGAAGGTCACCGGGACCGTCCGCTCGATCGCCCCGTTCGGCGTCTTCATCGACCTGGGCGGGATCGACGGGCTCGTCCACAAGAGCGAGCTGTCCTGGAACAAGGTCAACAACCCCGAAGCCGGGTACAAGGTCGGCGAGCAGGTCGAGGCCGAGGTCATCGACATCAACCACGAGCGAGGGCGCATCAGCCTCTCGATCCGCCGACTGCAGCCGGATCCGTGGCACTCCACCGTCGCCGACTTCAAGGTGGGCGACGTCATCGACGGCACGGTGACGAAGATCGTCAACTTCGGCGCCTTCGTCCGCGTTCGCGATGGCCTGGAGGGTCTCATCCACATCAGCGAGCTGTCCCATCAGCGCGTCGCCCATCCGAGCGACGTGGTCCACGAGGGTCAGACGCTCAAGCTCAAGATCATCTCGCTGGACTCCGAGCGCCATCGCCTGGGGCTGAGCCTCAAGCAGGCCGAGGAGCCGCCCGCCCGGCCCGCGCCGGAACCGCGGGTCGGTGGCGGAGAGCGTCGCCCGCGCCCCGAGCGTGGCTACGATCGCTCGCAGGCCGTCCAGGAGCCCGAGGGTGGCATCGACAACACCCTGGCAGCCGCCTTCGCGCAGGTGCGCGAGCAGGTGGCGGCCGCCGAAGCGGCGACGCCCTCCGACGAGGCGGCCGCCGAGGGCGACGCCCTCCGACGAGGGTGGCGACGAGAGCGGCGCAGAGGGGGGCGACGAGAGTCAGGGCTGACGCATCCGCGTTTCCCACTCGACGGCCCGTCGATCGATCGGCGGGCCGTTCCGTTTCCGCCGATGCCAGCCGCCGCCGGTTGCGCAGCCTCCGCCCGCAGTCTGCGCAGCCTCCGCGGGATGCGTCAACCTCCGCCGGACGCGGGCCACGGGTTCGGCCGTGGCATCGTTTCGCCTTCGCTACGTCCGGTCCCGTCTTCGGACTCGATCCGACACATCCTCGACCCCGATTCCGTTATCCCTCGGAGCGCCTCGTACTGGCCCACGGGAAGGCCCGTGCTAGGATTGGCCACAGGCGGGCACCCGAGATACTCCCGCTGGAAGGGCACCGTCGACTCCATGGTTGATCGCTTCGACAAGTTCACCGACCGCGCACGCAAGGTCCTCACCCTGGCGCAGGACGAGGCCCAGCGCTTCAACCACAACTACATCGGCACCGAGCACCTGCTCCTGGGTCTCGTGCGCGAGGGCGAGGGCGTGGCTGCGCGCGTGCTCGAGAACATGAACGTCGAGCTGCCCAAGGTGCGCACCGCGGTCGAGTTCATCATCGGGCGCGGCGACCGGCCCGTCGTGGGCGAGGTGGGGCTCACCCCGCGCGCCAAGCGCGTCATCGAGCTGGCTATCGACGAGGCGAGACGCCTGGGCCACAACTACATCGGCACCGAGCACCTGCTGCTGGGCCTGGTCCGCGAGGGCGAAGGGATCGCGGCGGGCGTCCTCGAGTCGCTCGGGGTCAACCTCGACAAGGTCCGCCACGAGGTCATCCGCGTCCTGTCCCAGTCGAGTTCGGTGGGTCCGGCGACCGAGACGAAGCGCGCCACCAAGACCCCCACGCTCGACCAGCTGGGCGTCAACCTCACGGAGGCGGCCCGCGCCGGCAAGCTCGACCCCGTCATCGGGCGCGAAAAGGAGATCGAGCGGGTCATCCAGATCCTGTCGCGCCGCACGAAGAACAACCCTGCCCTGATCGGCGAGCCCGGCGTCGGGAAGACCGCCATCGCCGAGGGCCTCGCGCACCGCATCGTGTCGGGGGACGTCCCGGAGACCCTCGCCAACAAGCGCGTGCTGACGCTCGACATCGGGTCGCTCGTGGCGGGAACCAAGTACCGCGGCGAGTTCGAGGAGCGCCTCAAGAAGATCATCGAGGAGCTGCGGAACACCAACGACGTCGTGCTGTTCATCGACGAGCTGCACACGCTGGTGGGTGCTGGCGCGGCCGAGGGCGCCATCGACGCGGCCAACATCCTGAAGCCGCCCCTCGCGCGCGGCGAGCTGCAGTGCATCGGCGCCACCACGCTCGACGAGTATCGCAAGTACATCGAACGCGA
Organism: uncultured Chloroflexia bacterium; assembly: GCA_963779375.1. Taxonomy (GTDB): domain Bacteria; phylum Chloroflexota; class Limnocylindria; order Limnocylindrales; family CSP1-4; genus JAJYNJ01. Next base: position 17,271 of record CAVZXW010000011.1, on the reverse strand, counting down.
CGCCGCGCTGGAGCGCCGGTTCCAGCCGGTCATGGTGGACGAGCCGACGCTCGAGCAGACGGTGGCCATCCTCTTCGGCGTCCGCGAGCGGTACGAGTCGCACCACAAGGTCCGGATCACCGACGGTGCGGTGAAGGCCGCCGCCGATTTGTCGATCCGGTACATCACCGACCGCCACCTCCCGGACAAGGCCATCGACCTGATCGACGAGGCGGCCAGCCGCGTCAGGCTTCGCCACAGTTCGTCCCCGCCCGAACTCAAGGACGCCGGCAAGAAGCTCGAGCAGGTCACCAAGGAGAAGGACGAGGCGATCAACCGCCAGGACTACGAGGTCGCGGCGAGCCTGCGGGACGCGGAAGCGGTCGCCCGCGAGGAGCTCGATCGCCGTCGTGCCGAGTGGCGGGCGCAGCAGGACGCGGAGATCCCCGACGTCGGCGAGGAGGAGATCGCCGAGGTCGTGGCGATGTGGACGGGGATCCCCGTGACGCGCATCGCCCAGGAGGAATCCGAGCGGCTGCTGCACATGGAGGAGGCGCTGCACGCCCGCGTCATCGGGCAGCAGGAGGCCATCCAGACGATCTCAAAGGCGGTACGCCGTGCGCGCGCCGGCCTGAAGGATCCCAAGCGCCCGATCGGCTCGTTCATCTTCCTCGGGCCCACCGGGGTGGGGAAGACCGAGCTGGCCAAGAGCCTCGCCGAGTTCATGTTCGGCTCCGAGGACTCGCTCATCAAGATCGACATGAGCGAGTTCATGGAGCGGCACAACGTGAGCCGCCTGGTGGGCGCGCCTCCCGGGTACGTCGGGTTCGAGGAGGGCGGCCAGCTGACGGAGGCCGTCCGCCGCAAGAGCTACGCCGTGGTGCTGCTCGACGAGATCGAGAAGGCGCACCCCGAGGTCTTCAACATCCTGCTGCAGATCCTCGAGGACGGGCAGCTCACGGATGCCAAGGGCCGCCGCGTGGACTTCCGGAACACGGTCATCATCATGACGAGCAACGTCGGCGCGACGTCGCTGCTCAAGGACACGAGCCTCGGCTTCCAGCCCGTGCGCGTCACGGACTCCGAGCGTGCCGACCAGCAGTACGAGCGGATGAAGGGCAAGGTCCTGGACCAGCTGAAGAACCAGTTCCGGCCCGAGTTCCTCAACCGCGTGGACTCCGTCGTGGTGTTCCGTTCTCTGACCGTCGACGAGATCCGCGAGATCGTCGACCTGCTCCTGAAGCGGGTCCGCGACCAGCTCCGGACGCAGGAGATGACGCTCGAGGTCACGCAGGCCGCCAAGGATCACCTGATCAAGCTGGGGTACGACTCGGACTACGGGGCCAGGCCGCTCCGCCGCGTCATCCAGAACATGATCGAGGATCCCCTCGCGGAGGCACTCCTGGTCGGTCGCTTCTCGGCGGGCCAGACGGTCGTCGTGGACAAGTCCGACGAGGCAGGCCTGAGCATCGAGGCACTCGTCGAGAAGACACCCGCCGCGGCCGCGACCTGACATGTCGCGGCCGACGAGCCGCTACGTCTGCCAGTCGTGCGGGGACTCGTTCCTGCGCTGGGAGGGCCAGTGCCGCACCTGCGGCGCCTGGAACACGCTGGTGGAGACGCTCGTCCGCGAGCCCTCGCGCCCGCGTGCGGCGGCGCCCGGGCCCGTCGGGGAGGGCACGCCGCCCACGCCGATCCGGGACCTCGACGAGCCGGACCTGGTTCGACTGCCGACCGGGATCGGCGAGCTCGACCGCGTGCTCGGCGGCGGACTGGTGCCCGGCAGCCTCGTCCTCATCGGTGGCGAGCCGGGGGTCGGCAAGTCCACGCTCGTGCTGGCGGCGGCCGCCGGTCTGGCGACGCGGCCCGCGGAGCCCACGCCGGGCAGCGAGCGGCCGACCATCCTGTACGCCTCCGGCGAGGAATCGACCGGGCAGCTGCGACTCCGCGCCCGACGCCTCGGCATCGCCGACGGCCCGGCAGGGGAGGCCATCCTCGCGTTCGCGGAGACCGACGTCGAGCGCATCGTGGAGCGGGCACGGTCGATCCGGCCGGCGGTGCTCGTCGTGGACTCGATCCAGACCGTGTCGCTGGACGAGCTCGACGGCCCGCCGGGATCGGTCGGACAGGTCCGCGAGTCCGCGCTCCGGCTGCTGCAGTTCGCCAAGGGCGACGGCATCCCCGTGGTCCTCGTCGGGCACGTGACGAAGGACGGCAGCCTGGCCGGTCCCAAGACGCTCGAGCACCTGGTCGACGCCGTGCTGACGCTCGAGGGCGAGCGTGGGGGCGGCATGCGGCTCCTGCGCGCGACCAAGAACCGGTTCGGGTCCACCGAGGAGGTGGGCGTGTTCGCGATGGGCGAGGACGGGCTGCGCGAGGTCTCCGACCCGGCACGCGCGTTCCTCGCGGATGCGGGACAGACCGCCCCCGGCTCGGCCATCGCGGCCACGCTCGAGGGGAGCCGCCCGCTCATGGTCGAGGTCCAGGCGCTCGTTGCCCCGGCCGCCTATGGCACGCCGCGACGGACCGCCACCGGTCTCGACCAGAACCGGCTCTCGCTGCTCCTCGCGGTGCTGGCCCGCAGGTCGGGCATCTCGCTGGCGGCGCACGACGTGTACGCGAGCGTCGCCGGTGGCCTGGCCATCGAGGAGCCCGCGCTCGACCTTCCCCTCGCCCTGGCGCTCGCCTCGTCGCTCCGCGACCGGCCGGTGCTGTCCGGAATCGTCGCGGCGGGCGAGATCGGGCTCCTCGGCGAGCTGCGCCCCGTGTCGGGGCTCGCATGGCGGCTGCGCGAGGCCGATCGGCTGGGCTTCGACCGGGCGATCGTGCCCGTCGCCGGCCGATCGTCCGAGCAGGTCCCGGAACGGGTCGGGGGCCTCCGGGTACTGGCCTGCAGGACGCTTCGCGAGGCCCTCGGGCTCGCCCTCGCGTCTGCCACGCCGGAGCCCGTCCCGTTCTGACGGGGAGGCTGCGCGCCTCCCTCCGGGCACGGCGGGCGCCCGAGGGCGCAGAGCCGTGTGGTACGCTCGCCTGCCGGATGTCCAGATTTGTACGTGTGCTGGGCGCGATCCTCGGGATGCTGGTCGGCTTGCAGCTGGCGTCACTGGACGTCGGGGGGCGTGGCCTGTTCAGCGAGACGCCCAGCGGCAATTTCCTGCTTGCCCTGTGGGTCGTCGCGTGGCTGGTGCTGGGGTTCCTGATCCTGCCCTACCTCACGATCGAGCCCGCGGGCTGGCTGATTCGCGGTGTCCGGACGCTCTCGGCCGGCGAGTTCGTCACGGCCGTCGGCGGCCTCCTGATCGGCCTCCTGATGGGCCTGCTCCTCGGCCTGCCCCTCGCCCGGTTTCCCGATCCGTACGGCCGCTACCTGCCGATCGGCGTCTCGCTCGTGCTCGGCCTGGGCATGCTCGGGCTGACCGTGGCGAAGCGCCACGACCTCGCCGACGCGACGGAAGCGCTCGGGCTCTTTCCGGCTCGCCGGGAACCGGCGCTCCCACCCGGGGCCCCGTTCATCGTGGTGGACACGAGCGCGATCATCGACGGCCGGATCGCCGACATCGTCGCGAGCGGGTTCCTCTTCGGCACGCTGATCGTCCCGCGCTTCGTCCTGGCCGAGCTGCAGTACATCGCCGACCAGTCGGACGCGCGCAAGAGGGCGCGTGGCCGGCGCGGACTCGACATCCTGAACGAGCTCCGACGCAACGAGAAGATCAAGGTCGAGATCAGCGAGGAGGACCCGGCCGGCATCCCGGAGGTCGACGCCAAGCTCGTGGCCGTCGCGAAGGCCCAGGGCGGCGCCATCCTGACCAACGACCTGAACCTCAACAAGGTGGCCGAGCTGGAAGGCCTGCGCGTGCTCAACGTGAATTCCCTCGCCAACGCCGTGAAGCCCGCCTTCCTCCCCGGCGACCAGATCCGCGTCCACGTGATCCAGGAAGGCAAGGAGCCCGGGCAGGGCGTGGCGTTCCTCGACGACGGCACGATGGTGGTCGTCGAGGGGGGCGCGCGGCGCATGGACCGGGAGCTCTCGGTCAACGTGACGCGCGTGCTGCAGACAGTCGCCGGCCGCATGGTCTTCGCCCAGCCCCAGGACGACTGACGTGGACCGGGGGTCGGTCGATGCGGTGATCGTCGCCGCCGGGTCGAGCACGCGCATGGCGGGCATGGACAAGCTCGTTGCCGCGATCCTTGGCCGGCCCCTGCTCGCGTGGTCGCTGGAGGCGATCGCGGCGGCGCCGTGCGTCCGGAGGCTGGTGGTGGTGGCGGCGCCGGACCGGGTGGCCGAGCTGGCAGCTCAACCGTGGCTCGCCGGCGCGGGAGCACGCGTGGTCGCCGGAGGCGGGCGGCGCCAGGAATTGGTGGCCGCCGGCGTGGCGGCGACCGATTCGCCCGTGGTGCTCGTCCACGACGGCGCGCGTCCGCTCGTGACGGCCGGCCTCGTCGAAGCCGTCGCGGCCGCCGCGGGAGCCAGGGGTGCGGCCATCCCCACGGTGCCCGTCGCCGAAACGCTGAAGCGCGTCGACGGCGGCCTGGTCGGAGGAACGGTCGAACGGTCGGGGCTGGCTGCCGCGCAGACGCCGCAGGCCGCGCGGCGCGACCTGCTGGAGCGCGCGTGGGCCCTGTTCCCGCCGTCCGGCCACCGCGAGTTCACGGACGAGGCCGCCCTGCTCGAGGCCGCAGGAATCCCGGTGGCGTCCGTGGCCGGCGACGCCACGAACCTCAAGGTGACCTTTCCCGAGGACCTTCGGCGCGCCGAGGCGCTGCTCGCGGCCCGCGGCGGGTCCGGTGTCCGGATCCGCGTCGGCCATGGCGCGGATGAACACCCGTTCGGACCCGGGACCGGCCTCGCCCTCGGCGGAATCGTGATCGACGGCGCGCCCCGGCTGCGCGGCCATTCCGACGGGGACGCCGCCCTGCACGCGCTCGCGGACGCGCTCCTCGGCGCCGCGGCCCTCGGCGACCTGGGGCGGATGTTCCCCGCCGGGGATGCTTCCACGCGCGGGATCGCAAGTGGTGTCATGCTGGGGGCCGTCGTGCAGCGTCTGGCCGACGAGGGCTGGCGCCCGACGAGCGCCGACGTGACGATCCGCGCGGCCAGGCCACGGCTCGGAGGCGTCCGGCTGGACGCGATGCGCGTCGCGATCGCCGCCGCGCTCGGGCTGTCGGAGCAGGACGTCCAGGTGAAGGCCTCGAGCGGCAACCTGATCGGGTTCGAGGGATCGGGCCGGGGAGTTGCGGCGACCGCGGTTGCGACGGTGATGCGACGATGACGTGGACGATGACGTGGTAGGGCACATGACGCTGCGGTTGACCAATACGCTCACGGGGCGCCAGGAGGCCTTCGAGCCGCTCGAGCCGGGCCACGTCCGGATGTACAGCTGCGGTCCGACGGTCTACGCCCCCGCGCATGTCGGCAACTTCCGCAGTTTCCTCTTCGCCGACCTGCTCCGCCGGTACCTCGGCTGGCTCGGCGTGCGCGTGACGTGGGTCATGAACGTCACGGACGTGGACGACAAGATCATCCGCGACGCGGGGCGCGAGGGCGTGCCGATCGGCGAGCTCACGGACCGCTACACGGGCGCCTTCATGGAGGACGCCGCACGACTGCGGATGACGCCCCCCGACGTGATGCCGCGCGCCACCGAGCACATCCCTGACATGGCCGCGCTGATCGAGCGACTCCTCGCCGCCGGCCACGCGTATCGCACCGACGACGGCTCGATCTTCTTCCGCATCGGCAGCTGGCCCGGGTACGGGCAACTGGCGCACATCGACCCGTCCCAGCAGCGGGTGGGTGAGCGCGTCGAATCCGACGAGTACGACAAGGACGACGTGCGCGATTTCGCCGTCTGGAAGGGGCCCCGGGAAGGCGAGCCCCGCTGGGAGACGTCCGTCGGAAGCGGGCGGCCCGGCTGGCACATCGAGTGCTCGGCCATGAGCATGCGCTACCTGGGCACGACCTTCGATATCCACACGGGCGGCGTGGACCTCATCTTCCCGCACCACGAGGACGAGATCGCACAGTCGGAAGCCGCGACCGGAAAGCCGTTCGTGCGGACGTGGCTGCACTGCGCGCACCTGCAGATGGGCGGCCAGAAGATGGCCAAGCGGACCGGCAACATCGAGCGGCCGGCCGAGGTGTACGAGCGCGGCTTCTCGGCCCGGGCGCTTCGCTACGCGCTGATCGCTGCCCACTACCGGGCGCCGCTCGAGTTCGGGGACGAGTCGCTCCGTGGGGCGGCCGCCGCCGTCGAGCGCCTGGGAAACGCGCTCGCCGCGCTGGACGCCTATCGCTCGGACGGCCCCTCCGACCCCGAGCTCCCGCCTCTCCTGCAGGGGACGCGGGAGCGGTTCGTGGCGGCCCTGGATGACGACCTCAACGTGTCGCCGGCGCTCGCGGCGGTCTTCGACCTCGTCCGCGATCTGAACCGGAGACTCGATTCGGGCTCTCTGTCATCGGATGACGCGGCGGCAGCCGCCGCGTTCCTGCGCGACCTCGACCGCGTCCTGGGGGTCATGGAGGAGGACGTCGAGCAGCTCGAGCCGGAGCTTGCGGCCATGCTGGACGAACGAGTGGCCGCGCGGGCGCGCCGTGACTGGGCCACGTCGGACCACCTGCGAGACGCGCTCGCGGAACGGGGGATCGTGATCGAGGACACGAAGATGGGCCAGCGATGGCGTCGCACGGCCGAGGCGCGGCGTGGCTGACCGGCGAAGCGGAAACCGTGGTGGACGTCCCGGTGGCCCGGGGGGTCCGCGCCCGAACCGTGGCGGGGGCGACCGGCCGCCGGGCCAATGGCGCCCGAACCGTGGCGAAGGCCACCCGCCGCACGGCGAGTGGCGCCCGAATCGCGGCGAGAGTGGCACCGGGGGATACGGCACGGGTCCCGGCGACCACGGTCCGCGTCCCGCCGGCGACGGAACGCACGGGCCCCGCGCCTTCGGCCGGCCGGGGGGCGGGCCGGATCGGCCACGCGAGCCATGGCGGGCCGGCGGCCCTGGCCGTCCCCCGCGCGGCGGCTTCCAGGGTCCCGTGAGGCGGGGCGGGTTCGAGCAGCGCCCGGAGCCGGGCGGGTTCGGCGGGCCGGGCCGGGTGGGCGGGTTCGGATTCGGCGGGGCGGGAAGCCGGTCTCGCGACGCCACACCGGATGCCCGTCCGGGGGCCGACCGGAGCGGCATGCACGGCCCGGGAGCCTTCGGGCCAGGGCCGCGCGGTGCTGGATCCGGCGGTGAGCGACCCGGCTGGAATCGCGGCGGTCCGGGTCCGGGGCGCGACTCGGACATGAGGCCGGGCCGCGGGCGGGCAGGCCCCCCGGGCGGACGACAGGAGCCGCCGTGGCGCGGCCCGAGAGACGTCGAACCAGGCATGACCCGCGACGACCGTGCGCCGCAGCACCCTCCGAGGCGGGAACCGGAGGCCTGGACCGGTCCGGGCCAGGATCGCGGGCCACGCGAGCGTCCCGCGCCGTGGGAGCGCCGCTCCGGGGCGGACAATCGAGCGCGCCGGGACGCGCGTGGGGCAGACGAGGGTCGTGGGCCGGGCGGCGCGTCATGGGAACGCGGCGGCGCGCCGGCCGATCGCTGGGAGGGCCGGCCCCCGCGTCCATCCCGCGATTCGGGCGCAGCTGGGGCGCGGCCATGGCCTTCGGGCCAGGCCGAGCCGTGGCGGGGACCGCGACAGCGAGACGACGAGACCACGCCCCGTCCCTCGTGGCGACCCGGCCCCGGCGAAGGCGACCGCCCGCCGGCAAGCCCGGGAGACGCGGACCTCTTGCGCGGGGCCCCCGGCCCCGGACGTGGGGCCCCGGGGGAACCGCGGCTTGCGGCCCCAGGGGGTCGGCCGGGTCTCGACGATCGCCGGCAGGGCACGCACGCGGACCATGGGCGGCAAGGCTGGCGCGAAGGTGGCCACGAGGGCGGCACGTGGGGAGCGCGTGCCGAACGGTCAGCGCCGTGGGGGTCGGGCGGTGAGCCCGACGAGCCTCGTGCGCGGGAGGCGCAACCGGTCGAGCACGCCGAGGGGGTCGCGTCCGCCGGCGCCGAGGAGGCCACCTGGGCGCTCGTCGGGACGGACGAGGAGATCGTCGCCGGGCGGCGCCCGGTCGAGGAGGCATTCGCCGCCCGAAGGGAGGCAAGGCGCCTGCTGGTCGTGCCTCAGCGCCGCGACGCCCTCGAGGCGCTCGTGCTCCAGGCAACGCGGCTGCGGATCCCCGTGGTCGAGGTGGAGGGCGGCACGCTGACGTCCGTCACCGGCTTCGATGGCCACCAGGGAATCGCGCTCGTCGTGGCACCTCGCAGGTGGGCCTCGCTCGACGACGTCCTGGCCCTGGCCGCCGCCAGATCGGAACCGCCGTTCGTGCTGGTACTCGACTCCCTCGAGGACCCTCAGAACCTGGGAACGCTCCTTCGCAGCGCCGACGCGTGCGGGATCCACGGTGTGGTCTTCCCGACGCGCAACGCGGCACCGCTGACGCCATCGGCCGTCAAGGCGTCCGCCGGCGCGGTCGAACACCTGCTGCTGGTTCCCGTGGACGACCTTCCGGGAGCCCTTGCGGATCTTCGGGCGCGGGGGATGCACGTCGTCGGCACCGACGCCGAGGCGTCGCTCTCCTACCGCGACGCGGACCTGCGCGGCCCGGTTGCGCTCGTCATCGGCAGCGAGGGGAAGGGCATGACGGGACCGGTGCGCCGCCGGCTCGAGCTGCTCGTTCGAATCCCGATGCGCGGGCACGTCGGGTCGCTCAACGCCGCGGTTGCGGGTTCCGTGCTCCTCTTCGAGGCCGCCGCACAGCGCCCGGCACCGCCGCCGGCGGGCGCACGATCGGAGGACCGGCACGAGGACGAGAGGGCTCCCGGGCGAACGGCGACGGGGGCCCCGGGCGCGGCCGGTGCCGCCGGACCGGTCCCCGTCAAGGCGCGGAAGGCCGCCGCGAGGCGGACCACGCCCGCGGAACCTGTCAGTGCCGGCGCGGCCCCTGGGGAACCTGTCAGTGCCGGTGCGGCACCCGGCGGAACCTGCCGTCGCAGGCGCGGCCCCTGCCGAACCTGCTCCCGACGAGGCCCGCTCCGGGGACGCCGGGATGGCCGGGATACCAACGAGCGAGGCGACCGCTCCATCGGCGGCCTCCGACGAGGCGATCCCCGCGACACCCTCCCGTCGAACCCGATCGTCCACACGACCCCGCTCCGGGGACGCGGAAGGGATCAGCCCCGCGAGAAGCCGCGGCGCGGGCAGGCCCCGGACAGCCGGAGGGGGCGCGAGGGCTGCAGCGAACGCAGCGTCGGGCGAGTCCGGGTCCGACCCCGGAGCGGGTGCCGACGGAACGATGGACGGCCAGGCCGGGACCGGCTCGCCGTCCACGGCGCCCGAAGGGGCGGGCCAGGCCTCCGCGCCCGAAGCCGACCCGACGGACACCCCGGCACCGCGGCCGTCCGACGGCGAGGCTCCGCGGGCCACCGGGCCGGAGGAGGACCTGCTGCCGGAACGCTGATGCCTCCCGTGGTTCGGCCGGCCGCGGCCTGCGCACGAGACCGTCCGGGCCGGCCAGGAGAACCGGGCGGGGAGTCCCACCCCCCCCGCATTCGCGGCTGCGTGGACCCCTCCGCTCCCGATCGGCTTGCGCGCTTGACCGCCTTCCGGGCCCGCCAGTACCATACGCGTTGCGGGCGGGCCTTCCCTGAGGTAAATTCCTGCCTCGCGTGCCGACGTAGCTCAATTGGTAGAGCAGCGGTTTTGTAAACCGCCGGTTCCGGGTTCGAGTCCCGTCGTCGGCTCCATCGAAGAGGAAACTGCGTTCGAGGCCTCTTCACCACGCCGGGCGCGATCCCGGGAACGCAGTCGTCCGTGGGTAGGTTGAGCAGGTGGTGAGCTCAGCTGACTGTAAATCAGCCGCCTTCGGCTGTAGAGGTTCGATTCCTCTCCTGCCCACCAGCCAATCATCCCCTGCGGGCCCACATAGCTCAGCTGGCAGAGCACTTCCTTGGTAAGGAAGAGGTCATCGGTTCGAATCCGATTGTGGGCTCCAGCCCCCATCCGGGCGGAACGTTCCGCCACCTGAGGAGTCGACAGCGCACGCGATGGCCAAGAAGAAGTTCGAGCGCACCAAGCCCCACGTCAACGTCGGCACCATCGGTCACATCGACCACGGCAAGACGACCCTGACGGCGGCCATCACGAAGTACCTCTCGCTCAAGGGCGGGGCGGAATTCCGCGCCTTCGATTCGATCGACAACGCCCCCGAGGAGCGCGAGCGCGGCATCACCATCGCGATCGCCCACGTGGAGTACGAGACCGAGCACCGCCACTACGCCCACGTCGACTGCCCGGGCCACGCCGACTACATCAAGAACATGATCACCGGCGCCGCGCAGATGGACGGCGCGATCCTCGTCGTGGCCGCCACCGACGGCCCCATGCCCCAGACGCGCGAGCACATCCTCCTGGCCCGCCAGGTGGAGGTGCCCTACATCATCGTGTTCCTCAACAAGGTCGACGCGGTCGACGATCCCGAGCTGCTCGAGCTCGTCGAGCTCGAGGTGCGCGAGCTGCTCACGAAGAACCAGTTCCCGGGTGACGAGATCCCCATCGTGCGCGGCTCCGCGCTGAAGGCCCTGGAGGCCTCCAACGATCCGGCCGATCCCGCCTACGCCTGCATCCAGGAGCTCATGGATGCCGTCGACTCCTACATTCCCACGCCCGAGCGGCCCGTCGACAAGCCCTTCCTGATGCCGGTCGAGGATGTCTTCGGCATCAAGGGCCGTGGCACCGTGGCCACCGGGCGCGTCGAGCGCGGCCTCGTCAAGGTGGGCGAGGAGATGGAGATCGTGGGCATCCGGCCCACCCGCAAGGTCGTCGTGACCGGCGTCGAGATGTTCAAGAAGCTGCTCGACGAGGGCCGCGCCGGCGACAACATCGGGACGCTCCTGCGGGGCATCGAGCGTGACGACATCGAGCGCGGGCAGGTCATCGCCAAGCCCGGCTCGGTCAAGCCCCATACCAAGTTCGTGGCCCGCGTCTACGTCCTGACCCGCGAGGAGGGCGGCCGCCACACCCCCTTCTACAACGGCTACCGCCCGCAGTTCTACCTGCGCACCACCGACGTGACCGGCGACATCACCCTGCCCGAGGGCATGGAGATGGTCATGCCGGGCGACAACGTCGACATGCGGGTCGAGCTCATCACCCCCATCGCGCTCGAGACCGGGCAGCGCTTCGCCATCCGCGAGGGCGGCCACACCGTGGGCGCCGGCGCGATCATCAGCATCACGGAGTAGGGCATGGCGAAGGTCGAGAACCGGCCGATCATCCAGCTCGCGTGCACCGAGTGCAAGGAGCGGACGTACACGACCGAGAAGAACAAGAAGAACGACCCGGGGCGGATGGAGCTCCGGAAGTACTGCCCGCGCTGCCGCCGTCACACGGCGCATCGCGAGGCGAAGTAGGGGGGACTGCCACAGGCGCGTAGCTCAATTGGTAGAGCTCTGGTCTCCAAAACCAGTGGTTGTCGGTTCGAGTCCGGCCGCGCCTGCCATCTTCCCCAACAGATCGAGAGGGACACTTCCAACCGTGGACCGCATCCGGCGCTTCATCGACGAGGCGTGGTCGGAACTGAAGAAGGTGACCTGGCCCACGCGCGAGCAGACGCGGAATCTCACCGTGCTCGTGCTGGTGATCAGCGCCGCGATCGGTTTGTACATCACCGTCTTCGACGTCCTGTTCACCCAGGTCGTCCAGCATCTGACCGCGTGACCATGTCCGTCCCCGACGCAGCCGTCCGCCCCGAGAAGCACTGGTACGTGATCCACACGTACTCGGGCTACGAGAACAAGGTCAAGGCGAACCTCGAGCACCGCATCGAGTCCATGGGCATGGATGACCGCATCTTCCAGGTCCTCGTCCCCATGGAGGACGAGATCGAGATCCGCCAGGGCCAGCGGCACACTGTCCAGAAGAAGGTGTATCCGGGCTACGTGCTGGTCGAGATGATCCTCGACGCCGAGTCGTGGTTCGTCGTGCGCAACACGCCGGGCGTCACGAGCTTCGTGGGCGGCGGAAACATCCCGGGGACGCGGAGCGAGCCGGTGCCGCTCGCCGAGCACGAGGTCAAGCAGATCCTGCGGCAGATGGGCGTGGAGGCGCCCAAGTACCGCGTCGCCTTCACCAAGGGCCAGAGCGTGCGCGTCACGGACGGCCCCTTCGCCGAGTTCATCGGAACGGTGGACGAGGTCAATCCCGAGCGGAACAAGGTCAAGGTGCTGGTCAGCATCTTCGGCCGCGAGACGCCGGTCGAGCTCGACTTCCTCCAGGTCGAGAAGCTCTAACCGAGAGGCAGCGAGTTCGTGGCCAAGAAGATTCGAGTCGTGCTGACCCTGCAGCTGCCGGCCGGCAAGGCGACACCCGCGCCGCCGGTCGGGACCGCGCTGGGCCCGCAGCATCAACGTCGTCGAGTTCTGCAAGTCGTACAACGAGAAGACGTCCGGCCAGGTCGGGCAGGTGATCCCGGCGCAGATCACGGTCTACGAGGACCGTTCGTTCTCGTTCGTGCTCAAGACCCCGCCGGCCGCGGACCTGCTCCGCAAGGCCGCGGGCGTCGAGCACGGCTCGGCGACACCGGGCCGCGGCACCACCGGCAGCGTGACCCACGCACAGGTGCGCGAGATCGCGCAGACCAAGCTGGTCGACCTCAACGCGACCGACCTCGAGGCCGCCGCCCGCATGATCGAGGGCACGGCACGGTCGATGGGCATCGAGGTCGTCGGCTAGAACGCAACCGGGCCGCCGCCCCGACCGGAGGCATCGGCACCGAACCCCGCTCCGGTCCGTACACCCCGCGTCGAGAGGGGAGGCCGCAACGGCGGCCGAGAAGGGAGCCAGATGAGCCACGGGAAGAAGTACCTCGAGGCGGCGAAGGCCGTCGAGCGCGAGCGCGTGTACCCGCCGGTCGAGGCGGCCGCGCTGCTGAAGCAGACGTCGGTCGTCGCGTTCGACGCGACCACGGAAGTGCACATCCGCCTGGGAGTGGATCCGCGCCACGCCGACCAGATGGTCCGCGGCACCGTGTCCTGCCCCACGGCACCGGGCAGCCAGGTCCGCGTGCTCGTCTTCGCGCAGGGCGAGAAGGCGCGCGAGGCGATGCGACGCCGGCGCCGAGTTCGTCGGCGGCGAGGACCTCGTGAAGAAGATCGAGTCGGGCTGGCTCGAGTTCGACGTCGCCCTCGCGACGCCCGACATGATGGGCATGGTCGGCAAGCTCGGGAAGATCCTCGGCAGGCGCGGCCTCATGCCGAACCCCAAGTCGGGCACGATCACCTTCGACCTGTCACGCGCCGTCCGCGAGGTCAAGGCGGGCCGCGTGGAGTTCAAGGTCGACAAGGGCGGGATCATCCACGTCGCGCTTCGGCAAGACCTCGTTCGCCGACGAGCAGCTCGTCGAGAACCTGGCCACCCTCGTCGACGCGATCAACCGCGCGAAGCCGTCGGCCGCCAAGGGCCAGTACTTCAAGAGACTGACGGTCGCTTCCACCATGGGTCCAGGCATCCAGCGTGGACGTCCCGGCGCTGCTGGCGACGGCCGCGCAGGCCTGATCCGGGCCCCCCGAGGGCCCGGCCCACCGTCGCCTGCGGGCGGCCACCACACGAGCGGCGCCGGCACGGCCGTGCGTCGCGTCCAAATCGAAGACCGTTCCGCCGGAGACAGCGGGCGTCCGCCCCGAGACGGACGGCTGAAATCGCCGGCACCTGCCGGTGCGATGCCGGGAGGACCGCGGGCACGCCGAGGCAGGGCTCATCGTTCGGGTCCTCCTGCCTGCGCACGCGTGCGCCCCTCGCGGAACGACGCAGGGGCGCCGGGTGCCGGCGCCCGAGAGGAAAGGAGGCGCTCATGCCCACCGAGGCCAAGCGGGCGACCGTCGCGGAGCTCGCCGAGGAGTTCTCGAGCGCGTCGGCGTCGATCGTCACCGACTACCGGGGCCTCACCGTCGCCGACCTTGCCGCCATCCGGAGGACACTCCGGCCACAGGGCATCACGTACCGCGTCGTCAAGAACCGGCTGGCGAAGATCGCCGCGGACCAGGCGGGAGGCCCGAGCTCGGGTCGCTGCTCGACGGCCCGACGGCGATCGCCCTCGGCGGCGGCGACGAGGCCGCGGTCGCGCGGGCGCTGCTGGACGCCATCCGCGCCGTACCGCAACATGACGGTACGCGGAGGCGTGCTCGGCAGCCAGCAGATCGGCACCGAGGACGTGACGCGGCTCGCCACGCTCCCCGGGCGCGACGAGCTCCTCGGCCAGCTGGCCGGAGCCTCGCGTCGCCGCATGACCACCATGGCGGGGCTGCTCGCGGCACCGCTCCGGAACCTGGCTACGCCCTGGCGCAGTTGCGCGACCAGCGCGAGCGGCCGGAGGCGAGGGCGCCTGACCGCCCCCCGCATCACGAGGACACCCACTCGACACGAACGGAGAGCACGGACACATGGCACCTGACCCAGGACCAGATCCTCGAGGCGATCGACGGCATGACCGTCCTCGAGCTGTCCGAGTTCATCAAGAAGTTCGAGGAGCGCTACGGCGTCACCGCCGCCGCCCCCGCCGCCGCCGCGGCGCGCCGGCCGCCGCGGCCGCCCGGGCCGCGCCCGAGGAGGAGCAGACCGAGTTCACGGCGGTCCTCACCGTGGTCGGCCCGAACAAGATCCCGGTCATCAAGGTCGTGCGCGAGCTGACCGGCCTCGGCCTCAAGGAGGCCAAGGACCTCGTCGACGGCGCACCCAAGCCGGTCAAGGAGGCCGTCTCGCAAGGAGGAGGCCGAGAAGATCAAGGCTGCGCTCGAGGAGCAGGGCGCCAAGGTCGACATCAAGTAGTCGCGTGTGCTCGCGGTTCCGCGGGCGGGGCGGGAGCGAGGCCGGGGTCCGGCCCGCTCCCGTTGCCGCTCGTGGGGTTTGACAGAATGGCTCAGCGTGGTATGCTGACCGGTCTGTGAGCGCGGCCCCCCTTTTTCTCCTCCTCCTCCGTCAAGGAGTGGCATTTCATGCTGTCTGTCGCTGAGTCATCTCGGCGCTCGTCCTACGCCCCTGTGCGCAAGCGCTACGCCCGCATCCCCGAGGTCCTGCCGATCCCGAACCTGATCGAGCTGCAGCTCAATTCGTTCCGCTGGTTCATGGACCAGGGGCTGCGCGAGCTGTTCGACGAGATCACCCCGATCCAGGACTTCACCGGCAAGGTGATGGAGCTCCACTTCCTGGACTACCAATTCGGCGACCCGAAGTACTCGGAGCTGGAGTGCCGCCAGCAGGACCTGACCTTCTCGAAGCCGCTCTACGTCGACGTGGAGCTCGTGCTGAAGGATCCCGAGCGCGCGGGCGAGACGTGCGCCAGCAGGTCTACTTCGGCGATTTCCCGCTCATGACCGAGCAGGGCACGTTCATCATCAACGGCGCCGAGCGCGTCGTCGTCTGCCAGCTCGTCCGCTCGCCGGGCGTCTACTTCACGCGCGGACCGAGGACCCGACCACCGGCCGCGACTCTACGCGGCCAAGCTCATCCCGAACCGCGGCGCCTGGCTCGAGTTCGAGACCGCGAGCCGCGACATCGCTCTACGTCAAGGTCGACCGCAAGCGCAAGATTCGCCGGTCACCACGCTGCTGCGCGCCGATCGGTTACGAGAGCGAACGAAGACCTTGACTCGGACGCGACGCTGGGAACGAACGAGCGCATCGTCGCGCATGTTCGACGACGTCGACACGGACGCGACGCGCTACATCGCCGCGACCCTCGACAAGGACAACGCGTCGCACGCGCCACGAGGCGCTGCTCGAGTTCTACAAGAAGCTGCGGCCGGGCGACCCGCCGACCTGCGACAACGCCCGCGAAGCTGCTCGAACTCCTCTTCTTCAACTGCCGCCGCTACGACCTCGGCCGGGTCGGGCCGCTACAAGTTCAACCGCAAGCTCGCGACGTCGCCGAGCGCACGGGCGTCACGCTGCGCAGCCGCGCACCTGACCAGCGAGGACATCGTCGCGATCATGGCGCACCTGATCCAGCTCAACAACGGCATCGGCACGCCGGACGACATCGACCACCTGGGCAACCGCCGCGTGCGCGCCGTGGGCGAGCTGATCCAGAACCAGTTCCGCATCGGCCTGCTGCGCATGGAGCGCGTCGTCAAGGAGCGCATGACGATCCAGGACCCGGAGAAGGCGACGCCGAGCGCGCTGATCAACATCCGCCCGGTCGTCGCGGCCATGAAGGAGTTCTTCGGCGGCACGCAGCTGTCCCAGTTCATGGACCAGACCAACCCGCTGGCCGAGCTGACGCACAAGCGGCGCCTCTCGCGCGCTGGGCCCCGGCGGCCTCTCGCCGCGACCGCGCCGGGTTCGACGTGCGCGACGTGCACCACAGCCACTACGGCCGGATCTGCCCCATCGAGACGCCGGAAGGCCCGAACATCGGCCTGATCGGCTCGCTGGCCACCTACGGCCGGATCAACGAGTACGGCTTCATCGAGACGCCGTACCGGCGGGTGAAGCGCTCCGTGGCCTGGGACGAGCCCGGGATGAATGCTCGAGGCCGGCGCCGACGTGGTCGGCAAGGGCGGCGAGGTGATCCTCAAGGCCGGCAAGTCCTTCACCCCGGCGGCCGTGGCGGAGCTCAAGCGCCAGAAGGCGCAGGCGTTCCCGATCCGCCCGTTCGTGACGGTCCGACGGATCGTGTACCTCCCCGCGGACGAGGAGGAGCAAGTACTACGTCGCCCAGGCGAACTCCCGCCTCGACGAGGGAGGCCATTTCCTCGACGCGCGCGTGCCGAGCCGGTACCGCGACCAGTTCCCCGAGGCGCGGCCCGAGCAGATCGAGTTCATGGACGTCGCCCGAAGCAGGTGGTCTCGGTCGCGACGGCCCTGATCCCGTTCCTCGAGCACGACGACGCAAACCGCGCGCTGATGGGTTCCAACATGCAGCGGCAGGCCGTGCCACTGCTCGAACCCGAATCGCCGATCGTGGGCACCGGCATGGAGGAGCGCGCCGCGCGCGACTCCGGCCAGGTGGTGGTGGCGCGCCGTTCCGGCACGGTCCTGAGCGTGACGGCGGACCTCGTGAAGGTCGAGCCGGACGGCGACGGCGTGTCGCTCGACGAGTACCGGGTCGACAAGTTCGTTCGCTCCAACCAGGGCACGTGCATCAACCAGCGTCCGATCGTGGACGTCGGCATGCGCGTCGAGGCCGGCAGGTACTCGCCGACAGCAGCTCCACCGACCGGGGCGAGCTCGCCCTCGGCCGCAACATCCTGGCCGTGTTCATGAGCT